>CAWCJC010000005.1:0-132929 GCA_963795835.1 Bryobacterales bacterium | reverse complement strand
CAACAGTGTTTACCGATGTCGGCCTGCATGGGCCTAACTTGACCGAATCCATCAAATGACTCTCCGCCAAAGTCGGGAACCCGAGACTAACCCACCAGCTACACATCCGGCACGGTAGTACCGGGCCATGTCCCATAGCGCTGGCCCATGGCCGGCAAGGGAGTGGGAACCGCTCCAGGGTTTTCCCCGCTTGTTAAAATCGAATCTAACCGTGAATAATCTAAACGATGCCCTGAATACCCGCGTCCTCGTGCTCGATGGCGCCATGGGCACCATGCTCCAAGCCCGCAACCTCACTGCCGAGGATTTCGGCGGACCGGCCCTGGAAGGCTGCAACGAAGTCCTGGTGGAGACCCGCCCTGACGTAATCACTGGACATTCACAACGCCTACCTTGAAGCCGGTTCCGATATCATCGAAACCAACACCTTCGGCTCCACCGCGCTTGTCCTTGCGGAATACGACATTGCCGATCGCGCCCACGCGCTCACTCTCGCCGCGGTCAAGCTCGCCCGTCAGGCCGCCGATGCTTACTCCACCACCGCGAAACCCCGCTTCGTGGCCGGCTCCATCGGTCCCACCACCAAAGCCATCACGGTCACGGGCGGAATCACCTTCAAACAGCTGGAGCAAAATTTCCACGATCAAGCCCTCGCCATGGCAGAAGGCGGCGTCGACCTCTTCCTGGTAGAAACCAGCCAGGATACGCGCAACATCAAAGCCGCCATCATGGGCATCAACCGCCTGCTCCAGGAAGCGGGCAAGCGCATCCCCATCATCGTTTCCGGCACCATCGAACCTATGGGCACGATGCTCGCCGGCCAGACTGCCGATTCGCTTCTCGCCTCTCTCTCGCACGCCGACCTTCTCGCCATCGGCCTCAACTGCGCCACCGGTCCCGAGTTCATGACCGATCACATCCGGACCCTGAGTGATCTTTCGCAAACCCGTATCTCCTGCTATCCGAATGCCGGCCTTCCCAATGAAGACGGTCTTTATCTCGAAACGCCTGATTCGCTCGCCTCGCAGCTCGACCGCTTCATCAAGCAGGGCTGGCTCAACATCGTAGGCGGCTGCTGCGGCACCACCGATAAGCACATCCGCGCTATCGCACAAATGGCCGAAGGACGCACACCGCGCGCGCTCTAAAGCTTCTGCTCACCGCTCCTTTTACTCCGGTATCGATGTCGTCGAAGCCGATAAGGAAACCCGTCCGCTGATCGTCGGCGAGCGCACCAACGTCATCGGCTCGCGGCTCTTCAAGAATCTCATCGCCGATGAAAAGTGGGAAGAAGCCGTCGAAATCGCCCGCCGGCAAGTCAAGAACGGCGCCCACATCATCGACGTCTGCCTCCAGTCCACCGACCGCGACGAGATGGAAGACATCCCGCCCTTCTACGAAAAGCTGATCCGCATCATCAAGGCCCCGATCATGATCGATACCACCGATCCGAAGGCCATCGAGCTCGCCCTCACCTACTGCCAAGGCAAGAGCATCATCAACTCCGTCAACCTGGAAGACGGCGAAGAGAAATTCGAAAAAGTCTGCCCGCTTGCCAACGCTTACGGAGCCGCCCTGATTGTTGGAACCATTGACGAAGACAAGTTGCAAGCCCAGGCGTTTACACGCGAACGCAAACTCGAAGTCGCGAAGCGCTCCGTCGATCTCCTCACTCACAAATACGGCACCAAGCCAGAGGACATCATCATCGATCCCCTTGTGTTCCCCTGCGCCACCGGCGACCGCAACTATATCGGTGGCGCGGTTGAAACCATTGAAGGCCTGCGCCTCATCAAGGCCGAAATTCCATACGTCAAGACTACGCTTGGCGTCTCGAACATTTCTTTCGGCCTGCCCGCTTCGGCCCGCGAAGTCGTGAACTCCGTCTTTCTTTACTACTGCACCAAGGCCGGTCTCGATCTCGCCATCGTCAACGCGGAAAAGCTTGAGCGCTTCGCCTCCATTCCCGAAAATCAGCGCCATCTTGCCGAAGCGCTGCTCTTCAACACACCGCACGAAGGCTATAGCGCGCCGCAAGACTGGCGCGAACAAACGCTCGAGCAGCGCCACGAGATCAACCAGCACAACATTCAAGCCATCACGGAATTCTTCCGCGCCGCTCCGGAAAAATCGAAGGTCGCCAAAGCCGATCAGCCGCTTGATACGCGCCTGGCCAACTACATTATTGAAGGCACTAAGGAAGGTCTGATCGCCGATCTCGACCTCAAGCGCGCAGAAGGCGCGCAGCCTCTCGATATCATCAACGGACCCCTCATGGCCGGCATGTCGGAAGTGGGCCGCCTCTTCAACAACAACGAGCTCATCGTGGCCGAAGTACTGCAATCCGCTGAAGCCATGAAGGCCGCCGTGGGGCATCTCGAACAGTTCATGACGAAGGCGGATAGTGCCGCCCGCGGTAAAATCCTTCTCGCCACGGTGAAGGGCGACGTCCACGATATCGGTAAAAATCTGGTTGAAATCATCCTCGGAAACAACGGCTATACTGTCGTCAATCTCGGGATCAAGATTCCGTCCGAAAAAATCATTGAGGCCTACCGCGAACACCAGCCCGTCGACGCAATCGGGCTCTCCGGTCTGCTCGTCAAGAGCGCTCAGCAGATGATCCTCACCGCTGGCGACCTCCGCGAAGCGGGCATCCGCGTTCCGCTTTTGGTCGGCGGGGCTGCGCTTTCGCAAAAGTTCACCACCAACAAGATCGCCCCCGCCTACGCCGAAGCCGTCTGCTACGCCAAGGACGCCATGACCGGCCTCTCGCTGATGAACCGTCTGCAGGATCCGGCTGAGCGCCAGGCCGTTCTCACCGCCAACACGAATCTGGATGGCTCAGCGCCCGAAGCGGCGCAGCCGGAAGCGCTCCCGCCGATGAGCACCGTCCGCAGTACGAAAGTGCGCACGGATCTTCCCATCCCTCCCGCGCCGTATCTCGACCGCAAAGTGCGGGACGTACCCCAGCTGACCGAGCTCTGGAGCTACATCAATCCGTTCATGCTCTACGGCCGCCATCTGGGCTATAAAGGCAATTTCGAAAAGAACCTCGCGCAGCAGGAACCGAAGGCGCTCGAACTGTTCCACATGGTGGAGAGCCTGAAAGAACAGGCCGTCACTTATATGAAAGCCAAAGCGGTCTGGCGATTCTTCGAAGCCGAACGCGACGGCAACTCTATTCATCTTTTCGCTCCGGGCTCGCCCGCTCCGCTGCACACATTCCATTTCGGCCGCCAGCTTCGCGAAAACGGTCTTTGCCTTAGCGACTACATCCTGCCTACGCAAAGCGGCTGCCGCGACCACCTGGCATTCTTCGTCGTTACGGCTGGCGCGGGTATTCGCGAACGTTCGGAGGAATTGAAAAACGCGGGACGCTTCTTCGAAGCCCACGCTCTGCAGGCCCTCGCAATCGAAACCGCCGAAGGCTGCGCCGAATGGCTCCATCGCCGCATCCGCGAGGATTGGGGCTTCCCGGACTCCCCTGATATGACCATGCAGGAGCGCTTCACTTCCCGCTATCGCGGCAAACGTTACAGTTTTGGCTATCCCGCCTGCCCCAATCTTGACGATCAAGCCGGTCTTTGGGAACTTCTCCTTCCCGAGGAGATCGGTTGCCACTTAACAGAAGGCATGATGATGGAGCCCGAAGCCAGCGTCAGCGCAATGGTTTTCCAACACCCCGATTGCGTCTACTTTACGGCAGGGGCAGAGGAAGAGACGGGCGGAGAGGGATCGTAACCGGCAACTTGCCGGTAGCCGTAATTTCGCCGAACAATACCTTCACCGCCGCGATCTCTGAAGGCGGCACGGTGCTGTAAGTTGTCAGGTAAGACGTAACGCCCGTATAGTTTCGAAGCAGGTAAGGGTTGCCGAGAGCAATCAACGTGACTGGTTTGCCCGATGAAATCAAGCGCTCCAGCAGGGAAGGGAAGCTGCCCCCTAAAGACACGTTGCCTTTGTAAGCCGAAACGGAAACGAACGCAGCCACTACGGTGTTCTCGCAGCCGGCCGTCAACATTTCCTCCGGCGTAGTTGTCACGTCGAAGATCGTTACAGCCGCGGCTGGGGCGCGCTTCTTCACTTCGGCCGCGAACACCTGGCCTTCAGTGGAATTCCGCGCCTCGGCCAGCGCGATGTAACAGGCTTTCGCGGGTTCCCGCAAGGGAACCGCACCGTTCTTCACCACCGTGACCGAGCGGTCTGCAAGTGCCTGCGCTTTTGCGTTTGACTCGGGTGAGTTTAAGATTTCGTTCACTTTGTCGAGATCCACGGTGCTCTCGACGTTAAGCCCGAGCCGGAGCTTTGCGGCCAGGACGCGCGCTACGCTCTCATCGAGCCTCTTGCGGGAAACCCTGCCACTTTGCACCGCGGCCACCACGGCGTCGATCGCCGCATGAGGATCGGTTGGCATCAGCAGCACATCGGCCCCAGCCTCCAGCGCCTTCACGGCCGCGTCGCCTGACTTGTAGCCTTTCGCGATACCGCCCATCTCCAGGGCATCCGTTACGATGAGACCCTTGAAGCCCATTTGCTCGCGCAAAATGCCGGTCAGGATCTTCGGGCTCAGGGTCGCGGGTACGCCCGAATCGTCGAGCGAAGGCACGGCGATATGCGCGGTCATCACCGCATCCACGCCGTGCTCGATGGCCGAACGGAACGGCACGAACTCCAGCCGGTTCAACCGGTCGCGATCGGCGGTGATGGTCGCCAAGTTCAAGTGCGAATCCGTCGAGGTATCGCCGTGCCCGGGAAAATGCTTCGCGGTCGTAAGCACCAGATGTTTCTTATCGGAATGCGCGCCTTCGATGAAAGCATCGACGTACCGCGACACCTCCGCCGGGTTCTCACCGAAGCTCCGGATATTGATGATCGGGTTGTCCGCATTGTTGTTCACGTCCGCCACCGGATAGAACACCCACTGGATCCCCACCGCGCGCGCCTCATGTGCCGTGATCTCACCCTCAGCCCGAACCGCAGCCAGATCCTGAGCTGCCGCAAAAGCCATGGCATGAGGAAACACGGTGGTGGCGTTCAGACGCATGGAAGCGCCACGCTCCAGGTCGGCCGAAACCAGAAGCGGCACTTTTGCCAGCCGCTGCATTTGGTTCAGAAACACCGCTACGTCCAGCGGCTCGGCTTTTTGCACCAGCCTGCCCTGTGTCACATTGACCAGGATCATGCCGCCGATATGGTCATGCTCCACCAGCTTCACGAATTCGCGATAAGCTTTCGATCGCGTATTCAACGGACGTCCGCTGAAAGGCACCACCACCAGTTGCGCCACTTTGTCGCGAATGGTCATGTCCTGCATCCACTGCAGGGCGGGATCGGCTTTAGCTCTGATTTGGTGTTTCTTAACAGCAGGATGCGATGTAGCAGCCGCAAGCGTTCCACTCAGAAGAACGCATACAAGAGAAAATTTCACTAACCGTTTTTTACCACGTTCGCTTTGGTGACCCTCTTAGCGGAAGCTACAGGTTTCTTCTGCAGGAAGAAACTCTGCACCACGCGGGTCAGTTGTCCGCTTTCGCCAGAGCACTTCATAATCACCATATCGGCGCCGGTCGATTCCGCCGTCATGCCCCAAGGCTCAACGAATCCGGACAGCAGCACAGTGCGCGTTTCCGGGTAGTGTTGCCGTATATAAGCAATGAGCTCAACGCCATTCATCTCGCCCATGCGGTAGTCGGTCACAACCACATCAAACTTTTTTTCCGCGAGAATCTGCATTGCGGCTTCGGCGCTTACAGCCGTTTGCACATCGAATTCCAGATCCATCAAGACGCGCCGGCGAACCCGCATTCCAAATGCATTGTCATCGACGAGTAAGATGGAACGGGACGAATTCATAGGATCGAAACGGAGCGTAACAAAGTAGTCACAAAAGTGTCAACGCACTAATGCAGACTCCGTAAACCGATCAAATAGAACAAGATTCCGTTCTTGACTTCCTGCCCTACTCTACTGTTCTGGGGGCCGTATAGCCGCCCTTGGCAATGATCTGGTACTTGATGGGCTTGCCCTTCGCGTCGCTTACGCGCAGCGGTTCATTGGTGGCCGGATTCACCAGTTCCACCTTGATTTTCCGAAACTTTCCATCGCGCGCCTGGTTCGAAGGGCTATAGGCCAAAGAGTACTGATTGCGCAGCGATTGCGAGATGTTTTGGTAGATGGAAGGGAACTCCCCATAAAAGCGGGGGAAGAAGGCCATGCCACCCGTCTCCTTGGCGAACGTCTTCATCTGGTTGTCAGCTTGAAGAAAATCCAGCCGTTGAATCGCGCCCAGCCCGCCGCGAGCATCGGCCAGTTCGCGCGCTGTCTGCAGCAGCCCGATCGCATAGATGGGCACCGCTGAATCCTGCAGAATTTTGCGCGTCTTGTCGAAGGTAAGCTTGCTGAACGTGTCGATTCCGGAGGAAACCAGCACAATGGCTTTCCGTCCTTCGATATCTTTCATCCGGCCTTCCGCTTCCACCAGTGCATCGTAGAGATTGGCTTCGGAAAATGCAGCGATTCGGAGCCGCTGCAACGCTTCATACGTCTTCTGCCGGTCAGTCGAGAAGTCGGAAAGAATCTCCGGCCTTAGATCGTAAGCCATGACGGCCACGTAATCGTCTTTCTTGAGCGTCTCGACAAAGCCGTAAACGGCTTGCAGAGTCTGGAACCAGCCCTGTCCGTAGTAGCTCTGGAATTTGTTGCTGAACTCCACCACCAGGCACACCGTTTCCGGAGCTTCGCCAAGCGCGAAGTTGGTCACCTGTTGCGGCACGTTGTCTTCCAGGATGCGGAAGTTACCCCTCGGAATTCCAGGAATAAAATGGCCTTTGTCGTCCATCACCGCAACGTCCACGTTGACGACGTTGGTATCGACTTTGAAGCTAGGTCCGTCGATGGAGCCCGCCTCCTTGCCTTTCGTGCTCAATTTGGAGGGGATCTTCGGAAGGTCCGTGTCCGGTTCAGTTGCGGCGGCGGGAGCGTCCTTCTTTTTCGGGCGCGATACCGTGTTCGATCCGGGCTGAATGGGTCCTTCCTGGGCGCTTAGAAAAAAACCGGAAATAAGGGTAAGAACAAGCAGTTTCATGGGCAACACCTTTGAGACGATTCTATCGAGAATCGTGTTTCCGCATATAAACCTGAAACTTCTTCTTCGCGCGCTGTAGCTTCCAGTCCTTGTAAGCGTTGCCGACGAAATCCATATTCAAGGACTGGAATTGCATCTTGAGGTAGGCGTAGCCGAACAGCATCCCGCCCAGGTGAGCGACGTTGCTGAGTCCATTGTTCACGCTAAAGGAACTCAGGAAGGCAATCGCGCCAAGAATCATCACGAAGTACTTGGCCTTAATGGGAAACAAGAAACTGAACAGCAGAGTCCGGTCAGGGTACAGAAGCCCAAATGCCAGCAGCAGGCCGTAAATTGCGCCGGAAGCGCCGATCACGCGGGCATTCATTTCCCCGAACAACAGATTGATGAGCACTACGCAGATGCCGGCCCCGACACCGCAAACAAAGTAATACGTCAGAAAGCGCTTGGTGCCCCACTGGCGCTCCAGATCCGTGCCGAACATCCAGAGAGTCAGCATGTTGAAAAGAATATGCGTGAACCCGTAAGGATCGTGCAGAAACATGTACGTGAACAGTTGCCACACGGCCAAGTGCTGCAGGACAGCTCGCGGCACAAGCGAGAAAAGGAGGAAAATTTGCCCGGCTTCCGTTCTCGCCGCGAAAAAGTAAAGGAGGAAAAGCGCGATATTCGAAATCAGCAGCCACTTCACGCCGGTCGGTAAAGAACTGGCAAAGCTGGAACCGAAGGAGCGGGGCCGCGTAGTGTCGTAGCGCATAGGATGCTGACAGTTTCAGGATATCAACTGCCGATTCAGACGAAATGCCGCCAATTGCAGAACCACTCCGGAGGCGATCCAGACCTGCCAATGTGAGAACACGCCGCCTTGCAACCAGGAATGTGCCCGCCCATTTCAATCCGGCCGCGATAATCCAGATCCCGCTCAGAAAACACACCGCCGCCGCCACCCGCAAGACCGAGGCAACAGAAGACTTCAGTGCGCTCCCCCTGCTCCACGAACCGGCCCTGATTCGCACCACCATGTGCTTACGATACATTGAAGGCAATGAAGAAGTTGAGAACAGCCGTATTCGGCACCGGATTCATGGGTAAGGTTCACACAGAGGGCATTCGGCGCCTGGGCAACGTGGAAATTGTCGCCATCGCCGCCTCCAACGAAGAGAAGGCCCGCAAGTTCGCCGATGAAGTGAGCGTAGAAGGCGCGACCGGAGATTACCGCACGCTGCTTGACGATCCTACGCTCGATGCCGTGCATATCTGCACCCCGAATGCGCTTCATTTCCCGATGGCAATGGCTGCGCTGGAAGCCGGCAAGAACGTGCTTTGCGAGAAGCCGCTCGCTACGTCCGTGGAGGAAGCCCAAAAGTTGGTCGCGAAAGCGAAGGAACGGAATCTCGCGAATTGCACCTTCCACAATCTTCGCTATTACCCGATGGTCCAGCAGATGCGCCGCCTGCGCGAGTCTGGCGCGCTGGGCGAGATCTACGTGGTCCAGGGTACCTATTCGCAGGACTGGCTTCTTTACGATACCGATTGGAACTGGCGCATAGACCCTCAAGCAAACGGCCGCTCCCGCGCGTTTGCAGACATTGGAACTCACTGGTGCGACATGGTGGAGCACATTTCCGGCGAACGGATTACATCCCTCTGCGCCGATCTCCAAACATTTCACGAAAAACGCAAGAAGCCGACAGGCTCGGTCGAGACCTTTTCCGGCAAAACCTTCCAGCCCTCCGATTATGAAGAGGTACCCATCGATACGGAAGACTTCGCGGCCGTTCTGCTTCGCCTGGGCAACCGCACGCGCGGCGCATTTACAGTAAGCCAGATTTCCGCCGGACGCAAAAACCGCCTCTTCATGGAGGTTTACGGATCGAAAGGATCGGTCGCCTGGGACCAGGAAAAGCCGGATGAGCTCTGGATGGGAAAGAGGAACGAGCCGAACAACGTAGTGGTGAAAGACGCCTCACTGATGCTTGAGGCCGCTAGAGACTATGCGGATCTGCCTGGGGGTCACAGTGAGGGCTACGACGACACATTCAAACAGGTTTTCCGGCGCTTCTATCGTACGGTTGCGGATCGTACCGCCGCGGTCGAGTACCCGCAATTCACCGACGGCCTTCGGCAACTTCAGATTCTGGACAAAGTCCTCTCCAGCTCAAACGCGAGAGCATGGGTGGACTTCTAAACGAATTGCAGAAGTTGCGGGTGATGTTCCCTTTATTTCTTTGACTGCAAAGCCTTCCGCACCGCATCGGACAAGATCGTGAGCGGTTGGCTATCTTTGTATCGCCCCGCATCGCGCAGCATCGCCGCGTAATTATCCAGGCTGGCCATCACATCTTCATGGTTCAAGCCGTACTTCGCTTCCCTTATGTTCAGAGAAAGCTTAAACATTGGCTCAGCCTGCGCATACTTGCCTTGGGCGGCGTAAGTAAGCGCCAGGCTATTCAAGCTGCTTGCGAGTTGCGGGCTATCCATGCCGCCTTGCGCTTCCTGCAGGTCGGCGGCCTGCTTCAGAACCACTTCCGCTTCTCCATAGCGGTGTAGGCGCCGGTAGGCCTCGCCTTGTTCAAACAGAGCCTCGCTCATTTTTGAGCTCTGCTTGCCTAAGATAGCCTCGAAGGTTTCTTTCGAGCGCGCCAATAGCGGCAAGGCGGCCTCACTCTTTCCGATGGCATTCGATGCTCGGGCCAGATTGAGGCCTACGTTGGCGAGATCCAGACTCTTGGGCCCATAAAGCTTTTCAAATACGACTGCCGCCCGGCGATACACGGCTTCCGCCTCAGCGGGTTTCTTTTCAGCCATGAACACCAATCCTTGCGTGTTCAAAGTGGACGCAAGACGTGGATCCGCGGGGCCAAACTTTTCTGCTTCGCGGAGAGCTAAATTCATAAACTGCTCCGCCGCCGCAAAGCGTTTTTGTTCAGCCGAGCTGACGCCGCTGGCCAGGTAGGATTCCCACGGGTTCGCAATTTGCGCCACCGCATTGCAAATAGAAAAAATTAGAATAAAAAAGCGAAAAGACACGAGCCGTCTTTCAGCTTACTCTAACTGGGCTAAACGCGATTCAAAACTCGTCGGTTCCACCGGAGGAACGCCAGACTCGGAACCGGTTATTGCAGTTTCGGCATCGGGCATTGATGTAATCGAAGAAGAACAGGAGCCTATCGGCGAATCCGCGGGTCAAAGATTGGCGCGTGTCGCACGAGCCACACCTGGGACAAGAAACACCGCTGCTTTTCTGGACCTCCCCTTTCAAAGTAACCATGCCGGTTTTCCACTCTGGAACCGGACTGGTATAAACGTTTACTTCCGGAACTTTGCGGCGCCGTTCTCCCTGAAGTGGTGGCTTGGGTGGGCGAGTGCCCAGGGGATCTTTGTCCGTCATCGCGATTTCAAACTGCGTTATCAAGTTAATTCTACTAACGCAGCAAGATAAAGGCTAATCGGCAGCCGCGAATTCTACTGACCGCGCCAATACAATCGCCGGGTTTTCCATCAATTCAGCGAGCACTTTTTCGGAAACTTCCGCATCCGTGGACACGACTGCGATAGCCTCCCGAGGTGCCGCGGGATCGATCTGATCCTCCCTGCGCCCTAAAGAAAAATTCGCAATATTAATGGAATTCCGACCCAGTACATTTCCGACATGTCCAATGACACCGGGAACATCCAAATTCTTCATGCAAATCAGATGGCCCGAAAGCGGAGCCTCGCAATAGATTCCGTCCAGGTGCAGCAACCGGGCACGCTCACCCACCCACGCACCTTCCACCACGGTCCGCCCCCGATCCGTCTCCACTTCCAAACGAATGGAATCCTGACGTCCGCTATGTTTGTCGTGCGTTTCCGTGACCGACCAGCCGCGCTCTGAGGCTATCTGCATCGCGTTCACCACATTGGCCCGTTTCGAAGCCACCCCGGCCGACCTCCGAACCAAGCCGGCCAAACCCGCATTTCGCAGCAGGCTGGTATTCATGGTCGCGATTCGCCCGAAATAAGTTAGCTTCACGCCGCGTGGGTTACCCAACCCAAGCTGAGCCGCGAAATTGCCCAGTTTCTCCGTAATTTCGATGTATGGCCCCAGCGCGCGGTACTGCTCTGGCGACAATGCCGGCATATTGACCGCGTTAATGGCGACGCCGTGCCGCAGATACTCAACCATCTGCTCGGCAATACGCACGCCCACAATCTCTTGGGCCTCCTCAGTGGAACCGCCGATGTGCGGAGTGGCCGTAATTTGGGAGAGCGCGAAAAGCGGGTACTCTGCCGTAGTCGGCTCGACGGTGAACACGTCGAGTGAAGCGCCGGCCACCTTGCCGCTGGCAATCGCAGCACTAAGCGCGGCGTCGTCAATCAACTCGCCCCGGGCGCAATTCACAATCCGCACCCCAGTCTTCATTTTCGCGAAGGCCGCTTCGGATAGCAGATTTTCGGTATCCGCTGTAAGCGAGACGTGGAGTGTGATGTAGTCGCTCGAAGCGAACAGTTCGTCCAGCGGAACCAGTGCCACGTCAAGGTCGGAGGCAATCAGCGGTGTGACGAACGGATCGTAAGCGATAATCCGCATTCCGAAAGCCCGCGCTCGGGAGACCACCTCGCGCCCTACACTGCCCAGCCCTACAATCCCCAGTGTCTTGCCTCGCAGCTCACTGCCCAGGAACTTCTTCTTCTCCCACTTGCCCGCTTTCGTGGATGCGGAAGCTTGGGGGATGGAGCGCGCCATGGATAGCATCAGCGCCAATGTGTGTTCAGCGACCGACACCGCATTGCCGCCGGGAGTGTTCATCACAAGCACACCCGCGGCGGTCGCAGCTTCAAGGTCGACGTTGTCCACACCGACGCCCGCGCGCCCAATCACCCTAAGCTTCGGGGCCGCTTGCAAAACCTCAGGCGTGACCTGCACCGCGCTGCGGACCACGAGAGCATCGGCTTCGGCCAGATGTTGCGAGTATTCTTTAGGGCTGGAAACAATAATGTTCCAACCCTGTTGTGCTTTCAATAACTCCAGACCAGCTGGGGCCATCGGTTCGGCGACCAGAACATTCATGAAGCGGCTACCGCCTTCGGTAGCGCGGCTTGCGCGTAAACTTCCTGAACCGCCGCCACACCCGAGCCGAACTTCACGGGATAACCATTGGCGCGAAGTATGAGTTCAAGCGAAGCAATCACGGCAAAGAGATCCGCAAAATCGAAATACCCTAAGTGCGCGATGCGAAAAATGTGGCCCTGCATGGAGCCTTGGCCGTTGGCGATGATGGCTCCAAAACGGGACTTGAATTCCTTGACGATGATGCCGGAATCCATACCTGCCGGCGCTCTCAGGGCAGTGACCGAGCTGCCGGGCTGCGATGCGAACACCTCAAGACCGATCGCCTGCGCCGCCGCCCGTGTCGCCTGTGCAAGCAACTGGGCATTCTCAATCAGCTTCGGCATCCCAAGACCGCGGATATACTTAAGGGCTTCATCGAGCGCCAGAATCAGCGAAGTCGCGGGGGTCCAACTGGATTCGCCCAAGTCGCCGTTCTTTTTCTCTTTTTTGAGGTCGAAATAAAAGTGCGGCAACGTCGCCGTTTCAGTGAATTTCCACGCTTTCTGGCTCACCGCAAGGAACGCCAGGCCCGGAGGAATCATGAACGCCTTTTGAGACCCTCCTACGACGACATCCAGCCCCCACCCATCGATATCGAGCGGCATGGTTCCCATCGCGGTAATTGCATCGACGATCAGGATCGCGTCGGTACCCCGAATGAACTCACCCATTGCGCGCACGTCGTGCTGCGCGCCGGTGGATGTTTCTGACGCTGTGACGAAAACCCCTTTCGTGTCCGGTTGGTTCGCGAAAGCCTCGCGCACGCGCTCCGGAGATACCACCTGACCATATTCTTCCTTGAGGACCACTGCCTCCAGCCCGTAGGCCTTCGCGATCTCAATCCACCGCTCCCCGAATTTTCCGGCGGAACAGATGATTACTTTGTCACCCTTCGAAAACAGGTTCGATACCGAAGCATCCATCGCGCCGGTGCCGGATGCCGCAAAGCAAAGCACGTCCGACGAGGTGGCGAGCACTTCCTTCATTCCTTGGAGAGCCGACTTGTAAACGCTGCGAAATTCCTGCGTCCGGTGGTGTATATCGGACGCCATCATGGCGTGAAGGGCCGGCGGATAGAGAGGCGTTGGGCCTGGTGTCAGTAACCGCTGTTTCCGTATGTGCATTTGTACCCTTTCAGGATACCGAACTGACCGCAAGGACAGCTTCCGCCATGGCGAACTTAAGGCGCTCGATCCCTGCACCGGTAGCGCTGGAAATCTCGAAGTACGGCAAATTCCGGGCTTCGGCAAGCGCTTTGAGCGCCGCGGCCTTTTCCGGATCCTGGAGGGAATCCATCTTGCTTGCCGCGACAAACATGGGCTTTTGCGATAAATCTTCACTGAAGCTTTTCAGTTCGGACATCAGAACTTCGAAATCGTGAAGGGGGTCGCGGCCTGTCTCTGACATATCCACAAGGTGGATGAGCAGGGACGTGCGCTCGATGTGCCGCAGGAACTGAATACCCAGACCGTGCCCCATGTGGGCGCCTTCGATAATACCGGGAATATCGGCGACCACATACGACCGGTAGTCCGGCATTTGCACAACACCCAAATTCGGTTCCAGGGTGGTAAAAGGATAATCGGCGATCTTGGGACGCGCCGCGGAGATACGTGAAATCAGCGTGCTTTTACCGGCATTCGGAAATCCAACCAGGCCCACATCGGCAAGCAGTTTCAGCTCGAGGCGAAGATGCTTCTCTTCACCCGGCTTGCCGTCTTCGTGTTCGGTCGGCGCTTGATGGGTGGAACTCACAAAGCGGGCATTGCCTCTTCCGCCGCGGCCCCCTTTAGCGGCTCGAAATACCTGTCCGGCTTCGGTGAAGTCGAAAAGCTGTTCGCCGGTAGTGTCGTCGTAGACCACGGTTCCAATCGGAACACTGAGTTCGATGGATTTTCCGTCCAGACCCCGGCAATCGCTGCCTTCGCCGTGCCGGCCGCGTTGCGCCTTGTGTTCCGGGTTGAATCGAAAGCGGAGGAGAGTGTTTTCGTCCTTGCTGGAGACCATGGTGATATCGCCTCCACGGCCGCCGTCTCCGCCTGAAGGCCCACCTCGCGGAACGTACTTCTCCCGTCGAAAGGCCAGGCAGCCGTTGCCGCCATCACCAGCTTTAACAAGGATCTTTACTTCATCTATGAACATAAAAACAAAAACCGCTGGCCTGCGTTAGCGCAGATACCAGCGGTTCGACTCCTGCTTGGTTTAGAAAACTAAACTACGGGCTCTTTTACTTCCACAAAACGGCCCATGCGTCCCCGGTCACGAAAGCCAACCACGCCCGTGATCTTGGCGAACAAGGTGTCGTCTTTGCCCAGCCCGACGTTTAAACCAGGCTTTAACTTTGTGCCCCGCTGGCGAACGATGATCGAACCGCCGGGAACCAGCTGGCCCCCGAATACTTTCACCCCGAGGCGCTGAGCGTTGGAATCGCGCCCGTTTTTGGAACTGCCTAATCCTTTTTTATGTGCCATTTCTGATCCTTGACGCGGCTAGATTACGATATCGCCGATTTTTACTTCTGTATAGTCCTGACGGTGGCCTTGTGTGCGCTTGTACTGCTTTTTGCGCTTGAACTTAAACACAATCACCTTCTTGCCGCGGCCATTAGCAGAGATGGTGGCTCTTACCTTAGCCGAACCGGCGTGAGTGCCGGCAACCACATCGCCTTCACCCTTGAAAACGGCGAGAACGCGCCCTAATTCCACTTCTGAACCCACATCGCCAGCCATGGACGCGACGCGGAGTGTATCACCCGGTTGAACACGATACTGCTTGCCACCGGCTTCGATAATTGCTTGCATGGTAAATAGACCTTGCGGCTCTGCCTGGGCACACGTTCGCTCAAGCCCAACCTGTAAGTCCCAAGTATAGCCGAACTAAGACAGTGACACAACAGCTCGAGTTTTTTACGCCATAAGGCCCCAGGAACGAGCGAGTCGAATGGTATCGAGCGCTGCTTCATCGGGACGAATGACCTGTACGGGAAGGCGGCGATCGGCAGCGTAAAATGTGCGGCGGCACATTCCGCAGGTATAGGGATATCTGCTGCCCAGCTTGAAGAGCGCATCTTTCCAGGATTTACGCTTTCTTCTTCGAATAATCCAGCTGAGGCATGTCGGGCAGCGCACAGACTTCTTTCGGCGGAGCCGCACGAAATCTTTAGGCTGAGACCGAAATGTGGTTACGTGGTTTTAATCGGCGCAACGGGAACTTAGCTTCCGGGTTTGGCATCCATAGGGGACAACTGGAGAACTTCCATGAAACTTGGAACTTTGACGTGGTTCACACTCGTAGCTACCGGCTGCGTCTTTGCGCAAGACCCGCCCTCGCGTGTTGCGCGGCTCAATTACCTGAGAGGACCGGTCTCCTTTCAGCCGGCAACTGTGGACGATTGGACGGCCGCTACGCTGAATTATCCGCTCACCACCGGCGATCACTTATACGCCGACCAGAATGCGAGTGCTGAGGTTGGAATCGGGCCAAATTTCATTCGCATTGCCCACCAGACGAACTTCGGCTTCTTAAATCTGGATGACAGAACCGTGCAGATTCGCCTGACGGAAGGTTCGATCAATATCCGGGTGCGCGCTTTGGAGGACCAGGACGTGTGGGAGGTCGACACGCCAAACGGTGCGATCACATTGCTGAGGTCTGGGGAGTACCGGATCGATACGGACCCGAACCGCAACTCAACCATGGTCACGGTACGGGGAGGGGATGCGGAGATCACCGCAAATGGCATTAGTTTCCCCGTACACGCGCGGCAGACGGGATTCGTCGCTGGCGACGGGCAGCAGCAGAGTATTCAGGACGCGAATCCGCCGGACGACTTCGACAATTTCGCTTCAGATCGCGATCGCTTCGAGAACTCCGTGCCGCCACCCCAGTTCGTTTCGCAAAACATGGTGGGGTACGAGGACTTGGGCCAGTACGGTACGTGGCAGGCCCAAAGTGAATACGGGCCCATCTGGCGGCCGAGGGTGGCAGCGGGTTGGGCCCCCTATCACGAAGGCCGTTGGGTTTGGCGCGAGCCCTGGGGCTGGACTTGGGTAGATGAGGCGCCGTGGGGTTTTGCGCCTTTCCACTATGGCCGCTGGGCCTATGTGGATGGGGGATGGGGCTGGTGCCCGGGCCCGGTGGTAGTCGCGCGGCCTGTTTATGCGCCCGCTTTGGTGGCTTTTGTGGGGGGCGGTGCTTCCCTTTCCGTTGGCTTCGGCGGCTCAGGAATTGGCGTGGGCTGGTTCCCGCTGGGTCCACGTGAGATTTATGCTCCCGCTTACCATGTCTCCCCGGCTTACGTACGGCAGGTGAATATCACCAACGTGCGCGAGATCAACAACGTGACGATCAACAACATCGTTGTGAACCGGACCGTGAACAACGTTTACGTGAATCGCAACGTCCCCGGAGCCTTCGCCGCGGTTTCTCGGCAGGATTTTGTCTCCGCCCGGCCCGTGCAGCGGGCCACACAAATGAATGCTGAACAGTTCCGCTCCGCGCAAGTGGTTGGGTTCACCCCGGGCTATGCGCCGCAACGGGAAAGCGTATTCGGGCGGGCTGCCGCCGGAACCGTGGCAAGACCGCAACAGGCCGTGTTCACGCGCCAGGTTGTTGCGCGGACTCCTCCCCCCGCAGCACCAGTTCCGTTTGCTGCGCGTCAGCAGGCATTACAGAATAATGGAGGACGGCCTCTTGCAGCGGAGCAATTGAATTCAATCCGCGCGAACCAGCCTGCGACGCAACAGCCGGCATTCCGGCCGGCGAATGCGCGGAATGAGGGATTTGGGCGGAATACACCTCAGCCCGCAACACCACAAGCCTTGCCACAGATTGCGCCTCGCACAGCTCCTCCCGCGGCGCCGCAACAGCCGTCGCAGCCGCAACAGCCAGCACGCGAGATGACTCGTCCCCAGGATCGGCCACAAGATCGCTTTGAGCGCCGTCCGCCGCAAACCGTCGCTCCCCAAGCACCGCCGCAAACTCAGCCCCAAAGGCCGGAACCCGCTCCAGCGGAGAATCGTGGATTCGGACGGAACCAGCAGCAACAAGCGGCTCCCCGGGAAGAAAACCGGCCAACTCCGCCCGCACCCCGCGTCGAAACTCGGCCTGCGCCTCGTGTTGAGCCACCGGCCGAACCGCGTGTCGAACGTCCTGCGCCAGCCGCGGCTCCAGAAAATCGTGGATTCGGACGGAACCAGCAGCAACAAGCGGCTCCCCGGGAAGAAAACCGGCCAACTCCGCCCGCACCCCGTGTCGAAACCCGTCCCGCGCCTCGTGTTGAGCCACGGGCCGAACCCCGTGTCGAACGTCCAGCGCCTGCCGCGGCTCCGGAGAATCGGGGTTTCGGACGCCAGCCCGCGCCCGCTCCAGAGAAGCCTAAGGAAGACAAGAAGCCCGGCGAAAAAGAAAAGAAGTAGTTACTTTAAGCTTTGCGCGAGCGCGCCCGTCTGTCTCAGCAGGTTCAAACGGGCGCGCTCCGCCGCAAATTGCGCTTCATAGAGCGCGATGAACTTCTCGTCTTCCAGAAACCGCGCTTCCTCAATCTGCCGCAGAGAAACCCGGCCCTCGCTCATTTGCGCCAGCAACACGGTGATGTTCTCGCGCGTGAAATCCAGATCGGCTTTGGTCACGGCAGTCCCCGTTTCCGAACGCTTGATATCGACAAAGCTTTGGTGAATATCGAGCATAATCCGGTTCCGCACGGCCTCCATTTCGATACGCAAGTGCGCGGAATCATCGTACGCCTGGGCAATGGAAGCGGCAACACCGGGGCCGACTAAAACTGGAACCTGGAAGCTGACTCCTAACTGCCCGTTGTGCCGCTGAAAGTGATTAAAAAACAAATCGTAATTGTTATACCGGGCCAGGAGCGCGTACTGCGCCGTCAGGTCCACACGGGGCAGGCGTGCCGCATTTGCGCCCTTTAACTTCAAAGCCCTTGGCGATTAGTGCGGATTGCAATCGCTTGATTTCTTTATTCGCGACCATCGCCTCCTGAATTGCGGCTTCTTCAGTGGCCGGAACTTCCGGCAGTGCACGGTCGACCTGCGCCGCCCGGGCGCGGTCTCGCCCCGTATAACCCAGCAAGACCGCCAGTTGCTGCTCCGCCTGATCCTGGTCCGCCGTCAAGTTTTCCTGCCGTTGGAGCGCCTTCTGCAATTCCAGACTGGTGCGCTTTTCTTCAAGCGGCAGTTCACGCCCCTCCTGCACCCGGCCGCGCACGGTTTGCAATACCTTGCGAAGGCTCTCCACCTGCTTACCCGCCAGAGTGTTCAGGCGCGCGGCACGGTCGCCATCCAGGTAAAGCGACGCCGTCCGGAACGCAATCTCATCGCGCTTTGATCCGGTCACAAAGCCAGCTGCCTTTGCTGTTTCCTTGGCTTGCAGCACCGCATAAGTTTGCTGCCGGTTGAATAGATATTGCGAAGCTTGCGCGCGCACCACACTGGGCGCCGCACCCTCAATACTCAGCGGAAACCCACTTGAATACGCAAGTCCGCTTCCGATCCCCACCTTAGGCGAGAACGGATCTTTCGCCACGCGAATGCCTTCAAGAGATTTCAATTCGTCGAGCCGTGCAAGCGCAATATCGGGGTTCTGCCGAAGCGATCGATCGACCGCCTCTTTCAGCGTGAGCGTGTAAATTTCAGCCTGCAGCAGTTGTGCCGCGGCCAACGGTAAGATGTATCGGAGCATGCTACTCGTAGCGTAGCGCTTCGGTCGGATTCAGCTTAGACGCGCGGTTTGCGGGCAACATCCCAAAGACTAAACCGACGACGCACGATACGCCAAACGCTACCGTGATGGAGGTAAGCGAGATTGGAATATCCATCCCATCCGTAAAGAAGCGGACGCTGAGCGGCATGGCAACGCCGAGAAGAATGCCGATCAATCCGCCGCCCAGGCTAATGATGATCGCTTCCGTCAGGAATTGCAGCAGAATCTCCCTGCGCGAAGCACCTACCGCCATGCGCAGGCCGATTTCGCGCGTTCGTTCCGTCACCGTGACAAGCATGATGTTCATGATGCCAATCCCGGAAATTACCAGCGCAATGGTGGAGACGAGCAAGAGCACAAGGCTCAGCACGAACGAAATGCTTTTTGCTGCCGATAAAATTGCGGAGAGGTTCTCAACTTTGTATTTTGCTCCCGCGCGATGCCGGCTTTCGAGAATCTTCGTCACGCCGCGGGTAATCGGCTCCACATCCTCGGGCGTCTTGGCTTGCACATAAAGCGGGTCGATTCGTTCCACCCTTGCGAAATACCGCTGCACCGTGATGGGGATCAGGATCGTTTCGTCGTTCAACTCGCTATTGCCGAAGCTGGAAACTTTCTCTTTGAACGTACCGATAACCGTAAACTGCAGGCCGTGAATCTTGATTACCTGGCCGATCGCGCCGGACTGGCTGCTATAAAGCCGCGTCGCCAGTTTATCCGTCAGGAGTGCCACCTTCTGCCGAAGCGCCACGTCATTGGAATCGAGAAACCGTCCGGCCAACACAACCAAATTGCGAACGGATTTGTAGTAGTCGTCCGAGCCGACGATGAGGACGTCCTGCTCTTTGCCCTGAATCACCATCCGGTCAAAATTGTTCATGATCGGAGTGGCTGCCACCATGCGGTCGCTCAGTTGCTCGCGCACTGCTTCCACATCGCCCAGCTTGATGAAATCGGCATCCACCACGTTGGCAGTTTGCTGGCTACCGATCTCGTACTGCGCGAAGACCATATTGCTGCCCACACCCTCAATCTGCTCCAGAATGTAGTTCTGACTGGTCAGCGCGATTGTGACTACCAGGATGACGGAAGCGGTGCCGATCACCATCCCGAGACCGGTCAGGAAACTCCGAACCGGATTCACGCGCAGCGCCTGAAGGCTAAAGCTGAAGCTTTCGCCCAAGTTCATGAAACTTTGTTCAGCAGTTTCTTGGCTTCGGATTTTGAGGGGTCGTCGGGCGAGGTACTCATTGCCAAATATTTTTTGAGAAGCTCTCGCGCTTCTTCTTGCTTTCGATTCGCCTTAATGTAGGTAGCCGCTTCGGCGAAGTAAACTTTCGCGGCGTCGGGCGCAATCTGATGCGCTTTCGCGAAGATAGCGTCGCTTTCATCGTAACGGCCCTGTTTTGCCAGCAGCTTGGCCAAATCCACCAGTCTTCCGGGCTGACGGGGCGATAGCTCAGCGGCCTTTCGAAGCTGCGCTTCAGCTTGCGCCCAATTCTTCTGCTGTTCGGCGATCCGGGCCTTCGCAAACGCTCCCTCGGCGGCATTGTGCTGTGCGATTTTCTCCGCAAGCTGGCTAGCTTTTTCCATGCCACCCCCCAGCAATGAGGGAGCCTGCAGATAGTACTCGAACAGGTCGTTCATCGCTTCGCTGTTATTCGGATCAAGCTCGAGCGCTTTCTCGAAATTCGCGCGGGCTTTCGTTGCATAACCGGGAGCAGCCAGCGGAAACGAGTTTTCCGCCCGCCGTCCGTAAGAACGGCCTAGCCAGTGATAATACGAGCTGTTCTTGGGATCAAGTTCCACAGCCTTACGAAGAACATCGGAAGCGTCCCGATACGCGCCCAGCATGTAGTAGCTCTTACCCAGAAGCTCCAGCGCAGGGGCATCTTTCTCATTCGCAGGCAAGAGCGTTTGGACGGCCGCGCCATAGTGAGTCTGCGAGTAAAGCTTCAGAGCCTTATCGTAGTCCGAACCCAAAACGTGGGGTTCCGTGGCGAAAGCCGTGCAAACCGCGCACGCAATCGAGAATGCAAGCCGTATGCTCATCCAATCAAATCTGATGAAAGTAAGATCCAAAGGGTTTCATCTCGCTCAGGATCGGGGTACCAGCCGCAGCATGCTGAAGGTGAGCGAAAAAACGCGTAAGTCAGGCGGAGCGGAAAAGGTTGGCGAACAGGAAAGGGCAACCAGGTACTCCTCCGCCGGGTCCACATCCGATTCATAAACAAAGATCCCCGCGCGATCCAGCACCATCTCCGGAAGACTCCGGCCATTCACCGCCACCTGAATCCGCACCGGCTCGCCTTGCGTGAAAACCTGCTGGTGTGCGTGTCCGCGAATTCGCAACCGAAGAGCGGTATTGGACACCGGCCGTAAGAGTTGCCGTCGCATGGCGGCCCACCCACCGGTACTCAGCCCCTTTGCGTCCTTCGAGGTTCCCCCACCCCTCCCCCAGCCGCGCTTCATGGCCCGGGAGCGAAAAATCAATGATGTCGGAGCGATCGCCGGGATAAAGCTCTTTGCGCTCCGCGGTGGGCAGCAGAGTGTAAACACCTTCTTCGAACTGCGCGCTGTAACCGCAGGCCGCGCAGAGCAGCGTTTGGCGGGCATCGCGATTCATCTCTCCGCCGCAATCGGGGCATTTCAGAAAATCCTCGAAGCGCGCGAGGGCTTGCGGTTCGGCGCTGGCCGCGCCTCCTTTCTTGCAGAAGGCGGCCAGCGTGCCGCCAAGAAGCCGTGCCCGTTTCTCCGGGTTTTGAACCACTTTCTTGACCGCAGTTTCACCCCAGCCCCGATCCGGCACGAAGGTGTCGTACTCCAGCGCGGCAAAGTGTTTGCGGATCAGGCGCTCCCAATCGCCCAGGTACATCGTGTGATTCTGCTTAATACCGAAGCTCTCTTCCTGCTGCGCTCCAATCACATCCTTTACCAGATAACCAAGTAACCCGGCATCGTGGAGTTTGCGCTCCCACGGCCGCATCAGGTTGTAATAGGGCGCACGGTACAGCCGCAGTGAGAGCAGCCGCAGCATGGGTTCGTCAGCGAAGAAGAACACGCCGCCCGGACGCAAAACCCGCTTCACCTCCAGAAAGACCTGCTCGATTCCGCTAAACTGGCTCAACATTTGAAACGCCATCACAAACTGCAGCGATTCATCTCGAAACGGCAGTTTGGCGGCATCGCCTGCGATCCTGACGATCGGTCCGTCAAAATTCTTCCGACCGTGGCGTAGTGCATCGGCCGAAATATCGAGCGCGAAACCCTCCGCCCGGAACTCCCGCGCCAGCATAAAGCTGGAGTGCCCGACATTCGCACCGATTTCGAGAAAGGGCGTCATCTCTCCGATAAAGCCCAGATGCTTTCGGATCACTGCCGCGCGATTGCGGTTCTGCGCCCCATAATGTTCCAGCGCCCGCTCTGGTTCGCCAAGAGACGCAAAGTTGTGAAATTCCACTTCTGCGCGTTTGACAGAAAACGCCTGCGCTTCTTTTTCGGTGCCGTTCAAGCTTTCATAGTACGTTGTTGAGTGTGGCCGTAATGACGCAAACCTGGCGCGATTTGTTGTTCGCGCATTGGCCTGTCCCGCCTGAAGCTCTCCAGCCTTATATGCCCGCTGCGCTCGTGCCGGATGTGCACTCGGGTTCCGCGTGGATCGCGGTGGTGCCGTTCCGTATGACGGACATCCGGCCAATCGGTCTTCCCGTAATCCCGGTGCTTTCAGAAACGCTTGAGCTGAACGTCCGCACTTATACAACGGTCGGTGGAGTTCCGGGCGTGTATTTCTTTAGCCTGGATGCGTCCAGCAAACTTGCGGTGCGCATCGCTCGCCGCTTCTTTCACTTGCCTTATTTCGATGCCGCGATGAGCTGCGAAACCAGCGGAAACAGTTTCGTTTACCGAAGCCGCAGAACGGGCTCCGAATTGGTTTGCGATGTCGATTATGCGCCCACCGGCCCCATCTTTCACTCCGCCCCAGGGTCTCTGGACTATTTCCTTACGGAGCGCTACTCGCTATACACCACCGGCCGCAACGCCCAGCTTTATCGGGGGCGTATTCGCCATCCTCCGTGGCCCTTGCAACCGGCAGAAGCGCACTTCTTCGGAAACTCCGTCGCCGCTCCCCTGGCGCTCGCACTTTCTGGCCAGCCGCTGCTGCACTTCTCGCGGGAACTGCGTGTCTTGATCGACGGAATGGAACGATGTTGATCGGCGTTTTCGATTCCGGCGTCGGCGGCCTGACCGTGCTCAGAGCGCTCCATTCGCGCCTTCCGGGCCATGATTTTCTGTATTTGGGCGATACCGCGCGTGTCCCTTACGGACGCAAGCCGCCGCGTATGGTCGCCCAGTTCGCCCGCGAAATCGCCCGATTCTTGCTCCAGCAAAACGCCGAAGCGCTGGTGATTGCCTGCAACACGGCCAGTTCCGCCGTGCTCCCACAGCTTGCCCAGGAAGTGCCCGTGCCTGTGTGGGGCGTGATTGAGCCCGGAGTGGCCGCCGCGCTTCGCGCCTCGCGTGGCGGCAAAACAGGCATCATTGCAACGCAAGGCACGATTTCGAGCGGGGTCTATCAGCGGAAGCTGGAAGCTCACGGTCTGCAAACCTGGGCTCAAGCCTGCCCTCTGCTGGTCCACATTGTCGAAGAAGGTCTGGCCGATTCCGCCGAAGCCGATCTGCTTCTGAAACACTACCTTCGCGACCGTCCACCCGATCTCGACACGCTGATTCTCGGCTGCACTCACTATCCGGTTTTGCGTCAGGCCATTGCGCGAGTCGTAGGGCCGGAGATCACCCTGATCGACAGCGCCAACGAAATCTCACACGTAGTAAGCGCACAGTTGCCCGAACCCGCCGGGCACGCCGGAACCATTACTCATTACGTAACCGGCGATGCTCTTGCTTACGAACACACCGCCCACGTAATCGGGGGCGTGGACGGTGAGATTCGCACCCTGAGCGTCTCCGACCTCAGCTTAGCTAAGAATGGCGATTGCCTGTCTGAACCCCGCCTGCGAAAGCCAGCAGCTCTTCGTTGAGGCGATCCTTCGCGGTAAGAAACAGACCGTGTGGTTCGCCCTCGTATTCGCTGATCGTGGCATTGGGCAGAATCTTCATGGCCTTGCGGCCCGCCACGTCAATCGGGACAGTATGGTCGGAAGTTCCATGGATTACGCGGACGGGTACCGTAATTGCCGCCATAGTCGTCACGGAAATCCGTTGTCGACCACGCCTGCATTGCGCCCAGAGTGGCCCTTAGGGAACCCTTCAGCGCCATCCCGAAAGTCCAATCCAAGGCGGGCTCAGAAACCGTATGATGAAGTGCGGTACGGCCGTAAAACAGTGGACCGAAGCTGTTCAGGAATTGGGGCCGGTCCTTGCGGATGTTGGTTTCCATTTCCGCGAAGATCTTAGGGTCCACTCCGTCCGGATTGCTGTCGGTCTTGAGAAGATACGGAGTAACTGCTGCCAGCAGCACGGCACCTTTGACTCGTTCAGCACCATAACGGCTCAAATAGCGAACTACTTCACCGCCGCCCATCGAGAAGCCGACAAGTGTTGCGCCGCGAAGATCCAGCTTTTCCATCAAATCCCGCAAATCCGCAGCGAAGGTGTCGTAGTCATAACCATTCCAGGGCTGCCCGGATCTTCCAAACCCGCGACGATCATACGTAATGACTCGCATTCCATGTTCCGCGAGAAATGTGGATTGGTTTTCCCACATGTCGCCATCGAGAGGCCAGCCGTGGATCAGGACGATGGGCGAACCGGTCCCGAAATCGCGATAGTAAATCTCCGTTCCGTCTTGCGTGTTTAAATAAGGCATTCCTACCGCTATTCCGCACGCGCGGTGCCATTGTCCGCCGTGTTCAATAAACCACCTACCAGCCTGAAGATTGCGGAAACAGCGTAGGGCTTCTGCAAAAACCCAGAGATCCCGGCCGAAGCGAAGCGATGGGAAACCTCCGCTTCATTGAATCCGCTCGAAAGAACGATCGGGAGTTCAGGACGCAAGGCTTTGATCAGAGGTATGGCCTGCTCTCCCGTCATAACGGGCATGGTGAGATCGAGAATCACCAGCGCGACATTCGCGTGATCGCGCAAAACTGCCAAGGCTTCCTCACCGTTCTCCGCTAGAAGCACCCTGTATCCTCTCCGTGAAAGAGCGACCGACGCAATCTTGCGTACAATTTCTTCGTCGTCTACTACCAAAATGGTTTTCTGGGTGGTGGGGGAGGGGGACTTTGCTTCCAAAACTGGGGGCGGCTCCTCTCCCCGTTCGGCAAGCGGCAGAAGTACGCGAAAGGTAGTTCCGCGTCCTAACTCCGTGATTACCTCTAAGTCCCCTTGATGGCCCTTCACAATCCCTAAAACCGCCGCGAGTCCTAGACCCCTCCCTGTAAACTTTGTTGTAAAGAAAGGGTCGAATATGCTCTTTAACGTTTCTGGCGACATGCCGCAACCGCTGTCTGAAACCTCCAATTGCACATATGGCCCAGGTTGCACTGCCGTTTGTAGAAAGGGGCTGAAAAGCTTAACTACACGGTTGGTCGCGGCGGTGCGCACCTTGACGGTACCCGGAACTTCACCCACTGCTTCCGAGGCATTAATCAGAAGATTCATCACGATCTGCTGAATCTGCGAGGGGTCTGCTTCGACGAAGTAAGGTTCGCTGCTCAGGTCCAGCTCGACGGTAATTGTCTTCGAGAGCGAAGCGTGTAGAAGCGTGAGATTCTCTCGCACAAGCGCATTCAGATCGACGCGTTCCACAACGAATCGGCCCTTGCCGGAAAAGGCGAGCATCTGCCGGGTAAGATCGGCCGCTCGTTCGGCAGCCGTGACAATCTGACGCGCGATGGCGCCGTCGGGGCCCTGTAGGCCTTCGGCCAGCAGCCAGGCGTTGCCCAGGATGCCTGTCAGCAGATTATTGAAATCGTGGGCGATGCCGCCGGCCATCACTCCCAAGCTCTCTAGGCGCGCGCTTTCTCGAATCTGTTCTTCCCGCTCTTTCTCCTGTTCCTCGGCTTGTTCTCGTTCCGTGACGTCGCGCGTGGAGCCGGCTACCGCCTCCACGGAACCATCGGCGGAAAAAACCGGCGAAAAGATGTACTCGTAGATGCGCGTTTCTCCTGTTGCGCCACTGAAAGGCGATTGATTCCGCAACGCCTCCTTGGTGTCGATAACCTGTTGAATTTCCCGCATCAGTTGACGAGCAAGCTCAGGTGGATAAGGCAGTTCGTGAAAGGTTTTCCCGACGATGTGATCCAGAGGCAACTGGAGAAGGGAAGTTAGCGCCCGGTTTGCATAGGTAAACCGGCCCTGTAAATCGAAGCTATAAGTCAGGTCTGGCGTATTTGACAGCACGGCATCGAAGTAATGCCGCTGCTGCCGAAGCTCACGCGTAACCCTTGCTCGTTCTATCGATTCCCAACAACGGTTGGCAGCCAAATGGACGAGCTCGACCTCGTCCGGTTTCCAGATCCGCGGTTCTTTCTGATTCAGACCCATTGCAGCGACAAGCTGCCCGTCTTTATGGAGCGGAGTAAGGCAAAAAGACCGAATCTGAGCTTGCTGATACTTGTGCCTTACCTCCCGAAATCGCGGATCAGCCTCTACGTCGGATACAGGAAGTGGGCGGTTTGCGCGCAGGGCGTGCAAGACTTCAAGACCAAATTGAGATAACGGGAACTGGCCAACCAGGTTCGGCGAATCCGTGGTGTAACCGCCGGAAATCTGAATCGTTTCCTGGTCCGGAGCGACGTTACCGTAGAGACAACGCTCCACCCCCAGATACTCACAGAGCATCCGGGCGGCGGTGTTGACGATCGCATCGGCGTCCGTGAGTGGACGCATGCGGTCCGCTAAATGAAGTAAGAATGTGTCGCGCAACTAAGTCCCTTGCTTATCACACTAAAGTACGCTGCGGCCGCCGTCCACGATCAGGTTCTGTCCCGTCATATAAGAGCTTGCGTCGGAGCACAAAAACAAGATGGCACCCTGGTATTCGTCCTTCGCCGCCATTCGCCCCATCGGAATCAGGCGGTGAAGTTTATCGGTAAATTCCTCCGGTTGGCCATTGGCAACTCCGCCCGGCGAAATTGCATTTACACGGATGTTATTATTGCACCAATAAGTGGAAAGATAGCGGGTCAAGCCGATGAGCGCGGTTTTCACAACAGAGTAAGTCACGGGCTTTACCGGTTGCTGTTCTGGAGGCAGCCCCGGCTTCTGGTAAAGGCGTTGATCGGGAGCAATCACCCCCAGGTCCGAAGAGATGTTCAGGATCACTCCGGAGTTTCGTTTTACCATCTCTACGCCAAACACACGGGAACAAAGGAAAGCTCCGGTGAGGCCAACCGCGATGTCTTGATTCCAAACTTCAAGGGGGAAATTCTCCAGCCTCGACCACTGCTGGCCCGTCTTTGTGTCTTCTACTTTGGGATTGTTTGCTGCGTTATTAATCAAAATATCAATGCGCCCGAATTCCTGTAGAATCTGGTTCCGAGCCTGCGTCAGCGATGGTTCGTCCGTAATATCCACCGACAAGCCTAAACATTTCGGGCCGTGGGCTGATTCGAGTTCCCCGGCGCGCATTGACGGGTTTGATTGCGAAAGGTCGAGCAGCACCACATGGGCCCCCGCGGCCGCCAGAATCGCGCCATGATGAAATCCCAGCAGGCCTGCTCCGCCGGTAACAATAGCAACACGCCCTGTAAGGTCGAACAAACTTTGCGCGCGGTTTGGTGAATCGATCATGTACGCATTCTAGTTTCGCAAAACGTCGTTATCGCGTGCTGCCCGCTAAGGGCATTTCGTCTGCCCGCCGTCAACGACATAAGCTGCACCCGTCGAGAAGGCGGCAGCGGTGGAGCAAAGATACGCGGCAAGAGAAGCAATCTCTTCCGGCGATCCAAAGCGGCCTTGCGGAACCTCGGTACTCAGCATCTTCTCTACCTGTTCCCTGCGACTCGCCAAGTGGCGGTCCCAGGACCCGCCCGGGAAGTAGATGTTTCCGGGACAAATTGTGTTTACCCGAATCCTCTCCGGAGCCAACTGCCTGGATAAGTTCTTGGCATAGTTGTTCAGCGCTGCTTTTGCGGCGGAGTAAGGCAGCGGCGCGGGCGTAGCTTCCAGCGCAACGATCGAGGAAATGAAGAGGATCGACGAATCGCGCCCACGCAAATAGGGTACGGCAGCGCGCGCCAAACGGACGGACCCGAAGAAATTTGCCTCGAACAGCCGAACCCACTCGTCTTCTTCTTGGTCCCATCCCGGCTTTCCTGAGCCGGTGCCCAGATTCGCAATTAGGTGATCGATTTGCCCGAAATGCCGCGACGCCCGATCGAACGCAGCATCAATGGTGTGTTTGAGGGAGAAATCGCCTGCAATCGAAAGGACGCGGGTGCCCGCATTCAGTTCGCGTTCCGTTGCGGCAAGGCGTTCGGCATCACGGCCCGTGAGGATTACGCGAGCGCCCTCAGCCAGCAACGCCGCCGCAATTGCTCGCCCAATACCCCGGGAAGATCCCGCGACAAAAGCTACCTGACTCGAAAGCTTGAGATCCATGTCTATATCGCGTCTTATACTGCCGTCCAGCCGCCGTCAACGATGAGATTCTGCCCAGTGACATAGCTGCTGGCGTCAGAAGCCAGGAAGATGAGCGCGCCACACAACTCCACCGGCCGGCCGATTCTGTTCAGCACTGTATAACCCTTGAGCCTTTGGACGAAGGGCGAATCTTCCGTTACTGCGTTCTGGCTGCCTACATCTTCCGTGTTGGAAAACGGTCCAGGAGAAATACAATTTGCCCTCACGCCGGAGCTGCCCCAGAAACTTGCCGTATACCGGGTAAACGCAGCAAGCGCGGCTTTGGAAGCCGAATAGCCGGGAGGATTCAGCGATGTCGTGCCTTCATACAGCTGCGGCCGTGGTGCCACGGTGGCGTACATGGTTGCGATATTCACAATCGAACCGTGCCCGGCATCGCGCATACGGATTCCCAATCTCTGAGTGGTCTGGACCGACCAATACACCCCGCCCTGCAAATTCTTCATCCACTGATCGAACGTTGAATTTTCAAGCGACCCTTCGGGTACGTTGAAGCCCGTTCCGGCCCCCAATTCGTGTGCATTGTTGACAAGAATATCGATCGATTTCTCCTTAGCCGCGAGCTCATCGCATAATTCGTTCAGAGCCGGGCTGTCATACATATCAATTTGGCGGACCGCAATTTTCTCCGGACCGAATCGGTCCGCCCATACCGCGGCTTCCGCTTTGAGCCGCTCGCTGCGGCCCAAAGCAACCACGCGCGCGCCGTTTGCCAAAAGCGCAAGCGCGAACGTTCGCCCCAGAAAACCGGAGGCGCCCGTGAGCACCGCCGTCTTGCCCTCCAGGGAGAACAAACGGTTCAACGTTAACTCTTCTGGGCTTAATGGCATCAGTCCCAGCGATCCTTCACAAATGCTAATTGCCGGCGCAAAAATTCCACCTCTTCCCCATCCTTTCCGCGCGCAACCTGCAATGTCAGCCCCCCTGAATACCCAAGAGTTCGCAAGGATTGAAAGACATCGTCGAAATCGGCCGAGCCCTGGCCCAGCGGACGTGTTTCCACTCCCCCTTCGGTCTTGCGGAACCTGTCTTTGATGTGAACCGAACCCAACCGGGAGCCATAAGCCGCAAACTCTTCGTGCGCTCTGTATCCCAAACCGGAGGAATTCCCGGAATCCCAATTTACTTTGACAAACGGGTCATCTACCAGTTCAAGGAATCGCGCGAACTCGGCTGGGGGAAAATCAGCCTCCAAATGCAATTCGACGCTGTGTTCTTTGGCGAAAGGAACCAGCCTCCAAAGTACTTCTGCCACCTCCGCCTGTTCATAGGTTGTTGCGATTCGCGAATCGTCCACAAAAGGGAGAACCATTCTCTTCGCGCCAATTTTCGCAGCGAGTCCAATCAACGCACGCAGATGCGCCTCCCGCGATGCGCGTTCCTCCCCTGTGCAGCGAATCAGCGGAAAATCCATCAGCCAATCTCCACATAATGCGGGCGTTTCAATTCCATAAGCCGACTTCAGTTCCGCGATTTCGGCGCGGCCCTCTTCTGAAAAAATTGGATTGGCCGTGCGTCCGTATTCATCATGGATCCACTCAATGTAGCTAAAGCCGGCTTCGCGGGCGCGGGCAAATTCTTCTCTCCAGGAATTTCTGGGAAACGCCTGGAAACGGCCATTCTCAGGTGGAGAAAGGCGGCCCTGCATCACACCATACTGCGTTTTGGCCATCTCACCCCCTTAGGCCAGCATACACGGCCCCGGAGAAAAGGAAGCCAAAGTGCTTCATCATACGTGAGGTGATTTTCCCATGTCAGATAGTGTGAAAGATAAAGCCGAAGGACTCGGAAAGCAAGCCGCCGGTTCTGTCAAAGCCGGACTCGGCCATGTAACCGGAGACCGCAAACTAGAGGCGGAAGGCGAAGCGGAGAAGCTCGGCGGCAAGGTGCAAAAGAAGGTCGGCGACGTGGAAAAGGTATTTGAAAAATAGCTTGGTTTAACGGGGCGGCTCTCCTTCCGAGAGCCGTCTTGACTGATTAAATATGCATGTGTTTGAATAAAAATACATGCCTTCGGTTGCTCGTAGCGAAAATCTCCGCTCCTGACTTCTCGCGAGATCTTCAAATCTCCGACGATGAGCTGACCTCTCTCTTGAGCTGGCTAAGAATATCAAGAGCCACCCTGCCGAATTTTCCCACGCAGCGCAGAATCGTTCCGCTGCCCTCCTTTTCGAAAAACCCTCCCTCCGTACGCGCTTTACTTTCGAACTTGCCATCCAGCAGATGGGCGGAAACTCCGTTTTCATCGATGGTCCCATTGGCGCGCGTGAACCCATTCAGGACATCGCCCGTAATCTCGACCGCTGGGTGAACGTGATTGTAGCCAGAACGTTTACGCAAAACACCGTCGATTCGCTGGCCAAATGGTCTTCGGTGCCGGTGATTAACGCATTGAGCGATCTGTATCATCCCTGCCAAGCTCTGGCTGACATCCTGACGCTTACAGAACACTTGGGCAGCCTGCGTGGACGCAAACTGGCGTTCCTGGGCGATGGGAATAACGTGGCGCACTCGCTGATGCTGAGCGCCTCACGGCTTGGCATGAATTTTGCGCTCGCTTGTCCTGAGGGTTACGCGCCCAACCCGGGCATTCTGTCTCAAGCTGAAGGCCTTGCTGCGATATCGCAATCCTCTGTAACCGTGACCCACGATCCCGCGGAAGCTTTAGCTGAGGCCGATGCAGTCTATACCGACGTCTGGGCCAGCATGGGCCAGGAAGACGAAGCCTTCGGGCGCCGCGAGGTCTTTCATCCTTTCCAGGTGAATGAGCGGCTTTTCTCGAAAGCTCGTCAGAATGCGATTTTCCTGCATTGCCTACCCGCTCATCGCGGTGAAGAAGTAACGGACGCCGTTCTGGAATGCCCTCGCTCGGTGGTCTTCCAGCAAGCCGAAAACCGGCTTCACGCGCAGAAAGCCCTTCTTCTGATGCTTCTGTAATCCACTTCTCACGCCCAAAACTATAAGATCAACTATGCCTATCAAGAAAATTGCGCTCGCTTATTCGGGTGGTCTCGACACCTCCATCATCATTCCGTGGCTGAAGGAGCACTACGCGGGGGCCAAAATCGTCGCGGTCTGCGGCGATATCGGCCAGGGGGGCGATGAGCTGACCGGTCTCGAAGCGAAGGCGCGGGCCACGGGCGCCGATGAAGTCGTCATCGCAGACTTACGCGAAGAGTTCGTTTCGCAATACGTCTGGCGAATGGTGCGCGCCGGCGGCGTGTATGAGCACAAATACCTGCTCGGCACTTCTATCGCCCGGCCGCTGCTCGCGAAGAAGCAAGTCGATGTTGCGCTTGCCACGGGGTGCGATGCTCTCGCGCACGGCTGCACCGGCAAAGGCAACGACCAAGTCCGCTTCGAACTCACGTACAAAGCGCTGGCACCCCACCTTCCCGTCATCGCACCCTGGCGCGTGTGGGATATCGTTTCCCGTGAAGACGCTCTGGAATACGCGGCCGCCCACAATGTTCCTGTTCAGCAATCCGCCGCCAAGATTTACAGCCGCGATCGAAATATCTGGCACATCTCGCACGAAGGCGCTGAACTGGAAGACCCCGCAAACGCGCCTTCCGACCGCGTGTGGATGCTGACCAAGAGCCCCGCCGAAGCTCCTGATCACCCCACCGACGTCACTATCGGTTTTGAAAAGGGCAATGCCGTCTCGGTGGATGGCGAGAAACTTGCGCCCGTCGCACTGCTTGAGAAGCTCAACGCGGTCGCAGGCGAAAACGGCATCGGCCGCATCGATCTTGTCGAAAACCGCTTTGTCGGCATGAAGTCGCGCGGCTGCTATGAAACTCCAGGCGGCACGCTCATTATGGCGGCGCATCGTGAACTGGAAGCGCTCACGCTCGACAAGAACACCTCCCACTACAAGCAGCGGCTGGCGCTCGATTACGCAGAGATGGTCTATAACGGCCTCTGGTTCACGCCCCTCCGTGAAGCGCTAGACGCCTTCTTTGACGTGGTCAGCGAAACCACCACTGGCGAAGTCACACTCCGGCTGTACAAAGGCAACCTGCAGCCCGTCAGCCGCAAATCGCCCTACTCGCTCTACTCCATGTCCATCGCCAGCTTCACCATGGGCGCTGACTACGATCAGAAAGACGCGCGTGGCTTCATCAATCTGATCGGCCTGCCTATGCAGGTTCGCGCTCTTCAGCTGCAGGCGAACAAGAAATGAAGCTTTGGGGAGGCCGCTTCGAAACCGGACCGTCGGAAGTGTTCGAACGCTTCTCCGGATCTCTCCATTTCGACCGGCGGCTGCTCGATGCCGATATCCGGGGTTCGCAGGCCTTCGCGCGCGCACTGGAAGATATCGGGATCCTGACCGCGGACGAGCGCGGCCGCATCTTTGACGCGCTCACCACGATTCGCCGGGAGCCCGTCCCGGCCGATGCCACCGATGAAGACATCCATACGTTTGTCATTCGCCGCCTGAAAGAAGTCGCGGGTGACGTCGCCGACAAAATCCATACGGGCCGGTCCCGCAACGAACAGGTTTCGCTCGATACTCGCCTCTGGCTGCGCGACCAATGCGACCGCGTCGACGTCCTTCTCCGCGATTGGCTCAATTCCTTGCTCGATTTGGCGGACAAGTACCCGGCTGCCATCATTCCCGGATATACTCATACCCGCCGAGCGCAACCTGTGCTCTGGGCGCATTACCTGCTGGCGTATTTCGATATGTTCACTCGCGACCGCGACCGCTTTGCCGAGGCTCGGCGCCGGATCGACGTGCTGCCGCTCGGCTCCGGCGCTTTAGCCGGAAGTGGCTTCCCGTTCGACCGCGAACGCATCGCTCGCGATCTTGAATTCGCGCGCGTCTCCACCAACAGCTTGGATGTTTCTGCTGATCGAGACTTCGTTCTCGACTTCCTCTACGCCGCCTCCACCACCATGCTGCACCTGAGCCGCGTATGCGAAGACTGGATTCTCTATTCGTCCGAAGAGTTCGGCTGGATCGAACTGGGCGATGGCGTTACCAGCGGTTCCAGCCTGATGCCGCAGAAGAAGAATCCTGATTCGCTCGAGCTGATAAGAGGCAAGTGCGGCAGTGTCATGGGCGCGCTGAACGCTCTGATGATCACAATGAAAGGCCTGCCCCTGACTTACAACCGTGACATGCAGGAGGATAAGGAGCCGCTGTTTCACGCTGCCGATCAGCTTGCGGGCTCACTGGAAATGGCGCGTGTTACCGCGGAAACCGTCGTCCTCCATCCCGAAGTCCCGCTCGCTTCCGCCGAGGCAAGCTGGGCTGTTGCCACGGATCTCGCCGAAGCTCTGGCCCGCTCCGGCGTGCCTTTCCATCAGGCTCATCAACTAGTCGGGAAGCTCGTCCTGGCCGGCAAAAAGCCGTCGGAGTGGAATGCCGAATCGCTGGCCAAATTCTCGCCTGAGTTTACTCCCGAAATCGCCCGTTTTCTAGACCCCCGGGAAGGGATGAAAACCCGAGAACTCCCTGGCGGCACGGGCCCGGGCGCTGTTGCGAAAGCATTGCAGGCCGCGCGTGCCACTCTATCGCGCGCCACCGTATGACCAAGAGCTACCGCCAGGGTCAGATCCTCAAGCTGATTCGCGGAAAGTCGATCCACACCCAGGACGATTTGGCGCTTGAACTGAAGAACGAAGGCATCATCGCCACCCAGGTCACTCTTTCTCGCGACCTCCGTGAGCTGCAATTGGTCAAAACCTCCAACGGCTACCAGGAACTTAGCGCTGCCGATGAGCAAACCATCCCGCAGCTCGGCGGCTTGGTCGCGGATTTTCTCCGCGATGTTCGTTTAGCCCAAAATCAGATTGTGCTGAAGACCGATCCCGGGCACGCAAGTATCATCGCCGTTGCGCTGGACAATGAAGATTGGCCTGAAGTGGCAGGCACGATCGCGGGCGACGATACCGTCCTGGTCATTGCGGTGGATTCTCCTACGGCTCAGATCGTGAAGTCCCGGATTCTCGCTTACTTGGAGTAGGTGCTATTTCAACGAAAACGTAAGCCCCAGCCCGGTTGCATAAATCAGATCGTTGGTTTTCCTGAACGGTGCGGGATTGCTTAAGTAGCGGTCGCTTAACGTCACGTTCCATGTCAGCCACTTCATCACCCGAGTATTGAACCCGATGTCCGCATTGATCCGATAGCTCCCGGTGTTCGTCAAATTGTTGAACATGCGGAACGTTTGCGTAATCGCGGAGGAGGGTCGCAGCTTGTAAGCCATGTCATCCCCGAAGAAGATCTCGCCAGAGCTTTCCGTATAGCCACCCCTGATCCGATCCGCCCCGAATTTCGCCCGATCGTAATCTCCACCGGCAATCACATCCAGAAAACCCCTTTCCTTCCCTTTTCCATAGATGCAGGCCGGCCCCGCCGCCAAACGTCGCGCGCAAATCGACGTTCTGGAATTTGTCGTATTCGTAGTCGTTGAACGCATTCAGGAAGAGACGCCTGGTAATTTCACGGTCGTAAGAAATGCCGCCCTGAATGGCCTGCGCGGTGTCCGCCTTCACTTGATTCACCACGCTAGTCGATTTAATGGCATGGAAGTTCAGTGTTGTCTTATCGTGCCGAGTTTCTCGCGCGGCGGTGAAAGCGGCGTTTAGCGTCCTGGTTTCAGCGTTCCCGCTAGTGCCGGCGATTCCGAAGGTCCCCGTTCCAACCCAGAGGTCGTACAAGCGCGGATGTTCCAAGCGCTCAAAGGCAGCTTCCTCCGCTGCATTGCGGATGGCCGCAACCTGGCCCGGTTCCAGCGTCCGGCGTTGCTCAACCAACTCGACTTTGCCCTCGGCCGGAGCGAGCGTGGCTTTGAGAGTTTCGCCGCCTTCCAGTACAACGGTCACAGGCGTGTCCGACTTTACGGTCTGGATTTCTCCCCACGGCACGACAACAGTCCCGAAGAATGCGCTTTTTACTGTAATTACTTTTTCGTCTTTCTTAACGATCTCTCCCGTAATGCGGTCACCATTTTTTAAGGTGATTTGATCGGCAAAAGCCGAATGTCCAAGAGAATAAATGAGCAATACCGGAATAAAACTGCAACGACGCATTCAGTAAAGATAACAGCCTTAAAAACAAAACGACGCTCCCGGGATTGCCGGGAGCGTCGCCGTTTAAAACCGATTCTGAAACCTTCTATTTGCCGCCGCGGCTTCCTCCGCCGATGCGTCCCGCCCCGGCGCTGCTGCCGCTGCTGCTAAAGGTTCCGGCCGGCGCAGCAGCAGATACGCTGCCTGTCGAACCGACCCGTCCAAAGGTATTCGAGGGCGCCGCGGCGTTATTTGACGTGACTGCCCGGCCGAAGGACCCGCTTTGATCGCCGCTATGAACGGCACCCCGATAGGTCCCGCCGCCATATCCATATCCATATCCGTTCCCATACCCGCCATACGGCAAATAGGAATAGACAGAGTAAGGGCTGAAGAAGCCGTAGCCGTAAGGGCTCCATGTCGTACCGCTTAGTGGGATATAGGTGTACATGGAATAGTAAGGGTTGTAATACCAGCCGCTCGAACCTAATACCGTTCCGGAATCCTTAAGCGTTTTCGCCGAGGAAACGTTTGCCGCCGCAACAGATTCGCCCCGCCTGCGGCTCCACCGCGTGAGCGCATCGCCATCCTTAGTGTCAAATTTTTCCATCGCCAAGGCTGCGCTGAATGGCAGCAGATGCCCGGCCTTCACGGTAACCGCATCGTTCTGATAAGCGACCGACGTTTCGCCGTTGTAGACCTTCAGTTGAGCCGGTTCGGACTGGATGGAGAAAACGGAATTCTTGCGAACCCGCACCTCGTAATCGCCATAAACCAGAGTTACGGCATTCTCCTTCATGGGATCGTCGCTTTCCACGACCACTTCTCCAGAGACTACCTCGACGCGGGTTGCACTCAGGCGATTATCAATTAGACGGACGGCGCTCATTTCGCCTACCCGCAAAAACACTCCCGGGGTCAGCAGGATTTCAGCGCGCCCTGCTTCGGTTTTAAGTTCCGTGCGCTCTTTCCACTCGGGAAACGTTCCATATTTCTGAACTACGGCCTTGCCATCTATGGAAACCGCGCCTTCCACAAGGTGCAGTGTGCCAGAGTGGGCAGAGATTACGGTTTGGGCAGAAACCGCGAGCCCGGAAGATACAAGAATTGCAGCGATCTTAACGAAACGCATGAAAATACCTCGATAAGTGAATCTTCCACCCCTTTCCCGGTGGAAGTCAAATTTACAAACGGACGATCTTGTCCGAAATCATATTCTTCAGCGCATTCCGGGTGTCCACAACAAGAGGCGCTCGCTCCACCATCGACTTATAGTCGAAAGCGGAATGATCCGTAACCACAACCACGCAATCCGCATGGCTGAAATCGTCCTGGCTCTTGAATTCTTTATCCTCCAGCTTCATGGAGGGAACGTGCGGGTCGGTATAGCTAATCTGAGCACCGCGCCTTTGAAGCAGAAGCATGATGTCGATGGCCGGAGATTCGCGCACGTCGTCGATGTCGCGCTTATACGAAACGCCGTAGATGTGAATTTTGGAACCTTTCACCGGCTTCGAGTGATCGTTCAGGGCATTCTGAATTTTGGCGACCACGAAGTGCGGCATCTGCCCGTTGATGGACCCGGCCAATTCAATGAAGCGAGCCTCAATCCCCGCTTGCTTCGATTTCCAGGAAAGATAAAACGGATCGATCGGAATGCAATGCCCGCCCAATCCGGGCCCAGGATAAAACGGCATGAAGCCGAACGGCTTGGTAGCGGCCGCTTCAATCACCTCCCAGACATTGATATCCATGCCATCGCACATAATGGCGATTTCATTTACCAGTCCGATATTGATCATCCGGAAGGTATTTTCGAGCAACTTCACCATCTCCGCGACTTGCGTCGAACTCACCGGCACCACGTTTTCGAGCGCTTGGGCGTAAAACTTACGTCCGATCTCGGTACAGGCCGCCGTAGTGCCGCCGACCACCTTGGGGATATTTTTCGTCTGATACTTCGCGTTACCAGGGTCCACGCGCTCCGGCGAAAAACACAGAAAGAAGTCTTCGCCAACCTTCAGGCCGCTTTTCTCCAGCATCGGCAGGACCAGTTCGTCAGTGGTGCCCGGATATGTGGTGGATTCCAGAATGATCAGCATTCCGCGATGGAAATACCGCGCAATTTCCTGCGTCGCCGCCACAATGTAGCTCATGTCGGGATCTTTGGTTTTGCGAAGCGGCGTCGGCACGCAGATGTTTACGGTGTCTAAATCGGCGATCACGGAAAAATCGGTCGTCGCGCGCAACCTGCCCGCTTCCACCAAAGGCTTCAGCTCTGAAGTGGGAATATCGGCGATGTAAGAATCTCCCGCATTGACGCGGTCGACCTTCGCAGTGCTCAGATCGATTCCGGTGACGGTGAACCCGGCCTTGGCGTACTCGACGGCAAGCGGCAGTCCGACATAGCCGAGCCCGACAATGCCCACACGCGCCGTTCGCGATTCTATTTTTTGGGCCAGCAGTTCGCTTATCATCTAACGCATTTTCTCATAGCGAAAAATTCCTTCTCCGACAATCTCGGCCGGTCCGGTAAGCAGGATCGTGTCCCGCCAGTCTAATTCGAGCGGACCCGCGGGCGTCAGCACACGGCCGGGCGACGTAATCAACCGGCGGCGCACGGCCGCCGCGAAAGCTCCTGTGGAGCCTGTCCCGGAACTGTTGGTCTCCCCCGCGCCCCGTTCCCAGAAGCGAGCCTCAATGGCATCCGGCGCCACGGCCCGGATGAACGAGACATTCGTGCGGTTTGGGAAACGAGGATCCCGTTCGAGCGCCGCGCCTTGCTTTCTCCAATCGAAATCGAAATTCACGACCGGCACCACGCATTGGGGATTTCCAACGTTGACGATAGTAAAATCGCCTTCTTCACCGAATTGGGGAATGCCCATATCCATTTGAAACCAATACTCCGGCCCCGCGCGCCGCAAGAGCTTCAAGCTGTTTTGCGCCCGCGCCAGTCTGGATAGACAGTGTGTCTTGGGCTGTGCCGCTCTCAAGCAAAAATGCGGCCGCGCAGCGAGTCCCATTTCCGGAGAGTTCAGGTTTGCTGCCGTCTGAGTTGTACAGTTCGATGGAGGGCTGCCGATCGACCAGCATCCAGCCATCCGCGCCGATGCCGGTGTAGCGGTCGCAAATCGCCCGCGCGATTTCCGGATAGCCATCGAGAGGGGCTGCGTCACGCCAAGTCAAAAGAAAGTCATTCTTGGCGCCATGCGCTTTTGTAAAAGGAATCGAGATCATGGAAATAGGTTCGGAGCTTTCGGCGATCGCCGGTAGATTTGCACCACAGGTGCGCCCGTTACTGCAATATCCTGCTGCAATTGATAATCGGGTCCACGCAGGCGCGCCCGGTCGACGGCCCCTTGAACCTCGTCGCCCGAAATACAGACCGCCCAGCGCTGCCAGAGGAAGAGATCGGGCCGCACCATCACAGCGTTGTAAAGCGGACCGTTATCAACGGTAAGCAAGTTACGAAACGGAATCCCCAGGCGCCGGAAGATGGCTAAAACATCGCCTGAGGTCGTAAAGACGGTCTGTCCGGGCTTATAATTTTCGCGGCAAGATACCGAACGGCTTGGCCGGTCCAGGCGCGCCTTGCTTCGGAGTTCACCTGTGATTCCTTCCACACCACCCAGCTTTCCGGACGTGGAAAGAGCAACCACTGGCCTGCACAGACAAGACAAAGCACCGCGACACAAAAACCGCGCAAGGAGATGGGAAGAACCGCTACCAGAGCAGAGCAAGTAAAGGCTGCGAAAGGGAGCAGTACGATTCCGTAACGAGTGTTGTACCAGGACTTGGTGACTTCCGGAACGAAGACCGGCGTCCCTCCGGTGGAGTGGATACTCCACAGATAGAAGATGGCGGGCAGCAGCAGCAGCAGGGCAGGCCAGAAAGCCCGGCGCGCGCGCGCCAGAACCGCGGGCATGCAGATCCACGCAGCCCAAAACAGCGGAGTCCCCAGGCAAAGCCGCGCCGCCGCGAAGTAGACCTTAGCCGCTACCCGCCAATCGTAGAGACCGGGATACGGCTTACCGCCCTGAATCGCGCGGGGAGAGCCAGGCCCGTTATAGAATTCGAGCGCGTTATCGAAAACCCACCAATTGTAAGCAAACCAGAACACCGGGCCCGAAGCAGCAATTACGCTGAATACCAGAGCGGCGCGGAGACGGTACTTTTCCGCGGTGAAGAAGAAGAACGCGGCCACGAAGGGGAGCACGAACCAGCCCTCGAAACGGGTCAAGGTTCCTGCCGCGGCGCACAGGCCCGCCAACACCACAAACCAGGGGCGGTGCGAATCCGCGAATGCCGCAGTCGCATAGAAGAGGCCGCAAAAAGCCGCGAAGAACACGGGTTCAGTCATGGCGGTGGATTGCAAATAGAGCGCATTCGGGTTCAGCACCAGCAATGCGGACGCGGCGAAGGGTGCCGCGAAGCCGCCGAAAATGCGCCGCGCACCCGAAAAGAGGAAGCACGCAGACAAAACAAAGCACGCGGCCGAAGGGATGGACCCGGCCAGCCCCGTCCGCCAAAGCTCGTTTGACCGCGCAAACGGGATCATCAGAATATGGGGCAAGGGCAGCCACACCGTTCCTAGCTGCCGATATCCCGGAGTCCGCGAATCGAGCACGCGGCGGGCGATATTCAGGTGCGATTCGGCATCACCGAAATAGAGCAGCGATCCGTTCGAATAGAAAAACCATACCGCCGCCGCGCTTACCAGGGCGGCAAACAGAGCAACCAACAGGACTGCGCCGCTAGAAGTCGGTGCAGGTTTTGAATTCGTGGAAGCGCTCGTCGATCTCCGCCCGCGAGAGCGTCCTGAAGCGGTCCGGCCCGAATTTTTCACAGCAGAAGCTCCCCATCACCGATCCGTAAATGACCGCGCGCCGCAAATCCATATCGTCGATCTCGCCCCGGGTGGGTGAGACGCCGCGGCTGGCAAGATACCCGATGAAGCCGCCCGCAAAGCAATCGCCTGCGCCCGTCGGATCAAAAACATCTTCTAAGAGATAACCGGGCACCATGAAATGGCGATCCCGCCGGAACAGCAGTGCGCCATATTCACCGCGCTTGATGACCAAAGTGTGCGGGCCCAGTTTATGGATCGTCTTTGCGGCCTTAAGCAAATTGTGCTCGCCTGAAAGCATGCGTGCCTCGCTGTCGTTGATCAGCAGAAAGTCCCATTCGCGGATGGTGGCCAGCAATTCCTCTCGATACTCTGGTGTCATCCAATAATTCATCGTGTCGCCGCCCACCAGCCGGGGCTGCTTCATCTGCGCCAGAACGGTTTTCTGCAATTTCGGCTGAATGTTGCCCAGCAGCAGGTAAGGCTCCTCGCGATAGCTTTCGGGGAGCTGCGGATCGAAGTCAGCGAACACATTGAGATCTGTGGCGAGTGTCGTGCGATCGTTCATATCGGCTGAGTACAACCCACGCCAGAAGAACGTCTTCCCGGGCACATGAGTCATGCCCTCCAGATCGATCCCACGCCCGCGCAGGAATTCCGTGTCTTCGGGCGCGAAATCGTCACCAACCACACCGACGATCCGGGTATGCGTAAATAGCTCGCAGCGAGTGCGATGTAAGTGCAGGCGCCGCCTAAGATGCGGTCCACCTTGCCATGAGGGGTTTCGACGCCGTCATACGCGACGGAGCCAACAACAACAAGAGACATCTTCAAAGTGTAAGGCAAATCCCAACTCGGAGCAGTGACCGTCAGGGAACGCCTTCCCCTTACTTTTTCAACACCGGCGCTAAATAGCGAAACACCGTAGCTGCCACAATCTCATTCCCCTTCGCCGTTGGATGAATGCTGTCCTGCTGCATCAATCCCGGCCCGCTTGCCGCCACGCCCTGCAGCAGAAAGGGAATCCGCACCAGCTTATATTGCTGCGCGAGATCCACGTAAATCTTCTCAAACGACCGGATATACTCGGCCCCGTAGTTCCTGGGTAGCGTCATTCCCGCCAGTACCACCTTCGCGCCACTTTTCTGCAGCGCGACGATCATCTGCTCCAGATTCGCCCGTGTTCCTGCCACGGGCAATCCACGCAAGCCATCGTTGCCGCCGAATTCCAGGATTACCGCCGCGGGGTGTACCTCCACCACCTCACGCATTCGCTCCACGCCATCGGTGGTCGTATCGCCGCTCACCCCCGCGTTTACCACGCGGTATTTGTAACCCTTCGCATCCAGCATTCGCTGCAGGTAATCCGGAAAGCTTTTGCCCGGCTCCGCTCCAAATCCGGCTGACAAGCTATCTCCAAACGCCACCACAGCCGGGCGCGAATCCGCCGCACCGGCCAGAACGCCCGCGGCAAAGAACAATACAAATAGAAACTTCGTAAGAACTCTCGATGTCATAGTAAAAGGAAGGTAAAAGTCATCCCGAACCCCATCATCTCCGTCGCCGGATTGCGCCGCACCATCACGAACGGCGCGCACAGCGTAGAAATTTTGAAGGGCATAGATTTCGATGTCCCCGCGGGCCAGTTCGTTGCAATTATGGGCGCCTCAGGCAGCGGCAAAAGCACTTTGCTGGGCCTGCTCGCCGGGCTCGACACTCCCACCGCAGGCCGCGTCACCCTCGATGGCGAAGACATTACCGGACTTGCCGAAGACAAACTCGCCATCGTGCGCGGCCGCAAAATTGGCTTCGTTTTCCAGTCCTATCACCTGATCCCCACCCTCACCGCACTTGAAAACATCCTGCTTCCCGCCGAACTCACGGGCCGTACCGAAGGGGCGGAAAGCCGTGCGCGCGAACTGCTGGAACGCGTTGGACTTACCGCGCGCAAAGAGCATTACCCGGTGCAGCTCTCCGGCGGTGAACAGCAGCGCGTTGCTCTGGCGCGCGCCTTCATGGTGCAGCCCCCCATTCTGCTGGCTGATGAACCCACAGGCAACCTTGATAGCGCTAATGGTTCCCATATCCTCGAGCTCTTGATCGACCTCAATCGCCGTGAACGTACCACGCTGGTCCTGGTTACCCACGACGCCGCCTTGGCCGAGCATGCCGATCGCCGTATTGTGCTCCGCGACGGCCTGGTGATTAGCGACACTTATCAGGAAACTTATGCCCAGCCAGTTGCGCACGTTCGCTAATATTGCCTGGCGGGAATCGCGCGCGTCCGCAGCCAAATTCACGTTTGTCATCCTCGCCGTAGCACTGGGCGTCGCCTCGCTCACGGGAGTGCGCGGTTTCAGTCGGGCCTTCCAGTCCGTCCTCCTTCGCGAGGCCCGCACCCTCATGGCTGCCGATCTCTCCGTGCGTGTGTTTGCCCTGCCCTCGCCTGCGCAAACTGAGGCGATGAACAAGCTTGAGGCCAAAGGTATCCGCCGGACCTGGGTCACGGAAACCATCACCATGGCCTCCGGTTCGGCGGATCTCCCACCCGTTCTGGTCTCCGTCAAAGCAGTCGACCCGCGCGCCTATCCGTTCTATGGCGAGGTGAAGCTTAGTCCAAAAGGCGACATCAAAACGGAACTTACGCCCGATTCCTGCGCCGTCTCCGAAGACCTTCTTCTCCGCCTTCATCTGAATCCCGGCGATTCGCTCCGTCTGGGCGGCCAATCTTTCCGCATCATCGGTAAGACGGAAAGCGAACCGGACCGCATGTCGGGCTCCCTCAATGTCGGCCCGCGCATCCTGATGTCGCGGGAGGCGCTCGAGCGAGCCGGTCTCTTGATCGTCGGCAGCCGCGCTTCCGAGCGATTTCTTTTCAGGCTTCCCGCTGACGCCAAGGTGGAGCAAGTAAGGGCGGAACTGAAGCGACAGTTCCCGGAAGGACTGATCACGGACTTCCGCCAGACGAATCCAGCCATCGAACAAGGCCTGGAACGGGCCACCACCTTTCTTAGCCTGGTCAGTTTGATCGCGCTCATTGTAGGCGCGCTCGGTGTAGCGACCGCGATCCGCGCTCATCTGGCGCAGAAGATGGACAGCATCGCTGTAATGAAATGTCTGGGTGCCCGCTCCTGGCAGATCGTTTCGATTTATGTCATTCAGACAGCCGGACTCGGTCTCGCCGGCGGCGTGATCGGTGTTCTCTTCGGACTTGCAGTCCAGCGTGCGTTTCCCATCTTCATCGCGCGCTATTTCAGCGTGAGTGCGAATGTGCCTTGGGATTTCGCCACGGCGGGGCAGGGTATGGCGATCGCTTTACTCTGTACTCTGCTCTTCACGCTTCCGCCTCTGCTTTCCGTTAAACATATTCGCCCCGGCCTTATCTTTCGCCGCGAAATGGCGGAAACGTCTCCCGCGAAACCGTGGGGCGAACGTCTGCGCAACTGGCGCGACACGATCCTCACCACTATCGCGATCCTAATCGGAATCGCATTTGTAGCCGCGTGGCTCAGCAGTTCGGCCCAGATGGGCGCATGGTTCGCCGGGGGTCTCGCCGGAAGCGTCGCCGCGCTCTCACTTGTCGCATGGCTGCTGCTCAAAGGCCTTCGCTGGTTCAGCCGTGCCGGCGGCGCAAAGGTTGCGCCCCGCGCTGCGCCACGGCATCGCGAATCTCTATCGCCCCGGCAATCATGCGCAATCGGCTCTTGTCGCGCTCGGCATCGGCGTGATGTTCACGCTTACCGTTTATTTAGTCCAGCGCGGCCTGCTCTCTGAACTGGTAAAGAGCGCTCCGCCCGGAATGCCGAATGTATTTCTCCTCGATATGACGCCCCGGAATCGCGATGCCGTGCTGGCCCTGCTTGGTAAACAGAAGGGTGTACAAGGTAAGCCGGACACCGTCGGAACCGTATCCGCGCGCCTGTCCAGCGTGAACGGCCAGCCGCTGGTTCGCAATAACTTAAAGGGCGTTGCGCGACGATATGCGTCCACCGTTTCGGTCACCACCGCGGAAACGTTGCCCCCCTCCACCAAGATCGTCGAGGGCGTTTGGTGGAAAGGCACACCCGCCTCACCACAGGTTTCAGTCTCTGAAGAGGCCGCCAAAGTGCTGCACCTGAAGCCAGGCATGCCTGTCGTGTGGTCCACACCCAGCCACGACATTCCCGCCACGGTCTCCTCCATTCACAAGACGGATGCCATCCGCATGAATGCGCGCATTGAATTTTTCTTCAGCCCTGGCGCGCTTGAGGGGCTTCCTGTTATTTATTACGCCAGCCTCCGCGTTCGGCCTCCGGATGTCGGGCAACTCCAGCGCGCCCTTTATGACCGTTTTCCCACGGTTACCGTTGTCAACATTGCCGACGTTCTGCAGATTGTCCAGGATGTTGTCGATCAAATTTCCCTCGTGATCCGGTTTATCTCCGCTTTTGCGATCCTGGCAGGAGCCGTCATTCTGGCTTCCAGCATCGCCGGCACGCGCTTCCGTCGCATTCGCGAAGTCGTAATCCTCAAGACCATCGGCGCGACACGCCGCCGCGTCGCTGAAATCTTTTCGGTGGAGTTTCTTGTTCTCGGTGTAGTCTCGGGCCTGATGGGCAGCCTGCTCGCCAGCGGATTTGCAAACATTCTCTTGCACCGTTTTCTCGACGCGCCAATCCGCTTCGACCTGATCCCAAATCTGATCTGCGTCCTGCTTACTGCGACAGTCGCGAATGTTGCCGGTTGGCTCGCCAGCTTTCGTATCCTCGGACAAAAACCACTCGAAATCCTCCGCGAGGAGTAGGGTGGCCCTCCTGTTGCTACTGTGTTTACCGGAGCTCTTATGGCAGACCAACTTGAAACACTCAAATCGAAATACCAATCTGTGTTAAACACCATTTCTCAGAAAGGCGTGCAGTTGCACCACGTCAACATGGAGGGTTCAAAGCTCTACATCGAAGGCGTAGCGCCTTCTGAAGATGCGAAGAATGATGTTTGGAATCAGATAAAGCTGGTGGACCCCAACTATTCTGATCTGACTGCCAACATCACAGTCTCCCCTCAGGCGCAAACCGCAACGGCGGCCGCCGGGGCGTCAAGCAGCCAGCGCACTTACACCATTCAGCCCGGCGATACATTATCCGGCATCTCACAACGCTTCTACGGTAAGGCGTCAGAGTATTCCAAGATCCTCGAGGCCAACAAGGAAAGCATCCCTGACGCGGACAAGATCCGGGCCGGACAAACCATCGTCATTCCGTAAACGTTATCTCTCCACCGCTTCTACCAACGTCTCGATATCTCGGGGCGTTGTGTAGAAATGGGGAGAAATGCGCACCCAACCTTGCCGGGGCGCTGCCATGATCTTGTGTTCTTTTAGTCTCCTCATCGTCACCAGATAGTTTTCATCCCGCCTTCGAAAGCTCACAATTCCCGCTCCCGTCTCGCCCACCCTGTCGCCCAGCAGTTCGCAATTTGCCAAACTCCGCGCCACCTGATCCGCGCGAGCCAGCACCGCATTCCCGATATTGTGAACTCCAACCTCCAGCACGAAATTTACCGAAGCTCTCAACCCATAGCATCCGATTGTGTTCAATGTGCCGCACTCATACCGGCCGGCATCGGGCCGCAAGGTCATATCGCGCGAAGCATAGTCGTTGAACTCCTTCGTATTTGTCCATCCAAATTCTCGGGGCTCAACCAGTTCCTGAACTTCTTCCCGAACGTATAAGATTCCGCACCCTTCAGGGCCCATCAACCACTTGTGCCCATCGGCAGCGAGAGCGGAGATTGAGCACTCTTGGACGTCTAAAGGAAAGACGCCCAGCCCCTGAATCGCATCTACAAAAAATAAGCACCCGCGTCGCGCGCAAATCTCGCCGATTGCCTTCAGGTCGCACCGGTACCCGCTTAGATACTGGACATAACTGATCGAAAGCAAGCGCGCGCCTTTGCAAGCTTCGTCAATCGTCTCAAGCGGATCCAGATATGAAAGCCAGGTAATCTGAATTTTTCCCTCTTGTTCCAGCCGCACCCAAGGGAAAAAATTCGCCGGAAACTCTTCCCGAAAAGCGACCACGCGATCACCCGTTTGCCATTGCAGGCCATTGGCGACGATCGCTATTCCTTCCGAGGTGTTTTTTACAATGGCGATCTCGGAACGTTTGCTCCCAATCAGCCGCGCGGTGGATTCGCGCAATTCGCTATAAGCGGCCAGCCAATCGCCATAATGCCAGCTGCCCCAATGCAGCGCATCTTGAGCCAGCGCCGACATCGCGTCGGCCGCTCTCCTGCATAAGGGAGACACACCAGCGTGATTCAGGTAAATCAGATTCTCGCGAACCGGAAACTCGTTCGCATACTGCTCCCACAATTCCATAACTTACGTTACAGCTACCGATCCTTGCCAAAAGGCACTTACGGCGCCAGCCAGGGTGCCACATAAGCGTAAACGACTGTAATCCCCCCAATGATGGAGGCCAGAAAGATACTGTGCTTCAACGTAAATCGAAACAGCTTTCCTTCATCTTCCGCCCTTAATCCCGTGGCCGCTGCCGCCACCGCGATACTAGTCAGGCTGATCATCTTGCCCATCACGCCGCCGGCCGAATTCGCGCTTGCCATCAGCACCGGATTTAGTTTCAGGCTATTCGCCGTAATCACCTGCAGATTCCCGAAGAGCGCGTTGGCCGAAGTATCGCTACCTGTCAGGAACACACCCAACCACCCCAGCAGCGCGCTGAAGAACGGGAACAATAGTCCAGTTGCCGCGAACGCCAGGCCCATGGTGGCCGTCGCGCCCGAGTAATTCATCAGGTACGCCAAAGCCAGGACCATGGCAATTGTTCCCTCCGCCAGCACAAGCTGCTTGCCTGTTCTGCCAATAGTCCGGAGCAATGCACTTGGACTCATCCGCAAGAGCAGAGCCGAGCTTAATGCCGCGAGTAAACACGCTGTCCCCGATGCGGTAAGCCAATTAAACCGATACATCGCGTCATAAGGGACTGCGCGCGCCACTGCCGGGGGCATGCGCAAAATCTGGTTGTGCAAGCCCGGCCACGCAAAGATCACCGTGCTCTTGTTCAATACGGCAACCAGCGGCTTGAAGCTCCACAGCAGCACGAAGACCACCAGCAAACCGTATGGCGCCCAAGCCATCCATACCTTGCGCGAATCCATGCTTGCGCCAACCTGCTTCTTTGTAAGGCGCAGCAGCAAGACCAACGCCGCCATCGCGCCCACTGAGGACAAGATGTCCGTTAACTCTGGCCCTACGAAATTCGACACCAGGAACTGCAGCGCCGCGAACACCACACCGCATAGCGCCGCTGCCGGAAAAACGCCGCGCAGTTGCGCCCAACCGCCCATCACCAAAATCAGATAAGCCGGTATGAACAGCGACACCGGCGCGCAGATTCGCCCCACACCGGCGCTCAGGCGGTCGAGCGGCAAGGAAGTAATCGCTGCGAGCGTGGTTAACGGGATCCCGATAGATCCGAATGCCACAGGAGCCGTGTTTGCCAGCAGGCAGATTGCGGCCGCGTAGAAGGGCTCAAAGCCCAACCCTGCCAACATTGCCGCCGCGACCGCGACTGGTGTTCCGAACCCCGCTGCTCCCTCCAGAAACGCACCGAACGCAAATGCGATTAACAGGGCCTGCATCCGGCGGTCGTCCGTGAGCCTCCCCACCGAATCCTTTAGCACCTCGAATTGGCCTGTCTCGACCGTAACGTTGTACAGCAGAATCGCCGAGAATACGATCCAGCCAATCGGGAAGAGTCCGAAGGCCGCGCCGTAAGTCATAGCCGCTAACCATTGCGCTACCGGCATTCCGAATACCGCCAGCGCGACCACGGAAGCCGTTGCCAATCCCGCCAGCGCGGCCAGCCAAGCTGGTTTCCGCATCACGCCAAGCAAGACTAGCAGCACCAGAATCGGGAGCGCCGCCACAAGTGCCGAAAGCGGCACACTATTCAAGACCGGGGTGTATGTATGCTGCCACATGATTGAGATTGCCGATCATATCAGGCGGCCATTCCTGCTACAAACCACGGCCCCAAACCTGCTACCGTATTTCCAACGGTAATGGCGGAAGAACGCTCGATTCCCACCCCTGGTTTTTTCAATCGCTTGTTCAAAGACCCCGCTTTTACGGCATGCGCGAAGTTCCTTCGCGGGGTGCCGCTGTTTGAGGACCTGGGAATGCGCGATATCGGTTACCTCATCCAAAGCCTGTTCAAAAAATCGTATGCCGAAGGCGAACCTCTCTTTGAAGAAGGAGATATTGGCCGCGCGCTCTTCATCGTGGAAGAAGGCGCAGTTGACTTAGTAAAGCGCACTCCGGACGGCCGCACGCAGCTCCTTGCAACGGCGCGGGCGGGGGACTTTTTCGGCGAAATGGCTCTCATCGAAGAGTTGCCTCGCTCCGCTTCCGCTATTGCCACTGTTGATACTACGGTTTACCTCCTCTATCGAACCCGTCTGTTCGGCCTAATCAAAGCACGGCCGCGCGTTGGCGTCATCATTCTGAATCAACTGGTCAAACTCCTCTCCTCGCGTCTCCGGTCCACCTCCGAACGCCTGGTTTCCGGCCCTGAAATTCTCGTGGAACAATCGTGATTTCGCGCCACGAAAATCGAATTTTCGCGCTGATGGCCGCATCCGCCATCCTCTTCATCACTTACTTCTTTCTGCGCTTTCTCGGCGAAATCATTTTCCTGTTTTTCATCGGAATCGTTCTCGCTTACCTGTTCAATCCGCTCATTGTCCGCCTGGAAGCGCGCGGTTACCGCCGCGGACGCGTGGTTGTCGGCTTTTACATTCTGGTGACTGCTGTCCTCGTTCTCGCGGCGCGAATCCTGATCCCCCTCACCATCGCGATGGTCTCCAACCAGCACGACCGCCTTTCCGAACTCGCCGGCCTCGTCAATACCTTTCCCGCCGACATCGAGCAGCACTGGCTGAGCCGTCTTCCGGTCGGCTCGGAGCAGGCAATCGCGGCCATGGAAGCGGGCCGGCGATGGCTCCAAAACTCCCTTGCCGGCCTTCCCGCAGCCTTTATTGCGTTCTCGCCGAAGCTGCTGGACCTACTCGTATTGCCGCTGCTTACTTATTTCCCCTTGGTGGAGGGCCCGCAGTGGGTAAACGGCTTGGTGCGGGCATGCCCGCGGCGGCATGTGGAGAAAGTCGTCTCCCTGGTGTATCAAATCGACGCGGTGTTGGGCAGCTATTTGCGCGGCTTAATGCTGGATTGCCTGCTGTTCGGAATCGTTACTTACATTGCGTTGCGGCTCATCGGGCTTGAGTACGCGTTGGAACTCGCGGTACTGGCCGGAGTGGTCAACGTGATTCCGTATCTTGGCCCGTTCAGCATCGCCATTCTTTCCTCCGGAATGGCCTATCTTCAGTTTCACGACATCAACATTATCTACAAAGTAGTTCTCACCATCATGATCATTAAGCTGATTGATGACTGGATCCTGCAACCGATGATCATGCGCAATGCCGTGGAGTTGCATCCGCTGCTCGGCCTGTTTCTCATTGCCGCTGGGAGCCAAATCTTCGGCTTTTTCGGCCTGATTTTTGCCGTTCCCACAGCCGCCGCCGCCCAAGCAGGAATTCGCGTTTTTTATGATTGGTATGTGGCGGAAACGGGCACAAAGCTTACCCCGTTTTCCACTCACGTCGCTCGAATTCCGAACGTCTAACCTAGGGTTGGCGGCCGAACTTCTCAAGATACCGCGCTTCGAAGCCCTCAGCGGCTTCGTTTACGAAGTACATGTCTTCTAAGTGCTCGTCTTTTGTTCGCACCTGGCCCCGGTATTCGCAGTCAAAGAAGCCATCGATCATCTCCTTCGTGGCGGACGAGATATTGATCCGGTTCGGCTCGCTTGATTGTTCAAGGCGCGCGCTGTAGTTCACCGAATCGCCCCAAACGTCGAACGCAAACTTGTGAACTCCCACAACGCCCGCCACCACCGGCCCGGTATGAATTCCAACCCGCACCTCTAACTCCACGCCCTCCGGAACCGCGAAGTGTTTTACAGTGTTCACGATTTCTATAGCGGCCAGCACAGCGTCCACCGGATGAGAAGCCGCCGTGCTCTCCAGCCCGCCCACCAGCATGTAGCTGTCGCCGATTGTCTTCAACTTCTCTAACCTGCGCCGGGCCACAATATGATCGAATTCGGTGAAGCAAATATTCAGCAACGAAACCAGGTCGCCCGCCGAGAGCTGCTTCGTGATCCGCGAGAACTTTACGAAGTCGGTGAATACGATCGTGACTTCATCCAAATGTCGCGGCTCCACAAAACCTTTCTCCGTCAGTTCTTCCGCAATCCGAGGCGGCAGGATGTTGAGCAGCAATTGCTTTTCCCGGTCCCTCAGCCGCTTTTTCTGTATGCTCGCGGTTACCCGCGCCCGCAGCAGCGTCAAATCGATGGGCTTCGGAAGATAATCATCCGCACCCATCTTGATGCAGCGGATGATCGCATCCATCTCGTGAATCGCGGAAAGCACAATCACCGGCAGTTCGCGCAGTGCGGCGTCCGCCTTCATAATCTGGAGCACCTCGAAGCCGTCTACTTCGGGCATCATAATGTCCAGCAGCATCAGGTCGTAACCGTGCTCCCGAACCATTTCCAAAGCTTCGCGGCCGTTGCTGGCGGTGGAAGTCGTCAAGCCCTGGCGGTTGAGCAGACGCACCAGCATGTCGCGGTTATTTTCGTTATCATCGACAACCAGAAGATGACCTGGGATAGCGGGAATTGCCAAGCACGTTTATTATAGCTTTGGGTCCCAGTGAGCAAGCTACTGTTAATCGAAGACAACGAAATGAACCGCGACATGCTGGTGCGCCGGCTAAAACGCGCCGGATTTGACGTCGCCGTGGCCGTGGATGGCGAACAAGGCGTGAGCATGGCCTTCTCCGAATCTCCCGATTTGATCCTGATGGACATGAGTCTCCCCGTGATGAACGGATGGGACGCCACCCGGGCATTGCGTGAGGATCCCAGGACCAAGGATGTGCCCGTAATCGCGTTGACCGCCCACGCCATGCCAGGCGACCGGGAGAAAGCCATGGAGGCCGGCTGCAACGACTACGATACGAAGCCCGTGGACTTCGTCCGGCTCCAACTGAAGATTAAGGCGCTACTGCCTTAAGCGCCGCCCGGATCGATTCTGCGACTTCGGACAGGTGCAAGTCGCTCTCATACTTTTTGCGCGGCCAGAAGAAGCCGCGCAGGCCGTCTTTCTTTCGGCGCGGAACAATATGAATATGCAGGTGCGGCACGCTCTGGCTGATACGGTTGTTGATGCCCAAAAAAGATCCGCCCGCCTCCATGGCCAGCTCCACGGCCCGAGTCAGCCGCTGTGCGTTCTCAAATAGCGGGCCTACCTGGGACGGCGGCAAATCCGTGATGGTCTCGGCATGATGTTTCGGGACCAGAAGCGCATGGCCCGGAAACAGCGGCTCGATATCCAGGAACGCAAGCGAATTTTCGTCTTCGAAAACGATCTGCGCCGGAATTTCTTTGGCGGCGATCCGGCAAAAAATACACAACTCACTCATAAAGATCCGCCAGCTGCTCCAGGCTGTCCACCAGAAAGTCCGGCGGCGTGCTTTTCAGTGTTTCCGGGTTGAATCCGTAGGTTACCCCACACGCTTTCACGTTCGCGGCGCGCGCGGTTTCCATGTCTACGTTGCTATCCCCCACCATTACGGTTTTGGATCGGTCTGCGTTTAAATGACTCACCAGCGTATCGATGCCGATCGGATGCGGCTTCTTGAATTCGAAGCTGTTGCCTCCGTAAATATAGCGAAAGTGCCCTGCCAGCCCAAGCCCGGTCATAATATCCACGCTGATCCGCACCGGCTTATTCGTCAGCACGGCCAGCGGTATGCCGGCGCGCAACATGCGGTCGAGCGCGTTGCGAACACCCGGATAAAGGACGGTGTTGTCGAGCATATGCTCGCGATAGTAGCCCAGGAAAAACTCGAGCGCCGCCGCGATTTCACTTTCCGGCGCGTCCGGCCCCAGCGAGCGACGGATCAGCACAGGCGCGCCGTTCCCCACGTAGCTGTACACCGTCTCATTTTCAAGCGGCGGCAACCCCAGGTGGGCGCGCGCAGCGTTAACGCTGTGCGCCAGATCGAGCTTAGAATCGATCAGCGTGCCATCAAGATCGAAGATGGCCAGGTCCATCACGCCATCCGTCGATGGGCCTTCACGGGCGTTTTCGCTTTTGCCATTGGCTTCCGTTGCGGATGCTTGGGAGGGATGCCATATTCGGTCATCTTCCGCTTCATAGTGTTCCGGTGAATTCCCAACATCTTGCTGGCGGCGAGCTGATTGCCGTTTGTCCGGGCAAGCGCCAATTCGATCAGATTTTTCTCCATGAATTCAACGGCCTGAACCAGGAAAAAACTGCTATCCAGCAAGTACGACGATAACTCGTGAAAACGCTCTTTCATTTACGATTCTGCTTTCTGTTTGACTTGACGATATCGGTATTCAAAACTTTGCCTCAATCCCTTCGGCGCAAGCGGCTCCACCAGATGCGAAAGCTCAATCAGGTAAGGGGCCATTCGCGACTGTATCACGGCTTTCGGAAGGCGGTCCTCCTTTTCCGAGGGCAGGAATGCGATCAGCACGGTAACGACCCCGAAGCCGATCAGAGCCCCGCGAACCAGCCCGTAGCCGGCTCCTAAGATACGGTCGATCGGAGTTAATCCAATCGCCTTCAGAAAGCGTCCCACCACTGCGGAGAGCAAGGCCCCCGCGATAAGAACCGCAAAGAAGACGAAAAGAAATCCGGCGAGCGAAGCCGCCCATTGCGAACTGACGTAGGGCGCGAAACGCTCACCCGCGGAATGATAAAACCAAAGCCCCAGGATGAGCGCCAGTACCGATGCGGCAAGGCCGATGATTTCCCGTGAAAGACCTTTGCGCAAGCCCCCGATTACGGAAATCAAGACAATCATCCCCAGCGCGATATCGAGCCAGTTCACAGCTCACGGCCAGTAAGGATGGTGAAAGCTTCGCGATACCGGGCGCTGGTTTGCGCGATGACTTCGGCGGGCAGGGCCGGCGCGGGGTCCTGCTTATTCCAGCCGGTGGTTTCGAGATAGTTGCGCACGAACTGTTTGTCAAACGAATGATTCCTGTCTCCGGCGGGCCAGAACCGCGAACTGTCCGGAGTGAGAACTTCGTCGGCGAGGATCAGCTGATCGCCATAGAGCCCGAACTCGAACTTCGTATCGGCGATGATGATGCCGCGAGTGAGCGCGTAAGCCGACGCCTTCGCATAGAGCGCAAGTGTGAGATCGCGAAGCCGGCCGGCAAGGTCCGGCCCGGCTATATCTTCCACCACGGCGTAGGGTATATTCTCATCGTGCCCGGATGTCGCCTTAGTAGCGGGCGTAAAAATAGGCTGAGGCAGCGCGTCACCATCTTTCAGGCCGGCGGGCAACGGAATGCCGCAGATTGCGCCAGTGCGCTGATAGTCCTTCCATCCGGACCCCGCCACATACCCGCGCGCCACGCATTCCACCTGAATCATTTCCGCTCGCTTCACCATCATGCTGCGACCCTCCAGTTGCCCCCGGAAAGGGTTGATGTGATGAGGATACCGGTTCACATCGGCGGTGATGAAATGATTCGGGACCAGTTCTTTCAGATAGTCGAACCAGAAGACTGATAATTGCGTGAGCACGCGGCCCTTATCCGGGATACCGTCGGGCAGAATGCAATCGAAAGCGGAGATGCGGTCCGTCGCCACAATCAGGAGCTTGCTTTCGGAGACGCGGTAGACGTCGCGGACCTTACCCCGGTTCAAAAGTTCGACACCGGGCAGCGCGGTTGTAGTTAGTGGTGTCACTTGCTACAGATTTGCCCCGCTCTCCCGTTGCACTTTGCTGTGGTTCTTGCCGTAGGAGAAATAAATTACCAACCCAATCGCGAGCCAGACAATCAACCGCGCCCAGTTGACCCAACCCAGCTTGTACATCATGTAGCCGTTGAATAGAATTCCCAGAATCGGCACCACCGGCATCCACGGCGTGCGGAACGGACGCGGCTGATTGGGATTGGTCTTGCGCAAAATCATGATCGCGATGCAGACAATGACGAACGCCAGCAGGGTTCCGATATTGACCATTTTGCCGATGTCATCGATGGGAGTAATGCTGCCCACCACCGCGGCCAGCAGGCCGACCAGGATCGTGTTTTTGTAAGGCGTGTGGAATTTGGGATGGATCGCCGCGAAGAATTTGTTGGGCAGCAAGCCATCTTTGGCCATCGCATAGAGCACGCGCGTTTGGCCCAACAACATCACCAACATGACGCTGGTCAGGCCGGCCAGAGCTCCAATGGTGATGATGTTCGAAGCCCAGCCAAGATTGCGGTCCAAAAACGCGCGGGCGATCGGGGCTTCAATGTTCACTTCTTTCCACGGCACCATCCCGGTAAGAACGGCAGCGACGCCGATATACAACAAGGTGCAGACTGCCAGCGACGCGATGATGGCGATCGGCAGATCCCGCTGGGGATTTTTTGCTTCCTGCGCGGTAGTGGAAACAGCATCGAAGCCGATATACGCGAAGAAAATATATGCGGCTCCGGCCCCGATACCGGAAATTCCGAACGGAGCGAATGTCTGCCAGCTGTCGCCCCAATTCGCCGGGTGAACGTACTGAGCGCCCAGACCCAAAACAAAGAGGACCACAGCAACTTTGAGAACCACGATTGTCGAATTGAAACTTGCGCTCTCTTTGATGCCGATCACCAGAATCGCGGTGATGACCAGCGCGATCAGGAAGGCTGGAAGATTCACTCCGATCTCCAGACCGAAAATGTGGGGGGCATTGAGAAGAGCGTGAGCGCGGGCCATGATGTCCGCGGAAGGTGCGCTCTTCAGAGCATCGAGGCGGGACAGAAAATCCTGCGACCCCGGCAGGATACCCGGAAAATTCTGCATGGTCTGCTGCCGCGCGACTTGATCGACAGCCGTCCGCAATCCCGTCCAATGGTCGTAAGCAAGCCACAGCGGCATTTCAAGACCAAACATTCGCAGCATTTCGATAAAGTGGTTCGACCAGCCAGAGGATACGGTGCTGGCGCCCATTGCGTATTCGAGGGTAAGATCCCACCCGATGATCCAGGCAATGAGTTCACCAAGCGTGGCATAAGCATAGGTGTATGCACTCCCGGCAAGCGGGATCATGGCTGCGAATTCGGCATAGCAAAGTCCCGCGAACGCGCACCCCAGGCCGGAGAGCACGAAGGACAGCATCAGCCCCGGGCCCGCGTAATGCGCGCCCAAACCGGAGAGAACGAAGATTCCCGCTCCAATGACAGCTCCTATGCCGAGAGCCGTAAGGGAGAAAGGCCCCAGCGTCCTCCGCAGCCCCTCGCCCGATTCCAATTTGGATTCGGCTATCAGAGACGGTAACGATTTTTTTGCGAATAAGTTCAAGAGGTTCGTCCTTCTTTCTTTCGCCACATATAGTAAACCGGCACGCCCAGCAGCACAATGGCTAAACCTGGGAACGTGTAATTCGGTTTGTAAATCAACAGCAGAATCTCAATGGTGAGCCCGGCAGCAATGTAAATCGCGGGCAACACAGGGTACCCCACGGCTCGGTAGGGCCGTTCCATATCGGGCCGCGTGCGGCGCAAAACGAACAGCCCCGCGATGGTCAGAATATAGAACAATAGAACCGCAAAGATAACATAGTCCAGCAGGTCATTGTACTGGCCGCTTAGCGTCAGGGCCACCGTCCATAGGCACTGGATGACAAGTGCAAATACCGGCGCGCGGGTAGTCTTATCAAGGTCTCCCGCGCGTTTGAAGAAGAGACCATCGAGGGCCATTGTGTAATAAACGCGCGCGCCCGAAAGCAGAAGCCCGTTGACGCAACCAAAGGTCGAAACCATAATCGCAGCTGCCATCAGTTTGACGGCGATCGGCCCGAACATCACGCTGGTTACAGCTGTGGCGACACGGTCTTCCGGGGCCGTCTGGATTTGCTGCAACGTGAGCACATTGAGATAGACGAAGTTGCTCAGCAGGTAAAGCAAGGACACCGTACCGACGCCCAATGCGAGCGAAAGAGGCAGGTTCCGTCGCGGGTTGCGGACTTCTCCGGCCGTAAATGTCACGTTGTTCCAAGCATCGGAAGAAAAGAGAGTACCCACCATGGCAACCCCGATCAAACGGATGGTGTGAATGCCCCAATCGGCATTGCGCCAGAAATCAGTGAAATTTGAGGTGATGGCCTGGGGGTTGCGGCCGAGCGCAAAGCCAAGAATCACCAGCGCCAGGAGCGCGGCGGTTTTGGCAAACGTGAAGACGTTCTGCACCAGCGCGCCGGTGCGGATCCCGCGCGTGTTAACGGCGGTTAATATAAGCGTCACGGCGATAGCGAGGAGTTGCTGCGTTGTGATACCGACTTTGCCCGAACCCAGCAGATAATTACTTGCAGAAACGGAGGGGAAGAACACGCCGGTGTACTTCGCAAAGGCTACGGCAACCGCCGCCACGGTGCCGGTTTGAATGACCAGGAAGAGTGTCCAGCCGTAAAGAAATCCGGAGAGCGGGCCAAAAGCTTCGCGCAGATAGACATACTGCCCGCCGGCTTGCGGCATTGCGGCGGCAAGCTCGCCATAGGAGAGCGCGGCGATGATTGTGAGTACCGCCGTTGCAACCCATGTCAGGATGAGGAGCCCCGGGGATTGTACTTGGCGCGCCACATCTGCCGACACGATGAAGATCCCTGACCCGATCATCGAGCCCATGACGAGCGTCGTCGCGTCCATCAGGCCAAGGCCTTTGACCAATTCGCTTACAGGTTTAACAGTCGATGCCATTCAGCAGCCCTTTCAAAGAGAGTTTGTTCTGTAGCGGAATCGGGATAGAGGTCGCCGATAATGGCGACGGAATCGGCGCCGGCTTCGAGGACCGAGCGGGCATTGGCCCGGTCAATGCCACCGATGGCGACGAGAGGCTTCGCGGTAAGCGGTCGCAGGGCATGGATTTTAGAAGTTGAAACAGCGGGATCGGGATTCTGCTTGGACTTGGTGGGGAACACTGGACCGATGGCGAGGTAGTCAACTGGTTCTTTGGCTGCGGCGAGGAGCTGCGATTCGTTGTGCGTAGAAAAGCCCAGCATGCGTTCCGCGCCGATGATACGGCGCGCCACCGCTGGGGGTAGATCGTCTTGCCCCAGATGGAGACCGCAATCGAGCAGGGCGGCGATATCGGCGCGGTCGTTGATAATGAGCGCGGCGTTCTTCTCGCGGCAGAGTCGCGCAACAGTCTCGGCTTCTTCAAAAACACCCCGCGACCAGTGCCCTTTATGGCGAATCTGCAGGAGCGTGGCGCCGGCGGCCAGGAACGCGCGCGTGGCGGAGAGCAGGGAAGCATCGCGCTGCGCAAGAGTCGCGGTATCGAGGATTGGATAAAGGCGGGGAATCGTCATCAAACGAATTGCACCATCATACGACGCCAGGGTTATTCAGTACCGGAATGCGATTCTCCTGGAGCAAATCAGAAATCGCCTTCGGGCGCTATAATTTCGTAAGAATGGATGTCTTCGACGAGCTGATTCGTCTTCGCAAGCTCGGCCAGAAATCCGCCATCGCCACGATTGTGCAGGTTCGCGGGTCGATCCCCAGTTATGAAAGCGCGAAGCTGTTGGTGCGCGAAGACGGATCCATGGTTGGCACCATCGGCGGAGGATGTGTAGAAGCCGAGGTCTGGAACGCCGCGCGTGAGGTGATTGAGACGGAGAAACCGCGCCATTTGAGCTTTCAACTGGGGCAGGACGCTGCTTACGATAACGGGCTGATTTGCGGCGGGCAATTGGATGTTTTCGTTGAAGCCGTAATTCCGCGACCCCGCGCGTTTATCTTCGGGGCCGGACATATTTCGAAGAGCTTGTCGAAAGTTCTTGATATGGCGGGGTTTGAGACGGTGGTGATTGACGACCGCGAATCCTTCGCCAACCGGGAACGCTTCCCCGAAGCCGCCGAGGTGATGGCGGGCGAGTACGAGGAGATTTGCGCGAAGCTGCACGTTACAGAGAACAGCTACATTGTCATTGTGACGCGCGGGCACCGGGACGATATGCGCGTGTTGCGCTGGGCTTCGGGCGCGGGGGCCCGCTATGTGGCGATGATCGGCAGCCGGCGCAAAGTGATCAACGTAGCGAAAGAACTTCAGAAAGAAGGCATTTCGCCGGAGGCGCTGGAGCGGATTTACGCTCCTATGGGTCTGGAAATCGGTGCAATTTCGCCGGAGGAGATCGCAATTTCCGTCGCTGCGGAAATGATCGCGGTGCGGCGGAATCCGGAGTCGGCCGAGTGGCGCAGTCTGTCGAAGTCAATATTCGGGGAACGCACACGCACTCTGCGGAAGTGACTCCGCCGGGCACAGCCGCGATCATTCTCGCCGCAGGAGCATCCACGCGCATGGGAACTCCGAAGTCGGAACTTCCCATCGGAAACGGCACGTTTTTGACCCATCTCACGCGCCGCCTGGCGGAACAATGCCATCCGGTAATTGTGGTGATTGGAGCACACACCAGCACGCCGCCGCCAGGGGCCAGGACGGTCCTTAACAGCGCTTGGAAACAGGGGCAGCTCAGCAGTTTGCAATGCGGGTTACGTGCTCTGCCTCCCGCAACCCCCTCCGCCCTCTTCACCCTTGTCGATCATCCCGATCCTTCCAGTTCTACGATCACGCTTCTCTTGAGCAGCCCGAAGCTGATCGCGATTCCGGTACACCAGGGCCATCGCGGGCATCCTGTGTTCTTCCGCGCGCCATTATTTGGCGAACTGCTCTCGTTGCAGCCTACTGATAGCGCCAAGCCGGTTTTTCGCCGCTATACCGCTGAAACCGACTACATTGCCGTGGAAGATCCCGCGGTTCTCGACGATATCGACGACGCCGCTGCGCTTGCACGCTTTCGCCAGCGCAAGGAGGGAGCGTGACTGCCCGCGCGCGCCGCCAAGCTCGCCGCCACGGTCGTAGCACTTTTTCTTTTTGTCGGCATCATCGTGCCGAACTTTCGGGCGGATCGCTACCGGGGGCGCATTCAATCGGCCCTTGAATCTGCACTGGGGCGCAAAGTGTCGGTGGGGGAGATCCGCCTCAATCTGCTGACCGGGCCCGGCTTTACGTTACACGATGTCACCATCTCAGAAGACCCGGCGCTCGGCCTCGAACCGGTTGCTTATGTGAACCGCGTCGTTGCCACCCCGCGCGTTCTTTCCCTCCTCACCGGCCATCTGGCGTTCTCTTCGCTGACGCTTCAGGATGCTCATTTGAACCTGGCGCGCGCCGATCTTCCCAATGGCGCATATCGCTGGAACCTGGAACCGCTGCTCCGCCCAGCGCTCATTGCGGCTTTCCCGAACCTGACGATCCGCGGCGCGCGGATCAACTTCAAAGCCGCGAACCTGAAGTCCGTGGTCTACCTGCTCGACAGCGACTTGACCATTGAGCCACCCCCGAATGTGCGCTCGCCTTGGTATTTCCGTTTCGAAGGCAAGCCTGCTCGAACAGACCGGCCCGCCCGCGGTTCCGGCCTGGTTCGCGCGCGCGGGACTTGGAAGCCGGGCGCGCTTGATGCAACGCTCCAACTGGAGCGCAGCGAACTCAGCGATCTGATTGCTGTGCTGCGCGGGGAGGACGCGGGCCTGTATGGGTTGATCTCCGGCAACGCTCGGTTTACGGGGCCGCTGGACAATGTGCAAATTGCGGGCAGGCTCCGGATCGAAGAACTTCACGGGTGGGATCAGAACATTCCGAAGAATGAATCTTGGCCGCTCGATCTCCATGGCCGCTGGAACGCCACTGCCCAACAGGTGGAACTGGATGCCAGCGTCGCGGGCAGGGGAGCAAGCCCGCTCTCCGTGCATTATCTGGTGGAGCAATATATGACGCAGCCGCGGTGGGGCGCCACTGCGAAGCTGACCCAGTTCCCCGCCGCGCCGCTGGTCCCGCTGGCAAGGCATCTGGGGCTGGCGCTCACGCCGGGTCTGGAGATTGCGGGCGCGATCGATGGCGCCGTCGGTTATTCGGTCGCAGGCGGATATGGCGGCCAGGCGCGCGTAGAACAGGCGACCGTGAAGTGGCCTGGGCACGCATCGCTCGCCCTAAAAGACGCGCAAGCCATGATCGCGAATGGAGTGGCGCACCTTCATGCCGCCACGGCCGAGGCTGCCGCCGATGCCGACTATACGATTGCGACCGGAGCCACGCGATTTCAGATCGCGGCAGAGGGTTTGGACATTACGACCCTCGCAGTGCTTCCCGATGCGCGTGCAGGAAAATGGAGCGGCGCGCTCCAGTGGGCGGAGGATCGGTGGACGGGCAACATGCGCTTGATGGACGTGGAAGTTGCTTCGCCTGCGTTATCCGAGCCCCTGATCGTGGAGTCGGCGCAGTGCCGGCTGGAAGATGGCGGCATGACGGTACAGAAGATGCGCGCTCATGCGGGTGCGATTGAGTTCACGGGCGAATATCGCTATCAGCCCGGGGCCGCACACCCTCACCGCTTTCGCATTGTTACGGGCGGAATGGATGCTAGCGCATTGGAGAAGCTACTGATGCCGGCACTTCGGCGTCAACGGGGGCTGCTGGACCTTCCCTTTCGGAAGCGTCCACTTCCGGGGTGGCTTGCGGGAATGCATGCCGAGGGCACGGTGCTGATTGCGTCGTTGGAAAATACGGTTCAGCCGCTCCAAGGGCTTCGTGCCCGTGTGCAGTGGGATGCCGCGCGCGTCATCCTCAGCGAGATCATGGCAGCTAACCTGACGGGCCGCGCCAATATCGATCTACGTGGCGTGGAACCTGTCTACGAGCTTACTGCGAGGCTACGCGATCAGCAATGGAAGGGGGGGCGCATCACAGTGGATACCAACGCCTCGCTTCACGGCACAGGCAAGGCGCTGCTGGCTACGTTGCGCGCTTCGGGCGCGTTCTCGGCAAGCGGCGCGGAGGACGAGGTAGATCGCTTAACCGGACGCTATACGCTGACCTGGAGAGACCCTGTCCCGCTCTTGGCGTTTACGGGGTTGCGGGTCCAATCGTCCGCGGATCTCTATACGGGTAAGGGCAATTTGCTGGACGATGGGACGGTGTTGCTGGAGTTGTCCACGCCCACCAAGCAGGCGCATCTTGTAGGGCCGCTGATGGCCGAAGCGCCGCTGAAATGGACAGCGCCTTAGGCAAGCGCGATAGCGCCAAGCACACCCGCGTCTTCGCCCAATGCCGGGGGCACAATTTCCGGGGCGGCGACATATCCGTTCAACAGTTCGTGTAAACGCGCGGCGAGTAGAGGGTACTGCATGGAGTGCATGACGCCGCCCCCCACGATGACTTTCGCCGGAGCCAACATGTAGGTGAACGCGGCCAGCGCTTCGGCCAGGTATTCGGTTTCCAGGCGCCAGGCTTCGTGGTCGGCGGGCAGCAGCTTGCCGGGCTGCTTCCAGCGCTTCTCGATCGCGAAACCGGACGCCAGGCCTTCCAGGCAATCGCCGTGGGCATAGCACGCCCCGGGGAACGGGTCGCGTACTAAGTCGTGGCGAACGCGGATGTGGCCCATCTCCGGGTGAGACTTGCCGTGGACGAGCGCGCCGTTGACCATGGCGCCGCCGCCGATGCCAGTGCCCACGGTGAGATAGAGGAAGTCGTCAATGCCCTGAGCCGCGCCCCAGCGGTGCTCGCCCATGGCTGCGGCGTTGACATCTGTATCGAAGGCGATACGCTCGATCCCCGTAGCCTGGCGTAACGCGCCCACGATGGAGAAATATTGCCAGCCGGGCTTCGGCGTCGTGGTGATGCGGCCGCCCGCAATATCGATCGGGCCGAAGCAGCCCACGCCAAGCGCCTCCACGGAATGCTTCGCGAAGAACGCCGCGCAGCGTTCGATGGTTTCACGAGGTGTGGTGGTCGGGAACTCTTCGCGCACCAAATCGCCGGGGCCGGTTCCCACGGCACAAACGAAATTGGTACCGCCCGCTTCAATCCCCCCGTTCACTTAGCTGCCCAACAGCGTTGCTTTCAGAGTGATCTCCGCACCCGCGAATAGCTTCGAAACGGGGCAGCCCTTCTTCGCTGTTTCCGCGTACTGCTGAAACTGCTGCTGATCGATATCGGGCACCACGCCTTCCGTTACCAGATCCACCGTGGAAATTGCCCAGCCATCGCCAACTTTGTCTAAGTGCACGCCCGCGCTGGTGTGGATGCGCGTGGGTATCAAGCCGGCTTGGGTTAACTGCGCGGAAAGGGCCATGGAGAAGCAACCCGCGTGCGCCGCCGCCAGCAACTCTTCCGGGTTGGTGCCCGCACCGTCCTGCATGCGCGATTGAAAGCTGTAAGGACCGTCAAAAGCCCCACTTCCGAACTTCATGTGTCCGCTGCCGTCCGTTACTTTTCCGTTCCATTCCGCTTCCGCTTTCCTGATGGGCATAGTCCGAATATATCGCGCTTGGCATTTTCAACGATCCACTTCGCCCATCACGAAATCGAGCGTACCGATTACGACAACGACATCGGCGACGGAGAGGCCAATGACCATGCGGTCCAGCGCCTGCAAATTCAGGAACGAAGGCGGGCGGACCCGCACGCGATAGGGCTGTATGGTGCCGTCGCTGACCAGGAAGTAGCCGAGTTCGCCCTTGGGGGCCTCAATGGAGGTATAGGCTTCTCCGGCGGGCGGCTTCAGAACCTTAGGGACTTTCGCCATGCCCGGACCGGTTGGGATGGCTTTGATTGCCTGCCGGATGATCAGAACAGATTCGCGCATCTCCGCCATGCGAACTGTGTAGCGATCCCACGAATCGCCACGTTGGCCAACGGGAATGTTGAACTCGTATTGCTGGTAGCCGGAGTAAGGCTGAGCTTTGCGAAGATCCCAGGCGAGTCCGGAGGCCCGCATTACCGGGCCCGTCACGCCGAACTGCTTGCACTCTTCAATCGTCAGGCGGCCGATATCGCGCAGGCGGCCCTGCCAAATCGGGTTGCCGGTGAGAAGATCATCGTACTCGTCCAGGCGCCTGAGGAAAGATTCGCAGAAGGCCGCGACCTGGGCTTCAAAGCCCTCGTAAAGCTCGTAGTGCAGGCCGCCGATTCGAAACGCATGAGTGGTCAGGCGCGCGCCGCAATAATTCTCGAAAATCTTAAGCACTTCTTCGCGTTCGCGGAAAGTGTAGAACAGCGCAGTCATCGCGCCCAAGTCGATCGCATGCGTCCCCAGCCACAACAAGTGGCTGGCAATCCGATTCAACTCGGCGAGAATCACGCGTACCACCTGCGCGCGCGGGGGCGCTTCGATATTGGCCAGTTTCTCCACGGCGAGGCAATATCCGAGGCCGTTCGATACCGCGGCCACGTAATCCATGCGATCGACGTAGGGCGCGAACTGGCCGTAAGTGCGGTGCTCGCCGATCTTTTCAACGCCGCGATGGAGATATCCGATTTCGCACTCGGAGCCCGTAACGCGTTCCCCATCGAGCTTCAGGATGATGCGGAGCACTCCATGCGTGGAGGGGTGTTGCGGGCCCATGTTCAGGACCATTTCGGAAGAACTCAAAGCGTCTCCATGTTCGCCGCCACCCAGGCTTCATCCGGCTGCGCGATGGGATACTCCTTCCGCAGCGGATGCCCCACCCAGCCCTCCGGCATCAGGATGCGCTTCAGGTTTGGATGACCTTCGAAGTGGATTCCGAACATGTCAAAGACTTCGCGCTCCAGCCAGTTGGCCGCTTCGAAACGATGCGTCAGCGTAGGGGCCGTTTCATCCACCTGCAGCTTTTCGATTGTGCGTTCGTTTCGCTCGAAGCTGTAAAAGATGTAGATCAGGTCGAAGCGCGGGCTGCGGCCGGGGTAATCGACGGCAGTCAGGTCCACCAAAAAATCAAAGTCCGTGCCCAAAGACTCAGTGTACAGTCTATACATGCGCAAACTGTTGTTGATCGCGGTACTGATTCCCGCCGCATACTGGATGGGAATGTCACAAGCACAAACTTCCGGACGGGTTTTCGAACTTCGGACCTACACGACAAATGAAGGAAAACTGCCGGATCTGCAGAAACGATTTCGCGACCATACCATCGAAATCTTCAAGCGCCACGGCATGACCAGCATCGGGTACTGGGTGCCGCAGGACCCGCCCAAATCCGCAAAATACCCTGATCTACATCATTTCCCATGATTCACGGGAGCAGGCTAAGAAGAACTGGGACGACTTCCGGAACGATCCTGAATGGAAGAAGGTATCGGCTGAATCCGAGGCAAACGGCAAGATCGTCTCCAAGGTAGAAAGCGTCTACATGTCGCCTGCGGATTACTCGCAGATCAAATAGGAGTGGCCTGGTACAGCACCATCTCATCGAGCTCATTCAGTGCCAACAGATAGATGGTGCCGTCTTCGCGGATGTCGATCGATTGTAGATTCACCAGGAAATCGCCATCCGCGGTGCGATGGGCGTTAGTGAACACCGTTGCGAGTTTTCCTCCGCGGCGGATGTACATGCCGTTACTCGGGTAGGAGTAGCTTTGGAAAATCAGGTCGCCGTTAACGTTTCCTTCCACTAAGCTGACGCTGGATAAGTAAAAGCCAGTTGGCAGGATCGAGTAGGGCGTAAACATCGTCGTCCAGCCGGAGTCTCCCCATTCGAGCAGGCTGGTTCCCGCATCCGTGCCCAGCACGCCGTAAAGGTGGGTGCCTACCGCGCGAAGTTGGTTTACGCTCAGGACCGCGCGGCCGTTGACAGTTGTCTTGCCGATTTGCGCCGCTAACTGGTACGTGCCCTCCGTCCACACATAGGTACGTTGTGCCGGCTCCCCCTGAAAATGGAGGCGCAGGAACATGCGGCCGCTGTCGTCAAGCCAGAAATCGTCGCAGCTGTAAACGGGCAGGCCATCGATCACGGCACCGGTTTTGTCGGTCGATTGCCCGTTGCTGCAGATCAGGTCGACTTGCGTGCCTCGCGCAAGGTAAATGCGTGTGTCGCCTTTGTCGGTGCCCCCTTCCCAGGCAAGGCCGCCGGTGTTGTTGGCCGCGATGCGGTAGGGTTGATAGGCCGTAACGCCATCGGGAAGCTTTGAGTTGAACGCGCGCGCAAGGTCCCACTTACCGCTGCTGTAGCGGGCGATGCCCAGATTATCGATTAGGCCGTACATGTCGCCATTGGCGATGCGCGCAGTGGGTCCGTAAGGGCTGTAGCCTTTGAATGCGGTGCCGGTCAGTACCTTGTCGCCCAGCGTGAGAAAAGGTTGCAAAGCACCGTCGCGGAACTCTGCAAGCGAAGCGCCCGTGGTACTGCCTGTCAGAAACATCGGGTTGCCCGTGCGTCCTCCGCCAACGAAGGTGTTAAGGACGGTGGGGACGGAGAGCGGTACTCTGTCGCCGGCCTGAAAGAGCACTTGCGGCGCGGTAGTGGTGGACGCGCTGACCATCACCATCAAGTTTTGCGCCGTGGAGACCATAAGAGTGATGTTGCCGTTCTGATCCAGCGCGCCGCTTTCAATATTCGTGATGGTGTTTCCCGCAACCTGCGCTTTGTTGAGAATCGCGGCGCTCTTAAGCGATGTCCCATTCCAGAGCCATGCTCCATCACCCTGGTTCGTATGCGGATTACCCCAAATCAAGACACCGATGCCTGGCTGATAAGCGAGCGGGATCGCGCCGTTATCCACGCGGAGCTTCTCCAAAGGCTGTTGCGGATCGGGCGCGCTGCCGGAATAGTGCAGCATGTAATTCGTTCCATCGACCAGAACCACGCCAAAGAGCACATCGCCATTCTCCGCGAACAGAAATCCAGGGGTGGAGTTGCGGCTTCCGAAAAGACCTTTTACTACCTGTCCCTGGAACGTATCGCCTACTTGCAAGAACTTCGTTCGTCCCGTGGCATCGTGGCGGTAAAGCGTCTGCTTGCCGGGAACGTTGGCAACATACCAGGCCACCCCCGAATCATCAACGCCGAAATCGCTTACGCTTACCCCCGACACGCCCAGTTCGGGAAGCGTATCGATTTGGCTGAACAGGATCTCATTGACGCTGGTTCCATATCCACGAAAAAGCCCGTTCACGTACAGATTAGTTCCGGGCACCTTAAAGCTCGCGGTGAACACAAAATTGCCGCTTGAGGTTACAGAGTTGCGGCTTAGCGTGAAGCCCGCAAGATTCTCCGCGCCTGCCCCGGAGATATTGTTGATGAGCAGCGGTTGCAGCGCGTCCGGCTGGCCCTGCCAGACCAACCCCCCATCCGTTGTCGATTCCTGGGCCAGCATGTTCCCATTCGCCGCGATCGCATGCCGCCCCATGTCGGTCACCAGAGAGCCGGCGGAGTTGCTCGGAGTTCCGGCCGACAGAATCGTTTGGAAAGCGGTTCCATCCCATGAAACCAACGCCGTCCCCAGTCCATCAAGCGACGCATTGAACAAAATCCGGCCATTCGAAGCGGGGTAGAGCAGCGTGGGCCGCGCTTTCAGTTGTGGGTTTGTTCTGAGTTGCTGCGACGCGTTTAAGAGTCGCTTCAGCGTATAAGCACGCGGTGCAGAGGAAGTGAACGGCGCGTAAATCGGAATGCGCGCATCCATGCCAGCGGTGACCGTTCCGGTGGGCGAAGTATACGTGTACAGAGCGCGAACGAAGGCAGGGCCTTCGTAAGCCGCTTTCAACATTCCATTGCTGTCGATGGTGCCGTATCCCACTTGGGATGTCCCATCGTCCTGAGTTTGTGTCACGGCCCAGGCAAACTTTACGTTTGGTAGTGCATTGCCGTTCCGGTCGAATGCTGTCGCCGTGAACTGTTTCTGATCCCCGATCAGAAGGTCTGCCGATTGCGGGGAGATGGCAACGTGGTCGGGTGTGACTTGAATTGTGGTCTGATGCGTGAGGTTGAGAGAGGTTGCGGTGATCAGTACGATGCCGAGCGAGACGCCGGTTAGCTTACCGGACGAAGCTTCAATGGTGGCAATCGCGGGGTTATCGACCTTCCATGTCACCGGTTGCGAAACAATCGCGCCGGCGTTGGTAAGCGGCACGCCGGTGAGCACCATGGAATCGCCCGCCGTCACTCGCACGGAAGGCGCTGAAATTTGGAGCGTGTTGGCTTGCTGTGCGGCCGCGAACGCGGGCAGCAGCATCGCGAGCGCGCAGAGTTTCACGCGAACACCTCGGTGACCGGCTGATAGATGCCGTCCGAAGCGCCTTCAACGTAGTAAAATTTGCGGCCGGAGGGTGTGTCGGCGAGCGACTTGGTGTAGTCGACGCCTAGCGCGGAATAGATGGTAGCCATCACGTCCTCCACCTGCATAACTCGATTGGCCTGCCACCCGGGATCCGTCACGGTCGCGCTCGTCGCGTCGGTGCTGCCAATGGTACGCCCTCCGCGCGTGCCGCCACCGATCAGCAGCGCCGACATAATGTCTTTGTAGTGATCGCGTCCGCCGCGGCTGTTGAGGTTGCCAGGCGTCCGGCCGAACTCGCTCATCACGACAATGAGAGTGCTCGCCAGGTCGCCTGAAGCTTTCAGATCCTGCACCAGATTATAAATGGCGGAATCAATCTCGTTGGTCTGGTGGTAGTGATTGTAATTGTTCGCCGAGCGATCGAACAGATTGGCGTGGTTGTCCCAATTGTTGTGGGTTACATAAGTAAACACCATGCCATTCTTCGCACGCACTGCGTTCCGAGCGACAATCAGCGCGTTCCCGAATTGCGAAGACCCGTAGCGGCCCTGATCGTCGGCGGAGAACTTGAATACGGCATCGATGTCGGGCTTATACATCATGGCTTTCGCCTGGCCGTAGAAGTCCGCGTAGTCCGACATAGCCTGGTTATAGGGCGCGCTGCGCAGGTCCTGATCGAGCGATTGCATCAGCGCGAACTTGCTCTCAAAGACAGTCTGGCTTTGCGTCCCGTAGAAGTTATGCTGCAGCGTATTCAATCCGTTCGGATTGGGATACGGCTGCAAGGGCGTATAACGGCCGCCCAGAAATGTGCTTCCGCGCATGGGCGCGCTATTCAACCCCAAAAACGGGGGAAAAACCGAATTCGCGCCTCGTTCCTTTGAGATCACCGCGCCGACATGCGGAATCTCGCCGGCAAACGCGGGGTTAAACGAATGCGAAGTCTGAATGTAGTATTGTCCGCGGTCATGCGCCGCTTCCCAGGATGTGAGCGAGCGCAGCACCAGCAGGTCATTCGTGATCTTCGAAAGGTTCGGGAAGTACTTGCGGGAGAGTATCAGTCCACCGGGATACCCTTGCAGGTCGGCATCGGCGGGGTTCCAGGGACCGTCTTTCGGATCGAATAAATCCAGGTGACTCGCCGCCCCGGCAAGTGAAATAAAGATGCAACTCTTCGCGGTGTTGCGCAGCGTCGCGGTAGAGAGCGCCGCCACCTCTGCGTCCGTATGCGCGTGAAGCAATCCTGTGGAAGCGGCGGCCAGGGATCCAAAAAGGAAGTGGCGTCGCGTGGAGCGTGAATGAGTTCCGCAGGCGTTTGGATTTCGCATACTAGTTATCGAAGATGAAGTCCAGCTTGTTCACCAGTGCCCACTGCATTCGCGGCAACCATACGAAGCGCTGGTTGGCGCCGCGTTGGGCCATCACGGCCGCAATCTCCACATCCGTGGGATAGCGGGTTAAGGTGGCCAGATAAATTTGGCGAATCGCCTCCTGATCCGAAATGGCTTGCAACGCCACGCGAGCCGCGCGATTGATCGGAGTGGAATTGCCCGTCGGTTCCGCCGTCCGCTGGTAGTTGTCCCACTGGTTCATCAGGAATAACAATCCCAGCAGCGTCGGACTCGAATCGCGGTCCACCGTATTCCAGTTTCCCCTTCCCATGGTGCTCAGGAAATTCGTGACGTTGCCGTTCTCCCACGGTTCGTAGGTATCGGGCAACTGGTTGGCGTACATCACCGGGGCGGGGAACCCATCGATGTTCATGGGCTGCTCGGTTTGAGTGGCGATCGCGATCGAATCCCACAGTTCTTCCGCAGACAGCCTCCGTGGACTATGCCGCGCGAAATCGCTTGCAAATGCCGCCTGCCACTGGCCCGAAGGATAGCGGCTCGAAAGCTGATAAACATTCGAGTTCACAATCAACCGCACCATCGCCTTCGTACTGTAATTGCTGTTGATGAATGCATCGGTCAGTGCTTCGAGCAGTGCCGGCTGGGAATTCTGGCTGGGCCAGCCGCTTGGCAGATTCGCCGGATCGAGCCGCGCCAGGTCCCATCCATCTGGTGGGTCCACAATGCCGCTGCCGAAGAAGTACGCCCACAAGTAATTCACCTGGGCCCGCGCGAACTGCCGGTTCGCGGTCGCTATTTTGATGAACTCGGCGCGCCAGTTCCCGCTCGCGGGATGGTCGCCGGTCATCAGAAACGCTGGATTTGTGACGTTCGCGCCTACCCGCTGCGGACGATTTCCCGGATTCGAAAGCGGCACCGCGCCGGTGTAGTTGCCGTACGCGCGATCCTGAAGCAGATACCGGTAACCACCAAAATCCTGCTCGCCCTGCATAAAGAAACTGGTGCGGGCGAAGAAGGCAGAGGTTGCCCAGAAATCCGAGCGCTTCTTCGGCGTCAAGAAAACGTTGATGTTCTCCAGATGCCCGCGGCCGTTGTGGCAGGAGACACAAGCTGTCCGAAAGCCCAGGAATTGCGTCGTGACGTAATCCGTCATGTCGTCCCAGAAGTCCTGCGGCGGGTTCCCCTGCAGTTGGCTGAAGTAGCGGACGAAATAGTTCACGCCGGGAACCGTATCCGGGTCGCCCGCCGCGGAAAGCATCTCCTGCGCGAATTCATTGAAAGGGCGGTCGCGTGCCACGGCATCGCGAAGGTAGTTGTGGAAAAGATTCCGGCCTACCAGCCGAACGCTGGAAGGATACCCGCGGCCCACCCTGAAACGATTGTTGTAGTACAGAGTAAATTGCGAAACGTAAGCATCGGATGCGAGTAATTGATCGATCAGTTTCGCCCGTTTGTCCGTTGCTGGATCATTCAGGAACGCCACTACCTGATCCGGCTGCGGAATCCGCCCCGTGATGTCGATCGACGCGCGGCGCAGGAACTCCGCATCGGTAGTTAACGGCGCGGGGTTCACGCCATCGGAGGCCATCTTGTCGAACAGAAGCGAATCGATGAAGTTCGCCCGCGGGACCGCTACATTCACCGCCTTCTTCCGAATGCGCGCAAAGGCCTGCAAGCCTTGATCGCGCTCCAGAGCCGCCGTCCACTGCGCCCGCAACGCTTCCGGATAACGCGGACATCCCGGGTCTGCACCCTGCCCGAAGCAGGTTCCCGCAATCAAAAGCAGACCCAGCGAGCGCTTCATCAAAGACCCTGGGCTACTGCTTAGCCCAAGCCATCCCGTCGACTCCTTTACCCGCATCGATGATAGTATCGACACTCCAGTCGGAAACCTTTAGGGCAACAATCTTCGAACTCGCCGAGCACGATACATAGGCCATCTGATTATCGGGCCGAACCACGACGAACTGAGGTGTTTTTGGTGCGTCGATTGTTTTGGAAACCTTCATGGTTTTCAGGTCGATCACTACAATCTTGCTCACGGTCGGCACAGCCAGCACCAGATACTTTCCATCCGGAGTTGGCGCCGAACCATAGCCCAAACCGGGCAGTTCGATCCACTTTTCGATGGCATCCGTCTTGGTATTGATTACCGCCATCCGGGGTTTCTCCTGGTCGGAAGTGAAGACGTACTTGCCGTCGTTCGAGATCGCAATTCGCTGAGTGTTGGAAGAAACGGGAATCGTCTTGAGTACCTTCTTCGCATCCAGATCAATTACCGAAACAGTACCGGGCCCAACGTTCGCTGTGTAGGCGCGGTGTCCGTCCGGGCTAATCACGAACATGTGCGATTCTTTCGCCCCCGTTGGCACCGTTCCGATAATTTTCATAGTCTTTGGATCGATGATGCTGATCGTGTTGTCCAGTTCGGTCGATACGTATAAGCAGGTTGTTTTTCGGCCCAATTTGCGCGCAGTGCGGCCGGTTGCCGTGCCCGAAATCGACATTGCCGATCACTTTACGAGAAGCAACATCAATCGCCAGCATGTTCGAACCATTCGTACCGGGCTTACCCACGCCGGAATCGCCATAAATCGGAACGTAAGCAATCTTGCCGTCGGGCGACGCGATCAATTCGTGCGCGGTGATGCCGTTCTCCTCCACCGTTGCAATCTGCTTGTTCGTGGCGGGATCAATGATTCCCATCGTGTGGTCGCCCTTGTTGGCAACCAGCAAAACACCTGTTCCTGCGGCGGCGGTTCCGATGGCAAAAGTAGTAAGTGCGGCGGTCTTGAGAAAGCGTGACATATCGCCCGCCATTTTACATGACGGCGGCTATTCCGCGCTGACCTGGCCTTTGTTTACCACTTTCTTGAGCATCATCACGAACGGAATGCAAAGTGTGCAGGCGATTGCGAGATAGCGGAAGTCATCGATGTAAGACCACAAAATTGCCTGCTGCGTCAGCGTATTCTGGATGGTGCCATAAGCACGGCGCATGGCCATGACTGGTCCTGCGTGCGCGGACATGAGGGTGGTAAGTTGATTCAGGCGCTCCTGGTAAGTAGTCGAGCCCGGCTCCAGGTGCCTTACCAACTCAGTCCGATGCACCTGTTCATGGCGCGTGACGATCGTGTTCACGGCGGCGATTCCCACGCTTCCTCCCACGTTGCGCATCAGATTATAAAGGCCGCTCGCGTTGCCGATTTTCTCCGGCGGAAGACCTCCCAACGCTGTGGTCGAAAGCGGTACAAACACCATGCCCAGCGCGCTGCCGCTGATCAGCACCGGCCAGAACATGGTGCTCGGCGCGATCCCTAAGTAAATGTGGCCCAGCGTGTAACTGCACACGCCAAAGATTGCGAAGCCGCCCCCGATCAGAAAGCGGTTGTCAATCCGGGAAGTGAGAATGCCGATGAACGGCATGGCGATAATCGCTCCCAGGCCGCGCGAGCTGACCGCTAAACCCGCAGCCGTTGCCGAGTAGCCCATCAGCGTCTGATAGTAAAGCGGCAGCAGCGTGACAACCCCATAGATCGCGGAACCGAACATAAAGATCAGAAAGCAGCCGAGTGCGAAATTACGGTTCTTGAAGATAGTGAGATCCACCAGCGGCTTTTTATTTACGAACTGCCACCAGATGAAAGCAATACCGGCCGCAACCATGATCACCACCCCATATCGGATCCACGTGGCCCCGAACCAATCGTCCTCCTGGCCACGGTCGAGAATAATCTGGAGAAGCCCAAGCGCCACTGCAAGCAGCCCCAGGCCGATTGCGTCCAGCCGTCCTGGCTTGGCGTCCTTGATATAAGGTGGGTCTTCAATAAACCGCCCGATCATAAATACTGCCAGAATCCCGATCGGAATATTGATGTAAAACGCCCAGCGCCACGAGTACGTATCGGTAAGCCAGCCGCCGAGTGTGGGTCCTAAAACAGGAGCCACTACAACGCCGAGCGCGAAAATGGCCGTAGCCAGGCCTCGCTTCTCGGGCGGAAAGCTTTCCGTTAAAATCGCCTGCGACAAGGGCTGCAGAGCCCCGCCACCGGCCCCCTGAACCAGGCGCGCCAACAAAATCATAATCAGGCTTGTCGCGGACCCGCATAAAAATGACGAAACGGTGAAAATTATGATGCAGGTCATCAGAAACCGCTTCCGTCCGAACCGCAGGGAGAACCACGCGCTGGCCGGCAAAATCACGGCATTGGAAAGCAGGTAGAACGTGAGCACCCAGGTGGCTTCGTCGTTCGTTGCTGAAACGCTGCCCGCAATATAAGGAAGCGCGACTGACGCGATGGAGGTATCAATCACCTCCATAAACGTAGCGATCATCACGGAAACCGCAATCAGCCAAGGGTTCGATTTTGGTTTGAACTGCTCTGGCATTTCGCCCTGAGGCAGCAATTTCTTGTCCTAACTGAACTCCTCTTTGTCTGGTTCACACCAACGCGGTAGGCTCGCTCAGACGACCGAATTCATCCTCGGGCCATGCCGGGGAATGAGTGTTAAGCCTGAATTACGTGCGCATCACTAAGGACAACTTCTAGGAAACGCCGACGATCTCGCCGCCAGCATCAACATCGATCCGATCGGCGCGCGATTCCTTCGGCAGACCGGGCATCAACATCATTGCGCCACACACCGCCACCAGGAAGCCCGCGCCCGCCGAAAGCTTTACATCGGTGACGTGAAGCGTCCAGTCAGTCGGCGCACCCAGGAGCTTAGGATTATCGGAAAAGGAGTACTGCGTCTTCGCAATGCAGACGGACAAATGCTCGTACCCCCACGCCGCGAATCGTGCCAGCTTGTGTTCAGCTTGCTCCGTGTACTCCACATCCCTTGCCCCGTAAACCTTCTGCGCAATCTTGAGGATCTTCACTTTGCTCGAATCCTCGGGTCCGTAGATAGTCTTCAGCAAGGGTTCAGGATGCGCGTCAATCGTGCGGACCACCTCCTCTGCCAAACTTACCGCTCCTTCGCCGCCTTTGGTGAACGCTTCGGAGAGCGCGCTGGTTGCCCCACGCTCCTCACAATATGTGCGCACCAGGGCAAGTTCGTCCTCCGTGTCTTTAGGAAAGCGGTTAATCGCGACTACGATCGGCAGACCGCACTGTTTTAAGTTTTCGATGTGCTTCTGCAGGTTGACAAAGCCCCGTTTCAGTTCGCCTTCGCCTTGGTTGCGAAGACTCTGAACAGTGGTGACCAGAACCGCGGCGCTCGGCTTCAGACCGGAAGCCGGCATAACGAGGTCCATATACTTCTCAAATCCAAGGTCGGTTGCGAACCCGACTTCGTTCACAACATAGTCAGCCATTCGAACGGCCATATCCTGCGACACACAGCTGCTGGTTCCGTGCGCAATATTGGCGAACGGCCCGCAATGGACGAAGGCCGGCGTGCCTTCGGTCGTCTGCACCAGGTTGGGAAGAAACGCCTCCGCCAGAAGCGCCATCATGCTGCTCCATCCCTTGATTTCAGAGGACCGGACTGGCTGTCCGCTGCGTTTGTTTCCAATCACGATCTCACCAAGACGGTGGCGCAGATCGTCGAGATTCCTCGCCAGGGACATGATGGCCATAATCTCGGAGGCCGCTGTGATCACAAACTCGCTGTTCCGGTTTGCTCCGTCGCGTTTCCCTCCCACATTTAACGTCACTCGCCGGAGAGCCCGGTCATTCATGTCCAGACTGCGCGGCCACGTAATGCTGTCCGGATCCAGATTCAGATCGTTGCCGTGAAATAAATGCGCATCGATCAGCGCCGCCAGAAGGTTATGAGCGGAGGTGATGGCGTGGAAATCGCCATGGAAATGCAGATTGATCTTCTCGCTCGGTTCCAAGGAGGAGCGCCCAGCTCCGGCGGCGCCGCCCTTCATGCCGAAAACAGGGCCCAGCGATGGCTCGCGAGACGTGATGACGCAGCGTTTGCCAATTCGCTCCAAGCCCTGCGCCAGACCGATCGCCGTAACCGTCTTGCCCTCGCCGGAAACGGTGGGGGTGGTAGCTGTAACAAGGATGAGTTTGCCGCGCCTGGGCAGGTCTGCGTCCTCAAGAAGCCTTAGTTTCAACTTAGCGCCGTAAGGGCCACGGGGCTCCAGATACTGCGGCGGCACACCCAGCTTAGTTGCGATCGCGCCGATGGGCAAAAGGCTATTTGTCATTTATTCCTTTGATGAGGTAAGGCTTGTTCGCGCCTCATTGTTCACAAGTTGCGGCTGCGTATAAGAATGCTGTTTCGATTTTCCCGGTCTCGTCAGGACGAGATACTCGCCTTCGGTAGGATAGACTAACGCCAGCGCCGTCATGTCGGGCACACCTCAGTTACCACCCACCGACAGGCCGTTTGCTTCCGGACAGCTTCTGATTGATCGCTTTCGCATCGTGCGGAGCATTGCTCAGGGCGGCATGGGAGTGGTGTATGAAGCGTCCGATGAAAAGCTTCACCGGCGCATCGCTTTGAAGTGCGCACTTCCGGGGCATAACGGGCGTTTGTCTCCTGAGGTTTTGCTCGCAACCCAAATTAGCCATCCGAACATCTGCAAGATTTACGAAATCCACACGGCACAAACGGAGCTGGGTCCGCTGGATTTCTTCACCATGGAGTTCCTGCACGGGCTCACCCTGAATCAGCGCTTGCAACAAAAGGAGATCGGCAAACGGGAGGCGGAGTTGATCGCGCTCGACTTATGCGCCGGATTGGCCGAGGCGCATCGGCATGGGATTATCCACGGCGATATGAAACCCAGCAATGTCATTTTGTCTAGAAAGCCGGATGGCGCGCAGTGCGCCGTGATTACCGATTTCGGCCTTGCGCGCGCTTCACAGCATCAAGGGGTTCGAGGCGGCTCAGCCGGGTACATGGCACCGGAGTTACACGCGGGAGAGCCCACCACGGTTGCATCTGACATTTACGCCCTGGGCGTGATTCTGCAAGAACTTGTAAGTGGGTTTCGCCCAGATCAGTTGAAAATCATGGCTGCCACAACCATGACTCAATCGTCATCCCATGCAGTCGCCGAGACGAAAGAGGGCCGCCTAAACGGCCGAGCGAGCCAGGCGGTAAGCCAAAATGTACCGAGGTCACGCTGGGACAGGATCATCCGGAAATGTCTCGCAACGGACCCAAAACAGCGCTATGCATGTGTCGAGCAGATTCAATCAGCCCTAGGGCCCTCGAAGACCCGCCGCCGAGTCTTGATGATCGCGGGCGCAGTCGCATTATCTGGCGTTGCCGCGGCATTACGTATTGGCGGTCCACGGTGCCGCAACAAAGCGTCCGGCTGGATGTGAGCGCAGTCGCGGGTGCGCCTCAACTCGCGGACCGGACTCGCGAGCAGATCGCGAAGCTGGAGAGTAACAGGCAGATATCGTTTTCGCTGGGCGGATCGGCTCCGACTCACCGGCTGGCAGTGGATGTTATTCCGAAGACCGGCAAGCTGAGGATCCATGCCGTTCTGAAAAATTTGCAATCGGGCGCGCCGGTAAGCGAGTGGACCGCTGATTACGACCCGGTTCAAATGCGCTACGCACCGGTAGCGCTAAGCGGCGTAGTGAGCGGGGCTTTTCATCTTTCACCGCTCACCACCTACTCCACTGTAAAAGACAGCGGCAGGGGCCAGCTATCAGCAGGGCATTACGCTGTTCCCGGATGACCGGAAACTGGATCAATCTCTAACCGCTTTCCGATCAGCTGCGTCGCTGGATCCAGATTCGGCGCTGCCGCTGGCCGGGCTTGCCGAGGTTGAGCGCCGGAAGTATTTTCTGAGCGACCAGAAATCATGGGAAGACTACGCCATAGCGTCCTTGCAACAGGCGGAACTGAGAAACCCGGACAGCGCCGCTGTCCATCGAATCGCAGGCCTGCTCGAGTTCGACCGTAACCATCCGGAACTCGCACTCAGACATATGGAGCGGGCAACGGAACTTGCGCCGACCGACAGCATCGCGTTTCGCCGCCTTGGCCAACTTTACGAACGCGCCAGACGGTTTCCCGAGGCCCTGCAAGCATACAGCAGCGCCCAGAGCCTTTCCCCGAAAGATAGCCGGATTTACTGGGATCTGGCCAACATGTATCGGCAGCAATCCAACTTGGCGGAAGCCGCCAAAGCCCTGGAAAGCGCCGTTTTACTTTCTCCTGATCGCCCGCAATATAAGAGCCTGTTGGCTGCCGTGTACCAGGACCAGGGCCGGTTCAGCGATGCTGAAGCCACGCTGAAAACCGCGCTCCGGGAAGAACGCTCCGCGGATACGCTTCTTGCATTCGGTCAGGTGCTGATGTATCAGAACAAAGATAAGGATGCCGTTGCATTCCTCGCGGAAGCGGCCAACCTGCCCAATCAGAAAACCTTTCTGTGGCTTCTTCTCGGTTTGGCCAACCAGCGAATCGGGCGTTCGGTAGAAGCGCGAGCTGCCTTTCAGAGAGGGCTTGCGGCGGCTGAAAAGCAGGTTGTGGAGCTGCCCGCAGACGGATACTCGCACGCCATTCTCGCCTACCTCTGTGCCCAAAACGCCCAAGGCGGTCGAGCTGCCGTGGAAGCTGCGCAGGCAGTCCAGCTCGCCTCGCATCACAATGATACCTTGTGGTTGGCCGCGCTCACTTACGATCGCATCGGTAACCGGGAGGCAGCCTTGAAGACACTTGACTCCGCGCCGGCTTCGCTTCTGAAAGACCTGCGGCGCTGGCCAGAGGCTTTTGCTCTGACTAACGATCCCGGTTTCGCTCCCTTATTGGCAATTCAGAGTGGAGCACGTTGACCGTCGCTCTCAGAAATCCTTGACGTCCCGACAAACTTATGGTTTGATCGATTCAAATTGTTAGCGGTTACCCGCTAAGGAGGCAGTGAGCATGGCGGCAAACAAGAAGGCAACACCCGCGAAAAAGGCGGCGACGAAGGTAAGCCTCAGCGGTGGTAGCGGCCAAGGGGGTTCTGGGTCCGATCTAAAAGGAGGAGGGGAACCGGCCACCGGACCCAAAGGAAAGAAATCAGCGACGAAAGGCAAGTGAGTTCAGCTTCTCCCTCCCCGACGATTCGGAGCGTCGGGCTAGTGGTGCCACGACAGGAGAAATCCGAGTGGTGTTGGGCAGCCGTTTCAGTCGCCGTCGATCACTTTTTTCGGCCAAGTTCTACAAGCACCAATGCGAAATCGCAAGCAGCGCACTCAAATTGCAATGCTGCGATGAACCTAAGACGAGGGCTTCAGATGTCTGCAACGCGCCCCATGCCCTGAACACCGTGCTGGGGCGCTTTGGTTTGCTTGCCGCTGACCCCATGGTGAAGCCGCTGGTGTTTAACCAGGTCCGCACGGAAATTGACGCCGGGCGCCCCGTGTGTGTGTTGATCAAATGGCTCGACAACAAGGGCCAGGTAACACAACGCGGACATTTTATTGCCCTCAATGGGTATCGAGTTACATCGGCCCAAAAGCGGTTTGTGTCCGTCACTGACCCAATGTACGGCTCATCTGAGGTGGATTTCGGCCAATTCGCCAGTGCCACCGGTGGGTACCGGGACGGGTGTGGCGTCTGGTTTGCCTCCTTCTTCGTCGCCAACATGAAGGCGTCCTGATGGCACTGACGTTGGTTGAACCCTCGCCTCAGGTTCTGCAGACTTACCAGGATTCGCTGCTGGATTTTTTGGGGCCGCACCCGCCGATTTCCAAGCTTTATCATCTGCCGGTCGGTACGCTCGCCCTGGAGGAGCTCGCCGGTGGCGCTGACTTGAAGAGTGTTGCACCGTCTGGTTGTCGCATCCTGGCATTTTGGCCAGCGGCATCATGGACGTCGTGCGAGATGACCAATCCGTCCTTGTATGGCAACGCTTTATTCCGCAACTTCGCTACGGGCGAAGCCGTAGAATCAGTTTTCCAGCGCATCGAACAGGCGCAGGCTTTGGATGCGGTGCAGAGTGGATCCTATGAGCTCCACTTACTGAGTGTTCCGGGCATTTATGTGGAAGCCTTGCACTTGGTGAATCAAGCCGCCGGCACTGACATTCTTATAGCGCTCCTGTCCTTCGATTCTCAATTGCGCCCCGGCGTCACCCTGAATGAAGCTGACTTCTTAGTTATCGCTCGCGGAATCGCCACCGCCCGAGTAAATTTAACCAGCGCGGATCCATTCAGCTCCTGAGAGTAGCCGGCCCTCTTACGAAACAATCTAACTCACAGCCGCCAGTTAGCGGCCCGAACGGCTTCATTCGGCATTAAGACTTGCGCCAAGCGCTGCCGCGAGCATAAACCGCGACCAGGCCAACATCACTCGAACCGAAATCTTCTCCGCAACACTGCCAGCCCGCATAGTCCTGCGCCGAGTAACGAAAACATGGACGGCTCGGGAGTTGCCACAGCACCCTGGATCACACCAGCGGAAGGATCGAACGAACCCACGGGAGTCGTCTTTCCGGTAGTCACATCCAGTAGAGCGATTCCGTTCGTCACGTCATTGAACACATATGCCGAGCCATTCGAAGTCCACGTGGCCCCAATGCCAACATCCGTCGCGCCCAGCCTGTTCGCTTTTCCGGTTGCAAGATCCACCTGGTACAACGCCGCCGAAACCGGAGTGCTGACAGGCATTCCTGTCGCGAAATCAAAGACGACCGCGTCGAAGGTGACGTACAACTTACCGGCGGCGCCAAATATCGATTCATCTACGAAGTTGAACGTCCCGTCCGCATTCTGTGTTCCCGGCAGGAAAGGAAATACCGGAAGTCCTGAATTGGCGGAAAACAACGTAGCCTGGCCCGTCGTGGGATTGACCGTGAACAGCCTGTTTGATTCATCGGTGAGATAGGTCGTCCCGTTCACCGAGCCAATTGTGAATGGACTCGAGAAAGTGCAGTCGCTCGGATCAAGGCAACCCGCCAATCCGGTCGGTCCGATGCGCGTGGGCACCCCGGTCACTGGATCGATCGAATCCAAATTACCCGTATAAGTCAGAGAAAGCAGCTTGCCGTTCGAAGCCGGCACGAGTCCGAAATACCCGTCTGGCTCGCCGGGCCCGATCTGCTGAAACGCGCCGGTGGCCGTGTCCACAGTCCCGAAAACACCGCTTCCGGTGATACCGGCGCTGACGATATAAATTGAGCTGCTCATTGCGGGAACAGCCCACAGGGTCAGCGCTCCAATCGCAGCCGCCACACTCATCGAAGTTTTTTTCATAACAGACTTTTCCTTCTCCTCACCCCTTCAGGCGCGGAACGACGGGAAAAACAAGAACGAGTCACAGATTTATTTAGGCGCCGGAGCTGAGTTCCGACAATAGCCAGGCCCGCGCCATTCGCCAGTCGCGAACCACCGTATCCGGAGACACCCGCAGCACTTCCGCTGTCTCCTCCACCGAAAGCCCAGCAAAGAACCGAAGCTCGATCACTTTGGCCTTCCTCGGCTCCATCGTGGCCAGTGCAGTCAGCGCATCGTCCAACTGGATTACCTCCCGCGCACGCGCCGCTCCCACGTCGGGCGCCTCGTCCAGGTTGAGATGCACTCCTCCCCCACCGCGCTTAGCGGCAACTCTCTGCCGGGCCCGATCCAGAAGAATATGCCGCATAACCTGTGCCGCCACCGCAAAGAAATGAGCTCGATGCTGCCAGTTGACGTTGTTGACATCAACCAACCTCAAGTAGGCTTCGTGAACCAGGGCGGTCGTCTGGAGCGTGCGTCCGCTCCGTTCGTCGCGCATAAAATGCGCCGCCATTCGATGAAGTTCGTCGTAGACGCGCGGCGTCAACCTGGTCAGCGCTTCCTGGTCCCCACACGCCCAGGCGCGAAGAAGCTGAGTTGTTTCGGAGCAGTCCACCATACGATTTTGCCTCACTAACCGGAAGTCAATTTGCAACTATATTGGTTGACGGCTCAACAAATCCCGGCATGAAACCCGATCAATGGCGAGAGATTGAAAACCTCTATAATGCTGCCCGCGAGCTTGGCCCAGCGGTCTTGGAAGGCACGGACCCCAATCTCCGGAGGGAAGTGGAAAAACTGCTTGCGCAAAAATCAGAAGGGCAGATCCTCGATCGCCGCTTTGGCGACATCCTTTCCGAACTCACCCTGAGCCAATTGACGACGCCCGCCAGGCCCAACGCAGACCACAGGACGGACATTGTGGGCAGCGTCATCGGCCACTATGAAATCCGGGAGCGCCTCGGGGCCGGCGGCATGGGAGTCGTTTACAAAGCCTTCGATACCAAGCTAATGCGTCCCGCGGCACTCAAATTCCTGCCGCTCCAACTCCGAAACAATCCCGATCTCAAGCAGCGTCTGACCGATGAAGCACGCGCCGCCTCCGCTCTCGATCACCCTAACATTGTTGTCATATACGACATTTACGAGTCTGGTGACGACCTCTTCATCGCGATGGCTTATCACGAAGGAGAGACCCTGCAGTCCAGATTGGTGCGGCCGCTGGCTCTAACCGAAAGCTTACGAATCGCCCGCCAGATCGCTTCCGGATTAGCCCGAGCTCACCGGCATGGCATTGTCCATCGTGACATCAAGCCGAGCAACCTTATTATCGATAGGGATGGCGTGGTCCGCATCATCGATTTCGGGTTGGCCAAATCCGTCGATACAATCGTCACCCAGGAGGGCGGCATCCGCGGTACGCCGCTCTACATGTCGCCCGAACAAGCCGTCGGTAAACCGATCGATCACCGGACCGATATCTGGAGTCTTGGCGTCGTGTTGTACGAAATGGTCGGGGGATCCGCCCCGTTCCGCGGTGATTCCGTCTTCGAATTGATGCGTTCGGTTATCCAAGATGAGCCACCGGCTCTTTCGAAGGTGAAGCCGGATGTGCCGGCGAAGATCGAAGAAATTGTTTCCCACGCGCTGAAAAAAGATCCTGAGCAGCGCTACCTTGCGGCTGCGGAGATGGAGCAGGCGTTGGCCGTGGCGCTGTCTCAACTCGAACAACCGCCGGAGCGGCAAGCGCGCGCCCTGTTCTGGTATGCTGCCGTCGCTATCGCCCTGCTCGCCGCTGGACTAAGTTTCTGGCTGTACCAGCGTTCGCAGCGGAGGCTATGGGCGCGTGAAAAGGCCCTCCCCGAAGTCTCCAGGCTGAGAGAACAAGGGAGAGCCTTGGCCGCGTACCAACTCCTCCAGGAAACCGCGAAATCGCTTGTCGCTGATCCTCAAATCGCCAAGCTCCGCGACAACGTTTCTCATGAAGCCTCCATCACCTCGGCTCCGGCCGGAGCCACCGTCGAAATCCGGGACTATTTAACTCCCAAACAAGATTGGGTTTCGCTTGGCTTCGCACCGCTTAAAAGGACTCGGCTTCCCTCCGGGTACCTTTGTTGGCGCCTCACCAGGCAGGGCCTTCGAACTTACGAAGGCGCGCCTGTCTCTGTGGGGCTTCATGGATTTATCGATGAGTTCGATTTTCCAATCGGCCTGGGAATGAATGCGCCCCAGGGCATGGTCGCTGTGCCCGGCGTTAGATATCAGGACTACATCTGGTCCCTCGGCGACTTCGGTCCGTATGATCTTCCGGCGTTCTTCATCGATAAGTATGAAGTCACGAATCGTCAATACCAGGAGTTCGTGGACGCGGGGGGCTACCGCAAACGCGAATACTGGAGGAACCCCGTGATCCGAAACGGCCGAGAGGTGAGTTGGGACGATGCAATGGCGCTGTTCCGCGACTCGACCGGCCGGCCGGGACCCTCGTCGTGGCACAGAGGCCATTATCCTCAGGGACATGGCGACTTTCCGGTTGGTGGCGTGAGTTGGTACGAAGCGGCGGCCTATGCCGAGTACGCCGGTAAGAGCTTGCCCGCCATCGCTCAGTGGTTTCGCGCCGCGCCCAACTCCGTGGCGAAGTACATCATCTCGATGAGCAATTTCACCTCGCGACCCGCACCCGTAGGGGAGTTCCAAGGTATCGGACCCTGGGGGACTTACGATATGGCCGGTAATGTTGCCGAGTGGTGTTGGAACAGCGCAGGCAAGGACTCGCGGTACCTCCTCGGGGGAGCGTATGACACCTCGACCACCGAATATTTCGAGCCTGGGAACATGCCTGCCCTCCATCGCTCTGCCAACGCGGGGTTCCGCTGCGTGCGAAACCTGAGTCTGCTCCCGCCGGAGGTGCTCGCCGAGCGACGTCAGACTATCCAGGACTTCTCTAAGGTAAAACCAGTTGGTGCCGACGTGTTCCAGGTTTACAAAAGCCTCTACAAGTACGACCGCACGCCCTTGAACGCGAAACAGGAACCCGTCCCGCAAGACTCGCCCGATTGGAGGAAAGAGAAGGTCGTAATCGACGCCGCATATAGCAATGAGCGCCTGCCCATATATCTGTTTCTCCCAAACAGGGTCAGGCCACCGTACCAGACCGTTGTGTTCTTCCCTTCGGCTCGTGCCTGCGACGCGGGCTCCAGCGCGAACTTACAGGATATGAAGTTCATCGATTTCGTCATTCAGAGCGGCCGGGCCGTGATTTACCCGATCTACAAGGGCACCTATGAACGTTCGGGTGCCATGCCTGGGCCCGACACGGTCGAAGGCCGCGACTATCTGATCCGAGCCTCGAAGGACCTGGGCCGCGCGCTGGACTACATCGAGACACGCCGGGATCTGGATGCCCGGAACATCGCCTATCTCGGGGAGAGCATGGGGGCGGGCCTTGCGGTGATCTTCGGGGGTGTTGAGGATCGCCTCAAAGCGATGGTCATGCTGGATGGCGGGTTCTACTATGAAAAACAACTGCCCGGAGCCAATCAGGCCGACTTTGCTCCGCGGCTGAAAGCCCCGACCCTGCTAGTCTCTGGACGCTTCGACTGGATCTTCTTGGGTAAGGACGCACTGCTGAAGCTGTTCGGCGCTCCGGCTGCGGACAAAAAAGCCGTGCTGTTGGACACCGCGCACGACGTCTCGGAAAAGCGCTCCGAGCTTGTTGCCGAAGTGCTCGCTTGGCTGGATCGTTACTTGGGCAAGGTCGAATAGGAGAGCCTTCTCAACCCTAAGCATTTGATGCAGTTGCACGATCCGTGTGTTTATCGGACGCCGGCTGTCCCGGGAAATCGTCGGAATACAGGAATGTTGCTTGAAACGGCATCTTCAATTCATCTTGTGTATTCTGGCAGCGTTTATGAGCTAGGTTTCACGAGATAAACGTTATGCCGTCGATCACGGGAGTTATGAAATAAGCCATTGTCACACGTCAGCCTGTTACAGCAATGGAAGCGCGGCGAGCACGCGCTTCGGGGTGAATGGATATTCGAGCATGCGCACTCCTGTAGCATCGAAAAACGCGTTCGCGATAGCGGCCGCCGCAGAAGCCATCACCTCTTCGCCCGCGCCGGTTGACTTCTGATCAAGCTGCTGCACGACAACGGGAGTTACTTCCGGGCATTCCTCGAAGCGGAGAACCGGGTACGTCTTCCAGTCCAGGCTGGTAACCCCGGTCCGATCAAAAGATACTTCCTCTTTCAGCATCCGGCTGGTTGTCTGCACTAACTGCCCGCTAATCTGGTTTTCGATAAATGCGGGATTGACAGCGAGGCCTGCGTCGAGAGCACCATACAGGTGCTTAACTCGGACCACGCCTGTCTCGCGGTTGACTTCTATATCCGCAACGGCTGCACCGTAGGAGACAGTGTGAGTGCCCAGAGCGATGCCACGCCCGCGAACCACTTTCTGGTTCGAGGGGGCCGAAGCCGCCGCCCGCGGAGACCATTGCGCAGCCCGGGCGACCGCATTTAAGACACCCATCCAGCGCGCGTCCTGGATATTCCGCTGCCGGAAAACATAGGGGTCCAGCTTCGACAGGCGTGCCAGTTCATCGATCGCCTGCTCGGATGCAAAAGAGAAGGCCAGATCCATAGGCGACCGCAGCCAGCCGGCTCTCAAATAACCCAGGTTAGGAAGCTTATGGGTTGTGAGTTTCAGATTGGCGATGTCGTACATCGCGCCAAGGTTGGCGGGACTGACCTGCTGGGCCGATCCGCCTCCGGGCACGTTCTCGGGAAGCTTGCCCAAAGCCAATTGCTCTGTGGTTTCGACCAGCGTCCAATTGTGTTGCCAGCCGTGATAATCGTAAGCGACAATCTTGCCCGCGTGGTCAACGGCAGCGCGAATTTCGCCGACATGGGCGGGACCGTAATTATCCCAGCCATGCTCGTCCCAGCGCATAAACTGAAGGCGAACCGGCTTGCCGGCCAGTTGCGAGAGCACCGCAGCAGCTTCGGCAGCGTCATCGTAACAGCTGTGGCCGTATGTTCCTGAACCCTCGTAATACTGGACCCGGACCTTCTCGGGAGGCATGTTGAGAATTCTCGCGACATTCGCGCGGGTACCGTAAACGTCCTGGGTGGAACAGATGACCAGGGCGGATTCTGGGGTGACATCGGCAATGGCGCAGTTCGGGGCGAAGGGAGCGTGGGATTGATAAGGCGCGCGATACTTTTGCGAAACCACGTGAGGGGCCGTGGCGAGCGCGGCAGCGATGTCACCACGTTCGAGCACGACGCGGTCAGTCGTTTCAGCAGCGCGCATCTGCTCATGGATGCCGGCCGTGCCGGGCAGGGTCTCCCTAGCCTCCCATGTGACCTTCAGTTGAGCGGCGGCGCGGACTGCATCCCACTCGTTCGCGGCGACGACACCGGTGAAATCACCTCTTCGCAAGACACGGGCGGTGGGAATGCCGCTGATGGATTGTTCGTCGATGGCAAGGGGTTTTGCGCCTGAGCCATAACCGCGTTGCCCGCGGGGCCGGATGATCCGCGCATGCAGCATGCCCGGTAGACGAACCTGCTGCATGTAGATGTACTTGCCGGAAACCTTGTCGGGCATGTCATTGCGGCGAATTCCAGTGCCGACCAGTTTGTATTGCGCGACCGGCTTCAGAGGAGCCGTTCCGGTGAAATGAATCTGGAGAGGTTTATCTCCCGTGAGTTCACCGTAAGTAACCGAGTGGCCTGAGGGACCGGAGACCACGCCCTTCGCTACGGTAAGATTTTCGGGCGGTGTGCCGAGTTTAGAAGAAGCGAGTTTGAGCAGCGCAAAGCGCGCTTCGGCGGCGGCGGTGCGCACCTGCGGACCACCGCGCTGTATGGACGCGCTTGCATAAGTTCCGCCCTGGTTCGGGGTGATATTCGTGTCGAGGCGGACAGTCCGCAGTTGACCCATCTCCAGATCCAGTTCCTCGGCGGCGATCTGGAGCAGAGCCGTCGAGCCGCCTTGGCCAAGTTCGGCGAAGCCGATGTATATGGTTGCGGTGTTATCGGCGTGGATTGCCAGCCAGGTATCGATCAGAGTGGCGTCAGGCGGGCCAGGTACCGGAGGCCGCCCGGTCGTGTCCAGATGGCTCTGACCAAAAAGGCTGGTCCGAAGCGTAAACCCGATGATCAGACTACCACCAGCTTTTAGAAAGTCGCGGCGCGGAGACTCCAAAACTAATCGCCCCCGGCCATGGCGTCCGCCGCTCGCCGGATCGCTTTCAAAATTCGGGGATACGTGCCGCAACGGCACAAATGTCCATTCATGGCTATTCGGGCCTCACTGTCGGTCGGGCTTGGGTTCTTCGCCAGCAGTTCGGAAGCTTTGATAATGATGCCGTTGTAGCAGTAGCCGCATTGGAGCGCCTGCTCGTCAATAATGGCTTGCTGGATAGGATGCAGTTCCGGCACGCGCCGAAGTTTCTTCTGCGCGGCGTACCAGGCCGGTAGACCTTCGAGTGTGGTGATGGATTTGCCCTGGACTGCAGAAACCGGTAACACACAAGACCGCTGCTCGACGCTGTTCACCATGACGGAACAGCCGCCGCACTGGCCGAGTCCGCATCCAAAGCGAGGCCCTTGGATGTGTAGTTCGTTAGTGAGTACGTAGAGGAGCGGGGTATCGGGAGAAGCGGTGATGGTACGCCGGCGCTCATTTACGGTAATTGTGAGTTCTTTTGCCACGCGTTCGTCCCAGGCAAGTTTAACACTTGGTCCTGGCGCCATAGAGTCGCGGGATGAGAGCTACAGCCAATATAAACGGCAGCTCGAAGGGCAGATTCGATTGTGCTGCCCGTGCCCACCCGACCGAATCTGCGAGCGCGATGGTATCCACAATGGTGAGTGACATCGCGGCCGCCATCAACAGGAAAGGAGCTCGTGTTTCGCTACGAATCAGCAGCAGCAGGGTGTATGCGCCAAGAAATGCGTCTCGGATGCCGAACAGACGAATGTAGGGAGTTGCGAGCCAGATTCTGTTTCGACATCTCTTCGATTCCCGTTTGGTGTTGCCAGAGGGTCGTGACTCACCATCTCACGACCAGTAAGCGTCCCGGCTTACTCTGCTTTGAGCGAACTCATGTCGATTGAGAAGCGGTACTTCACGTCGGACTTGACGATGCGGTCCCACGCCTCATTAATCTTCTGGATCGGAATAACCTCGACGTCGGCGGTAATGTTGTGTTCGCCGCAGAAGTCCAGCATTTCCTGAGTTTCGGCAATGCCCCCGATGAGCGAGCCGGAGACGCTCTTGCGGCCGAAGATGAGACCGAAAACGCCAACGGGTAACGGGGTGTCTGGCGCGCCCACCATTGTCAAGTTGCCGTCCACGGCGAGCAGCTGGATGTAGGCGTTCAAGTCGTGCTCAGCTGCCACGCAGTCCAGGATGAAGTCGAAGCTGCCGGCGTGCTTCGCCATCTCGTCCGCTTCCGTCGTGAGGATAACCTGGTCGGCTCCGAGCCGCAGCGCGTCCTCCTTTTTCTTGGGCGAGGTCGTCAGGACTACCGTTTCGGCGCCAAGAGCGTGGGCAAACTTTACGCCCATATGGCCCAGCCCGCCCAGGCCGACGATGCCGACTTTCTTGCCCTTGGTAACGCCCCAGTGGCGCAGCGGTGAGTAGGTGGTGATCCCGGCGCAAAGCAGGGGGGCGGCGCCCGCCATATCGAGGCCTGACGGCAACTTCAGAACGAAGTGCTCGTCGACGACGATGCAGTCGGAGTAGCCGCCATAAGTGACCTTGCCGGTGGCCTGATCGGGCGAGCCATAGGTCAGGACCATGTTGGAGCAGAACTGCTCCAGGTTCTTCTTGCACATGGGGCAGGAGAGGTCCGCGCCGACCATACAGCCGACTCCGACCGAATCGCCGACCTTTACCTTCGTGACCTCCGGGCCGACTTTGGTGACGCGCCCGACGATCTCATGACCGGGCACGGCGGGATAGACGGCCGGCATCGCGCTCCATTCATTGCGGCCGTAATGCACATCGGAATGGCAAACGCCGCAGAAAAGGATCTCGATCTGGACGTCGCGTTCGCCCGGATCGCGGCGCTCTATAGTTGCAGATTGGAGCGGCGTTGTGGCGCTGGAAATCGCATAAGCTTTCGATGTGAACATACCTTACGTTACACCTGCGCTGAATGGGAATAAATTAGACTATCGCGGCATTAGCCAACGGCTAGAAACGCGGCGCCAAACAGGCCTTTCACCCCCATGAACCGGTCGAATGCTTACGAACTTGTCGCTGCGGAGTTTCTGGCAGTTCGGGGTAATCGGCGCTCGGCTGGAATCGGAGTGCAGTACGGACGCGACTGGGCCCGTACGCTCCCACGCGGGGCCGCAGTTATCGATCTCGGCTGTGGGTCGGGCTTGCCCATCACAGAAGTTCTGGTTGCCGAAGGCCTAAACTACTTTGATTGTTCCAGGAAGCTCCTCTCAGGCGCTACATAGAATTCAACCTTACGGCATATGTGAAGAAGGGAGAGCACCGAGTTGGGTCATTAGGCCGAAGGTATCCATAATGATGCGGGTGTCCTTGATACGCCCGTTCTCCAAACGATCGATGACAACGCCCCAGACCCGCACATGCCGGCCCGTTGCAGGAATACCGAGAAACTCACCGTTGTGGGTACCTCTCCACTCGAAGCGGCTGGCAACCTTTTCGCCTTCCGTAATTTGCTCCTCGATAGAGAAGACAATGTCGGGAAAGCCAGCCCGCATAGCACGCAGGATATCTTTCAGGCCATCAAGACCAGGGCCCTGTCCCGGCAGTGGAACTTGTTCGACAACGTCTTCCCAGACGTACTGTGCTGCCGAGTCGATTTTCCCCCGAGTGATTACTTCGTCCACAAAGCTGCGCACGATCTTGGCATTGTCTTGCGTCATTCCGTTGTCCCTGAGACCTTTAGTCAAGATCATGGCGATTGTACCTGCAAACCTCGACGCTGATTCTGTGATAATCACATCGTGGCAAGCAGATTTCGCTTCTGCCTATTTTGGGAGATAGCTAGGTTGTCTCCACAAACACGTATTCATGCTGGGCATCCCGGATTATAAGCGCGCGTTTCCCGTCTTTTTCGCTTCTGACAAATTCAAGGCCGCTGAGCGGCGGATCGGCGTTGATGAAGGATATTGTGCCGTCGTCGTTCTTGCGCGAAGCCATCCGGCTTTCGCCGCCATCCCAAACAAACACGGTGGAGTCACCTGACTTCTTCACGTTGATAGTCCCCAGTTGTGGGCTGACATAGTGGGCTGCCAGCTTCGACGCTTCTTCCTGGGAGGCCGGAAAGGTCAAGCGCGCCCGCTCTTTTGCCACGACTATGCGGTAATTGGTAGCCGAGACATCTACCGCCGCCGCCGCTTCCGGTTTCCCGTCGTAGACAACCTCTAGCAAGCGGCGCATGAGCGGCCCCAGCAAAGCCCCGCCCCTATCAGCATTAGTGAGTAACACGGCTCCAATGCCTGCGTCTGGCAGTATCATCCAGTCACTCTTGTATCCGAAGAGACTGCCTCCGTGATGAACAATCGGGATACCCCAGTGGTTGTTTACTTCCAGACCCATCCCGTAGGTCTCATCTTCGCCGATCGGGATTTGCGGCTTACGGCGCATGAGTAGATTTGCTTCAGAGACAAACTGGCGTCCGTCAGGGAGTTTGCCGTGTCGCAGCTCTAGAAGCGCGTATTTTGTCATGTCATGGGCTGAGGTCCAAACACCGCCCGCTGGACGAAACGGAACTATCGAATAGTTCTGGTCCATCTTGATAGGTGTTGTATGGCCGTCGATGTCGTCAGAGTGAGGGCTGGCGAAATCGCCATGCTGCGCTTTTTCCATGTCGAAAGTGGTGTTGCGCATGTCCAGCGGCTTGAAAATGTTGTTCTCCATCACGCGGTCGTACGCTTTCCCCGGTTCGCCCGAAGGGTCGTACACATGTGCGCCAACATAACCAGCGGCGGACGCCATCAAATTGCTGTATTGGAAAATCTCACCAAACTTACTTGTCGGCTTCATGTCGCTCAGCATCGTGAAAGTGGATTCCGGCTTCAGCTTCTTATACTCGAAAAGCCATTCGAAGTCCTGGCGAGGCATGCCCGTGCATGCACAAATCAAATGTTTGATCTCTATCTGCTTGGTGATGGCATCGTCAGCAAGCTTGAAAGCGGGGTAGACCTTGGTCACACGCTCGTCCCAAGCCAGCTTCTTCTCGTCAACCAACTTGGCCAGCAGCAAAGTGGTCATGCCCTTCGTGTTGGATGCAGCCATGAATAGAGTGTTCCCATCCACAAGCTCCGGCTTGCCTAGCGTTTTTACTCCGACCCCGCCCTCGTACACCACCTTGCCGTGATCGATAAGGGCGAAGCCAGCCCCGGGTACATCCAGCTTCTTCATCGATGTCTCTACGAAGCTGCGCAGTTGTTCTATCCGCTTGCTGTCAAGCGACAGCGGTGTGCGGCCGGCGAAAGACTCGCGCTGGTAGTTCTTGGGCCGAAGGCTTCCCACAATGAGTCCGATCTGCGCGCCCCTTTTTCCAAAAGTCGCGTCGGAACCATCCAGAAGCACCACCGTCCAGTTGTCTCCCGCGTGGCGGGCAATCGCAACCACTGTGGACTTCTCATTGGGAGAGGTTTCATAGAGGAACTCCTTGCCGTCGATCCATCCGTCCCGATCCGGCATGTTCACCGACGCGTGTAGTGGCCTCGCAAAGCCTGGCTTGTAAGTGGCCCATGCCTGTGAAACCGCTGTCGCAGCGTCGTCCGCCTTTTCATCCAGCACCACAACATGGGCATCGCCTTCAGGCGCAGTTGCCGTCATCGCTCCTGAACCTGAGGCGACCGCCCATCCACCAGGGGTTGTAAACGTTACGCCTTCAGATGTTTTTTGCTGGAGGTTTTTGAGATTGTCCTGCGGTAAAAGTTGAGGGGGCGTACAAATTGCGATGAGGACTGAAAGCCATATCGCGCGCAGGGTGTTCGTCATGTTGGGCAATTATAAGTCCGTGCAGAAGCACGGTCAAACGATTCCGCAACGGCCAGCTCAGTTTGAGTTCAAGTGGCTGCCCTTGGGACGTTACTTCTTCGCCCTCGAGGGCGCGGAACAGCGGGATCATTTCCTGGCACAGGATTTCACTACAGTTGCTCCTCGAATTTCAGAGGAATAGACTTGAGGACCACCATGCAGAGATGGAATGTGACGCCCCGATCCCGAGCCGCTCTCGTGAAAACTTTTGCCTTAGGCCTTCTTTGTCTTACCTGCAGGGCTCAGACTTCGCTGGGGACCTCCTCGTTGGGGGGCACTGTTACCGACGCCGGCGGTTTAGCTGTAACCGGAGCGGAAATTGAACTCACGGACGCGGAACGCGGTGCCAGGCGGCGCGCCGTCTCGAACGAGTCTGGAAATTACATAATTCCGGGTTTGACCGCGGGCCAATATCGTATGCAGGTGCTGAAAGAAGGCTTTTCTGCATACACGTACGCGGGATTCACGCTCGAAGTGAACCAGCGCGCAACCATCGATGTGCATCTTTCCGTAGGCGACCTGAAACAAACAGTAAGCGTGAACGCTCAAGGTGAGACTCCCCTCCTTGAAACTGACTCAAATTCTCTCGGAGCAGTGATCGACAATCGGCGGGTTTCGGAACTGCCCCTCAACGGCCGCAACTTTCTACAACTTGCGGTCCTCTCCGGAGGGGTGGAATCCCCTCCTTCCGGAGCTGCCGCAGATCGCGCTTCCTCCCAAATCGGCCGTTCCGGACGCACCATCAACATTGGCGGAAACTTAGAAAGCGTAACAACCTATCTGATTGACGGAATCGCCACTCGGGGCTCTCGCTTGGGCGAGTCCTCCTTGAACGTGTCCGTTGCGGATATCGATCAATTCAAGCTTCAGATGAATTTCTTCATGCCCGACCAGGGGCCGAACCCCGGCATCGTCAACCTGATTACAAAATCGGGGACAAACAGGGTTCATGGTGAAGTCTTTGAGTTTGTTCGCAATGGCGCGCTGGACGCCCGCAACTTCTTCTCGCCGGTGCCTGAACACTTGCAACGCAACCAGTTCGGTTTTGCATTGGGCGGTCCGGTTTTTCTTGCCCAAGATCTTCGATGGGCGCAACAGGCTGTGGTTCCACACGCATTACGAGGGAACCAGGCAGATCACAAAATTCTCGAGTGCTGCGTACACTCCAACGTCCGCGATGTTCGGCGGTGATTTCAGCGCAGTTTCACAACAGATCTATAACCCCTTCAGTTATGACGCCAATACCGGAACCCGCGCTCCGTTTGCGGGCAATCAGATTCCGGCAAATCTCATTAATCCGGTCGCGAAGGCCTTGCTCGCCTATTACATTCCCGGTACCAGCGTGAATCAGAAGCCTTCAAATTACTTCGGACAGCCGCGTACAACGCTGAATGATGACCAGTTCAGCGTACGGGCGGACTACGCGGTCACCCATTCACAAACTCTCGCCGTGAACACAATTCACGAAGTTAGCCCGGTGGTCCAAGGCAGTCTTTTCCGGCTCGGAGGTGCTTCGTATCCACTCACCGCCACTCTTGCCGCTGTCCAGCACACCTTTGTGATTTCGCCTTCACTGGTCAATATCCTGCGCCTGGGGTATAGCCGGTCAGCCGAGTTTAGCAGTGGCGAGGGTGAATCACAGGGCAATGTCCTTGACGCGATAGGCGTCACGGGAACTCTCGATAAGAAAGGCATTCCGGGCATTGCGATACAGGGCTATACCGGTTTCGGCCGATCGTCCGGCCCGCTTGGGGATGTCGACAACAACTTCCAGCTCGATGATGGATTGAGCTGGACGCGGGGAAATCATTCCCTTCAGTTCGGCGTGGGCGTACGCTACCACCGCACTCTGCAGCAGAATGCCAACGCGAACGCGCTCGGTTCCCTCAGCTTTCAGAGTGTGTTCTCCGCACAGCTGGCCAAGAACGCCAGCGGACAACTGGCGCCACAGGCGAATACGGGCAACGCTTTCGCGGACTTTCTTTTGGGTACGCCACTGAGCGGGCAGGTGGTAGGGCTCGATCCGTTCCATTACCGGTACACAGAGTTCTTTCCGTATGTGCAGGACTCCTGGAAGGTAAGGAAGAATCTGACGATCAACCTGGGCTTTTCCTGGTACCACGCCACCGTGCCGAATCCACAGGGCGCAGACGCAAAAATTCCACATCGGTTTAACTTTCAAACAGGGCTGCTGGAATACGCAGCCTTAGGCCAGGTTTCTCCGCAGGTAGTCAAGCCAGATTACAAAGACTTCACTCCGCGGCTGGGGTTGGCTTGGCAGCCGAAATTCCTTAAGAACACTGTGATCCGGGCTGGTGCGGGAATTTACTATGAAACCGGCGCATTGATTGAGTCTCAATTCGACATGGTTGCGCCGCCTTTTCAGCCATCGTTCTCCATCACCAACAATCAGTTCCAGCCGCAACCCACTTATGTGCTGGGCCAGAACGTTTTTCCGGTGACCGCGCTCCCTCCGCTCACCAGCGGCTTTTCCGCGACCCTGCCTCAGGGGTTCACGCCTTTCGCGGTTTCTGAAAACTCCAAACTGCCGTACGTGGCCCAATGGAACGTGGCCATTCAGCATACTCTCGGCAAGAGCGACTTGCTCGAAATCGATTACACCGGTACCAGCGGACACCGACAACAAAACAGGTACGATGTCGATCAGTGTCTGCCAACCGCAGCCGGCTTCTGTGATCCGAGTACGCGTCCCTATCCTCGTTACAACTACATCCTGTATTCGGACACAAACGGCAACATGAACTACGAAGCGTTAATTGCCCGATATCAGCATCAGTTTTCAAGAGGCTTGACAGTGATTGCGAACTACACATTTTCGAAAGTGATCACTGATGGCTGGGAGGGCGGCGGAAGCACGCAAAGCCAAATTGCTACCTGCCGCAAATGCGACCGAGGCGTGGCATCGTACGACGTCCCCCATCACTTCGTCGTGTCGGCCGTGTACGACCTGCCGATTGGAAGAGACCGAATCTTTGGCGCTCATTGGAATCGTGCGCTCGATTCGTTATTGGGCGGTTGGCAAGTGAACGTGATTGGCACTTTAGCAACGGGAAATGCGTTTACGGTAACCGCTCCGAATCGCACGGGCAGCAATTTCACCTCAGTTCGGGCCAACCGTGTCTGCGATGGTCGCAGTGATTCCTTAAGCGGCAACCTGCGAACAGACGGATTGATCTGGTTCAACACGTCGTGCTTTGCTCAGCCCGCGGCCGGCTACTTCGGAAATTCCGGACGCGGCATTTTATTTGGGCCAGGTACAAATAACTGGGATGTCGGAACCCAAAAGAATTTCAAACTCAGCGAGGCTGCCCGGTTTGAACTTCGCGGTGAGTTCTTCAATGCGTTCAATCACGCTCAGTTCAATACTCCTGATGCCAATGTAGGGGACACAAACTTCGGCGTGATCTCCTCGGCAAGAAGTCCCCGCCTGGTGCAATTGGCGGCCAGGCTGATCTGGTGAGGAAACAGTGTTGATGTAGGATGTCATCAGATCGTCCAACCGGAGCCAACGCATGAATGTCCGCCATCTCGTACCGTTTGTCAGCCTCCGGGCCTTGTCTCTGGGAGCCCTCCTACTGGGCGCCGGCCTGCAGCAGCCGGTTCACGCGTCAGGCGTAGACCTCTCGAAATTCAAGCGAATCGAGCCGCAGTACATCGCGGCCCTGGGAGATCCCGGAGCCACCTCCGGCAAAGGCGCGCAATCCTGGGGCATCTGGAACCACGACCCGGGTCCGCGCGGTTGCAAGTTGGACCGCTACGAGCAGGTAAAAGCGGCCGGCGGCGTGACGCCCTCACAGTGGAAATTCGACGCTGCGGATTGGTGGCTGGAAGAACACGGCTTGATCATGGAGAAGCCGACCTTTCCGCTGCCTCCCGGGAAATACCTCGTCACGGGCGACCGCGAGGTGACAACCGTACTGACAATTCAGCCCAAGGATAAGGACGGCAATCAGCGGTGGGAACTCGCTAACGGCGCCACCCTCTACGATGTCACCCATCTCGCATGCCGCTCCGCACGCTACACGCCAGCGACGGCGAACAACACATGCTCGCCCTCGAGCGTTCAGACCACAGGATTTCCGGTGACTCCAGGAGCGGCCATGCCCATCGTGAACGGCTGCCGCAAGCAGGACTACACGGTTCTCATCGTCATTGGGTTACCGATCGCTCACTGAGCGGCCGCAAATCGGGAGTGACCGCTAGCGCCGACTACCCACGCTACTGCCGCGCCTCGAACACCATATTGAACGGAGTCTCCGCCGCCCTCCGAATCCGCGTGAATCCTCCCTCCGCGATCACTGCCTTCAGCCGCGCCTCACCCGCCTGCGCGCCAAGGGCCAACCCCACTTCTTGCGACTTCGATGCGGGCGTGCACAGAAAGGTAGACGCCGAATAGAAGACGCGCCCAATCGGATTCAGATTGTCTTCCACTTTGTCACCGGCAAACGGCTCCACCACCATCCAGACGCCGTCCTCCGCCAGAGTCGAATGAACGTGGCGCGATGCACCCACCGGATCGCCCATGTCATGCAAACAATCGAAGAACGCGACCAGAGCATAGCCCCGATTCGGATAATCAGATGCTCTCGCCACCTCAAATGTCACTCGATCATCGACGGACGCCGCTTGCGCGGCTTTGCGGGCATTCGCAATGGACGCCTCGTGGTAATCGAACCCGTAGAAGTGGCTCTTCGGAAAAGCCTGCGCCATCAAAATAGTCGATGCACCATGCCCACAGCCCACGTCCGCGACGTTCGCGCCGGCCTCCAGCCTTTCCTTCACGCCGTGAAGAGCCGGAATCCACTCGGTCAGTAAATGGCGCATGTAACCGGGCCGGAAAAACCTCTCAGTCCCCCTAAACAAGCACGCATCGTGTTCATGCCAGCCCACTCCCTCGCCGGTCTTGAAGGCTTGGAGCATCCTCGGCTCACTCTTCATCATCGCGACAGCGAGTTCCACTGCGCCCAGAAAGTAGACCGGGCTCTCCTCGTGCGCAAGCGCGGCCGCCTTTTCTTCCGTCATCCAAAACTTCTCAGTGGCGGGGTCATATTCCACAAACCCCGAAGCCGCCTGCGAACAGAGCCATTCGCGAACATATCTCTCAAAAGTTTCGGTTGCCCCGGCCAGTTCGCCCGGCGACATTGGCCCGCCATTGGCGAGTGCTTTATATAGTCCCAGCTTCTCGCCGATCAGCATCGGTCCGACGCTGGCCATCGCTCCCAAGTCCCCCACCAGCTTACCCATGAAGGCCATGAGCTTTTCAAGATCCATTGCATCTCTCCTTATCGAGGAACAAGGCTAGCACAGGGACGTCCAGTAACCGGAAATACCCGGCGCAGATTAGGATCCGAAGTCGGCCAGCATCCGTTCAACTTCCGTTTTCCATCAGGACCGATTCGACAGGACTGAGTATTATAGCGTCCGGAGTTGCAAGAGGTGAGTGTCACACTCAGAAGTACCTTCATCTAGCCTCAGTGAACCGTATAGGTGGCGAGCCTCTTTCCAAAACTTTATTGCAGAATCCCGATCTCCTTGCAACTCAAGAAGAATTGCGTAAGGCCTGACAGTGTTTGCGAGATCAAGCAATTTTGTATCGAGGTTATTGCGGTAGAGCTCCAGAGCCTCTTCATATAAGGGCTTCGCTTCAGAGAAGCTACCTTCTTTGCGATGGATATCTGCGATATGGCGGATCGTATGAGCATAGGCGAGCGGGTCGTTCTCCTCGCGATAGAGCCGGGCAGCCTCGGTATAAAACTTGCGAGCCACCGGCAAATTGCCTTCATTACGGGCCTTACGACCGCGGTCAATCGCCTCAGTTGCAGCACTCACATGAAGAAGAATACCGCCAAACCGGTTAGCCGGCAGCAGGGCGAACCGGTCTTGTGAACAACTTGTTCTGTCCAAAGCCGCTCTTTATTTGACTAAATCGGATATTCCCTCCCGTGAAGAAGCAACGTAAGCTCCGAATTGAAGTTCCTCACTCGGGGTGTCTGCCGAGCCGAACTAAACCAAAAACATGAACACGAGATGCAGAAGAACGCCGCCAGTGCATCGTTCCCGGTTGCAAGTAACTAACTTAGGAGATCTCTTATGAAAACGAAAGTATTACAAGCTTTACCCATAACCGTAATGGTCCTTTTGTGCGGGATCAGTGCGCCGGCCGCCGACCTTAAGTCGATTTCCCGCATTACCTTCGGACCCGCCAATACGTTGTTCGTTGCAGATTGGGTTCAATCGAAAGTACACGCCTTCACGCTGCCCGAAGCAACTCCAGAGGCAGGTAAGCCGTTCAATCTTCGCGATCTCAATACGCCCGTTCAAAAAGCGCTGGGTAGCGGCGACGTCGCCTTTGTCGATCTTGCCGTTCGCCCGGGCAGCGATGAAGTCTATATCGCGGTTTCCATGGGCTCTCAAAAGACGCCAGGCATCATCGTGGCAAAACCAGATGGCACGGTACGCGCGATCGATTGGAAGAAGCTGGATGCAACGAGTGCACATCTCGAAAAGCCGCCGGAGGCGTCTCTCAAGTTCTGGGACAACATCCCAGGCCGAAGTTTCACCCTGACGGATATGAAGTGGCACGAAGGCAAGTTGTACCTTGCCGTGCTGACCCGCATTGCCGATCATCCCATTACGCGCATTGAAGAGTTACTGCCGTGGAACATGAATCGGAACTGCTCGCCCGTGACTACTCAAGTCGCCTGACTACCCTCATTCTCCATGTGTCCACACTTTCCGGTTGTGGACACATCGGATGAGAATGGATTACAGGAGGATCTCGTGAACTGGGTACCTTTGGAATCGAGTGTTCTGGCCGCGGCCTCGTACAGTTCCGACGAGCACGTCCTCTACTTGCAATTCCACAGCGGCGAAACCTATCAATACTTTGGATTCCAGCCGGAACAGTATCGCGATCTGCTCGCGGCTGAGTCAAAGGGCACATACCTGAATCGCCACATCCGCCATCGCTTCCGCTACGAGCAACTGCCCCAGTCCTTTCAAGCTGGCAGCTAAAACGCAAGACGTCCTTCACCGGACGCTTACCTTGTCCCCTAATCTCTGAAGTTCTCGCTTAACCCAGTGAGAGCGCAAAACAGCGCGCTCCCATCAGGGAAAAGGGAGAACTTCCATGCGGTATCGCGCTCTGCAGGCTACGTGTGTCTTATCGGTAATCTTGTGCGCGCCATCGAGTGAGGCGGCGGATTCCGAGCGGATCGGGATCTATCACTGGGGCGGCCAACTCACCACCTCCATGAGCTCCGGTGTGGAGCGCATTGCATCATTAGGCGGACATGTTGCCCGGGTGGTCTATGCTCCTACCTATTACTCTGACTACGGTATCCAGGGCGGCTGCTACTCGAAGTTTTCGCTCTCCTCGCTCGCTCAGGAGCCTGATGTTCAGCGCGCGCTGGATAACCGCGATGTTCACACCTTCATTCTGACTGCTTACGATGGGACAACTTTCGGAGACTGCCAGCACCAAAAGTTCCTGAGCCCTGGTTTTTACTCGGAGGAACACAGGGCGGCACTAAAAGCCGAATACAGCGACTTCGTTCTGTACCTGTTCCGGCGATATGCGGACAGCGGCCGCCGATTTGTAATCTCCAATTGGGAGAGCGATAACGCTGTGTATTGTGGGGCAGCGTACGGATACGCCGTCGATACCGCTTTCCGGGCCGGTTGCGACGCGCACTACTCAGAGAAGTATGAAGGGAATGCCGACCCGCAACAATCCCTGCTTGGATTGCGGCTCTGGTTTGAGACGCGTGAGGAGGGCATCGCGGAAGGGCTTGCTCGAGGGCACGCCTTGGGCTTGACCGGGTTCGAAGTCTTGCACGCCCCGGAGATTAATATTGTTCGCACGCTGAACCAAGCGGGATACCCGAGCGTCCTTCGAGACGTACTCTCGGTTGTACATGCCTCCTGTGTATCGTATTCGTCTTACGAAAGCCTCAACCGAGAAAATGCCGGCGCAACCCTTGCTGAGGACATTTCCACCATCCGGCAGCTGGCCGGGGCTCCGGGGGTGATCGTAGGAGAGGCAGGTTACTCGCGGGTCGATCCGCGGAGCGTGGATGAGATTTCCGCGGCCCTGAAGATGTCGCTGCAGTCCGGCGTTCTCTACTTCATCTATTGGAATTTGAACGATCAAGATTCCGAGAACGCATTTGGCCTGTTCGACCTTACGGACGGTTTGACACCAACCGGGCAGCTCTTTGCGCGAGTGCTGCGAAATGGATTGTAAGCAGTGTAGGGCGCGTGGCTCGAACCAATCTACCCGACCAGTTTGCTACTCAGCGTCTCCGGTCGAGCACCCACGCGTTGCTCGCGGTGGTCCGATTCCGGAATGCGACGCGTTGCCCGTCCGGAGAGGGCACGGCCCAACCCTGGATATCGCCCAGTAAGTGATAGCGCGCGTCGGAGAAGACGAAGAACATTCGCTCACCGATCTCCGTCTCCGACACGACGAACCAACCGCTCCCATCTGCTGCCCAGATTGCTCCTTTTAGATTCCCAAGCCCTTGCAGAGTCAATTCGCGCTCCTGAGGTTGATTCGATTCTCGCGTTAAATTCAGCACACGAAGGTGTGCGGAGCGCGAAGAGTGGTCGGGCATTACCACCTGCGTAAATTCGCTCATGGCGAAGCTGACCAATGCCTTGTCGAAGCAAACTTCAGGTCAATGCGGTGAGGCTGCGAACATATACGCTGCGTTCATCAATGAGGTGCAGGCACAAACGGGCAAGAGCGTTACTCCCGCTGCTGCGCCGATTCTCATTGCGGACGCGCAATATCTGCAAACGCACTGCCCGTAGACAAATTGCACTAACCAGTCCCAAAGGCCGCTCGTCCAGAGAAAAATGGACGAGCGGCTTTGTGGCGTTAAACCTTGCTTATTTGGTGGAGAAAAAGGGAGTGCCGCCCTGTTATCTTCCCGGATCAAAGTGCCTTTCGCCGCTCCCTCCACGTCGCAAATACCGCCCTGCCTCCGCCGCCCGTGAATCCTCTTCCCGCGCTTCGGAAACGCTCACCTTCCCCGCCAGCACCGGCCCGGGCGCCGCAATCCCGATTCGCGCCAAATCCCCCGGCTTCAACCGCAACCCACCGTCTCGCCGATTCCCAAAAAATACAGATGTCCCCATCGTTCTTCTCCTTTATCCAGACCAACCCAGTTGAAACGGCCGCGGCCCAATTTCGCCCTGGCCCGCCCGCCAGCACGCCAGCGCCAGCGCAATCACCAGATCGTCATGTTCGCCCGCGCCCTCCGCGCCCATCCGCACTTTGCCCTGCTTCGTCACCTCTGCCTGCAGATCGCGCAATTCCGTCAGCAGCGCCGTCAGCCCCGGCATGTCTTTGGCGATCCGCAGCTCCCCCCGTTCCAGCAGGACCTGCACCCCCGCCATCAGGTCCAGTTTCGGCACCCGCCAATCTTGACCACTGCGCATGCCCGCCGCCCGGCCGCGCCTGCTCACCCCCGGTAATCGTCACCGCCCAAACCGTGCATCCCAGTCCGGAGCGCCGCATCGTCTCCACCACCGGTGCTCCCACTCCGGTCGCATCCACCACCACGCAGCACTGTCCCCACAACCGGGGATGCTCCACCGTCCGGCGCACCCGCTCAACCACTTCCGGATAAGGAGTCCCCAGCGGCACCCGGGCCACGCTCCGCACCAGCCGCTCCTTCCCCGCTTTCTCCACCACTGCAATCGCCGAATGGTCGTGCCGCTGCCCCAGATCCACCCCCACAAAAAACACGGCGTCTCCTCAAGCGAAGCAAAGCGCTTCCACCCTCTCATCCACCGCGCGTTCCAGCAGTTCCTCCCGGAACACCGCATTCCCGTCATCCACGAACTGGCACAAGATATTCCTGTCCGAAGTAAGCCGAGCCCATACGCTCCCGCTCGCGCTCCAGCTTCTCGCGCCGCACCCTCCGGTTCTCCGTCACCGGCCCTTCAAACCGGTGCCACTCCGGCCCGCCCCGCGCCCACGCTTCATAGAAGAACCCCCGCTTCCCCAGCGGCGTCGACATCATCCACAAATCCCCATCGCTCACCATCAACATCGGCCGCAGCGCTTCATACAGGCTGTCCTTCACCCGCGAAGCCTCGTCGATCAGCAGCAGCGACACTGCCGAGAAGCCGCGCACCGTCGCCTCCGTCCCCGGCAGCGCCACAATGCGGCTCCCATTCGGCAAGGCGAGCGAGTGCGGGTTATCGCCATCGCCGCGCTGCCGGATCCCCAGCTTCCGCAGCATTCCGGCCGCGGTGCGAAGCAAGGCCGCGCTCTGCCGCACCGTCGGACTGCAACACAGCACCAGCGCTCCGGGCCGCGTCCAAACCCGGTGCACCGCCTTCGCCGCCGCTACGGTCGACTTCCCCCACTGCCGCGAACAATTCAGCACGCCAAACTTCGCCGTACTCCGCAAAATCTCTTCCTGCTTCGGATCGGGAATCAAGCCCAACCGCGCCGAGCAAAACTCCACCGGATCCACGCACGCCACCGAGATCTGCGGCTTCCCCCGGCTCACCAACCGCGGCGTAGGATCATAAGTCCCAAAATGTAAACCCACGCCAGATCAATAGCACGGCGGACAGTGGAACGACGATTCCCAAAAGCCAAAGCCGCAAAACAAGCCTGAAATCGCAGAAAAAAAACCTTTCCAGGATGTGTGACTGAGCCGCGCGCGTGAGCAAGCGGTCTTAATCCGTGTTCACCAGCCGCGAGCACCATCATACGACGCGCTGAAGAAACGCCGCTTCGCCTTAGTGTCACTTCCGGGTCCGGTGAAACCGACATCATCAAGACAGCCTTCTGTCCATCTTCGCGTCCTGCTCTCTAACAAAAACCGCTGAAGATGTCTCACTGATATTGGAACTTAGGGCGCCTGTGCGCCGTTGGAAAGCAGCAGCACCAATGAAGTTTGCATCCGCAGTCGAGTCCCGCTGCGTGTCCAAACTGGATGTCCCGTAAGTGAACGTGGTGCCGTTCGGCTTTGGGCTAGGCGCACTGCACATTCCTACTGCTTTCGACAATCGTCAGCGGAACCTGGCAGCAAGCAACGCTTCTGGCGCGAGGGTATATCGGAGATCTGAACACCGGAATGCATGGCAAAGACGAAGAGGGGCGCACATTGATCTGCAACAAGGAATTCCGAGCAGATGACTACCCTTGGCTGGACAGATGCCTGGCGGCGATTCCACAGAGCCGCATTTGAGCCGTCTTGGGTCGGCAATAAGGGGCCATCGTTTTCGGCTTGATCACGCCTTTGTCTCGCCCCCGCTGCTTCCTCGCCTCGTCTCGAGTAATGACTCGCAGGGAGAGCGAGAGGCGGGCCTCGAAGTTGATCGTAGAAATAGAATAGTGATCAAGACTTTTGGCGGCAGGAATCCGAGACCAATGCGGTCTTTCGCCGTCAGACAACTCGTTCATGGCTAACTCTTGCCCTTAGCCCTTGTGAAGAATGCCGAAACTTTAAGCATGAAGATCACCATTGTTGGAGCGGGTATTGGCGGCCTGACCGCTGCATTAGCCCTGCATCGCGCCGGGCACCAGGTGTCCATTATGGAGAGCGCCGCCCGCCTGGAGCCGCTAGGTGCGGGTATTGTGCTCGCGCCAAATGCGGTGCGGATCCTGCATGAGTTGGGCGTAAGCGTTGAGCCTTATGGGCACCCGCTGCGAAGAATCACGATGCTGACTGCCTCAGGAATCGAAATTAGCGCGATGGAGTTTCATCGCCATTTATCGAGCGCCGGGCAGGTGCTCGCCTTTCACAGGGCAGAACTCCATGCGGCACTTTTCGAGGCGTTGCCCAGGAACGTCACGCTGCGATTGGGCCATCCATATGTGAAGGGTGCGGCCGGCGGCGAAGACGTGCTGATCGGGGCCGATGGGATCAACTCAGCCGTTCGACAGTGCGTGTCGGGTTCACCGTCATTGCGCTATAGCGGTTACACATGCTGGCGTGCCGTCCTTCCCAATCCAGGCATAGGAGAGACCTTCGAAGCGTGGGGTGGACCGGCGCGTGTAGGCGCGGCCCCCCTCACCCGCGACCGGGTTTATGTATTTTTAGTCTTGAAGGCTCCGGCCGGAATGCCGCGGCAGACATCCATGGCAGCCATAAGAAGACACTTTCAGTCGTTCAAGGGTCCGGTACCTGCCATTCTGGATTCCGCGTCTGACGCTGTTTTGCTCCATCACGATATCCAGGAAATTGAGTCTCCGGTATGGGGGCAGGGACGCATCGTGCTGATCGGGGACGCGGCGCACGCCATGACACCGAATCTGGGACAAGGCGCCGCGATGGCGATTGAAGATGCGGCAGTGCTGGCAGAGGTGATTGGTTCCGATGCACCGGCAGAAGCTTTACGAGAGGTTCGGCATGCCCGGGTCGAGAAAGTATTGAAGGATTCGCGCCGCTTTGGGCAGGTAGCCCACCTTGAGAATCTGGCGGGGTGTTGGTTACGAAATGCGCTGATGCGTTGCGTGCCACGGAGCCTTTCCGAGAATCAGTATCTCCGCTTGATTGAACCAGGACTTCAGATCGCAGGCCGCATCGCCGCCAGACAGAACCAGGTGCATGGAGAAATCGGAAACTGAAAGCCGTCTACTTCACTTCCCCACGCCCCAACAGGCTTTCCGGCGAAAACACTTAGTTGTAGCTTCCCGGGAAGTCCCACACTCGCCCCGAGTGAATCGTCGCTATGGCAACAGCGCGCGAAGCCCCGCGATCACTGTAAACGAGTCGCTCAATCTTGGTGACCCTACGCAAATGGGATAACCTTGAGGGCAACGTGAGCTACCGATTTTCTGCGATGCTCCACATTCCCGGTGACGTTCGCGACGCCATCGCTTTCTATGAACGGGCGTTTGGCGCGACGATCGGCTGGGCCACGCCCCTGGCCGCGGACATGGTGGCCCAGCTCCTGGTACACGGCGCGGAGTTCTGGGTGCATCCGGCTGGCTCGGAGATCGGCAATTCTTCGCCGGCAGAGCTGGGTGGGACACCGGTGCGGCTGATGCTCATCGTAGACGACCCGGATGCCGTGTTCAATCAGGCCGTGGCTGCGGGCGCGTCGGTTCGCTCGCCCATGCAGGACCACGATTACGGATGGCGTGATGGCTCAGTCATCGACCCATTTGGGCATCGGTGGGAGATCGGTAAGCCGCTTTAGCGCACACCGACGAAACGAGGAAAAGATTGTTCTGGATCCGCCGTACCACAAGACGCCAAAGTCCCCATGGAAACATGAGATCAGAGGGTCAGGAAGCTTTCTGAGTTTTTGTAACTCCGCGCTCCACTTACAGCCGCCTTCCGATTCGCTTGGAAATGTTCGGCATTCTCTCCCCGCACATAAGAAACTCGGTTCGCGCCACTCAGATAAGAGGGAGAATCGACATTGTGAAGCGACTCTCCTGGAACATACAGAAGTAGGAAGGGAATATGAAAAAACGAATTACGGTCGTGCTGCTGGCATTGGCCAGCGTAACAAGCCCAGGAGCGGCAGCCAAGGGTGCCCCGGCAGGTGGGCTGGACGGATTGTATTTCATGACCCGATCCACGGGAGGCGATCTCGAGACTGCCACCTACCTCTTCCACGCCGGTACAGTCGTGAAGAACCCGATCGTTTCCACGGCACAAGACATGAACCTGCAAGTCGAGCGCGCCTCTCACCCGAATGATGTCGGTACGTATTCACTCCAGAGTGGGCGGCTGGTGCTGACCATGGCCAACGGGCAACAGCAGGAGAAGTTTGAACCCGAATCGGGAGGATGTTTCGGATGGGACGCCGGGGTGTTCTGCCCCGTTGAGGTCTTCAAACCGGGCACGACTCTCGACGGTACTTTCTCCGGAGGAGCCAGCGTGGGCGGCGGCGCGGTGATGTCGAGCATGACCATCACGTTCAAGCCGGATGGCAGTTACCAACGCGAATCGACGGGCTCTTTCGCGTCGAAAAGCACGAGGAGCACGGTGACAGGAGGTGCTACTGGCTCGGAGCGCGGCAGATACCGCATTGAGGGAACCGCGCTGCACCTCATGCCGGAAGGCGGTAAAGCAACGGTAGTCAGCACGTTTCCGTATGATGACGGCTCAAAGGGCCCGACGCCACGGAGCGTGTACTTTGGCGGCGGCATGTTAAAACGCCTGAAGTAGCCAGCGCGGCTCAGAGCAATACCAGTTGATAAACTTGCGACTCGCGGGGTCGTACGACTGCTGCGATCAGGGGTGCGCAAAATTGAGAGAGGGGAGGCGGGTGTGAACGCCAGGGAATGGGGGAAGGTCGGCGGATGGGCGCTCGCGGCGTGCGTGCTGTGTGGGTGTGCGCTAAGCCCCGCGAAGAAAACAGTTCCGCTTGTCAGGATTGCCGAACTCGACATCGATCCGGCACAGCGGGAAGCTTACAAGGCTGCGCTCAGCGAAGAGATCGAAAGTTCGATTCGCCTCGAGCCAGGGGTAGTCGCTTTGTATGCCGTGGCCTTAAGGGAAAATCCCACTCAGATCCGGATCTTCGAGACATACGCCGACAGAGCATCCTACGAGTCCCACATCACGACACCGCATTTCTTGAAGTACAAGACGCGTACGCAAACCATGGTCAGGGCCCTCAAACTCGTTGAGACCGATCCGATTTATCTGGGTGCCAAGGTGAAATGAAGCTCTACTCGCGCTGAACCAGGCGCGCAAAGCGGCACGGGAAGCAGATGTGCGACGCTAGCGCGTTTATCGGGAGTATTCCGACAATCTGAAACGAATCTCAGCCATATGAACCGTTTGGACGTTTTATGTCCAAGTCCGTCCATGTGTGAGACGCGACCAAGCTATCTCCTCTTGGTTTGCCTGCCGGTTTTCTGCACGGTGGTTTCCTTCTTCTTTGACGCCTCTGAACGAAGGGGTTTTCTACCTGTACTGGATATCTCTGATGTCGCACCTTTGGTTTGCTTGATCCCAGCTTTCTTGCTCTTGGTATTTTTTACCCTCGCCCGCGCCAGTGCCGGAGGGGACACATCTAGAACGACACAGGTTATGCGGTCGCGATACTCTAATGGAATGGACTCGCTAATCATCCGCTCAAGTTCACCCGATGAATCAGGAACTGGAACTCCGAGCGGGTGCGCCGTAATGCCACGTCCTCTGCCAGTGCCGAAGTAAAAAACCAAGTAAACACCATAACCCTGCGCGTTTGGGTCCCTGGTGTATAACCGTTCAAGTTGACCTTTGGCGGCAACCCACAGTTCTGGGTGCGTATCTCGCTTAACCTCCACCGGTAGCTTTAGGCCGCCTGGCCCAAGAACCACCATGTCAGCCCGTTTGTCTGCGGCCATATGGCCTTCGGGCTCAAGCCACACCCCCAAGGGTCTGAGACGTTGACGAAGGTACTCCACTAGTCGGTCCCGGCAGAAATCTTCATCCTGAGGCTTGCCCAATTTGTACCTGCCCCCCAGCCAATACACTCGATACTTGTCGACGTTGGAATTGCGTATATCCTGGGCAGCGTCGATTAGATCAGCTAAAAAGAGTGCTCTCAGGTCTTCCCATTATTTGCCGGCGCACCCCCGCTCACCACAGCGCAGACAGCTTTCCACGTCGGCTTCTCGTATCGAGACTGACGGTTTAGCTCCCGTTGCGTGGTCAGGCGGCTACTTATCCAGGGATGATAAGACATCAAGTCCTGACACCCGAGAAGTCTTGTCAGGCATTCGCCTGAAGCCGAGTCTGGCTGGGTAGACATCGCGGAAACCAGGCCTGCCAAATACTGTGCTGCGTCGGCGCCACTCTGATCTCCCCACCTGCTGGAGGCGTATGCGATGTTCGGGAAAATTGGCCCAAAAGTGCGTACCACGATCTCGACACTGGTGGAGGCTGAGCTCGAAGAGCACATTCGGGTGGTCTGTTTGCGCTGGAGATTTAGTTAGCGACCTGATGATCCACAGAATGTCTGGGTGCATCGGTGCGGCTTCTTTGAGCTTCGTCTCGAACTGCCCATCGTCCAACGCAAATCCAACCACGATCCAAAAGCAATCTGCCAGTGGGCGTTTGCTAGAGGGTACGAGGACGCGCTGCTCGGCGATCTCCGCCAGTTGCTGTCTACCGTCGTTCCGATTCGGCAGCCATAAGGCACAAGCGTTCGAGATCTGAAGGTCTCTTCGTTTCATAGTCGCGCAGTAGCTCCGAGCAACCTTGCAACGCCAAGGGGCCGCGTCTCGATCGGGAAATCTGTGGAGCAGACTACCAGCGTTCTTTCTTGTCGGCCTACCTGTTCAGCCAACAGGATTGTGACACCTGCTCAGCGATCTCAGGTTGATCCCGCAGAACCGTTCTCGACCACTCACGAGCGTTACCAGGAAAGTGGTTGCCATTGTCGTCGAAAGTATTAAGCAGGAGCGACAGTGCAAAAGCGGCTGCAACGGTGTCCTTTGGGAGTCCACTAATGTCATGCCTTTCGCCCCAGACAAGGTCCATGCCAGGAGAAACGCGTACCAATGCCAATAAATTGTGTTGGTCGCACTCGCTTGCCGCAATCGTGGACAAGTCAGGTGGGGGCTGCATTTCAACCATGGCCATGAATCCTTGTTCTACAGCTTTTATTGAAGTGATCCTATGGCCCAAACCAGCTGCTTGCGCCTTGCCGTCTACCGTTCCCGGGTCGAGGCCAAAATATAGCTTTGCGAGTTCACCCTGAAGGCCAAGATTCTCTCCGCGGCGAAGCACCGAACCCTGACTCGCGATCTGCTTGCCGAGTTCAATCTTATATTCTGGCAACTGCCTCCTCATAGGGGCTTGGCTGCAACCTTGTTTGGTCGATCTTACACTTTGTGTACGCTTCGAGCAGAGGCTGACATTCTGGGTGAGATTTCCCAATCTCCATGAAAACCCCGAACTGATTTGCTGTTTCTAGCCCTGAACTGGAACACCGACCGAGTGCTTCGTACTTCTGAAGCATGTCTGGAGAAAAGCGGGACTGGTCAGCCAGCCCGTCAAATTCGGCGCAAAGGCGTTCGGCTACCGCCTCTTATCGTTACTGCACCCCCCGTAAATCGATTTAAAGTGTACGCAATTGAAGGGGGATGTTCAAACTCGTGTATATGGCGAACCCCGGATTCAACAAGCATCCGCACCAGGCGTGGCCGTTTGGAAAGGATGTCTTTAAAATGAACGCAGCCACTGTAAGAGGCGAGATTTTGATCCCATATTCTTTATTTGCACCCTTAGCAATCGGTTAACACCGTCCGCATCGTCCTCCGGTATATCCTGGCAAATCCGCCCAATCATGCGGTCAATACAGAGCGAAACTTCGAACTTCGGTGAGCCATCTTGCCGCAGCTGTGCGACGTACCCCCTGGCGCTCAAACTGTTCCAACACATCTATCAGATTTACAACCAGATCCCTTGAGTCAACGGCCACAATTCCCCCGACGATTCCGGATTCCGATTCGTAGCGGCGTCATTCAAGAGGGCGACAACATCCAAAGGGCCAAATGGGCGCCCGTAAAGGCCGCCTACTATCTTCGATCTCAAGGCGACCGACTCACCCTCACCTGAGATCACGGAAACGTATGCGTGGACGATAGCCTCAGCGCCGTCGGGCCCGTACCTGAGAAGTGAGCTAAACGCGAGTTGACGGTGGGCTGAAAAGGCATTACGTAGCGAGGATATGCTCTAGCTGAGGACGAAAGCACGCCAGTGGATCCCCAACTGAGATAGCCCGAAGAACCAGAGTTTCAAAGATGGCGGATCTGCAGTAGATCAGAATAGCTATAAGCTGCTCTGCCGTGTCGGAACAGGACAGACCTGCCAAGCCGTACGTTGAGGTGCTCTCGGACAGAAACCAAGCATTCTCGGCGGCAAGGCGGCCAGGAATGTGACCAAATCCTTTTTCTGCGAAGGAGGGAGTGAAGCGGCGTCCCCATACGTCAAAATGCCAATTGGATCTTTGGAGATCAGCGCAGTTGCTTGCAGGGGAACGAATAGAGGAGCAACAGGACATGAAGACCTCTGAGGCTTAGCGATGGGTGAAAATAACACCGAGGAGTGCCTGTATTCCGAGAGCGGCAGGCCCTCATCAACTTCTTTTTCCGAGCCATCGCGCTCCAAGGTACTCCGCGATCGTCCGGTGAGCGTATGTAACAACGTTGGGCTCGGTCGAACTGAATGCTGTGTGGCTAGGCTTGGTTAGGGATGGTTTCTCGATTTGCACAAGGAACGGACTGGTAGCCAGGCAATTGGTCGTCAGAAGACTTTAAGCTGGATGCCGACGACATCCGAGATTAACAGAGCTGCACAGCTGGCTCCCGCAGGATCTATCAGATCTACCGCTGGTAATGACCCAACGGAGAGTTTTTGAGACTTTCTTTGTGCTCCTCTAGATGCCTCAAACTCCACTGCTCGAATAGATCGCGCTTCGTTGTGGGCCATCCAGAGTGTGTTACGACGTCAGCCAACATCAACAGGTTTTGAGGGTTTGAAACCATCCACTCCATGTGTCTGGTAGTGGCCTCGGCTAAAAAAACCTCCGGATGTGCGAGGCCGTGATCGGCGAGAATCTGTAGGGCCTCTTGCGGTTCAAGTGGGGCTTCAGTGCGAGTACCGCATAGTCGTCGGCGCCGCAGTAGTCCTTAAACAGTTCGAGATCGGTGCTTCCCAGCCAGTCTGTAAATCGGCATGAGAGTCGAAGGCGGGGGTTGCCACTTTTTGTAGGATTTGCAGCAGAGTGATCGCTGGATTCGAATCCCGTGAACCGGTCCGCGGCCTGAACTCATCTAAGCCATCCAGGTAAACCGTTCTCGCCTGATCGTCCCCGTTTCGCGCGATGAACCTCTGGACCGAGTAGATCGAAGCCTGTTCGGCGGCGGCCATCTTCTGGAAGCAGTATGTCTTACCTGCGCCCGGGTCGCCCAAGAGTATAATCAGTTCCCGATCGCAATAATCAAGGACCTTGGCAAACGGTTGTCCTTGGCCGCTTCGCTTGGGCTCGATCTGGACGACTTTTCGGTTCGCACTGTCCTGCACTATAGCGTAGTATGCAGTATGATCCAGCCATATTGCTGCGCTCTAAACCGTCGGTGGACATTGTTGCGTGCGAGGGAAGATCGCCACGATTATTCGGGCAGCCCGGTTCCCGTAGCCGCGTAATCGGCAATCTTTGAAGTACGGCCCACTGTCGGATTGGACCGATAAGTCGGCTTGTCGCCGCCAAGGACGTTTCAAGCGCCGTAATCCATCTCGCCGCTCCCTTGCCCCCGCGTGAGCGTCGCCCAACTCAAACAGTGCGCCCCTTGTATCCGCATAGGCCGGTCAAAGTCAAAGGGCGTAGCGTGGTTGTTGGCTCAGTAACGGTGGACCGTCCCCGTCTTGCCACCGTGAAGCTGTCAATCGAAGGTGACCGCCTACCCGAGGCAATGCTCAAGATGACCGGCATCCAGGCAGTGGCTACTTCGACCCAGAAGGACGACTGGACGCAGTTAGTGAGCAGGCCTAAGCGCCATCGGAGTAAGACATCTCCCCAGCATCAAACCATTGAGTAATGATAGGAGAATCATGCAAAAGCGCACATTAGGAGAGAGTGGCCTCGAAGTCTCAGCACTCGGCCTCGGATGCATGGGCCTGAGTTTCGGTCTTGGCCCTGCCACGGAGAAGGGCGAAGCGATTCAGCTCATTCGCGCCGCTGTGGAGCGCGGTGTCACCTTCTTCGACACTGCCGAAGTGTATGGCCCCTTCGTCAATGAAGAGGTCGTGGGCGAAGCCCTCGCTCCCTTTCGCAAAGATGTCGTGATCGCGACCAAATTCGGGTTCGTTCCCGATCCCGGCAACGATGGCAAGTGGACAGCAACCAACAGTCGCGCCGGTCACATCAAGCATGTCGTTGAAGGCTCGTTGAAGCGTCTGCAAACTGACACGATTGACTTGCTGTACCAGCATCGCGTCGATCCCAATACGCCCATCGAAGAAACCGCTGGCGCCGTTAAAGATTTGATCCAGGCAGGCAAGGTGAAACACTTTGGCCTCTCCGAGGCAGGCGCGAAGACCATCCGTCGCGCTCATGCCGTGCAGCCAGTTGCGGCCCTGCAGAGCGAATACTCTCTTTTCTGGCGTGAGCCCGAGCAGTCTGTCATGCCAACCCTGGAAGAACTCGGCATCGGCTTCGTTCCGTTCAGCCCCCTTGGCAAAGGTTTCCTCACCGGAAAAATCGATTCTTCGACAAAGTTCGACAGTACCGACTTCCGCGCCATTGTCCCTCGATTCAGCGAGCACAATCGCAAAGCGAATCAGGCACTCGTCGATGTCATCACCAAATTCGCAGAACAGAAACAGGCGACTCCCGCTCAGATCGCCCTGGCATGGCTCCTTGCAAAAGCGCCGTGGATCGTTCCAATCCCCGGCACTACTAAGCTTTCACGGCTGGAGGAAAACCTTGCAGGCGCGGCTCTCCGGCTTACTGCTGAAGACGTGCACTCCCTCGAGGAGGCCTCTTCCGTGGTCAAGGTTGAAGGCGAGCGCTATCCAGCAACACACGCGAAACTAATCGATCGCTAATCCTGAGCAGCCAAAGCCAGAATCCGCCCACTCCACAAGCGACACAAAAACAGACGGACTCCCAAACTTCGCGCCCCAAAACTCCAGATCGGTTTCCGTAACCCCACGGGCCCGGAAACAAGACCCTCACGAAAATACAGGAATCCGTTTCGCCACCACCTTCTGGCGCAGCTCACTTAATGGCTGCCACCCAATCGGAAAAAATCGCCGACACCGTAGCCTTCCGCATCAAGTTAGTTGCTTCACCCGTCAGAAAAATCTGGACGTCGTGCCCTGCGTCGGCTAACGCTAGGGCGTGAGCAAACGGAAATGACGCGCGAGTGGGGTCCTCGGACCCCCAGGAGCTTCTCATCAAAATTTTGAGCCTCTTCGGAGAGGTCGCAGCTTGAGCCTCCTGAAGAGCCCGATGCCATGATTCCAAGCCCAAGTGCTCTCAAGATGATGTCGCGTCGAATCATGTTCCCCTCCAGCCCGAAAACGCATTCGGACTCAAAGTATATCCGGAACGCGAGTCGCCGCCGCTAATACCGGTGAGTGGATCACTTGCGCGCCATAAAAACGCCCCCAAATCCCACATTGAGCTCATCCTCTCCGCTAAAATTCTCCTCGCCTGCGAAACCGCCGAAGCACAGCTCCGAGTGCGAGAACGGGGTACGCCCGCCGGGCAGTTGGAGACGGAATGCCAAAACCGGCCATAGGTGTGTCCACTGGCTCCGAGCGGTAAATGCTTTTCCGATATTTCCAGGAATACAAGGAGACCTACGGCATGGCGAAATTAACAACATCAAAGAAGAATGCAGAGCCCAAAAGTGATTTCGGATTGCCAGAGAAGCGTAAGTATCCGATGCCGGATGCAGCTCACGCCCGAAATGCAAAGGCGCGTGCCTCGCAAATGGAGCTCCAGGGCAAACTGAGCAGTTCCGACAAGAAGAAGATTGACCGGAAGGCCGATGGGATCTTGATAGAGAAGTAGACTAGCTTATCCCCAGACCCCTCAGTGCTTGCTATCGCGCTATTCCGCTACGGAAGTCACGACAGCAGTCGCGAGCAATTCATCGCAATCCGTTTCGGCAGGATTTCTGGGCGACGACGTTGAACAAATAGCTCTATTGGGCACTCAGTCACTCTCTCCGAATTCCGCCGCGATAACGGCAGCGACCTGGTCTCGCAGCAGAGGGCATCGGTTCTTCGCTACCTGCCACACCAACCGCCAATCGATTCCGAAGTAACTGTGGACAAGAATATTTCGGAAAGCGATAATGCGCGGCCAGAGGATTTCGGGGTAATGGTTCTTCAAATCTTCTGGGAGCCTGGCAGCCGCCTCGCCGATTACAGTAAGCTTTTGAACCACCGCACTTCGGAGAACTTCCGATTTTTCAAACTCCGCGAAATCCGATCCTGATAGGAACTCCGCAATGTGATCGGCTGCATCAATTATGTCCCACAGGTAAAGACGTTCACGCCGCATACAACAGCCGCGCTTCCTGAATCACCGGGGCGCGGATTCTGGGCTTCAGGCCATTCTTGGATATTAGATCCACTTTCCGCCCCGCCAATTGCGATAGGTCCAGCATCAGCCCTGCGAAATCCATCAAATCGATATCGGCATTCGGTAGAAATTCGACAAGAAGATCGATGTCACTGGTGGGCGTCATGTCTCCGCGCGCCGCTGAACCAAACAGGGAAAGTTGGCTGACGGAGTACTTCTCGCACAGTGCCACAAACGCCTTTTTGTCGACGATTACATCACCGAGTTGGAGCTCTTGCGTTCCCGCCATGTCCGGATTATGACTTGTCCCGGAACAAAGATCAAAGCTAGTGGGAAGAAAGCTGGGGCCGAGCCGCCGAATTGCTGGCCTTCGGCTAAGTTCATGCTCGGGCACAAGGCTGCAGCATGGGATCGGCCTTCAGGGTACCTTCGGCCCCGGCAGTTCGCTGCCCCTAAGACAGCGTTTTTATTCCCTGGTTTCGCCTGGCGTGATTGGGTCACAGGCCTACAAAATATTAATCAACAACAAAACAAACCACTTTCCCCAGAAAATCCCGCACCCGCCCCAAATCCCCACCCCCACCGTTTCACAATAACCACGCGGGACCTCCGCCTTCAGCACATGAACAAACGCCGCATCACAACCGAAGCACAGAAAGCCGCCTCCCGCGCCAACGGCCGCAAATCCATTGGCGCGCCCCGCAATCCCCGGGTCACCCAAGCCTTCGATGCTCCCGCCGCCAAACGCCTCGCCAAACTCGTCCTCCTCGAAGGCGAATCCCCCACCATCTTCCTTACGCTCGCCCGCCAAATCCACGAAGAACTCGCCCCCAAATCCCACATTGAGCTCATCCTCTCCGCCAAAATTCTCCTCGCCTATTGGCGGCAAATGCGCGCCTGGAGCCTCGAAAGGTCCAGCATCACCCAAGCCGTCGGCAGCACCACCGGGCCCGATCAACCCATCGGTACTCCCACCGACCTCGGCGCTCGCGGAATCGAAGCTCTCGGCCCCGCCGGCCGCTTCACCCTCAGCGAATATGAAGCCCGTTATGACCGCCAGTTCTCGCGCTCCCTCGCCGCCTTCCTGCGCTACCGCGAAGCTCAGGCCCCCAAGGAAATGTCTTTTGACACGCCTACCCTGGGAAGTGAAAGGAAACAAAGCAACTTCCCGCTCCCGGACCCTGAGGAATAACCTGAGAACCCTGACAGATAACCCGGCAACCCTGAGCCGGAAGCCCAAACCCTCAGGGTACCCGCCGCCTCAACTCGCCCAAGGCACAAACGTGACTTTCGTAATCCCAAATGCCTGCAGAATGGCCCGCACGTCGCTCTCTGCATTCTTCTGCGCGTCCTTCAGAATCCCCATCTCCAGCGCCGCTTTCTGCACTTGCGCAATCGCCTCCATCCGGGCCCTGTGCTCCAGATCCGGGTCTGCGGAAACCCACGGCGTCCACCATGTAATCCGCCGGTCCCACACCTTCGTGTTCTTCTCTTCAATAAACGTTTCCGCAATGCGCGCCGGCTTCAGCCGGATCCGCACTTCATCGCGCGCCGGCATCGTCACGTCGTATTGCGTCAACTCGCTCAAATCCACCCCGGCCAGAACGCGCGCCTCCACCAGCAGCAGAATCGATTCGCTCCCCAACGGCGGCCTCGGTTCCGTCAGCCCCACCACCTTCTGCAGCGAATATTTCACCGTCACCAGCTGGTTCATCTGGCGAACTTCCTTCACCAGCGCCGGTGCATCCAGCGTGCGGTGGAACAGGCTGCCGCCCGGAACGAAAAACCGCACATACGCCACCGAAGCGATCAGCAGGAAAAGCAAACAGAACGTGCTCAGAAACGCGATCACCCGCGCCATGCTAAACAGCCCTGGCGAGCACGTCTTCCACCGAAGGTTTGCCGCGCTGAGCATAGCGGATCACGCCATCGGGCCCAATCAGATACACAGTGCGCTTCACAATCAAGCCGTTCGCATGGTAAAGCGCCCCCACTTTCTGGCCGGAATCCACCAGCAGCGGAAACGGCAGCTTGTTCTTCTCCCGGAACCCTGCGTGGCTCGAAGCACCGCCAGGATTGATCCCGAACACCAAGGTATTGCGCATCTTCGCCTGCTCCCACCGATCCCGAAACTCACACATCTGCGCGCGGCAGACCGGCGTATTGTCGCCCGGATAAAAGATCAGCACCACGTTCTTCGGCCGCAACGCACGCAGCGCAACGCTATTCCCGGCTTCGTCCGCCAAAGTAAAATCCGGCGCCGGCGTCCCAACCGCCAGCGGATCACTAAAGAGCCATCCCATCCCCCAATTGTCGCCCCTTCAAGCATTAGGCCCCATGCCGTAACCTTTCCGGCACCTCTGACATCCACGCACCTCTGGACCTTTCCCGCATCTCTAACCATTCCGGCACCCCTAACCATTCCGGCACCCCTGACCATTCCTGCACCCCTAACCATTCCGGCATCTCTGACCATTCCGAGCCGTGACCGTAAGGGAACGCCTCCCCCACGCCGTTTGATAAACTCTTGGCATCCGCTATGCTGAAACCGCCCAGCCGACGAACCATCCTCAAAAGCGCAAGCGCAGCCCTAGCGCTCCCCTGGCTGGAATCCATCTCCCCCGCCGCCACCACCGCCACAACCGCAAACCTCACCGAACCCCCACTCCGCATGGGCTTCCTCTTCATGCCCAACGGCGTCCGCCCCGATCACTGGACCCCCGCGGGCGATGGCGAAGACTACGAAATCACCCCGCACCTCAAGCCGCTCGCCAACTTCAAAAACGATTTCCTCCTCCTCGAAAACCTCTGGAACAAGAACTCCATCGGCCGCAACGGCCACTGGCCCAAAGTGCCCATCTGGCTCTCCGGCGGCTTCGTCCAGCGCACCACTGCCGACGATCTCGATACCGGCGCCATCTCCTGCGATCAATTAGCCGCGCAAAAACTAGGCACCCTCACCCCGCTCGCGTCCCTCGAACTCGGCTGCGACGCCCCGCGCAACGGCATCGATGTCGCCGGCGGCGGCTTCGCGCGCATGTATGGCTCCTTCATCTCCTGGCGCGACCGTCACACCCCGGTCCCGAAGGAAATCATTCCGCAGCTTGCCTTTGACCGCGTCTTCCGCGGCAACCGCGCGCCCGTCACCTCCAGCGTCAATCCGAATGACCCCGCTCTCCTGAAATCCCTGCAGCGCGATGACTCCAGCATTCTGGACATGGTGCTCGATTCCGCGAAAACCCTGAAGCGCAACGGCAGCGCCTCCGACCGTGTCCGCCTCGACGAGTATTTCGAATCCGTCCGCAGCGTGGAACAGCGCATCGAAGCGTCCATGCGCCCCCAGAAGCGCTGGATCAACCAGGGCAAGTTTCCTCTGGAACGTCCCGCCCCCGGCATCCCCCACGATCATCGGGAGCACGTCCGCCTCATGCTCGACATTCTGGTGCTCGCCTTCTGGTCTGATTCCACGCGCATCGGCAGCTTCATGATGGGCGACGCGCAATCGAACGAAGATTACAGCTTCCTGCCGGGCGTAAAAGGCGGCTTCCATTCGCTCTCGCATCACGGCTACGATCCTGCCACCGTGGCGCAGTATGAGGCCATCGTGAACTGGCACACCGAACAGGTCGCTTACTTCCTGGGCCGCATGAAGAGCCTCGATGAAGGCGGCAAATCGCTGCTCGATAACTCCATGATCATGTTCGGCGGCTCTCTGAAGGACGGCAGTGTTCACGCCGTGGAGAACCTGCCCATCCTGCTCGCCGGCGGAGGCAAAGGCACGCTGAAACCGGGGCGTCGCGTCCGTGCCGCGGAACAGACGCCCATCTGCAACCTCTATGTCTCCATGTTGAACCGCATGGGAATCGACACAAAGCAGTTCGGCGATTCCACGGGCGCCCTCCAAGGCCTCGCCTAGCGCCATGCGGCTTGCGCTCTTTGCTTTCGCGGCGGTTGCCTATGCCGATGAATTCAGCCAGCACATCCGCCCGGTGCTGATGGAAAATTGCGCCAGGTGCCATAATCCGGCAGCCGCGAAAGGCCCCGCCCCGTTTCTGAAAGCGAACACGGTAGCCGATCTGGAAGCCAACCGCGGCCTTTGGCGCAATGTCGCCGCGCAGCTTCGCAACCGCACCATGCCGCCCGTCTGCATCGAAGCTCTCGGAAGAAGACCGCATGCAGGTCTCCTCCTGGATTGATACAACGCTTCGCAAGTCTGCCTGCGGCATGGGTGAGTTCGCCGGCAGCGCCGTCACGCGCCGCCTGAACCGCCGCGAGTATCGCAACACCGTTCGCGACCTGCTGGGTGTCGATCTCGACATCACCACCGTGCTCCCCGCCGATGGCACCGGCGGCAACGGCTTCGATACCAACGGCGAAACGCTTTACCTTCCGCCCGTACTGACCGAGCGCTATATGGAAGCCGCTCAGATCATTTTGGATCGCGTGATTGTCACGCCGCCGTTTGCCCACACCTTCCCCGCGAATCAACCGGCGCGCGTCTCTTCTTATGGCGAGACGCTGTTCAACCTCCGGCTTCGGTACGACATTCCCACTGCCGCGCAACTCACCCTGAAGGTCGATGGCGTCGAAGCGGGCCGCATGAAGACGCCTCCCCGCCGCATCACTTATGGCAAGGAGGAACCCGGGCCGCTCAATGGCGCACTGCAGGTCACTCTCGCGCGCGGTGCCCATGTGCTGACCGTGGAATCAGACAAGCCTCTTCCCGCGGCCGCCACCCTCACCGTTTCCCAGAAAGACGAGCCGGCCTCCTTCGAAAAGCGCGCCGTGCACTATCGCCTCTTCGGCATGGAGCCGGGCGAGCAGCCAGTCGAAGGACGCCGGGCCGCCCGCCAGTTGCTGCAACAGTTCCTTCCGCGCGCGTTCCGGCGTCCGGTGACGGAGGCGGAAGTCGATCGCTTCCTCGCCCTCTATGATCGTTCCGCCGAGCGAGGCGACCCCTTTGAAGAGCGCGTAAAGCTGGCCCTCAAGGCCGTCTTGGTCTGGCCCGATTTTCTCTTCCGCGTGGAACAGAAGCCGAAGACCGCGGGCATTTATCCTCTCTCCCAATACGAACTCGCCACCCGCCTTTCCTACTTCCTCTGGTCCACCGCGCCCGATCCAACCCTCACCGCGCTCGCCGCCCAAGGCGCGCTGTCTGATCCCAAAGTGCTTGCCGCGCAAACGGAGCGCATGCTGGATGATCCCCGCTCACGCGCCTTCCTCACCAGTTTCATGGGGCAGTGGCTCGGCACGCAGGATATTGGAGGCCGCGTGGTTCCGCTGCTAACCGAACTGCAGTCCTATTACACCCCCGATACCGCGGCCGACTTGCGCGCGCAGCCCGTGCTGCTTCTGGGCCGCATCCTCGCGGAAAATCGCAGCCTCACCGAACTGCTGACCGCGGACTATATGTATATGACCGCGCGCCTGGCCAAGTTCTACGATGTCGAAAAGCAGCTGCCGGGTCTGAGCGATACCGAGTTCAAGCTGGTGCATTGGCCCGATGACCGGCGCGCCGGGATCCTGGGGTTAGCGGGCGTCACGGCGATGACGTCGCGCTATAAAGAAACCAGTCCGGTGCTTCGGGGCGCCTGGGTCCTCGATACCATGCTGGGCACCCCCGTGCCTCCTCCGCCCGCCGACGTTCCCGCGCTCAAGACCGATGCCGAGCTTGGCCACAAGCTTCCCATCCGCGAGAAACTTGCCGAACATCGCTCCAATCCCTCCTGTACCGCATGTCATCGCATGATGGACCCCATCGGCTTCGGCCTCGAGTCTTATGACTGGATGGGCCGCTGGCGCGATCAGGATAATGGCAAGCCCATCGATGCCACCGGAGAACTGCCAACGGGCGAAAAGTTCAATGGCCCCGTGGAACTCAGGCAGGCCCTGCTGAATCGCAAGACCGAGTTCATCGGCAACCTCTCCGCCAAGGCCCTTGGCTATGCTCTCGGGCGCAGTCTTCAGGATGGCGACAGTTGCACCGTTCAGAAGATTGCGGATGCGCTCGAGAAAGAGGGCGATCGCGCCCGCACGCTCATTCGCGAAATCGTGCTCAGCGTCCCGTTCCGCAATACGCAAGGCGGTTCTATCGCCGCGGCGCCTTTACTGACGCAGCGCAGCACCAACTTCACGGAAGTGAATGCCGTGAAGCAGGATGCCGATAGCCACAACAATGGAGTTAAGCTTAAGGCGAAGTAATCGATATGGAAAATCCCACCCGCCGCGATCTGCTCATTGCTTTTACCGCCACTGGGTTAGTCACCCCCGCGCTGGCACAACACGTTCATGAAGAAGTGGCAGAGGCCAAATCGCTCGATCCCGGCAGCAACTATAAGCCGAAGTTCCTGACCGCGCACGAGTACAAAACCTTGCGGAAACTGGCGGAAGTCATTGTGCCCGGTGCCTCGCAAGGCGGTGCGGCGGAGTTTATCGATTTTCTTTCCAGCCGCAACGAGAAGATGGGCCAGATCTATACGGGCGGGTTGGCGTGGATGGACCAGATTTCAAAGCATCGTTATGGCTCCGATTGGCTCAGCGCGAAGCCCGCCGATCAGATGGCCCTGGTCGACCAGATTGCGTATAAGAAGAACGAGACACCGGAACTGCTTCCCGGAATCCGCTTCTTTGCCTGGGCGCGCGACATGGTGCTCGATGCTTACTACACCAGCCCCATTGGGATGAAAGAAATCGGCTTCATGGGGAATAAAGTCCTCTCCAGCTTTAGCGTTCCGCAGGAAGCGCTCGACTACGCAATTCGCCGCAGTCCTGCGAGCTAGAACTCCCGTAAGCTAGAAGATAAAGCATGCCACGCCTCACCTGGGATCAAACCGATAACATCGCGCTCGCGCTGCAGGAGACCTATCCTGAGCTCGATCCAACGCACATTCGCTACACCGACCTTCACAAGTGGATCACCGAACTCCCCGAATTCAGTGACGATCCTGCCGCCTCCACCGAAGGCAAGCTCGAAGCCATTCAAATGGCGTGGCTGGAAGAATATCAGGACAGCCAGTAGCCGGTTGTGCTAACCTACGGTATTCGGATACAGCCATGCCTAAGTTAAAAACACACAAAGGCGCGGCCAAACGCTTCAAGAAAACAGGAACGGGGAAAGTGGTTCGTGCACACGCCTTCGGTCGCCATATCTTGACGTCAAAGGCGCGCAAACGAAAAAGAAACCTGCATAAGACGGTCGTCGCCGATGAGTCTGATCAGGCCAAGCTCAGACGAATGATCCCTTACTAGGGCCCATTCGTCCTTTTTAATCAACAATCCGAGTGTGAACGGGCTCATCGCACGTGCCTGCTTTGCCTCAAATTGAAATCCAATCAGGAGTTGAAACGTGCCTAGAGTAAAACGTGGTACCGGACGCCGGGATTACCGGAAAAAGACATTAGAACGCGCGTCAGGCTTTTTCTTAACCAAGAGCAAGCTCAATCGCGCAGCGCAGGAAGCTGTTGAAAAGGCACAGAAATATGCCTATGTCGGCCGCAAGCAGAAGAAGCGTTTGTATCGCTCGCTCTGGATTGTCCGCATCGGCGCCGCTTCCACTGCCGTGGGCCTTTCCTATAGCAAGTTCATGCATGGCCTGAAACTGGCCGGCATTGAGCTCGATCGTAAGGTGTTGGCCGCCATTGCGTATGACGATACGGCTGCCTTCAACGCGCTCGCCGCGCAAGCTTCCGAAGCGCTCAGGAACGCGCCTCAACATACACCCGCACCGGCGGCATAAATGGCCCAGGTCGATCAGGAAGTCGATTCTCTTTCAGGCCTTGAGGACCGCATCATGAAAGCGGTCCAACTGGTCGCGCGTCTTCGTCAGGAAAAAGAAGTCGCCCTCCAGGAAAATCATCGCCTTACCGAAGAGCTGGAAGCCCTGCGCGCTGAACGCAAACAGGTTCGGGGCCGCATTGAAAAGCTGCTGGGGCACATCGATACCCTCGGCCAGTAGAGCCCCGGAGCCGGTATGGATCGACAACCGGTTCGAGTCACCATCTACCACCAAAGCTTCTCTCTGATGGCTCAGGGAGACCCGGCGGAATTAGAGCGGGCCGCGCAAACTGTCGATAGCCTCATGCAGTCTATCGCCGCCAAAAGCCCTAGCGCGGATACCGCGCGCATCGCAGTGCTTGCCTGTCTGCATCTCGCCGATAAGCTGCACGCCATCAATCACCTGCTTGATGACGTTGACGCGGAGTAGCTTCTCCTAAGCGCGTTTATACCGCTCTACCCCGGTTCCCACGGGACCCTTTTTCGTGCGGCTGAGCAATGTCGTCATCTCTTCGGGCGACATCTTCTTGAACGTCTTCAAGGTCGCAATGTTCTGTTCCAGCTGCTCCACTGTCTCTACGCCGCTGACCAGCGTGTCGATATCCTGACTCCAGGTGAAGCGTAGGCATTCCGCGATCGGCGCGATGTTGTGCTGAGCGATCCCACCCATCGCATTACTCTTCATCGCCAGCATCCCCAGCCCTTTCGCGCGCACTTTCGGCAGTACGTTCTCGATAAAGCTCTGGTGATGAGGGTCCACCAGATTCACCGGATGCTGCACCGTCTCCCAACCGTCGAAAGAGCTGAGTAGCCGCAGATGCACCGCGGGGTCGTGATGACCCGTGAAGCCGATGTGGCGTACCTTGCCCTGCTCTTTCGCCTTGACGAACGCTTGCAGGGAACCGCCCGGCCCCAGGATCTGGTCCACCTCGGCCATTGTGCTAACTTGATGGCAGCACCAAAGATCGAGATAGTCGGTCTTCATGCGTGTCAGGCTTTCTTCCAGTTCTTTCATCGCGCCGGCGTAAGTATAAATCTCAGCCTTGGTCATGAGATGAATTTTCTGCCGGAGCCCGCCGCCCAGCGCGCGGCCGTAAGTCTCTTCGCTCTTGCCTTCGTGGTAAAGGTGAGCGCAATCGAACATGTTGACGCCTAGGTCTATGGCGCGGTGTACGATGCGAACGCCCTCGTCTTCGCTCCGGACGCGCATGTGATAGCCCCCGACGGTGATCCGGGAAATGCGCATGCCCGTCTTGCCGAGGTTGGTCATCGGCATGGGTGTATCGGCGGCAAGCAGCGCGGCGGAAGATGCCGCAAGAAAGGTACGACGGTGCATGGAGCTACTCCTTTCGGTGCTCCCGGTTTACTGCATCGAGAACGCCATTCACGAATTGTACCGATTCGTTCCCGGAGAAGCGCCGCGCCAGCTCCAGAGCTTCGTCGATCAGCACGGGGGGCGGCGTATCGGTGTGGAGCATCTCGTAGACGGCAAGCCTCAGGATGTTGCGGTCCACGGCGGGCATCCGTTCCAGACGCCAATGCTCGGCATGCTTGGTGATGCGCTCGTCGATCTCGGTAATCTGCGCGACCGTGCCGCGCACCAGTTGATCAAGAAAGGCATCGCGGCTGTTCCAAGCTTCGGCCTGGTCGGAAGCAAGAGATCCGTAGAACGCTTCGAGTGATTCCTGCGCGGTCAGCTTGCGCGCGTCCCAGGAGAACAGCACCTGAAGTGCGTGTTCGCGAGCCTTGTGGCGCGAGGGCATCTAAGCCGAAACCTGTTTCAGCAGGCTCACCATTTCGATCGCGGTCATTGCTGCGTCGAAGCCCTTGTTGCCACTCTTGGCTCCGGCCCGGTCGATGGCCTGTTCGACGGTATTCGTGGTCAGGATGCCATTCACAATCGGCAGACCGTGATCGAGAGCCAGCTTCGCAATTCCGCTCGCCGAGTGCCCCGCGACGTAGTCAAAATGAGGCGTGTCTCCGCGGATCACAGCGCCCAGACAAATAATTGCACCGTATTTTCCCGCCTTGGCAAGCGCCTGAACCACGACAGGGATCTCCCAGGCGCCAGGAACGCGCACGACTGTGATGCTATCTTCAGGTATTCCCGACCGCTTGAGCGCGTCGAGTGCGCCGTGCAGCAGCGGCTCGGTAACGAAGCTGTTAAATCGTCCGACGACGAGGGCGAAATGTGCGGAGGGAGCGGCTAAACCGCCTTCGATAATTTGCATTTAAGAGCCGGTGAATACGGGGTTGCGCTTCTCAAGGAAAGCGTTCAGGCCTTCCGAACAATCCTTACTCGATGCTACCAAGCCGAACGCGGCGGCTTCGAATCGCAGCCCCGCTTCCAGGCCACAATCGAGACCGAGATCCACCGCCTCCATGGTGAGCGCCATCGCATAGGTCCCGTGCTGCAGGCACTTCACGAGCCAGGCGCTGGCTTCGTGAAGTAAATCCGCGCGCGGTACAAGGCGGTTAATCAGTCCGGTGTTGAGCGCTTCGGCAGCGGTAACGGGATCGGCGGAGAGCAGCATCGCGAGAGCACGTCCCCGTCCGATCAGGCGCGGCAATCGCTGTGTTGCGCCATAGCCCGGCATCGCGCCCAGCTTTACTTCTGGTTGGCCGAGCATTGCTTCCGGAGCGGCAAACCGAACCGTGCAACACATCGCCAGTTCCAGACCGCCCCCAAATGCCGCGCCATTAATCGCGGCCACGGAGGGCTTGCGCAACGTTTCCAAACGGCGAAAAACACGCTGCCCGTAGCGCGATAGCTCCTCCGAAGCAGCAGGCGAAAGCTGCGCGAGTTCGGCAATGTCTGCCCCCGCGATGAACGCCTTTTCTCCCGCCCCCGTCAGGATCATTCCTCTGATTGCGCGGTCGTGAGCCACCATTTCCCAGGCTTCCGCAAGCTCCTGAATCGTGTCCCGGTTCAGCGCGTTTCGCTTCTCCGGCCGGTTCACCGTCACCGTCGCGATCCCTTCCGCCGAGGCTTCAAACTGTATGTAGCGAAAGGGCATATGCCATACTTGGGATTCCGCACAATCATACCGCATGGACCGTGAATTCATTCGTAATTTCTCAATCATTGCCCATATCGATCACGGCAAATCCACGCTTGCCGACAGGCTTCTGGAAGAGACTGGAGCGCTGACGAAGAGGGAGATGATGGAGCAGGTCCTGGACTCAATGGACCTGGAACGCGAGCGCGGCATCACCATCAAAGCGCACGCCGTTCGGCTGGACTACAAAGCCGAGGACGGGCGCATGTATCAGCTCAACCTGATCGATACACCCGGCCACGTGGACTTCAGCTATGAGGTTTCGCGCAGCCTGCAAGCCTGCGAAGGCGCGTTGTTGGTGGTGGATGCTTCTCAAGGGGTGGAAGCGCAAACTCTGGCCAACACCTATCTGGCGCTGAAACACGACCTTGAAATCATCCCGATTCTGAACAAGATCGATCTGCCGGCAGCGGAGCCGGAGCGGATTCGCGAACAGATCGAGACGCTGATTGGGCTCGATGCTTCGGGCGCGATTTTGGTAAGCGCAAAGCAGGGCATCGGAATCAAGGAGACGCTCGAGGCGATCGTGCATCTGGTGCCTCCTCCGAAGGGCGATGCTTCAGCACCGCTGAAAGCGCTGATCTTCGATTCGTGGTTCGATCCGTATCGAGGCGTGATCATTCTTCTGCGCATCGTCGAGGGAACGATGAAACTTGGGCAGAAGATCCGCTTCTGGTCCAATGGCAAAACCTACGACGTGGAAGGGTGCGGCTATCAGGCGCCGAAAGCGACTCCAGCTCAGGAACTCTCGGCGGGCGAAGTTGGATTTCTCTACGCCAACATCAAGACCGTCAGCGATGCGAAGATCGGCGACACCATTACGGAGCATGACCGCCCTGCCGCGGAGCCGCTGCCTGGCTTCGAAGAGATTAAGCCAATGGTCTTCGCGGGTCTGTATCCGGTGGAGAGCCATGAACATGGGCTGCTGCGGGACGCGCTCGAAAAGTTGCGGCTCAACGACAGTGCTTTCAACTTCGAGCCGGAAAACTCGACGGCGTTGGGCTTTGGATTCCGCTGCGGCTTTCTGGGCCTGCTACACCTCGAGATCGTCCAGGAGCGCTTGGAGCGCGAGTTCAACATCGATCTCATCACGACCGCGCCCGGCGTGCGGTATCGGATCACGAATACCAAAGGGGAGGTTTATGAGATCGATAACCCGAACAAGTTCCCCGATCCTTCAAGCATCAAGACCATTGAAGAGCCTATCATCGACGCTTCCGTAATCACGCGCGAAGAGTACCTGGGCGGCATACTGGCGCTGATGGAAGACAAGCGAGGCGTGCAGAAGAAGTTCGAGTACATCGGCGGCGGACGCGTGTTGCTGATGTATGAAATGCCGCTGAATGAGATTGTGCTCGATTTCTACGACCGGCTGAAATCCGCATCGCGCGGCTATGCCTCGCTCGATTATTCGCTCGCTGGGTTTCGTGTATCGCCGATGGTGCGGATGGATGTTCTGATCGCGGGGGAGCCTGTCGATGCGCTTTCGATTATTTGTCATCGCGATGTGGCTTATGAGCGCGGCAAAAGTCTGATTGAACGTATGCGGAAGCTGATTCCGCGGCAGATGTTCGAGATCGCCCTTCAAGCTGCGATTGGACAGAAGATCATTGCGCGCGAAACTATCTCGGCTATTCGAAAAAACGTGCTCGCGAAGTGCTACGGCGGCGATATCTCGCGAAAGCGCAAACTGCTCGAAAAGCAGAAGGAAGGCAAGAAGCGAATGAAGCGCGTAGGAAATGTGGACATTCCACAAGAAGCCTTCCTGGCTGTGCTGAAGGTAACCGACAGCTCTTCAGACGACGACTGAGATTTCACGTTCGTTCTCCGCTTTCGTCTCAAGCATTATGCGCGCGGCACCCGGAAAAAGCCGCGGAAATCGTTCGCCCCACTCGATGAGCGTGTACTTCGCGCGGTCTATGATTTCGTCTAGGCCCAAGGCTTCCACTTCCCGCTCGGTTTCCAGACGGTATAGGTCAATGTGGACCACTTCGCCGTAATCGTGAATGAGCGTGAATGTCGGGCTGGCTACATCGTCTTCAGTCACTGGTGTAAGAGCCGCGACGATGCCTTTGGCTAGCGTGGTTTTGCCCGCCCCCAAGTTTCCGATCAGCAGCACTACGCCCGGCGGGAGTTCTCTCGCCAGCTTGCGGCCGAGCGCCACAGTTGCGCTATCACTTTCCGTTTTGTACTTGGTGGATGGCATTGGGTAAGAATCGCAGCAGGTCGGTTGCAGCGACGCATTGTTCGGTGAGTTCGGCGGCGGCAAGTTCGCCTGAAAGACCGTGCAAATAAACGGCCGCTGCAACCGCGGTTTCCTGGTCTTGCGGATGTTGGGCGAGCATGCCGGCGATCAAGCCGGTGAGGATGTCGCCCGTGCCGCCGGTCGCCATAGCGGGTGAGCCGGTTGGATTGATCCAGACGCGTTTATCGGGGAACGCGATCAGGGTCCGGTCGCCTTTCAGGACCAGAATCACGTTTCGAGAGCTTGCGAAATCGCGGGCAACATCAAGCCGGTTCGCCTGAATCTCCGCAACCGTCTTTCCTGTCAGGCGTGACATCTCGCCCGGGTGCGGCGTTAGAACGCGGAACTTGCCACGGATCTCCCAGGAGTTCTTGGCGAGAGTGTTCAGAGCGTCTGCATCCACGACCATCGGCAGATCCGAGTTGAGGAACTGGTCTAACACCAAATCCGGCTCATCGCCTAAACCGGGGCCGATCGCGATGACCGTCTTGCCTTTCAAAATCTCCGGAGTCAGCGGCAACATGTCAGTCATGAGTTCCGGCGCAGTGGGGATGGGAACGGATGAGGCCACGGTGACCAGTCCTGCCCCCGCCCGAAGAGCCGCGAGTCCGCACATAGCCGCCGCACCGGTTCGGCCGGGCGACCCCGCGACCGCGAGTACATGGCCGAAACTGCCTTTGTTGGAATTTTTCGGCCTTGAGCGAAACAAAGGGCGAATTGCCGCCGATGAGACCACTGAAAGATCTGAGGTGATCAGATGCGCAGGCGATCCGATTGGGGAGACGACCAACTCCCCCATCTGGTAGCACGTAGGGCCAAATACTTGGGCGGGTTTGGGTGCGGTGAACGTTACGGTGAGATCGGCGCGGGCATGAGCGGAAGGCACATCTACGGCAATCGCGATGGCCCGCGGATGATTGTTGATATAGTCGATGGCGCTCCGTTCGGGGTCGCTGGCTACACCGTGGAAGCCGGTCCCGAAGATCGCATCAACAATCAGCGTAGGGTCTGGTGGAAATTCCGTGCTGACGTGGCATCCGCTGGCTTCGAGGATCGTAAGATCGGCGCGTGGGTGAAGAACGATCACGTGCAGCGATTGTGGGTTGAAACGCGTGAAAAGCTGGCGCGCAATTACCAAGCCATCACCGCCGTTGTTCCCCTTGCCGCAGAGCACGACAATCCGGTGAGCCTCAAGCGGCGAGTATCTTTGCGCCATTGCCTCAACAACGCGGCACCCCGCGTTTTCCATCAGAAGGATCTCTGGAATCCCGAGTTCGATCGTTTTCCGGTCGACCTCTTTCATCTCAGCGGCTGTAAGAACCGGTGTCATGCGACGATCCTTGCAAGCAGAATCGTCATATCGTCAGGCTGCTCCGCGGCGGTGCTCCATTGTCCGACGGCTTCCATCACGCGCGCGATGATTTCAGGCGACGCTGCGTTCTTATGCCTCATCACGATATCGCTAAGCCGTTCGACCCCAAACTCTTCTCCATAGGCATTTTCCGGTTCGGCGATGCCATCGGTATAGGCCAACAGTATGTCACCCGGCAAGAGCGCCAGTTCGCGATGCTCGTATCGAATTGCGGGGAAGGCTCCGACCACGGTACCTGTCACTTCTAGCTCCGAGTAGGTTTCGCCCCGGAACAGGATTGGAGGCAAGTGGCCGGCATTGGTGTAGCTCAGGATACGCTTGTCTTCATCGTAAACACCGAAGTAAAAGGTAGCGTATTTCTCCGCCGACGTAGAGGCGTACAACTGGCGGTTCAGAAGGGCTACGGCGGAGGACGTACAAAAGTCGCCCTTCGATTCCGAGAGCTGCGTCCGCATGATGGACTGGATGCTCGCCATCAGCAGAGCCGCGGAGATCCCCTTTCCCGCAACATCGCCGAGCGCGAACGCGACGCGTTTTTTGTCCATGCAAACAAAGTCGTAATAGTCGCCGGACACCATGCGCGCGGGGTTGCATATACCCGTTAACTCCATAGTCCGCATAGTGGGTGTGTTTTTAGGAAAGAGCTGATTCTGAACTTCGCGAGCGATGACGAGCTCCGATTCCAGCCGTTCCTTCTCTTTCTCCACATGAAAGAGACGCTCCAGATTTTCCGTCATGGAGTTAAAGGACGTGGAGAGCGTGGCGAGTTGGTCGTTTCCCTGGACGTGGATGCGATGGGAGAAATCGCCATGCGTCACTCGCTGAGTGCCCTCGTAAAGATTGTGTACCGCTCCTGTAACAGTGCGTGTGAGCGCCAGCGCCGCCGCGAGCGCGCCTGCTTCCATAATCAGAAACAAAACCGCGACCAGCAGGAATCCGAAAAGCATGGATTGTCCAAATACAAACTTTTCTCCAAAGATGGCGCTCAGAACGGCGGAGGGGCGGGTGGTAACAATCAGCGCGTGGGGAGAAATTTTACCGGGGTTGTCCCATTCCGCGGCCTCAATATTGGCAATCCAGGTAACTTCCTGATCCAGGCGGTTCTGCGGGGGCGGAATATGGACCGGTTCCAAATGCTCGTCGGGAAAGTCTTTCTCGTTATAGAAGCGAACTGCGCCCAGGTTGGGAACCAGATTGGAGAGCACCTGGTTGTTCACGGGTTCAAGAAGAGTTACATCCAAATTATTTCGAGAGACGTGGGCCCATGAGTAAAAATGATGATCTTTGCGAAGCAGGCCCGCGTGATTCACCCAGCCAGCAGGTGGCGCTTTCAGCGTGCTGTCTTCCGGATAGCGATAATCCGAATCTGCGTGCAAGAGCATCTGAACACGCGGAAAATGATTGCGGACGAAAGGCGCAATCTGATTCAGAATACGGGAGCGATTCGCCCCTTCGGACCAGCTCAGGATCTGCGCGGGCTCATTGAGAGCCTGGTTTCTGCGATCTAATTCGGAGCTGATCAAAAAGACGGCCACCTGCCCGGCGATGATATAGCCGCCCATCACCACCAGCGTCAAGATTAATGCCACCGGCAGCGCGCCAATGAAGATATAAGTGATAATCAACCGATTCCGCAGTCGCCAAATACTCTGCCTTGCCAGATAGCGCGTAAGGCGGAAGAGAAGAACGGCGCCAATCGCCAATTCGACGAAGGCAATTAAGGTCGCGAAGCCTCGAAAGATCCCGAACAGCGACAACACAACCCACAGCGCCAAGAGCGCGAGGAAAACGGCGGTGAGGCGGGATCTGGGATGCATGCGCGAAACGCTTAACCCATTTTGAGGGATCGCGACTGATTGTGGTACTTTCCAATTTTCAGCCCAAAGATATTCATCTGGTCGAATGCCCAAAGATTGACGATTGGAATCCGGCCGAGAGCCATGGCTGCCTCTTTCTGCCAAGTGGAACTGTGTGTGAAGATGGGCGCCAAGTAGCGTACCTGACCGAGGGGCCAATCCTGCGAAAGTGGGAATTCGATGGCCGCCCTCACCAAATTCAAATTCCGGAACCGGCTCCCGAATGCGAGCGCCTCCACTTTCAGACGATTGAAACCTGCGGTGGTGTGCGATCCCCATTCAACCGGGAAATTGATGAAGCGATTGAGTGCCCCGCCAACCGAACCAAGGCTATCGGAATTCGGCGTGGGGTAATTGACGTCATAGGCGAACAGAACTTCCGCGAACGCGTTCGGATACCGGGCCCGGACATGGGCTACGATGGCCGCGACGTGATCGCGCAAACGAGCGCGCAGAAAAAGAGCATCGGCGGAACCGTTTATCGTTGGATCGTCATTCGGTCCCCTAAAGACTTGGAGCGGCCGTCCCAGCGCAGCAAGGGCCGTGGCCTTCGTTTCTGCATCGTAGAAAGCCATCCCGGCGGCGCTTGGGAAGAACCACCAGAGATACTCGCCGAGTTGGAAGTTCGGAACCAGGCCGGCACTGTTCTGCAGATCGGCAATGCAGTCGAACACGGATTGCTGGTACCCACGCATGGGAGAGCTCTGGGCGCAATGAGTGGAGCGCAAATTCCCAAAACCTACGTCGGTGATGACGGGCGAGCCATCGGGGTAACACGCAGCGAACCCGGGAGGCGGATTTACCAGTTCCATGGAGCCGGAAGTGGTGACCTCGCGATTGCGTAGGTGCGACTCGCGATACAGATCGGCATGCCAGTCCCGAGCGCCGCGATTCAGGGCAGGGGATTGCGTTGTGTCGATCACCCAGAGACCCGCGTCTGACGCGGACTGATCGAGCGAACCGGTGACCGCGAGTGAACCGGCTTTGAAGGTGAAGCTGTAGGCTGGCGAGCGAACGGTGAGGGTAAGGGTTGCTGCGGAAGCCGCAGCCCAAACGCCCACGAACACTGCGTTAATATAACGCGCGAAGTGGGCTGCGACGCGTGGAGGCCGTGTCGGCGGGGAAGATTGTTTTGTTGAGTTCCGTTCCACCTACGTCGATCTGTGAATGCCGCGCCCAGCGTTCCCGGATCGGGAAAGGTGACTTGGACAGAGGCAAAGCGCGCCGTGGGATTCGTCCGTTGATTCCACCAGAACACGCCGATGTACTGATTGATCGGTCCGGTAAACCCGAGATTGTCGAGAATCCATAAGATCCGTGCGGGTGGCAGCTTCCAGGAATGATCCGTCGAATAGTCGAGAGCGGGGGAGAGATTCGGCCGCGCTTCCGGCGGGGCTGGAACGTCGCTGACCACAGCTGCTTCAAGAAAATCGAAATAGAAGTAGCCGGTTTCCTTCAGACGAAACCGGATTGTATGGGCGCCCGCGGTCACGGCGGGCAGCAACCGGCGGCGTGCGTTTACAGCGGGCTGAGTACCTGTATCGAGTCGCAGGGAAAACGCGAACTCCGGAGCATCGTCGAACGAAACCCAGAGAACCGCGCTGTTCAAATACAAAGAAGTGCCGAGATAAAGATCATGGACAGAAGCGCAGTTGTACTTAACCGTAAGTGTTTCGTCGGTGACGTGATCCGTTGCGCCCGCGCGTCGCGCCAATCCGCGTGAAAAGAATCCGGATTCGGGTGACACTTTCGCCCAGGCACCCGTGTAGGTGCACGCAGGATTGTTTTCTTCCAGGCGGTTGCTGCCCGGACCGGCGACCCAAAGCTGTGTAGCGGCATCCGGACCGGTCAGGATCCAATTTGTATAAGAGGCGGACCACTCGGTATCGGAGAAAGGTGCGCTGTTCGCAAGCGCGGCGGCGTAGGTGAACCAGCACTGGCGCAGATCCGTGCTGGAAAATAGGGAGAAGTCGATGGTGCAGGTCCAAGTAACTTCGGAGTTGCCTCCGCTGAGGCGAACGTTAGCTTCGGCTGTCGTGAGCGTTTGGGTTGCCGAGAGAGCATACAGCTCGATCATGTTGCCATCCACCCCTCCGCGATCCGCCACATAGTTGACGTTCGTTTGCGTTCCAGCGGACGTGGTAAGCGTGAGTGTGGTTGGGCTATCGACGGAGGCGATAGTGTAGAGTGTCGCTCCGATCGAGATGGTTGCGCCGGGAATTAGCCCTGCAAACACGCAGCCCGAAGCAAGCGTGACGGCCGTTTCGGTTGTGGAAACCCGCCCGTAACGCGCCGCGTTCACCGTAAGAGCATTGCCGTTCGATGTTGCGCGCAAAGCCAGAGTGGAGTTGGTGGTCCACCAATCGGTCGAGTTGATTTGTTGCGCCAAAGCGGCCGCGGCATCGGCGGGCGTGGCCGCTCCTAGCGAAACCGCGCTATTGCCTGTGGCGCTTACGGAGGCGGAACGCGAACCGCGGAGCGCCAATAGAACCGCATACGGAACGGAGCCGATCGACGCGACAACATCGGGATCGCCCACCCCTGCGTTGATGATCGCTACCAGCGCGTTGGCTTGCGCCGCGCTCGATTCGCCGGACGGGTCCATCTCGGTATGCGTGTAGGAGCGACCGTTGACCGTGATCGTGTGGGCTGTGCCGTTTCCCGCGGCAAAGAACTGGTATTCAATCGAAGACGGATTCGCGGCAGGGCGGTAATCGAAATAGAAGTTCTGAAAGAACAGTGTAAGCCGGTCGCCGGGCTGGATGCCGGCGGGAGTTGTCTGCAGGTGAAACGTTCCAGCGGCAACCGTAAAGTCGCCCGATTTTAGGCTGCAGTGGTCCCACAGCCGTAACTTCCCGGGAGGGCCTGTGAGCGGAATATAGTCGAGCGTCGCCCAATCTATCCAATTCGATTTCGGTGAATCAAGAGGTTGGACCCCCTTAGAGAACACTACGTCGAAGGTTAGCTTTGCGCCGGCGAAATTGAAATCCGGCAGGTAGCGTAACCGTGGATGTTCGTAAAAGTTATCGGCGTCCCAAAGCATGAGTACCGTGAAATCGGCCGAATCGCGGAAAGTCCCGCTAACCACGAAGCTGTTCGCAGTGGCCGAATGTAGCGCGGCGGAGGCACCCAGCGCGTCAAAACCGCGAAGGCTCATGGTTCTGTGGGGTTGTAACTTTAAGAGTTGGTTCGGCATGTTCGGCGCGGGACAATCCCGAGGGCTGGCTCCGGCTTCATAATTACCAGACGATGGCGGCGAACCTTGCGCAAGAGAGCGTTAAACTTTAGATTCTAAATGCGTAAGGTGCCCAGCCGTAGGCGTGACCGTGGCGCAGAAAATTCAGTATACTAGGGCTAAGGCGGGAGTAACTCAATGGTAGAGTCACAGCCTTCCAAGCTGTTGGTTGCGAGTTCGATTCTCGTCTCCCGCTCCATGTTT
>CAWCJC010000004.1:0-312838 GCA_963795835.1 Bryobacterales bacterium | reverse complement strand
CCTGCGCCTGGATGCCGAAGGGCTCCAGTTTGATAGTGGGGTCGCCGATCACGGCGCGCATTTGTTCCTGGAACTTGTTCATATCTTCATCAGGGAGTGCGCGCACGTCGAGGGTTGCCGAAGCGGAGGAGGGAATTACGTTGACGCGAAAGCCGCCTTCAATGATATTGGGGCTCACCGTGGTGCGCAGGACGGAGTTATTGAAGATGTCATTCTTGCGGAAGTAGTCCTGGACTTCTTCGGTCTTAGCGGAATTGAAAAGATCTTTGAAGCGTTGGGCTTCTTCAGGAGTGGAGACTTGCGGGAGCAGTTCGAAGTAAGAGCGCGTCACGTCGTTGAGGCGCATGGGCGGTTGCCACGCCGCGAGTTTTGCGACTGCACCCGCGATATGCGCGATCGCATTGTCTTCGCGCGGCATGGAGCCGTGGCCCGCGACGCCCTGTTCGGTAATCTTCATCTGGCGGGGCATCTTTTCGCCCAGTTGGACTGTCTGATGTGTCACCTTCCCCGCGCGTGAACTGAAGCCTCCACCTTCAGCGATGCAGTATTCGGCTTCAATCTCGTTCCAGTTGTTTTTGATGAGCTCATCAATCCCGAGTCCGCCGCCGGCCTCCTCGTCGGATTCGGCGACGAAGATGACGTCGCGGTCGAGTTTGGTGTTCGTGCGCTTCAGCAGAAGCATCGTCATCAGCGACGCGACGAGATTATCTTTGTCGTCAAGTGTGCCGCGTCCCCAAATGAAGCCATCGATTCGGGCTGCCCCAAACGGATCCTGCGCCCACTTGTCACGCTGGACGCCCACCACGTCCGTGTGGCCCATGATCAGGATGGGGCGTTTAACGCCGGTGCCTTTCAATCGCGCTATGAGCGATTGGCGCTTTGGGTTGGAACCGACGAGCTTTGAAGGAATACCTTCGTGTTCAAGCACGCGGGCGACGTACTGAGCCGCGACGGTTTCATTTCCCGGAGGGCTGCTTGTATCGATCTTGACAAGGTCAGTGAAGTATTTCAGAGTTTCGCCGTTGAGCGATTGCCAATCGAGCGTTTGGGCGGGCAGAGAGGACGCGAGAAAAGCGAAAAGGAGGAGCCTCATTTATTGAGCATGGTAGCAAGCGAAGCTCCGGCCCAGCAGGCGGCGAAGCCGAGCACCACGCTGCCGAAGGCGTTGAGGGTAGCATGCCAGGGCAGTCCGTGTTTGAAGGCGTCGAACAGTTCCCATTGAAAGGAAGAAAACGTGGTGAACCCACCGAGAAGCCCAACGATGAGGAGCGAACGAATGGGGGAACCTTGCGGAAGAAGAGTAGCGAGTAGGCCGATGAGGAAGCTGCCGAGCATGTTCACGAAGAAAGTTCCAGAAGGAAGGAGGAGCCCGGCGGAATAGCGAAGCACGGATCCGGCCGCGCCGCCCAGGAAGACATAGACGAAGGGCTGCATGTGCGCTACATGCTAGCAAACCGGCGGACCCGGCTTCGGGCGAAGGTTGGTCTATCTGGCTGGTTGGATAATGAAGTTATGACGCGATTTGCAAAGTACGCGTGGTGCGTGTTGGCCTACAACTTCGCGGTGATTGCGTGGGGCGCGTTTGTGAGAGCAACGGGGTCGGGCGCGGGTTGCGGCAATCATTGGCCGAGCTGCAACGGCGTGCTGGTGCCGCATAGCCCACAAATGGCGACCATGATTGAGTTTGGGCACCGGCTGACTGCTGCGTTATCCACGTTTCTGGTAATTGGGTTGGCGGTGTGGGCCTTCCGGGCGCTGCCGAAGCGTCATCCCGGGCGAGGAGCTGCGGTTGCGGCCGTTGTGTTCACGTTTGTGGAGGCGGCCATTGGGGCGGGACTGGTGCTGTTTGAGAAGGTGGCGCTGGATAAATCTTTCGCGCGTGTCGTCTATCTATCGGTGCATCTGGTAAACACGTTCCTGCTGGTCGGCGCAATCGCCCTTGCCGCCTGGTGGGCGTCCGGAGCGCCCCGCATTCAGTGGCGGGGAGCCAATGTGTGGCGCGTGCCTGCTCTGGTGGGATTGGTTGCAACGCTCGTGCTCGGCGTGAGCGGCGCCGTCACCGCACTGGGCGATACCTTATATCCCTCTGCCTCTTTTCTTGACGGCATCCGGAGCGACTTTGCGCCCACCGCACATGCGTTGATCCGTTTCCGCGTTTATCATCCGCTGTTTGCGATGCTTGTGGGCGCGTATCTGGGCGGCTTTGCGATCGCGGCGCTCTTAAAGAACAAAAGCGCTTTGGTGCAACCGATTGCAGCCTCGCTGTTAGGTTTGGTTCTGGTGCAGTGGGCGCTCGGCGGACTGGATGCCATCCTGCTGGCTCCCGTCTGGATGCAATTGATCCATCTGGTTTTGGCCGATGCACTCTGGATTGCCGCGCTGCTATTGTCGGCGGCGCTGATTACAAGGCGCGAACAGCCGGCCATTTCGTTTCAATACCCTGAGCCTGAATTGATTTCACAAAGCCGCTGAGCACCAGCAGTGCAGTTCTTTTCCGGGGATGAGAAGGCCAGAAAGCTCTGCGGCCTAGAATGAAAGCTGACATGTCATCCGCCTTGAACTTTTTTATTGAAGAGAATCAGCCGCGCTTTTTGGAGGAGCTGAAACAGTTATTACGCATTCCGAGTGTCAGCACTCTGCCCGATCACAAAGACGATGTCAGGCGAGCGGCAGAGTTTGTGGCCCAGAAGCTTCGCGATTCCGGGATGGAGCATGTCGAACTGATCGAGGGCAGCGGGCATCCCCTGGTGGTCGCGGATTGGCTGCATGCGCCAGGCAAGCCGACCGTGCTCTGCTATGGGCATTATGATGTCCAGCCGGCGGACCCGCTGGAGCTTTGGCATTCGCCGCCATTCGAGCCCGTAGAGCGCGAGGGCAACCTGGTGGCGCGGGGGTCGGCGGACGACAAGGGGCAGATGTACATCCACATCAAGGCCGTGGAAGCGTTGATGAAGGTGAACGGGAAACTGCCGCTAAATGTGAAATTTTTGATCGAGGGCGAAGAGGAAGTGGGCGGGGCTTCGATCTGCGAAGTATGTGGCGGAAAACCCGGAGAAGCTGAAAGCCGACGTCGCGCTGGTGAGCGATACGAATATGTACGCGCCGGGGTTGCCGACTTTGAACATTGGGCTTCGCGGCCTGGTCTACATGGAAGTGGAGGCGACCGGCCCTGCGCGTGATTTACATTCCGGCGGCTATGGCGGCGCTGCGCCGAATGCGGTCTTTGGTTTGATCGAATTGCTGGCCAAGGTAAAGAATGCGCGGGGCGAAATCAAAGTGCCCGGAATTTACGATCACGTAAGGCCGCCATCAGAGGAGGAACGCGCCAGCTGGGAAACGCTGCCGTTCAATGAGAAGAGCTTCCTCAAGCATGAGGTCGGGTCGACAAAACTTACGGGGGAGACGAAGTACTCCGTGTTCGAGCGCATCTGGGCACGGCCCACATTTGAGGTGCATGGCATTGCGGGTGGGTTTACCGGTGCGGGCAGCAAGACCGTAATTCCGGCGAAAGCCACGGCGAAGGTAAGCTTCCGGCTGGTTCCCGATCAAGACCCGGATACAATCATCGCGGCTTTCGAAGCTTTCGTTCAGAAAAACGCGCCGCGCGGGGTGACCATGACCGTTAAGGTGCTGGGCAAAGGGCCCGGCCTGCTGGTGAATACGGACCATCCTGCAATGCAGGTAGCGGCGCGGGCGTTCAGCCAGATTTTCAGCGCTCGGACGGTGTTTACCCGCAGCGGCGGATCGATTCCGATTGTGGGCGACTTTGCGGAGCATCTTCACATTCCGACCCTGCTGATGGGCTTCGGACTGCCAGACGATGGGCTGCACTCACCGAACGAGAAGTTCAACATCGGGCAGTTCGAGAAGGGCATCAAGACAGTCGCGCACTTCTTTGAACTTTACGGCGAATGAGGCAGTGGCCGGTTGCGGTGCTATTCACCGTGGCGGGCGTACTGCATTTCGTTTTCCCGGCGATGTACAGGAACATCGTGCCGCCCGCCTTGCCTTCGCCGGGAGTGTTGGTGGCGGTAAGCGGCGTGGCAGAGATCGTGGGTGGTTTAGGAATGCTTTGGCCCGTGACTCGACGCGCTGCGGGATGGGGATTGATCGCCCTCTTAGTGGCGGTGCTGCCCGCGAACATCTATATGGGGTGGGCGCTTTGGTTTCGAATTCCCATGCAGGCAGCACTGATGTGGTGGGTCTGGTGGGCAAGCCAGCGATAAACTGAGAGTTTGAAACCCATTCAGGTGATCGGCGGGGGCTTGGCCGGAACAGAAGCGGCCTGGCAATTGGCGGAAGCGGGGCTGGCTGTGGATCTGTTTGAGATGCGACCTGTCCGCACAACCGCGGCGCATCAAACGGACCGCTTCGCAGAACTGGTGTGCAGCAACTCTCTCAAGAGCGATCAGCATCCTTCAGCATCCTGGCTGTTGAAAGAAGAGTTGCGGCGGCATGGTTCCATTTGTCTGAAGGCGGCGGACCATGCGCGCGTTCCGGGCGGTCACGCCTTAACTGTGGATCGCACGCTGTTCGCGGAGTATCTTACGGGCGTGGTGGAGCGGCATCCGGGAATCTCCTTGCACCGCCGGGAAGTGACGGCGGTGGACCCTTCTTTGATCACGATTGTTGCGACCGGGCCCTTGACGAGCGATACGTTGGCTCAGCAGATTGCGGAAATCACCGGTAACGATCGGCTCTACTTCTACGACAGCATCAGTCCAATTGTCGCCGGCGATTCGATCGATCTCAGGATTGCGTTTCGGGCGTCGCGTTACGGGAAGTCGCTCGACGGGACGGATGACTATTTGAATTGTCCGTTCAACAAGACGGAGTACGATCGCTTCCTGGAGGCGCTGCGGGCTGCAGAGCCGGTGGCGAGCCACATTCCAGACGACGTCCCGTTTTTTGAGGCTTGTTTGCCGATCGAGGAGATTGCGCGTCGCGGACCGGAGACGTTGCGGTTTGGCCCGATGAAGCCAATGGGGCTGATCGACCCCAGGACCGGGCGGCGTCCGTGGGCAGTGGTGCAGCTCCGCCAGGAGACAGCGCGCGCGGACAGTTGGAATTTGGTTGGTTTTCAAAACCACTTAAAATTCGGGGAGCAGAAGCGGATCTTACGGCTGATTCCGGGGTTGGAAAACGCGGAGTTTCTGCGGTTCGGACAGATTCATCGGAACACTTATATCAACGCGCCTGCTTGTTTGACAGCAACGCTGCAGCTTCGCGCAAATCCACGGACGTTGTTCGCGGGACAGATCAGCGGCGTGGAAGGCTATGTGGAGTCAATCGCGACGGGATTGGTCGCGGCGGTCCATGCGAACGATGTAGCGCGAGGGCGCACGGTGACGGCATTTCCTCGCGAGAGCGCGCTAGGAAGTTTGTGCCATTACATCAGCAATGCCGATCCGAAGCATTACCAGCCGGCGAACATTGCCTTCGATCTGTTCCCGCCCGTGGAGGGTTTTCGACACGATAAGCCGGCGCGGCAGGCGGAAATTTGCCGGCGCGCGCTGGAGAGTCTGGATGCTGTTGCGGTTTGAGGCTTTTCTCGGCTGAACTGCGGCGGAAGAATGCGAGCCCGCATACGATCCGCAACTACGCGGCGGACCTAAGCACGCTTCCCGAGCAGCTAACGTTGCTTGATCTGAGGCAGTGGGTGGCCGGGTTGCATGGCCGCGGATTGAGCGCGATTACAATTCGGCGGCATATTTCGGCTGCCCGCGTTTACATGACCTATCTTTCGCGAGAAGGCCTGGTTGCGGCGAACACGGCGAAGCTGTTACGGCTGCCGAAAGCCCCCGCGAAACTGCCTGCCGTGATGACCGCGGAGCAAGCGGCCAATATGATGGACCGGGTTGCGGGCGTGGAGCGGCCCTACCCGGACCGTGACTTGGCAATGCTCGAACTGCTCTATGGGGCGGGACTTCGAGTAAGCGAACTGGTGGGGCTGAATCTAGAAGACATCGATTACACCGAGCACTGGCTGCGAGTGCGTGGGAAAGGGCGTAAGGAGCGGCAGGTTCCGTACGCCGGTAAGGCGGTGGCAGCGTTGGAAAGATGGCTCCGTGTGAGAAGCGCGCCGGTGTCGGAACCTGCGCTGTTCCTGAATCATCACAGGCGCCGGTTGAGCGATCGGAGCGTGCGCACCATCGTGAAACTGTATTCGACCGCGCTGTTACAGGACGATACAGTGCATCCTCACTCTTTGCGGCATGCTTTTGCGACCCACTTGTTGAGCGATGGAGCGGACTTGCGGTCCATTCAGGAATTACTCGGTCATGCGCGTCTCTCAACGACGCAGAAATATACTCAGCTCTCGTTGACGGAAATCATGGCTGTCTACGATAAAGCTCATCCAAAAGCATAAGGTCTGTTAACATTTGCGAATGCGCTTTGCGGTCCTGCTTGTTCTTACTTCTACTTTGGCCTTCGGACAGGGCAGTACGTCACGGCTTACCGGAATCATCACAGATGCTTCGAATTCCCCGGTTGCAAAAGCGACGGTGTCCCTGACGAACCAGGGGACCCAAGCCACTTTCAACACCACCAGCACCGCCAGCGGAACTTACGAGTTCGAATCGCTGCAGCCGGGCACATACCGTGTGATGGTGGAAGCTGCGGGCTTCCGGAGATTCGATTCGCCCGGCAATCCGGTGACGATCGGGCAGCCGACGACGGTTAATGTACGGCTTGAAGTGGGAAGCGTTTCCGAATCGATCGAGGTCACCGATGCTGCACAAGCGGTTCAGACAAGCTCTTCGGCGAATATCGGCAACATCATTGAAGAGAAAACGATCAAAGATCTCCCCATCGTGGGGACACGCGGGCGGAACCCGTTGGGACTTATCGACCTGCAGCCCGGAGTAATTGATACGCAGACGATTACAGGTGGGGCTGTCATCGTGTTCGGCGCGCGGGACCGGGCGTTCAACATTACTCTCGATGGCATCGACAATAATGAGAGCAGCAGTGGCGGCTCGAATTTCTCGCCTTTGCGCACCAACCCGGATTCGCTGCAGGAGTTTCGGGTAATCACCAGCAATCCGAGCGCGGAATATGGGCGCAGCAGCGGCGCGCAGGTTGCGCTCATCACCAAAAGCGGCACGAACCAGTTCCACGGTGCCGGGTTTGAGTTTTATCGCACACCTCGGTTTAACGCGAACGAGTGGCAGAACAATTACAACAGCCTGGGCAAGAAGCAATTTGTGCAGCACATCTTTGGCGGCGATGTGGGTGGGCCGATCATTAAGAACCACACCTTTTTCTTCGTGAACGTGCAGGCTCTGGATGCGCTTTCAACAACCGCGGTGACGCAAACTGTTTATACGGCGCAAGCCCGGCAGGGGTTGTTCCGCTATGTCCCTGGTGGGCGCAATAATCCGGCTGGTTCGCCCAACGCATCGGTTGACGCGAACGGCAATCTCGCGCCGGGAGTTTCGGTGAGCACGTACAACGTTGTGGCGAACGACCCGCAGCGGCTGGGTCTGGATAAGACCACGCAAGGATTGGTGAACGCCGCGCCTTTGCCGAACGTGTTTAGTGTCGGGGATGGATTGAATACCGCGGGCTTTGCGTTTTCGGCACCGAGCCAGGAGCGCCAGCACGATGTGACCTTCAAAATCGACCAGATCATTAATGGGAAGAACACCGTTTATGCGCGAGTGAGTTTCGGCGAGCAGGATACCAATTGCGATAGCGCGAACGGCGGCCTTGCGTTGTTTCCCGGAACAGGGTGTCAGGTAAACACGAAGCGCGATCCCAAGAACTTTGCCTTTAACTGGCGCAGCAATCCGAGCGCGCATGTCACGAACGAGGCGATTTTCGGATTGAATCGATTCGGGTTCATCTTCGATTCACCGGCCGCGAGTCTGAATGGCCTGTCCTATGCCGGGGGAGCGCCTGTTGCCGTGCCGCTTGCCGATTTCGGGAACTCTCGCATTCTGAATACCTGGCAGTTTGTAGACAACGTCTCCTATCAGGTGAACTCTCATGCGCTGAAGTTCGGAACCAATCTGCGGTTCGGGCGCGAGAGCGATCAGCGCGGCAGTGTGGGCGCTTATAACGCCGCGACGGATGTTTATTTCAACGCGGACATCGATAACACGGCATTCAATATTCCGGTAAGCATCAACCAATCGAATGATCTTCCGGGTGTTCGATCAGCTATCAACTTTTTGCTGGGCCGCGTGGGAGAAGTGCAACGCGGCTTTTCCGCCCCCGACGGGCAGAAGTTCACGACGGGGTTACTACCGTTTGAAGCGCATTGGAACGAGTTTGATTTCTTCGCGCAGGATTCCTGGAAGGTGCGGCGAAACTTAACTGTGGACCTGGGGATGCGCCTGGAAGTAAAACTTGCGCCTACTTCACCGAACCCGGTGATTTCGCATCCGAGTCAACCGCTCGTCGGCGGCGCGACCCCGACAAACAGCGCGACATGGGTCCAGGGTGGGCTGTTCAAGAACAGTTACGATTTCGGGCCTTCCATCGGCGTCGCGTGGGATCCGTTCTCGACGGGCAAAACTTCGATTCGCGCCAATTACCGGATTGCGTATGACCGTTTGAATTCGTTTCTTATCTCCTCGCAGGTGTTCAACAACCTTCCCGGGTTGATCTATAGCTATGACGATACGAGCTTGGGGCAGAAAGATACGCGACTCTCGACCGTTTCGGCAGTACAGCCGCCTTCAGGAATCAGTCCCGTCAAACTTTAGGGCTCCCGCGGCCTTTTCTACGGCATCGATCGCGGTGCTTGACCCGAATTTCAAGATTCCGACGACTCACCAGTGGGACTTGTCGTTCCAGCGTGAAGTCTGGAAAGGCGGCGTGTTCGAAGTCGACTATGTGGGCCGGCGGGCTTATCACCTGACGGGAGCCTACAATGCGAATCAGCCAAATCTCTTCGCACCGGGAGTGATCGACGCATTCAATACAGTGAAAGCAGGTGGACAATCCGATCTATTGAACAACCTGTTTTCGGCCGACACCCGCGTGACGGCGGGAAAGACCGCTTCCGATATGATCCGGTCCCAGTATTCGAGCGCGCTCAGCTTGAACAGCTATGCCGCGATCTATAGCGCCTTGGGCCAGCGGACCCAGGCTTCGGCGAACGGCCCGAGAAACGTGACGTCGCTATCGGGCGCGAGTCCTTTCGCGGTGATTCCGTTTCCGCAGTTTGCGGGCGGAGTTACTGTGATAGATTCCAACGATTTCTCGACCTATAACGGGCTGGTTCTTCAGTATCAGCAGCGATATAAGAGCGGGATTTACTTTCAGATGAGCTATACGTTGTCGAAAGCCCTGGCGACACGCGACTTCGACCCGACGTTTACCGTGGTGGGTCAACAAAATTCGCAATCGGCTTCTTCGACGCCGTTCGATATTTACAACCGAAAATTGAACTATGGCGAGCCGCAATACGATCATCGCCACGCGGTTCAGGCCCACGCGACCATTGAGCTGCCTTTCGGACGCGGCAAGATGTTCGGGCGCAGTAGTTCGGGGCTTTTGGATCGTGTAATTGGCGGTTGGGAAGTGGCGCCGATTTTCACTTACTATTCAGGGCGGCCGTTTACGGTATTTTCGGGATCCGATACTTTCGGGAGCGTAGTGCAGTCCACCGCAAATTGCAACGGTTGTTCGCATAGCTTAGGCCAGGTGCAGGATTATAACGGCTACAAATGGTTTTTCAATCCGGACACCGATAAAGCTCTATTTACGCCTCCCGCGGCGGGAACTTTGGGGAATACGGGGAAGGGCTATTTTTTTGGCCCGCGATTCATCGATGTGGATTTGGCGTTTATCAAGCGAGTGAAGATTCGGGAGCAGGTGAATTTGGAACTTCGGGCCGATGGAACGAATATCACAAATACGCCTTCCTTCGGCTTACCCACCGCAACGATTACGTCCTCCTTGTTCGGCAGGATTGGCGGAGGCGTGGAGAGCGCATCGCGGAAGTTCCAGATGGGAGCGAAGCTGAATTTCTGAAGATCCTGATCTTTTCCGACATCCATGCGGATTGGCGGGCGCTGGAGCGCCTAATGGCGGTAGATGCGGACCTGTATCTGTGCGCGGGGGATCTGACGAACTTCGGAAGGAAAATCGATGAGGCCGGTGAGGTGATGAAAGGGCGCGCGGGCAAGGTAAGGGTGATTCCCGGCAACCATGAAACCGAGCCGCAGGTCGAGGCGTTCTGCCAGAAGTTTGGCTTCGAGAGTTTTCACGGGCATTCGTTTAGCTTTGCGGGGCAGCGGATCGCAGGGCTGGGATATTCGAATCCAACGCCGTTCGAAACGCCGGGGGAGTATTCAGAGGAAGAAATCGCGCGGCGCTTGGCGGAGTTCGACACAGTGAGGCCGACGTTAGTAGTGTGCCATTGTCCACCTTATGGGACCGCGCTCGACCGCATGCGAAGTTTCCGCCACGCAGGCAGTACGGCCATTCGCGATTTCCTGGTACGGGTGCAGCCGGAGTATTTTTTCTGCGGGCACATTCATGAGGCGGCGGGTGTGGCGGAGCGATTGGGCGAGACAAAGGCGATGAATGTGGGGAAAGAAGGGTACTTACTCGATCTGACCCCTGAGTTAGTGAAAATCTCATTCCCGGGAGGGTAATTTATGTGCCGGAGTATCAAACCTCTTTTCAACTTTTCTCCCCCCACAACCGAAGAGGAAGTTCGGGCCGCCTCTCTACAGTTCGTAAGGAAAATCAGCGGGTTTACGAAACCTTCGAAAGCAAACGAGGCCGCTTTCACAGCGGCGGTGGAAGAGATCGCCTTGACCGCGTCAAGATTATTGGATCGCCTGGAAACCAAGGCTCCGCCCAAGGAGCGGGAAGCTGGATTCAGGAACGCTCTTCGTAAATTGATTTAGAACTGTTTGGGCGCCTCTCTGAGGTTGTGAAGGAGATGCTTCTGAACTTTACCCATGGCGTTCCGCGGGAGTTTATCGATGAAGATGAATTCCCGTGGAATTTTGAACGACGCGAGATTAGTTCTGCAGTGTTGTTCCAGTTCCTGTGCATCAACTGAGCCCGCGACAACGTAGGCTACGGGCACTTCGCCGCGCAGAGAGTCCGGACGGGCGATTACGGCAGCTTCGGTGACGGCGGGATGTTCGGTGAGGAGTTCTTCAATTTCCCGGGGATAGATGTTGAAGCCGCCGGAGATGATGAGGTCGCTCTTACGTCCGCTGAGAGTGTAATAGCCGTCTTCGGACACAGTCGCGATGTCGCCTGTCTTGAACCAGCCATCGGTTGTGAACGCAGCCCGCGTGGCTTCCTCGCGGCGCCAATAGCCGAGGAAAATGTTCGGGCCGCGGAGTTGAATTTCTCCTTCCGTAATCCGGGCAGAGATGCCCGGGAGAGGAAAGCCAACGGTACCGGGACGGCGTTCGCCTTCATAAGGATTGCTCATATTCATCAGCGTTTCGCTCATGCCGTAACGTTCAAGGATGGTGTGGCCAAACTTGGCGCGGAAGTCCTCCATCAGTTGCGCCGGGAGTGGCGCGGAACCGGAGACGAAGAGGCGCATCGAGCGGGCGATGGCGGAGTCTTCATTGAGCAAACGGACGTAAATTGTGGGGACTCCGAAGAAGAGAGTCGGTTGGAAGCTTTGGAATTCGCCAGCGGCTTTGGCATGTTCGAATCGTTCGAGCAGTCGCATACGGCACCCGCTGATCAGCCAGCAGTGCAGGCCGTTGCCCAGTCCGTGAACGTGAAAGAGCGGAAGTGCAAGCAGCAGACGGTCGGTTTCGGTGATGCGCCAACACGTGAGGAGATTAAGCGCATTCGCGGCGAAGTTATTGTGGCTGAGGACCGCGCCTTTGGCTACGCCGGTTGTACCGGAAGTATAGATGATACCGGCGGGCGTATCGCCGTGCAGGTGAGTAACGGGGCGGGTGTCCGGGAAGGTGGCGGCGTCGGCGGCCAGTTTGGAAGCATCGTCAATGAAGAGACGGGGTTCGGCATCGGTGAGGATGTGGGTGATTTCGCGGTCGCGATAGAGGATGTTGATGGGTACGAAGATAACGCCGAGCTTGATACAGGCGAGGTAAAGCTCGATCATCTCGACACAGTTGGGGAGATAGACGCAGAGACGGTCGCCGACTTCGAAACCAAGGTGAAGAAGCAGGTGCGCCAGGCGGTTGCTGCGGCGTTCCAGGTCGCCGAACGTGCAGGACTGAGCTTCGAATTCGAGCGCTGTGTGGGTGGCTCGTCCGATAAGCGAGAGGTCGAAAAGAGTCAGGAGGGTCATTCGGGAAGCACTTCGCCTTTGGTTTCCAATCCAAACGGTATCAGGAAGAGTGCGGCGACAAAGGCCAAGGCAGTGAAGGCCACCGGCGTGCCAATGGTGCCGTAACGGGAGACGCCCGCGCCGACGAGGAAGGTGGCCCCGGCGGCAAGGAAGCGTCCGGCGGAGGTGGCAAATGCGAAGGCACTGGCGCGGCATTCGGTTGAATACTGTTCAGGAAGCCACAGGGTGTACACGCAGAAGTTGGCGCCCCCGATTCCGAGAAAGAAGAGGCAGATGATGAACAGAGTAAGTGCGTGGCGGGGTAAATAGAAGGCCCATCCAAACGCGGCGGCGATTGAGAACGCCATCAGGATAAAGAAGGCGGCCAGCGCGCCCCGGCGCCCGAGCGTCTGCGCGAGAAACGGCGTGGCGAAGCAGCCGAGAATGGTTCCTGAGGCGAGGAGCATGGTGGCCCAAGAGGCCAAATGGGCGGAATCGAGAGCCGTGTGGCCTTCGCGCAGAGCGATTTGCGTGACGGACGTGGGGACATAAACCGAGCCGGCCCAGAGCCCGATCATGGACGTGAGTAAGTAGGCGGAGTTGAGGAGCGTGCGTTTGCGGTAACGAGGCGTAAAGAGCCGGTAGAAGGCGTCGCGGGCCTTGGTCGCGTGTCGATTTTGCCATTTTTCAGGTTCGTGAATCCCGGCGCGAATGAAAGCGACCAAGACCGCGGGCGTGCCGCCGACGGCGAACATCGCGCGCCAACCGTAATGCGCGCCAATAAAGTAATTCAGTGCGGCCGCGAGAAAAATACCAAGGTAGTACCCGGTGTGCATGTAGGCTCCACCTTTCAGACGGCGGGCTTCGGGCCATTCTTCAGCAACGAGGATTCCGCCGAGAGTCCATTCCCCGCCGATACCCGCGCCAGCGAAGAAGCGAAAGGCCGCGAGCTGCCACACGTTTTGCGCGATGCAGCCGAGAAAGGTAAACAGCGAGTAGCAGAGGATCGTGAACATCAGTGTCTTGACGCGCCCGAAGCGGTCAGCGATTGGGCCCCAGAGGAAGGCGAAGCCCCACCCGATGAGGAAAATAGCGAAGAGCAGGCCGCCATAGAAGCCAGTGTTTTCGGGCGTGGGCTGGATGCCGGTGGCGGGGAGCAGCTCCTTAAGGGCGGGAATGAGGACGAGTGCGTAAATAAAGGCGTCCATGCCATCCAAAGTCCAGCCGGCCCAGGCAGCCCAAAAGCCGCGGATCTGGTTCTTGGTGAGCGGAGGCTCAATAGTAGAAGAATGTGAAATGTTCAAGGGCCTGTAAGCGGGTAGTGTTAACGAGGAGCTTGACCGCGTTGGGGGGCTGGTTGCGGTTTGAGTTCGTAGCCTTTAGGCGGTTCTTCGTTGAGCAAGTATCGGACGAAGTAGTCCCATCGCCGGCGAATCATGTACGGTTCGTTTCCAAAGCCGTGGCCGCGGTTGGGGAGCATCAACAGGTCGAAGTCTTTGTTCGCTTTGATTAACTCGTTGACCACTAACAGGGTGTTGTACGGCGGGACGTTGTTGTCCATGGTGCCGTGGGCCAGCAGTAAATGTCCCTTCAGGTTTTTGGCAATGCTTTCGTTAGCCTGATCTTCATAGTTCTTGCCTTTCAGGAGGCCGACGTAGCGCTCGCCCCAATCGTCCTCATAGTCGCGATTGTCGTGGTTGCCGGCTTCGGAGATGCCCACTTTGAAGAAGTCGGGGTAGCGGAACATGGCGTCCGCCGCGGCATAGCCTCCGCCAGAGTGGCCATAGATACCGGCGCGATCGAGATCAATGTAAGGGTATCGCGCGGCGATCTGTTTCATCGCAGTGATCTGGTCCGGAAGCGTATTGTCGCCCATGTTTGCGTAATAGAAGTCGTGGAATTTCTTGGAGCGGGTGGGATTGCCCATGCCGTCGATTTCCAAAACGACGAAGCCCAGTTCGGCCAGTGCCTGACAATCGCCTCGGGACGCGGAGAAGCTTCGGCTGCCCACGCTGCCGCCTTGTGGGCCCGGATAGATATGATTGATGATCGGGTATTTCCTTGCTGGGTCCAGTTTGGTCGGGATAAAAAGCAGGCCGTAGAGATCGGTTGCGTTGTCTCGCGCTTTTACCGTGATCGGGACTGGCGGCTTCCATCCTTTTGCGAGTAACTTCGTGATGTCGGACGTTTCGAGCGTCAGGACTAATTTGCCGTCCCGATCGCGAACGACGGCTACGGGCGGTACGTCGGGTTTGGAGTAGCTGTCGACAAAGAAGTTTCCGGTGGGTGCAAGTGTGATCTCGTGGTTGGCGTCTTCGGGCGTAAGAAGAGTGAGGCCTTTGCCGTCAAGCCCGATCCGGTAGAGATGGGTGAAGTAAGGGTCACGGCCCTTTTCTTTGCCTGCGCCCGAGGAAGTACATGACGCGCTCTTTCTCGTCCACGCGCAGCACCTGGCGAACCAGCCAGTCTCCGGTAGTGATCTGGGATTGCAGTTTGCCGGTTTTCCAGTTGCCTAAATAACTGTGGCCCCAACCGCTTTTTTCGGAGTACCAGAGGTATTCGTTCGAGCCGTAGAGAACCTGCCAGTTCACCTTTCCATCGCCCGATTCATATTGCGTGGGGACGGCTTCTTCATTCACCTCCCGCACCTCGCCCGTGGTTACGTCGGCTTCGCGAAGCCGGGCTTGTTTGTGGTCCCGCGAAGAAGAGACAAAAGCGAGCTTCTGGCCATCAGGACTCCATTGCACGTCAGCCCATTCGCCGCCACGGCAGATGATGTGGTCGCAGAGGGTGGAGCGGTGCTGGTCGGGCTCGATCTTGAGGCGCGTCACCGTCTTGGCGTTTACATCGATCACCACACGTTGAATCGTGGGAACCACCGCATCCCCGGGGAGTGGATATTTCCAGGCTTCAAGCTTCGGATGGCCAACGACGGTATTGACCAGATACATTTCACCGACGCCGCGCTGGTCCTGCTGGAAGGTCGCGATCTTTTTCGAATCGGGGGACCAGAGGAGGATGGGGCGTTCGCTCTTTACCCATCCGGCGTTGTCGGTGGCGTAGCCGAAGTCCTTTACGCCGTCGGTGGTGAGTTGCGTTTCGGCTTTGGTGTCGGCATCCCGAACCCATAGGTTGTAATCGCGAAGGAAGGCCGTCTTTTTCTTATCGGGCGAGGGGATGAAGGTTGGTGTCTGCGAAGGAGTTTCAGCGGGCGAGCACTTGTAGGAATCGAGTGAACACGTCCAATGCTTTGTACCCACGCTGAAGGAAAGGGTCTTAAGGTCTGGAGTCAGGTCGATGGTTTGGAAGGGGAGCTTACCAGGCTCAACTTTCAGAACGGCGGCAATTTTCGCGTGATCGAAGGCGGGAATGCGGGTCTTTCTTGCGGGGTCGACAAGCATGAATTCGACGCCCGATTCGCGGTTCACCCGGTACCAAAAGCTATCCGTGCCCGCGACGAAAGTGGGGCGGACGCCGGCTCCGTAAACGAGAGGGTTGGTGTTATAGGCGAGGAATTGCTCCGCGTGCGAGTAATCGGCTGTGGTGACCGCGGCGGCAAGCGGGCAGGCGAAGATCGCGAACGGCAAGAGAAAGCGCATGGTCGATGATAACCGGGTTGGGCTATTCTCCGTGGCATCCCCTTATGACTTAAACCTGGCTTTTCAGGCGGCGGATATCGATTTTCGCATCATCGAAGGTGCCAAGGCCCAGGTCGGCCGCTATTTCGATGTGCTCGGGCTGCATGTTCAAGAACGTGCTATCCGGGTCCGGCTTGGCCGTTGCAATAGGCAGCATCCCGCGTTCTACACGCTTCTCGTCGATCGCTCTCCAGCCGGTCTTATCGAGGGCGACAGGGTCGGTCGCGAAATAAAGCGTGTTGTGGTCCCAGAGATAATGCTCCACCTTTTTTCCAGGGCCTCCATGGTAGGCGCCAACCAATCCATCGCAAATCTGAAGAACGGCCTTCTGGCGAATAATAGGGTGGTCCACGATATTGGGGATAAACCAGCCGCACGTGTTCAAAGTATTGCTGGAGTGGCTCCGGCTTACATTGTTGACCAGGCCGTGAGAAAGATTCTTCAAAGACATCGTGACACCCGCCGACTGGTGATGCTTCAGCACGGAAAGGTTCACCAGCTTATTCACATCTTTACTGATGAAGTTGGAAAGATAGGAACGGCGGCTGTGCGCAAGCTTAGGATCAGCTCCCGGGAAAACAAGCGGCATCTCTACATATTGAGAAGCGTCGTAACCTTCCATATCCAGCTGGTGCGGGTGAGCGCTATAAGAGGTGCTGGCGTAGGTCCAACGTACGCCTTCCGGCAGCCACTTATCAAAACCAGCTTCCAGGAACTCATTCCGATAGCGGTCGTACGCAACAATGTTTTTCGCCGGAATCCCCGCCATCCTGAGTCCATCGATAATGCCGCGCACCACTTCGGGCGAGGACATGGCAAAGGGCCGTCCTACCGGATTCAATTTCAACCCGACGACATCTCCCGGTGAGAACAGGAAACGCCAGCCTTCCTCAGGCGAGGGCGCACCGGTCAATGCCATGATGCCCTGATTCAAACCGAGCCGAACCGATTCCTGATCGCGCTTGAGAGAGTCCACTGCTACAACCCGTCCCGGGAAAGCTCCCGGCAACCCGGGTTGCTGCGCCGCATGCGCCACTGCGGAATAGGTGGCCGCGTACAATCCCGCCGCGGCAGCTTTGAGCAGGAAATCGCGACGATCGCTTTCAGCCATGGTTCTAGCTTAATCCAAGGAAAAAGGATCGAGGACTGCGTAAGGTCCGCTCTGCAAAGATGCCTAAAACGGCCTTCTTGGCCCGAAATCGGTACTAGTACAGCCCATACCCACGGTTCCAGCCAACCGCGGTTTAGGCTTGCTTGCATCTCCGCGCCATGTCATCTTTCGTTAGTACACCAAAATGTGTAACCGAAGGGATACTTCAGCATCATGAAAGTTTGCCAGCCAAAGAGCAGAAAATCAGCACGCGCCGGTTCTAGCGAATATAGCCTTATCGTCGGTGTTGCCGTCACGGCGGCCATCTTTATGGGCGCCACCATCTCTCACGGGATTACCTCCTCGCTGAAACAAGGCGGCGTTGAGGTTCTGAATCGCGCGCCCGCCACTTCTCCTGTTATTTCCACGCGTTGTTTGGAAGGAGCGCACGGCCAGTCGGTCATCTGCCGCGGCGTTACAGCAAAATAAAGTTCTTGGCCGTCGCGGGTTAAAGGCGCATCCGGATTGGTTGGTAGGCGCGGCAGGACTCGAACCTGCGACCCTTTGCTTAGAAGGCAAGAGTCCATGGTTATTCCTTCTTGCGTTCTCAATCACTTAGCAGGGTCTACTTGTCACCAGCTTGTCAGAAGACGCCAATTCTAGGGCTATTTTATCGGCTCCCGCTCTCATTCGCTCCACGCTCACGATTGTGTAGTAGTCGGTCATAGACGCGGCAGCATGGCCCATGAGAGCCTGCCTATCCGTTCTGTCCATACCGATCTCATTCGAGAGAGTGGCGAAGGTTCGCCTGAAGGTATGCCAGTTAAGCGGAATACTCAAGCCTTCTCCCACACGCTTCAGTTCTCGATTTGAGATGTTGTGCTGGTCCACTGGCGTTCCGGTTCTGCTAGCGAACACCACATCATCAGGCAAGACGAATTTAGAGCCGGATTTAAGCATGGCGAGTGCTTCAGCTACAGACGCCGGCATGGGAACGTTCCGGTTACGCTTTCTTGCCTTGACTGTATCGAACACTCCCGCGTAGTAGTTCTCTCGCACAGCAATGCTCATGGGGGGAACCGGTTCACCATCAGCGATGATCCACTGAGCGGTGAGGTTTACCCGCTTCCACTTAAGGCCGCAGAGTTCTGCCACATTCATGCTGGTAGTCATGGACAACAGCGCCATGGTTCGAACGGTCAGAGACAACGCAGGCAGCACCAGGCGCGCCTGTTCGAAGCTAAGAGCCCGCCGAAGCCTTACCAGCTTCATTTCAGGCATCCTAACGCCAACAGCGGGGTTCTCTCCCGAGTACCACTGCTTGCGCTTCGCATGTTTGAATACGGCAGAGATAACGTTTTTGATGTGGCGCACGGTCTGAGTGGAAAGGCCGGAATCGAGCTTCTGTCTTACGAGCTTTTGCACATCGTCTAGAACCACCTCCCGGAGACGGAGTGACCCAATAGCCGGGATAACGTGTTTGAACATGCTGGCGTAGTGCAACTGGCCCGCGCGCTTCAAGTTGTAGACCACATCGGGGATGAAGTGCTTCTCGATGAAGTCACTCACAACCATCAGGCTAGACGGCTGCAACGAAACGGTATCGAGCTTTGAGAGAACGTCTTCCCATGCGATCCGTTGTGCTTCCCGCTTACTCACGGACCCGGAGCCTTTAGCTATAGCGATTTTCTTCGTGAAGGGCTTACGAATCAGCTTGCCATCGTCGTCCCGAACGTCTTCACGCCACGTGAGTAGCCATGAACCCGATTCCTCGCGTAAATAGCCCTTCCGTTGCCCCCGTCGCCTTGCCATGGACCGATCCCTCCCGAAGATGGATACAGTACCACGGTCAGCCGGATGCACTGGCGGCTTTGGGTCTGACATTTGGATTTTGGGTTAGCCCTACGAAGGAAACGAAGGAAACGAAGTAATAGGGGGAAAACGCTGGATTATCAGTGTTCTCAAGCCCTTTTTCGACTACGAAGTAATTACGAAGTAATACGAAGAAATTGCCTAATCGCAGCCCGGCCACATGGGAATTAGGCCGTTATGCCCGCCGCCGGGCACTTTATCTAGACGAAACCAACGCTCTGCCGGTCGCCCGGCCAAGCTGTTTTCTTGTTTTTCCTGTTTCTTGTAGGCCAGTCCCTTCTCAGAAAGCAGATTCAGAGCCCGGGTGATTTCAGCAGCCGATTTGTTGCGACCGAACACGCCTTCATTGATTTCTTGGCGAGAAAGGCCACCGGGAGCCGCCTTAAGCGCATTGAGCAACGTGTCGGCAGTTGCGTCCCCCATCTGTTCGCCGAAGATGAATTGCGCGGAGTCTTCGCAGTAGCGCCAGACTTCCAGTGCGGCACGAAGATGCCGTTCACACACTTTGCCGGATTGATCCAAAACCGCAAATAAGCAGGAAAGCCGCAATGTTTGAGCTTCAGCCCGTGAAGTGACGGCCCCGAACAAGCCCATGCGTTCATCGGTGAGAGCGCCGTAAACATCGTGCCAGAGATCCCGCGCATCGTCGTCTCGGGTGAGTTCTCCGGCCGTTCTAGCAAATCGCAGCGCATCCGCAAGCCGCTTCATAATGGGTTGCAGGTTGACCGTGTGAAGCGCGCCGCCGTCTGGCAGCAGCTTCGACCGTCTCACGCCGATCCAGAGAAAGCGATTTGCGAAGCCGTTGCCCGCTTCGGTGCTGGTGAGGCACTTCAGTAATTCGTCGCGGGTGATGTGGCCGATAGCCGAGATGTGCGCGCCGGTCGCCTTCGTCGGTGAACCCTTCGTCATGCTTCGGAGTGAGCCGCTATCCCATGCTTGCCGGATCGTCGCGGAAAGAATGTTGCTATCCCGCTGGCATACCTGCAGAACCTTCGCAAATTCAGGTTCGACCACCATCAGCCGCTTATCTTCGACTCCACAATCTTCGATTACGGTTTGGTAGCCGGTAACGATCTTGTCTTTCCCGCGAATCGGTTCCTGTTTTTCTATCGGGTCATGAACGGCCCAGATTAGACCTTCGCCACTGGCAAGTCCGGAAGTTACGCGGTCATTAAACCAGCCCTCGTCAACATGCTTGAGAATTTCAGTTATCTGGCTCCAGGATGATCCTTTGCGCCCGCGCGAGCTCTCGCCCACAAGTACCGCGAACAAATTTAGGTGGTGTCGATCGGCACCAGCCCGGAAGTGTGGCCCACGTCCTACCGCGTTGCCGAATGCAACTAAGAATTGCCCCAACAGCGCCGCCGGGTCCGCTTCGGTGTGAGGCGCGATGACGTTGACAATCTCACCGGCCAAGCCGTACAAACCATCCGGGCTAATCGGATCAGGCCATCGTTTTTCAACCTTCAGGACGCGCAGGATGATTGGCACATGCGGCGGTGGCCGCCCTGAGCGCTTGCGCATCCCGTTCGGCAATACTTCTCGGGAAACTCATGCTGCCCTCCTGTAGTTCATTGCCGGTTGCCTAAGTTCAAGCGAATCGCGGTAGATGCTCACAAGCACATCCCACGAAGTTTCTTCATGCCAGATGATTTTCTTGTCGTAATCGCAGATTCGCGTCCATAGCCACTCCTCGTCACGTTGGCTCATGCCCAGCCGTAAGCCCATCCAATAAACGGTTTGAACGCAGTCTCGCCGGTCACGCAATGACTGAATCAAACTTGTCCGCCAGTCAATTAGGTCTCTGCCTTCGTTTTCTGCATTATTGAGTGCCAGGGCACGTGCCCGGTTTTCTTCCCTGCTGCATTGTGCGAGAGACAGCCCCGCAAGATGGGCGATCCATTCGAGCGCGGCCTTGGGTTCGCAATTCATCGCCCTGCGGACCAGCGCAACCTTCCCGCCGCCCTCGCTACACGCAAAACAGTACCAGCAGCCCTTCTGTTCGTTGATTGAGAATGTGGGATTGTCGCCGCGATGGATCAGGCACCGGGTTCTGTTGCCGCGCCGGGGAACTTCGCCGCCCAGGGCGGAAACTATATCAACAACCCGCACCCGTTCCAGGATCTCTTCAGCGGTAGCCGCGATCATTGGGCACCACCAATTAACGGTTGCCGGGTTAAAACCCCATTCGGCAACTGACGGACGCAAACAAAAGGCGCAATGTCCGCTTGCCATCGTTCACCAGGCTTCGGGCGTCTAATCCTTCGGTATGAGTGTGGATGACGGCTGAACCATTCGCGGTCACCGTCCATAATTTGTTGCTCAGACGTGTTTACACACGTGGAGCGGTCTGATATTCTCAGCATAGCTTCCAGCGTTCCTTTGAGGCCCGGTTCCCGCCGGGCCTTTTTCCTTTTCTGTGTGATTTGTACTACGGGGTTACTGCTAAAAACTCACCGCGTGAGTTGAGGCATAATCTTGCGTTTCTGACTCTCGTAAAACATTTCCCGGCTTGGGTTGCCTTCCTTAGTCAGTCCCGTCAATGTCGGGAATGTTTCCCATACCTGCCAGCGTGCCCGCGCCCCGCCCACGTTTTCGTGTAGATAGATTGGACCCGAGAACCCGGGATCTACTCGAACATTTGCGTAAGTGACCACGGACGCAGGTAAAAATCGCGCTTCGAGCTTGTCTAAGCGGGTCTTAGTATTCACGATGCTTTCCTCCTGAGGATTCCTCGATGGCTTTGATTCGCGCCTCAATTTCTGCTGTTTCAATCGACTTGCGCCGGGATTCCAAGAGACCCGCTAAACTCCCCGCTTCGGCCGGCGTAACCTCACCTTTGGCAACGCCCTGCAGAATGGCATTCATTGCTTCATCGACGCCCGCAGCCGTGAGGATTGACGGAAGTTTGAGCTTGATAGCGCGATCTTTACGCGGAGGAAGCAGCCGTTCCATGCAAAGCCGCATCGCTGTATCGTTGCCGCCCATTGCTTGCTCAATCACGGAGCGCGTTATATCTTCGCCCTCGTTATCCATGAGCTTTTGAAGCAGTATTGTAGCCTTATTGCGGCTGCCCTGAGGCCTGCCCCTGCCCATACGGTTTCCGGGCTGAAACGGCTTGCCGCGCGTTCTCGGGACGTTTTTAGACGTGTCCATAATTTTAGAAGAGTGCAAAAATGAATTTCATGACGGGGGAATCTTAGAAGCTGGATTGGGTGAATAGGTTACACTGCTGAAGAGCGTGATCGTTAATAACGCGTGCTGCACTTCCCAAGCAACAGCCATCCAGTCGGAAGCTGAAAGGCCTGTCTTAAAATCATTGACGAGCGCACGCTTCTTCGCAGCGCTGGCCGTTGTCTTCGGCATCTGTTTCAACATTTTGGAGCTCCAGCGGCAGCGCTCGCTCCTGTTCCAACCTTGCTCCGCCCGCAGTCACATTTTTCTACATGTTAAGCAGCTTTGTGCTTACCTATACCTATTCAGGTAAAAGAATTCTTTAGCATTTCATGTGGAAGCGATTCACGCGCATCTACCCAACCTATTTTTTGGAGCTAATTCTGGAAGTTTCGCAATCAGCGTCATCGGTGATCGGTGGAGCAGCCGCGAGTATGTTGCTTGTTTGTTAATGCTTTAGTTCTTCAAGACTAGTTTCCTGCTCAGCTATTTCATGTGTTCAATTCTCCGTCTTGGAGTATTTCGTGTGAGGCGTTTTTCTACGCATTGTTTCCCGTCATCCTGACTTTGTGCCCGCGACAAAGAAGATCAATCTAGCGAGTTGCTTTATGTGCCTTCATTGCGGAAGGCTTTCTATTCGCCGGAGGTCTTTATCTTGTGGAGCGAGCCGTCCATGTATGCCACACGATGTATCTAAGGACGTGGCAAAAGATCTGCTTGTGTACCGTGTCCCCATCTTCTGTATCGGTGAGTTTATTATCTGAATTGCCCTAGCGCTTGACTTCAAAACTGCGAGGACTGCACTTCCCTAAAATGCACAGTAGCAATTTCGTTTGAGTTGTTTTTCGTCTTGAGTGTCGTATGGTTTGCGCCAATTCATGCTTCGTTCGCAACGCCAGTGTTATCCCTGTTGTTTTTCTGGATATTCATTCCAGCCTTCGCTCTTATCATCCTGGCCTGGCTAGCGGTCGAGGAACATTGTCAGCTACCTCTTCGCTCTCCCCAGTGGTGTCTGCTCGGAGAGTCCAGTTTAGCGTTGTACATTCTCCACGAACCACTTCTATCGATATTTTCCTATGCCCGCACGTCTGTGCCTGTAAGTCTGCTCTTACTCTGAGCTTTCCGTAGCCTGCTTTCTTTGGTACGAAGTTCCCTCTAGAATCGCGCTGCTTTTAATTCAGCTCAGCAGCGCCCAATGCGACGTTCGCGCCAGCACCACTATAGTCTGATTTAACAAAATCGAAGTTTAGTACCTATCCGATCGACGACGCCCTAAACGTGATTGTGTAATTCCCGGACTTATGCGCGGAATTTCTTAGTGATGTGTCGGTGTACACTGCACTCCCGATTGATGCAGTTAGCCGCAACCTGTGAATTGTACTGACCATCTAACACTGTTAGCGTGTGTGATGCCGTATCTGTTGTTGTGTAAGAAACGCGGAATCCTGCCCCGGAAGCTCCGCAGCCTAGTATGCGTTCCCATCCACCGGTTCCACCATCTGTTGTATAGGGGGACGCACCATTAGTCCAGGTCAATGTAAATTGACGGAATCCACCAAAACCAGAGCACGATCCCAAAACAGAAGTAGTCAGAGGATTAACAGCACTAGTTGCTGTGTTCGATGCATCAATCAATGAGAACCATCCATTCGGACCAAGTGACGTTAGAATTCACGATTAAGTATTTGATCCGGAAGAAACGACTGAACCTACGATCGGTCACCAGATACGCCGCTTAAAGGTATACTTATCCATGCGTAAACATTAGCCGCATTAGCAACACACACCTGAAGCGCGTCATCCGTTCCGTTCACTGAGCAAAGGCCCACATTTTTCCGCCGTTGCTCGCCTGACAAGAGAGCTGTGCTCCCGGCTATTAGCTGAGTTCACCGTTAACTCTTGAGGGTTCATACTATGCGGTACATTTTTGCGTTCAGAATAATTCTTTGCCATATTGGTCAGTAATTAGATTGACTGTCCCATGCCGGATGAAATATGAACGCCCCCCGTTACCTGTGTAGGTCCGTTAATGTAATAAGAATCCGTTCCAAGCAGCTCTATGATTCGCTGAACTGTACCAAATGTTGTCATTCCGTCGGTCAGTCAGCATAGGCATAAGAGCCGTTACCAAACTCCTGATCCATGTAAAGACGGTAGTAGTAGCATTGATTTGAAGCGCCATTGGACCCTCAAAACCACCAGAGGTTCCAGGGTCAGGAAATCCAAATTGATTTGGGTTTGAACCATTAGAAAAGAGAAATGTAAACGTCCTGTTACGGATGTTCCTGTTGCTTTTCGAATCCGCGTTGTCGATCATCTTGCGGAGCGCTGAAACAGGTGGTAAGTGTAAAGCGCACTCGTTCCAGTAGCTATCATCGAAGCGTCGAAATAACTGCCTACCCCCTCTGAACTGAACATGATCGCAATGGGCGTACTCCATGAACCTGAAAAGTCCCGCCATTGTTTGAACGGTGGGTGCGTTTCATATGTAACGAAAGCCCCAGTGAAGCTACTGCCATTCACGGTGAGAAGAGGCGGGAGCCGCCGCGAAAATAGCATGGATGGTATTGTTCAGTGGATCAATAGAATAGATGCGGCGCATAGATTCCGTGAGTTGTATCCCCGAATAGATTCACGTGTACCGGTGTCAGATAAGTTGCCAAATCTTTCGTGTATGTAATGTTAAAGAAACTTTGATCGTGATATTGATCTCCAGAAACTACCAGGATTCCCGTTGGAGCATCAGATGGATACCAGAGTTTACAGCTCTTTTCCTGCATCCACTCAGAAGAAGCGCCTGCTGAAATAAGCAGCTTTCCATCGAGAAGTGACTATACAACGCCGTCCTCGGACATAGAAAAGAAAACCTGCCTATCGATTTGCCGTCCGCTCGAATCTGCACTCTCTGGAGTGCCAGTAAAGTAGCACATCAGAAACGTGCCCTAGCCCGTCACCCCAGGCGTAGAAGTTCGATCTTCGAAACATTTGCCTGCACCGAAGCCTGTGCCTCCGTAATGTTCGCCGGTGTCGCATAATCCGTATTCGCTCTTAGTGGGTCTGGCAATGGTTAAATACGAGATTCCCTCCTGAAGTGGTGATTCCCAGCGCACCCGTTCCCGTTGAGAGAAGCGGTATCGTCTGGTCTTGGTAGCCACTTCGTTCATGTACCGTCACCTTTGCATTCGTTAAGGCGGAAAACCGCTGAAGTTCCCGTCCCGATCTGATGGTACGCAGCATAACCGAGAGTGCCGCATAGTCCCAGCATCGTTGTATAAATCTGAAGCGTTTGCGCGTAGATTGTTGTCGCAAAGAGTGCGAGAGTGAGTGTTTTCATGTGAGGGTTTCCGTAAAGGTTTTTTTGCTCCGGTTGATGTTGTTGACTAGCGGGGGAACTTGGAAGGCTGGCTACCTGCTCCAGCACGGGAGATCTGCTTCCCGTCTGGCCCGCGCCGTTCTGTTTTTCATTGCCGCGCGCAACAGGTCACACTGCTAACCGAGGCGTCCTTCAACTCCGCGATTAGTTCGACCGTTTCGGGATGCGTGGCGCACGTAGCGAGCCTGTTTAAGCCGGGAAGGATCACGGCGCGCAAGCTATTGCGCGCAGCTATCGCGGCCTGCACTAGACGCAGACTATCGTCGTCATTCATGGTGAGAAAATGGGACCGCCCTGGCAGCAAGGCGGTCCCTCTTCCAGCAACCGCGCCCCAGGGAAAGGAGGAACCCCGTAACGGTGCTGAAACTTTTTTAGGTGTCTAGTACGGTTGTATAAACGACACTCGCCCCAGCCGTCACGCTTGAGAGATAGAACCGTCCCCGTGCGCCCAGCAACGCCCATGCGAATCGATTCCATCTGGTATTTATGAACGCTGTCGGCCCACGGCGCTAAGGTTTGAATCTCACCATTGACCGAGAACGTTTTGACGGTCTGGATGTCTGAAACAAAGTTGTCGGCCGAGTCCTGAAGCTGAAAAACAGCGACCGCGTTCGGGCTTAACTTGGTAACGTGCAGGTCAAAGCTGAACTCTCCCGGGTATGGGGCAATATCAAAAGTGAGGCTGCTTCCCGGAAAAGTACGAGTTTGGCCATTGTCCAAAATCGTAGTCATGTAGAATTACTCCTCTCCCGAAGAAAGCGACATTAAAAATCCCTTGATCTCGGTAGTCATAAATTGCATGATCTTCCATCGTTCCAGTTCGCTGAGCGTTTCCCATTCATCAGACTGCCGCGCGCGAACGTTCATCGGTTTGTCTAGCTTCTCGCTTGCATCGGCGTTGCTTCGATGTATTCGCCGCTCTTCTCTGGCTAAGAACAAACGTTGTCTTCCGTTATCCATATTGTCCACTTTTGCGTTTATCGTTCTTCCCTTGAATCAACGGTCCATCGTTTCGCGTGTCAGTTGAGCCGCGGCTTCTCGTTCGTCAGCAGCTCTCGATCAAATGTTTGCGAGCTTGCCTGCCGCAGCGTGGCAGGTATCGTCCATCCTCGGCTAATTACGCTGGTCGATATTAACAACCCTGCTGCCCTCAAAATCGCCGATACGGCTAAGGCTAAGTCGCGCCAAGTCTCCGCCGCACCGCATAGTCAGCGTACTCGATGTATACAAACGTTATGCCAGTGCTTTCGCTCACTTCGATTTCAGCAATGCGCTAGCGCTACGTCGGGCCGCTGGTAACCGCATCTCAACAATATCGCTCAATACGAAGCATCAAGCCTTCGAGGCTCTATCTCGCAATTGCTACTTGAGCGACTACACAGAGCCGTCGCAACATCTTATCCTTCCGCAAAGTCTTCCACATGTCTGCAATCCATTGCCGCGGCGCGTTCAGCAGCGATCTTGTCGCGCCCGATCTCTCGCGCTTTTCGGTTGATAGCCGTATAGATGCGGCCCAGAGCCTATCTACCGCCTGCGCTCGCCGCAGTCCAGCTTCGCTTTACATCTTTCGCTGTTTTCTTGAACGCTTCCTGAGCGATGCCGAGCCGCCGTTCCTTTTCGGCAACGATGGCGAGTGCTTCCTCTGTCGCCGAATGTCCGATGTTACTCTTAAACTTCGTGCTGTCAGTGAACTGTTGACTTCCTTTGGTTAGGTGGGAATGAAAACTCCCACTTTCCTGCTCCTTCTTGCCGGGCTAACAACAAAAAAGCCGCCCTTATCGGGCGGCTTGCAATTACACAAAAATGCTTGCTTAAGTTTGTACTGCTACTTCTGCTGTTTACTCTTCCTTTAGGTGCTCTGGCGTGGCCGATGTTCCTGAATCAGCTTGGGCGCGATTATGGTACCCGCGTCATTGCGTACTCTCTGAGTCGTTCGGTTCGCGTCGCTTCTTCCGCTGCTCAAGGAACAGTTCAAGCGAACATATCTCACTGCTCGACCCCCAACTATTTCTGCGACTCCAGAGGTTACGAGGGCTTTAGCTTTTCCTTGCGGGATAATCTTCCACAAATTTCCGTGGCAATCCCGAACCTCAACTTCGTTTGGCCAAAGCTCCGCCGTTGAAGCCGCGTTCACCGCGCGGGCGGATGAACACAAGGAGGTTTTCAGCAAGGGCGACCCGATCCATTCGCTTCAGATCGAAGCCAAGACCAAGGGATGCGAACCGCCTTTCCATACTTTGAGGCAGGCACCCGACCTCGATCGATCAGCTTGCGAATAGTGGGCCTAGATAGCCCGAGGAAAGTAGACGCTTGTGCGGTGGTGGCAAATGCTGATTGGTGCTGTTCGACTTGTTTTGTCATAAGTGGCATACCGTACTAGCACACCGTACCATAGCACCTCGTGCTTGTAAAGCGTGCTTCTTCCAAAGTATGATTGTGCTGGTTATGGAAATAAACGAAGCTGTAAAGCAGTTGCGCGCCACGCTGGGCTACAGTCAACAAGGGTTTGCAACGGAACTGGGGCTCTCAATTCGGGCGGTAGTGAATTACGAGAAAGATCGCAAGCCAGATGCCAGAGCGCTGGCGCAGCTGCGAGTTTGGCAGACAGAAGCAACTTGCCGGAGCTTGGAGAGCTTTTCATTCACGCCTTGGTAAAGAACTGGCGTTGCTCGTCAGCTTCGGCGCAGGTCTGACCAATGAAGAACATGCTTAGACCGGCTTTCCGCAGGTGCGTCTTCGAACACCCAGAATCAAAGGAAGCTATTTCCGTGAGGAAGCTTCTCCAAAAATTCGTTTCACAGATGCGATTGAAGATAAGAACACCGCTCAGCAGCTCGCTAACCTGCGAGATCAACGGAAGAACTCTCACTAAAAAGAGTTATTCGGGATCAGGGACAAAAGTAATCGAATGGTGGTTGCTCACGCCTGCCGCTACAAGCCAGCCACCAGGAATCTTTGACCGGTAGACTTCTGGGAACCGTAGCATGAGATGGAACGAGTCTGGAGTTCTTTTTAATTGTTCGAACGCAAGCACCGATTTGTCTCTTGGTGGTTTCAAGCCAAGCTACTTCGCCGCTTTCTTCTTCGCCCACCGAGCATTCGCGGCGTTTCGGCAACTTCAGAACGTTCTTCGGAGGTTCGAGATTTGGCAGCGCTCTTCCCTCCGCGTGCACCTTGCTTGCGGAAGTACTCCAACACATCGGCCGGGATCTTCTTTGCCACGTCTGCAACCATTCTAACGGGGTGAGCAAGAAGATTCAAGGAAAGCTCTTGACGTGCTTAGGGGGTAAGCACTATGCTTACGGGGTAAGCAAATGTTAGGAAGAAACGAAAATATGTCACAGCCGCAACGCGCCGAAGAGAGTGTTAAAACCGAACCGAGCGCGAAGTTGTTTGTTGTGCCCCAAGTCACGCCAGCGCCGCCCACGGTGGTGAAGCTGCGCATCGTCGCATTCGGTACAACGTTGAAGTTCACCGTCAGCAAAGCCGCGTAAAACGCGGCAATCAGCCAGGGAGAAGTGTTTGAAAATACCAACGTCAGACGAGAGTCTATCGAACGACTCTATGCCGATCGATGAATAGTTTTTAGCTCAGGATCGCGCCGTTGAAGAGTAGCGAAAGTAGTTCAGCAGAACAAAGCGCGCCGCCAGTCACTCGATAAAGCTGAAATGACGGCGAACGTCCAGACAAAAGTTAGACGAGTTAGCTGAATTCAGCGCTAGATAGCCATCGCGAGAGCAATTTATCGACTCACAAAACAACGACAGGGTTTTCGTATGTTACGAGCTGGTCCAGCAAGCACAACAACAAGAGTTATGACGCCTATCAGAAAAAACAGCGCGAAGCTCGATGAATATGATTATCGCTGTACCACGAGCTTTACTAATCAGAAACAAAGTCCGTGCAAGTCGTAACCGAGAGCGAAAGAGCTGAAGAGCGACACGCCGCGAAGCTCGCAAGTAAAACTCGAAAAGCAAAGCTCAAGACACAGCGAAACCTTTCCAAACCGGACGTTGGGAAGAGAGGCTCCATGGCGGTGTTGACCGTGCCATCTAAGCCGCCTGAGAACTCTCCTTATCGTGCATTCGGAGAAACCTATGAATGAACTCGTACCAGTCGCGCCGGGTCCGCAATGGCCCGGCAAGCGGATTCCGATACGGAAGTCATCCAGCTTTGGATGCATGGACGGAGCCCGCACACACAGCGCGCCTATTCACACGATGTAGCCCGCTTCCAGACGTTCGTACGCCGGCCCGCTTGCCGTTGTGGGGCTTCGGGATGTCCAAGGCTTCTCTGATTCGCTGGTGGGAATGGCAGACGGCAGCAAGGCCCGAAAGCTGGCAGCGGTCAAGTCGTTGCTCACTTTCGCCCAGAAGATCGGTTATTTGCAATTCAACGTCGGGGCAGCAGTCGAGATACCGAAGTCCAAAGACTGTTTAGCCGAGCGCATCCTCAGCGAAGAAAACGTGATTCGAATGCTGAGCATGGAAGTGCAGCCGCGCAACCATGCTTTGCTCAGACTGCTCTACGTGGGCGGTTTGCGCGTTTCGGAAATCTGCGCCCTGAAGTGGCGAGACTGCCAGCCACACGAAGATACAGGTCAGATTACTGTCTTCGGGAAAGGACGCAAGACGCGGGTTATCCGGCTCACGCTCAACGTGTGGCAGGCCATCATGGGGCTGCGTGGCGATGATGGCCCAGATTGTCCCGTATTCCGTTCCCAGAAGGGTGCAGGACACTTGGACCCATCGCAAGCCCTGCGCATCGTCAGAAAGGCCGCACGGCGCGCGGGAATCGACCTGAACGTCTCACCTCATTGGATGCGGCACGCTCATGCCTCTCATGCGCTGGATCGCGGAGCGCCGATTCATCTAGTGCAGGCCACCCTGGGACATTCGAGCGTTGCGACTACAGGGCGATATTTGCACGCGCGGCCGTCTGAAAGTTCAGCGCGGTTCTTGGCGGTCATGAATGGGCCGCTTGACGAGACCGAAGCCGACGCGATTTACCTGAATCGTCTTCTATCCCCAGTTGGTCACCGAAGCCGGAAGAGATCTGAACGCTGACGCGAAATCTGATCCAGGTGGCAGACAATGCGCCTGATGTAAAAACAGGTGCTGTCCGCGCACCTTGACGGAATTAGTACTCGTGATGTAGATCCTAGACTTGACCTTAGCGAAACCTGCAGCCGTGTGCCGACTTGTGGCTTCTGGCCAATTCCAGTAACGTTCGCGCAGTGCGTTATCACTTTCCGGGATTCGCCAAGTGCGGCTTCTAGTTCCCGTCCGTTTAGGCAAAGCGTGGTCGTCAATTTCAGCATCAACCTGAAGGTTACTCAGTCAGCACATCGTGCTGAGAGCGCATCAACCGCTCGTACGCTCGCACACCTGAACATTAACCATATATTGCGGGTATCCGTCCAAAGCAGTCACCCAGTAAGCACCCGGGGACATAGAATTCTTCGGTGTGGTACATGAACACTTAACAGCAAGGGCGCTCACACGAACATGGGGCGGATTATCGACCGCCCCAGTGTTCGCCGTTGCACGGCCCGCAAGGTGGAGGAATGTGCCGGAGGGGTAAACCGAACTTAGTGTGAGGTACACTAAAGGACACCTTGCCCCGCGATCTAGTCAGGATTAGGATTTAACTCAAGCGGCTCGCTAACCGCAACTGAGGGAAAGGAAAATTCTCCATGCCCCGGCGAAAGTCGGGGCTTTCTTTTGCGCGGTAAACTTGGCGATTTGCGCGTCCGTAAAAGCCATGCCCTGAGCCGCCGATAGAGGGGCATGTACACCACTGACTCTTATCCCGAATCGAACGAACGGTTCAGCTTCTACGTCTTCGTTAAAACTCTCTGGATGTTGATCGTGTTGCTGTCCACGTTTGTTTTCTACTCTCTGATAGAAAAGCGCTACGTTCTGAAAGACCTGGTACGGTGACAGCGTGCGCCAATTCAGGAACATAATTCTGCTCCATGAAGTGTTTCGTCACGGAGTATGCGACGAGGAAATTACGACAGCAGTCACGACTAGCGCAAGGATTCCTAGGATAACAAGCAGGAATTTAGCCATCGACGCGGGTTGCTCGACCGGTGGGGCCGCCAATAATAGGGGCGGCGAAATCGACTCGGTGGGCTGCTCCGTGACAGTGCTGCCATTTATCGGATCGACACTGGTCCGCCCTGCTATCACTTTCTGGTAATGAACGATTTCGTTCAATCTGGCCAGTGTATATGAAATGGCGAAACAGACCACGCTTCCGAATATGCCCGAGAAGGCGTAAGCCTCAAGTATGGCACTCGTTCCATCGCTGGTTCCTAAAGCGTTAATGAACACAAACAAGGAACCGATTAAGCCGAGAACTCCGATTACCACGAAAACCGCGCAGATTGCTGGGCGCTCGATGTTCATGGGTTTTGGCCTGCGGCTTCAGTAACCATAGCCGATCTGCCTGATTGGAGCGGTTGCAATGAATGGTATCGTCCGTTCGCTCGTTATACCATACCCTTTTCTTCGTTTACTTCGTGCGGCTCCCAGAAAACTAAAAGCCCGTCGTCCTTAGGCGTTCCGGGATTACTTCGTTTCCTTCGTTTCCTTCGTAGGGTTAGAGAAGAGAATGGGCCTTACTCGTCACCGGCTAGTCAGAATCTACTTCAAAAACAACAGTTTTGGCGTTCATACGAGGTACTACGATATATTCATCCGTTGATTCTAATCGAGATATTGGTAGGCGCGGCAGGACTCGAACCTGCGACCCTTTGCTTAGAAGGCAAATGCTCTATCCACCTGAGCTACGCACCCATTAGTCCTCAGTTTATCGCGTGTTCCCGGATAAACTTCACGCCCTCGAATGCGATCGATTCCGGCGTCGGCGCAATATCCCGCCAGATGGATGCGGCGGCGCTTAGTTCCCCCAAGGAAAATCCGAAGCTTTCGATAGTGAGCCAGCCATCGTAGCCAATGTCTCGAAGGGCCTGAAACACAGCTTTCCAAGGCACGTGGCCGGTTCCGGGCGTTCCGCGATCGTTCTCACACGTGTGTACGTGCTTCAGATGGCGTGCAACCGTTCGATAGCCCTCGGCAATGTCCTTTTCTTCGATATTCGCGTGAAACGTATCAAACAGAATTCCGACATTCGGGTGATCGATCTCGTCGCAAAGCTTCACCGCGTCTGCCGCCGTGTTCAGGAAATACGTTTCGAACCGGTTCAACGGTTCGATGGCAATCACGACATCGTGGGCTGACAGTGTGGGGCCCAGTTCGCGGTAACACTCGACAGCCCACTTCCATTCATCGTCCGTGCGCCGCCGCCCGGGAAGATAACCTACGGGCGAATAGAGGGGCCCGGCGATGATCTTTGCCCCCACTTCAGCGGCCTTTTTTACGCAGTCCGACATGTGAGTTTTTGAGCGTGCGCGAGTCTCCCGGTCTTCTGAAATCATGCTGACATCCGCACTTAATACCGAGCAGATAGTGCATTCCAGGCTGTTGTCCCGCAGCCCTTTCTTGATGGTTTCCAATTCAAAGTTGGCGGGATTGAACATCGAGACTTCCACGCCGTCGAAGCCTGCCGCTTTGATTTTCGGCAAGAGCGAAAGATGCGAAGCGTCGAACGCTGCGGTCCAGATAAACGTATTGACACCGAATTTCATAGAGGTTTAGGAACAATCTTCAGCACGATCGGCTCACTGGCGAAAGTGTTCTGTTGCACGCCCGCGCGGGTCTCCACCAGGGCGCTCGGGTAAATCGGCTGTGTAAGCGGTTTCGCGGTGGGCAGCATGTGCAGTTTGAACGTGCGGCGTGTTTCGTTCTCGTTGATCAGCACGCCGTTCAGTCCCGTGTCGGAAACCTCCACGCCCGGGGGTAAGTTGCGCACCTCCACCGGCACTCGGCCTCCGAAACCATTGTTGCGAACGATTGTGACTGAAATTTCAGCATCTTTGTCCGGCGTGAGCACGGCTTCCCGCGTTTCAGCCGACATCTGAACATCGCTCTTTGGCGCGAGCGCAATGAGTTTGGTGCGATCCTCCGGATTCGCAATCCGGCCTTTACCGTCGGACACGATGAACGGCACAGCGCCCGCCAGTTTGGCATTGGCATCCGCGCTCAGGATGAGGGTGGTGCGCTTGTCGTTCGGCTGGATCACGCCATGGGTAGCGTGAAAACCGGGAGGCAGATTCAGAATGTCGATGTCGATGGGATCATTATGGTCGTCCATGCGCAGGGCCGTAACAGTAATGGGAATACGCCCGCCTGCCGGCACATTCGGATTCGCAGGAGCAACCGACAACGTGTAAGAAGGAACGGGGTGGCGAACGCTCAGACGATACGTGTATTCGGGTCCGCTCACGCCGCGAACATCCGCCAGGCGAATCAGGTAATCGGCATCCGCGGGCGCGATAAAACGCAGGCGGGAATCTTTGCCGTAACCCGCGCCGCCGTCGTCATTACGGTAAGTGAGATGGACGATTGGCAGACCATTCGAAGGAAATTTCGTTTGAGGCGGCGCAATGATCACCTTATAAGCTGAAGAGTCGAGCGCATGAGCTTCTGGACTTGTGTTGAAAAACGCCGTGCGCTCGTTGTTTACCGATTCAAAGATGAAGTCGTTATCGGCATTCGGCGGAATGGTTTCGATTCGCATGATTTCACCGCCGATCATGATGTAGTCACCCGGATCGAAATTAGTGGATGTGGCAAGCCTCACTCCCCGCGAAGCAGAATCGTGGTCGCGAAGCGAAGTGAATGTTTCACTGACGGCGCGAACGGTCGCGGTCTCAATCGGCTTGGCTTGTGCGTCAAGCACCTCGATCAGTGAATCGAGCGGCGACCCCAGGCGTCGGGCGGCAACGTCAATAATCAGCTTCTCGTCTTTCCTCGCATGGAAGCGGAAGTATTGCTGAGGAGTGGTGACGCGTCCGTTGATCGTTGTGCCAATCGAGACTGGCTGTGCACTAGCCGGTGTTCCATTCTTACCGGAAGCCACCAGTTCCGGCCCATTGCCGACGGCCAGTTTCACTCGATTGAACGTCTTGGGCCGAAGGAACAACGCGTCCGGATCTTCTGAAGAAGGCGTGCCCGTTACAGAAACTGTACTGTCCGTGCCAAGCCGGTACCCGGTTAACGAAACTTTCTCTGTCCCGCCTTTCGCAACGCCCAGGGGGAAGGCCGAGATCACGATCGGAAACTTTCCGATAGTCACGCGATAAGTATGATTCGCGCTGCCGCCTTGCTCCCCATCCGTGATCCGCACCAAGTAATCGCCGGCAGTTTTGAAAGTGTGAGGAAGAGCGGGGTGGTCCCGGGTAAGCGTAAATTCGCGGACCGGCTGTTCCGCTTCGGTAGTGATGGTGACCAAAGGTTGAAGTGGGGAGCCTAACATCGCCCCGGAGTTGGAGAACACCAGTTCTTCATTCGCAGCCACGTGAATCTTGAAGTAGTCGATGTCACCTGGCTTCGAGATCGTTCCCGAAAGGATGGTGGGCAGCAGCGCCTCAGTCGCCTCGTCCGGGGTATCGTTCGGTTCTTTGTCGGCGCTCTCTCCATAGAATGGCTCGATGACGATGCGCCCTGTGGGCGTAGTCCCCAGCGGCGTGAGCAAGCGAAAGTCGACCGGACCGATGGGAGTCTCGGGCGCAACCTCCACGTCGATAGTCACCTGATTGCGCGGGGGAAGCGGTCCCAAATCAATGGTGGAAACAGTGCCATTGGACCCAAGCCGTATATCGGGAAGGTCCGGCAGCTCCTTCACTCTCACTACCGTTCCTTTCACCCCGGGTTCGCTGAAATAAATCGCCGACGCCTTCGCCAGATTAAGCCCTTCGACAGTAAGTTCAAGCGAGATACCCCTCGCCAACCCGCGCGGCGACACGGCGGTGATGGTAGGGGGAGTATGCCGCGAGCCTGTCGGTGATTCCACGCGAGCCGCGAAAGCGGCGAGTGAGAGAGCGAAAGCGAGAACGTACGTTTTCATGGGCGCGAACTCCTATTTCGGTGCTGGGTAAATCTGAAGGGTGCCATCGAATCGTCCGGCGGCGAACCGCGTGCCATCGGGCGAAAAACTCAGAGCGGTGACCCAGTCGGATTGCTTCGGCAATTCCGCTCGTTCGGTCAGCGCGGGAACGGAAAACACTTTCATCGTGCGGTCTGAGGACGAGGAAAGCAACGTGGCTCCATCGGGCGACCAGGCTAGCTGCAGAATAGAATCTTCATGCGCGATCAGTGTTGCTTTCAGCGTCGCGGCTTTCTCGCCCAGTTGCCAGATCCGAATTGTCTTGTCGAGCCCGGCGGCCGCAGCCAGATTTCCCTTCGGAGAAATCGCGAGAGCATTCAATCCATCGGTTGGCTCACTCATGGTGTAAAGACGTTCGCCGCTGGCAGGGTTCCAGACCTTCACGCTTCGGTCCGCAGAGGCGGAAATCAAGCGCTTTCCATCGGGGGTAAACGCCAGAGCATAAATGGCATCGATGTGATCTTTCAGCGTACGAATTTCCTTTCCCGTGGCTGCATCCCAAAGTTTAATCAGCTTGTCGTAGCTCGCGGTAGCCAGAGTCTTGCCATCGGGAGAAAACACCGCGGCGTAGATACAATCGCCATGGCCCTTGATGGTGAGCAACTCTCGATGTGAGCCCGCATCCCAGAGTTTTACCTCGCCTTTTTGCCCAGGCAACCCGCCCGCCGCCGCGATGATCTTGCCATCCTGGCGACCATGCCACTCCTCTGACCTGTTCGGCCTCACCCGTCAATGTGGCAATCGTTTGTAAATTGTTCGGATCCACAATCCGTACTTCTCGAAAAGCTCCTACGGCCACCTGTTTGCCATCGGGAGACCACGCGATCGCGGTGAGCGCGGCATGGATGGCTTTCGAAGGCGCAATGTCCGGAACCGTATCCCGGGCCGCCTTGGCGACGCTCGTCTTTACCGGCTCCAATGCCCCCGCATCGATGTATTTGCGAATGGCTTCCACCTCCCCCGCAGCCAGAGGTTTCCCGCTCAGCGGCATGGCGGGCGATATCTTGCGCGCCACCATAAGATACAAGCGGCTTTGCTCACTCTTGCCCGGGACCACGATCGTTCCGTTATTGCCGCCCTTCATCATGGCGGCCCAGGAATCCAGATCCAAACTGCCCATCTTTACGTTCGAGGCATGGCATCCACTGCAGTTCGTCTCGAAGATCGGCTGTAGATCGTTAAATGTGGGCGTTTCAGCGGATGCCCAGGCGGACATGCGAAAAACCGCGGCGATGAAGAGCGTGAGGCGCAAGCAGGGGCTCGACAAAATCTTATCTCACCTGAAGCGCCCGGCGGGCAAAAAGCACCACCAGACCGCTGAGCGCGGCCACCACCATCAGCGCCCATCGTAAGCTGACGGCTTGCGCGATAAACCCGACCAGGGGCGGGCCGACGAAAAACCCCAGATAGCCCATAGTGCTTACAGTTGCGATTGCCGCGCCAGGACCGATACCCGAAACGGCACCCGCCCCGCGATAAAGAATCGGCACCACGACCGAAAAACCCGCGCCTACGGCCGCAAATCCCAGCAAGCCTGCCCAGGGAGTTCCAAGCAGGAGTGAAACAACGAGCCCCAGCGTTGCAATCCCGCTCCCGGCACGCAGAATGACGGCCGGACCGAACCGGTGAATCAGACGATCGCCGCTAAATCGGCCGGCGGTCATGGCCGCGGAAAAGGAAGCAAATCCCGCCGCGGCGTAAGAGTCCGAAGCCCCGCGCTGAACCAGATAAATTCCGGTCCAATCCGCCATGGCACGCTCGCCAAACAGAATGCAAAACGCCAGCACGCCCAGTGAGAGCAGCGCCGCCGGGGGCAAACGAAACCCGTTCGCTGTTTCTTTGCGAACTTCCGGTGGCGTCTCAGGGAATAGGGTAGATGCGCCGACCACAGCCAGAATCAGAAGACCCGCCGCAACCAAGAAATGAGTCTCAATTGATATTCCAGACCGAACTACGAAGACGCCAATCATGGCCCCCACCATTCCTCCAGCGCTGAACATGCCGTGAAAGAAGGACATAACGGGCATAGCCGACTCCCGATCCACCACGGACCCAAACGCGTTCATCGCAATATCCATCGCACCCCCCGCCATGCCGTACAGAACCAACACGGAAAGCAAAGCGGGAATGGAGTTCACAACGCCCATGAGCGGCAGGATGCCAGAAAACAGAATGGAGGCCGCAATCAAGATACGCCGGCCTTCCGCCCGGGCCAAAATCCAACCGGTAAAGGGCATGGAAAGCATCGCGCCCGCCGCGCTTCCTAACAGAGCCAAACCGAACGGCCCGGTTTGCGCGTGGAGCCGTTCTTGGATCTGTGGAATGCGGGACACCCACGTCGCTTCGGTCAGGCCATGGATCAGAAAAAGCAGGACGACGCCGAGTTTGCGATGGGAGTATCCCGCTGTCACTTACCTATTAGAACCTGCCCTCTGAAACCTGTAAGATTGGGGGATGAAGATCAGCCGAAATGTTCCCGTGGTCGCTTTGCTCATGGCGGGCTCCGCGCTTTGCGCGAGCAAGACTGTCGAAATGAAAGATGCCAAGGGCGCAAGCGTTGGCACGGCCACGCTGTCCCCCATGAAGGGCGCAAAGACCGGAGTCCAGATTAAGTACAACTTCAAGAACATGCCTGCCGGCGAACATGCCATTCATATTCACACCGTGGGAAAGTGCGAAGCACCCGACTTCAAGAGTGCGGGTCCGCACTTTAATCCCGAAATGAAGAAGCATGGTCTCGAAAATCCAGATGGCGCGCACGTCGGCGATATGCGCAATTTCACGGTTTCCGCGAAGGGCACAGCCAAAGGTTCGGTTGTGGCCAAGAACGCGACCATGGATGACGGCGACCACTCGGTTTTCGGCGATGGGGGACGCTCTTTGATGGTTCATGCAAAGGCTGACGACATGAAATCGGACCCGGCGGGTAACGCGGGCGATCGCGTGGCGTGCGGAGTGATTTCCAAGTAGCCTTCGGATCTGCCCAGCGTGTGGACCAAAGAGGAGTTGTTGCGCCAGGTTCAGGCGGAACTCTCCGATCACAAATTGATCGTCGTCTCCAATCGTGAGCCGTACGTTCACAAGAAGGAGAACGGCGCCATCCAAGTACAGCAGCCCGCAAGCGGAATGGCTGCCGCGATCGATCCGATTCTGAAAGCTTGCGGGGGCACATGGATTGCCCATGGCGCCGGCAACGCCGATCGCGAAACCGTCGATGAGCACGGCCATGTCGCCGTGCCGCCCGGCGATCCAAAGTACACTCTCCGGCGCGTCTGGTTAACGGAACAACAAGAGCAAGATTACTATTACGGCTGCAGTAACGAATGCCTGTGGCCGCTGTGCCACGTGGTTTACATTCGTCCGATTTTCAAAGACAAATATTGGGAGGCATACCGCGAGGTGAATCGTTTGTTCGCGGATGCTGTCTTGGAAGAAGCAGGCGATGGTCCGGCTTTCGTCTTCATCCAGGACTATCACTTCGCGCTTTTGCCCCGAATGTTGAAAGAGCGCAATCCAAATCTTACGATCGCGCAATTTTGGCATATCCCCTGGCCCACTCAGGAGATTTTTCGAACGCTTCCCTGGGGCGAAGAGATGTTGGATGGCTTGCTCGGGAACGATCTGCTGGGCTTCCATCTGCGTTACAACTCCCGGAACTTCTCCGAGTCCGTCAGGCTAGGCATTGAGGCGCGAGCTGACCAAACCGGGTTCGATATCACGCGACGCGGCCATGTCACTCGAATCCGGGCGTTTCCGATCAGCGTCGATTTTGATGAGCAGTCGACGTTGGCGGGTACCGAAGAGGTGAAACGCGAGCAGGATCGCTGGACGCGCGAACTGAATCTTGAGGGCAAGATCCTTGGCATCGGAATTGAGCGCAGTGATTATACGAAGGGGATTCCGGAACGCCTGCGCGCAATCGATCGCATGCTGGAATTGTGGCCGGAATACCGGGGCCGATTGCTGTTCGTGCAGATTGCGGTGCCTTCGCGCGCGCAGATCGATGATTACCAGCGCCTGGATGAAGAGATCACGCATCTTGCGGCTAAGATCAATGAGCGCTGGACGCAGGACGGAGTCGCACCTGTCGTCCTGATCAAGGAGCAGCACAGTTCCGTCTCCATGGCCGCGCTTCACCGAGTGGCGCACTTCTGCGTTGTCAGCGCGCTGCATGACGGTATGAATCTGGTGGCAAAAGAGTTCGCCGCCAGCCGCACCGATGAAGACGGCGTGCTCATCTTGAGCCGCTTCACGGGCGCGGCGCGGGAGTTGACGGACGCCTTGATCGTAAATCCATTTGCGGTGGGGGAAATTGCCGCGGCTTGTCATGAAGCGGTGCAAATGCCGCGCGAGGAGCGTCGACGGCGCATGCAAAAAATGCGGAGTCAGATCGCGCGGAACAATATCTATCGTTGGGCCTCTGAGTTGCTTGCTGCTCTGAAGACGGTGGAATGAGTTTCGAACAGGAGATCCGCGAAGCCAAGCAGGTTGCGCTCTTTTTGGATTTCGATGGAACGCTCGCGCCCATTGTTCCCCGCCCCGCGGATGCCGCAATGCCGGCGGGAACGCGAGCCGCCTTGGAGCAACTCGCACGAAATCCGAAGTACACCATTGCCTTCGTAAGTGGACGTTCGGTCGAGGACCTGGAGCGCAAAGCGTCGATCACCGGCTCTGTTTACGCGGGGAACCATGGGCTTGAAATTCGTGGGCGGGGGTTGGAGTTTTCGGTTCCGGAGGACGCCGTGCTTCGGAGTACGGTGGCAAAGCTGAAGGACGCGCTCAGTTCCATCGAGAACATTGAGATTGAAGACAAGATGCTCTCCGCAAGCATTCACTTCCGCCGCGTTCCACCGGAGCACTGGCCGCGCATTCAGGAAATTGTCCTCGCCAATGTCCCCGATGAATTGAATTTGCGGGGCGGCAAGATGGTGTTCGAACTGCGACCCGCGCTCCAATGGAATAAGGGGTCGGCCGTTCTTTGGATTCTGGAACATCTTGGTCTGGAAGCCGCTCGCGCGGTCTATATCGGTGACGATCTCACCGATGAAGACGCCTTTGCCGCTCTGCCCGGCGGGACCACAATTCATGTAGGAACGTCCCTCGATACCGTTGCCCGGTATCGCATCAAGGACACCTCCGACGTCGAGCAGCTGCTCACAAGGCTTGCGAATGCAGAGTAATCCGCAGTGGTACAAAGACGCCATCATCTATGAGCTTCATGTACGCGCGTTCGCCGACAGCAACGGCGATGGAATGGGCGATTTTCCCGGCCTGACAGCGAAGCTCGATTACCTGCAGGATCTGGGCATCACCGCCATCTGGCTGCTCCCCTTCTGCTCCTCGCCTTGGAAGGACGATGGCTACGACATCTCCGATTTCACCGGCGTCCATCCCGCTTATGGAACACTGAAGGATTTTCAAGTGTTCCTGCGGGAAGCCCATAAACGGGGCTTGCGCGTCATCACCGAGCTGGTTTTCAATCACACGTCCGACCAACACGAGTGGTTTCAGCGTTCCCGCCGCGCCGCGCCGGGTTCCAGCTGGCGCGATTACTACGTCTGGAGCGATACCCCCGAAAAGTATCAAGGCGCGCGCATCATCTTCACGGATTTCGAAACTTCGAACTGGACCTACGACGCGGTGGCGAAAGCTTACTACTGGCATCGCTTTTATTCCCACCAGCCCGATCTGAATTACGACAACCCCGCGGTGCGGCGCGCCATGCTGCGCATCCTGGACTTCTGGGCCAACCTGGGCGTGGATGGCTTCCGCCTGGACGCTGTGCCGTACCTGTTCGAGAGAGACGGCACCAACTGCGAAAACCTTCCGGAAACGCACACTTACCTGAAAGAAGTGCGCGCCCACATGGACCGCAATTTTCCGGATAAAATGCTGCTCTCGGAAGCCAACATGTGGCCCGAAGATGCCATCCAATATATGGGCGATGGCGACGAATGCCACATGAACTTCCATTTCCCACTCATGCCGCGGCTGTTTATGGCCAACCGGCTGGAAGACCGCTTCCCCATTATCGACATCATGAAGCAAACTCCTCCCATCCCGGAGAGTTGCCAGTGGGCCCTGTTCCTCCGCAACCACGATGAGCTCACGCTCGAAATGGTGACCGATGAGGAACGCGACTATATGTACCGCACTTATGCCGATGACCGGAAGGCGCGAATCAATGTCGGGATTCGCCGCCGCTTGGCGCCGCTCCTGGCCGATAATCGCCGGAAGATTGAGCTGATGAACGCGCTGTTGCTCTCTTTACCGGGCACGCCTGTCATCTATTACGGCGATGAAATCGGCATGGGCGACAACTTCTATCTGGGCGATCGTAACGGCGTCCGCACGCCCATGCAATGGTCCAGCGATCGCAACGCCGGCTTCTCCACCACGAACCCGCAAAAGCTCTATTTGCCGGTAAATATCGACCCCGAATACCACTTCGAAACGCGCAACGTGGAAGCTCAGCAGAACAACCCGAACAGTCTGCTCTGGTGGATGCGCCGATTGTTGCGCCTCCGCAAACAGCATCCGGCATTCGGCCGCGGGTCGCTCGACTTTCTCTACCCGGAGAATCGCCGGGTGCTTGCCTTTTACCGGCGATATGAAGGCAAGACCATCCTGGTAATCGCGAATCTTTCGCGGTTCGTGCAGCCGGTTGATCTCAACTTAGGCGAGTTCCAGGGTTTCACGCCCGTAGAAATGTTCGGGGGCACGGAATTCCCCGTGATCACCGAGAGCCACTACCTGTTCACCATCGGGCCGAATGCGTTCTACTGGTTTTCTTTAGAACTGCGGCAGAAGATGCTCGAATCGTCGGGCGAGACCTCGCCGCGTGCTTTGAAACTACCGGTTACCTCCTGGGAAGAAGTCTGGGGCCAGAACGGACGTGCGGCTTTGGTCGGCATCCTTCCGCAGTTCCTCGAGACGCGGCGCTGGTTCCTGGCCAAGCGACGGCGAGTGCGTTCGGTCGCCATCTTCGATTCCATTCCGATCCGCCCCGGCTTCGGCTATATCGTGATCGTTCGCATCGATTACAACGAAGGCGAGCATGAACTGTATGCTCTTCCGCTGGCGCTCGCGGTGGGCGAGAAAGCCGAGCAAGTAGAACGCGAATCGTCCGACCTTGTGCTCGCCGAAGTGCTGCACAAAGACGGAACCCGCGGCGTTGTCTATGGAGCGCTTTGGGATGCGGACTTTAACAATTCACTGCTTGAGGCAGTGGCGCGCCGGCGCAAGTTCCGGGGCGAACATGGCGAACTCTCCGCGTGGCGAACTCCCCAGTTCCATTCACTCTGGGGTAGCCGGCACCCGAATCTGGAGCCGCGTCGACTTCCCGCGGAGCGGCGCAGCACCTCCGTCGCGTTTGGCGATCGCTTCGTAATGAAGATGTACCGTCGCCTGGAGGAGGGGGTTCACTCCGAGGTGGAAATGGGCCAATTCTTCCAGGGCAACCCAGCTATGGCGCCCTTCGCCGGCGCATTTGAATACAAGTCGCCGAATGAGGCGAGCGTCACCATCGGCGTATTGCATGGCTTCGTTCAACACGAAGGCAACGCGTATGACCTCTCATTGAACAGCCTGAGCCGCTTCTTCGAATGGACCCAACTCTCAACGCACGACGACAAACTCTGCGAAGAGAACCGGCATCCTTTAGAACTGGCGCGTGAGGATGCGCCGGAAAGCCTGTTCTCCGCAATCGGTGACTATCTGGGACGCATCCGCGTTTTGGGCGACCGCACGGCGCAGTTGCACAACCGGCTCTCCGCGGAAGTTCTGAATCCGGCGTTCCAACCCGAACTGTTCAGCGATCATTACCGCCGTGCGCTCTATCACGGCTTGCTGAGTTTGACCGACCGGTGTTTCGAAGCGCTTCGCCATCAGCTCAATGAGCTGACTGACGCTTCGCACGCCGATGCGGAACTGGTTCTCGCCCGGCACGAAGACGTAAGGCACTTCTTCGGCCGCATCGACAACTCCCATGTGGAAGCATACCGGACTCGTGTCCATGGCGATCTGCATTTGGCCAAGGTTCTCGATACCGGCAAAGACTTCGTGTTCATCGATTTCGAAGGCGATGCGGCTCAACACCTGAGTGAACGGCGGATCAAGCGCTCTCCCCTGCGCGATGTGGCCCAGATGTTGAACTCATTCCGCTATGCTTCCTACGCCGCGCTCTACGGGGAAGTCTCCGGAGTGGCGGGCGAGAGTGATCTGGAACGCTGGGCGGGTGTCTGGTACCAGTGGACCAGCGCGGCTTATCTGCGCGGTTACCTGGAGGCTGCGGCGGGCCAGGTTTACCTGCCAGCATCCTCAGCAGATGTGCGGGTACTTCTGGATACGTTTACCATGCAGCAGGCCTTGATTGAGCTGCGTTCGGAGCTGGGCGCAAGACCGGGCCGCTTACGTATTCCAGTGCGTGAGATTCTCTCGATTCTGCGTTAAAAGAGGGGAGTGCGGAAGGCCGGAATCGAACCGGCACGGCCCTTGCGAGCCAGCAGATTTTAAGTCTGCTGTGTCTACCAATTTCACCACATCCGCGTAAGCCGTCAGGGTAGCACGGCGCCTCTATCGAAGAGCGATGAAGGTGCCGAGTTGCGTTGCTACGCTGCGCAGGTAAACCACCACGGAAATCTGATTCCCCGCCGTGACTTCCTGCGGAATCCGTACGTTGATCTGCCAGACGCCGATCAACCCCGGAGCGAGACCCGAATAGAGAATGTCGGAACTTTGAACGTCAACCCCGCCGATGACAATGCGTGGCTGGTCCAAAGTAGGAGTGGGTCCGGTCGCGACGGTGCCGTCGGGAGGACCATTAGGAACGGGGCCTTCGCCTGTTCCAAAAAGCGTGAGTATCTGGCCGCGAACCAGCGGCTTCGATGCCGTATTGATTGAATTGTCGTTCGCGTTGATTGCCGCAAGCTGGCCGACGCCGCTGCCAGAATAGGTGAAAAGTCCCGGCGAAACCGCGGCCAGGGAGATCTCGGTCAAGCCGTAGATTCGCGAGGAAGTCTTGGAAACAATCTCCAGATCCACCGTGCCTGAGACGGGCAGCGTGGAAGGGAGAGGCAAGTTGATCTGCGTAGGGGAAACGTAAAACAAAGGCGCGGGTGAGCCATTTACCAGAACCTGAACATCGCCCAGCGTCGTCGGCAGAGGAAGCGGATTGGCCAAAGAGTCAAAACTAACGGTGCTCGTGGCAAGAATGGCTTTGGATGAAGTCGCGGGAGCATCGGCCGAAAATACGGAAATGATGGTGCCCGGTGCCACCGGACCGACCGCAAAACTGGACCCGTTCGAAATCGTAAGTCGCGGAACGAACAGAACCACCCGATTCGCGGAATCGGCCACGGCCAAGTCACCAAAAGAATCGAACGCCGGGCTAATGGGGTGGAACGCGTTTTGGGTCAAATCCGGCGCGGTGTTAAAAAGAAGCTGAGCGAACGGAGGGAAGTGCAGCACCGCATTGGCGGCGTAATCGCTCACCCAGAGTTGGCCGGCATTGGGCGTGTTCGCAGCTCCGATCACGATTCCGATCGGCTGGTTTAGACCAGTGTTCAGGGAGACAGCAGGGGCCGGCAACGTGGGGCTCAGGTTTCCGATCGTGTCGAAGATCGCGATGCGGCTGTTCCCTGTATCGCATACATAGACGCGGTCTTGCGGATCGACAGCTACTTGGCGAGGAGAGGAGAAACGGGAGGCGTTGAAGACGGTAGTTCCACCGGAGTTCGTACTGGGTGAGTTGAAATCGGCCTGGCCTAACACCTTGTTCGCTACCATTCCGCTGACCAGCGGTTTCTGAAAGTAAAGCACCCTGTTCAGTGCGGCGTCAGAAGCCAGGAGAGACCCGTCACTCAGGATGGCCACGCCGGTGGGTGACTGCATGGTTCTGTTCGTGGCGCTGCTGACTACGGAGTTAAAATTCGCCTGCCCGATTACCAGGTCCGCAGCTTGATTACCGGCACTAGGCTGCGCAAACGGTTGAGGAAACCGAAGAACCCGCGAATTTCCTGTATCGGCGACAAACAAATTTCCTGCCGCATCCAAGGCCAGCGCCGTGGGGTGATTCAATCCGTTCTGATTCGCGGCGCCGGGATCGTTCGAAACGTTGTTAAACGCCGTGCTGAAGAAATTCGATTGCCCGATGACGATGTCGGCGGAATCACCTGTCTTCGCATTGTTGAAATCGTTAAACCCTAAAATCCGGTTATTGCCGGTGTCGGCGACATACAGATGGGGAGGGTTGGAGTTACGGTCGATCACAATCGACCCGCTCAATCCCGCCGCCGAGAGTGAAAAACCGCGTCCCTCCACCAGATTCGGACTAAACAGACCGAAGTTAACCTGGCCCAAAACGCGGAAAGCACTCGAAGAAGGACCGTTCGACGGATACGGATACACCAAAATCCGGTTGTTCCCGGTGTCTACAACGTACAATTCGTTGCCCGATGCCGTGGCATCGAGCGGAGTGGAAAGTGTTGTCTGGTTCGGAAACCGAAACCCTCCGTTTGGCGCCGATTGGCTGAAAGCATTCTGGCCGATCACGGTCTGCGCTGTAGGCGAGATCACGGTCAGGGTCTCGGCGGGCCAGTTCTCGAAGGAATCGTAAATCAACACACGGTGATAAGCGGTGTCCACAACAATCGGATGGTTCCCGGGTCCAATAGCCACGGAACTGGCAAATCCAATGTTCACGGAGCTTACCGCTGGGGGAGAGGGCTGGCCCACCACGCCGATAGCGACACCCAGAATGCGCGCAGCAGCGCCCCCCAGGGCAAAACCGGGAGTGTAGACCAGAACGCGGGCAAGACCGTCCGCCACATACAGCCTACCGTTTGAATCGAACGCCAAACCACGGGGCGAGGTTAAAACGCCCTTGTTAGACCGGTTACCCTGAGCGTCGAGGTTGGTTGCGAATGAGGTCTGCCCCAAAACCAGATCGGCTGCAGCGCCGTTCGATCCGGCGGCGAGAACACCAACCGAATAGCGAAGCACACGATTGTTACCGGCGTCGCTCACAAACAAGTTCCCAGCCGCGTCGAAAGCCAGTCCAATGTGGGGGGGAAATCCCTGTCCGGCATTCAGGAAAAGACTGGTGGCCAAAACCCCGATCGGATTCGCGGTCGCGCCGTTGAATCCGGATTGTCCCAGGACCAGATCGGGTGTCTTCAGTAAGTCGGTTTGCAGGAAGGGTTGCGGAAACCTGAGAATCCGGTTGTTTCCTGTATCAGCGACGTAGACGCTGCCGGATTTATCTACCGCAAGACCCGTCGGTGAGTTGAGGCCGATTGTCAGACCGCCTGGCCCCTGGGGAAGCGTTGCATAGATACTGCTCTGCCCTAAAACAATGTCAGCGGGAGCGCCGTTCGCCAGCTGCGAGGCATACTTCCATCCAAGAACCCGATTATTTGCGGTGTCGGCGACGTATACCGAGGGAGGCGTGCTGGAGTAATCCAGCGCAACTGCCGAAGGATTAAAAAGATCCCGCGAATCGACGAAATTGGGATTCACCGAGTCGAGCGCGCTGGGATTCGCCTGTGTGGCCAGAAGACGAGGCGCGCCAATCGCTTTTACAGGTCGAGGATTCAGTGTTTGAGCGGAAGCGGTAAGCGCGGTAAAGAAGATGAGGAGTACGGGAAAAGAGCGACAGATAGTCAAGGGAATCCTATGCGGAATCGAGCAGCTTGGATTTATTTAGTCTACCATGCGGGCTGGAAACATCGTGTTTTGCGGCACTTCGGAGCATTTATTGCCACACGAAAGGCTAGGGGAAATGCTGAATGCCTAAAAACGAAAACAGATGTTGGCCGGGGTTCGAACCGGTTCCCGGCAAACCTGAGCACAGTCAGGGAAGTTGCCGGAAGAAAGCCGCTTCGAAGTCCACTCCAGCCGAGAAGAAAGCTCAAACCAAGAAGGCTGTGGCAAAGCGTAGAGCGGCCCAAGCTAAATAGTTCTGCGTGCCGGACCGGGCCACGGGAATGTCCCGCAGCCCGGCCGATCATGCGTTTAGAACCGGAACTTCGCAACAATAATCAGCTGCCTCGGATTGCTGCTGAATGCCGTTTCCGGATTGTTGAATTGCGAATTTGCGGCGGAGACATAGCTTAACGTACCGCTGTTAAACGTGCCCACCAACCCGGCATTATTGACGCTCCCGGGAGTAAATTGCGCATGGTTGAAAAGATTCAGCGCCTGACCGCTCAGTTCGAGCGACATGCGTTCCGTAATGGTGAATCGCTTTAGGAGCGACAAATCCAGGTTGTCGATCGGCCTTGCGGACTCCGTATTTCGTCCCGCATTCGCATAAGCGCCATAACCGGCACGAATATACCGCGCATTCGGATTCGTGGCTACATACGCCACGATCGGGTCGCGGAGAGCCGTTGCGGCAGTAAGATTGATACGATTCCCGTTTCGATCCAGACCATACACATCGCTGCCCGTGTGCGCGGTGCCACCGGTGTTAATAATCGTGCGGTCCGGCGCGGAGTCTCCATTGAAGTTGGAATCGATGCCACTTTGAACGGTGTAATACTCCGGCGTTTCATATGTATAGACGGGGGACACTTGCCAGTTCCCGATCAGGTTTTTGACGAACCAATTTCCGCTGCCTTTGAAATAAGGCGAGTCGTAAACGGCGCTGATCGTGGCGCGTTGGCGCCGGTCCAGCGCGGAGGACGCCTTTTCCGCTGATTCCAGGTTGAAGTTCTGCGCCCGGCGCGGGGTGAGATAGGTGCTGGCGACTTCCGCGGTGCTGTTATCGATGTTATGGCTCCAGGTGTAAGACCCCTGGAACAGTAAGTTGCGGGCGAAGCGGCGGTTCAGCTGAATCGCAAGACCGTTGTATTGAGAATATCCTTCCGGCCGGTAAGAGGTAAGTGTTCCGGTGAAACCCAGCGAAGCGTACGTCGGATCGAGATTGCCCTGAGCGCGTAAGTCTCCGACGCTAAGCGGCAGGCCTTGCAGTGTGGCAGCACTGGGAACGGACAGGAATGTCGGGATGTTCCGGGTTGCCGTCACTGGCGAGAGCTTATTCAGCTGCTGCTGAATCACTTGGTGGACGCCCTTGGTTCCGACATACCGAATCTCAAGGGTGTAATCTTTCGCGAATACCTTTTGAATGCCGAAGTTGTAATTGATCGAGTAGGGAAGCAGCTGGTTCGGAACGAAAGATCCGGTGTTCGCGCGCAATCCGGCGACCGTGTTTGTCGCGGAAAGCGAACTGGTCGTGATGCCCCCACTTTTCAAGAAATTAGCCGCGCCTGCGCCTGTCTGATCTACCGTTACAGCGTATTGCGGGGGAACCGTATTTAGGCCCAGGTTATCGAACAGCACGTCATAGGCAAGCCCGAACCCGGCACGAATCACGAAATCCCCGTTGCGCCCTGGCGTATAAGCAACACCTACGCGGGGTGCAATACCCTTCGGATCGGCGGTCGGCTTTCCGATAGGCAGCAGCGGAGCAGCGCTCGCTCCGGAATTCAAGGCCTGGTCCTGCTGGCTGCGAGGGACAGTCGTGTATTCATACCGAAGCCCGAGATCAAGGGTCAATTTTTGAGTGACGCGCCAGGTATCTTGTCCGAAAGCATAAATCGCGTTCTGGTTGCCGTAATACTTACGGCCGCCCACATTTCGCTGGGCCAGATAATCCGGCGTGGTGTCCAAAAGGTAACTGGCGACGTTTACATACTCGTAATCGCCCCGAACGCGTTGCGAGAAAAACTGGGGCGAGATGTAATAACGGAACTCCGCGCCCACTTTGATGGTGTGGCTGCCTCGGATCCAGGTGACAGCGTCAGAGTACTGATGCAAATTGACGATTGTGGACTGAGGAAAATTAGAGTTTGGACCGACTTGCAGGTTCAAATTATTGAACTGAAGATTGGGAAATTGATCGAGTCCAGGGAAGGATTGATTCCCTACCGGGCTGTCCGAAACCGAGCGTTGATAGCCATAGCGGAATTCATTCGTCAGGTTCGGGCTGAATGTATGGTACTCAGCAAGCGAAGGAAGGTAGTATCGTTGCGGGACCGTAGTGAAAAAGACCGGAAGGGTCGCGCCCGTATTGATCGAGTCGTTGCGGTTGAACGAGTACCGACCCCGTAACTGGTCCCGGTCGGAAATGCTGTAATCGATGCTGAGCGTGCTGTAGTAACCGTTCGCAAAATTAGGCGCAACGATCGGGATGATGCCGGTAGAAATCGAAGTTCCCGCAACCGCAAAAGAAGGAGCGCCAGGCGTCAGGGCCGCGGCGGTCGCGTAAGTCTTGAGGATGTTCAGATTAGCCTGGTTGACGCCGGGAAGTGCCGCCAGCGTTGCATAACCCGCGGCCGTGGGCGCATAAACAGCAGACCCTACAGTACTGGCTCGGCCTAGCGGATTATATTCAAAACCTCCGAAGAAAAAGAGTTTGTTCCTAAGAACTGGCCCACCAAAATCCGCACCCAGGCGATTCTGGTCGTAACGCGGATTCTTGTAAATTCCTTGATTCGCGAACGATTGATCTACCGCGTTCAAATCCCGGTTGCGCAGGTAGTCGTAAAGATCGCCGTGAAACGTGTTCGCACCGCTCTTCAGGCTGGTGTTGAACTGCCCGCCGGAGGAGTGGCCGTACTCCGCGCGAAACTGGTTCTGAATTAGGGTAAATTCCGAAACGAAGTCGTTCGGAATAAACACATTCGGTCCGGTCACGGATTTTGCGTTGTTGTCGACGCCCTCAATCGTGAAGTTATTGTTTCGGGGACGCTGTCCACCTACCGATGGCCCTGTTCCCACTCCCACGCCGCCTGAACTCGCTACGCCCGCCTGCAACAATGACAGGTTAATGACACCTTGACCAATAACCACGTTGGGGAGCGAGGACGCCTGTCTTGAATCGTAGGTACCGGCGATCTGGGCCGTGGTGGTGTCTATGGTGGCTGCTGCTGAAGTGACTTCGACAGAGCCGGCTACGCTCGAAACCTGAAGAACCAGCGGCACCGTTGAGGTTTTGTTCAGATCGATCCGGACGTCTTTCAAGGAGGTTGTAGCGAAACCAGACTGCCCTGCAGTGAAAGTATAAAAGCCAGGCAAGAGATTCGAAATCCGGTACTCGCCAGCCGAGTTGGTCACACCCAAAAGCCGGGTATTCGTGTCCTGATTTGTGGCCGTTACGGAGACCCCGCCGATCGCGGCCCCGCTTACGTCTTGCACAGTGCCAACTGCGTCACCGCTGATCGTTTGGGCGAAAACGGCGGTCGAACAACAAGTAATTGCGATTAAGGAAGCAATTAGGGCCGATTTAAAACTTCTCATGAGGTGACAGTAGGGCAAGTCTGCCGCCAAAGCCAAGTGCTTTAGTTTGTGACGGTTACGCTGAAGATAACCGGATCGATCCTACCAAATATCGTATGTGCTACGAAATACCGGAGAAAACTCAGCTCCAGTGATTCTGTATTTCGGTGTGCCAGGTGGAATCCGCCATGTCCGGCCAGTGCTGCTTATCAAACCCCGGCGCGTTCTCCAGGACCTCTTTGTCTACGCCCAAGATAAATTCTTGATTCTTGGCATCCAGCTGAAGGGAATCCCACGGAACGGCAAATAACTTATCGCCGATTCCCAAGAAACCTCCGAAACTCAAAACCGCGTAGGCGATCTTTCCGTTATTCACGTCGATCATGATCTCTTCAATCTGGCCCAGGCCCTCGCCCGCGCTGTTGCGGACGTGATTGCCCATCAGTGTTCCAGCAGAAATAATCAGGTTCTCCGTACCAGAAACGGGTTGTAAAGGTGAATCGCTCATCGTTGTTTGTCCTTTAATAACGCGGATTCATTGTGATTTGTTGATCCAGACGGAAAGTAAGCACCGTCTCAGAAGGCACGCGGACCTCTCCGCCTTTGGTCAGCACTTCCGTCCCAGCTCCAGCAACCGCGCCTGCGAGCGCCCCAATCAACGCGCCCTTCCCCCCACCCGCAACCGCACCTAAGAGCGTCCCAAGCGCTGTGCCGCCACCTACGAACTCTCCCGTCCGGCGATTCGCTCCGATGCCGTCGCGTCCGCCACCGGTTCTGGTGAGGTCTTCCGTATCAATGCGAAACCGAGTTCCGTTCACCGTCACCGCTTGAACGTCCAGCACCAGACTGGAGCTTTCGCGAAGCCGTCCGCCATTCATAGAACGGATGACCAACTCCGCCGCACTTCCGCGAGGGATGACTACGTTCCCGGACGAATCTCGCACGTCCCGGTCTACAAACGCCGGAAATATCTGGTTATCGTCTGCCTCTCTCGAGTTGATCGTAGATGTGGTGCGGACACTTAGTTCGGTCCCTGCGGGCAAGATCGCGACCGGGGATTGCACGTCATTCCCGCGATCGAACCGCGGATTCGCAAATGAAATCGACTGCACGTCGGCCGTGCGGAACCGGTACTGGCGACCGTTGTCGTCTTCGAACCCCACCGTTCCTGCATTGCCATCAAGGAACCGTCCGGAGATGGTTCTGCCGTCCCGCAAAAAAATGGTATTTACTCCCGCAATCACCATCACGGGTGTCGCCGCGCAAAAGACAAGTTTCGCCAGGAGTCTCATGACTCTTAGGTGGAAGCAATCCGCGGGCCAGAGGTTTCCCGCACTTGTTCGACAAGTGCCTTCACACGAGTCTCAATCTCCGCTGCGCACTTCGCATACACTTCAGCACTTTGGCCAAACGGATCTCTTACCTGCCATTCCTCAACCGGCGGCACCGGCTTGCCAGGCAGAGTGTATCCGCTCAGGTTCACGATCAGATCGAACTCCTGCGTCCCGAAACGATCGAACTTTTTCGGAAATTGCGACTTGATATCCACGCCGCGGGCCTGCATGGTCGCGACAGTCTCCCAAGCCACTTCTCGCGTCGGAGCCAATCCGGAACTGGTCGGAAAAACGAACCCATTTCCCCAATGGCGGGCGAAGCCTTCGGCCATCTGGCTGCGGCAGCAGTTGCCGACACAAACGAAATGGACACGCTTCACCCTTTCAGTTTACTGAGAAACATTCGATGAACGCGCCGGTCCGCCGTTAGTTCCGGATGAAAGGTCGCCGCCAGATGACGGCCTTGTTCCACCAGGACAGGGTGGCCATCGAGTGAAGCCAGCGTCTTTACTTCCGGGCCGGCCGAATGAATTATAGGGGCCCGGATAAACACGGCTTCGAGCGGCGGCCCCTCGGACAATTGCACTTCCGCGATTTTGCTGTCGATCTGGCGCCCATAACCATTTCGTTCCACTGCGAGGTCGAGAATCCCCAAGGACTCCTGAACGGGATGCGTCACCTCTCGAGCCAGAAGAATCACACCCGCGCACGTGGCCAGCACCGGCTTTTCCCGGGCGAAGCGGGCCAGAGGCTCCATTAAGTGCTCCTCATTCAACAGATTGAGCATGGTGGTGCTTTCTCCCCCGGGTAGCACCAGGGCATCACAACAGGTTCAACTCCGTTTCGGTGCGGACCAGAATCGCGTTCGCGCCCAAGTCCGCCAGAGCGCGCGCGTGGACATCGAACGCGCCCTGAATCGCCAGCACCCCAATCGTGGGCGAATCCGGCATTTACCAGCCGCGGGTCTGCATCAGCTCATGCTCAGGCAGCTTGGAAATATCCAGGCCCGGCATGCCGATTCCCAACATCTCGCTCGCTTCCAGAACCTTCGCTGCGTCTTTGTAGAAAGTCGCCGCCTTTACAATCGCCTTTGCGAACAACTCCGGCTGCGGGCTCTTGAAAATTCCGGAGCCGACGAAAACCGCTTCCGCACCTAACTGCATCACCAGCGCGGCATCGGCGGGCGTGGCAATTCCTCCGGCGGAGAAGTTGGGCACTGGCAGTTTGCCGTGCTCGGCGCAGTACTCGATCAGGTCCAGCGGTGCGCCATGCTTCTTCGATTCGTGCACCAGCTCTTCCTTGCCGAGCACCGTAAGCTGCTTCATTTCCTTAACAATGGTGCGGATGTGCCGCACGGCCTCGACAATATTGCCCGAACCCGCCTCGCCCTTGGTGCGAATCATGGCCGCGCCTTCCGCAATGCGCCGCAAAGCTTCGCCCAGGTTGCGCGCGCCGCAAACGAACGGCACTTTGAAATCGCGCTTGGCAATGTGGTGCTCCTCGTCGGCAGGCGTGAGAACTTCGGATTCATCGATATAATCCACGCCCAGTTCTTCCAGAATCCGCGCCTCAGTGAAATGGCCGATACGCGCTTTCGCCATCACCGGAATGCTGACGGTCTGCATGATTTCGCGAATCATTCCGACCGGCGACATCCGCGCGACGCCCCCTTCCTTCCGAATATCGGACGGAACGCGTTCCAGCGCCATCACCGCGCAAGCGCCCGCTTTTTCGGCAACCAGCGCCTGTTCGGCATTGACGACGTCCATAATGACGCCGCCTTTCAGCATCTCGGCTAAGCCGACTTTCAAACGAAATTGATCGTCAAATTGCATGTTCGTGCTCCTCTAAGTGAATTCTGTTAAACCATGGCGAGAACCGGTTCGCGATCGCGCGACCGCACCGATTCCAGCGCCTCTTTCGCCAGCCTGCCTAAAATTTCGATACCCCGAGTGATTTCCGCCTCAGCCAAACCGGCGAAGCTGAGCCGGAGCGCGTTGCTGTGCGTGCCGGAAACCGCAAAGTATTTCCCAGGAAGATAGGAGACTCCCTCCGCGAGCGCGCGCGTCATCAGATCCGCGGCATCCAGCGGCTCGGGCAATTGGACCCAAAGATTCATGCCGCCCGAGGGTTCAGTCCATCGTGTTTGAGGAGGGAAATAACGCTGCAGGGCTCGCAACGCGGCGTCCAGACGTTCGAGGCCGCGGGCCAGCATGTTGCGCTGGTGCTCCGCCAGGCGGCCCGATTGCGCAAAATGCAGCAGTACGGCTTGTGAAAACTGGTCGGTATGAAGATCCGTGAGCTGCTTGGCTTCAGTAAGCCTCTGAACCAATGGCCGCGGCGCGATCACCCAGCCGACTCGCAGACCGGGGAACGCTATTTTCGAGAAGCTGCGGAGCAGGATGACGCGGCCCGATTTATCGAGGCTCTTCAACGTGGGTTCCGGTTCCCCACGATACCGAAGTGGACTATAAATATCGTTCTCGATAAAGAGGGTACCGGGGATACGGAGCAGAGCTTCGCGGCGCTCGCGAGGCAGAGTGATGCCCGTCGGATTTTGAAAGCTCGGCGTAACGACGGCCAGTTTGGCACGAAGTCGCGCAAGCGCTTCGACGTCGATTCCGTCCTTCCTGACTTCTATGCCGGTGAGAACCGCCTCGGACTGCTGAAACAGATTTCGCAGACCGGGATAGACCGGATCTTCCAACGCAACGACGTCGCCGCGCCGGGCCAGTACTTTCTGGAGCAGATCGAGCGCTTGCTGGCATCCATTGGTAATCAGCAAATCATCGCCAGGGCCGGCATTTCCCTCCGCTCGTGCCTGATCCAGCAGGTAGCGCCGCAGCGGCTCATACCCTGCGGGTGACCCGAGTTGCAGGATGCCGGCAAGCTCCTTCGACCGCAACACGCACTCTGTGCTCTCTCGAAACGCTTCCACAGGAAACAGATCTTCTGAAGGACGCGACTGCGCAAAGCTTATGGGAGCGGCCGGCACGGAGGGGTGGCGGGCCGTGAGCGACGATGGCAGAACACTCTCCCATTTGAAGGCGTTGCGGGCGCGAACGAAGCTTCCCCGCCCTACCTCCCCGGAGATCCATCCTTCGGAATCGAGCAAATCGTATGCGGCAGAGACTGTGGTCCGATTCAGACCAAGCTGACCAGCCAATTCGCGAGTGGCTGGCAGACGCTCACCATCCTGCAGCCTACCAGCTTCTATCTCCGTCACGAAATGCGTGAAAAGCTGGCGATAGAGTGGAATAGCAGATTTAGGATCCAGATCAGCCATTGAAATTGGATGATCACATATTGGACTGCCAATTTGCAAGTAAGCCGCTGGCAGGCGATAAACGGACGTGACTTGGGAAACGCTCTCCGAAAGAGTGGTCTATGAGAACCGTTGGATTCGCGTACGGGAGGACCAGTTTGTCCGGCCTGATGGCCAGACCGGGATCTACGGCGTGGTGGAGATCCGTCCTTCCGTGGGCGTGATTGCGATGAACGATCGAGCAGAGATCGCGTTAATCGGACAGTATCGCTATACCTTGCGACGCTACACCTGGGAGATACCGCGCGGCGGGTCGGCTGAAGGCGAAACGGATATGCTGGCCGTAGCGAAACGCGAATTGCGGGAGGAGGCAGGCGCGGAAGCAGCGAATTGGCGAGCGATGGGAACTGTGGATGTCTGCAACGGTGTGACGACCGATGTGCAGCACCTGTTTCTGGCGGACACTCTCACGCTGGTCCAAAACGACCCTGATCCGGAAGAGGAGTTGACTCTCCGGTGGGTGCCCATGGAGCGCGCGGCGGAAATGGTGATGGCCAATGAGATTACCGAAGTCTGCAGCGTAGCCGCAATCCTGAAAGCAAGAGCCCTTTGAAAACGCTGGCGCTCATCTGGGTTTGTTTCGTTGCGCGCGGGCTTTTCTATTGCTCCTTCCAACCCCTGTGGGAGGGCTACGACGAATGGTCGCACTTCGCCGTGATCGAGCGGCTTGCCACTCACGGCGGCTGGTTGGTGGATCGCGATGCGCCGGTTTCGGTTGAAATTGCCGAAACGGTCACAAATGAGCGCAACCCAAGGATGTATGAGGCGCTGCAGCCGCCACTGTACTACTGGATCGCCTCAGCGGCGCTGGGGCACGGTTCGTTGATCGAAAAGGTCCATCGGCTGCGGATCGTGAGCCTGCTGCTCGGCTCGCTCACCGTTCCGCTGGTCTTCTTCGCCGCGCTTCATGTAATAGGAAACCGCGCAACGGCGTTGGCCACGGCGGTGTTGCTCGCTCTGCTCCCTGAGTTCCTTATCGACCTCTGCCGGGTAGGGAACGAATGTCTGGGCGTACTGCTCTTTTCGTTACTGATCCTGCTGGTGCTGATTAGGCCGCGCCAGGGGATTGCCATTGGATTCGTACTCGGGCTTGGTTTGTTGACCAAGGCGTATTTCCTGACCGCTCTGCCCGCCATCGCGCTTCTCTATTTCCGCCATTCCCGGAAAGAGGCTGCAAAAATTTTCGGCACGGCGTTCCTGATTTCGGGCTGGTGGTACATTCACAATTTTCTGACTAACGGCACGCTTACCGGCCTGAATGAATCAGTGATGCTCCGCACTGTGAAATGGCCTGATTTGCTCGCGGGTGCGGGCCGCGTGCATTGGCTCAGTGCCGTGGATTCCATCCTGCTCTCGCACATCTGGTTCGGAGCGTGGAGCGGTCTTACGGTGCGGAGTTGGATCTATCACGCGTTCTACGTGATCATTGCGGTTGCAGTTTTTGAAGTCGCGCGCGTCGCGGTTCGCCACAGGCGATATGATGCGCTGCTGCTGTTCTATGGCATGTTCTGGTTAGGGCAGCTTTATAACGTGCTCCTCCTTTTCCTGGCGAAGGGAGCTTCCACTTCCATGGGCTGGTATTTGTATGCCGTGGTTCTACCCGAAGTCGTGTTGCTGGCCGTGGGGCTTCGGCGCTGGGGACTTCTGGCGGTTACGGTCTGCTGCGCCGCGCTGGACGTCTATACCGTCAATTTCGTCAGCCTTCCCTTTTACTCGGGCCTCATTGGGCGCAGGCCTGATGGCTCTCTTGAGAACTTCCACTTTCATTCGCTCAAGGAGTATCGGCGTGGTGCCGGTGAGTTGGATGATCTACGCGGCCGGAACCGCCGTACTCATAGGGCTTTCCGTATGGCTGGCATTGGGCAGAAAGATGCAAACCGAAACACCATGAGCTTAATGGAAGTGAAGCTGGGCGACATCACGGTGAACCGGCTAGGATTCGGCGCGATGCGGATTACAGGAACAGGCGTGTGGGGAGACCCGGAAAATCCAGAGGAAGCACGCCGCGTCTTAAAGCGGGCGGTAGAGCTGGGCGTGAACTTTATCGACACCGCGGATTCCTACGGCCCCAATGTGAGTGAGCAGCTGATCGGCGAAACGCTGGCGCCCTACAAACCCGGCGTGGTGATCGCGACCAAGGGCGGACTGACGCGGCAGGCTCCAAACAAATGGGCCCCGGTGGGAAGACCCGAGTATCTGAGGCAGCAATTGGAGATGAGCTTGCGCCGCTTGAAGTTAGAACGGCTGGAACTGTACCAATTGCATCGGATCGATCCCAAAGTTCCGGTGGAAGAAACTCTGGGCGAGATCAAGAAGTTCCAGGAGGAAGGGAAGATCCGGCATTTCGGTTTATCCGAAGTCTCCGTCGCAGAGATTGAACAGGCACGCAAGATCATCGATGTCGTGAGCGTGCAGAACAAATACAACCTGACGGACCGCGCCCATGAAGACGTTGTGAAGTACTGCGAGCAGCACAGCATTGTTTTCATCCCATGGTTCCCGGTAGCGGCCGGAGAACTGGCCCGGCCGGGAGGCAAGCTGGATCAGGTGGCCTCGCGGCATGGTGCGACGGTTGCGCAGTTATCGATCGGATGGCTGCTACATCATTCGCCGGTGATCCTGCCCATCCCCGGCACATCGTCCGTGGCCCATCTGGAAGAGAATATGGCCGCAGCCCAAGTGCAGCTTACTCCTGACGAGTGGTCCGCTCTAGAAAGCTGAGCATCGTGGCTAGGCAAAACTCTGGCTGCGCCGAGCTCATCTTTCCCCAGCCCCGAAAGCCCGGAAATTTCTTCAGGTCTGGCCGTTTCGCGCGCAGCACGCCGCAACTGGTGCATCCGAGCAGCAAGCTGTTTACCCGTTCGGGAAACGGATCGCCAGTTCCTGCTCACCGCGATGACGTCTTTCGCCATGCGGCTGATTTTGTAGGGTCCGCGGGGCACATCGCTCCGGCCCACCCCGCGATTGTCTGAGCACGCAGGGCACGAATTGGGAGAGAGGTTTACCCCATCCACTGCGGATGAAGCGCGGTGCCGTCGAAGCGAGTGCCGGTCTTAAATAACTCGAACTTGCCCGTGAGCGCCGCTTCCTTGGTCTTCGAAATTAGCGCGGAAATCTGGGGCTCGGTGAGCGGCTTGAAAGTACGGGCTGCTTCGAACGCTTGATCGAGCCGCTCCATGGAGTCACAGCCATTGATCACCACGGAGGTGGGGAGAGAAAGCGCGTAATGCAGGCACTCGATCGGCGTGGCGATGTTGTTTCGAGGAATCGCACCAGAAGCAAGGGGCTTCATCCCCAGCACGCCGATACCTTGCTGAACCAGCTGCGGGACCACTTGCTTCGCGAAACTGCGGAAGCTGGCATCCAGAATATTGAGGGGCATTTGCGCCGTATCGAAGTGGAAGCCGTGCTGCCCGGCAACTTCCAACATGCGGAGGTGAACCGCGGGATCTTTATGTCCGGTGAACCCAATAAACCGAATCTTGCCGGCCTTTTTCGCTTCCATCAACGCTTCGAGGGGTCCGCCCGGAGCGAAAAAACGGTCGGGATCTTCCATGCGGATATTCTCGTGATACTGGATGAGATCGAGGTGGTCTGTCTTCAGGCGTGAGAGCGATTCATCGATCTGTTTTGCAGTCGACTCCTTGGTGCGGCCGTCGAACTTTGTCATCAGGAACACTTTGGCCCGGTAGCCATCCTGAAGAGCATTGCCCATACGAACTTCGCTGTCGCCGTCGTGATAATCCCAGCAGTTATCGAGAAAGGTGATGCCGCGATCCACGGCGGAACGAATGATCCGGATGCCTTCGGCGGGATCTTTCGGATTGCCGATGTGGGAGCCGCCGAGCCCGATGGCGGACACTTTTTCTCCTGTCCGGCCAAGCATCCGATAGATCATGTCGCCGGAGCGGGTTTCTTGAGCGTGAACATCTTCCGTGAATACTGTTGCGGCGGCGGTGACCCCGGCGAGTGCGCCGAGCAGGTCGCGGCGGTCAATCATAGGACCTTGTTCCATGGTTACTCCTGACTGAGCAAAAAATGGTGGGCGTTCACGGGATCGAACCGCGGACCTTCTGCGTGTAAAGCAGACGCTCTAACCAACTGAGCTAAACGCCCTTTGTCGCATTATCCCAAACTTTCAAGCGCCAATTGCGGTATTCCACCTTCATGGGGCCGCCGACGTGTACTTGTACACCAATCAGGCCCGTGAGCGCTCGCCCTTCCGGATCGTCATCGATCGTGATGCTCATTGTGCGGCCGTTGATATTGTGGATCAGCGTATTGCCGCGCGCGATGAGATGGATGGCGTTCCAGTCATTCGAAATCAGCGCGGCGAGTTCTTCGTTCTTGCCGAGAGTCGAAAGAACCACCGGAGTGCGCGTGCCCGTGACGCGGGTTACCTGGCCGCGCACCGCCAGAAACAGCCGGCCCTTCTCTTCGTAGTTGTTTCCGGTGTACTTGTTCTGGCCATCGATGTCGCATTGATAACCGCGCATGGCGAACTGGTTTGCGGGGGTCACCTTGTCTGGCACCACAACGCTGCGATAGTTGATGCCGCTGTTGCCGCCGGGCGTGATGCGGTAATCCACCTTCAGTTCGAAATCTCCCGGTGTGCCGCCGCGCCAGATGATGAAGGTGTTGCTCTTAATCACTGTCTCCGGAGTAATCTCGCCAGTCATCACTCCGTCCGCCACCCGCCAATACTTCGGGTCGCCTTCCCATCCCGCCAGGGTCTTGCCGTCGAAAATGGTGCGGAAGCCGGGTTCATCGGCGGAGAGGACTTCGGGGCGATCGCTCTGCTTCGGAGTGAACTTCTGCAGGGCGAGTCCGATGAGCGAGGCGAGGAAGGTGAACCGATGCATGGTGCAGAGAATATCACGCGCCGCGAGCGAGTTCGCGAATCGCGCTGGCGACGGCGTGGGGCTGATCGACCTGGATCCAGTGGCCGGCGTCTTCAATGCGGCGGCCTTCGGGGTCAGGGTAATCGGAGTGGAGAGAGACCGTGGGAACGCCGAGAGGGAGAGTGCGGGCACGGCGAAGATTGCGGGGCAATGCGGCCAGCAGGCTTGCGAGAGATGCGTAGAACGCGGGCTTAGACCATTCGGCCAGGATTTGGCGCTGGTCCGGAAGCTTAGAGAGTTCTTGAAGCAGCCAGTCCGCCAGGCGAATGTGTTTCGCGGCGAGCGGCAGCAGAGTGGGGATCCATGGGGCGATCAGCTGAGCGGCGCGGGCAATTGCAATCGCTTTCGCGACAGGGAGTTCAGCTGTAAGTGGGAGGGCATCGACGAAGACAATGCCCGCAACTTCGTTTGGATAGAGCGCGGCGAACTGACGCGCCACAAGCCCGCCGAAGGAGTGAGCCGCGATCAGGTAGGGTGGGTTCCGCAAGACAGTGTGGAGCTGGCTGGCGAGCGTTGCAAGATCATGGGTTCCTGCCGCCCGCTGGTGGATCAAGACTCGGAAGTCCGGCTCCAGGAGTTTCGCCACTGCAAACCATGCTTGCGGCGGTCCGGCCAAGCCGGATTCGAGAACGACGGTCGGCTTAGCGCGAGAAGCCAGCAGACTGGTTGGCGAACTGGATCAGGGCGCCGGGGAAGATGCCGAGCAACAGCGTGCCGATGACAGGCAGGATCAGCGCGGCGTGCAGTGTCAAGGGGAGCGGTTCGATGGCACCGGTGACCTCGCCCGGCTCGCGCATGTACATGAGTACGATGAGGCGCAGGTAGTAATAGGCCGCGACGGCGCTATTGAGCAGGCCGAGGATGGTGAGCCAGATCAGGTTCGACTGCAGCGCGGCTTTGAAGATGTAGAACTTGCCGAAAAAGCCGCCGGTGAGCGGCACGCCGATCAGCGAGAGCAACAGGATGGTGAGCAGCCCAGCCGTGAGCGGCTGGCGCGCGGCAAGGCCGGAGAAATCGTCAAGAGAGACGTGGCGTTCGCCTTTGCCGGACAGATGGACGACAACCGCGAAGACGCCGATGTTCATGCAGGCGTAAGCGGCGAGATAGAACATCGCGGAGGCAGTGCCGATTTCAGAGCGCGCGGATAGGGCCACAAGGACATAGCCGGCGTGCGCGATCGAGCTGTACGCCATCATGCGCTTGACGTTGTTCTGCATCAGCGCGGCGAAGTTGCCGATCGTCATCGAGAGCAGCGCGGAGACCCACACCATGGGTTCCCAGATGCTCGACTGGGATTCGAAGGCCGTCATGAAGATGCGCAGGAAGATGGCGAACGCGGCGGCTTTGGGCGCGGCCGACATGAAAGCCGTGACAGGCGTGGGGGCGCCCTGGTAGACATCGGGCGCCCAGATTTGAAAGGGAGCGCCGGAGACTTTGAAAGCGAGGCCGACGAACATCAGGGCCATGGCAATACCGACCATTGCGGTGGGCGGTTGATTGGGGGAGGTGAGGACGCGGCGAATTTCGAGCAGGTTCGTCGAGCCCGTCGCACCGAAAATGATCGCGACTCCATACAGAAAGAACGCGGTTGCGAAACTTCCGAGCAGGAAGTACTTGAGCGCGCTTTCGTTGGCGCGGCGGTCGTCGCGGAGGTAGCCGCAGAGGATATACGTCGAGATCGACGAAATTTCGAGGCCGATGAAGATCATGATCAGCGAGTTGGCTGACACCATGAGGCACTGTCCGGCCAGCGAGAAGAGCAGAAGCGCGTGATACTCACCGGTTTCGACGGTGTCGCGCTTGAGGAAGCGATAAGAGGAGAGGACGCTCGCGAATACCGACCGCAAGCACCAGGATGCGGAAGAACGTGGCGAAGCTATCGACGATCAGCAGGCTGGAGAACGCGAGCCCGGGGACTTGGCTGGCATAGAGCGCGCCGACGATCGCGGCGACGATTGTAGCCAACGAGAAGTTGCCGAAGAAGGCGGACAGCTTGTCCTTGAACAACGGCACCAGCACCATCAAGACCGTGCCGGCGGTGCCCAAAATCAGTTCAGGAAGTATGCGGACAATGTCTTCCTGAGGCGGCATTGTGCCCGCGGGGAAAAGATCAACGACCACGCTTGGCGACCTCCTCTGGCTTGGCGATCCCAACGCGGAATGGTTCGTTGGCGCGGCTCTGTTCGAGCAGTTGAGAGTTGGTGGAAGAGATGGCGGGAAGGAACGTTTGCGTATAGATTCCCATCCAGAACATGGTGGCAATCAGCGGGACGACGCAGATCCATTCGCGCAGGTTGAGGTCGGGGAACACGCCGCGAGATTCACCATAAAACACGCGCTGGTACATCCACAGCATGTAGCAGGCGGAAAGAATAATCCCGGTGGCAGCCCAGACGGCCCACGGGAAGTAGGCTTGCGCCGCGCCTTGCAGCACCAGGAATTCGCCAACGAAGTTGTTGAGCAGAGGAAGACCGACGCTGGCCAGGGTGGCGATGAGGAAGGCTGTGGAGAACCACGGAGCAATACCGGCAATGCCGCTGTTGTCCGAAATTTCAAGCGACGCGCGGCGCTGTTCAAAAAAGCCGATCAGCAGAAAGAGGCAGCCAGTGGTAACGCCATGGTTCAACATCTGGTAAACGGCGCCATCGAGACCTAATTGCGTGAAGGAGAAGATGCCCAGCACGACGAAGCCGATGTGGCTCATGGAGGAGTAGGCGACCAGGCGCTTGATGTTCGGCTGCACGATCGCGATGAGCGCGCCGTAGATGATGCCGATGATCGCAAGCACGACGATGACGCTGGTGCAACGCCGCGCGGCCGAGGGGAACAACGGCAGGCAGAATCGCATGATGCTGTAAGTGCCCATCTTCGCCATGACGGCGGCGAGCATCATGGTGGCGGCAGCAGGGGCCGCTGTATAGGACGAGGGCAGCCAGGTGTGCAGCGGGAACAGCGCGAGCTTGATCGCGAAGGCGACGAAAAAGGCGAGGAAGAGCCAGAGTTCTTCCGTGGAGCTGAGCGCGAGCTTACCGCTGTTGATCGCCTCCAGGACAGCAGAGTAATTCGAGGTGCCGGCCCGGTTTGTCAGGAAGATAATCGCCACCAGCATGAGCACGGAACCGGCGAAGGTATAGAGGAAGAACTTGAGCGCCGCGCCAATGCGGCCTTCCTCCCCCCACATGCCGATGAACAGCACCATCGGGACGAGTGTCAGTTCCCAGAATCCGTAGTAGACGATCAGGTCGAGCGAGGAAAACACGCCGATCAAAGCGAATTCGAGCAGCAGCATCAGCGCGAAATAGCTCTTCACGTTCTTCTGGATCGAGCTCCAGGAGAGCAGGATTGCAAGCGGTGAAAGAAACGTGGTGAGAACCACGAGCCAGAGGCTCAAGCCATCCACCCCGATATGCCAGTGAACGTTCGGATCGTTGATCCAGACGGTGTCGGTGACGAACTGTTGGCCCGGCGCGGCGGTCTTGTAGCTGAAGGCCATCACCACGGAAAGGAAGAACGCCACAAGGGAGACGATGAGCGCGAAGACGCGAATGGGGCCGGTGCCGGATTTCGGCAGCAACAGCATGAGCAGGAATCCCGCGAGCGGAACCAGCAAGAGAAGATCGAGGGGATTCATGTTACCGGACGACTCCGGTGAGGCCCATGGCCAGGACCAGGACAACGGAGCCAAAGACAACCCAGGCGGCGTAGCTGCGGATATTGCCGGACTGCAACTGGCGCAGAACGTTGCCGGCACTGCGAGTTTGGTGAGCGACGGCATCCACCAGGCCATCAATCAGAGCGTTATCCACCAGGCGCCAGAGCACGGAGCGGGAGGTAACGATCAGAGGATGAACGATGGCCGCGTTGTAAGCTTCGTCGACATAGTATTTGTTATAAACCAGGTTGTAGAGCGGTCCGGGCTCGGAGACTTTTCGGGCTCGGCCCAGGTACATGACTCCCGCGATCAGGATGCCGATTGCGCCCGCTGCGACAGAGGTGACGACGAGCCCCATGGCGTGGCCCTCTTCGCCCGCGGGGAACATCGGGTCGAGAAATTTCGGAATGTTGATGAAGCCGCCGAGTGCGGAGAGCAGGGCCAGGATCACCAGCGGACCCGTCATCAGAAGCGGTGATTCATGCGGATGGGCGTCGCCGCGATATTCTCCGAAGAAGGTGATGAAGAGAGCGCGGAACACGTAGAAGGCGGTCATGCCGGCGGTCACGACGCCAACCCAGAACATCCAGGGAGCGTGATGGTAGGCGGCGACCAGGATCGCGTCCTTGCTGTAGAAACCGGAGAAGGGCGGAATCCCGGATATCGCGAGGCCCGCGCAGATCAGAGTGAGAAAGGTGATCGGGGTCTTGGAGCGAAGGCCGCCCATCTTGCGGATGTCCTGTTCACCGGAGCAGGCGTGGATCACACTTCCGGCTCCCAGAAAGAGCAGCGCTTTGAAGAACGCGTGCGTCATCAGATGCCACACGCCCGCGGAGTAAGCGCCCACTCCCAGGCCGACGAACATATAGCCCAGTTGCGACACGGTAGAGTACGCAAAAATCTTCTTGATATCGTTCTGCAGCAAACCGATAGAGGCGGCGAAAAGGGCGGTAAAGAGACCGATGTAGGCGACCACTTCAGAAGCGGCGGGCGCATGGGAGAACAGCGTCGCGGAGCGCGCGACCACGTAGATACCGGCTGTGACCATGGTCGCGGCGTGGATGAGAGCGGAAACAGGCGTGGGGCCTTCCATCGCGTCCGGCAGCCAGACATAGAGGGGAAACTGCGCGGATTTGCCGCACGCGCCGACCAGAAGCAGCAGGCAAATGGCGGTGAGCGTAACGGCGGCTTTCCCGGGAGCCGCGGTCATCACAGTGGCGAAATCGAGAGTGCCGAAGTTGATCACGATCAGCAGCATGGCGAGCATGAAGCCGAAATCGCCGATGCGGTTGACGATGAACGCTTTGTTGCCTGCATCGGTGGCGCTCTTCTTCGTGTACCAGAATCCGACAAGCAGATAGCTCGCGAGACCGACTCCTTCCCATCCAATGAAGAGCAGGAGATAGTTCGAAGCCAGCACCAGCGTGAGCATGAAAAACATGAACAGATTCAGGTAGGCGAAAAAGCGCGGGTAACTGGCATCGTGCGCCATGTATCCGGCGGAATAAAAGTGAATCAGGCTCCCAATCCCGGTGATCACTAAGAGCATGACGCCGGTGAGACGGTCGGCGGAAAAGTCCCAACCAACCTGGAACTGGCCGCTGCGGATCCAGGTGAAGTAATGTTCCGCGACGGGGGTTTCGAGCGACCCGGTCGAGGTGAAAAGTTTGAGAGTCCACGCGAAGGAGAGCAGCACGCTAAACAGCGCGATGAACGTGACCGCGAACTTGGGGAGCTTGCGTCCGAAGAGCCCGTTCAGCAGGAAGCCCGCGAGCGGGAATGCGGGGATGAGCCAGAGATTCTGCATACCTAGTTTTTCATTGAGTCCACTTCATCAATGTTGAGGGTGCCGCGATTCTTGTAGACGGTGAGGATAATGGCAAGCCCAACAGCGGCTTCAGCGGCGGCGACAACCATGACGAAAAAGGCAAACAAATGGCCCGAGTTTTGTTTGAGCTGATAAGAGAAAGTAATGAAGGTGAGGTTTACCGCGTTGAGCATCAGCTCAATGGACATGAAAACCGTGATGATGTTGCGGCGCAGCAGGAAGCCCGCGATTCCGAGCGAAAACAGGATCGCGCTCAGGACAAGGAACCAGGAAATCGGCACACCGGAGGGCACTTAGTCGAACTCCTTGCGGGCCAGGACAATGGCGCCGAGGATGGCGACCAGGATCAGGATCGAAGTGACCTCAAAGGGCAGCAGGTAAGTGCTGAAGAGCGCGACGCCGATGCTGTGGGCATCGCCTTTGGTGAAGCCGCCGAAGGTTGCTTGCACATGGAATGGATAGAAGCGCTGGAGCGAATAGCAGAGAGCGGCAAGGAATGCGAGAAGCGCGGGAATGCCGGCAAGCTGGACGGTGCGGTGGGTGGCAATGCCTGATTCGCCGCCCGTGTTCAGGAGCATGATCACGAAGACGAAGAGCACCATAATGGCCCCGGCGTAAACAATGATCTGGGCCATGGCAAGGAAATCGGCCCCCAGCAGGAGATAAAGCGCGGCAAGCGAAACCATCACGCCGATCAGCGAAAGCGCACTTGAAATGGGGTGCTTCTGAAGAATCACGTTCACAGCGGAAACAATGGCGATGACCGCAAAGATGATGAAGAAAATCAGGTCCATCTAGCCTTTCAGCGCCACCAGGAAGCCGGTAATCAGCAGGTTCAAAAGAGCTGCGGGAAACAGGAATTTCCAGGCAAAGCCCATCAGTTGATCGTACCGGAAGCGGGGAAGTGTGGCGCGGATCCAGATGAAAATGAAAAGCAGGATGCCGGTTTTCGCGAGGAACCAGAATAACGGGATCAGATACGGCTGAAGAAACGGAATCAGAAACAGAACGGCAAGGCCGAAGAAGACCAGCGCGAAGAGCGGGAGCGTGATGCGGTCCAGCCGGCGCGTGGGATTCAAGCCGTGGAACAGCATGATGGCGCCGCCAAGCGCGAACACAAGGGCGGGAATGTAGGAGGAGCCGAGCGAAACCGGGAACAACGGATGCCAGCCACCCAGGAAGAGAACGGTGGTCATGCAGCAAACCGTGATCATGTTCGCGTACTCGGCCATGAAAAAGGACGCGAACTTCATGCTCGAATATTCGGTGTGAAAGCCGGCGACAAGTTCGTTTTCAGCTTCGGGAAGGTCGAAAGGGACGCGGTTGGTTTCGGCAAAAGCAGCAATCAGAAAAATGAAAAAGCTGATCACCTGCGGGAACGGACCCTGGAAAATGCTCCATTGCGGAATCACGCCGAAGTAATATCCGGATTGCGACTCGACGATTTGGCGCAGGCTTAAGGTCCCGGCGCTCAGCAGAGGCGCGGCAATGGCGAGCGAAAGCGGGAGTTCGTAGCTGATCATCTGCGCGGAGCTTCTTAGACCGCCGAGCAGGCTGTACTTGTTGTTTGAGGCCCAGCCGCCGAGCGCGATGCCATAGACGCCCATGGAACTGATGGCCAGCACAAACAGAAGGCCTACGTTGAGATCGGTGAGTTGGAGAAAGGTGTTATAGCCAAAGGGGCTCACCTCCGGGCCGAACGGAATCACGGAGATCGCGATCAGCGCCATGCTTACGGCCAGGAACGGTGCGAGGAGATAGAAAAAGCGGTTGACGTAAGGAGGCAGCAGATCCTCTTTGGTCATGAGCTTGATGACATCGGCCAGGGGCTGCAGCAGACCGTGCGGACCGACGCGCGACGGGCCCATGCGGACCTGCACGTGAGCAATCACTTTGCGCTCCACCCACTGCAGATACGCGAGGGTGGTGAGCAACGCGCCCGCGACAACCGCGGACTTAATCAGGCTGACAATGAAAAACTCCATTACTGGGGCCGGGGGTTCTCCAGGACCGAATTCAAGATCCTAGAATAGCGCCCCAGCGTGCCTGAAGTGAAGAGGTTATCGTGCGCGGATTGAATGAGTTCCGGGTGTTCCGCCACGGCGATCCGTCCGTTGACAGGAACGGATTGCGCTGCGCCCCCTGTCGAAATCACCGCGTGCGGCACGTTGTAACTGGGGACCAGAGACCGGATTTCGGAAAAGACCTTTTCCGGGATCCAGGGACCGACTGTTGCGGCTGCTCCCATCTCGCGAGCGAGCAGACCCATAATCTCAAGATCGGGCTTCGTTCCCATGACGCGGAGGGCGGCTTTGAGCTGTTGAATTTCTCCGCAAACGTTGGTGACGGTGCCGCCTTTTTCGTAAGCCGAGGCGGAGGGGAAAACAACATCGGCGCGCTTCGCGGTTTCGGTGAGAAAAAGATCCTGGACCACCACGAAGGCGTGCTCGGCGGCAAAGGGAGCGCCGGCCAAGGGGTCCGCGCCAACCACCCAGAGTGCGTCTAGCTCCGTGCTGGTCACCATCGCTTCCAGGTTCAGGCCGGGCGCCTCAGAGGCGTGGTAGCCGGGAAGAAGTTCGGGCAGCACACCCATATCCAGCGCGCCGCGAGAGTTCGAATAATCCAGCAGGCAGCAGTACTTCACGGGAAAAGAGAAGCTGGAGCCGAACTGAACCAGGCGGCGCAGCTTCTCACCCTTGATGGAATCGTCGAAGACGATGACGAGTTCGGGTTCGGAGGCAAGAAGCGTGTGGAGTTCTTCGGCTCCTGCCAGTTCGTCGCCGGGTTGGACGCGAAGGCTGCGGAAGGCAAGCTTGTCTTCGCGGACTTCTTTCGCTGTGACGGTATAGACATGCGCGCCGTGGTGGCGGACATTGGCGCGAATCTGGAAGGCAAGAAGCGGCTGTTCCAGCGCGAGATCGGCGCCAATCACAAGAACGGCTTTGCTCGAATAAAAGTCGGCGACAGTAGCCAGAGAGCCATTGGTGCCGCTTAAAGAATCGAGCAGTGTAATCACGTCACCGGAGCGTTTATGGTCGATGCTGTTGGTGCCAAGAATCTTGCGCGCGAATTTTTGGAGGTAGAAATTCTCTTCGTTGGTAAGATGCGCGGAGCCGATCACTCCGAACAATCCGTTGCGTGCCTTGATCTCCGCAAACTTCTTGGCGGTGAAGCTTAGAGCCTCAGACCACGAAGATTCCGTTAGCACGCCGTCGCGGCGGATCAAGGGAGATTGCAGGCGCTCCGGATGGTCGGTGAAGTCGAAGCCGTAGCGGCCCTTGATGCAGAGGAACTCGCCGTTGATGCCGGAGCGGTCGCGGTTATTGCCGCGAATAATGTGATCGTTACGCACGCCGAGAGTCGTCTTGCAGCCATTCGAACAATGCGTGCAGACGGTGGAGACATGCTCCATCTCCCAAGGGCGGGTTTTGTAGCGGTAAATGCCGCTGGTGAGCGCGCCGACCGGACAGATATCGACGCACATGCCGCATTCATCGCAGTTGAGATGGTCGCCCATGTTGGGGGCAATTTCAGAAACCGCACCGCGGTTGATGACGCCGAGCGCGCCGACACCCATACCTTCATTGCAAACCCGGACGCAGCGGAAACAGAGAATGCAGCGGGGAGCATCGAAAAAGACCACGGGCGACCATTGCTGCTCGTCGCGATGGATTTTGGTTTCGGTGTAGCGGCTTTCGCCCGCTCCGTAGCGGAACACCATGTCCTGCAGTTCGCATTCGCCGCCCTTGTCGCAGACGGGGCAATCGAGCGGATGATTGGTCAATAGAAATTCAAGCGTGGATTTCCGCGCCGCCGCCACCTGAGCGGTCTGCGTGCGCACAATCATCCCTTCGGCCACGGGAAGCGTGCAAGCGGCCATCATCTTGGGCGCCTTCTCCACTTCCACCAGGCACATGCGGCAGGCCGCCTGGAGCGAATACCCTTCGTAGTAGCAGAATGCGGGAATTTCGACGCCGGCCTGTTTGGCGGCGTTAATGAGAAGCGTCCCGGGCTCTGCCTGAATTTCCTGGCCGTCTACCGTGAGTTTTACTAAGTCTGCCATTTACGCTAAAACCAACTGTTCCCTGTAACTTCTCCGCGGCTTTGGTCCGTTCACCAGATAAGCTTCGAACTCGTCGCGGAATTTCTCGATAATGCTGATTGTGGGCATGGCCGCGGCATCGCCCAAGGGACAGAACGTGCGGCCAAGCATGTTCTTCGCCAGGTCCCCAATCATCACAATGTCGCTCTTAGTGCCTTCGCCTTCTACGAAGCGTGTCAGCAGTTTCTTGAGCCACGTGGTACCTTCCCGGCACGGAATACACCAGCCGCAGCTTTCGTGCTGATAGAAGCGCATGATGCGCAGCGCGACGCGGACCATATCCGTGTCTTCGTCGAGCACGATCATGCCGCCTGAGCCCAGCATGCTTTTCACTTTCGCGAGCGCGTCGTAGTCCATCGTGATATCGCACTCGTCGGCTTTGAGCATGGGGCAGGAACTGCCGCCGGGAATCACGGCTTTCAGCTTCTTGCCGTTCCGAACGCCGCCGGCGACTTCTTCAATGGCCCGCATCATGGGGAAGCCAAGCGGAAGTTCGTAGACACCGGGCTTGTTCACGTGTCCGCTGATGCAGAGAAGTTTGGTGCCGCCTGCCTTGGGGACGCCGAGCCCTGCGTACTGCGCGCCGCCCATCAGAAGGATGGGAGGCACGGTGCAAAACGTTTCGACGTTGTTGAGCAGCGTAGGGGATTGGTAAGCACCGGAAACAGCGGGGAACGGCGGACGAATCCGCGGAACGCCGCGCTTACCCTCGAACGATTCCAGGAGCGCGGATTCTTCGCCGCACTCATAGGCCCCGGCTCCAGAGTGAGTCCGAATGTGGAAGCTGAAGTTGGTCCCGAGCAGATTGTCGCCCAGGAAGCCGCGATCATAAGCTTCGGCGATCGCGCGGTCCATGATGTCGATCAGATAGCGGTACTCGCCCCGGATATAAATCCAGCCGTACTTGGCGCCCATGGTGTAGCCGCCGATGAGCATGCCTTCCAGCAGCTGATGCGGATCGAACTCCATCAGCAGGCGGTCTTTGCAGGTGCCGGGTTCGGATTCGTCGGCATTGACGATGATGTATTTGGGCTTGGGCGAAGTGCGGGGAACAAAGCTCCACTTCATCCCGGTAGGAAAGCCTGCCCCGCCGCGTCCACGAAGATTGGAAACCTTGAGCTCTTCGATAATTGCCTCAGGCGTCATCGTCAGCGCTTTGCGAAGCGCCTCGTAACCTTCGTTCGCCAGATAGGTGTCGAGAGAAGCGGAGTTCGCCAGCCCGAAACGCCGGGAAATGATCTTGACTTCGAGAGGATGGGGCTCGTTATACGGCATGGTTGTTACCCTTCGCGCCAAGAGAGTCGATCAGTTCGTCGAGCTTTTCGGGGGTCACGTGGTGGTGAAAATCGTAGTTGATCTGGATTGCGGGGGCCCAGGAGCACGCCCCGATGCATTCCACTTCCTCAAGCGAAATCAGATGGTCGGCGGTCGCTTCTTTGTGGCCGATTCCCAACTTGTGGCAGGCCTGGTCCCACAGTTCTTCCCCACCGGTCAACTGGCAGCTTACGTTCGTGCAAATCTGAACGTGGTATTTGCCCAGGCGCTTCGGGTGAAGCATGGAGTAATAGGACATTACTTCCGCTACCGCGAGTGGCTGCACACCCACGCGGCGAGCAACCTCTTCCACCAATTCCGGCGAAACGAACCCAATTTCATCCTGCCCGTAAATCAACATCGGAATCATCGCGCTTCGAATCTTATCGGCCGGATAGTTGCTCAATAACGATTGAAACTTCTGCTCAAGCTGCGGAGACAAGGTCATCGATCGGTATCTCCAAGAACGAAGTCCATGGAACCCATGGACGCAATGACGTCGGAGATCATGGCGCCTTTTGCGAGAGTCGGGATGGATTGCAGGTTGCCGAAGCTGGGACCGTGGATGTGGACCCGGTAAGGCTTTGAGGTGCCATCGCTGACCACGTAGTATCCCAGTTCGCCGCGCGGCGATTCGATCACCTGGTAGACCTCGCCTTCGGGAACGCGGAAGCCTTCGGTGACGATCTTGAAGTGATAAATCAGCGATTCCATTTGCGTCTTCATTTTTTCGCGTTCCGGAAGAAGAATGCCCGGTGCGTCGGCCTGGAAAGGGCCTTCCGGCATACCCGCGAGAGCCTGCTGAATGATGCGGGCGCTTTGCCGCATCTCTTCGACGCGAACCTGGTACCGGGCGTAAACGTCGTTTTCCGTGCGGGTCGGCACAGTGAAGTCGAATTTCTCGTAGCTGGAGTAAGGAGCTTGTTTGCGGGTATCGAAGTTGACGCCCGCGGCGCGGAGCATGGGGCCCGTGACGCCTAAATCGAGCATATCTTCGACGGAGATGAAGCCGACCCCCTTAGTGCGGCCGATCCATATCCGATTGTTTGTGAGAAGCTCTTCGTACTCGTCGATTTTTGAGGGGAAGGAATCGATGAAAGTCTGAATGCGCTTGTGCCAGCCGCGCGGAGGAGCAAGAGCAAGGCCCCCAATGCGAATGTAGCTGGTCATCATGCGCTGGCCCGAGTACATCTCGAAGATCCGGAGGATATCCTCGCGTTCGCGCATGCAGTAAAGGAACATGCTCATCGCGCCGATATCGAGCGCATGCGTCCCCAGCCAGACCAGATGGCTGTTCAAACGCGTGAGTTCCACCAGCATCACGCGCTGCCATTGAGCAAACGCAGGAATTTCAAGGCCCAGCAGCTTTTCGACGGCGAGCGAGTAACAGAGGTTGTTCGAAAGCGGCGCCAGATAATCGATGCGGTCGGTGAGGGTGACCGCCTGTTGATACATCTTGACCTCGAACTCTTTTTCGATTCCGGTGTGCAGGTAGCCGATATCCGGCTTCGCACTTTGAATAATTTCCCCGTCGAGTTCAATTTCCAGACGCAAAACGCCGTGCGTGGAGGGATGCTGCGGACCCATGTTCAGGGTCATGCGGCGCGTGCCCGTATCGGGAATAGTCTGCTGGTCGGAAACGGTGAAAGCCATGATTAGACTCGCTTTCCGGTAACGGGGTAATCCTTGCGCAGCGGATGGCCCTCCCACTCGGCGGGTAACATAATTCGTTCGAGTTCGGGGTGGTTGTGAAAGCGAACGCCGAACAAGTCGAATACCTCCCGTTCGTACCAGTTGGCGGAGCGCCAGACTTCGGTAACGGAATCGATTTCGGAGGACACGCGAGCGCGAAGCCTCAGACGCTCGTTGTGCTCAAGGGAGTGCAGGTGATAGATGATTTCGAATCGGGGTTCTTCGGGCAAGCGATCGACGGCAGTGAGGTCACTCAGACGGATGTAGCCCCCCTCGTGCTTGAGGCGCCGGCACGTTTCTACAATCTGGTCGGGCGAAATCTCGAGCGTAGTTTCGCCACGGTCAGTCTTCGAGCCAAGCACTTGGAGATTTTCAGGAATCACGGGGAATTAGCGTTTGTTGGAATCCGTCGACCAATCGAGGACTCCCATTTTCCAGATGTAGAAAAAGCCGCAGAGAACTAAAACTACGAAGAGCAGCATTTCGAGGAACGCAAACATACGAAGTTCGCGAAAAACCGTAACCCAAGGGTACAGGAAGATGGCCTCAATATCGAAAAGAATGAACAGCATAGCCACCAAGTAAAATTTTACACTGAAGCGCTCGCGGGCATCGCCCGTGGGAACCATGCCGCATTCGTAAGGCTGGTCCTTCATTTTGTTGCGCACTTTCTTCCCCAGCAGATAGGAAAACCCGATCATGGCGGAGGCGACGCTCATCGCGATCACGATCTGAACAAGGACGGGAAACCAGTTCTGCGCTGCTGTGGTGGGCAACCTTTACTATAAGAAGTGAGGAAAAGCAGTGTCAAATATTGAGATCGAGGTAAACGGGGAAACGCGGCGGATTGGGGAAGGTTTAACGGTGCTGCAGTACCTGGAGGAGCTTCAGATCACGCCGGACCGTGTGGCTGTGGAATTGGACCGGGCCATCGTAAAGAAAGCCGAGTGGCCCCAGCGGGTGCTGCGGGCCGGTGCTCGGCTGGAGATTGTGCAATTTGTCGGTGGCGGTTAGAGGCGCGCTTAAGCGGCAAAACTGCGGATCGCGGTGGGCTCTTCGTCGAACACATCGAATACGGTGTAGAGCTTCGTGATCTGGAGCAGGTCCTTGATGCGCTTGTTGAGCCCGTTGAGCTTGAGCATTCCGCCCTGGTTGGAGACGCTGGTGAAGGCGCTCACAAGTTCGCCAATCCCGGAGCTATCGATGTAGGAGACCTCGCCCAGGTTGAGCAGGATCTTCTTGTCGCCTTTGGCGAGAGAATCCTTGATGGCGTCGCGCATAGTGCTGGAGCCCTCGCCTAATGTGATGCGGCCCGCCAAATCCATTACAGTGACGTCGCCGACTTGCCGGGTGTTTAATTTGACACTCATGTTGTAGTTCTCCTATTCAGGGGTAGACTTCTTTTTTACCAGCATTACTTCGGTGCCGTGGGGCGATGCGGGCCGGACATCGACCTCATCCATAAAGGCGCGGATCAGGAAAATGCCCCGGCCGGAGTGGCGCAGCAGATTTTCTTCAGCCAGGGGGTCGGGGATTTTCGAAAGATCGAAGCCTTCTCCCTGGTCAGTGATACGCAATTTAATGTAATCCTCCGCGCCGGACACCTGCAGATGGACCTTCTTAGTCGCGTTATACCGGTTGCCATGCACTACGGCGTTTACCAGGCATTCGCGGGCGGCCATAGAGATCTTATTCAGATCGTCTTCGTCGAAGCCTGCTCGCGTGGCGGCTTCAAGGATGGCGGTTTCCGCCTGATCGACGCTGTCCAGCGTGGAGTCAAGCTGTCGATCGACATATTGTTGTTCGCCTTCGGCGCCGGGTTCCATAGGACTTCGCTCGGAAGCGAACGTTCACGATAACACGGCTAGACAACCGTGTTCCAGATATCGATGTCCCATTTCCACTGGCCGTCTTCCTGTTTCCACACGACGACGTATTTCACGACCATGGGTTCCGGGGCTCCGGTGATGTGAAGATCGGCGCGGCCTAGCTCAATTATGGTCTCGCCCACGTGTTCGTGTTCGACCGTGGACAGCTTCACTGCCGTGACTTGCAAACCCTCCACGGCAGTTTGCCAGAAGGATTGAATTGCTTCCAGGCCAGTGACGGTTTCCGAACCGGGCGGGAGAATTCGGGCAGTCTTCGTGTAGACGTGGGCGAGCGCGGTGAAGTCGCGTTTTGCAACGACTTCTTCCTCGAAGATGCGATTGGTGGCGGCTAGGTGTTCTGACATTTTGTTCGGGGTCATTCTGAGGATAGTGCACTCCCGTTACGGAGTCACTGAGCGTCAACCCGAGTTTATAATCTCGCTATGACTCGCGCATGCGTATTGGTTTTTTTGGCGTTGCCGGTATGGGGCCAGGTGAAGTTCGATTGGGAAAAGGTGAGCGCGGAGAGTTTAGAGCGCTTTCAGAAACTGGTTCGGATCGATACGCGCGCGGGGAATGAGACCAAAGCCGTCGAGTATCTGCGGGGCGTGCTGGAAGCGGAGGGGATTCCCTGCAAGGTGTTCGCACAGGATCCAGCTCGGGCGAATTTGGTGGCCCGGATCAAGGGCAGCGGCCGGAAGCGGCCGCTCTTGATCCTGGCGCATACCGACGTAGTTGGCGTACAGCGCGAAAAATGGCCGGTGGACCCCTTCGGCGCGATTCAGAAAGACGGCTACATTTGGGGACGCGGCTCTGTCGACGACAAGCCGGTTCTGACAGCGAACCTGATGGTGATGCTGATGTTGAAGCGTTCCGGGTTGGCGCTCGATCGTGATGTGATTTTCTTGGCGGAGAGCGGAGAAGAAGCCGACACGACGGGCGTAGGGATCAACTTTATGGTGCGGGAGCACTATAACGAGATTGACGCGGAGTATTCGCTCACAGAAGGCGGGAGCGCGGCACTGGAGGCGGGAAAAGTGGTGCGTGTGGATATCGGGACAGCGGAAAAAGTGCCCGCGCGGGTGAAGCTGGTGGCCACGGGTACCTCCGGACACGGCTCGGTGCCGCGGTTGGACAATGCGCTGATTCATCTAGGAGCGGCCGTGGAAAAGGTGGGCCGGTGGGAAACGCCGATGCGGTTGAACGACACCACCCGGACGTACTTTGAAAAGATGGCGACCATGAGTTCGCCGGAAAAAGCTCGGGTGTACAACGGGCTGCTGAGCGCGGCCAATGTGGCGGAATCGCAACGCTGGCTGCGGGAGAATGAACCCGGCGCCTACTCGATGTTGCGCACGAGCGTCGTTCCGACCATGATGCAGGCGGGTGTAGGGGCGAACGTAATTCCGTCTGAAGCTGAGGCAACGCTCGATATTAGAGCGCTGCCGGATGAGAACATCACGAAGTTCTATACAGAGATGGAAAAAGTCATCGGCGACCCTCAAGTTCGGATTGAGCGGCTGCCCGCGACACGTCCTTTCTCCCCGGCTTCGAAGCTGAACACAGAGATGTATCAGGTTCTGGAGCGTGTCAGCAAAGAGATGTATCCGGGGGCGGTGGTGGTGCCCAGCATGTCGACCGGCGCAAGCGACAAGGCGCAGTTGCGGAACAAGGGCCAGGAGAGTTACGGCATCGGGCCCGCGGGCACCCTGGAAGACCGGCTGAAGTATGGAGCGCATAGCGATGTGGAGAGGCTGGCGCAGGGATCGCTGGGGCCGTTTGTAGAGTTTTGCTGGCGGGTGGTGGTTGGGATAGCGGCCAAATAGCAATCATCGAAACCGCTGTAACTTCAATGGAACTATGCATTGGTTACCATCGGTAACTGATGAAAAGAAAAACCGGTTTGCAGTCCGCGGGGAGGGCAGGAGTCACCGTGACGATCAACGGCGTGGTAATCCTCACCGCGATGGGTGTACAGTCTAATCCGGTGCAGCTCGTCATCCAGTAAGAGTTGGCGGTATGGATGCTTCCCCGAGCCGCATGATCCAGACAGTGGGCTATGCGGCGAAGCATTCGTTTACCGGTCTTTCGCGGTACGAATTCGAGCGGGAAGAAGCGAAACCGAATGAAGTGGAGATCGATGTCCTCTATTGCGGCGTTTGCCATTCCGACATCCATCAGGTAAAAAACGAGTGGCATAACACGGTATATCCGTGCGTGCCGGGCCATGAGGTCGTTGGGCGCGTGACAAAGACGGGAAGCGCCGCGACACGTCACAAAGTGGGTGACTTGGTGGGCGTGGGCTGCATGATCGACAGCTGCCGGGCTTGTGAGCCCTGTACCAGCGGCGACGAGAATTACTGTGAAGGTCCAAATAGTTGGCTGGCCACTTATAACGGTCCTATGGTTCCGGCGAAAAAAGCGCCGGACGGCAAAAACCACTACGGGCGGGAGAATACCTTCGGCGGCTATTCCACGAATCTTGTCGTTCCGGAGGATTTCGTTCTAAAGATCCCGGCGGCGCTGCCGGCGCAACTGGCGGCTCCGATTCTGTGCGCCGGCGTAACCACTTACTCGCCGATGAAGCACTGGAAAGTCGCGGCCGGCCAGAAAGTGGGGATCATCGGATTCGGCGGTTTGGGAGATATGGCGGCGAAACTGGCCAAGGCGATGGGCGCCACGGTTTATGTTTTCACGCGAACCGAGGAGAAGTTGAAAGAGGCTGCAAAGATCGGCGCGACGGGCGTACTGGAAACCGACGAAGACGCGCTGAAGACCCACAAGGGCACGTTCGACTTTCTGCTCAGCACCATCCCGGAGAAGCACGACGTGAATCCGTTCCTGCCCATGTTGAAGCGCAACTGTTCTCTGGTGGTGGTCGGAGCTTTGGAGCCGCTTTCTGCCGTGAATAATCAACAGGTCGCTTTTCACCGGAACACCGTAGGGGGCAGCCTGATCGGTAGCATTCGGGAGACGCAGGAAGTGCTGGACTTCTGCGCCGCTCATGGGGTCACGCCGGATGTGGAAACCATTCGAATGGAAGACATCAACGACGCCTTCAAAAAAGTAGAGAAGGGCGATGTTCGTTTCCGTTACGTAATTGATATGGCGTCGCTGCGGACTTGAGGTTATCCTCATATCTTGCAAAGACTCCACTGTCTCTGGGCCATCCTGATTTTTCTGCCGGCGCTGCGCGCCCAGGATAACTACGAGATTCAGGTCTACGGGGCGGAAACCATGGCCCCCGGCGCGACTATGGTGGAGTTGCACACCAACTTCACGTTTTCAGGGTCGAAACAGAAGATCGGTTCCCTGCTCCCGACCGAACATGCGCTGCATGAAACGCTCGAGATCACACATGGTTTCAATAAGTGGTTCGAGGTCGGATTTTACGTGTTTACCAGCGAGAACCGCGGGTACGGGTGGCAGTGGGTGGGCGATCATATTCGACCGCGCGTGCGAGCTCCGGAAGAGTGGCACCTGCCGGTGGGCGTGAGTTTGTCGGCGGAAGTTGGTTATCAGCGGCCCGGATTCAGCAATGACAACTGGACCCTCGAATTGCGGCCGATCGTCGATAAGCAATTCGCTCGCGTCTACATGGCCTTCAACCCCACGTTCGACCGAGCCTTTCATGGCCCCGGCGTAAGACAAGGCTTGGTGTTTTCGCCAAACTACAAGGTTGGTTACGACTTCAACAAGCGCGTCAACGCGGGGATCGAATACTACGGGAGCGTGGGACGCTTTACCGGTTTCGACCCCTTCCGGGAGCAGCAGCAGCAGATTATTCCGGCGGTGGATTTGAATCTTGGGCCCAATTGGGAGTTCAACTTTGGGGTCGGTGTCGGGGTCACTCACTCGACTGATCATTTACTCGTGAAGATGATCATCGGGAGGAGATTCGGACATGGGCCGCGGAGGAATTCCGCAGCTGGTGGGTGAGTTTCGCCAACTTTCGCGAAACTAGACTCCCCTCGGCAGAATCGAAGTACAATTGCGCACATTCTTTTCGACTCTTCTTCTTTCCGGATGCGCTGTGTTGCAGGCCCAAACACAGCTGCAGTACAACATCACGACTTTCGCGGGAACCGGGACCAGCGCTTATACTTCGGACGGCGGGGCAGCGAACGCGGCCGGGCTTGGCGGACCGTTCGGCGTTGCTGTGGATGGTTCCGGCAATCTTTATATTGCGGACCAATACAACAATCGCGTTCGCAAAGTGACGAACGGGAACATCTCAACGGTTGCGGGGACAGGATCCAATTCATTCAGCGGCGATGGCAAGGCCGCCACGGCCGCCACGCTCTCTGCGCCGGATGCGGTCGCACTGGATTCCTCGGGTAACCTGTACATCTCCGACAGCAGCAACTATGTAATCCGCAAAGTGACTACAAGCGGGACCATTTCCACCTTCGCGGGAGTGCAGACGCAGGGGCCGGGATTTGCCGGCGATGGGGGCCCGGCGACAAGCGCGGTGTTGAGTCACCCGGCCGCAATTGCGCTCGATAGCGCGGGGAACCTGTACATCGCGGACCCGGGCAACAACGCGGTGCGCATGGTGAGTACGAACGGCACCATCTCAACGGTGGTCGGGGCGACGGCTCCGGGCTTTTCGGGCGATGGCGGCCCGGCGCGGAATGCGCGTCTCAACAATCCAATCGGGATCGCGATTGATCGCGCGGGGAATTTGTATATCGGGGACAGCGGGAATAACCGGGTGCGGATGATTTCGGGCGGAATCATCACGACAGTCGCGGGGACGGGCGTGAGCGGCCGCGCGGGCGATGGGGGGCCGGCAACCAAGGCTCAGCTCAGCAACCCGAAGGGAGTTGCGGTGGATGCGGCGGGGAATGTCTATATTGCGGACAGTTTCAGCAACCGGATTCGCGTAATCGGCACCAACGGGATCATCTCTACCGTGGCGGGAACAGGTTCGAGTGGATATTCGGGCGATGGCGGGGCAGCGACCAGCGCGCAATTGTTCTACCCTTCCGGGCTGGCGATCGACAAATCGGGCCTGATCTATGTCGCCGACAACCAAAACAATGTAGTGCGTCTGTTGACCCCCGTAGCCGGGCTGCCCGCAATTGCTCCAGGCGGCGTCTCCGCTGCCGCCGCGTTTGGAGGGGGAGCTTCGGTCTCGCCTGGGGACTGGATCGAAATCTATGGGACGCAATTCGCGGCAAATTCGCGGGAGTGGGGCGGTGCGGATTTTAATGGCGATAGCGCTCCCACCGCGCTCGATGGTGTGTCGGTCACCATTGGAGGACAGCCGGCGTTCGTAGATTACATCAGCGCGGGACAAGTGAATGCACAGTTGCCCTCGAACTTAGGAACAGGGCCACAGCAGTTGACTCTGACCACGCCCATCGGAACCAGCGCGCCGTACACCGTGAATGTAAACGCGGTCCAGCCGGGAATTTTGGTATCGCCGCGGAGCGCCGCCTCAGCCAGTTCGGCCCGGCGATATAGTCACCTATTACGGGATCGGCTTTGGCGCGGTAACTCCGGCAATTGCGGCGGGGCAGGTGGAGCGGCAGAACAATACTTTGGTGATGCCGTTTGCCGTAACCATTGGCGGGCTGCCGGCCAGCGTGAGTTATGCGGGTCTGGCGCCGGGACAGGTAGGCTTGTATCAGTTCAATATTACGGTTCCAGCGACGGCAGCCGCAGGTTCAGTACCCGTGGTGTTTTCTCTGGGCGGGAACCCGGTTCCGCAGACATTGTCTCTGGCCATCGTCGGTCAGTAGCTTACCAGCGGCCGAGCAAAGGCTGGCTGCCCGCGCCCCCGTAGAAGGCAAGAAAGCGGTCTCCCGCGTTATAAGTGCCATCGCCGTTATAGTCCAGGACCCAGAACCCGTTGTTGTAGATTCCGATTTTCGTTTTGCCGTCTCCACTCCAATCGGCTGCTAACGGCAGATCCCCCGGGCTCCCGCCATAGGAGTAGAACTTGTCCCCTCCGGCAACGCCATCGTAAGTGCCGTTTCCGTTGGCGTCCAGAATCCAGACACCGCCGCGAAAGATGCCGATCTTCGTGGTTCCGCTGCCGGTCCAGTCGCCTAACACCGGCTTGTCTCCCGCCAGGTAAGAGAAGTTGTTGTAATACTTATCGGTCGCGATGTTGAAGCTGCCATCGCCGTTGTAGTCGAGCACCCAGAGGCCGTTGTAGTAGATACCGATCTTCGTTCGTTTGTCGCCGTTCCAATCGCCCAGAAGGGGCACTTCACCCGGATTGCCTCCATAGGCGTAAAACTTATCGGCGGAAGTGAAGGTGCCGTCGCCGTCATAATCCAGCGCCCAAAAACCATTATGAAAGGAGCCGATTTTCGTGCGTCCATCTCCGTTCCAATCGCCCACTATAGGAACGTAGGACGCACCGGGCCCGCCAAACGCATAGAACTTATCTGCCGCGGTAAACACACCGTCGCCATCGTAGTCGAGAGCCCAGAAGCCGTTTAGGTAGTAGCCGACCTTCGATCGTCCGTCGCCATTCCAATCGCCGGCGACGGCGATGGCTCCAGGTTGACCCCCGAAATTGAAGTATTTGTCGCCGGCATCGAACACGGCGTTGCCATTGGAATCAAGAACGAAGACTGGGGTAGCCGGTTGGTAAAACCCGACGTTGTAGGGGGCCAGGGTACCTGCCTGCGCGACCGTGAAACTGGCGCCTCCGATGGACACCCCAAGGCTCCGGTTCTGTCCGGTGTCCGCCGTAACGGAAAATGTGACGGTTCCGCTGCCGCGTTCCGGAAGCTCCGCTCGTAATCGTAAGCGCCGGCGAGTTACTGGTGACGTTGTAAGGACAGGAAGAGTTGGTAGCGGTGAAGGTGACCGAACCTGTGCCGGCGGAGCTTTTGAGATACAAAGTAGGAGCGCTCACCGTGAAGAAGCAGGCCACCACCGGTGTGGTGCGGATGCGGCCGGAGCTGTCTGCTATATAGAGATTCTGGGCTCGGTCGATGGTGATTCCAAGTGGATTTACGGCTGCGGCGAGAGCACTGCCGCCATCCCCGGAGAAATCATTAGTCCCATTACCGGCGACGGTGGAAACCAGATTCGTGGCCGCGTTTACCTTGCGCACGCGGGAGTGCCCCTGGTCGGCGATAAAGAGGTTTCCGGACTGATCGGCAAAGATGCTTGTCGGGCCATAGAGGCCGGTGGAGGTAGCGGGTACGCCGTCGGCGAAATTGGTCGTGCCGTCACCGGCGACGGTGGTAATGACGTTAGTGGCGAGCACCAGCTTGCGGACACGGTTGCCGTTCAGTTCCCCGATATATAAATTGCCCGCCCCATCGAGCGCGAGGGATGATGGAAAATTCAGTGTGGCACTGACACCCAGGCCGCCATCTCCGGTGGAAGCGGCAGTTCCGGTTCCCGCCACGGTGGTGACAATATTGGTAGCCGCCGCAATCATGCGCACACGATTGTTTAGAAGATCCGCAACGTAGAGGTCGCCGTTCGCGGCCCGCGCCAAGGCGGCGGGAAACTGAAATTGGGCGGAGGCAGCAGGGCCGCCGTCACCGGAGAACCCCGGAGTGTTGGCGGTGTTCGCGAGGGTGGAATATACCCCCGCTGTGATCTTTCGGATTCGGTTCTGCTCGATAAAGAGCAGGTTGCCGGAGCCATCGAAGGTGTAGGCCGTCGGATTGAAGAGAGCGCCACTTACCGACCCGCCATCCGCCGTAGATCCCGTGCTGCCATTGCCGGCCAGAGTGCTCAACAATCCGGTCCCAAGGGTGACTTTCTTTATGGACGACGTGGCGGAATCGCCGAACAGAAGGTTTCCTGAGGGATCCATCGCGACGTGATTGGGGGTCAGAAAGTTGGCGTTCGTGGTGGCTTGGCCATCGCCGTTGAAGTCCGCGGTCCCATTTCCCGCGAAGGTGGTGGTCAGGCCCGTCGAAATTTTACGAATCCTATTGTTTCCCGCGTCGGCGATGTACGCGCTGGTTCCCGCGCTGTCGAGAGCCAGACCAGCAATGTTCTGGAAGACAGCCGCAGCCGGGCTTCCTCCGTCGCCCGAGTATCCAAATGCAGATCCTCCCGCCACGGCTACGATAGTCGAAGAAGAGCCAGGAACGGCGCGAATGTCGGAACCCTCTGCAATATAAACGTTATTAAACCGGTCGATAGCCACGCTCGAAGGATTGTTGAGCTGGGCCGATGTCGCAGGCCCGCCATTGCCGGACATGCCCGGAGTTCCGGCACCGGCAAAAGTGGAGATGGTTCCGGAAAAAACCTTCCGAATTCGAAAATTCTGCTGATCGACCACGTATACGGCCCCGTTCGAATCCGCCGCAACGCCAATCGGATTATTTAAGCTGGCCGAGGTAGCCGCTCCGCCGTCGCCAGAAAAAGCTGCCACCCCGTTCCCGGCAAAGGTGGAGATTACGCCCGAGGGGGCGACCATTCTTACGCGTTGGTTCGACTTATCCGCAATATAGAGGTTGTTTGCGCTATCGACCGCGACCGCTACGGGGCTGGCAAGTTGCGCCGCCGTGGCTAATCCGCCGTCTCCGGAAAACCCGAAGACGCCGTTTCCGGCAGCGGTGGAGATTACGCCGGAGGCAGAAATCTTTCGAACTCGATTGTGCCCGGAATCCGCTACGTAAAGGTTGCCGGCTCCATCGAAAGCGAGTCCCTGGGGCTGATTGAGCGTAGCGGCCGTAGCCTGGGCGCCATCGCCGTTGTAATTGTAAGAGCCGTTACCCGCAAAAGTGCTTACTTGGAAAGAAGTATTAATTTTCCAGATTTGATGGATTTGAAATAAAGAAATATAAACGTTGCCCGCGGCATCGACGGCAACTCCGGAAGGTTGCGCCAGACCCACTTGAAGCGCCTGCAGTGAACGCGGCCCCCCTCCCGCGACCGTAGTAATATTCTGAGCGAAAGCAGTGCCGCAGAGTAAGAAGAAGATAAGAATTGAGACTACTTCTTTCACGAGAATTTGGTTCAGCATAGCATGGGCGGGCAGGCCCGGAAGCCCAGGCAGATCAGCAAGAAAGCATCACTCTGGTTATGACTTACAATGAGGTGGATGGATCGGCGGACATTTCTCACGGCTTCCTTGGCGTCCGGCGCTCTCCTGAGAGCCCAGGCCCCGATCCGGGTGCAGGTCAACGAAGTGATCGTGCCGGTTACCGTAACCGACGATAAAGGCCGTTTCGTTTCCAATCTGGATAAATCGGACTTCCATATCTTCGACGAGGGTAAAGAGCAGCGCATTGAGTTCTTCTCGCGAGACCGAAGCCAGCCGGTGGTAGCGGGATTCCTGCTCGATATGAGCAATCAGATGAAGATCCATTGGGCCAAGTATTCCGACGCGGCTCAGGAGCTGGTTTTAAACTTATTGCCGGGCGATCCGCGCTTCAGCGGGTACCTGATCACCTACGGCAGTGAGAAGCCGGAGCTGCAGGTGGATACGACTTCGGATTCGAATAAGCTGGTCGAGAAAATCCAAAAGCTGAAACCCGCGGGCGGGGCGGCGTTTTTCGACGCAATTTACATGGCCTGCGTGAGCCGTAAGTTGGTCAAGGGCGAGCCCTATGAGCCGCGGCGGGTCTTGGTAGTGATCGGAGATGGGCACGATACCGCGAGCAAAAAGAGCCTGGCGGAAGTGCTGGAGCTGGCGCAGCGAAAACTGATTACGATCTATGCGATGAGTACGGTGGCCTTCGGTTTTGCGAGTGAAGGCGATCAGAACTTAGTTAAGTTGACGTCCGAAACCGGGGGCCGGGTGGAGTATCCGCTCAACAACCTGTATAAGGATGTTTCGGGATATCTGTCGACTCCTTCCGATGAAGGCAACTACGCGCTCAAGGTGGGGACCGGCGGCTACGCGGCGGAAGTTTCGGGCGGAATCTTCCGTGCGGTAACCGATATTACCGGCGAAGTGACGACGCAGTACATTATCCGGTACACACCGGATGTGGCTGAGGGTTCTGACAAAGTGTTTCGGAAACTGAAAGTCACCGTAGCGCTGCCGAACGTGAAAATTCGATATCGCAACGGGTACTACCCCGCACGGAGCTAAGATGCCGGCCGCCGTCCTACAATTCACCCGGCGGGCGAGCAAGGAATTCTGCCTTCTGGAACTGGCTCATCCCGGAGAGCCCAGGGTAGCCGTGGGAGTTCTACTGATCAACGGCGATTCGCTCGACTTTCAGCTCCGGACGGATTTCCGGGAGTTGAACATCACCGAGGAAGACGAGGAATATCTGGAGGCGCTCTCCGGGGATTTTACGGCCCAGTTGGCGCGCCGCGGTGGGCCGGAATTTCTGGCAGAGTTAGAGGGCAATCTCTCGAATTTCCTGCTGCTTTCGGGGCGCGAGCCTGCGGGAATGGCCAGTTTGGCGGAGCTCTACGATCGCCATGTAGATTCCACCGTGCGCCGGTTTGTAACGCACTTGCCCGTGTATACTCTGCAGGCCGCGGCAACGCGCTTTGGGGAAGATTCCGAGGTTGCCGAGAGCGGCTGGCGGAGGGTGAGTGGGCTAAAGTTGGCGGAGGGGATGTTTATCGCTCAGGTCGTAGGCCGGTCGATGGAGCCGCTGATTCCGGATGGGAGCTTCTGCGTGTTCCGTACCCCGGTAGTCGGGTCGAGGCAAGGGAAGCGCCTGCTGATCGAGCAACTTGGGGCTACGGACTCGAGCGCGAGGTACACGGTAAAACGGTACACGAGCGTGAAAACGCAGTCTGAGGAGTCCTGGGAACACACCCAGATTCGGCTGGAGCCTTTGAATCCTGAGTTTCCGGCGTTTGATCTGGAAGACGGTACATTCCGGGTGATGGGCGAGTTCGTTCGAGTCTTGTCCGATTGAATTTGGGTTCGTTTCGCAGAATGCTCCTGGATTGGTATGACCTGGGGCATCGGGATTTGCCTTGGCGGCGGACCAGCGACCCCTATCGGATCTGGCTTTCAGAGACGATGCTGCAGCAGACCCGCGCTTCAGCCGCGATCCCCTACTACGAGCGGTTCTTGGAGCGATTTCCGAACGTAGAGGCCCTGGCGCAGGCCCCGGAATCGGAAGTCTTGGCAATGTGGAGTGGCTTGGGGTATTACCACCGCGCGCGGAACCTGCTGAAGGCGGCTCGGGAAATCGACGAAATGGGTTCGTTTCCCCAAAATTATGAGCGGATCCGGGCGCTGCCGGGCGTCGGGGATTATACGGCGGCAGCGGTGGGGAGCATTGCCTTCGGATTGCCGCATGCCGTGCTGGATGGAAATGTGGTTCGGGTGGTGGCACGGATCGCGGCGCAGGCGAAGACCCGGCGTGAGTTTCAGGAGACGGTGGATGCTTGGCTGGCACCGGAAAGGCCCGGCGATTTCAACCAGGCCATGATGGAATTAGGGGCAACGGTGTGTTTGCCCCGCAATCCCATGTGTCTGGTGTGTCCCGTGGAGGGCGAGTGCGAGGCGCGGGCGACAGGACGCCAGGCAGAGTTTCCGGTGAAAGCTCAAAAGGCGCCGGCTAAAGCTGCTTCGAGCGACTTGGTTGTGATGGAGCGTGCCGGGGCGGTCCTCATGCGGCAGCGGGCGCCGGACTTGCGTCTTATGGCGGGATTTTGGGAGTTGCCTGAATGTGGCGACTTTCCAGGCCTGGCGATGGTGGAATTGGGTTCGTTTCGCCATTCCATCGTGGTCACGCGATGGGAAATACGGGTTTTCCGGGCGAAACCGGTACTTAAAAAGGCCACCCCGGCAGGGCTTCGATGGCTGAAGTTTTCCGAATTTAAAGCCGATCCTATAACGACAGTGACAAGAAAAGCTTTGCGTCTGGCGGGGCTCGGAAATTAAAAATCTTTTACAAGTAGTTCACAGAGCGAGAACAAAATACTAGGAATGGGTTAGCTAGCATATAGATATAACTTTCATGACGAAGAATAAGAAAGTCCTCATAGCGAAGATGGCTTGCGTTCTGGCAGTCATTCCGGTCTCGATATACGCGCATGAATACGGGCCCGATCCATATCACACGAGTGCTCCGGGTGATAATCCCACGTCCTGCATTGAAGCGCAGTGCCATGTAGGCAAGCTGAATTCGTTTGGCGGAAAGGTCGAAATCTTGGTCGCAGATGGCACCTACACACCGGGCGCAACGCAACGTGTCGTCGTTCGCATCACAGACGCAGTCCAGAAAAGTTGGGGTTTTCAATTGACTGCGCGCCTAGCCAGCAACCCAGCTGGCACGCAGGCAGGGGATTTCAATACCGTTGATCCCGACTCTCAAACCAGTCCAGTACAGGTATTGTGCGCGGATGGAAGCTTAAAGAACAACGGCGGTTCTTGTCCGGCAGCTTTAAACCAGCAATTTGCAGAACACAACAGGATAGGGTGGGCTGCCAGCAGAGGCACCGTGGGAACCTATTCTTATGAAGTAAATTGGACAGCTCCTGCAACGAACGTAGGGGACGTGGTGATGTATGTCGGCGCAAATGCATCGAATGGAACTAATAACGAATCCGCTGGACATATTTACACTGCAAGCGTTAAGCTTGCACCTTTAGTAGACAGTGGTAAGAAACCACAAGTCACCCAGAGCAACGGAGTTGTGAATGGCGCAACCAACCTAGCATCGGGAATCGCGCCAAACACGTACATTACGATCTTCGGTACGAACCTCGCCAATCCCACTTTTCGGCAATGGGGTGCTGCCGATTTCGGGGCTGCCGCATCATCCCTACCGACCTCGCTAAGCACGACCTCAGTTACCGTGAATGGCAAGGCAGCCTTTGTAGAGTTCGTGAGTAGCACTCAAATCAATGCGATTACCCCGCCAGACACGGCGGCAGGTAGCGGAATCCCGGTCGTCGTCACGAGAAACGGCATTTCGAGCGATCCCGTGACAATCACAATAGGGCAAGTCGCACCAGGTTTCTTCACGTTTGATGGGAAATATGTCGCAGCGGCCGACCAGGCGAGCGGAAGCTTTATCGGAAAAACCGGCCTGTTCCCCTCCGCGCCCAATATCACGGCTCCTGCCAAACCTGGACAAATAATTACCTTGTACGGTACGGGTTTTGGGCCGACTAGCCCGGCCATTGCTGCTGGAATTGTCACTGATCAAGATCTACAATCTAAACCCAACGCCCGCCGTGATGGTTGGTGATGCGCCGGCCAAGGTTGGATTCGCGGGACTTACCCCTGGCTTTGCTCAGGTGTACCAATTCAACATCACCATTCCCGCGAATGCGCCAGACGGCGATTTACAGATCTTCGCGCAGACCAACGGAGTGTCGACACCCAACACCAGCACCTGCTGCTTCATCACGGTAAAGAAATAGGCAGCAAGTGCCGGATAGAAAGGGCTGCTCAGGCAGCGTAGGATGTGGGGGTGGCTTCCTTAGACCCTTCCGACTGGGGCGCGTTCCGTAAACTGGCCCACCGCATGGTGGACGATATGCTGGATCGGCTCGAGAATGTCGCCGGCACGCCAGTCTGGCGTAAGCCTCCCGAGTCGTCGATCCAGGCGATTCGCGGAGAGGCCATTCCGTTCGGACCTCAAGGCGAGGAGAGCGCATATCGGGATTTCGTCGAGCATGTCATGCCGTATACCAACGGCAATATTCACCCGCGCTTCTTCGGGTGGGTCCATGGGGCTGGAACTCCTTTGGCCATGATGGCCGATATGCTGGCATCCGGCATCAATGCGCACATGGCGGGATTCGATCAGAGTCCCCGCTACGTCGAGGAGCAGGTGCTCGAGTGGCTCGCCGAACTGATGGGCTTCCCTCGGGGGACAAGCGGCGTCTTCGAAAGCGGCGGGTCCATGGCAAATGTGCTGGGCATCGTGGTGGCGCGCCACGCGAAAGCGGGATTCGCGGTGCGCACGGACGGTGTCCAGCGCATCGAAAGGCCGATGACGGTCTACTGTTCCTCCGAAGTTCACGGATGGGCACAGAAGGCAGTGGAGTTGCTAGGCCTTGGCGAGCGATATCTGCGGCGCATTCCGGTGGATAGGCGGTATCGGATGGACCTGGCCGCGCTCGAAGATGCGGTTGTTCGGGATCGCGCCGCGGGTCTGCATCCCATTTGCGCTATCGGGACGGCGGGCACGGTAAACACCGGGGCAACCGACGATCTGAGCGGCATCCGCCGGATTTGCGACGAGCACAATCTGTGGTTCCACGTCGATGGGGCATTCGGGGCGTTGGCACGGCTTTCGCCGGAGTTGCGGGGGCAAGTGGAGGGGATTGAGACTGCTGATTCGCTGGCGTTCGATCTCCACAAGTGGATGTCGCAACCGTTTGAGTGCGCAGTGACTTTGGTGCGGGACGCGGAGCTCCATCGGGCGGCCTTTGCGATGTCACCGTCTTACCTGGCTGCCACGGCGCGCGGTCCCATCGCGGGCGGTCTGCCCTTTGCGGATCGGGGCATGGATCTGACTCGCGGGTTCAAGGCGCTGAAGGCCTGGATGTCGTTTAAGGCGCAGGGCATCGATCTGTTTCGCGAGGTGATCGAGCAGAACGTGCGCGATATTGCGGCATTCGCGCGGCGGGTTGAGGAACATCCGGAATTAGAGCTACTGGCCCCGGCGGAGTTGAACATCGTGTGCTTCCGGTTCGCCGTGGGCGGCGATGACTTGAACCGCGAACTGCTGCTGCGGATTCAGGAACAAGGAATCGCTGTACCGTCGGGAACCGTTATAAACGGGAAGTTCGCCATTCGGATGGCGAATGTGAACCATCGGAGCCGGCCGGAGGATTTCGACATGTTGTTCGATGCCGTCGTAAGAATCGGCCGGGAGCTCGCGGCGGATATCTCCCGGGCGGGGGTTGGGGTATAGATCGGGCGGTGCGGTTCCTTTAGAATCGGAATCGATGACCGGCGCGCGCCTGTGGGTACTGGCGGTGCTGCTCGCGCCACTTGCGTGGACGGCGGCCCCTGCCTACACGCTTGCGTCCGTAGTCAACTCCGCGACGGGTGTTCCGGGCGATTTTGCGCCGAATGGCATGGTTTCCATCTACGGGACGAACCTGGCTTACGGTACCGAGGCGGCGGGCGCGGGTGAAACGGTGCTGCCGAAGACTCTGGCCGGCGTAACGGTCTTTGTGAACGGCAATGTTGCCAACCTGTTCTATGTCTCGCCGACGCAAATCAACTTCCTGATCCCTTCGGACCTGCTGCCCGGGACGAAAACGCTGTGGGTGACGCGGGAGGGCCTGGTGGGGCCGACACTTTCCATCGTGGTTAAGGAGACAGCGCCCGGCTTATTCATGCTGAACGACGGGTCGGCAATTGCCACGCATGTGGATGGATCGCTCGTGAGCGGGGACTCTCCCGCAGCACCCGGTGAAATCGTCGTCATCTATGCGGCGGGGTTGGGCCGGACGACGCCGGAGGAAGCAGTCGGGCGAGCATCCGTGAGAGCCGCGCCAATTCTGCTGCTTAATCAGCTTATGGTGCTGCTGGGGGGAGTCGGCCGTGGATCCGGGCAGCGTGCTTTACGCCGGAATCACTCCGGGGTTTGCCGGGCTCTATCAAATCAACTTGCGGATTCCGGCTGGCACTTCCGAGAACCCGGAGATTCGCGTCTTTGTCGGCCCGCAGGGCAGCGCGTCTTATGTGCGGCTTTTCGTGAAACTTCCCGCGCGCCTACAATAGTCAAAGATGCTGATGCGTTTGTTTGCTTGCGGATTCGCTGTCTGTACCGTAGCTTCACTCGGTGCTTGGGCACAGGAATTTACGGTCGAGACCGGCACGAAAATCCCGCTTAGCCTGATCAATAGCGTGAGCACGAAGCACTCGGCTGCGGGCGATCGTGTTTATTTGGAAACCGTCTTCCCGATCCTCGCGGGTGGACGGATTGTCATTCCTCCGGGCAGTTACGTGAACGGGACGGTGACGTCAATCAAGCGGCCAGGGCGGATGAAAGGGCGCGGCGAACTTTACCTGCGCTTCGATTCGCTCACGATGACGAACGGCACCACTCGGGATTTCCGGTCGCGTTTGGGCGGTGGGGATATCGGTGCGGGCAATGGATCGGTAGACCGGGACGAGGGTAAGGTAATCAGCGAGGGCAATAAGACCGGGGATTTAAAGACCATCGGCGAAATCGCCGGCGTGGGAACCGGGCTCGGCGCGGAAATCGGCCGGGCCGTGGGCCATGGAGCAAAGGGTGTGGGAATAGGAGCGGGGGCTGGGGTGGCTTTGGGCGTTGCCACGGTTTTATTGACCCGCGGTCCGGACGCGGTTCTCACGAAGGGAACCACGATCGAGATGATTCTGGACCGGCCGCTTACGTTTTCCGATTCCGAGTTAGCGGTAGCGCCGGGCGTAGTGACGCGGCGTTCCGATGCCGCGCCGGTGCAGCAACCGCCTAAGCAGAGCCGCCGGACGCTGCCATAAATCGCAGGACGAAGTTGGTGTCGAAGTTCCCGGCTTGAAAGTCCGGGTCGGCGAGGATCTTCTTGTGCAGCGGAATGCTGGTGTGGATGCCTTCCACGATGAACATGTCCAGGGCCCGCTGCATTCTGGCGATCGCTTCCGTGCGGTCACGGCCGTGGGTAATGAGTTTTGCCACCAGAGAATCGTAGTAGGGCGGGATCACGCCATCGGTATAGGCGTGGGTATCGACGCGCACACCGATTCCCCCTGGTATATTTAGGCCTGTGATCCGCCCCGGTGAGGGTGTAAACGTCACGGGGTTTTCGGCATTGATGCGGCATTCGATCGCGTGACCCTGGTTTCGGATGGGTAAAGCAATAATGTCGGCCAGCGGCTCCCCTCCGGCGATCCGAATTTGCGCTTTCACCAGATCGAGGCCGGTGACCATCTCGGTGACGGGGTGCTCCACCTGGATTCTGGCGTTCACTTCGATGAAGTAAAGGTTGCCGGTCTCATCCATCAGGAATTCGACGGTGCCGGCGTTGGTGTAGCCGATTTCCTTTAGAGCGACGCGCAAGCTTGTTGAGACTCGCTCACGCATCTCGGGGCGAAGGACCGGCGAGGGCGATTCTTCCAGCAGCTTCTGGTGGCGGCGCTGGATGCTGCATTCGCGTTCGCCGAGGATTTCGACCGTGCCGTGCTGATCGGCCAGAACCTGGAATTCGATGTGGCGCGGAGCGGCAATGTATTTCTCGAGATACACGTCAGCGGAGCTGAAGCTGGCGCCGGCTTCGGTTTGAGCCTGTGAAAGGAGTCCCGCCAGGTCTTCAGGCTTGTGCACAACACGCATGCCTCTGCCGCCGCCCCCAGCGGAGGCCTTGAGAATTACCGGATAACCCACGCGTTCGGCAATCTCGAGCGCTTCCTCCGGGCTTGAGAGCACTCCGGTGGAACCGGGGAGCGTGGGGACGCCATGTTCCCGCATGATGGCGCGGGCGCGTTCCTTGATGCCCATTTCGCGGATGACCTGCGCTGTAGGGCCGATAAACTTGATGCCGGAAGCGTCGCAGACCTCGGCGAATTGCGCATTCTCGCTCAGGAAGCCATAGCCGGGATGGACAGCATCGGTATTGGTGATCTCAGCGGCGCTGATGATACTGGGAATATCCAGATAGCTGCGAGCGCTTTTCGCCGGGCCGATGCAGATAGCTTCATCTGCGAAACGGACTGCGAGGCTGTGGCGATCCGCCTCGGAATAGACGGCAACCGTAGGGATTCCCAGGTCCTTACAGGCGCAAATGATTCTCAGTGCAATTTCGCCGCGGTTGGCGATCAGGATCTTCTTAAACGGGACGGATGGCAAACAGAGCTTCTCCATACTCGACAGGCTGGCCGTTCGGGACCAGCTTACTTTCGACGATGCCGGCGACGTCGGCCTCGATTTCGTTCATCAGCTTCATGGACTCGATGATGCAAAGGACCTTGCCGGGCAGAACCTTTTCCCCTTCGCGGACAAAAGGCGGGGAACCGGGCGAGGAACTGTCGTAGTACGTGCCGACAATGGGAGACTTTACCAGCACATTGTTCGAGGGCGGCGGGGCGGCAGATTTCTCAGACTTCGATTCTACGAGCGCGGCGCCAGCCGGCAAGGATGAATAAAGGGGGACGGAAGCGGGCTGATGGTCGGACGGAAAGGTGAGACGGATGCGGACACGGTTTTCGCCGCGCTGTACTTCCAGCTCGGCCACGCCGGTCTCTGAGACGAGTTGAATTAACTCGCGAATTTCATCTAATGTCATTCGTTGCCCTCACTAGGTTACCAAGGTGTTAACAACCCGGAGCTCTTTCGAGGTCGGGGTAAGGACTTCGCAGCCGGTTGGAGTCACGACAACCGTATCCTCGATGCGGATGCCGCCCCAGCCTTCGATATAGATGCCCGGCTCGATGGTGATGACCATTCCGGCGGCCATTCGCGCCGTGCCGGTTCTGCCGATGCGCGGATCCTCATGGATCTCCAGCCCGAGGCCGTGCCCCGTGGAGTGAACAAACTTTTCGGCAAGGCCGTGCTTTTCAAGGACCTTACGCGCGGCCCGGTCGATGCTCTTTCCCGTCACACCGGGCTTAACGGCATCGAGCGCGGCAAGTTGTGCTTCGAGCACGGCCTTATAGAGCCGGCGCGTTTTAGCCGGCGGGTCGCCCAGGTGGAACATGCGGGACATATCGCTGGTGTAGCCATCCTGTTTACAGCCCATATCCACCAGAACCATCTGATTCTCAGCGAAACGGGTGCTTTCCGGGCGGGCATGAGGCAGAGCGCTATGGGCCCCGGCGGCCACGATGGTTTCAAAGGCTGAACTTTCGGCGCCCAGCAGGCGCATACGATAATCGATGAGAGCAGCGAGATCGCTTTCGCGCATGCCGGGCTTCACGGATTTCAGGGCTCTCTCGAAAGCAGCTGAATTGGTGTGAACGGCACGGCGGATCTTGGCGATTTCCTGGGGGGATTTGACAGCGCGGAGATTTTCGACAAAACCGCTGATCGGGCGGAGCGCAAGCCGCTTGAGCATCTCGAACTGGTTGAAGCGCAGCTGCTCGCGCTCGAAGCCGACATGAATGTGGCGTTTCGAAAGATATTTCTCGGCAGTCACAAGCAAGGGCCGGGTGGAGATCTTCGGGTTGAGGTTGGCAGCTTGGAGCCGGTAGCGTGGGTCTGTCCAGAAGACGAAGCGGTCGGGGAAGATCGCCAGTAATGCGTTGCTGCCGGTGAAGCCGGTCAGATAGCGGATATTCACCAGGTTTGTAACCAGGAGAACATCGACTTTGGCTTCTTTCAGTAATCCGGAAAACAGGTCTGGGAACTGCATGTTTCAGGCGGCCTCCGAAGCAAGTGGCAGTTCGATGGTAAAGCTGGTCCCGCTACCGGGGTCGCTGACGAAATCAATCCGGCCGTCATGGAGTTGCACGATGCGGAACGTCATGGCGAGGCCGATGCCGCTGCCTTGCGGTTTGGTGGTGAAGTACAAGTTGTAGATGTTATCGCGAACTTCGGCCGGAATGCCGGGTCCGGTATCCGTAATTTGAATGGCAGCGTAATCGCCGGAGACTCCGGATTCGATTTTCAGTATGCCGCCGTCCGTCATAGCCTCAATTGCGTTCACTACGATGTTTAGCAAGGCCTGCTTGAGAAGGTCGCGATCCACGGTGACGGAGACGGGGTCGGCATTCTGTTTGACGATCAATTCAATGCCCGCCGCTTCGGCCTGCGGACGGGCCAGATCGGCAATCTCCGAGACGAAGGTGGACAGCGAGGCTTCGACCAAAGTGAGGGCGACCGGACGGGTGAAATCGAGAAAGGTCTTGACGACTCGATCGAGGCGAAGGATTTCGCTTGAGATCACCTCCATCTGCTGATCGATATCGTAATCGCCGTGGCTCAGCTTCATCTTGGCGAGCTCGACGTGCATCAGCATAGCGTTTAGCGGGTTCTTGACCTCATGGGCGACCCCGCCGGTGAGACGGCTGATGGCGCTGAGGCGGTCGGCGGTCTTGAGCTGGCGCCCGATCAGCTTGGTGGCTTCAGGATCGCGAAGGCGGATGAGCAAGCCTGCCGCGCTGGAATTCAGGAATTCGACAGTAATGAGGGCAATAAAGATCTTGTCGGAGCCATCGGCGTAGTTAATGGGGACGCGGCGGTTGCGGATGGGGCGCGTGGTCTGGATGGCTTGCGCGAGCAGTAGCCCCAGCGAGGTGCCGGGAGGAAAGATACCGGAGAGCGGCCGGCCGATCAGTTCGGCGCGGGGCTTGGCAAGGAAGTGCTCGACGGCGCCGGCGGCGGCAATCAGGTTGCGGTCGCGGCCGAAGATGAAGACCGCATCTTCAAGCTCATCGAGGAGGCGCTCGAAGTTGCCGCGAAGGTCAGAGAATTCCGATTGCGCGCCCCGCATCCGCTCGCCGAGAAGGTTGACTTTCGATTCGACGATGTTGAATTGGTCAAGCCTCGACTTCTGGGTGGGGACCTGTTGAAACTCGTACTCGCCCTTGGCGATTACGTCGAGCATATGGCCCAAGCGACCCAGAGGGCGAAAAGCTATGGTGGAAAAGATCAGTGTGACCAGGATGGCCCCGGCGATAGAGGCGAACGAGATGACCAGATGCGTCTGCATGGAAGGCGCAAGTTCCTCGCGAATCTTGGTGAGATCGATGAAGAGGCGGAGATCGAGTTCCGGCGCGTTAATGGACCGGAGGTCGGCTCCGTAGACGTAACGGCTATTCGATTCACGGTAGAGCAGCAGCGCCCTTTCCACCAACCTGGTGTTGTCGACCAGATCGCGAAAGTTCTTGACTTGCTGACATTTCTGGCCGATGCGCGCGGGTTCGGCATCGTTCAAGACATCACCGCGGCGATTGCAAACGGCGATGGCAACGACGGGTCCGGCTTCGCCCATGAGTTCCTGAAATTCGTCGGTGAGACCGGGGTCGGATGTCACGCCGCGGTTTCGCTGGAGAGAGCGTTTCGTTGCGCTGGCGCCAAGACGCCAAAGGGATTCGGTGCGGCGTAAACTGATTTGGAACTGGCGATTGATCTCATCGGCCAGATCCATCACAGAAATCGTTACGACGATCGAGGCCATCACAAGGGTGGCCCAGAGCGTCAGTCTTGCCTGAAGATTCAAGGAACGAGCAGCAGCTTGCCTGCGGTGCCGCGGCCCTCCAAATCACGGTGGGCTTGGGGAGCCTCCGCCAGGGGATATTCGCGGTCGATATGAATTTTGAGCCTGCCAGATTGCACCATGTCCAAGACGTCACCGGCCCGCCACTCGAGCTCTTCGCGATTCGCGACATAAGCGGCGAGGGAGGGACGGGTGAGAAAGACCGAACCCTTCTGGTTGAGAATTTGGGGATCGAAGGGAGCGGCGGGGCCGCTCGATTGGCCGAAGAGGACCATCATGCCGCGAGGCCGAAGTGCATCAAATCCTTTCAGGAAGGTGGATTGGCCGACAGAATCGTAGATGACGTCCACGCCGCGATTGTCTGTCAACCGCTTGGTTTCGGCGACGAAGTCCTGCTGAGTATAGAAGATGACTTCGTCGCAGCCGGCAGCGCGCGTAAGCTCAGCTTTGGCTTCGGTGGAGACAGTGCCGATAACGCGGGCCCCTTTGGCTTTCGCCATTTGAACTAAAAGGCGACCGGCGCCTCCAGCGGCGGCGTGAATCAGGGCGGTATCTCCGGGCTTCAGTGGGAAGGTGGTGTGCGAGAGATAGTGGGCGGTCATACCTTGGAGCATGACTGCGGCGGCGGCTTTCGTGGTGACGTTCGCGGGAATTTTTACCAGCTGCCAAGCGGGTACCACTGCATATTCGGCATAGGAGCCTCGGTTCATGGCGTAGGCCACGCGGTCGCCTGCTGCAATGCCGGTAACGCCCTCGCCTACGGCTTCGACGATGCCCGCCCCTTCATTGCCAAGGACAACGGGCGAATCTGCTTTGTAAAGGCCCATCCGAAAGTAGACATCGATGAAGTTCACGCCGCTGGCTTCGATGCGGACAAGGGCCTGCCCTGCGCCGGGTGTGGGGACCGGGATATCGGCCAGCTTCATATTTTCGGGGCCGCCGGGGGTAGGTACTTGGATCTGCTTCATAGAGTTATCGTAAGCGTTGGCTGACGGTCACCGCTCAGATGGGCGGCGATTTGAGGTTCGAGCCCAGCGAGCCAAGTGTTGTGTTGCCGCGTAGGCAAGGAGGAATACCAGTGAGAACGGAAAGAGCAGCAGGCGTCCAAACGTGCGTACCGCACCTGCGCCTTCGAGACCTGCTCGGACCAGCGCAAATTCCCAAAGGGTAGGGAGGTGCTGGCGGTCCATCCAAACGTAGTCGCCGTTTTCGTTGAGGAGGAAGACTTTGGCGGGGACCTGGTAGGCAAGGGCCCACTTCCACTTGCTCATGATCCGCTCCCCGGAGCAAATCAGGCCGGTTACTTGATAGTCGTTACGGGTGAGTTCGCGGTAGAGTTGGGCGCGCTGATGCTTCGTGGGGTAATCCGCCGTGCGGTACACACGGCCGGGGGGCAGGTTTTTCGGCACCCCACCGAAGCAGGTGATAAGGTCGATTGTTACCGGGCCTTCAAAGATGATGGGAAGGAGCGGGATGAGCTTTTCGAAGAGCTCGCGCGAGCCGCTCTCCACGAGCAGTATGCGCTGAACTCTCGGAAGCCGATGGGCAAGCCAGAAGTAACGCACTCCTTCGAATCTACCTTTTTCTTAGGTAGGCCGGCGAGCTGAATTCTGTGAGCAGGGGCTCGCTTTATGTCAGGACAGGCCCTTTGCCTGTCCTGTGGCGTGTTTTGCAATCTGCGCAACTAACTACTTCGAATAATAGAAACGTTCATGTGCGACATGCCCGTCTTTCCACTGGCGCGCGGCCGTCTGGCTCATTTTGGCGCGATGCCCGCCTTTGAAGGTGAGATCCAGTTCCCACTCCGAGTAGGAGCGATCGCCTTCGACCGCGCTCCCGAGCATCTTGACGCCGTGGAACTGTTCGACGGAAGCCATGAAGTCTTGTTCGGCTTTGCGATTCACTTCTTTGCCAACGCGGGGAGCTTCGTTATTCTCCTGCATCACGACATCTTCGGCGTAATACTTTTCGAAGGCAGGCATGATTTGCCCGGAGAGAATCATCTGGTTCAGGTCTTTCTCAAGCGTGCTAACGGTATCTGGCATTTTCGGTGCTCCTGTTTAGTTGTTATAACGACTATTGCAGGGTTACCGATGAAGTGGAGGGGAAGAAGGATTCCGGCGGCACTCCGCTAACAGCGCAATTAATTGGGAGAGTCGTTGTGGGCCGAGGTGTCCGAGTTGGCTCTTGAGGTGTTCGACGATCGGTACATCCATCTGCTCTAGAAGAGACAATCCCTGATTCGTGATTCGCGCCAAAACAACACGCCGGTCTGGTGTTCCGCGCTCGCGTTCCGCGAGACCGCGCGCCTCAAGACGGTGGAGGAGCCGAGTCACATCGGGATCCCGATTGACCATGCGGGCGGCAATTTCATTGGCGGGAATTCCTGAGGGGCCTGCCCCGCGCAGAATGCGGAGAACGTTGTATTGAGTAGCGGTGAGGTTATAGGGTTTGACGAACTCCGCAGTGGCTTGGCCGAGGACCTCGGCCGTACGAAGGATACTGAGCATGGCTTCTTCTTCGATTACTTCAAAGGGCCGGGTTCTGCGAATCTCGTCTTGCAGGGGAGGCATAACACCCTTGTAGCATTCCGGGACATCTTGAAGTCTAATATTCGAGATGCTATGATGCCTGTTGTGAGAACTACCCTGACGCTCGATGAAGACGTCGCCGACCGAATTCTCGGCCTGGCTCGAGAGTCGAATTTACCTTTCAAAGTGGTCTTAAACGCGACACTGCGCCGCGGATTAGATTCGGAAATGCCGGAACCGGCCTTTGTCATTGAGCGACATCCCGGCCAACTGCGAACGGGTATTGATGAACGCAGGTTGAACGAGTTGGCCTTCGAAGAGTATCCGACTTCGCGCCCGTGATTATTCCGGACGTCAATCTACTGGTTTACGCGTACGATTCCGAATCTCAGTGGAACGGCAGGGCTTCGGAGTGGTGGGTCAGTTGTTTGTCTGGCGTGGAGCCCGTAGGTCTGTCCTGGATGGTGGCGCTTGGGTTCATTCGGCTGTGGACTAATCCCAGAGTTTTCGTGAATCCGATGACCGTGAATTTAGCGGTCTCGCATGTAGAATCGTGGGCCGCCCGACGGGTAGTCCGCTGGATTCATCCCGGACCAAAACATGCCGAACTGCTGTTCGGCTTCTTGAGGAGCGAAGGGAAGGGCGGAAATTTGACCACGGACGCCCATTTGGCTGCGCTGGCACTAGAGTTCCGCGGAGTGGTCCACACGGCGGATACCGATTTCTTGCGCTTTCCTCAGGTGGATTGGATTAACCCGCTTACTTGAGCGATTCGCTGCGCCGTTACATCAGCAAATAACGAGGTTGATCCGGGATCTTTTTGTTGCGCTTGGCTGATTCGATACGGCAGCGCTCGACTCCCGATTCGCCTTCAACCGTAACCCGCCCCTGCGACCGTTTGATTCGGAAGGTCGTATTGTTCAGGTAAATGGTGAGGTCCTCCGGCTCCTGGGATTGGCTGGCCACGTTGAAGATCTCTTGCGCGTTTACCAGAAAGCTGGTCATACAGCTCTATCGGTAATTTCTGGGGATGTTTTAGTTCGCTTTTGCGGCGCTCAGCAAATTGGCGAAGATTCTGTAAGCGCCAGGGACGCCGGCGGGAAGCTGGCGGAACCAGGAGTACGACGAGAAGACGTAGGCGCCCTTTCCGTATCTTGTGAAGAGCGTACCGCCCGCCAAACTCTTTTCATCCGGATCATGGGTGCTGAGGACTGTTTCGTATCGCGGGTCCCATTCGGAGGCGAAGTAGAGGCCGCGCTCCTGTACCCAGGAATCGAAATCGTGAGCGGAGATTTTATTCGGAGCCCGGAGAAGCGGGCCTTTCATGCTGGTGAACTCTACGGGGGATTCTTCAACCGTAACGCGGTCGCGGCTGAGTTTGAACGGGTAAGGGCCGAGCCGGTCGAGGCCTGACTCCACGCGATTCGTGAAGCGTCGGTCTTCGGCGACGTTATATTGCACCACGAGTGTTCCCCCGTTCTTCACGTATTCGAGAACACGCCCCTGGTTGGCAAGGAGGTCGGGACGGACATTGTAGGCTCGAACTCCGGTAACAATGGCATCGAATCGGCCGAGATTGCCGCTGGCCAGATCGTCGCGGCTTAAAAGCGAGACCTCGCAGCCCATTTGACGCAAGGCTTCGGGAACTTCGTCGCCCGCACCCATCACGTATCCGACGCGCTTTGAAAGAACTTCCAGCGGGGCTTTGCGCAGCATGCCCGCGGAAGGAATCATAAGGGTTTGGGGCGGAATGTGGGAGTAAGCAATGACTTGGACGCCCGTATGAATGTCCGTTCCCCCTACGGTGGCCCAGGCGCGGAAATGGGCGGGAGGCTGGCCATCTTCGGGGCCAAAAGAAACCGGCGTGACTGTGAAGGTGACTTCCTGTTGTTCCCCGCTCGCCTTCAGTTCGAAGGGGCGGGAGGCTGGCTCGATTCGCCAACCGGCGTCCGTTTCCACGTGAACCTCGCCTTTCGCGGCACCAGTGTTCGCTTTCACCTGAATGACAAGCGGACGGGAATCTTTGTTGGTGAAGACAAGGACTGGCGTGGGGAGATCGACCGCAACGGGCGGTACAAACGTGAGCGGGCGGGTGAGTTCGCCTTGCACACGGTCCACGTAACGGAACTGAACGGGGCGGGTAAGGTGAAGTTGCTGCGCGCCGGCTTGAATGGTGAACTCGGCGGTGAGAGCGGGAACGGGATCGGGGCGGCCAATCAGCTGGGGATCATCGATTTGGTAAATGTCACCCTTAGGGGGTCTTGCCAGCCAGAAGGGTTCGGTATAACCAGTGCCGGCGGGGACGGTGAGTTCAACGGGCTTTGCAACCGGCTTGTTGTTGGCGAGACCGGGCGCCACGTCTACAGTCTGATTCGAGACGGTGGCACGAACGGCTCCGATCGGGAAAGACGATCGGTTGATTGCGTTCATCGTGACGGTGACTTTTCCGCCTGGGACCGCGGCGAAGCGATCGGATTCGGCATCGAGCCACAGGCCGGAACAGAGGGCGATAGCCTCATCTAAATCTCTTAACTTGCGCTCTGCCCAGATACCGGTCAGGGATTGCACGATGGGGCGGGCTTCGAGGAGCAGCGGAATTGAGTTTTCGGGGTGCGAAGGATTGAATTGGGTGGCAGCCCGCCCCAGGAGTTCGCCGGCCTTCGCACCTCCGGGGATCCGATTCCAGGTGATGTCGACGCCATCGAAGAGATCTTTCTTCGCAATCTCACCCGAGAGAGTGACGAGCGTGTTTTTGGACGGTCCGCGCCGTTCAGGAGAGCCCATGGCCTGGCTGCGATGCTCGTCCCGGCTTAGGCCCGCAATCTCGCCGTAGGACTTGCCAAGGATGGGATTATATTCCCCGGTATCGAACTCGATCCGGTTTGGCAGGGCGGCGGCTTCCTTCTCCTGTTCCGGTGTGAACGCAAAGGTGTTGAACATCAGGCGAGTGGCATGCCAGGGCTTCACGTATTGAAGCTGTTCGGGAAACTTCGTGGGGTCGGCAGCGGCGAAGTAGGCCTCCTTCCCTAAGATGGCGGAGGCTTGGTGCTGGCCGTGGCCGTCGCGTGGGGTGCCGGAGAAGCGCAGGACCACGATATCGGGCTGATAGCGGCGAATCACCCAAACCATGTCGGACAGAACAGCGTCGTGGCCCCATTTCTGGATGGTTTCCTTTGGCGTTTTGGAAAAACCAAAATCGATGGCGCGAGTGAAGAACTGTTCGGCCCCATCAATGCGGCGGGCCGCGAGCAATTCCTGGGTGCGGATTACGCCGAGCAGGGCGCCTTGTTCAGAGCCGATAAGATTCTGGCCGCCCTCGCCGCGGGTAGCGGAAAGATAAGCAGTCTGAAGTTTGCGTCCGCGAGCCCAGTAGGCGAGGGCGGCGGTGTTTTCATCGTCGGGATGGGCCGCGATCATCAGTACGCTTCCCAAGACGGTGAGGCGATCAAGCGCGAGCGAGATTTGGGGTGTGCCGGAGAGGTTACGTTGGGCGAGAGAAGTGGGAAGGAGAGTCGCTGCAATCAGAACAACGGGAAGATATCTCCGCATCGAGTTATGAGAGCCGCAAGACTTGCTTCAGGGTTCCTGTTTCGGCTTGGATCTTATCTTGCAGCATCAGCAGGGCGTGAATCAACTGCTCGGGGCGCGGCGGGCAGCCAGGGACAAAAACATCCACAGGGATAATCTGGTTTACGGGGATTAGCGCGTAGTTGTTAAACACGCCCGTGGACGTGGCGCATGCGCCCATGGAGATCACCCATTTCGGCTCCGGCATTTGTTCGTAAAGCCGGCGGATTACGGGGGCCATTTTCTGCGAGACGCGGCCGGCGATGATCATCAGATCCGACTGTCGCGGGGAGCCGCGGAAGACTTCGGCGCCAAAGCGGGCGATATCAAAGCGCGAAGAGCTCATGGACATCATCTCGATGGCGCAGCAGGCCAAGCCGAAGGACATGGGCCAGATAGAGTTCTTGCGGGCCCAATTGATGGCTTGATCGAGCCGGGTAGTGACAATGCCTTCAGCGGCTGCGGCATGATCGACGGCGGCATCGTCCACCCGCGCGAAAAGCTCCGCTGGACCACTGGCGTACGGCGTTTCCATACCCGATTCTCGCACATACGGTTGTTACACTTGAGGCTACACGTGAAGCTACTCGCAACCCCGTAAACATGACATTCCATTCTTACGATGAGGCGCTGAATCAGGCGGCGCAACGATGCGGTATCGAGCCGGAGTTTTGGGACATTTTTGGGCGGCAACATGTCGCTTCAGTGGAGACCAAGCGGCAAATTGTGGAGGCTTTGGGGATTGGGGCGGGCTCAAAAGAGGAGATTGAAAAATCGCTGGGGCGGTTGGACACGGAACAGGCGGCGCGGCTGATTGAAGGCTGCCGTGTGGCAAGCGTGAATCAGCAGCCGGTACGGATTCCGATTCATGCGAAAGGCAGATCGCTCGAAGTGGAATTGCGGCGCGAAGGCGCGGAAGCAACGAAATGGACTGCCCAATTAAATCCCCACGGAGAACTTGAATTGCCCTCGGATTTAGGGCTGGGTTATCACGTCGTGAAAGTGCGAGAGGGCGGCAAGGAATCGGTCTGCCAGTTGATCGTGACGCCGGATCGCGCGTATCTCCCGCCATTCCTGGAGCAGGGCGGAAAGGCAGCTGGATTCGCGGTGACGTTGTACGGGGTGCGGTCAGCGCGCAATTGGGGGTGTGGAGATTTTCGCGATTTGCGGGACCTTTGCCAGTGGGCGCACGCGGAATTGGGAGTCGAATTTATTGCCCTCAATCCGCTGCACGCGATTTTCAACCGGCAGCCGTACAACGCAAGTCCGTATCTGCCGAACAGCATTTTTTACCACAACTTCATCTATCTGGATCTGGAAGCTTGCCCGGAATTTGCGGGAGCGCGGGAGTTCTTTAAGAGCGCGGAGGCGCAGAAGGAAATAGCGGAGTTGCGCGCAACCTCGCACGTAGAATATGAACGCGTCCACGCTTTGAAGCTGCGCGTGCTGCGGCTTATGTTTGCCTGGTTCTTGCGGCATGGGGAGCGCTCTGAGTTCGACCGGTATGTGGCGGCGGAGGGGGATCTGCTGCGGCGTTTCGCCACTTACTGCGCGCTCGACGAGGTGCTACACGCGGAGAATCCAGATCTTTGGGTCTGGACGAATTGGCCCGCGGGATATCAAGAACCGGAGTCGCCCGAAACGGCAGCGTTTCAGCGGAAGCACTCGGCAGACATCGAATTCTATAGCTATACGCAGTGGCTAATCGGCAAGCAGTTGGCGGAGGCGCAACGATTTGCCACGCACGATGCAGGAATGAAGATCGGGCTGTATCACGATCTGGCTCTGGCGACGGATAGTTGCGGGAGTGATTTGTGGGCCCATCGGCCGTTTTACGTCCATGGGTGCCGGGTAGGGTCGCCGCCGGATGATTTCTCGCCTGCCGGACAGGATTGGGCGTTTCCGCCGCCAAACAAGAATCATCACCGGGCAACGGGGTACCGGTTATTCGCAGAGTCGATCCGGAAGACGTGCCGGCATGGCGGGGCACTGCGGATCGATCACGTGATGCGGTTCTTCCGGCTATTTTGGATTCCCGGAAAGGCGACAGCCTCGGAGGGCGCGTACGTCCGCGACTATTCGCGCGATCTGATCCGGATTCTGGCGCTGGAAAGCGTGCGGAACAAAGTCTTAGTGGTGGGTGAGGACTTGGGTACGGTGGAGCCAGAGACGCGCGAGACGCTGGCGCGGTTTGGCATTCTTACTTACCGGCTGTTCTATTTCGAGCGTGGGGCCGGCGGGGAGTACAAGCGGGCGAGTGAGTATCCGGTGCAAGCGCTGGTGTCTTCGACCACCCATGACTTGCCCACAATTGCGGGGTTCTGGACAGGGGCGGATATCGAGAGCCGAAAGCGCGCCGGCATGCTGGATGAGGCTGGGTACCGGTCTCAGATTGAGGATCGCGTACGAGAGAAACAGAAGATGCTGAATGTGCTGTGGGAATCGGCGCTGCTGCCGGGGTATGTGGATCGGGATGCGTCGAAGATTCCGGAGTTAAACGGGGAACTGCACAACGCGATCGTGGGTTTTCTGGCGGGGACGCCTTCGATGCTGCTGGTGATCAATCAGGAGGATCTATCGAAAGAGGCGTCGCAGCAGAATCTGCCGGGGACAACAGCGCAATATCGAAACTGGAGTTTAAAAATGCGCTTCACGCTAGAAGAGTTGCGGGGCAGTTTTGAGGCGCGGGAGTATGTAGTGATGTTCCGGGACTGGCTGAAAAGAAGCGGAAGGCTGAAAGAGTAAGCTCGCGCCGCTATTTCAGTTCCGGGCTGGAGGGGCCGGCCGGTTCCTGACCTGCGTTGTAGCGGATGGACATCGATTGATCGGAGTAAAATGTGCGGCTGCCAGTTGCGCCGAAGGCAACCGGGGTTGCATTGATCGTGTAGCCGAGCGGGGTGGCGGTAAGAACAAACTTATAGCCTTGTTTCACACCGGTCGCAAGATCTTCATGGATGATGTCGGCGGCTTGCGGGCCGGGTTGGCCGCTGGTTGGGGGCCCAAGTTCGGTGAGCGAACTGGCGTACTTTCCGTATTGGGAGAAGTACTGCGCTTCCCCGGAGTGAATCGTCTGGACTGCCTTAATTGCGGCAGTTTCCTGGGCGAATTTCCGCGCGTTATTTAGCTTCGGCACCGCTACGGTGACGATGATCAGGATGATCGCAATAACGATCAGGAGCTCGATAAGCGAGAAGCCTCGGCGGCGGCGTGAGTTGGGCAACATCTATATTCTATGACGCAGGGATGGCTCGCAGCGTTTGAAGGAAGTTGGGGAGGAGGTCAAGTTTAAGGGCGTTGGCACCGTCAGAGAGGGCCTGCTCTGGGTGGTCATGGACTTCGACGAAGATGCCATCTACGCCGACTGCTACCGCTGCGCGTGCGAGTGGCTCGATGAATTCGGGTTGACCGCCGGACACGCCAGCCGCCGCGCTGGGGAGTTGAACGCTGTGCGTGGCGTCGAAAACAATGGGGACGCCAAGCTGGCGCATGATGACCAGGCTGCGCATATCGACAACCAGGTTGCCGTAGCCGAAGGTGGTGCCGCGTTCGGTGAGGATGATGCGGTTATTGCCGGTGGATCGGACTTTTTCGACGGAGTACTGCATGTCCTGCGGGGCCATAAACTGGCCTTTTTTGATGTTGACGGTTTTGCCGGTGCGGCCGGCTTCGACGAGTAGGTCGGTCTGGCGGCAAAGGAAGGCAGGGATTTGGAGGATGTCGGCGACTTCGGCGGCGGGGGCGGCCTGATCGGGCGTATGGATATCGGTAAGGATCTCCAGGTTGGTGGCTTGCTTGACTGCGGAGAGGATTCTGAGGCCTTCTTTCAAGCCGGGTCCGCGGTATGAGGTCACGCTGGTGCGGTTGGCTTTATCGAAGGAAGCTTTAAAGATGTATTCGCCCGCGATTTGCTGGATGGCCTGGGCGAGCGAGAGGCAATGTTGTTCGGATTCGATGACGCAGGGACCGGCGATGAGAAGCATGCTAGGAGCCGCGTGAGTATTCGACAGCTCGGGTCAGCGGTTCCAAAGGCATCATGCGGTGGCGGCGGTATTCATAGGCCGCGGCGATGAAGGATTGAAAGAGGGGATGCGGTTCCATGGGTTTCGACTTGAACTCGGGATGGAACTGGCAGCCGAGGAACCAGGGGTGGTCTTCCAGTTCGCAGATCTCGACATAGGTGCGGTCTGGGGTTTCACCGGTAATTCTCAGGCCGGCGGAGGTGAGAGTTTTCTCGAATTCCCGGTTGAATTCGAAACGGTGGCGGTGGCGCTCGCTGATTTCCTCTTCGCCGTAAGATTGTTTGGCGAAGCTGCCTTCGGCCAGCACGCACGGCCAGGCGCCTAAACGCATGGTGCCGCCTAGTTCGTCGATCCCTTTTAATTCGCGCAGCTTGTAGATCACGCGGTGCGGCGTGTTGGGGTCGAACTCGGTAGAGTTAGCTTGGGCAAGGCCGGCGACATTTCGCGCAAATTCGATGACCATCGTCTGCATCCCGAGACAGATCCCGAAATAAGGAACCTTCTGTTCTCTCGCGAAGCGGATTGCGTTGAGCATTCCTTCAATGCCGCGCTTGCCAAAACCGCCGGGAACCAAGATGCCGTCGTATTCTTCCAGGCGCCGCTCCCAGGCAACGCCATCGACGCTTTCCGCTTCAATCCAGTGCAGATTGAGTTTCAGCTGGTGCGCCATGGCACCGTGGAGGAGAGCTTCTTTCAAACTCTTGTAAGAATCTTCGTACTCGACATATTTGCCGATCAGCGCGATGGAAACCTCATCGACGGGATGCCGCATTCTGTCGAGCATGTTGCTCCAACGCGTCATATCGCGCGGCGGCGCTTCCATCTTGAGCTGGCGCAGAACAATTTCGTCCACGCCTTCCTGCGCGAAACAAAGCGGCACTTCGTAGACCGAGGTGACATCGCTGGCAGTGATGACGGCTTCTTCGGCAACATCGCAGAACAGCGCGATCTTCTCTTTCATTTCTTTCGGAAGAAAGCGTTCGGCGCGGCAGAGCAGGATATCGGGCTGAATGCCGATGGCGCGGAGTTCCTTGACGCTATGTTGCGTGGGCTTGGTTTTCAGCTCCTGCGCGGCGGCAATCCACGGAACCAGGGTGACGTGAACGAAGATGCAATTTTCCCGGCCCTGTTCATGGCGCACCTGACGAATGGCTTCGAGGAACGGAAGCGATTCGATATCGCCTACAGTGCCGCCGATTTCGACGATGACAATATCGACGTCCTCAGAGACTTTCTTAATGCCGGCTTTGATTTCGTTGGTTACGTGCGGAATTACCTGGACGGTTTTGCCGAGATAATCGCCGCGGCGTTCGCGCTGAATGATGGATTCGTAAATACGGCCGCTTGTAAGATTGTTGGCTTGGGTGAGCTTGGCATGCGTGAAGCGTTCGTAATGGCCCAGATCGAGATCGGTTTCGGCGCCATCGTCTGTCACAAAGACTTCGCCGTGCTGAAACGGGCTCATGGTGCCGGGATCCACGTTGAGATAGGGATCGAACTTCTGGAGGGCGACGCGCAACCCCCGGCTTTCGAGCAGGCACCCGATGGACGCGGCGGCAATACCTTTACCCAATGAGGAGACCACGCCGCCGGTGACGAAGATGTATTTAGCCATTCGTTAAGTAAGAGAGACTCCTGTCGAAAAGTTGGGTAACGCGCGCGAGGTCTTCCGGCGTATCGACGCCCAAAGATTCATAGTCGGTGGGAACCACCCGAATCTTGTAGCCGTTCTCAAGGGCGCGCAGTTGTTCCAGGCGCTCAGCGTTCTCTAATGGGCCAACGGGAAGGTCGGAATAGCCGAGGAGGAAGGCGCGCCGGTAGACGTAAAGGCCTATGTGCTTATAGCGGTCGACGGATTCGGAATCTCGGGCGAAAGGGAGTGTGGAGCGAGAGAAATAAAGGGCATTTTCGAAACGGTCCGTAACCACTTTCACAACGTTCGGATTGTGAAGTTCGCTAGGGTCTTCAATTCGCTTCTTAAGCGTACCCATCGCGATCGCGGGTTCGTGAACCAGCGGGAGGAGGGCGGCATCGATGGCTTCGGGATCAATCAGGGGCTCGTCGCCTTGGATATTCACGATGAGTTCGGCTTCGTCCTGGGAGGCAACTTCGGCGACGCGGTCCGTACCGGAGAGATGGTCTTCGCGGGTCATGCGAACGTCCGCCCCGAAACGGCGCGCTTCGCGGAAAATACGGTCATCATCGGTGGCGATGACGGTGTGGGTCAGGTAGCGCGACTGAGCGGCGCGCTCCCAAACATGCTGCAGCATGGTTTTCGAATGGAGACGGGCCAGCGCTTTACCGGGAAAACGGGAACTTTGGTACCGGGCGGGAATTACGCCCAGTATTCTGCGGGGCACACACGAATTTAGCATAAAAAGCCGTGTGATAGACTTCGGCTTAGAAGGGTTCCGACCCTATGTTTTCCCGCCTACCTACTCTGTTTTTCACAATTGCCGCCACGGTTGCGCTTGTTCTGCAGGTTTCGCAAGGCCAGCAAAACGTCACGATCGAGCCGCGCGCGAAACCGAAGGCGGCGGAGCCCGCCTCTCCGAGATCGAACATTCGCATCGATACCACGGTGGTGCAGATTCCGTGCACGGTGACCGATCCGTTGAACCGGTTCGTCACTGGATTGGAGAAAGACAATTTCCGTTTGTTCGAAGACAAGGTCGAGCAGAAAATCCAGTATTTTGCCAGTGAAGACGCGCCGATTTCGGTCGGGCTGATCTTCGATACGTCAGGCTCCATGGGCAGCAAACTCGAGAAAAGCCGGCAGGCGGTAGCCCAGTTTTTTAGAACAACGAATCCGCAGGACGAGTTTTTTCTGGTTGAGTTTAATGATCGGCCGACTCTGGTAGTTCCCCTGACGACAAGCCTGGAGGAGATTCAAAATCGGCTGACGTTTACGCAATCTAAGGGTCGCACGGCGCTACTGGACGCCGTCTATCTGGGTCTGCACACCATGAAGAAGGGCCACAATGCGCGAAAGGCGCTATTGATCATCAGCGATGGCGGTGACAACAGCAGCCGGTATACGGAAAGTGAAATTAAGAACCTGGTGAGGGAAGCGGACGTCCAGATCTATGCGATCGGGATTTACGAATCGATTTCCGGGCGTGGGCGGTCGCTCGGAGGAATTAGCTGGACCCGGGCTGCTAACCGAAATTTCCGAGCAGACGGGTGGCCGTGCGTTTGCTGTAGATAATCTGAACGAGTTGCCGGACGTAGCGGCCAAGATTGGGATTGAATTGCGCAACCAATATCTATTGGGGTACACGCCGATAAACCCGGAGCGCAATGGGAAGTACCGGAAGGTGCAAGTGAAGCTGATACAGCCGCGCGGACTGCCGCCGCTGAAAGCATTCTGGAGGTTGGGTTACTATGCGCCCACACAATAAATTGCGAGTTCTTTTAGGATTCCTTGTTGCGGCCTGTTCTACTCTGGCGCAGAAACCAGACAATGTCTTGAAGCCGGATGACGGGCCCGCGATCTTCTCGAGCGATACGCATCTGGTAGTTCTGCATGCGACAGTGTTCGACAAGAGCAGCCATCTGGTTACGAATCTTCCGAAGAGCGCCTTCGAAATTTTTGAGAACGGAAAACTGCAGCAGATGAAAGTGTTCAAGCAGGAAGACGTTCCGGTATCGCTCGGCCTGATTATCGACAACAGCGGCAGCATGCGGGATAAGCGTCAAAAAGTTGAGGCAGCGGCTCTCGCTTTGGTTAAAGATTCCAACCCGGACGATGAAGTCTTCATTGTGAATTTTAATGACGAAGCGTATTTGGATCAGGATTTCACCAGCGACATCAAGCAGATGCAGCAAGGGCTGACCAAAATCGATTCGCGGGGCGGCACAGCGATGCGGGACGCGATTCGGATGTCGATCGACCATCTGCGCGAGAAGGGCAAGAAGGACAAGAAGGTACTGCTGGTGGTAACGGATGGGAACGATAACGCGAGCCAGATTAGCTTGGAAAACCTGGTGCAGGCTTCACAGCAAACCGGGAGCGAGACGGAGATTTACGCAATCGGCCTGCTGAGTGAGGAAGAGCGCCAGGAAGCGAAACGGGCAAAACGGGCGCTTCAGACCTTAACCGACGCGACGGGAGGAGTGTCGTTCTTCCCGAAAGATACGTCCGACGTAGAGCGCATTGCACATCAAGTGGCGCGCGACCTGCGGAACCAGTACACGATCGGGTACACGTCCAGTGATCCGCGCATGGATGGGACATTTCGGACGGTGAAGGTGATTGCAACTGGGCCGAACCATCCGGTGGTTCGGACGCGCAGCGGGTACTACGCCGGTAAGGCCGACACTTCGGCTAAGAGCAGCAGCCCGGATTGATTCCGCAATGCTGTTGGTGATTTGGCGGTTGACGCGGGGATACCGCCTGCGCCCGTGGCGAAGCCCTTATTTGTTGTGGCGGATTGAGACGTATTCGGGGTTGCACGCCGAGCAGATTACTCCGGGCGTGTTCGTGAAGTTCGCCTGGGGAAATCGGCGGGAGTTGTGGCGGTATTTGCGGTGGGCGGAGAGAATGGCCAGCGCTTTCAAATCAATAACGCGAGCGCCGCGGCGCTCATGACCACTGCGCACAAGATCCCAAAGAACTTCAGCAGCGGCGGGTTGACGTGTACGCCCATCACCTTGGGGTCGCTGGTGAGCATCACCACCAGGATCACTAGCGGCGGGGCCAGCACGCCATTCACTACCGCGGACCAAAAAAGCATTTTCACCGCGTTCAAGCCTGCATAGTCGAGACAGAGGCCGACGACTAGTGCGCCCGCGATAACTCCATAAAAGCGGCGGGCAAGACGCGGCTTGCGGCTCAGCGTCGGGCGGCCCCAATGCGCGGCTTCGGCAATGGCGTAGGCACAGGAACCGGCAAGAACCGGAATCGCTAAGATACCGGTGCCGACCAATCCCACCGTAAAGAGCACGTAAGCGCCGTCACCCGCAAGGGGGCGCAGCGCTTCGGCGGCCTGTTTGGCCGTTTCGATGTTTACGATTCCGTTCGCGTGTAAGGTGGTGGCGGTGGTCAGGATGATGAAATACATCACCAGATTGGAGAAAAACATGCCGACGAAGACGTCCGTGCGCGCGTCGCGCAGTTCTTCGGAAGTAGCGCCAAAGCGTTGCGCCAACGTAATCCTGCCGTGCGCGCGTTCCTCCTCCACTTCCTGCGCCGCCTGCCAGAAGAACAGGTACGGGGAGATAGTGGTTCCCAGAATTCCGACCAAGATCGAAACGTAGGTTCGAGACCATTCGATGTGAGGGAAAACTGTGTCGCGCAGGGCTCGGTGCCAGTCGGGATGCGAAAGAAAAGCGCAGATCACGTAGGCGAAAAGCACCATGGTGAGCCACTTGAAAACCTTTGCGATGGTCTTGTAGGAAGTCCAAAAAAGCAGGGAGATGATCAACGCGGCGAAGAGGAAGCACCAGTAACCGGAGGGGATGTTGGTGACCATGCGCATCGCGTCCGCCATGCCGCCAAGATCCGCCGCGATATTGAAAACATTAGCGACGATCAGCAGCAGGCAAGACGACCAGAGTACCCACCTCGGATAGTGTTGGCTGATTACACCCGCAAGGCCCCGGCCGGTCACCAAACCAAGGCGCGCGCACATGAGTTGCACTGCCGCCATGAGCGGAAATGAGAAAAGCGCGGTCCAAAGACCCGCGAAACCGAGTACCGCGCCTGTGACGGAATAGGTAGAAATGCCGGACGGATCGTCATCAGCTGCGCCCGTGATCAGGCCTGGGCCTAGACCGGCGAAGAATTTTCGGGCACGGCCAATTTGCGGTTCAGGCACTCGGACTATCTTAGTCGGTCGACGGGCGGCGACTACAATTTAAGTTGATCCGAAAACTGATCCGTGTGAATGGGCGCGACAACGTCGCGATAGTTGTGGACGCGGAGGGCGCGCGGGCGGGGGATGAGTTCGTGGGCGGCCTGCGCGCGGCGGAAGCGATTCCGCAATCGCATAAAGCGGCGTTGGTGGATTTGAGCGAAGGCGATGCGATTGTTCGTTATGGCGAAGTAATCGGGCACGCGCGGCGCACAATCGGGCGGGGTAGTTGGGTGCGTGAGGAATTGTTGTCTCTCCCGGTAGCGCCGGCGCTGGACGACCTATTACTGGCGACCGCCGTGCCTGCTCCGCTGCCCGCAATCGAGGGCGTGACGTTCGACGGCTACCCGAACGCGGATGGCAGTTTCGGCACGCGCAATATTCTGGGGCTGGCGACGACAGTGCAGTGTGTCGCGCCCACTGTTGACCATGCGGTTGAGCGCATTCGGCGTGAGATTCTGCCACGATTTCCGAATGTGGATGGCGTAGTGGCGCTGACGCACAGCTATGGATGCGGCGTGGCGATCGATGCGCCAGGAGCAGCGGTTCCGATTGCGACGCTGAAGCACATCGGGCTGCACCCGAACGTGAACGCGCGTCCGCTGGTGGTGAGCTTGGGGTGCGAAAAGCTGCAGCCGGTGCGGCTGTTCGCGTCCGACCTGCCGGTGATCGGGCAGCAGAACGTGATTCGTCTGCAGGACAATTTGGGGTTCGCGAGCACGGTAGCCGTGATCATGGAAGCGGCGGAGAAACGGCTCAGGGAACTGGATCAGCGGCGGCGTGTTCCCTGCCCCGCATCGGGGCTCATCGTGGGATTGCAATGCGGCGGAAGCGATGCGTTTTCGGGCGTGACTTGCAATCCTGCCGTCGGCATTGCGGCGGACCTGCTGGTACGCGCGGGGGCAACAGTGATGTTCAGCGAAGTGACAGAGGTGCGCGATGCGGTGCATCTGTTGACACCGCGTGCCGCTACGGTCGAAATAGCGCAGGCGCTGGTTCGGGAGATGCGGTGGTATGACGAGTATTTGGCGCGTGGCGGCGCGGACCGCAGCGCGAATCCGACGCCGGGGAACAAGCGCGGCGGGTTGTCAAACGTAGTGGAGAAGGCGTTGGGGAGCGTGGCGAAGGCGGGGTCGAGCGCATTGAAAGGCGTGGCGACTCATGGAGAGCGCGTCTCCGGCGGAAAGGGGCTGGTATTTGCGGCGACGCCGGCGAGTGACTTCATCTGCGGAACACAGCAGCTGGCCTCCATGAACGTTCACGTATTCACGACCGGAGAAGGCACGCCGTATGGGCTGGCACTGGTGCCCGTTGTGAAGGTTTCCTCACGCACTGCGCTCGCTGAGCGGTGGCCTGACTTAATCGACGTGGACGCGGGAACGATCGCGACCGGTGAGGCGTCCATGGAAGCAGTAGGGCAGCAGATTTTTCAGTTTATTCTCGACACGGCGAGCGGAAGACGGAAGACGTGGAGCGAACATTGGGGCCTGGGAAATACATTGACCCCCTTCAATCCGGGACCGGTGACGTAGATCCTCAGTTATAATTTGGGAGTAAGTGCCTTTAACGATTGCCCTGAACATCGCATGGGGAACAATCGCGCTGGCCGCAGTCGCGTTGTTTGCGCTGGCGGAGCGAAGTAATTGGTGCGTCCGTACACAAGGACGCCGGGCTCAACGAATTTCCGCGGTACTGCTAGCGGTTTGTTTCCTCTTCCCCTGCGTTTCGGCGAGCGACGATATTCTGGGGCTCTCCACGCTCCGAACCGGGCACGAGAATACCCCGGCTCCGAGCAAAACGGCGATCCACTTGGAGCGCGTGCTGCAGGAGTTGGAAACGCTGCAGGTTTCTTCCGTTTTCATCTTCGTCCTTACACTCTGTTGTGTCGGGCTGGTGGTTGCGTTGCAGTTTCAAGGTGCAGCACGCCAACTTCCCTGTCTGATTGGCCGCGGTCCTCCAGCCACGGTCTAGCAGTTTCCAACCTTTCCATCTAGACATTTTTTGAATTAGGGAGAACGTGTGAGAAGCCGCAATTTGCGGGCACTTACTCCGTTCTTCATTCTCGGTTTGGCTGCGGCAAACTTGCCGGCGCAACAACAGCCCTTTACCTGGAATGAAGTTCGGGAGCGGTTCCGGCAGAATAATCCGAGTTTGTTAGCAGGCGCATTGACCATTGAGGAGAACCGCGCGAATGAAGTTACGGCTGGGCTGCGTCCCAATCCGGACTTTGGATTTACGGCGGACCAGTTTCATATCTTCAACCCCAATCCACTTCGTCCGTTTCAAAACGCGCAGTTCACGCCGACGATCTCTGAACTGTTCGAGCGCCGGAACAAACGGCAATTGCGGGTGGCAAGCGCGCGCCTCATAACGCAAGTTTCCACGACGGACCAGTTGGATTTGGAGCGGAACCTTGTTTTTCAACTTCGGGATGCGTTCAATCGCGTGCTGCAGCAAAAGGCTCTCCGGGAGTTGGCGCGGCAGAACGTCGAATACTACGGCCAAGTGATCAAGGTGAACAACGAGCGCCTGAAAGATGGCGATATTTCTCGCGTGGATTTCGTGCGCGTGGATCTGCAATTCAGCCAGTTTGAAAACGACCTGGTAACGGCAGAGGTGAATCTGCGAACCTCGAAAATTCAACTGCTTGCGTTGATGAATGACCGGCGGCCCGTGGATTCGTTCGACATCAGCGGGCCCTTCGATTTCAGCGAACGTGTTTTGCAATTGGACGAACTCCGGCGACAGGCGCTCGAGACGCGCCCGGATCTGCAGAGCGCGCGGACTCAGGTGGAGCGGGCGCGCGCGGACCATCGTCTGGCACAGGCGAACGGTTCGACGGACCCGACTTTTGGCTTCGAATTTCAGCGGGTGCAAACAGACAACACGGCGGGATTGTTCGTAAATTTTCCGCTGCGGATCTTCGACCGGAATCAGGGGGAGAAGGCGCGCACGTCGATCGTGATTCAGCAAAATGAGCGGACGCGGCAGGCCGTGGAAACTGGCGTTTTGCGCGATGTGGATAGTTCGCTCACTAATCTGGAGAGCGCGGTGAAACTGCTGAGGGCATATCGCGACCGTTATATCCCGGAGGCAACTGAAGTTCGGGACAAAATCGATTTCGCCTTTAAGAATGGTGGGGCAACGCTGCTGGACTTCCTGGACGCGCAGCGCAGTTATCGGGATTCGCAGGTTGCTTACTTGAATCTGCTGGGCGGGTATTACGCGGCTGCGAATCAGTTGAATCAGGCAGTGGGGCTAGAGGTGATTCCGTGAAGATACGTCTGGGAATGGTGATCGCGGCGACGATGCTGGCCGGGGGTTGCAAGAAGGAAACGGCGGCCGTGCCGGAGCCCGAAGTGAAAGTGATTGAAGCAGGGTCAGTGGATACGGTTACGGTTACAAAGCCGGAACAATATGCGTTGGTGACCGTGGAACAAAGGTCCGCCGCTTCAGAGATGCATGTGACAGGCGTGGTAGCTCCCGATGTGAACCGGACGGTGCCGGTGAATGCGCTGCTGAGCGGTCGCGTGACGGCGATTCGCGCGCGGCTGGGCGACAGGGTCAAGAAGGGGCAGGTGCTGCTGAATGTGGTGAGCCCGGATTTGGAAATGGCGTTTTCGGACTACCAGAAGTTTCAGGCGGATGAGGACCTGGCGAAAAAGCAGTACGAGCGGACGAAACTGCTGTTCGACCATGGAGCGATTGCGGCGAAGGAAGTGGAAGTGGCGCAGAGCACGCTGGACAAAGCACGGGTGGACGTGAAAACAGCGTCCGAGCGCATTCGGATTCAGGGCGGCAATCCGGCCAAGATCTCGAGCACGTTTGAGATTACGGCGCCGGTTTCGGGAACGATCACCGCGCAGAACACCGCGGCATCGGCGAGTGTCAAGACTCCTGACAATGCGCCGGACTTGTTCACGATTTCCGATCTTTCGAAAGTCTGGGTGCTTTGCGATGTCTACGAGAATGTGTTGAGCGAAGTGCACTTAGGCGACACCGCGGAAGTGCGCCTGAATGCGTATCCGGACCGTTCGTTACATGGACGGGTCAGCAATATTTCGCAGGTGCTGGACGCGGCGACGCGCACGGCAAAGGTACGGCTTGAGATGGACAACTCGCAGGGCATGTTGAAGCCCGGGATGTTTGCGGCCGTGACTTTCTATTCGCAACGAAAGCAGGAGCGGCAGATTATCCCCTCCACGGCAGTGATTCAGCTTCACGACAAAAGCTGGGTGTACCGCCCTGATGGAAAGGGGCGTTTCAAGCGGGTGGAAGTACAAGCGGGGCCAATGCTGGGCGGCGGTCAACAGGAGATCTTAGGCGGCTTGACACCGGGCGACAAGGTGGTGAAGAACGCTCTGGCGCTTTCGAGCGCGGGGGACCAATCGTGATCGGGAAACTGATCGACTTTTCGCTTGGCAACAAGCTGATCGTGTTGGCGCTGGGTCTGTTGTTGCTGGGCGGCGGAGCATTCGCGTTTCGGATTTTGCCAGTAGAGGCCTATCCCGATGTCGCCAACACCTGGGTGCAGGTGATCACGCAGTGGCCGGGGCATGCGGCCGAGGAAGTGGAGCAGCAAATCACGATTCCCGTGGAGACGCAGATGAATGGCGTGCCGCAGTTAAGCAGTTTGCGGTCTTCGTCGTTGTTTGGGTTGTCCGTGGTGACCATGATTTTTGAAGATGGCACGGACACCATCTTTGCGCGGCAGCAGGCGCTGGAAAAACTGACCCAAGCCGTGCTGCCGCCGAACGTAAATCCGCAATTGGGGCCGAACTATAGTCCGGTGGGACAGATCATGTTCTATACGCTGGAGAGCACCAATCCGCAGTACGACATTATGGACCTGAAGAGCCTTCAGGACTGGGTGCTGGAGAAGCAGTTTAAGAGTGTTCCCAATGTTGCGGATGTGGCCAGCTTCGGCGGGCCCACGCGCGAGTATCAGGTGCAGGTGGATCCGGACAAGCTGGTGAGTTACGGGCTAGGCATCGCTCAGGTGGAGCAGGCGCTGACGAACAACAATATCAACGCCGGCGGCAGTTTTCTTGAATATGGCACCCAGGCGCTGAACGTGCGCGCCATTGGATTGATGCGGAACACGGCGGATATCGGGGCGACGCTGTTGAAGAGCCAGAACGGGACGCCGGTGCGGGTTCGCGATATCGCGGTGGTGACGCAAGGGCCGAAGATTCGCCTTGGGCAGATTGGGCGCGCGATTCATCATGTGAACGGGCACGTGGTGGATGAGCCCGATGTGGTTGAGGGGATCGTGCTGATGCGGAAGGGCGCGCTTCCGGATCAAACGCTGGAGGCGGTCCACGCGAAGATCAAGCAATTGAACGAGACGATTCTGCCGAACGGCGTGCAAGTGGTTCCCTATTTGGACCGAAGCGATCTGGTGCACTTCACCACGCATACGGTGATGCACAATCTGACTGAAGGCATCCTGCTGGTTTCGGTGGTGCTGTTTCTCTTCCTGGGAAACCTGCGCGGGGCGCTGATTGTGGCCGCGACGATTCCGTTTGCGCTGTTGTTTGCGGCAAGCCTGCTGCAGTTGAATCACATTCCCGCAAACTTGTTGTCCTTAGGCGCGCTTGATTTCGGCATGGTGGTTGACGGCAGCGTGGTGATGATCGAAAACATCCTGCGCCATGCAAGCCGCAAGGACAGCCCGCTGAGCATGCTGGAGCGCATCCGGGCGGCGACGCATGAAGTGCAGAAGCCGGTGTTCTACGCGAAGTTGCTCATCATTGTGGCGCACCTGCCCATCTTCACGCTGCAGCGCGTAGAAGGGCGGCTGTTCCGGCCCATGGCTTGGACCGTTGCATTCGCACTGATGGGGGCATTGGTATTTTCTATATTCCTGGCCCCGGTGTTGGCCGCGATTTTCTTCCGCAATGGCGCGAAGGAGTGGCACAATCCGATTCTGGAGTGGGTGGTGCGGCGCTATCGCGTGATTCTGCGTGTGGCGATGACGTACCGTTTGGCGACTGTCGGGATGGCGGTGGCCGTACTCGGCGTGGCCGTTTATCTGGCGGCGGCAGGTCTGATCGGGTCGGAATTTTTGCCCCATCTGGATGAGGGAGCGATTTGGGCCCGTGGAACTTCAGCTTCGAGTACCGGCCCAACCGAAGGCGCGGACTTGATGCACAAGGCGCGGCTGGTGCTGGCGAAGTTTCCGGAAGTGAAGCAGGTGGAGAGCCAGTTAGGGCGTCCCGATGACGGCACCGACTCCAGCGGATTCTACAACACAGAGTACTTTGTGGATTTGAAGCCGCACGAAGAGTGGCGGCCGCAATTTAAGACGAAGGAAGAGTTGATCGCCGCGATGGATGGGCAGTTGTCACAGTTCCCCGGCGTTCTCTGGAACTTCTCGCAGCCGATTGCCGACAACATGGAAGAAGCTGTGAGCGGCGTTAAGGGACAGCTCTCAGTAAAGATTTTCGGGGACGATCTGGCGAATTTGGAGGCAACCGCCGACAAGATTGTCGCGGTCCTGAGCAAGATTTCGGGGGTGGCGGATTTGGGCGTGCTGCGCGTGATCGGGCAGCCGAACGTGAATCTGGTAGTCAATCGCGAGGCGGCCGACCGCTTCGGAATCAACGTCGCCGATGTGCAGGATGCGGTGGAGACGGCGGTAGGCGGTAAGCCGGTGACTCAAATTCTGCTCGGTGAACAGCGTTACGACTTGGTGGTGCGGTACCAGGAACCATACCGGCGCACGATTGAGCAGATCAAAGATATCCGAATCCTGTCGCCCTCGGGTGAGCGCGTTTCGTTGGGGCAGCTTTGCGATGTTTCGGTGAAGGATGGAGCCTCGACGATTTATCGCGAAGGAAACAATCGGTATATCGCGATCAAGTATGGCGTGCGCGGGCGGGATTTGGGCAGCACTGTCGATCAGGCGATTTCTTTGGTGAACAAGAACGTTCCGTTGAAGCGCGGTTATCGCCTGGAATGGGCAGGCGAGTATGAGAGCGCGAAACGGGCGAACGCTCGGCTCGCGATTATTGTACCGATCACGCTGATGTTGATATTCTTCATTCTCTACGGGATGTTTCAAAGCTTCAAGTGGGCAACGCTGGTAGTGATCACGCTGTTGCTCGCGCCCACGGGCGGGCTGTTTGCGTTGTATCTGACAGGAACGCACTTCAGCGTCTCAAGCGGGGTTGGCTTTCTGGCCCTAATGGGAGTGGCGGTGCAGACCGGCGTGATTATGGTGGAGTACATCAACCAGCTCCGCGGACGCGGCCATTCGGTGATGGCGGCAGTGGAGGAGGGCGCGGTGTTAAGACTGCGGCCGATTATGATGACAATGCTGGTGGCTACGCTCGGTCTGATTCCCGCGGCTACCAGTCACGCGATTGGGAGCGATTCGCAGCGGCCGTTTGCGATTGTAATCGTAGGCGGCTTGAGCGCGACGCTGCTAATGAGTATCTTCGTGCTGCCCGCGCTTTATGTCTGGTTCGCTGGCGCGAACGATGTGCTGCCGCAGCCCGCCGAGGGCTTTGAAGAGTGAGAAGCCGCAATTCGCGGGAATCCGCTCTATAAATCCGCGGTGCAGTAGCGGCATTTCGTCACCGCAATCGGGATGATTTCAAAACAACGCGGGCAACTCTTTGTCGCCGGGGGAGGAGGCTCCTTCAGAAACGCTTTCGTGATCAGGTAAATACACAAAGCGATGACAACGAAGTCGATCACACTTCCAAAGAAACTACCGATGTTTACCGCGTTGATGACTTCCTTGCCGTCTGCTCCTGTTTTGGTGCTGAGAATGTAGCGGGCTGTGCGCCACTCGCCGCCTGGGAGTGCCAGGCTGATGATGGGCATCAGAATGTCGGCAACCAGAGAGGACACTACTTTGCCGACAGCTGCACCAATAATGACGCCCACTGCCAACGCGAGGGCGTTCGTCTTGAGGAGGAACTCTTTAAATCCCGTAATCATGAAGACTAGGATTGTATCAGAAGGTACGCTTGGCTTGAGCCCGCTCCACCATGGCGGCTACGTCGGCTAGAAGTTGTTTCGCATCGTAGACAATGCCGTCCTTTATGGTGTATTTCACGCCGCCGACGCGTTCCATTTCGCCTGTTTTGTCGTTTAGTTTGTTGAAGCCAGTTCCGTAAAGAACTTTCAGATTCTCCAGCGGATTCTGCTCGACAATCACCATGTCGGCGAGCAGCCCCGCGCGCAGGATGCCGAAGTCGATGGGTTTGCCTTTCGGCTCGTGAAGAGCTTGCGCGGGATAGAGCGTCGCGGAGCGGATTACCTCGAGCGGCAGGAAGCCCGCTTCGCGCAGGAGTTCGAGTTCCTCCACATAAGAGAAGCCGTAAAGTTTATAGATGAAGCCGGAATCGGTACCGGTGGTAACGCGGCCCCCTTTGTTTTTGTAGTCGTTGATGAAGCTCATCCAGACTTTGTAAAAGTTCTTCCAGGCGCTTTCATCTTCGGTGGTCCAGTTGTACCAGTAGGAGCCATGGTTGCTGCGGCTCGGTTCGAAGAACTGCCACAAGGAGGGCAACGTGTATTTGGGCAACCATTCGGCGGTCCGCGCGCGCATGAGGTCTCGACCCGCGAGATAGATGGTCATGGTGGGGTCAAGAATCACTTTGCGTTCGACAAACTCATCGAGCAGAGCATTCCATTCTTTTGATCCGCGCGGGTAGATCTTGTCCCAAAGCCGGGCCACCTGGCCGAAACGGTCTTCTTCGTCGTTGTAGTTGTAATTGAGCGGGTAAGGTTGGAGCGTGGAATCTTTCAGGAGCGCTTCGAAGATGCCGTAGTAATGGGTAACGGTGCCAAGGCCGAGCCGTGTTGCATCGCGCGCGTTCATGCGGACCACGCCCATCTGGTCCAGATGGGCGACGGTACCAAGGCCGAACTTCTTACCCTCGTCGATAAGGGCGGCCATGATCTCCGGATCTTCGGCGCCCAGTTTGATACCGTCCACGCCCTTCTTTGCGGCAAAACGAACCCAATCGCGGGCCACCTCTGGCGTGCGGACGCGCGTATCCACCCAGCCCTCGCCGGTGAACGGACGATGGTAAGCGAAGATTCGCGGCGCCACAATCTCATTCTTTGCGCTCCGTTCGCGCTCATGGAGCGACCAATCCATGGCACCGGCGGGAACGCCCCTCACCGTGGTGACCCCATGGGCCATCCACAGCTTATGCATGTATTCCGCGTCCGGAGCTTTGGGAGCTCCGCCGGTGTGGACATGAAGATCGATGAAGCCAGGGAGGATGTACATGCCGGTCCCATCGATCTCTTTGGCTCCGCGGGCTGGCCGGACGCGGTCGGAGATGGGAACCTTTGGATATCCGACGCTGCGGATTTCTTTAATGCGATTGCCTTCGACGACGATATCGACAGGGCCGCGCGGCGGCGCGCCCGTGCCATCGATCATGGTGATGCCGCGGATCACCATGCGCTCAAACGGGCCTTCGCCTTCAGTAGCTTTGCGATCGGGGGAGGGATTGATGGGAGGCCACTGTTGAGGGACCTGAGCTTGCGCGGTGACGGCCAGGAGGAGAGTCAGGAAGATTCGCTTCACGAAACTCTATTAAACTGCATCTGCCCCGCCCATAGGCCAGGACCACAGATTACTGGATTCGTCCGTCTTTGCGCAGCTTCAGGCGTTGGCCTCGCCACTCTACTTCCCCACCGATCATGCCCGCGGCCCAGACCGCCGTTCCGAATACGTCGCGAAATGGAATGAGCCACGCTTCGATGTTCGCGCCTACCACTGTTGCGGCTGCCCACCCTGCGGCAATCCGGATCGTATAACAACCTAACGCGATGGGCCAATGGCCTGTCGCGATCGCCAGAAGGCACCATGGAGCGGCTTGCGTGATCACGGAGCCGGCATAGCCCGCGCCTTGAGAGACGCGAATGGTTCTGGACCATCTCACCTGGTGCTTCCAGATGTCTTTCCATGAGCCCGCGCCGAGACTGGTTTCTACAGGACAAGCCGCGATAGCGATTTGCTTTCCGGTTTTCGCGATGCGCTCACCGAGTTGATAGTCATCGGCGAGGAAATCCGCTATTGCTTCGAAGCCTCCAATGGCGTGGAGTTCGTTGGTGTGAAAGGCCATCGTCGATCCCAGGGCGAACTGAACGACCCCCACGACTCTGGCGACAAGGAGACTGGGGACGAAATCGGTGGCGATGCCGAGCGCTTCAAACTTCGCAGGGAAGGAGGAGCCCCGGGCCCGGTAAAGGCAGGTAGCGAGGCCCACCGAGGGATCTTCCAATGGCGCCATGACGGTGCGGAGGTAATCCGGCGGCACCAGAATGTCGCTATCGTTGACCAGAAGCATTTGGTGGCGGGCTGCTTGGGCGAGCGCGATGAGCATGCCGACTTTACCATTCGGGGTTGTGGGCGCTGCCGTGATTGTGCGAATGGGAAGGTTCGGGAATTCGGCGATCAGACGGCGAATATCGATCCATGCGGGGTCGTCAGGGTCACGGATGCCAAAGAGAATTTCAAAGGCCGGATAATCCTGTTGCGCGTGGGAGAGGATGGCTTCGTAGAAGTGCTCGTCGCGTCCGCGAATCGGTTTCAGGATGGAGATAGGCGGCGTGAATGTGCTTTGAGATCTGGGTTCCCGGAGCTGTTTCAAGGAAGCGTAAAGGGCGAGCAGCCAGTAGGCGGCACACGCGAGCGCAGGCAGCGCAAACCAGATCACGCCGAAAGCAGGATCACGCCACAGGCTACGAACGACGCTCCCACCCAACGGCGCAGGCTGATGCGTTCTTTCAACATGAATTTGGCGAGGATGGTTTCAAAGACGAAGCTGGCGGCGGTGGCCGGAACGGCAAAGCTGACTTCGGCAATGGAGAGCAGAGCCATGAAGGAGAAGAACGATATCGCCATGCAAAGGACCGAAAGAATGATGTTGCGATTGCGCGCCATAGCTGCGAGCACACGCCCGATTGCGGTTAGATGGAAGTCGCTAATTTCGCCCTGCTGGCGCATGCCTTTGGCTTGGAGGATCTCTCCGATGGTGGTGCAGGCGACGATGAGCGAAACCAGGAGCCACCTCATCTGTGCGTGGTGTTGAACTCGGTGCGACCGACCAGGATGACGCCACCGACAATCAGCGCGATGCCAGCCCAGCGCGTGGGAGAAACCTGCTCGTGAAGGAAAACTCGGCCGGAGAGCGCTACAAGAGCATAGCCGATGGAGGTCACAGGGAGAACGTAACTCAAGTCGGCCCAGCTTAGAAGCGCCATGTGGGAGAGCATCCAGAGGATTAAAAGCGAGACTCCCAGGGCGACCCACGGGTTGAGAAACGCGAGAACGTAAGCGACCGGGGAAGCTGAAACGAGAGAGCCGACCTGGCGCATACCGACGCGCAGGGACGAGTCACCCAGAACGTTGGTGAGAATCACGATAGCCGTAAATAGCCGGGTTTTTAGAACGGGGCTACAATTAGTCGCCTGCATGCGCGGATGCAGCCGTAGCTTGGCGATGGTCGGACACGAATTTGCGGCGCTTGCGGCGAAGAGCCATGTATTCCTTGGCTTCTTTCGCCAGACGCTTTCGATCGTGCGAATTAAACATGGCTTTGCTAACCACGCGCCAGATCACGCGAGCGCGGAAGTAATATTCGCCATAGAAGCGCTCCACCCACTCCACCAGCTCAGCTTCGTCCAAACCGGGATAGATCACCTTGGGAAGCTGGTGGCCCACTTCGTCGGTCATGTTGCCGATCGAAATCAGGTTGTTCTTCTTGGCGTAGTCGTAGAACTCCGTACCGGGGTACGGGTGCGCAATCGAAACCTGGATGGTTTCGTTGTCGAGTTTCTTCGCGAAATCGATGGTCTTGCGGATGCTTTCGCGCGATTCGCCGGGAAGGCCCACGATAAAGTCGCCATGGATAACCAGGCCAAGTTTTCGGCAGTTCGCGGTAAAGCGCTCAGCCATATCAACGGTGGCGCCCTTCTTGATGTTCTTGAGAATTTGCGGGTCGCCCGATTCATAGCCCACGATGAGCAGGCGGCAACCAGCTTCCTTCATCGCTTTCAGCGTGTCGTAATCCGTAGTGACGCGGGATGTGCACGACCACGTCATGTTGAGCGGCTTCAGCTTCTCGCAAAGAGCAATCGTACGGGCTTTTTGGTAATTGAAGGTGTCGTCATCGAAGAAGACTTCCTTGATTTCCGGGAAGTTTTCCTTGATGTAAAGCATCTCGGCTGCGACATCTTCCGCGGATCGAAGGCGCCAGCGGTGTCCGGAGTGCGTCTGGGGCCAAAGACAGAACGTACACATGGCCGGGCAGCCGCGCGAGGTGTAAAGCGAAATGAACGGATTCAGCAGGAAAGGGACGTTATAGTTGCGGACGTCGAGATCGCGCCGGTAGACCTTTGACACCCAGGGCAATTCGTCGAGATTCTCGATCACCGGGCGCTCAGGGTTGTTGATAATGACGCCGTCTTTGCGGAAGCTGACACCTGGAATTTCTTCGAGCGGCTTGCCATTCGCGTAATCGACAATCTGGTGATCGAATTCGCGGCGGACCACAAAATCGATGGCGTCCGTGGCGTTGAGCGTCTTTTCGGGCTCAACGGTGACCGGCGGACCGACGAAGCAGACTTTCAGGTTCGGGTTAGCGGCCTTCATCATGTTGGCCATTTTCACGTCGACATCGAACCCGGGGGTGGAGGTGAAAAGGACCAGGAGTTCGAAATCTTTGCCCATTTCCACGGTTTGTTCGATGGAGATTTTGTGCGGAGGAGCGTCGACCACCTTGCTGTCCGGAAGCATCCCCGCGGGATAACAGAGCCAAACGGGATACCAGTAGGACTCGATTTCGCGGGAGGCGGGCCAACGGGAACTCGCCCCGCCGTCGAAGCCTTCAAACGACGGGGGGTTCAGGAACATAGTGCGCATAGAAACCTCTATTGTAACTTGCCTGTAGGGCAAGAAGGCGCTTTTTCCCGGCGCTTTAGGGGCGAGATGTTCCCCTAGGTTACTGCTGTGAGCGGGTTGCGCGCGGCGCTTTTATCGCTCAATTAAGACCCATGCGTCTCGATTTGATGTATTATCAACCGCCGTCGTGCTTGTGCAGATTATTGTGAATCGCGTAAAGTGCCAGTTCCAGACGGTCTGAAACTCCCAGTTTATCGAAGATGTTGTGCATGTGGTTCTTGACTGTTTGCTCGCTGATAGCCAGATTTTCAGCCAGTTCTTTATTCTTGTATCCCTGAATCACAAGAGCGACAATCTCGCGTTCACGCGGGCTTAAAGGGCTGTTTTTGGGGTCTCTTTCTTTGTTCGCACGGGCGGGCGGATGCTCGTGTGTGAACTGACGGAGAACTTGCGCGGTTGTCGCGCGATCCAGCCACAATTCGCCCTCATGCACCTTCCGAATGCACTTTAATAGGAGATCCGGGGCGGAATCTTTATGGAGGATGCCACGGCATCCGGCGCGCACTGCCCGCACAAAAAAATCCTGGTTTTCCAGGAGAACCAGCAGCACGATTTTGGCTTGCGTTTTTGTATTGTGAGCGCGCTCCAAGGCAGCAATGGTGTCCTTCAGTTCAGGAGAAGCGGAGAGCAGGAATATATCGGCCTGGGCCGTATCGAGGGGACCCGCAAGTAACTTCAGGTCGGGCTCGCAGTCGAACAGTTCGCCCACTTTTTGACGAAAGGCGGCATCGGAATCGGCCAGAACAACCCGTATTGTTTGATGAGGAAGAGGATCTGCGGTCAAAACCAGTGGCCTGCTGCGAGTCTAGGATTAATCAAATTGTAAGTCAATTCATACTTTGGTCTGGTTCTTTGATAAAGATATATGGGGGCGAATGGAACAGCAACTGGACGGGGTGGATTTCGAGCGATTTTGGAGACGGTTGCAGCAATTGGGGCTAAATGCGTATGAATCGCGGTCGTACCTTGTGCTGTTAGGACATTCGCGATTTAAAGCGCTTGAGTTGGCGGCGCGCTCGCATGTGCCGAGGCAAAAGATTTATGAAGTGCTCGACAGCCTGATCGAAAAAGGCTTCGCCCAGATGGTCCAGGAACGAACAAAACTCTTTTCCGCCGTTGAACCGGGCCTGGCGATTCCGAGCTATCTGGCGCGCAAGCGACAAACGCTCGAGCATGAACTCACTGACCAGGGGCGCGTGGCGGATGCTGTTATGAACGACCTTCGCGGACTGTATGCAAACGGGAAGGGAGAAAGGGGAACCCTTGATTTCCTGCGCATTGTGTCCGAACCGGTCCAAACAGCGGTGGAGTACCGGGCCATGGTGCGGTCGGTCGAAGCGGAGTATCTGGAGTTTTCGCGGCCTCCTTACGCGGTCGATCCGTTAGAGGAACGAATGGTCCGAGAGGCAGCCTTACGCGGTGTTTCCTGCCGGCTCCTGATTGAGGCGGGGACGCTGGAAGTTCGGCATATTCAACAACTGCGGGAATTTGCGAAAGCGGGTATCGGGGTGCGCAAGGCGGAAAGTTTGCCTCTGAAGCTGGCATTGTTCGACGGCGAACGGGGATTGGTCGCGCTGCTCGATCCGGTAGTCAGCCGGCCACTGTGGACATCAGTAATCTTCGATCATCGCGGCATGGGGGAGGCCATGAAAGGACTGTTCGAGGACTATTGGCGCCGGGCGGAACAATTCTAGGGTTGTGACAGGCCGGCCACGGCTGGCGCTCCAAGTTACACTTGCGCTATGATTCGCTGGTTTTTGCTGTTTGCGCTGGCCGTGCAGGCTCAAGATGGATCGAGGTGGTGGCGGCATGTTGAGTTTCTGGCCGATGACAAGCTGGAGGGCCGCAATACTGGAAGCGAAGGTCATCGCCTGGCAGCGCGCTACGTCGCCACTCAATTCGAAAAAGCGGGCCTGAAGCCAGCCGGAACCGATGGCTATATCCAGCCGGTAAAATTCAAGACTCGCTCCATTGATGAGTCGCATTCATCAGTCGCCTTGCTTCGTGCCGGGGTGAGTGAACCCCTTAAGTTGGGCGAGGAGATTTCGATTGGGCTCCGGACTGATCCCGCGCCTTTCGTGGAAGCTCCCTTGGTGTTTGCCGGTTATGCTTTGACGATTCCGGAACAGAAGTTCGACGATTTCGGTGAGGTAGATGCGCGCGGGAAAATCGTCGTTTATCTAACAGGTGCGCCTCCGAATTTACCGGGGCCGCTTAGTTCGCACTATCAATCGGCTGGGGAGCGGGCGGCGGCTTTGAAACGGGCTGGGGCCGTTGGGACGATCGTGATTTCAAATCCAAAGTCGATGGATATTCCTTGGTCGCGGGCGAGTTTGGCTCGGTTAGCTCCGGCAATGAGTTTGGCAGATGCCTCGCTCAACGAAGGCGAGGGACTGAAGATTGGCCTCACGATGAATCCTGCTTATGCAGACAAGCTGCTGGCGGGATCGGGACATACGTTTGCGGAAATTCTGGATGCCGCAAATAGCGGGAAGGCCCTGCCGCATTTCGCGATTCCGGCATCGCTCAAAGCGACAGTTGGAGTGACGCGCGGAGAGGTGGAATCCCAGAACGTGGCCGCGATCTATCCGGGAACGGATCCGAAGCTGCGCGAGGAGTATGTTGTGATGTCGGCGCATCTGGATCATATCGGCGTGGGCGCGGCCATCAACGGAGATACGATTTACAACGGCGCTATGGACAATGCTTCCGGAGTCGCGTCCATGCTGGACATCGCGGAAATGCTGCATGAGACGAAGGCGCGGCCGAAACGTTCAATTCTGTTTGTCGCCGTAACCGGGGAGGAGAAGGGCCTGTTAGGGTCACGCTATTTCGCCAGGTATCCCACAGTGCCGGCCAAGCAAATTGTGGCGGACTTGAACTCCGACATGTTTCTGCCTTTGATTCCGCTCAAGCTGCTGACCGTGTATGGCCAGGACGAAAGCGACTTGGGCGATTCGGTGACGGCGATCGCGGGAGCGATGGGGCTCAAAATCCAGCGGGATCCTGAGCCGCTGCGCAATGTATTCATCCGAAGCGACCAATACAGTTTCATTCGTGAAGGCGTGCCCTCCCTGGCGATCAAGGTCGGGGCGGAAAAGGGGTCGCCGGAGGAACAGGTGATGAAGCGGTGGCTTACGGAGCGCTACCATGCGCCGTCAGACGATCTGAAGCAACCCGTGGATAAACAGACGGCGGCGAAGTTCGACCAGTTCATGGCAAAACTTTTGGAGCGGATTGCGGACCAGCCTGAGCGGCCGCGATGGAAGAATGGTTCGTTCTTCAAGCGGTATGAGAAGGCCGCGGCCGCCGAAACGTATGGATTGGTTGGGAAGATTATCGCCGCTCCCGGCCAGCGGGATACGCTTATTGCAATCCTGGTGGGAGCCACGCGCGGGATGCGTGGTTGTTTGAGCTATGTGATTGCGCGAGATGCAGCAAATGAGAATGCCGTCGTGATTACCGAGATTTGGGACAGTAAGGCTAGCCATGATTCGTCGCTTTCGATTCCGGCGGTGCGGGATGCGATCGCGAAGGCTCGGCCGATCATGGCCGGATTTGAGACACTGGCGGAAACTCGGCCTGTGCTCGCCGGATTAGCCGAACTGCACTAGGCGTTCCACGCTCTCGTACCGGCATGGGCCGGCATCACGGTGGTGTATAGTTGCTCATGGGATTTGGGCTGTTATTGCTGTTTGTTGCCTGGCAGGACCACCCGCTGATTGTTCAGCCTGGCGCTCCCGGCATGGCGAGTAAAACCATTTCAGCGGCCGACGCTCGTGCGGTCTCGCGCGCTCCTTCCGAAGCCGATATTCATTTCATGCAGGGCATGATCATGCATCACGGCCAAGCTGTCGAAATGACCGATTTGCTGCGAAAGCGGGGCCATAATCCGCGTGTTCTTGAGTTGGGGAAGCGAATCGGTATTTCTCAGACCGATGAAATGAAATACATGAAGCAATGGCTGGAGGATCGCGGCCTGGCTACCGAAATGAAAATGGACATGAGCATGATGAACATGAGCATGGACATGCCGATGATGATGCCGGGCATGTTAACGGCCGCGCAGATGAAAGCTTTGGCGAGATCGAGCGGTGCGCGCTTCGACCGGTTGTTCTTGACCGGAATGATCCAGCACCATACAGGCGCGCTGACGATGGTGAAGGAATTGTTTGAAACGCCCGGCGCGGGGCAGGACAGCGTTTTATATGAGTTCGCAACTGATGTCGACAACACCCAGCAGGCGGAGATCGACATCATGAAAAGGCTGTTGAAGGAGAAGCAATGACGAAACTTTGGCTGGCTATGGCGTTCGCGGTTCCGGTGATCTCAGTGGGGCAGACTCCGGCGAAGGTGTATTCGAATCCGAGGGCCGGAGCGGACGATCCGCGTGTGGGATTAAAGAGCGGCCTGTACGATGCCGGAGAGGCGGCGTTTGGGTTAGAGCGCATCGGCTCATTGCCGAAGCCGCCGGGATTCGCGCCGGGAAGCGTGGTGGGCGCGCCCTCGCCTGCAACGCAATACGGGTCGACGAATTCGGATTTGGCCTTTAGCGGCAACCACATGTTCGTCGGAAACTATAACGGCATTAACTCTTACGATATCGATAGCCCGATGGCGGTGAAGCTCGTCGCCTCACTGGTATGTCCGGGTGGGCAGGGCGATGTTTCGGTGTATGGGCACTTGTTGTTCATGTCGGCGGAGGCAGTAAATGGGCGAACAGATTGCGGCGTACAAGGTATCCCGCTGCCGGAAGGCTATAAGGCTCCTCCGGCCCCTCCTGCGCCAGAACCGGTTCCAGGAGAACCCGCGCCTCGAGCGCCGCGTCCTTTGCCTCCGCCGAGCCCGGACCGGTTCCGGGGTGTGCGGATTTTCGACATCACTGAGATTGGGAATCCCAAGCAGGTGGCAGCGGTGCAGAGTTGCCGCGGAAGCCACACGCATTCGTTGTTGGTTGATCCGAACGACAAAGACAACGTCTACATCTATATCTCAGGTACGGGGCAGGTCCGGCAGAAAGACGAACTGGGTGATTGCGTGGCCGGAGACCCGGACAAGAACCCCGAGACAGCGCTATTCCGAATTGACATCATTAAGGTGCCGCTGGCGCATCCGGAGTTGGCCAAGATCGTCTCAAGTCCGCGCATTTTTACGGATACCGCAACCGGCGCGATCAACGGATTGGCCAAAGGCGGCAAGCACGGGGAAGGCACTCAGACCACTTCGGCGACGGACAAGTGCCACGACATTACCATCTATTCCGCGCTGGGCCTGGCGGCTGGCGCGTGTTCCGGCAATGGAATTCTCTTGGATATTAAGGATCCGATTCATCCGGTACGGATTGCCGCGGTGAGCGATCCGAATTACGCGTTCTGGCATTCTGCCAATTTCAGCAACGATGGATCCAAGATTTTGTTCACCGACGAGTGGGGCGGCGGCGGCCAGCCGCGTTGCCGCGCAACAGACCCGATGAACTGGGGAGCAGATGCGATCTTTACTTTGAACAAGGGTACGTTGACGCTGGCTTCGTACTACAAAATGCCCGCGCCTCAGACGGAATTTGAGAATTGCGTGGCGCACAACGGGAGCCTGGTTCCGATTCCAGGTCGCGACATCCTGGTGCAAGCCTGGTATCAGGGGGGCGTTTCGTTGGTGGACTTTACCGATGCATCTCACCCGTTCGAAATCGGGTATTTCGACCGCGGACCGATCAATGGCGCAAAGCGCGCGATGGGCGGCCAGTGGTCCACTTACTGGTACAACGGATACATTTACGGCTCTGAAATTTCGCGCGGGGTTGATGTATTCAAGCTGGTGCCAAACAAGTTCCTTACTCAGAACGAGATCGATGCTTCAAACCAGGTCCACTTCGACGAATTGAATGTCCAGAACCAGCCCCGAATTGTATGGCCTTCGAACTTGGTTGTGGCCCGCGCTTATGTGGACCAGTTGGAACGGAGCGGGGCTTTGGCACCGGCTCGTATCGCGGCCCTGAATGGAGCAATGGCTAAAGAGAATGCAGGGGCCTTGAAGGGGATGGCGGCGAATCTGGAGAAAGACGCCGGTACAGCCAAGGCGCCTGCGGATGCGAACCGCCTGCGCGCCTTGGCTGCCATTTTGAAGCAGTAATTAGAAGATAAACTTACCGCCTAGCTGAACGTTGCGTGGATCACGGGTGCCCGTGATCTGTCCGGCAGAACCGATGGTAGCGGCCGTAATGCGGTCGCCCGGATTCGGCGCGCTGATTCCGGTGTTGATGCCGGAGAACTGCGTGTGATTGAAGGTGTTGAAGGTTTCCAGCCGAAGCTGCAAGCGAACCCGCTCTGAAAAATTGACGTTCTTGAAGAGCGAGATATCCCAGTTGTTGATTCCAGGCCCGCGGAGAGTGTTGCGGCCCACGTTGCCCAAGCTGCCATCTGCGGGACGGGCAAAAGCGAGCGGATTGAACCACTGGAGCCGGTTCTGATTGGGTGTGATCGGACCGCCAATGTAGTCGGCGCGTACTCCACCGCCCAATGTGCCCGGATTGCCGTTGGAAGTAATGCTGTAAGGCTGGCCGCTCCAGAAGCGGGTGATGCCGGCCAACTCCCAACCGCCGGCTACATACTTCATCAAGGCGCCGCGGCTTCGGAATTCAGGCAGCGTGTAGACGTACGTGATGTTGGCGACATTGGTGCGGTCGTAACCGGCCGGACCGTATTCGCGTTGGCGATTGAGAAAATACGCGATTTGGTCGCCATCGTTATCGCCGGTGTTGAGAGCTTTGCTCCAGGTGTAGTCAGCGGTGAGCAGCAGGCTGCGAGTAAAGCGGCGGCTCAGGCGGGTTTGCAGGGCGTTGTAATTCGCATTAGCACCATAATCGGTGAAGTTGATGTTGGTGAAGCCCCTGTAAGTCCGAAGAGCGTCCTGCGCGCCATTGACGGTGCTAAGGATATTCGAACTGGTGGTGGTCCCCAGCGGCAATTGGTTCAGATCCTACTGATATTGAAGATGGCGGCTCAAGTTGCCGACGTAGGCGATATCGATGGATGTATTGGCCGAAAGCTGATGTTGGATCCCGAAGCTATACCCGTACGTGGTTGGGATTTTGCCGTCCTGATTAAACGCGTTGATGCCCACGGGATAACGAGTGCCGCCTGAGACGAGGGACGGCGACAGGTTGTCGATGTTGCCAAGGTAAAGGTTCGGCGTATAAGAAAGGGGCGGGTTGCCGAGCCCGTCGAAGCTGTTGATGTTCTGACGGATGCGCTCATAGAAGACGCCAAAACCTCCGCGGATTGCGGTTCTGCCGACCCCGGAAGGATCGTAAGCGAATCCGAAACGCGGTCCAAAGTTGTTCCATCGGTGTTTCGCGAAGCCGCTATCCAGGCCTTTGGAATTTTCCTGCACTAAACCGTTGAAAGGGTTCCCGGTTCCAGGAATGATGCTCCCGTATTGGAGGCCCGCGGTGGTGTTGATCTGAACGGCCTGCGAGGGATCGTATCGCTTCGGATCGAAGTAGTTCTGAAGATACTTGCCGTAGGTGTACGTCGGCCCCAAATAGGCCCATCGCAAACCGTATTCGAGAGTCAGCTTGCGGTTTACCTTCCAGCTATCCTGAGCGTATAACTCAGGCTGGAAGAACCGGAAGGTGCCGTAAAAAACCCCGTTCGCCTGGGAAACGCTGGTATAGTTCCCGAGCAGCAGGTTGGCTACGCCGTTATAAGCTATCGTTCGGGTTCAGCGTGTTGGGGTTGAAGTCGAACTGCGGGGCATCTGTCCAGTAGGGTTGCTGGCCGTTATTGTTGAAGTTGAAAAACACGCCGGCCTTGAAACGAGTGCGCGCCGATAATTTTCGTAAAGTTATCGGTCCAGGCAAACGTCTTCCCCTCACTTCGCCAGTTCGGGGGGAAAGCATAGGAATAGAAGCCGCCCGCTCCAAACTTGGGAAATTTGTTGCGGATGTTGGATTGGGGGAAGAGGTCTTGATAAGTAAATCCCAGCTGCGACTTATCGTAGGTTGCCGGGCTGGTGCTGGCGGTGATATCGACGACCTGAGTGAGGTGATTGTAAGTAAAGATGAATTCGTTGGTGGTGGTGGGCGAAATGACGTTGATTACGTTGAAAGAGTAGCTAGCGCCCGGCTTCTCCCGGAACTGCGGCAGAATGGGAAAAGAGTTGCCGGAGAAGATGCCGAATTGCTGCGATTCCTGCTGCGCATCGTCTACCCATCGAAAGAACATGTTCATTTTGGAGCTTACGGTGTAATCGGCCCGTAATACCTTTTGATCTTTATCGAAGTTGTATGTGTCCTGGAAAGGGATGCGGACTTCGTCCGGCGTTCCGGGAGTCGGGGTGAAAGTGGTTTGGCCCCGGTAAGCCCGGCTTAGCAGTTTTGTCCAGGCGGGAACCTGTTTGCTAAACATGCTGGGCGGGATGATGTTATTCGGGAACGGGACGCCCCCAATCACGTTTCCGCCGTTGTCGCGCTTCAGGGTGCCCGGTTGGAACACAGTGCCTACGGGGAAATTCGTACCCGCAATCAGGATGGGCGAGCCATCGGCATTGTAGCGATAGGCTTGCCGGAAATCGCCGCTCAGGATCTGCGGGCTGGGAACATCGTAATAGGTTCCCCCGTTCGGCCGGCTGGCGCGCGTTCCTTCGTAATTGAAGAAGAAGAACAGCTTCTTGTCCAGTTTCGCGACTTTCGGTATGTAGAGGGGGCCGCCCAGGTTGCCGCCGAATTGATTGAAGCGCAGCTTGCTTTTGCCTTGTCCTTGCAAATTATTGAAGAAGGAATTCGCGTCGAAGGCATCGTTGCGATTGAATTCATATAAGGTGCCGTGATAATTCTGGCCGCCGCTTTTGGTATTGGCGGAGATGAGTACACCCACATTGCGGCCGTATTCGGCGTTGAAGTTGCTCGCCTGAACCTTAAATTCGCCGACAGCGTCGAGGCTCAGCTGCGTGTATTGCCCGTCATTCGCGCCAACATCCGTATTGATGCTGCCGTCCAGGAAAACGTTGTTAGCGCTCCCGCGCTGGCCGTTGACATGGAAAGAATCGGTATTGTTGAAGGCGAGACGGAAATCCGAGGAATCGTTCGAAACCACGCCGGGAAGCGTCCTTAAGAGAGATTGGAAGTCGCGGCCATTCAAGCTGATTTCCGTGACTTGCTTGGCATCGATCACAAAGGATTTATTGGCGGTGCTGGTCTCCACCTGCGGAGCGGTCTCCTCGACCGTAATCTGCTCCGTCGCGGATCCGACTGACATCTGCACTGGTCCCAGATTCAAAATCTGGTTCACATCGAGATTGATCCCGGTTCGTTCCAGAGCTTTCATGCCCGGGCTCGAGACGCGGAGTGAATAAATTCCGGGTGAAAGTGGCTGAAGTTGGAATGTGCCGTCAGCTCCTGCCGTGGTTTCCCGGACCACCTGCCCTTTTGATTGGTCGATAGCCTGCACCTGAGCGTTGCCGATGGCGGCTTGTGCCGGGTCGACAATGGTGCCTTGGATGGATCCATTTTGGGCAAACGCCGAGGCGGCGCATGCAAGCACAAGAAGTAATTCTGCGGCTGGACGGAAACTTCTAAAGCTAACGCGGCTCTTCATAATTTCTCCCTCGTAACTCCGTAGTATTCACTACGAAGTCAAACCTGATATTCACGACGATATTCAGGAGCTTGATATAATTTCAAGTGATTTCACGCGTACGTTACAGGTGGGTCCACGGGATAAAACGCTGCAATAGCGGGCGTTTCAGGGAATGGCAAGTTTAAACACACCGATCACGTCAACGGGTGCACCCGGAGTTCACGAGCGTGACGAACGTTGGCAACTCGTACAGCGGATAGCGTCCAGCCCCGGATTTCGTAGGGCTCCCCGCCTTCGGGAGTTCTTGTGTTTTGTGTGCGATCGGGTTCTCTGCGGCGAATCGGCAGAGTTAACCGAGCAGCATATTGGAATCGAGGTTTTCAAGCGTCAGGCGGACTACAGTACGACGGAAGATAACGTCGTGCGGGCCCAAGCGCGGCAGGTTCGTGTAAAGCTGGCAGAGTATTTCTCCAGCGACGGCAAGGACGAGCCGTTACTGCTGGAAATTCCAAAGGGGAGCTACGTTCCCGTTTTCTCTGCTCGCCGTCCGGCAGCGCTCGATCTGGCGCTGCCGGATGTCGGCGCTCGGAGGCCCGCTATCTTTCAGCCGAACTGGGCCATTGCTGCAGCTGTAATCTGTCTGGTCGGATTTCTCGCGGTCCTCTGGGATGACCGGCAGGTGCGTGCCAAGAGCGCTGCTGTGGAGATGCCGGCGCTCATTCCCCCATTTTCTTGGGTCTTTGATTCCCATCAGCCGACTACAATCGTGGTGGCCGACAGCAGCTTTGGAATTTACCAGGACTTAATAGGGCGGGCCGCAACGCTCGATGAATATCTGGATTCGCGCTTCTTTGAGAAAAACCCTCCGAGCGTCAAAGATGGATCGGTGTTGGCGTTTTCTGAACGTTTGAGCACTCGGCAGTTCACAAGCTTCGGCGATTTGGTGCTCACGAACGAAATTATGCGGCTGGCGAGCGCCCGAGGGGAGAAAGTTTCCGTGCGATTCGCGCGGGACCTCCACCTGCGGGAAATCGCCACGGGTAACTTCATCTTTATTGGTAGTCCTTATTCAAATCCGTGGGTCTCGCTGTTTGCGAACAAGCGCAACTTTCCGACAAGTCTGGATCCGGTCACGCGGCGCGGGGTGGTCACTAACCGGCAAGCGCACGCTGGAGAGCCCGAACAATTCCTCATGAAGGGTGAAGACGGACGCTCTGGACCAACCTATGGCGTTCTGACATTTTTGCCGAGCGGGCCGGATTCTGGAAATATCCTGCTGCTGGATGGATTGAACATGGAAGGCACGGAAGCCGCGGGGGCTTTTGTGACGGACTCGCGGGCCGGACAATCTCTTTTGGAGAAAGTAGGCCTAACTGCCAAAAGTCCGAAATGCTACCTGGAGGTTGTGGTGGAGACGAAAGCCATGGCGGGGACCTCAAGGGATTCTGCGGCCGTGGCCTATCGCGTCGGAAAACCTAAAGCTGCCGCTCCATAAAGATGTCAGCCCGAGTGTAGGGATTGGGAGCTAACTTTTCCGGCGGCACGTGAGTGAAACCGACGGATTCATAGAGATGCACCGCGTTCTTCAGCTTCGTACTGCTTCCCAGAAAGAGAGACTTGGCGCCAAGCGCCCGCGCGCATTCGAATGAATGTTCGAGCAGCTTGCGGCCAATTCCCTGGCCGCGTAAGGCTGGCAGAACGGCCATCTTCGCAAGTTCGTATACATCGTTTCCAAGAGGGATCAAAGCTACGCAGCCAACCACATGCTGGTCCGAACGCGCCATCAGGATTTGACCGCCTTTACTCAAGATGTGCGTTTCGGGGTCGCCCAGCGCCTCATGATCTTTCGGTTCCAGCACGAAGTACTTTGTGATCCACTCTTCGTTCAGTTCACGGAAAGCCGCGATGTCAGCAGGCCCGTTGAGCGATTGAATGGTGATCCCGTTCATTTCTTGCTTTGCAGAGGGAGAAAATATGGTGGGCGCGCAGGGACTCGAACCCCGGGCCTCTTCCGTGTGAAGGAAGCGCTCTAACCAACTGAGCTACGCGCCCGTGTATCTGAGGTTTCAGTTTAGCACTGGAACAGCGCTCCCTCCACGGTGCCCGTTCGGCGCCTCTCGCCCATTGGTGGCCAGGTCGTCGATCTGTATCTGAAGTTGATCCGAAGTAGGTCTAACCGAAGCGGCCCGTGATGTAATCTTCCGTTTCTTTCTTCTCCGGATTCTTGAAGATGGCATCCGTCTTGGCGAATTCGATCAGCTTGCCCAGAAGGAAGAAGCCGGTCGTATCGGCGACACGGGCAGCTTGCTGCATGTTGTGCGTAACGATGACGATTGTGCACTGATTCCGAATCGAGATGAGAAGATCCTCGATCTTCGCGGTAGCAATCGGATCGAGCGCCGAGCAGGGTTCATCGAGCAGGAGAACTTCAGGATCCACGGCAAGTGCACGAGCGATGCAAAGGCGCTGCTGCTGTCCGCCCGAGAGAGCGTAAGCAGATTTTTGCAGCTTATCTTTTACTTCTTCCCAAAGTGCAGCGCGCTGCAAGCTTCTCTCCACGACGTCGTTAAGGTTGCCTTTAAAGCCGTTGACGCGGGGACCGTATGCAATATTGTCGTAAATCGATTTCGGGAACGGATTGGGACGCTGGAAAACCATGCCGACGCGGCGGCGAAGGTTGGTGACGTCGAGTTCGCGGATGTCCTGGTTGTCAAGAAGAATGCTCCCCTCCCACCGGGCAGACTTGATCGTGTCATTAATGCGGTTGAGGGTGCGAAGAAAGGTCGATTTTCCGCAACCTGAGGGCCCGATCAAAGCAGTGATTCGGTTGGTCTCCACCTGAAGATTGATATCTTTGAGTGCCTGGAACGCGCCGTAAAAGAAGTGCATTCCCGATGCTTTGAGCTTCGGCATATTGGGCGCGGGAACCGGGGTATCCGGAGATAGCGCGGCGACTTGAGAAGCCATGTCTACGGTGGAGGACTTAGGTGTTGAAGCCATTGAGTGCCTTAACGCTGGAGCGTACCTTTCGAGAGAATAAGACGCGCGGCAATATTCGAGACCAGCACCATTGCCAGCAGGACAAGCCCTGCAGCCCACGCCTGGCGGTGCCAATCGTCGTAAGGAGCAATGGCGTGAGTGTAGATCATGACAGGAAGAGAAGCAGTAGGTCCATTCAGGCCCTTACTCCAGAATTGATTATTGAGAGCCGTAAACAGGAGCGGAGCGGTCTCTCCAGCGATGCGTGCAACACCCAGAATTATACCGGTAAGGATGCCTGAAAGTGAGGCGGGAACCACGACCGTAGCAACAGTTCTCCAGTTGCTGGCACCAAGCGCAAGAGAACCTTCGCGCAGGGTATTTGGGACGCTGCGAAGAAATTGTTCGGTGCTCCGGATAGTGATTGGGATGAGCATCAGCGAGAGAGCGAAACCACCGGCCCAACCGGAGAAGCCCCGCATGGGGACAACAACAACGGTCCAGGCAAAGATACCGATCACAATCGAAGGCACCCCGTTCAGCAGGTCCGCCATGTAGCGAATGATATAGGGGAATGTTCTGCCGCCAAATTCCGATAGGTAGACTCCCCCCAGGAAGCCGATGGGCACACCAATAGCTGTGGCGAGCGCCACCATTTTGAAACTGCCGACGATCGCGTTCGCCATTCCCCCGCCATTTTCACCCGGAGAGAGGGGTAATTTGGTGAAGAAATCCCAGTCGAGGGACTTTCCCCCGTTGTAGAGAAGGTAGCCAAGAATGAGGAAGAGAATCGAAACAGTCAGGAACGTACAAAGCCCCGTGAGGCCAAGCATCAGACTATTTACGAAGTAACGCCGGCGGGTGCGGGAATCCATCTTCATCAGGTGGACCCCTTTTTGGCAGTCGCAATGATCAGGATGCGCGCCATGCCGTTGATGATGATTGTGAGAAGGAATAGCACCAGCGCCAGATAAATAAGCGAACCAAGGTAGACATCACCCGATGCTTCCGAAAATTCATTGGCGATGGAGGCGGCAATTGTCGTTCCGGGCGCGAAAAGAGAAGCGCTGACAGAAGGTGAATTACCGATCACCATCGTCACGGCCATGGTTTCACCAAGGGCGCGAGCCAACCCCAGGAAAATTGACCCGAAGATGCCTAGCCTCGCGAAGGGAACAACGGCTTGCCAGGTGGACTCCCATTTTGTGGCGCCCAGCGCAAGCGCTGCCTCGCGCTGATCGTCCGGGACATCCATCAGAGCTTCGCGAGAAAGAGAAATGATGAAAGGAAACGTCATGATCGCCAGGATGACTCCTGCGGACAGATAACCCACGCCGTAAATTGGTCCATCAAAGAGGGGAAGGAACCCAAGGGAGCCTTTAAGAACAGGCTCAATATAGGTCCGCATCAGCGGGATGAGGGTAAAAATCGCGAGCAGGCCGTAGATCACACTGGGAACCGCGGCCAGGAGTTCAACCAGGAAGGTGGCTACATTGGAGAGGCGCCGGGGAGCCATCTCAGACAGGAAAATCGCTGCTCCGACGCCGAGGGGAACCGCAATGAAAAGTGCAAGAAGGGAAGTAAGCAGAGTGCCGTAGATAAAAGGAAGAGCGCCAAATTGCTCACCCGGGGGGTTCCAAACAGTGGAGGTGAAAAACCCGAACCCGAACTTACTTCGCGCGGGTTCGGATTTAACCCAAAGCTGCCAGACCAGAGTTGCAGTGATCAGGAGAATGATGGCGGCGAACGTCCAGGTCACAGCGAAAGCGATCTCGTCGCCGCCGATCAAGCGACGAAAGAAAGGCTTTGCTTGCTCCTTGGGGGGAGCGGGGAGGACGGTACTGGCCATAGCAGCTTCGGAGGGTTGAGATTACTGAATCATCGCGATGACTTTCTTTTCCTTCGCGACTACTTCCTTGGGAAGCGGCGCGTAATCAAGAGCAGCGCAGGTATCCTGTCCGGTGGTCAACATCCAATTCAGGAATCCGACGATGGCCGTCTTCTTCTTAGGATCGGAGATCTTGTTCGGAATCAGAAGCCACGTGAAGGTGGAGATGGGATAAGCGCCCGGGCCAGGTGCGTTCGTGATGGAAACGCGGAAATCATCGGGCATGTTCTTGGCGGGGCCTGAGGCCGCAGCGGTCACGCTCGCCAAGCTCGCTTTCACAAACTTACCGGAAGCGTTTTTCACCGATCCATAGCCCATTTTCTGGCTAACAGCGTAGATGAGTTCGACGTAGCCGATGGAATATGGGGTCTGCTTGACCAGTCCGGAAACGCCTTCGTTGCCCTTGCCGCGAAGGCCGGTGGGCCAGTTCACCGCACTATCCGCACCAATCTTGCTCTTGAAATCCGGGCTGACTTTCGAAAGGAAGTCGGTGAATACGAAACTGGTGCCGCTGGCATCGGAACGAACTACAACAATGATGGGCTGAGCGGGAAGTTTGATGCCAGGATTGGAGGAGGCGATTGCGGGGTCGTTCCACTTCTTGATGGTGCCCATGAAAATGCCCGCTAGAGCCTCCCCGGTGAAGTTGAGCTCCTTAGAAACGCCTTCAATGTTGTAGACGGGGACAACGGCTCCCATGACCGTGGGGAAGTGCATGGGCTTCACCTTCAACTTGCCGATCTGCTGATCGGACATGGGCTTATCAGAAGCGCCAAAATCGACGGTGCCCTCCGTGAGCTGCTTGATGCCGCCGCCGGAGCCGATGGATTGATAGTTGATTTCCACCCCCGATTTCTCTTTGTACTGCTGAAACCATTTGGAGTAGATGGGGAACGGGAAAGTAGCGCCGGCGGCAGTAATGGTGTCCGAGGCCTGAGCGCCGACGGTACATACCGTCGAAGCAGCCAACACAAGGGCTCTGAATTTTATTTTTGTCATATTACCGTTATTTTCTCATTGCATTGTTACTGTTTGATTACACGCCGCTACAGACTATCCTAAAGCTTCGGCGCGGGGCCCAGGAGCGAGTAGCGCAGATTGCAGTTGCCCATAAGTGCAACTTGGGAGTACCGGTGGAAAATTTCACCGTTGTGTGCCGATGTAACACTCATAAGAGTGCCGAAAAGTGAATATGAGTCGCGGTTGAAAGCCGCGCGCGAACGTCTGGTCCGGACGGATCTGGTGCATTCCCGTCTGGCAATGTTGCGGCTGGTTGTTTTCGTCATTGCCGCGTCGTGTGCCTGGTACGCACTATGGACTTTGTGGTTCGCTCCTCTGCTGTTTGGCGCCTTGGTGTTCTTTCAGGCGCGCGCGGCGCGGGAGCGACGTTTTGCCGAACGCTCGATTCGTTTTTACGAGTCAGGAATCGCGCGCATCGAAGACCAGTGGGCGGGACACGGTGAGAGCGGGGAACGCTTTCGAGATCCCTCCCATCCTTATGCGGACGATTTGGACTTATTCGGGACAGGCAGCTTGTTCGAGCTGCTTTCAACGGCGCGAACCCGGGCGGGGGAAGCGCAACTGGCAGCCTGGTTGAAGCAACCAGCCGAGCGCGAAGAGTTGCTTCGGCGGCAAGAAGCAGTTGAGGAATTGCGCGCCCGAACCGATTTGCGGGAACAATTGGCCGCTTTGGGCGAGGATTTTCGAACCGGAGTGATGCCGGAGGATCTAGCGCGGTGGGGAGGAGCGGAGCGAGTTTCCTTCGCGGCCTGGATGCAGCCTTTGGCTCTGGTGTTTTCCCTGATTGGGGCTTCGTTACTGGTGGGGTATTTTTCGACCGGGCTTGTTTGGGTGCGGGTGGCGTTGGTGATTGCGGCCGTTGTCGAAGGTTTGTTTGCGTTGCCGCTTCGGGGGAAGGTTCTGGCGATTGTGAGTCAGGTGGAACAACCCAGCCACGATCTCGATTTGTTGTCTCAGGTGCTGGAGCGGTTCGAGAAGGAGCAGTTTCAGTCGCCCAAGTTGGCGGGTTTGCGGGCGGAGCTGGAGGTTCAGGGCAAGCCGGCTTCGAAGCGGATCGCCCAGTTGCAGCGGCTCACGGACTTGCTGCATTCCCGGGACAACCTGGTTGTCCGCATGGTGGGTCCGTTGGTTCTCTGGACGACGCAGGTAGCGTTTGCGGTGGAACGTTGGAGGGCGGTTTCGGGCCCGTCGGTGGGAAAATGGCTGGCGGCCGTTGGAGAGTTGGAAGCGTTGTGCGCGCTGGCCGGGTACGCGTATGAACATCCAGATGACCCGTTTCCGGAGATCGGGAACGGATATCGAGGGGAGGGTTTGGGGCATCCTCTGCTGGCAGCGGCGCTATGCGTGAGAAACGATATTGAATTGGGATCGGAGCGGCCGTTAGTAGTCATCAGCGGATCGAATATGTCGGGAAAGAGCACGTACCTTCGCACGGTGGGAGTGAACGCGGTGATGGCGCTGGCCGGCGCGCCGGTGCGGGCACGAGCGTTGCGGATTGGAGTGATGCAAATCGGTGCGTCCATCCGGGTGAGCGATTCGCTACAGGGCGGGACGTCGCGATTCTATGCGGAGATTACGCGACTGCGGGAGATTGTGAAGCTGGCGGAGAGCGGGCCGGCGTTGTTTCTGCTCGATGAATTGTTGAACGGGACGAACTCGCATGACCGCGGGATTGGGGCGGCTGGGGTGGTGCGCGGGTTGGTCGCGCGCGGGGCAATCGGGCTGGTGACGACACACGATCTGGCGTTGACGCATATCGGGGACAGGAATCAGCATTTCGAGGATCATCTTGAGGGCGGGGAGATCACCTTCGATTACCGCATCCGGCCAGGCGTGGTGGAGAAGAGCAACGCGCTCGAGCTGATGCGGGCGGTGGGGCTCGATGTGTAATCTTTAAGATATAGATGAACGCGGGAGCGCTGCAGCTTTCACTCGGAGCGGTTTTGCGTGGGAAAGCGGAGGCGGTGCGGCTGGCGGTGGTGTGTCTGCTGGCGCGCGGGCATCTGTTGATTGAAGATGTGCCAGGCGTAGGGAAAACGACGCTGGCACATGGATTGGCACGGGCCATCGACGGCGGGTTTCATCGGTTGCAGTTTACGAGCGACATGTTGCCTTCGGACGTTCTGGGGGTGACGATCTACAACGCGCATTCCGAGCAGTTCGAGTTTAAGGCGGGCCCGGTATTTACGAATTTTCTGCTGGCCGATGAGATCAACCGGACGACTCCCAAGACGCAATCGGCGCTGTTGGAGGCGATGAATGAGGGGCAGGTGACGGTGGATGGCCGGACCCTGCCGTTGCCCGACCCTTTTATGGTGATTGCGACGCAGAATCCGGCGGAACATCATGGAACGTATCCGCTGCCGGAGAGCCAGCTGGACCGGTTCCTGATGCGGCTGCGAATTGGGTATCCGGACACGGCGAGTGAGCGGGAGATACTGCGGCAAGGCGTGTACGGGCAAGCGCCCGAAGCGGCGGTGACGGATGCGGCGGGGCTGCTCGCGATGCAGGCTCAGGTACAGAGCGTAACGGTGAACGATACGGTGGCGGATTATCTTTTGGAGATCGTGGAGCGGACGCGGAAGCATGAGGCGCTGGAGTTGGGTGTGAGCCCGCGGGGGAGCCAGGCACTGTATCGGGCTGCGCAGGCTTCGGCGTTCTTGGAAGGGCGGAGCTATGCGCTTCCGGATGACGTGAAGCGGTTGGCTGTGCCGGTGTTTGGACACAGGTGCGTGGTAAAGTCGCGCGCATCGCTTAATGGCGCGCGGTCGCAATATGGGGACGCGGTGGTAAGGGAGATTTTAGGGGTGGTGGATGTCCCGATTTAACATGCCTTGGTTCGGGTCGCGCCGGCGCTTCCTCGCCTCAGGCGCGATAGCGGGAGCCGTAGCCTGCAAGAAAGAGGCGAAGACCTCCGCTGACTTGCCGCCCGGCGCTCCCCCGGCCTTTGGCACCGCTCCGGAAATCGGACCTCCTGTTTCAGCTGCTACGTTTTCCGAGGCGGAGAAGCTGATGCAATTTCCGATGAGCGCCGCCGAACGGGCACAGGCGGCTGGAAATTGGCGCAGCAGCATGGCTCCGGTTTACGAGCGTCGCACCGGTCCGCGCAAGTATTCGCCTGGCCCAACGATGGTGCCCGCATCGCAATGGAATCCAGTTTCGGTGGGGCCAAATGCCGGACCGGCGCGCGACCGGTTTGTCCGTACGTCCAGCCCGCCTTCGCCGCTTCCCGCAAATGAGGCCGACATCGCATTTGCGCCGCTCACGCAGCTTTCACAGTGGGTGGAATCGCGACAGATTACGTCGGAGCGGTTAACCGGTATTTATCTCAGCCGGCTGGAGCGCTTCCAACCTCAGTTGCGCTGCACCATCACTCTCACTCGCGATCACGGTTTGGAGCAGGCAAGGCAAGCGGATCGCGAGATCGCGGCAGGCCGCTATCGTGGGCCGCTCCATGGAATCCCTTGGGGTGCTAAGGATCTGTTGGACACCGCGGGCATTCCGACTACCTACGGAGCGGAGCCTTATCGCGATCGCATTCCCCAGGCGGACGCGGCTGTTGTTAAGCTTCTGAACCAAGCGGGTGCCGTGCTGGTTGCCAAGCTCAGCCTGGGCGCGCTGGCGCTGAATGATGTTTGGTTCGGCGGACAGACCATGAATCCCTGGCTGCCCGAAGAAGGCTCCTCCGGTTCGAGCGCGGGGCCAGGCTCCGCGACCGCTGCGGGGCTGGTTGGGTTTTCTATTGGCAGCGAGACCGGTGGCAGCATTGTGAGTCCGGCTATGCGGTGCGGCGTTACCGGCTTACGTCCTACGTTCGGAAGGGTACCGCGAACCGGCGCGATGACGCTGTGCTGGTCGCTCGATAAGCTGGGCCCGATGACGCGCGGGGTGGAGGACGCGATGTTAGTCCTCCAGGCAATATCGGGGCGCGATCCGGGCGATACTGCCAGCGTTGCGAGCCATCTCGATTTCGATGTCCATGCACCGGTTAAAGGGCTGCGTGTAGGTACCTTCTCGAAGTGGATGAAGGAGAGTCCCGCGACCGACGTGGACCGGGCCGCACTCGAGACTGTGAAGCGGCTGGGCATGGTGCCTGTGGAAGTTGCGCTTCCCGACTTGCCGTATGGTTCGCTGAATCTGATCTTATTCGCGGAGGGCGCGGCGGCGTTCGAAGAACTCACGCTCTCGGGCGGCCTCTCAAAATTGAAGTCGCAGGTGGCGGACGCCTGGCCTAATCTGTTCCGGCAAGCGCGGTTTCTCTCTGCGGTAGATTTCGTTCAAGCCGACAGGTTAAGGAGAAAGACCGCTGAGGAGATGGCGCGGCTGTTTACCGAGGTGGATCTGCTGCTGGTCCCTTCATTGCGCGATGAGATGTTGACGATCAGCAACTTTACCGGTCACCCGTCCTTAACGTTGCGGGCCGGGTTTGTCCAGGTGGCGGAAGCGCGAAGCGACTGGGCTCCGGACCCGGCTCATCCGCTACCGAAGTTTTCACCGCCGCGGCGTGTACCGCATGGTGTGACGCTCATCGGGAAGTTGTTCGATGAGGGGACTCTGGCGCAAGCAGGTTTAGCGTTGGAACGTGCAATGAACGTTGGAGCCGAACGTCCTCAGGGTTTCGCCGGTTGACGGGGTGGCCGTTCGCGATTTAAGAGAGTGCCTCTTTCACCAAATCCAACTGTTCCTGATCATGGCGTTTTTTGGAACCCGTGGCCGGGCTGGGATTTTCCGGGCGGCCGGCGTAGCGGATCGGGCGTGGAAAGAGTTCATGCACAAAGCGGTACGCCCCCATGTTCTTCGGTTCCTCCTGGCACCAGACAAGCTCGGCATCGGGTGCCGCTGCCGCGACCACTGTTTTGACGGCTTGCTCGGGAAACGGGTAAATCTGTTCCAGGCGCACCAGCGCTGTTTGTGGGTCTTTGCGCTGCGCCAAAAGATCGTAGTAAACCTTTCCCGTTGAGAATACGATGCGGCGCGGCGCGGCTGCCGTGGTATCCGGGATCAATTCCTGAAACGACCCGCTCGTGATTTCTTCGAAAGTGCTCACTGCTTTTGCATGGCGCAGCAGGCTTTTCGGCGTGAAGACGATCAGCGGCTTCCTGGTGCCCTGTATCGCTTGGCGGCGCAAAAGGTGGAAGTAGTTAGCGGGTGTGGTGCAGTTCGCCACAATCATGTTGTTGCACGCCGAGAGTTCCAAAAACCTCTCGATCCGGGCGCTGGAATGTTCCGGACCCTGGCCTTCATAGCCATGCGGAAGCAGCATTACCAGGTTCGTTGTTACGCCCCATTTCGCTTCGGCAGTGCTAATGAACTGGTCGATCATGATCTGAGCGCCATTCGCAAAATCGCCGAACTGCGCTTCCCAAAGGACCAGCGATTTGGGCGATGCCAGCGTATAGCCGAATTCAAAACCGAGCACGGCGTATTCGGAGAGCGAACTATCAAAGACGTCGAAGGGCGCCTGCCCCGGTGAGAGATGGCGCAGGGGGACGTACTTCGCTTCGTTCTCGTAATCGTAGAAAGCCAGGTGCCGTTGCGAAAAGGTGCCCCGGCCGCTGTCCTGGCCGCTAAGGCGAACTGGAGTGCCCTGCAAAACGAGCGAACCGAACGCCAGGGCTTCGCCATAGGCCCAATCGAGGGTGTTGTTCTTCGCGATGGCTTCGCGGCGTTTCTCATTGAATTGGCGCAGCTTCGGATGAACGGTGAAGGTCTCCGGAAAACGAGTCATACCCTCCACAACCTGTTCCGCAAGGGCCCGCGGAATCGCGGTCGCGACAGGCTCGCCTGCAGCTTCGACAGTGGGGAGAGCTTTCGTGGGGCGGCCGGAATCGAACGCGGTTGTATAGCGGCTTTTCGCGCGTTTCCGGATATCGTCGGCTTCAGCGGCGGTGAGAACCTTGTTCTTGACCAGCCGGGTCGAATACAGAACGGCGACCGAGGGTTGCTTTTCAATCTTCCGGTACAGAACGGGTTGCGTATAGCCGGGATCGTCGCCCTCGTTGTGGCCATGGCGGCGATAGCAGACCATGTCGATGACCACGTCTTTCTTAAACTCCTGGCGGAAATCAAAGGCGAGCTGGATGGCGCGGATGGCGGCTTCCGGGTCGTCACCGTTGACGTGGAAGATCGGCGCCTGCACCATGCGGGCGACATCTGTCGTGTAAGTCATGGAACGAGAGCGATCCGGCAGAGTGGTGAAGCCGATCTGATTATTGATAATCAGATGAACGGTACCGCCGGTAGAATAGCCCTCAAGTTGCGACAGATTCAGAGTTTCTGGTACCACGCCCTGTCCCGCAAACGCGGCGTCGCCATGGATGAGCACCGGAATGATCCGGGAGCGCGCGGTATCGCCAAGAGCGTCCTGCTTAGGGCGGACCATCCCTTCTACAACCGGATCTACGGCTTCCAAATGGCTCGGGTTGGGAACGAGCTGGATATCGATTTCTTTTCCGCAAAATGTCTTGCGGTGCCCGTGCGCGCCTAAATGATATTTCACGTCGCCCGAACCCTGGGCCGTGGAGGTATCTGAGTTGCCTTCGAATTCGGCGAAGATTTCGTTAAGCGGCTTGCCCACGGTGTTGGCGAGCATGTTGAGGCGGCCCCGGTGAGCCATGCCCATAATCACTTCGACGGCGCCAGAATCCGCTGCGCGGCTCAGAATCTCTTCGAGCACGGGAATGGCGGTTTCCGCGCCTTCGAGCGAGAAGCGCTTCTGTCCTACAAAACGCGCATGCAGGAATGTTTCAAACTCTTCGGCGGCCAGCAGATCGTCCAGCACGCTAAGCTGCAAATCGCGCCCAAGAGGCCAGTTATTTTGATGCGGCTCCATGCGGCCCTGCAGCCAGCGCTTCTGATCGGGGAACTGGATGTGCATGTACTCGCACGTGAGTTTCCCGCAATAGGTGGCGCGCAGTTCTTCCAGGATCTCCCGCAGAGTGGCGATGCGGTTTGGCTTGCCGCCCAGGTTGCCGGTGGAGTATTCGCGCTCGAAGTCCCAGATAGTCAGGCCGTAGGTGAGAGGATCGAGTTCGGCATGATAATCGGGATCCTTGCCATTGAGCGGGTCGAGATCCGCCATAAGATGACCACGCACGCGATACGCATTCACCAATTGCAGAACGGCGGACTGCTTTGCGGCATCCACGGTCAGCGACTGGTTCGGACTCTTGTGATCCACCTCCCACTTCACAGGCTGATACGGGACGTGAAGGGCGTGAAAGATTTCGGTGTAGAAATCCTGGTCGCCATCGAGCAGCGCTTGCAGGGTGCCCAGGAAGCTGCCCGATTCAGCTCCTTGAATGATCCGGTGATCGTAAGTGCAGGTAACCGTCATCACCTTCGAGATGCCGAGTGAGGCTTGCGTTTCAGGCGAGACTCCCCGGAAGCCGGGAGCGTAATCCATGGCGCCGACCGCGATAATGGCGCCTTGGCCTTGCATCAGTCTCGGGATAGAACCCATGGTGCCGACGGTGCCCGGGTTGGTAAGCGAAATGGTGGTGCCGGCGAAATCGGCGGGACCGAGTTTCCCGACGCGGCCACGCGCCACCAGATCGTCAAAAGCCTTGAGGAAGCCCAGGAAGCCGAGAGAAGCCGCGTTCTTGATATTCGGCACAAGCAAGCTGCGCGAGCCGTTCTTACCAGCGACATCGATGGCAATGCCCAGATTGATGTCGCGACGCAGAATGCGGGTGGGGTCACCCGAAGCGTCAGTATAGGCATTATTGAGACCGGGATTTGCTTCAACGGCTTTGACGAGCGCCCAGCCGATAATGTGCGTGAAGCTGATTTTGCTTTTGCCGGTAAGCGTGCGGTTATGGTTGATGAGGCGTCTGTTCTCGTCAATCACCTTTACCGGAATGGTGCGTTGCGATGTCGCAATAGGGACCGCGATGCTGGCGGCCATGTTCTCCGCAATGCGGGCCGCCGCTCCACGCAGGGGCATCAGTTCTTCGCCCGCGGCGGGAGTGAACGGAGCGGCAGGAGTCTTGGCGACGCCATTCTTGACGGCGACTCCATTCGTGTGGGCTTGTGTGTGGCCGTTCTGTTCGAAGATGGTCTTCCAATCGGCATCGACGGAAGTGCGGTCATTTTGAAACTGCTGGCGTAATTCTTCTTCAAGCCAACTGTTGACGCCCAGTGGCGATTCGTCTTTCAGGGACATTTTGGGGGAGTTACTCTTTCCCCTTTATGGTACCGCCGAACGGCGCTCCAAACTTCCAGAGGTCTCTATACTGAGGCTGACCGTCTTACTGACTTTCAGAACAAAATTACTAGGATCCTTCATACCCCACTTCACATAGGGAATTTCGGATGTGATCGCGGCATTCACACTCCCGGACGCGGCGCGAATTTTGGCTTCCATGACGATTGGATGCGCGTCACCGTGAATGGAAAGCATGCCATGGAATTTCAGGGTGGAATCGCCGGACGGGACGAAAACGCCTTCAACGAGATCCGGGGTGAAAACCGCGTCGGGAAACTTGGCCGATTCCAGCACATTCTGGTGCATGCGCTTGTCGCGTGTGCCGCCGCCACTTTCGCCGCTTGCGGCATTCACCGTGACTTTGCCGGAGGCTTTGCCGGACTCCGGATCGAAGACGATGCGGCCACTCTTTAAAGTGAACGTGCCGTGAACGGTATGGAGCGGATCACCCAGAGTCCAATGGATTTGCGTGTTCGCTGGCGTGAATTGCATTGCATATTCGGCGGAGAAGGCCGGCAAAGCAACAAAGAATACCAGGAGAGTTTTCACGCGCCGAACGCATCCGTCATGTCAGGGTGACGCTTGGGGCGGAGCACCCGTTTCGCAAATTGGATTTCGCTCGCCTTTAGCGGCCTTCTGGTGACAGACTCCAACGCAAGCCCGCGGTGAAAGTGGGCCGGTAGTATTCGCGTCGGTTGACCGAACTCAAAGCCGTAGAGCTTCGCATTGGTTCCGTTGACCGGTCCCACTTGCGTGTATCCCGCAAAAGTACCACTGGTTACTGGCGAGGAGACTGAATAAATGGGTTGCTGGATATCCTTATAGAAGAAACCGGCTGTGATAATCCCCAAAGGGTTCAGGTAGCGCTCATAGAGTAAGTCGTAGTTATTGGCGTACGTGGACTTCAGGTCGAGATTGCCCGCACTGATTCGGTTCCGGGTATCGGTGATAGTGCCGCCCGGGACAAGATCACTAAAGTTCGGGCGGGCGACACCGCGTCCGTAAGCCAGGCGCAGAGATGAATCCGTGGAGAGAGTGTATTTGACCTGAATGCTGGGAAGCGGATCGATATAGCCGGATTGCCGCTTCACCGGAATGGCGTTGGTGCCTTCGACGAGGGTGCCGCGGATCCCTTCATCCGTGCCCTCGAATCGAAGCCCCGTATAAAAACGAAATCTGCCGAAGCTGATAGAGTTTTGAAAATATCCCGCGCTGACGCGTTCGACCAAGTCATACGTTTGCGGGGTGTTGCGAGAGAACGTCCTGGACTGATTGACCGAAAACGCGCCGGGTGTGCCACGAAAAACGGCCAGGATTTTGTTGTAATCCACAGTGGGGCCGTACTGGTAACTATTGCCGTAGTAATCGTTGTTGCGGAATGTATTCGAGAAACGATCGAAAGGAAGAGACGCGGGATCGTTGGCGTTGTAATAGATATCGTTTGCTTCCTGAAACTTATGCGCGTTGCGGAATTTACCGCCCACTTCAAAAACGCCAAAGTGGGAGCCGAGCCGATAGTTATAGGCGTAACTGGCGCCGGCCTGCAGATTCAATTGCGGGCTGTAAGTCTTGTTGTAATCCAGGTTTTGCAGGAAATATTGCTTGGTGTCGTAAATATTCACGCCATTCTGAACCGGAAACTTCGGTCGGTAGGGATTGCTGACATCGATTCGATAAACCACGTTATTTAGAGGCGAGTTATCGTCGATGGGACCGAAGTTAGAAGTAGTGTAGCCCTTGTCTTCAGTGGACGCGCGCGCGCCGGAGAGTTCCCACGTAAAAACAGAACGGCCCGCGTAATTCTGTCCCCCAAGCGCCAGATTCCCAATGGTCTGCACGGGCCGGCGAATCTGAGCATCGAAACTGGCGGAGCCATCCGGACCGCCCTGCAGAGCGGAGGTGGTGAAGCTGTTGACGCCGAGGTTATACTCCCAACGGTCGCCGAAGTTGTTGAAGTGTGAATACAGCAGGTGAGCGTAGATGTTCGCGGAATCGCTGAACTTGTAATCGAAGGTGCCGCCGAAACCCCAGCGGGAGCGGTCGTAACGGTACTCACGGAGGCCGGGACCTGAATAGTTGGCGAAGTCGGCCGCATTTGCGCCCGGATTCGCGCAGTTGCCTGGGCTGCACGTGGTGGTTTGCGGGCTTGGCTCAAGATCGTCAATACCGCGGCCGTTATAGTCGTACGTTGCTCCAAAGAGTATGCCCAACTTTTTCGCGCTTCCAAAGCGCTTACCCGCGGTGACCCCGTACTGGCTATTGTGGACACCATTGATGATGGGGTTGTAGCCACCGAGTCCGAAGATGGAAAGCGTCGGCTGTTCGCCCGCCGACTTAGTACGCAGGTTAACCGAGCCGCCAATTGCGTCGCCGTCTCCGCTGGCCAGCAGCGTCTTGTTGATTTCGACGGATTCAACCAGGTCCGATGGAATAATGTCGAGCTTAATCTGGCGCACGTTTTCAGGAGACGCAACGTTCACGCCATCCACCGTGACGTTGCTGTAACGGGGTTCGGTACCGCGGATCTGGACATATTTGCCTTCGCCCTCGTCGCGTTCCAGCGTCACGCTGGGAAGGCGTCCCAAAGCATCGGCCACGTTTGCGTTGGGAAGGCTGGTGATCACTTCCGCCGGAAGAACTTGAAGAATATTCTCCGCCGTGCGCTGGCGATTAATAGCTTCGGCCTCTCCATGCGGACGATCGGCAGTGACAAGCAATTCCTCAGTCTTGCCGCTGACTTCCAGTGTTGCATCGGCACGCGTGGTCTGGCCCGCGGCGACATTGATATCGGATGAGTAGGGAGCAAATCCCACGAACGAGACTGTTAGTTTCTGAGCACCAGCGTCGACGTTCAGGAACTTAAACTCTCCCTGATTATTCGTCACGGTGGATTGGCCGCCCGGTTCCAGGTTCACACGAGCGCCTTGCAGTACGGCGCCGGCTCGGTCGGTGGTGCGTCCAGTGACAACACCGCTTGTCGATTGAGCGGATATGAGGCTCGAGAGACATAACACCGAAGCCACCGCGATTGATAATCTCAGCTGAAGAGTCAATAAGTTAGTTCCAACTTGCAATGATTCCAGACCAAGTTGAAAAGCTCTTTACAGCTGAGTTACCGTCCGATGACAGTTGTTTTGATTTGTATAAAACTGTACGACAAAAGAAGGGCGAGGCTCGAACTCGGCGGCGCTATTTCAGCTCATGCACAGGCGGTTCTAACCGGCAGATCAAGAGCTCCCGCTCGAAAATCATCTCTGGCGGCAGATGATCGTGCAACTCAATAAAGAGTTCTTCATGCCCCATCACCTCCGTTCGCCAAGCTGCCGGATTCAAATCCTGAATGCTCTCGAATCGCTCCTTGGAAAAGTCCAGGCCTTTCCAATACAGGTCCTCATACTTCGGCATCCACCCGATTGCGGTCTCGTTGCCCAGAGCCCGCCCGCGCGCCCGGTCCACCACCCAGCTCAGCACCCGCATGTTTTCGCTATACCCGGGCCAGATAAACTTCCCGTTCTCATCTTTTCGAAACCAGTTCACGTGGAAGATCCGCGGAGTCAGCGTCAACAGCCGCTGCATGCGCAGCCAGTGCCGGAAGTATTCGCCCATGTGGTATCCACAAAACGGCAGCATCGCCATGGGGTCCCGCCGGACCGCGCCAACCTTACCCGCCGCCGCAGCCGTGGTCTCCGAACCCATTGTTGCGCCCACATACACGCCTGAACTCCAGTTGAAGCTCTGGTACACCAGCGGCATCGTGTCCGCTCTGCGACCCCCGAAGATAAACGCGCTAATCGGCACGCCGTTCGGATTCTCCCAAGCCGGATCAATCGTCGGACACTGGCTTGCAGGAGCCGTAAACCGCGCATTGGGATGGGCCGCCTTCCGCCCTGTTTCCTTCGCGATCTGCGGAGTCCACCGCTGACCCTGCCAGTCGATCAACTCCGCGGGCGGTTCGTCGGTAAGCCCTTCCCACCACACGCCACCTTCCGGCGTCAAAGCGACGTTGGTAAAGATGCTGTTCTTCGCAAGTGTCGCGATCGCGTTTGGGTTCGTCTTAGGCGACGTTCCCGGCGCTACCCCGAAGAACCCTGTCTCCGGATTGATTGCATGCAGCACGCCCTCTTTATTCGGCTTCACCCACGCGATATCGTCCCCTACGGTCCACACCTTCCAACCCTCATAGCCGGCCGGAGGAATCAGCATCGCGAAATTCGTCTTCCCGCAAGCGCTTGGAAACGCCGCCGCCACATAAGTCTTCTCACCCGCCGGATTCTCCACGCCGAGAATCAGCATGTGTTCCGCCAGCCATCCCTCATCCCGCGCCATGTTGGAGGCAATCCGCAAGGCAAAGCACTTTTTCCCTAAAAGAGCGTTGCCTCCATAACCCGAACCATAACTCCAGATCTCGCGCGTTTCCGGAAAATGCACGATGTACTTAGTCGAATTGCAGGGCCATGGTACGTCAGCCTGCCCCGGCGCCAGCGGCGCGCCCACCGTATGCATGCAAGGCACAACACGCTTGGTGTCCTTATCGATCTCGCGAAAAACGGGCAACCCGATGCGCGCCATAATGCGCATATTCACAACGACATACGGAGAATCCGTCAACTGCACGCCGATCTGCGACATGGGCGACCCGATCGGCCCCATGCTGAACGGCAGTACATACATCGTCCGGCCGCGCATCGCCCCGCTGAAAAGTCCTTTCAGCTTCTTGCGCATGACGAAAGGATCTTCCCAGTTGTTCATTGGACCCGCCGAATCCTTCGACAGCGAACAGATGAACGTCCGGTCCTCCACGCGCGCGACATCGTTCGCGTCGCTGCGCGCATAGTAACAACCCGGCCACAACTCCTGATTCAACTTTGTGAACGTCCCGCTCGCCACCATTTGGGAACAAAGCGCGTCGTTCTCCTCCTGCGAGCCATCCACCCAATGGATGGAAGCGGGCCGCGTCAGATGCGCCATCTTCTCAACCCACCGGATCAGGTTCTTGTTCGTGCTTAACATCCTTTGATTATCCTGGATTCATGCGCTTTGTCTGCATTGTGTTTGCACTCGGTTTCGCCTATTGCCAGGAACCCCCGAAATCCTGGACGGATCCCGAGACCGGCCACCGTGTGGTTCGCCTCACCACCGAACCGAACAGCGCGAGCCTCTACTTCAACCAGAACGGATATACCGCAGACGGTAAACAGATGGTGTACACAACGCCCCGCGGCATCTCTGCCCTGAACCTCGACACCCACGAAGCGCACTCTGTGGTGGAAGGCCGGGTTCGCGTCGTGGTGACAGGCCGCAAATCCCAGAAGGTCTATTACATCCAGGATGGCGCAGTCTGGTCCGCGAATGTAGACACGGGCGCAAAACAACAGATCGCCAAACTTCCCCCACGCGGCGGTATCGCCACCGTCAACGCCGACGAAACGCTGCTGGCCGGAACCTACATCGAAGGCGATGCCAAAGAACCGCCCCCCGGCACGCCTAAAGGCCAAATGATGGAGATGCGCTTAGCCTCGCATCTCCCCATGGCGCTCTTCACTGTGAACATCGCGACAGGCGAAACCAAAGTGATCCAGCGCTCCACGGACTGGCTCAACCACCTGGAGTTTTCGCCAACCGACCCCAATCTGCTGATGTACTGCCATGAAGGTCCTTGGCACAAAGTGGACCGCATCTGGCTCATGCACGCCGATGGCAGCCAAGTGACCAAAATTCACACACGCACCATCAATATGGAGATTGCCGGCCACGAGTTCTGGAGTTCAGACGGCAAGACCATCTGGTACGATCTGCAAACCCCGCGCAGTGAAGTTTTCTGGCTGGCCGGATATAACGTGGAAACCGCGGAACGCACCTGGTATCACCTCACCCGCGACGAATGGTCGATTCACTTCAACGTGAACCGGGCGGGAACGCTGTTCTGCGGCGATGGCGGCGACCCTGGCCAGGTCGCGAAAGCAACCGGCGGCGAATGGATCTATCTATTCCGCCCTGAACTCGCGCCCACGCACGGCACCCAACCCGATCCGAAGCTCATCACCGCCGGCCGCTTCCACGCTGAGAAGCTGGTCAATATGTCGAAGCACAACTACCACCTGGAACCGAATGTCAGCTTTTCACCGGATCAGAAATGGGTGGTTTTCCGCTCGAACATGTTCGGCCCGACTTACGCCTTCGCGGTAGAGGTGGCAAAGTAAGCCGTAAGCGGCTTTTCGGGCAAAGCCGCAAGCGCCTCCATCACGCAGAGCGCGTTCAACTCCGCGCCCGCCCTTGTGGTATGCGTATGCTCGTCCGCGAACAGCGGGTCCACGCGTTCCGCTCCTAAGGCGTCGTAGTGCTTTGCGATTGTCTCCGCCAGATCCACAAACGGAATCTTCGCGGTCTCTGCCACTTCGCGCGCCCACCCGGCGTACTGGTCTCCGCGCGCAACCTTCCCTTCGCGCCATATCTTCCTCGGCACTGGCGAACACACAAGCGGCCACGCCTGCTTCGCCTTAGTCTCCGCAATGTACTTCCGCAGATACCAACCGTAGGTGTGGACCGTCTCGTGCCGTTTCAGGATCGGATTTTCGATCTCGCGAGACTCTTCCCCAATTCCCTTGATTGACCCGCGCGCCCGTGACGCATCATCCAACGGTCCGCCGTCATTGTGCCCGAACTGCATCATTACGAAATCGTCCGGCCGCAGCAATGCGAGCGTCTTCTCCCAATGCCCTTCCGTGAGGAACGTGCGGCTGCTCCGCCCACCCAAAGCCATGTTTCGGACCGTCAACTGAGCGGCGTTGAAATAAGGTTGGAGCAGATCCCCCCAACCCCACTGCCCGTTGCCGCCCGTTCCGTTCCCATTGCGAACGGTGGAATCCCCGATTAAGAAAAGCGTCGTCATTGCAGATGTTTCGCCAGCGCGGGTTCGGCTTGCCGAATCCCTTCCACCATGATCTTCGCCAATTCATAGCTACCGAAGTCGTTGTGATGCGTTTTGTCGCCCGGCGCGAATGCCGTCACCGCCTTCGCTGGACCTAGACTTTCATAGAACTTCGCGCTCCTCGCATTTAGATCGATCAGCGCCACTTTCTCCTCCTTCGCCAACTGCCGCACTGCTTCCGGATAGTCGCCGAGCGTGTTCACAATATGCCCCGCGTCATCAAAGTTGAGCCTTGCGACGGGCGTGATCAGCACGGGAGTCGCCCCATGCGCCCTTGCCTCTGTTACGAAACGCTTCAGATCGCGCTTGTAAGTCGAAAACGCGCCGACGCCTTCGCCTTTCTCCTTCTGATCGTTATGGCCGAACTGAATTAGCAGCCAATCTCCAGGCTTGATTACGCTCATCAACTTCGCCAGCCGGTTCTCCCCGATGAAGCTCCGCAAACTCTCGCCAGATTCGCCATGGTTCGCTACCGCGATGTCGTCCTTGAACCAGCGGGTGATCATCTGCCCCCAGCTGTTGAACGGCTCTGCGCCCTGGTCGGTAGAGGTAGAGTCGCCGGCGATGAACATTGTGGGGATCCCCGTCACCAGTTCCGCGCGAACGTTGCGAAACGCTACGTTCTCTCCGGAGAATTCCAATGTGATCTGCTTATCCCAAGCCGCCATTTCACTCTTCAGCTCGCGATCTTTCAGCTTCACAGACCCGCCCGGATACTCCGGAGTGCGCACGTTCACAATGAAGCTGCGTTTCACGCTCTGGCCGGCGGCGGTGTGAACGTTTTCCAACATCAGCCGTCTTAACTCAGCCCGAACGGTGACGGTAGACTCCGCCTGCGAACCAAGCGTAACGCTCACTCGGTAGTTCCCCTCCACCGTGACGGGGACAGAGTAGAATTGCGCAGCCGCCAGGAACAGAATCGGTACGGTCATCAGAAATAGATCTTAATGCCGAACTGCAAGTACCGCTGCTGATTTAACCGCGTGTTGTTCTGCAACCCGCCCCCGATCGCCGTCCCTGAATTGATGTTATTCCGGATCTCGTAGTACTTGAACCCATTGCTGGTTGAATCCAGAATATTGAAACTGTTCGCCGGTGTGGTACTGAAGTGCGCGGGCAAAGGCGTGGTGTAAAAAGAAGGCGGAAGCACGCCGCTCGCATTCTGCTGCGACAGGATATTCTGCTGAAACGCAGCCAGTGCGGCAGCGCCCCGCGGATCGCTGATCGGAAACGCAGTAGTCGGATTTGCCGCGGCCCACGAAGTATAAACAGTCTGCAACGTAGCCGCGGTCCAATTGAATGCCGGGTAGTTCCCAAAGATATCCGTGCCCCCGCCCACGTTCGGCGCCGTCCGGAAATTCGGATGATTCAGCGCGTTCAAAGCATCCACGCGAAACTGAATCTTCCGCTTCTCATCCAGCCGAAATTCCTTCTGCACCGAAAGATCCAGCGTCTGAATCGGAGGCCCGGTAATCCCGCTGATCGTTCGCGGTGCATTGCCTAATTGCCCCGCAACAGGCAGCTCGAACGCCGAGTAATTCACGTAAGGCGCGCACTGCGCTCCGGTCGGACAACTCCGCTTCCAATCCGGATTGATCAACGGCACGCCCGATACGATATTGGGCCGGATCTCATGCGTATGCGTGTTGTCGATATAGTTATCGGCCGCAATCGTCGGCGTAAACGGATACCCGGTGGTCAGCCGCTCCACGCCGGAGACACTCCAGTTGCCCAGCGCGGCCTGCAAAGGTTTCCAGGCATTCGCTCCGAACGGCTGGCCCTTACCGAACGGCAAGTCATAGACCCCCACCAGGTTCCACGCATACGGAATATTGAACGTGGAAACAGAGCGGTCGCTGGCCGCCGTCGCTCCGAAACTATACTGCCCGCCCCCCACGCTTCCCGTCGTTAACGAGTTCTTATCCGGGCTCGCATCTGAAGCATTGTCGATCGATTTCGACCAACGGAAGTTCGTATACATCGTCAAGTGCCGCGCCTGCCACCGATAACTCACCAGCGCGGAATTGAAGCTGCTGTTCCCCGATGCGTCAAGGAAGCTGCTGACACCGGAATAGCCCAAATAAGGCGAGTCTACAGAATAGAGCGGTACCGTCAAGTTGCCGCCGCTGCTGTTCTTCCGGCCCAGCGGATCGGGGACAGTAGTCGTCGCTTTCACGTTGAGATTCACCAATGAAGCTAGATAGCTGGACGGTGGATTGTTCAAAACCACAGAAGGCATATAAAGATGAGTGCCCTTGCTTCCCGCATAGGAAATCTCAAATACGCCATGCGCGCCCAGTTGCCGTTGCAGAGACAAGCTCCAGTTCTGCAGATACGGAATCGCCGTCTCGCCGGACAGGATGTTGCCAGGGAAATTGACCGCCGCGTTGTACACCAAGCCATCGGGATTATCGTTCAACCCTAAAATCTGCTTCACCGGCACACTGGGCACATAGGGCGGATTGCTCGAAAGCCGCGTCACCGGCACGCCCACCGTTCCATCGCTCGCTGTCACGGGCGTCGTGATCGTCTGTCCCGCGGTCTCGCCGTAGTTCGCGGCGCCCGATGTAAAGTTCGGCACCGGATTCCGATTCTGCCCCGTCAAAGGCGAATGGGAAATTCCGTAACCGCCGCGCACCACCCAAGCATTTACGAACCGCCCCTTTGGCGTGTAAGCAAAACCGAAGCGCGGCTCGAAATCCAGATAGTGGACCGGTGTCAAGTAGCTTGATCGCCCACCGTATCCGGAGAACGCAAACGGCACTACAGTCGCCTGCGACACCACCGGAAGCCCCGTGCTCGCCGAGGCCGGCAGACAATCCGGAAGCTGGCAAGGCGTCGCCAACTGGAACGTCTTGGACTTTGAAGGATCCAAAAATCCCTGCAGATTATTCTTCTCCGTGCGGGGCAGTTGCAGTGAGTAGCGCATTCCGATATTGAGAGTCAGGTTCGGCTTCACGCGCCAATCGTTCTGCACATAGCCCGCCGCCGCGTTCCAGCGGTAGTAATACGGAATCGCCGTATTCGCCAGCACGATCGATTGCGGCACTCCCAACAGGAAGCTGGCCACCGGATTCCCGCCCACGGTCGCCAGCGTCCCCGCCGCGCCTGTCTGGTCCGTCTGCACATACCGAAATTGATAATTGCCGCCCGCAATGCTGTACAGCGATTCCGAATTCAGCAACGCGCGCGACAAATCTACGCCGAACTTCCAGGTGCTGTTCCCGCGCGTGATGTAAACGTTGTCCGCAATCTCATACTGCTGCTCCAGGTTGTAGCCCAGAGTGGAAGGCTGTGCTCCAATGTTCGCCGGGCTGTTCCCGTTGTCGTAGATGTTAATCAGCGGCAAGCCGCCCTTCGTCTGGCTGGGCAGCCCAAACTCCGTGCTCAGATTGCGGCCTGAGAGCACATCGAACTCGGGCGACAATTGTCCGCTGAAATCGGCCCGTGTATAAGCCAGCCGCAGCTCGTTCACAACGGTCGGAGAAATGATCTGCGTGTCGCTCATCGTGAACTGCTTGCTCTTGCTGTAGGTGCCGCTATTGCCGTTCGTGGGGTAAGCGGGATCGTTCGCGCTGATGCCCACCACTGGAGCCGTGGTCCAGCGAAAGCTCATGTGGTTACTCGCGCCGAAGTTATGGTCGATCTTCGTGTTGTACCGCGTGCTCTGGTTCGTCAAATACTGATACGTAATGTAGTTTTGAATCACGCCGTTCCCATCCAGAAAGTACGGCGTGTTCGATTTCGGCACAAACTGCAGAAGCTTCAACGCAACAGGGTCTTGCAGGGAGGGCGGAATCTTGTTCCCGGGAAATTGCGGATAAATTCCGCCCGCCGGCACCGGCGCGATGACGAGTTGATTTCCCACCTGCAGAAACTGGTTATAGATATTCGCGTTCGTATTCGGTTGAAAAGCCGACGCGGGAAACTGGCTCTGCAGGGAAGCAGGTACGTAAGCGCCTGTTTGCCCGGTCAACAAAACAAGATTGCTGAAGTCGCCACTGCGTACCGCATCCGTGGGAACGGCGGCAACCTGCTGTTGCTTATCGCTTTGATATCGCGGTTCCGCGTTAAAGAAGAAGAACGTTTTGTTGTGGCCGTTATAGAGTTTCGGAATCACGACGGGCCCGCCGAACTGCCCTGCGAACTGGTTATAACGAAGGTTGCTGGCCGGCCGATTCAGCGTCTGCTGCGTGAAGGGGGAAGCGTTGGTGGCTGGATTGCGCAAGTACCAAAGCGCGAGCCCGTTATAGCTGTTCGTCCCCGATTTCGTCGTGATACTAATAATGCCGCCGCCGCTCTTGCCATACTGCGCGTCGAAACCGTTGGTCTGCACAGTAAACTCCTGCACCGTCTCAGGCGAGAAGGAAACCGCCTCGCGCGCCAGGCCGACGCCTGTGTTGTTGATGCCATCCGCCAGCAGATTCGTACTGCCCGCTCGGCCGCCATTCGCTTGCAGATTGAACCCAGGCAGAGGCGCGCCCCCTGTCAATTGCGGGTCTGACGTGCCAACGTCGCCTGTCACGTTCCCCACCGTCACCGCCAGATCCAGCACGCTGCGTGTCGGCAAAGGTGAGTCGTTCAACAGCCGCGCCGAAATGGTTTGCCCCAGCGTTCCCGATTCCGTGTTCACCACGGCCGCGTTCGCCTCGACTGTAACCTCGCTCGCTACGTCGCCAGGCTGCAAAGTAATATTAGCCGTCACAACAGTGGACGTATCCACCTTGACGTTCTCCAGGATCGACTTCCGAAATCCAGGCGCTGAAACCTCGATTCGATACGTAACTGGATCCAAATTCTCCTGAATGAACGAGCCATGATCACTCGCATGCAATCGCCGCGTTTCGTTGGTTCCCGCATTGATGATCACGATCGCGGCATCGGGAACAGAAGCCCCGGAGGAATCCGTAACATTGCCGCTGATGCCGCCGCGGTTCGTCTGACCGAAGACGGAAACTACAAAAATAAGGCTGAATAATACGAATTTCATGAACCCATTCACCAGAATGAGTTTATTCTATTTCACGATTCCTCGCGTCTCGTCGATGTTCAAGAATTGGTTCGCCGCTAGGCCGGTAAACCGCTGCTTGGTGCCGCTGGGCCATTCAATCGACAACGCCCCAATCTTCTCATCGCGCCCTAACCCGAAAGTAAGCGCAAGGTCGCTCTGCGAGAGGTAGCTCCCGCCGCTCCGCACCATGCCGGATTGTTTCCCCAGGGCGCTTTCGACCCGAACTACGGCCCCCAGAGCGCTGCGATTCGATTTCGTCCCCGACAAGCGCACTGTAATCCAATGATTACGATTCGCCCCATCATTCCGGTAAAGCACAGCCGCTCCGTCATTCGTGGTGATCAGAATATCCAGATCGCCATCATGATCGAAATCCGCATAGGCCGACCCGCGCGCCAGCAGCGGCTTTTCAAAATCCCGCCCCACCTTCGCCGAAACATTTTCGAACTTCCGCCCACCCTCATTGCGGAACAACAACGGCGGTTGCCGATACTTTACCTTCGGCTGAATCCGCTCAATCTCTTCTTCAGTATGCCCATTTGCCGCGAGAATGTCGGGGTACCCATCCAGGTCATAGTCGAAGAAGAACACGCCGAACGTCAGGCTCAATAAGCTTGCACGCCCTACCGAAGAGCTCGGCGCCTCATCCACAAAGAGCCCTGAACCCTCGTTGTGATAAAGCCCCAACATCTGATTCGAAAAATTACCGACAAGCAGATGCTGCCGCCCCGAATGATCGTAATCCGCCGCATCGACGCCCATGGCGCCGCGTGCGACGCCGTCTTCCCCAAATGCGACGCCCGATGTAACCCCTTCCTCAACGAAGGTGCCGTTCTTGTTATTGCGAAACAGCTTGTTTGGCTGCGTGTCATTCGCGATGAAGAGATCCGGCCAGCCATCGTTGTTGTAGTCCAGCACCGCGACGCCAAGCGACTTGCTTGTCGGGTCCGCGATTCCGGCCTTCACGCTGACGTCCTCGAACTTACCGCCGCCCAGGTTATGAAACAGCTTCGCCGCCGCGCCTTTCGACGATTCCGGCGTACAGTAACTCTTCGTCGCGCCGTCGAGCGAGCACCACAAATCCGTCTTCGGCGTCCATTGAATATAGTTCGCCACGAACAAGTCGGCTTTGCCGTCGCGGTCGTAATCGAACCATGCCGCGCTGGTTCCGAACCCCGTGTTCTTAATCCCCGAAGCAGCCGTAACGTCGCGGAATTTCCAATTGCCTTCGTTGTGAAACAGGCGGTCACCGCCGAGAGCCGTGACGTAGATGTCGGACCTGCCATCGTTATCGTAATCGGCTACCGCAATCCCCATGGCGAACATTTCGACATCGAGGCCGCTGCCCGCTGTGACATCGGTGAAAGTCCCATTCTTATTGTTGCGATACACGGCGCTGAGCCACCGCTTGCCCGGCTTCGGCACCCAATCTTTGCAGTTCAGAAGGACAATATCGGGCCAGCCATCGCCATCCAGATCCGCAAACGCGACGCCGGATCCCATGGTCTCCGGCAGATACTTCTTCCCCGCCGCGCCGTTGTGATGCACGAACTTAATGCCGGCCGCGCTCGTCACGTCGGTAAAGTGGATCTCGGGCCCGGTTGCAAGGGCGGCCAACAGCAACAGGGCAAATTTCATCGGCTGCTCACATGATCGTGAATCGTCTGGCGCTCATTGTTGTCTTCCGGATTCGTGAGCCGGACCTTCGCGGTGATTGCTTGAGAAGACTCCTCGGCTTTGAAGCGCCGGAACAGCTTCTCCTCTCGCGAAGCTTTTACGGCATCGCCTACTCCGCGATAGCAAAGCATTGCCGTGTAGTGCATCTGCAAGTCTTCTGGATCTACAGAACTAACGCGATCCAGAGCGGCCAGCGCGCCCGAATAATCACGCTTCAGGAACAACAATCGCGCGATCTGGTTCAACACCACGCGATCTCGCGGATATTTCGCTTCCACGGTGCGCAGCGACCGAATGGCCGCGTCATAATCTCCATCCGCCTTCTGTACCAGCGCCTGAAAATAGTAAATCCGCCCCAGGGAAGGGTCGCAATCCATCGCGTGTTTCAGGAATGGCTTGGCCTGCTCCGTTTCGCCCTCCTGAATCAGCGCCCGCGCTACGTTCAGCCAGCCATCGGCGTAGGTGGGCTCCGCTTCCGTCACCCGTCGGAAAGCTTGTTCCGCAGCTTTCAAATCGCCTTGCAACAGCAGTCCGATTCCGTAGTCGTTCCATCGCTCCCGATTCGGCTTCGCTGCTATTGTTTTCCAATCGGGCTTGCCCAATGGAATGGTCTGAGTCGCTTTCGCGATCACCACAATCGGAAGGTCCGGAATTCGGTCCTTGATTTCACCCGATACATTCGCCGGAATGTTGTCCTTGATGAATGAATACTTCCAACTGTCGTGATTCAAATCGCGGCCCCCCGGGTCCTGCCCCGGTTCCGGCTTCCCCGCGTAAGAGAACTGCGTGTAATACCACGAGAATTTACGATAGTTGAGTTTCGCGGTGAACGTGATTGGCCCGACGGCATCTTGCGGGATTTTCACGCGATAGTGCGCCACATCGGCCGCGCCCGGCGGAATGAGCCGCACGTAGAGAGCGGTTCGCGCTTGCCATGCATTTCGCTTGTTGATCGGGTTCCCTTCGGCATCCAGCTGATAAGACCGGTAGAAGTGTGCCGCGGGGTCGACAGGTCCGCTGGTCGAAGCTTCACCATTCCAAAAGACAGTCTTGCCCGTAGCATCCACGCCCTGTAGTTCCAGCCACACGTCGAAGGAATCCACCGTGCCGCCCGGAAAGAAGTGCCCCACCTTGCGCGTCCGCACCACGACATCAACGCGCGCCGTCTGCCCCGGCTCCAACTTCGCCCCCGCGGTATCAATGGGCGCAGACATTACGCCCACGTCGCGCACCACGCCCGCCGTGGCCTGCTCCGCCTCTTCGCCCACCGCGAAACCAGTCATCGCCTGCGGCGCTTCATTGGCGCGCCGAACCATCTTCGTATCCGCTGCGCGTTCCGCAACCGGGGCCACGGCGAAAATATCCACGCTCATAAAGCCCGATTGCAAAAACTTGAGCGTCGCCTCCATCTGCTCCTTGTCGTGATTGACGTACGGCAGCGCCGTGTTCGCGCCCGGAAAGCGATGCGAGTGCAGACCATTCGAAACCGGCATATGGCAATCAACGCACGTGCTCGACTTCGCCGGATAGTAAAACGACCGCGCGCCCTGCCCGGAAACGCCGCTCGCCTGCCAGTTGTCGTAGTCGTTGAAGCCGCGGAACCAGCGATAGTTGTTCACCGGCACATCCAGATGGACCTTGTGGCAAGTCGAGCAAAACTCGGCCGAATCCTGCCTCATAAACGGCTTCAGGAACGCCTGGCGATGCGGCTGCGGGTTCAGGTAGGTCAGGAAGTGGTTCATCGTGCGAATGTACTGGTTCTTGCTGTTCGCCAGTTCATGCAGCGGCGGGTATGACATCGTGAACCCGCCATTTCCCATGGAGCTATCCACATGCACAATCGAATGGCATGACATGCAGCCCAGGCCGTTCTGCGCTTCCGGTGTATCAATCTGCTCCCGCACCGGCTTCTCCCAACGCCCGTTGATCAGCAGCGCATGATCGTGACAGCCCGCGCACCACTTGCTCGATTGCACGCCGCCCACATCCTGCATGTGCTCGATCGACTTCCGATAGAACTGGTTGTTGAAGCTCGCAAAGTGGTGGGCCGAACTGTTCCACTCCTTATAGATCTGCTGATGGCACTCGCCGCAGCCTTTAGAATCCATAAAGAAATCAGCCGGAATCGTACCCCCGACATCCGTCTTCAGCGACGAAGGGAAAAACGGCGACTTCGGCCCGCCGCCTTCCTCGTTCATCGATAACGGCGGAGTGGCCGGATTGTGGATCCGGTCCTCATGACTGGGCAGCAGCCGGAACGCGCCCGCGAGTACGACCAAGCCCGCTGCAATCGCAAAACTTCGCCGCCGCAGCAGTGGCAGCGAAGCGATAGCGAGCGCGATGTGAATCCATAAGACCCAATGGTGGTCGCGCGTGTTCCCCGCAATCGCAAGGTACAGTCCGATTAAACCTGCGACCACGAAAGTCGCCAGCATCGGCGTGCGCCGCAGCTGAAGCGCGGCCGCACCCAACAGCAGCGTGCCCAGCAGCAAGTGCGCAAGCACGTTGCCCATGTAAAACACCGTGGGCGGATGCACCGCGAAGATGTAAACACTGTTTGCCGCTAACAGCAGCAGCCCGATGGTGAACCACTTCTTCATTGGTTGGACCAGGAAAGCGGTCGAATCAATCTCAATGCCGGACGCGTCATGGTCTTCCGCTGCGCTTCCACATCGGGAAAGTGCTCATCCGCGCGATACGGATACGCGCTCATCCCGTGAAACGGCAGCGGCTCTACACTCTCCCCGAACGCAGTATTTGCGTCGGCATCTTTCGCCCAACCGTCCACAACCAGCAGATAATCGCGCGTCCATCCACTGGGCAGCGGGGGCAGCGCTGCCGGAAAACGAAGCTGCACCTCGTCGCCACTTCCCATCACCAGCAGCTTGTCATCGGTCGCGCTCAACAATCCACGGACGTCCCCATAGGCGGTATAGTTTCCCGCAGTGGGATTCCAGTTCGAAAGCGCGTTGACTTGCGAATAATCGAAGCTCTCGGGCTGCTCCCGCGTGGGATCGATGGTGGCGCGCGAAAAACCACGATACCGAAGTGTCGCGCTCAGCGCCTCAAGGGCCGTCAACTTCGCCGCAGGCGCACTCGTGCTCTCGCTCAGGAAGATCTCGTCCCAATACACACAAAGGTTCGTCACGATCCGCACTTCGCGCGAAGCTGAAAGGAACTTGCCTGTCAAATCCACAGCAATCGTCTTCGGCTTCCCTGCTGGAATCCCCATGTCTTCGATTACGGTCTTCCATTCGCCCTGCGCGTCTTTCACCTGCAAATAGGGAAACACCAACCCGCCGCCCTTACGTTGAGACACGCCGAGGAAAGTACTGCCATCCGCCCAATCCACCCACCCGGTTAGATACAAAACCGCGCGCCCTTCTTTCGCGGCCCCGCCGAAATTTAAGTCGATGGAATGCAAAGCGGCCACCCCGGCCTTATCGTGATCGAAGCCCTTTGGATACACATGGTCCGCGCTCAACAACTCCGGACGAATATCATGCCCCCGGTCATCGGTCGCGCGTACCGGCCGAATCCGCTGCTCCACCCCAAACAAACGAAACTCCGGAAATGGAGGCGACTTGAATTTATCGTTCGTATACACATCCTCTCCGGCAGGATGGTCTACGGCCAGTAACTGCACCTGGTCCAGATACGAAACCTCGCGCAACTCCTCTGTAATATTGATCCGGAACTCGCCTTCCACGGCTTGCAACGCGCTCCCCGGAATCCGAATATGTTCCCGATGGTCAACCGGAAAGTACTGCCCGTCCCCTGAACTGGCCCCCAGCGGTGCTACCCCCAACACATCCGTGATGAACTGAAACTGCGTTCCGTCCCACGTGAAAATCATCGGGCATGATCCGGACAACCGTTGCGCTTCCTTGAACGATAACTTGCCGCCCGTCGGCTGTTGCGGCTCGTTCTGAATCAGCCCATTGGGCCACGTAATGCGGATTGTATCGGCCTGCGCGTAATTTCTCATGAAGAAGAACAACGGAGTCCCCTCATAAACCTTCTTCTGGTACAGCGCGCCGGCTTTCACCTCCACCGTCGCCCCGTTCGCAGATTTAATGTTCTTGATGCCGATAATCTCCAATCGAATGGATTTTTCGTTCGGGGCATTTGCGGCGATCGCGGCCCACTCGCCCAATTCGAAGCTCGCCTCTGGCTGTGCGCCTGCCGGAAGCGCCAAGGCTTCGAACTTTCCATTCGCATTCTTAAAAAATCGATAACCCGCCGCAGTCTTCACCGCCACGTCCAGCAACCCGTCGCGATTCCAATCCGCCACCGCCAGATCGCTCGCCGCGGGCACCTCCGGCAGCGGAATCGCCGTGAACTTCCCGTTCAAATCATCGCGATAGAGAACCGCATTACGATCCGCATACGTCACGACGAAATCTCGTGCCGCCGTTTCCGACCGAATCGCGAACAGCTTCGCCGCCGTCACTTTACCGTTCACGAAGGGAAACGATACCTCAGTCGAGGTGCCATCCCCGTTGTTGCGCATCAACTTCGAGCGCTCGCCCAATTGCATGGAATCGAGATCGTAATCGTGGTCATAGTCGATCAGCAAAGTGGTCTGCGGCTTGTTCACCAAGATCACGCTTTTCACCGCCAGCACCGGCGGCAGCGGCGCATCCGCCACATCGTAGATCTCGGTGTAGTCGTTCGACTCCATGTTCTCGGCAATCGGCGCTCCCGCATCGCGCTTCTTCGCCTCCTGAAACAACGCCAGCTCGCGCGCGGCATCGGCTGTGCGTCCGCTCTGCCGGTAAGAGTTATACAACTGAAAGTGCGGAGCCGCCAAGTTCGGGTTCAGCTTCTCCGCCGCTTCAAATTCCTTGGCCGCCTCCGCCGGTTTGTTCAGCAGCTTATAAATGGCGCCCAGATTGTGATGCACCGTGGGCTCACCCGGCACCAGCTTCTCCGCGCCCAGCATCTGCTGCAGCGCGCGCTCGTAATCCCCCTCGCGCTTCGCCACGACGCCCAAATTGAACCAGGTGTGCGGAATCTCCGGGGCCTGTTTCTGCGACGCTTCCAGCACCGCCACTGCTTCTTTGGTCTCCCCCGCTTTCAGTAGCGCAAGCCCATAATTCACGCGTTCACGCGCCGACCCTGGATTTAACGCCAGCGCTTGCTTAAACTGCTCGATTGCTTCCTTCTGCGTTGTCGGATTTTCGTAGAAGGCTTTGCCCAGATTGCGGTGGTGCCAAAGAGCATCCTGCCCAAACGCAATTGTCGCCACGAACAAGAAAGCCACCCTCATCGAAGCCGCTCCAATTTCTGCCCCACCGCCAGCAACAACTCTTCCTCATAAGGCCGCCCGATCAACTGCACGCCGATCGGCATTCCGTCCGCAGCCTGCCCGAACGGCACGGCCAGTGCCGGAAGCCCCAACAAGTTGCAAAGAGTGGAAGGCGCCATCGCATTCATCCGGGCCTGCCCGCGCAGCGTGTGATGCAGCGGAGCGGTCACGCCGCACACAGGCATCACGACCACTGGAAACTGCTCCATTTCCCGCAGGAATGCCGTCCGCATGGTATCGCGCGCGCTAAAGTTCACCAGCATGTCAAGCACGGTCACCGGCGGTTGCCCTAACGCTTCGTGCATCAAATCCGTCGCGGTCCAATGCGCATCCCGTTCGCGCCCCTCAATCAACCCGCGAGTCAGCGGCGCAGTCACTCGCTCAAAGAAGAACCACCACAGCTCCGTTGCCGACGCAAACCCGGCGGGGGCAAAGGGCTTCGCTCCGAGCAACTCGCCCGCCCGGAGCACCGCCTCGCGAATCTCCGGTAGCACTGGCGAATCGTAAAACTGCGGCCACACCCCAATCTGCGTACCTTCCACTTGCATTGCGCGCAACGACACCGGCGCCGAAAACGGATCGGCCGAATCATAACCCGCCAGCACCGAAAACAGCAACGCTACGTCCTCCACCGTCCGCGCCATCGGCCCCACTACACCCAACAACCCGCCCGGATGCGCGATGGCCGGAAAGTGTCCCACGCCCGAAACACGCCCGGGCGTCGGTTTCAACCCGGCGATCCCACAATAATGCGCGGGAACCCGAATCGACCCCCCGCCATCGCTCCCCATTCCTCCCGCCGAACAAAAACTCGCAATCGCCGCCGCTTCCCCACCGCTCGAGCCCCCCGCCGTCCTGGCCTCGTTCAATGGATGATTCGTACGCCCAGTGAGAAGTTATCCGTCTCATAGCTGTTGAGGAACTCCGGCGTGTTCGTCTTCCCGATTACGATTGCACCCGCCGCGCGTAGCCTTGCCACGCTGGCACCATCGTCCCGCGCCACATGCCCCACCCGGAACTTGCTCCCGCATAGCGTCGCGCGCCCCGCAATATCGATGCTGTCCTTAATCGTCACGGGTATGCCAGCCAGCGGCCCCGCGTCGGGATTCATAGCCCGTGCGGCTTCCAGCGCCTCCTGCTCATACACCTCGACAAAGGCGTTGATACGCGGATTCGCTTCCGCGATCCGTTCCAGATGCTGCTCAATCAAGGCTACGGGCGAGATCTCGCGCTTCCGGACGCCAGAAGCCATTTGCACTAACGAAGGTAGGGACGTAAACCACCATTTTATTCCTAGCTGACCCTTGGTCCCGTTTCCAGTTTCCTGAACGTACGGAAGACGAGACTGACCAAGAGTTCGCCCTGGTTCAAAACCTGGGGACGTTGCGATGCTAAATACGGCCTAACCGCTTTACCGCTTCCGTGATGGAACGAAGTTTCTCAATCAGCGGCAGTGTCCGGTGCTCCGTATCGTCTAATTCTTGTGACCGCTTCAAAATTTCCGCCGCATGCTCTCGCGGCACCACGACAACACCGTCCTCGTCCGCCACAATAATGTCGTTGGCCCGCACCGTTGCGCCCGCGCACTCAATGGGAATGTTCGCTCCCGCAAATCGATAATGATTTACGGAAGTTGAAGGCGCCACCCCCGTCGAGTAAACCGGAAATTGAATTTTCCGAATTTGCGGCAAATCCCGTACCGCCGCGTCAATTACCGCGCCTGCCAGCCCGCGCACCTTCATCGCGGTGGCCATTAAGCCGCCGATTCCCGCAATATCTTCGCCCCCTTCCAGCTTCATCACGTAAACCGAACCCGCCGGGGCCCGGTCAATCGCCTCCAGCATCCCCGCCGAAGCCGCCGCGCCTTCCTTGTGCTCTTCCTTTCTTCAACAACACCGTCACCGCGGGCCCCGCAAACTTTGCTGGGGACAACGGCCGCATATGGTGCGACATGTACGTCCTCTGCCCATACAACTGCTCGATTGCATCCGCCACGGACGCAACCTCCACCAGCCGGAAGCCCTCGATCAAAGCATCCTGCGCCACCAGCGGCAGCGCGCATAACAACATCGCAATTGCTCTCATCCTCGTGTAATCTCCCGAAACACCCGCAGCATATTCAACCCCAGAAACTTTCGAATCCGCGGTTCCGGCCACCCTCGCCGTACCATCGCATCGGTCAACATCGGCAAGTCCGCAATACTGTGCATTCCGCGCGGAAGCGTCGGGCCTCCATCGAAATCGCTACCCAGCGCCACATGGTCCTCGCCCACAATGCCGATCGCGCGCTCCACCATCGCAATCCAATCGTCCGCCGTAAACAAGAGTTCGTCGGGAATAGCCACTCCCACCATGGGAAACTGCGGCGCCACTTTCTTATCGATCTCCTCGATACTCAACTGACCCTTGCGCCCGGCAATCTCACTGGTGTCCCAGAAGGGCTTCCCTGCATGCTGAGTTCGCCATTCGTATGCCTTCCTGTTGTGAAATTCATTGCCGATCTGAAACCCGATCACGCCGCCCTTCCCCGCAATCTTCCGCATCAGATCATCCGGCATGTTGCGTGGGATATTGTTCAGCGCGCGCATTCCTCCATGGGTCGATACGATCGGCGCGGAACTGGTCTCCACTGCCTGCGCAATCGTCTCGTCCGAGGCGTGCGCCACATTAATCACCATGCCCAGGCGATTCATCTCCCGCACCACAGCCCGCCCACGCTCATTTAAGCCGTGAAACTTCGGCGGCGAACAGCACGAATCGGCAAAATTATTTGCCCAGTTATGCGCCGGTAACTGCGCTGACCGAAGCCCCATCCGATACAGCGCACGCAGCACGCCTAAATCCCCGTCCAGATCGAAACCGCCCTCCAGATCGAGCACCGCCGCAATCTTCCCCGATCGCGCAATCCGCTCCACATCGGAAGCATTCAAGGCCAATTCGATCGCCGCACGATTCAACTCCAGCTGCTTGAGTGCCAAGTCCATCAGCCTCAACGTCTGCTTCGTCTCCATTCGCTGCGGATAATAATCCTCGGTCACGAAGATCGAATAGAACATCGCGCCCACGCCGCCCTGCTTCGCGCGTGGAAGATCGAAGTGCCCATCGTTCACCGCGCGTTCCGATATCCCCGCCGTGGTAGAACTGCCGGTCCACCACGTGAACATGCGCGTCGAACACCAGCGCGCTCCGATGCAGCTTCGCCGCCTCCGGCGAAATTACCGCCATCAGCAAGCCTAAAAGAATACGATTCAAACGCGTCTCCGGAAAGCTCTATAATCATCCTCCATGCAGCCTGTATGCAAGATCACGCGCCGGGAACTCATCGCGGGAGCGGCCCTGGCGCAAACCGCGCTCGCCCAATCTCCCCCGCGCCGCCCGAAAATAGCGGCGGTCACTACCACTTACATGAAGTACTCGCACGCCCAGCACATCGTCGATCGCTTTCTCGAAGGCTACGGCTGGAACGGCGAATTTCACCACCCGGCCATGGACCTGGTGTCTCTCTATGTTGACCAGGTAGGCGAGCGTGACCTCAGCCGCGATCGCGCCCGCCGCTTCCCCGCGATGAAGATCTATCCGTCCATCGCCGAAACCCTGACGCTCGGAACCGGCAAACTCGCCGTCGATGGCATCGTCGTGGTCGGTGAACATGGCACTTACAACAAGAACGAGAAAGGCCAGACCAAATACCCGCGCTACGAGTTCTTCCAGGAAATTTTCAAGGTTTTCCGCGCCAGCGGCCGCGCCGTCCCCGTCTTCAACGATAAACACCTCTCCTGGAACTGGGAGTGGGCGAAACAGATGTACGACACCTCCCGCGAACTCAACTTTCCCTTGATGGCCGGCTCCAGCCTGCCCGTCACCTGGCGCACTCCTTCCGTGGAATGGCCTGCGGGAGCGAAGCCCACCGAGGCTCTTTGCGTCTGCTACGGCGGCGTGGATAGCTACGATTTCCACGGTCTCGAAACCATTCAATGCATGGTGGAGCGCCGGCCCGGGGGCGAAACCGGTGTCGAATCCGTCCAGGCCTATCGCGGCGACGCTTTCTGGAGCGCCCTCAAAGCCGGCGTCTGGCCTCGCGACCTCATGGACGCCGCGCTCTGCCGCAGCCACACGCTGACCCCCGCTCGCGAAGGGTTCAACGACGTCTTCCCTACCCCCGAAGACATGCAGCGCCTGGTCAAGGACCCCGTCGCCTATCGCTACCGCCACGCCGATGGTCTTTACTCCACCATGCTCCTGATGTCCGGCCTGGTCCGAGATTTCAACTTCGCCGCGCGAATCGGCCCCCGTGTCTTCTCCACCCAGATGTATCTGCCCATGCCCGACGGCCGCACCACCCTCGCAACGTTCTTCAGCCCTCTGGTGAATAACATGGAGCAGATGTTCCTGACGGGCAAGCCAACCTATCCTGTAGAGCGAACCTTGCTTACCACCGGACTCACTGCCGCGGGAGTCGAGAGCCTCTACCGCAAAGGGGCGAAGATCGAAACCCCGCACCTTGCGATTTCCTATCGGTCCACCCCCCACTCCACCTTCCAGAGAAGCTAAAAGATGAAACGCATCGCTGTCGTCGGATCCATCTACAAGTACCTCTCGCATGTCCAACACATCGCCGATCGCTTTCTGGTCGGCTACCCGCTCGAAGGTGCCTGGCATCGCCCGGACATGAAGGTCGTTTCGCTCTACATCGACCAAAAACCGGAAGGCGATCTCAGCGGGCAACGTGCGAAAGAGTTCGGCTTTCAGGTTTACCCTTCTATTCCCGAAGCCCTCCGCTGCGGCGGGGCCAAGCTCGCTGTCGACGCCGTACTCATCGTCGCCGAACACGGGGACTACCCGCGCAACGAGAAAGGCCAGATCCTCTATCCCCGCTACGAATTCTTCAAGTCGTGCGTCGATGTTTTCGAAAAAGACGGCCGCGCCGTGCCCATCTATAACGATAAACACCTCTCCTGGAGTTTCGACCACGCAAAGTGGATGGTGGATGCGTCGAAGCGGCTGAAATTTCCCATGCTCGCCGGCTCCTCCCTCCCCGTCACCTGGCGCTTACCCGAACTCGAACTTCCGATCGGCTGCGAAATCGAAGAAGCACTCATGATCGGCAACGGCGGTTCTGACCCCATGGACTACCACGCGCTCGAAGCCATGCAATGCATGATTGAGCGCCGAAAAGGCGGCGAATCCGGCGTCCGCTCCGTCCAGATGCTCCAAGGGGACGCAGTCTGGAAGGCAGCCGCCGAAGGGCGCTGGTCGAACCGCCTCCTGCAATCCGCCTTCTCCCGAAGCGACACGCCCCAGGGCTGGTCGCTCGAAGATAGCCGCCCACAGGATCTCGCCACCAACGGCCAGCTCCCCAAGCTGGTCAAAAACCCGGCCGCTTACCTGATTGAACACACCGACGGCCTGAAAACCACTCTCCTTATGCTCGATGGCGCTCTCCAGGACTTCAACTTTGCCGCGCGCATGAAAGGGGGAGCTATCGAATCTTGCCAATTCCTCCTCACGCCAGTACCGAACGTGACTTACTCCGCCTGTCTGGTACACCACATCGAACGCCTCTTCGAAACGGGCAAACCCGATTACCCGGTTGAACGAACGCTGCTCGTGAGTGGCGTGCTGGAAAGCTGTCTCACCTCTCGCGTGCAAAACAACCAAGTTCTGAAAACGCCACATCTTGCGGTGGCATACAAACCGAGTTCAATCTCCGTTACGCCCCGGTAACCGACTCTTAATTCGCGGAAGGCTTCTCCACGTGGTCGATGATCAACACCTCCGCCTGAGCTTTCGTGGGCTCCAGCTTCAAACCTAACTGTTCCTGAATTGCCCGGAACAAGTCCGGCGGCGCATCCGCGGCTGCGCTCGGCGGTGGCACCTTTGCTCCCATTCCGACAAACTGGAATTGGTCCGGCGTCCATTTCATCCCGAAATCGAACCGCCCCGCTAACCCCGTCTGATCCAGAACCGGCCTGTCCAGCACCGCGCCTTGGAGCAGACCCGCGAAATCCGCCATGCTCGCATTTCGCGAAATCAAATCGCCCATACCCCGAAAGCCCAAACCCGGCAAACTATTGGGGTCGGCAGCGCTCTTGGTCAGCTTCGGCCCGCCCTTCCCCACAGTCAGCGCGTACACCGACAGCTCCTTCTTGTCCCGATGAAACGCCAGCTTGAAGCGCTCGGCCAGCAGCTTCTGCAGCATCGTTTTTAGCTGCTTGTCGTTTGGCTGCCCTTCCGCCTCGGGCTTCGCTTCAATATCGAATTTCTCCGTCTCCACCCACGCCGGCGCACCTGTGATCTGCTTCAGATGCATTCCATAAGAGAACGTGATCAGGTCCCCCAGCGTGGTGTTAATCGTGATGAACTTCCCGCCGCGAATGGTGATCCCCTTGCCCTGCCGCTCCGGATTGCTGGGCTTGATCGTCGCCACTTCGAACACCAGACTCGCGTCCGCGGCCATCGACTTTGGTGCTTCCGGGATCGCCCATGTGGCTTCCGCCGTCACATGTTCCAGATTCAGTGGCAGCGGCTTGGGACCCTGGGTCCACGTCCCTGTCATAGCCTTTCCGTCCGCGCTCAGCTGGCCTTCGTAAGTCGCGCCGGCTCCTGGTATTGAGATCTTTACCGCTGAACCCTGACGCGTGATCGAGCCCGTCGGTATCCCCGGCCCCCCCTGATCCACGCTATACAGCACGCCCTTGAGCGTGTCCGCGTCGCTAGTTGAAATCTTGATAACAAGCCGCAAGTCCCTGCCGACCTGTAACGTGCCCTGCCAGTTACCGGTAATCGTTTGCGCGAATAACGAACTCCCCAGGAACAGGCAGAGAGCGATTGACCACAGCGATAGTTTTTTCATGGAACGGCCCCTGATAGTTTACATCCGCGCCGCGCAAGGCAACCGCTGCAGAATGAGGTGTGAGTACGCTTAGTAAAGCAGGGGCGCTTGGCGCCTGCCACACGAACACGGACAACTTCCATATTCACGTGGTGGTTACGGCACGCTACACGGTCAAAAATTCAGCTGGAACCATCGAATTACAGCGTTCTTAGATTTCGGGTGCTTAATCTTCACCCAACCAGGTCCTGTTTCGGAAACCTCACTTGGTTCAAGCAGTCGGATCTGTACCGGCCCTGGCTTATACCCCGCGCCCACCATGACCTGCTGAATGTCCTGTGGCGTTACAGTAACACCGGGTTTGAAGTCCAAAGTAATCTGGGATTTTTTCAGATCAAATTTTGCTGCTTCAACGCCGGTTAGCTGATAGAGGCGCACAGTGATGTTGAAGAATCCGCGAGGGGAAAAAACACCATTTAGAATTGCAGTTGCCCGAGTAATCTTCAGATCCGAAGTGGAGAGATGAGCGTCGGCATCACCAGAGCCAAGGAATACTACGGCCAAAACCAACAAAACTTGTATCATCGTTGAACCGCGGTATGGCGACGGCTAGGTGCTGCCATATAGTATTCAAAAAATAGGAAGAACCCACTACGCTGCTTCATGCGCCCCACGCCGGGAAGGCTCCTGCATGATGGGGACCTGAGCGCCCATGCCGACCTGCCAATGCAGCGTTGACACTTCCAGAATGGCGTCCTGTTTCAACGTATTACCACCGGAGTTTGCCGACAGCATTCCATTCACTCGGTCTTTCTCGTCATGAATGTAGTTCGATTCAATCGAAAGGACCAGAAGCTTAGGGAGACCTTCTTCGGGCATATGGATGGGAAGCACCTTGTACTCTACCTGTGCGTCGGCTCGATATTGGCTTCCAGGGCTGATACCTCGGTCTGCAGTTGGATTCAGGCGGTAAGTGCTGTCGAGTGCCATACCCCATCGCACCGTGTTGTAGCCCATCGTGATACCAAAATAGGGATCGAGTGTTCCTGAACCCGTCTGTAGTGCTTTGGGTAACAGATCCTGGGATCCTCTGAGAGAATTGTCTCCTGTTGGGATGAAAGCTCCGGCAAGCGGAGCAACTCTAAGTGTTGATCTGGGTTTGTCAATTTTGAACAAAGTGAAGCGTGCGTAGGACAGTAAGTCCCCAGGACCACCTGAGCTGAGCCGGTTGGGGCTGACTGGTGTAGTGCTGTTCAGGGAGCCGAACCCCTGGTTTATGTTTAGAAAAAGCGCCCATCGCGAGGTTAGCCCGTAGCCGATATTGACTGGGAATTGGACGCCGGAAAAAGCTCGGGTTGAGAAAGTTGGCTGAGCATTAAAACGAAGTAGAAGTTGGTCTCGTGCAACCGGCAGAGCGGTGACAAAGGTTGCCGGCGATGCCCACGCGAGTGAGAAGCAGAACAGCAGAGCAATGATTATGTTGAGAGTGCGAAGCAAGTAGTAAGAAGCCCCTTTTTAAAAATGGTGGACCCTAACGTTGATCGAGTGACGACTTTTCACTGGTCGGTCGCTAATATGGTGGACCGTTAGGTTGTCTGTTTTCTGGTGATCGAGATAGAGAGATCCCGTCTGCCAGTGTTCAGCGGTTGTCGATTTGCAAGATGAACTATATCTGAGCGGCATACAGGCGATTAACGGCGAGCTGTCATGGTTCCCATTTGTGTCCGCTGTCTTACCCGATCAAGCCTGTTCGCCAACGCAGAACGCTCCCGTCCATAATATTCCCCTCGAGGAGATCATGCGCATCGCACAAGTGTCGTTGCTGGGCAAAGTGGAATTGTAACAGGATTGTAATAAAGCCGCTCTGGTAGGGCTGTGCAGAGCATGATCCTTTGCAACTTCCGACTACTTGTAAGCCCAGCCTCCAGCCCTGAGATATCGTGGACCCCAACGTAAGAGCAGTTTTTCGCTTTTCAGAAGCTTTCCGCCACAAAGCTCAAAAAGGTTGTTCTGCAGCGCCCTTGCCATGCTGATGGCAATCTTCCCGGAGCCAGTTCGCCCGTGAACTTCTCGCTAGTGAACTTGCAGTCTTGGTCGGTGTTGAAGGATCGTAGCCGTTCATGCGAACCTGGCGAGCATTTGATCGTGCCCTCGTTTAGTGAAGTTCTATATTGACCGGCACTGAAGTTTTGCGTTGCTTGCTTCTTAGGTATTCTGACACCATGAAGGGTATGCGGAAACTGACCAGATTGTATTTACTGATTTGCCTGTGTTCGGCTTCGGCCTTTGCACAAGCTGTTGCAGGGTTGGCCGGTCTGTCGGGTAACGTGCGAGACGCCAGTGGAGCTGCAGTTCCCGGCGCTACGGTCCTGGTCACGAATGAGGCTAAAGGGGTTCGCCGCTCCTTGGAAACGAATGGCAGCGGGTTATTTACCGCGCCTGCTCTTGTGCCGGCAGCAGGATATCAAGTGACCGTGTCCAAGCCCGGTTTTGCGCAATACCAAGCAACAAATATCACTTTGCAAGTTGGAGAGAATGTCGACTTGAACATCAGCGTGGGCGTTGCTTCCTCTGCCACCCAGGTGGACGTAAGCGCTGACCTAGCGCCGATGGATGACACAAAGACCGATGTTTCTCAAGTGGTAAATTCGCTTCAGATTGTCGACCTCCCTATCAACGGTAGGCGCGTGGATTCATTCGTGCTGCTCACGCCGGCTGTTGTGCCCGACGGAACTTTCGGTTTGATCAGTTTCCGCGGTGTCGCCGGTGGCAACTCGTTCCTGACTGATGGAAACGATACGACCAACCAGTACTACAACGAGAACGCTGGACGTACCCGCATTGCGAGCCAGATCTCCCAAGATGCGGTTCAAGAATTCCAGGTCATCTCAAACAATTTCGCAGCCGAGTACGGCCGAGCCTCCGGTGGAGTTGTGAATACGGTGACCCGTAGTGGCGGAAACGCCCTTCATGGAACGGCGTACTGGTTTTTCCGCAACAGGACGCTGAATGCTCGCGACCGATACGCGAACTTTAATCCTCCTGAGTGGCGCCATCAGGCAGGTGGATCGATTGGGGGTGCAATCAAGAAAGACAAGTTGTTTTACTTCTTGAACTACGAAAAAACAAAGCGCAATTTTCCCCTGATCGCGTCCGTCACAGCTGCGCCGCTATTCAATGCCAACGGTGATTTTCAAGATATCCAACCAAACGGGACGGCAACATGTGGTGCCCCTGCAACAGCACAACAGTGCGCGACAGCCAAGAACTTCGTCACTACTCGAAACTTCGGCATTGTGCCCCGCACAGTAGATCAGGATTTGGCTTTTGGCAAAATCGACTGGCGCCCGTCGGAAAAGAACACGTTCTCGTTCAGCTTAAATTACCTCCGTTGGGTGTCCCCGAACGGAATTCAAACCCAAGCTGTGTTGAATAATGGAAACGGCATCGGGAACAACGCCGATTCCACCGTTCGTACGCGCTATGGACGGGCTACATGGACCAGCATCATCAATCCGAGCGCTGTGAACGAAGCGCGATTTGGTTGGTTCAAGGACCGGTTGTTTGATGACGCAAGTGCGCAATTCCTGACGCCCGCGCTGGGGCGCGCAGGATTGACGGTCGCGGGTGTTTCCAATTTAGGTTATGCAACCAGTTACCCGCGCCTGAACCCAAGCGAACAGCGGTTTCAATACGCAGATAACTTTAACTTGATTCATGGCCGGCACACAATGAAGTTCGGTATTGATATCAACTTCACGGAAGACTACCAGAACCAGTTAAGCAACCAGTACGGAAGCTACACTTACTCTAATTTCACCGCGTTTGCCCAGGATTTTAGCGGCAACACGATCGGAGCCCGGAATTACTCCACATACTCGCAACGGTTCGGAAACCCCGTCGTGGACACCAATTTACACGACTACGGATTTTACGCTCAGGATCAATTGAAGCTCTCTCCCAAGTTGACCGTCAACTATGGAATTCGCTATGAGTATTCCGATATCCCGCAGCCGAAACTGGTGAATCCAGATTACCCGCAGACTGGCCGCATTCCTTCGGCCCCCAAAAACTTTGCCCCCCGTGTTGGCGCTGCCTACACTCTGAATTCCAAGACTGTGATTCGCGCGGGGTACGGAATCTTCTATGCACGTTACCAAACCGGGCTCATCAATACTTTCTTCGTAAATAACAACATCTACCAGCGCGCCCTGACTCTGGACATTACTCGGCCCGCTGATCTTGCAATCGGGCCGGTGTTCCCGAACAACCTGGCGAATTTGGACCGTGCTCCACCTGCGGGCACAACCGGCATCAGCTTCGCCGACAAAAATTTGCGAAATCCGTACACGCACCAGGCAAATTTTGCGGTAGAACGGCAGCTAAATACCACCCTTTCGCTTACAGTGTCTTATCTTTGGAGTCGTGGAGTACGGCTTTACACCGTTCGCGACCTGAACGTTGGACCGCTGGGAGCTCCGGTTACGTACACGATTCAGGACGCCACCCGGAACAATATTGGGACCTACACCACTCCAACGTATCGTTTAGCTAACAGAATTGACCCTCGCTACAATCGCATCAACCAGGTCGAGAATGGAGGATTAAGTTACTACGACGGCTTAGCCGTTCAGGCGAACAAGCGGTTCACTCACGGTTTGCAGGCGTCACTGGCATATACTTGGTCGCACGCGATTGACTTCAACCAAGGTGCAGGCGGCGACAACATCTTTTTCAGTAGCGCTCCCACCAGCTACTTTCAACGGAGATTATGCCGGAGAAAAGGGGAGCAGTGTGTTGGATATCCGCCACCGCTTGGTTGTAAACAGTGTTTGGCGTCCGACGTTCACCAGCAGCACAACCCGGGCTGCTCGTTACCTGATTAACGGCTGGGAATTGTCTCAAATCACTACTCTGCAAAGCAGCCCCCCTAGTACCGCGACTCTAAACGTGACAGGTAGTGCATTTGCGGGCGCCGCATATTCAGGATCACTGAACGGACTAGGCGGATCCAGCCGTGTTCCATTTGTTCCCGTTAACGGACTGGATGTCGACCGGATCTATCGAGTTGATGCGCGGCTCACGAAGGAGTTGCCGTTTACCGATAGGGTGCACCTTGCTTTGTACTTCGAAGGATTCAATGTGTTCAACACGCCCTATGACACATCGATTCGCACCGCGCAATATCAAGTAAGTAACCAAATCCTGTCGCCTATTTCCTCATTCCGGAGCGGGACTGCTGCCCAGGCGTTTCCAGACGGAACCAATGCACGACGGGCGCAGGTCGGCTTGCGGCTGACTTTTTGACACAGCGATCCTATGCTCATCAGATTATTCCGAGGTGGAGCGGATTTTTATCAGCCCGGTTCTTCCCGTGCTAATCACAGGACAGCCGTCGCCTTCGACCTAACGAACTCGGGCACCGCCGGCCGCATTTTTCATACGGCAGCTTGGACCACTTTGATCTTCGCCGCCGCCTGCGAACTGCTCCCGTCTACGGACGCAATCACCGCCTGATCGCCAGCTCCAACGCTCGCTGGAATCCGAATATTGATCTGGAACAGTCCCGGCCCTACTAGCCCCGCCCACAGTACTTCGGCGTTAATGCCGCCAACCATCACCGTAATGGTTCTGGATGAGGGATACGCGCCCGCAAACACCAGCCCCGGGACAGGCGCCGGATCGGTTGCCCCGAAACCCGTCCCGAAGAGAGCGACCACGTCGCCTTGCCCTACCGCCGCCGCCGTCGTGTAGCCAGCTTCGGCATTCCCCGTTCCGTTCACAATCGCTCCATCCGGATACCGAATCGCCCGGACGTAGTTCGACACTGTCAATAACCCCGGCAGAACCGGCACCAAAGTCGTATTCACCGCGCCGGAGGTCCCCGCCGAATTCGCCACTGTCACAATCACGGAGCCGGCGCTCGTGTCCGCCGGGCTCAACACATTCACCTGCGATGGGCTGACATACTGCACGTAAGCCGCACGCCCATTCACCTGCACGCTCACTCCTCCCAAGGACGTTGGCAGAATGCCGTTCACCAGATCGCCTGCTGCCACCGCGCGCGGCGCTGCCGCCAGATTCGTCCCATAGATGCTGATCCAGGTGTTCTGAGCCACACCCGCCGCGCCGCTTACCGAGTTGGCAATCCCCCCAGCCAATACCGCGGGGGTCACCGCCGCCGGAGCTTGGAAGTTCGCGCCGATGGTCAAAACCGCCGAATAGCCCGCGGTCACATCGCCCGTGACCGTGGCCAGCATCCGTTCTTTATTGGTCGTGTTGTACACCATATCCCGCGCGTTCGTTGTATCGCGGGTGCCCGTTCTCGAATAAGCCGCTTGGCTGAGCACTGTGTCATTTACCGCATCGTCGAAGAACACCTGAGTCACGAAGTTGGAAAGCACGGTAGCCCCGGAGTAACTCCGAACGCGGATATGGATGTGAATCGTGCGTCCCGAATACCAGCCCGGATAGATCGTGGTGAACTGAACTTGCCCGTTTGCGTCGGTGATCTGATACCCGCGCAGGAATTTCTGGCCCGAAGTATTGACGCTCCCCGTTCCCCCGCCCGGATTGTAAGTCGATTCATCCGAGTAGATTCCCTTTGCATCGCAATGCCAGATGTCCACATAAGCGCCGGCCAGCACGCCACAGCCGGAGGTAAGATTCTCGACATTGATCGTCAAAGTCAGCGGAATACCCGCTCGTGCCGCCCCAGTCGAAGGATCGGTCCGGATATCGGAACGAAAGAGCTTCTCATCCACCCAGTAAGGCCCTTCCGTGACCGTGGGTGTAGCAGCAACGCAGGTCACGGTATCGGCCGCTTCCACCGTCTCATTCCAGGCAGGGATAAAGTAAGCTGCGGCAATGCCGGCAAGGCCCTGCAATGCTCGGCGGCGATTGTATTGGTTCAGTTCAGAAATCATTGAAAGTGTGGCAAGCTCCACATACATCGACGCGCGGTGGAACTGGCAGGGAACAGCCCAGGTGTAAAACTATGTAAACCTTGGAAGCCCTTATTTTCCTCGCAAACGAAGCGTAACGCCCGCCACCACGGTTAACGGAAAACCCGGCGTCCCGTGAATCCGAAACGCAGAAGCGTCGCCGGGCCTCGCTCGCGATTCGAAATAGTTCTGCGTTTCGTAATAATCTCGGCTGGCCAGATTATCCATACTCAGGTTGAACTCCACCCCGCGCCGGACCTGCTTCGAAATCCCAACGTCATAAATCGTGTGCCCCGAAGCGACAATCGAGGGGTCGTCTCCATCCAGGCGGTAGTGATTGATTGCCCGCATCCGAAGAGATCCGCTCCAGCCCTGCCAGTTCGCCAGCGTCAGCGCGGCGTTCGCTACAAAATGAGGAGCGCTGTCCACATAAACGCGGTGATCCCCGCCTCTGAAAAAAGCGTTCGACACCTTGGTGATCCCCCCGTTCAGCGACAAATGCCGCGTCAACGCCACAGACGACTTCGCTTCGAATCCGTATGCGCGGCTTGGACCCTTGAACTGGAAGCTGCCATCGTCGGGAATGTAAACCTGCTCATTCGAGTGATCGATCAGAAAGGCATCGGCACTGAAGGAGACTCGATGAAGATTGAGGGCCATCCCCGCCTGATAGAAATCGGTTGCCGCAAGCCGGGGATTTTCCGGATGCTGTACAACACCCCGCGCATCTACGCTGTTGATCCCTCGTCCATAATTCGCATGCAGCGTCAACGGTAAGGATTTAGAGGGTGCAAAAGCGATACTGCCCTTCGGTTGCCAGCGTCCTCCAAACTCCGTCCCGCTCTGACTGGCCAGCACCCTGTCCTGCACGCCGAAGCGGAATTCATCGAGCCGGATACCTCCGCTCACGATCAATCGCCCGTTCCAGAAGCTGAAGCTCTCCTGGGCATATCCTGCCTCGTTCGTGACATGTGCATTGGCACGGGTCGTAACGTCTGTCGGAACTCTGCCTTCGCGGGAATACAGGCCGACGTTGATCTGGTTATCGTGAAAATTTCCTCCCGCGGTAAACACAGCCGCGATCTTTCCCAAGCGGTGGGCATGTTGATACTGAGCATTGACACCTTCCTGCAGACGGGAGTCATGCTGCTGAAAGCCATCCCCCTGCAAGGGATCGTTCAGGAAAAATGTGAAGTTCGAATAAAGATCAAAAAGGGACCGGCCCAGGAAACCGTCAACTTTCAAAGATCCCCCATCCTGAAACGTCTTGCTGTAGTACGACGACACCGTCCCAAGCTTGATGCGCCCGCCTGTCGACGGATCGATGTTCCCGAACCTGTCGAGTTCTCCGGAACTCACCAGATCTAAGGGAATCTGCCCGGACGAGTAGAAATCGTTGCGTCCGAAGATGAATCTGAATCCAAGCTTCTGCCCCTTCTCCAACGTCTTCGTGTAGTTCGCATTCACGTTGTCGCGGCGGTACCGTCCGGGGTTCAGAAAAGGACCATCCTGATACGACCCCTCATACGCCAAGTAGGAGTCTACTTTCTCCACATTCGGACTAAACCCGAAAAATCCCCGGCCCGTATCAAAATTGCCGCCCTGAAGCCGGATTGTGTACTGTTCCGGAAGCGACTCCCGCTGCCGGATATGCACCACGCCCAATCCGCTGAAGTCCCCGTATTCCGGACTGAACGGGCCATTGATGATCGAAACTTCCTGGATCAGCTCCGGACTGAGCGCCTTCAGCGCGCCCAGGTAGCCTTGGCCGTGCCCCTGTGTCCCCTGGTTTTGTTGGACGTCGTCCAGAAGCACCTTCAGTCCGCCGTTCACGCCACCATGGTCCAGATTGAAGCCGAACCTTCGAATTTCCAGTGACTTCCCCCCGCCCTCGTGCTGCCCCGCATTGATTCCCGCGGCTAACTGCTGCAAAATTTGATCGTCGCGCGTGAACAGGCTCCGATTAAACGTCTCGGAGTTCCGCATATCGATTGAGGGCTCCAGTGTCCTGGCGGTAATCACAATGCTGTCGCGCTTCTCCGTAATACGCTCGAACCGGAGATCACCTTGGCTTGTGCCCGCCTCAAACACCACGACTTCCCGAACCACGGGCGAGAAGCCGGGAAATTCCGCCTCTAAGCTGTACTTCCCTGGAAGAATTGAAAGGAGTTCGTAGTGCCCCTGCCGATCCGTCTGCACTACCTTCCTGTCCGAACTTGTCGCCGATGCCAGCCTGACCACAGCCCTAGAAATCGGTACTCCCTGCGGATCCAAAACCGCACCGGAAATCCGGCCTTCCGCGGCGATAGCGGGCAGCCCCAAGAGCAATACCCCGAGAAGTGTTAACCCGATTCCTGAGCGGTATTGACTTACGACATCCACGCCCTTGAAGTTTACCCGTGCAGGAATACGAATGTCAAAAACGTGCTACCGTCAAATCGTCGTCAGCACAAGCTTGCCGTGACGGATTCCCTTTGTCGCGATGAGCGCATCCGCCACTTTCTGAACGCCGGCCGCGGTCCCTCTCAGAATCACCACTTCGAGACAATTGTCGTGATCCAAATGAATATGGGTGGTCGAAACGATCTGATGGTAATGATGATGCTGCATTCCGGTAAGCTTGTCGTTTAATTGCCGGATGTGATGATCGTAAACCAGGGTTACCGTTCCTACCGTTTGCTGCTCCGGGTTCGTGAGCGATCTTTCTACGAGTTCACTGCGGATCATGTCCCGGAAAGCTTCCGAACGGCTCGAATATCCCTTCTGTTCGATGAGCGAATCGAACTGATCCAAAAGAGTGCCGGGTATCGCGACTCCAATGCGGCTGAGATCGTCCTCCTGATTGCCCCGGTCCGGTTTATTGGCCATTCTGAGCAATGGTGACACGATCTTGCCTATAAATTTCTGTCCGCCTCTAGCCGCCGGCACTGAGAAGAACTGCGGCTAAAATAAATCTGATGGATTCGGCCTCTCGACTGATTGACGGCAGGATTAAGGAATTGGGGGACTGGCGTGGCGAGACGCTCGCAAACGTTCGCGAAATCATACTCGCCGCCGACCCGGAAATTGTCGAAGAGTGGAAGTGGAGAGGGGTTCCTGTTTGGTCGCGCAGCGGCATTATCTGCACGGGGGAAACCTACAAGAAAGTCGTCAAACTGACGTTCGCGAAGGGAGCAGCGTTGAAGGATCCTTCAGGCCTGTTCAACTCCAGCCTGGAAGGGAATGTTCGGCGCGCCATCGATATTCACGAAGGGCAGAAGATCGCTGCCCCTGCTTTGACGAGTCTCATCCGCGACGCGGTGGCGCTCAATCTGAAAAGCAAGAGCAAGAGCAAGAAAGCCGATTAACCGGAAAAGGTCATGTTCGTGGGAGCAATGCCCTGCTCCTGGCACCATTGGGCATAAAGCGTTCCGTAGCTGGCGGTCAGGTAGTCCGATTCCGCAAAGCCAAGCAGGTGGGCAGTAGCATCGATCCAATCTGCCGTTCCTTCGATTTCGAGAAAGGTCCCCACCGGCGTCCGATCGAGTGTGATCAAGCCCCCTTCCCGGGCACGAAATTCCGTGCGGTATTTCTCATAGACGAAAGTCTCGCGGTAACCCAACCGCTCAAAGATGATCAGCATTTCAGGGAAGCTCGCAGCCGTAGTTTCGCGCTCTTCGCGTGCTTTATGCTTGGCAATCACCGCAGTGCCTTTATAAGTCACGGTTACCAGGTCCCCGGCCTGTCGAAGGCGGAGCAGTTTACCTGCGGCTCGCAAATCGCCGGCGGCATTGTCGAGAATTACATTGCGTTCAAGAGTTTCAGGGACGGAGACTTGGAACCCATGGGCCTCAATCAGCCGGCGGGCCTTGTCCGGGTCGGTGACACGAAGTTTGATTTCAGTCTCGTCGGTAACTTGGTTCACTGAAGCCTATAATAGAGGCAAGTGTGCGCCCGTAGCTCAGCTGGATAGAGCGCCTGACTTCGAATCAGTAGGCCGGGAGTTCGAATCTCTCCGGGCGCACCAAACAGTCCATAAAATTCTTGCCTGACCAAAGCGATGCGGTAAGATCATGTCCAATCGAGGGCTCACGAATGGAACGGAAGAAAGCAAGCGACTACCCGCAGGAACTGCTGGATCTTTTTGATCTTTATGTACACGGCGACCTGGACCGGCGGGGTTTTCTCGATCGCGCGGGCAAGTTTGCCGGCGGCGGCGTTACGGCGGCCGCGCTGTTTGAAAGTTTGCGTCCGAACTACGCCTGGGCGGAACAGATCCCCAAGAACGACGCTCGCGTGAAGACCGAAGCCGTTAGCGTTCCGTCTCCTCAGGGGAACGGCACCATCAAGGGCTATTTCGTTCGCCCCGCCAATGCCACGGGAAAGCTTCCGGGCATACTTGTCGTCCATGAGAACCGTGGTTTGAACCCTTATATCGAGGATGTCGCGCGGCGCTTGGGAACCGAGAACTTTATGGCGTTCGCGCCTGATGGGTTGACCAGCGTTGGCGGTTATCCAGGCGACGATGAGAAGGGCGGCAAAGCTTTTCAAAGTGTGGACCGGCAGAAAATGATGGAAGATTTTCTGGCGGCGGCCGAGTGGTTAAAGGCGCGGCCGGATTGCACCGGCAAGATCGGCGTGGTGGGCTTCTGCTTCGGCGGCGGTGTCGCAAACTCGTTGGCCGTGCGCATGGGCGGAGATCTGGCGGCAGCCGTCCCTTTTTACGGCGCAGCGCCACCCGTGGAAGACGTGCCCAAAATCAAAGCGGCCATTCTGGTGAATCACGCGGCGATGGATACCCGGCTTGTGGGCGGCTGGCCGGCATACGAAGCGGCACTGAAAGCGAACCACGTTACCTACAGCGGTTACGTGTATGAGGGAGCGCAGCACGGCTTCCACAATGACACTACGCCCCGCTATGACGAAGCCGCCGCCAAGTTGGCTTGGCAGCGCACGCTTGCTTGGTTTAATAAATATCTGCGCGCTTAAATTGGGAGAGTTTCGGAAAGGCCGCGCACTAGAACTATGTGCGCGAGCCTCTTTTGCTCCCCTTTCTGGCCCTCGGTTGCGGCGTCTTGCTTACGCGGGCTGCGCCATTCTCCGGGGTGGAATTGCTGCTTGCCGGTTCGGCATTCGCGCTTTTTGCGTGCCTGGCGCAATCCAAAATTCTGAAGCTGTCGGCGGTTCTCCTGGCGCTGGTTGCCGGGGGAGCGCTGAGCGCTACCTTACACCGGCCGCCACCCCCGCCGGAACTGGACACGCCGGATCAGGCGCCAGTGACACTCGCAGGCTGCGTCGTCGAGCCTTCCATCAACGCTCGGGGGCGCGAGCAATTCGTCCTCGAACTCGCGCCCGGCGCTCGCGCCCGCGTCAGTTGGTATCTGCGGCCCGGAGAATCGGCGCCAGAGGTGCATTACGGCCAAAGAGTCGAATTCCCGGCCAAGATGCGAAGTCCGCATAACTACGGCAACCCCGGCGCCTTCGACTACTCCCATTTTCTGGCGCGGCAACAGATTTACTGGTCCGCCGCCACGCCCGCCGGCGCGAATCTTACCGTGTTTCCGGGCCAGTGCGGCAACCGGTTCATGGCTTTCATCTACTCGCTTCGAACCGCTGCCCTGACCCGCATCCACGAGCTCTATCAGGACGATCCATATACGGTCGCGATGATGGAAGCCATCCTGATCGGAGAATCTGCCAACCTGCAGAAGATCTGGACGGACGATTACCGCTCCACCGGAACGTTCCACGCGCTGGTAATCTCCGGAAGCCATGTCGCGGTGCTAGCCGCCGCGCTCATTTTCCTGCTGCGAATTGGGTTCGTTTCGCAAAATTCGGCGGTGATGCTGGCCGTTCTAGCCGCTTGGCTCTATTGCCTGGTTACGGGCTGGCAAGCCCCCGTGATTCGGTCCGCCGCCGCGCTCTCTTTCTTTGCAGTGGGTCGGCTCTTCTTCCGGCGCGCTCGCATTTTGAATATTCTCGCCGCTGTAGGCATTTGTTACCTGCTGCTGGATCCCGATTCGCTTTATGACGCAAGCGCGCAACTCTCCTTCTTGTCTGTCGCGCTGATTGGCGTCTTCGTCATTCCCGTGATTGAACATACTTCGGGTCCCATGGCTGCCTCGCTTACCAATGCGCCCAGCACCTCCCTGCCTCGCTACGCCGCACAGTTTCGCGTGGAACTCGCGCTGTGCGTGAGAACACTCCGAATCTTTGCGCCGGACTGGCTGGCGCGATTCGCCGTCCACGCACCGGTTCGGGTAGCAATTTTCTTCTACGACCTGTTGCTTACTTCCGCCTTCATTCAGATCGGGCTCGCCATCCCCATGGTTCTCTATTTCCATAGGCTCTCCGCGACGGGACTTTCCGCGAACGCAGCCGCGCTCCCCTTACTGGAACTCGTGGTGCCGGTTGGGTTCGCCTCGCTGTTACTCAACTCGGCTTGGGTGGCGGCATGCGCATCGTTCCTGCTGCATCTAACGGAGCGCGTCGTGTCGTTCCACGCGCGTTGGGAGCCGAATTACCGCATCCCCGATCCGCCGTTCTGGCTGTCGCTGGCGCTGATCGCGCTCCTGACGATCGCAGCAATTCGATTCCCTCGAAGGGTACGTTATGCAGCGTTCGCAGGCGCGCTGGCAGCCCTCACGATCCTGATCGTCCACCCCTTTCCCGCAATTGCCGAGCCGGGGAGTCTTGAGGTAACCACCATCGATGTCGGGCAAGGCGACTCCCTCCTGATTTCCTTTCCAAACGGCAAGCTGGTGCTCATGGATACCGGCGGCTTGATCGAAACCAATGGCCAACACGCCAATCTCGACATCGGCGAAGACGTGGTCGCTCCTTATCTCTGGACGCGCGGCATTCACCATCTGGATGCCGTGGCCATCTCGCACTTCCATGACGATCACGCGGGCGGCCTTAACGCGATTCTGAAAGACTTCGCCGTCACCGAACTCTGGACGGGCGCCGTGCCCTCCCTCTATAAACTGCCGCCGGCCATCGCGGTCCGAAAATTAGTAAACGGCGACCCGTTTCCCTTCGGGGGAGCCAGCGTTCAGGTAATGGCTCCCTTCGCGGATTACACCCCGAAGAAATTGCCGACGAATAATGATTCCCTGGTGCTCCGGCTTACGCATGGCCGCCACTCCTTCCTGTTAACCGGCGATGCGGAAAAACAGGTTGAGGCACGGCTTCTTTCCACGCCGCGAACCGACGTCCTGAAAGTTGGGCACCACGGAAGCAAAACGTCCAGCACGCCGGCATTTCTGGATGCGGTGCATCCTGCGTTCGCACTGATCTCCGATGGCTGGGAGAATCGCTTCAACCACCCGCATCCAAAAACACTGGCCGCGCTCGAAGAGCGCCGCATCGCCATCTCCCGAACGGATCTGGAAGGACTGACGACCGTCAGGACCGATGGTCGCTATCTTACAGTGACTCCCGCTCCCCTTCCATTTCACCTTCCAGCGCAGCTTCCGGACCCGCCGCCTTAGCCTTCTCAATCACCATGCGCGCGTCTTCTGCCTGGCTCTCCGGCACTTGCACCTGAAACTCAAGCGAAGGCAACGTGGATGGGCCCACCATCTGGACGTCGAAACCGTTCGACTCGAGTACGCCCTGCACCGCCAGGGCCTCCATCTCGCCGTCATGGTTCTGGCTGCTGAACACAGCAATCATCTCTTCTTCAGGAGTCAATTCAGGAGTCATGGAGTTAGGATATCGTAGAGCTATGTCCGACAACGAAAACAGCAATAACGGCTACCTCTGGTTTCTGGCCGGCGCGGTCTTAGGCGCAACGGTCGCGCTCCTCTACGCTCCGAAAAGCGGACAGGACACACGCAGCTATTTGAGCGACCGGTCCGATGAAGCGGGCGATGCGATCACCACGTCCGGAAAGGATCTGATGGATAAAGGTAAGGAGTTGTATGACCGCGGCCGCCAGTTGGCCGAAGAAGCTTCCGAACTGTTCGAACGCGGCCGCAAAATGGTGCAAGGCTAACCGGCGCTGCTGCAATTAGGCCAGTTCCGCATTACGCTGGTCCGCGCGGGACATTATTACTGGGACGGTGGCGCGGTCTTCGGTGTCGTGCCGAAGACGCTGTGGCACCGCACCACGCCCGCCGATGCCATGAATCGGGTCCCGCTGGCTTTCAATTGCTACGTTATCGAAACTCCTGCGCCACACTGTGTTGGTCGAAACCGGCGGGGGGCATAACTTCACCCAGCAGGCTCGGGAGCGTATGAATTTACCGGATTTGAGACCGCTGCCGGAGTTGCTCAACCAGTTCCGGATCGATACCGTAATCAACACGCATCTTCATTGGGACCATTGCGGCGGGAATATGATCGAGGGCGTTCCAGCGTTTCCGGAAGCTCGCTACTTCACCAGCGCGGGTGAGTATGAGTATGCCCATACCCGCAATAGCCGCGACAAGGTGAGCTACATCGACGCGAACTACGATCCGTTAGTCGGCAGTTGCCGCATGGAATTGCTGGATGGCCATGAAGAGGTAGTGCCTGGCGTCACCGTAGAACATGCGCCGGGGCACACCGCAAATCTGCTGATTGTGAAGGCCCACTCCGAGGGCCAGACTTTCTGCATGCTCTCCGACTTGGTTCCTACTGCTGAGCACCTGAAGCCGACATGGATCGCAGCGTTCGATCTGGATCCGCTGACCGCGATTGAGACTAAAGAGCGGGTACTGAAAGAAGCCGCGCACGGCCAGTGGTGGTGCGGATTCGGGCACGACATGCATCATGCCTTCGCACAAGTTTCCGCAGACCTGAAAATTACAGAGACCCATTTATGACGCCTTTTAAGAACGAACCCTACCTGGATTACACGCAGCCAGCCAATCGTGATGCCATGCTGGCGGAGGTCGCGAAGCTGAGGGCCAACTTGGGGCAGGATCACCCGCTCTTAATCAATGGCGAGCGGGTGCATACGGAAAGCAAGCATCACTCCGTGAATCCTTCGAACCCCAGTGAAAAGATCGGCGCGGTTTCGATGGCCAGCCCGGAGCTGGCTGTAAAGGCGATTGAATCGGCCTATGCGTACTTTCCCGAATGGTCCCGCACGGACCCGATGGAGCGCGTGAAGATGGCTCTGCGTGCCGCGGAACTGCTTCGCGAACGCAAACTTCATTTCAATGCGTGGCTGTGCCTGGAATCCGGCAAGACGTTCGCCGAAGCAGAAGGCGAAACAGCCGAAGCGATCGACTTCTGCGAATACTACGCGCGCGAGATGGAGCGGCTTTCAGGGCCGCAGACCGTGGTCCAGATGCCCGGTGAGCGCGACGAAATGCGCTATCTGCCCTTGGGCGTAGGCGTGGTAATCCCACCGTGGAACTTTCCGCTCGCAATTCTGACGGGTATGACGGTGGCGGCGCTGGTAACCGGCAACACCGTGGTACTGAAGCCTTCGAGCGAGACGCCGATCATGGCTGCGGCTTTGTGCGATTTGCTGCTCGAAGCGGGCTTTCCGCCAAAATCCTTTAATTTCGTCCCAGGGAGCGGGGCGGCTATCGGCGACCTGCTGGTGCAGCATCCAAAAACGCGCTTTGTGGCGTTCACGGGATCGCGCGATGTTGGTTTGCGAATCAATGAACTGGCCGCTAAGCCGCAGCCCGGCCAGATCTGGATCAAGCGCGTCGTAGCAGAGATGGGCGGCAAGGACGCAATTGTCGTGGATAGCGAGTCGGATTTCGATCGCGCGGTGGAAGGCGTGTTCTTCAGCGCATTCGGCTATCAGGGCCAGAAGTGCAGCGCCTGTTCACGCGCAATTGTGCATACGGAAATTTACGACCGCTTCGTCGATCGCCTTCAGGAAAAGGCCAGCCAAGTAAAGGTGGGCCCGGCGGAAGATCCGGCGAACTATATGGGGCCGGTAATCAGCTCCGGGGCGAAGAAGTCGATCGAGAAATACATAGAGGTGGGGAAAACGGAAGGCCGGCTGGTTTCCGGAGGCACTCCGATTGAAGGCGAAGGCTATTTTCTTCCGCCGACCATCATCGCGGACGTCGATGGCAAGGCAAGAATCTTCCAGGAGGAAATTTTCGGGCCGGTGCTGGCCGTAACCCGGGCTCGAGATTTCGAGCACGCGTTGGAGTTGGCCAACGATTCGCAGTATGGCCTGACAGGGGCAGTATTTTCAACGAATCCGCAGCATGTCAAAGAAGCGCGCGAGCGGTTCTTCGTCGGGAATCTTTATGTAAACCGGAAGTGCACCGGTGCGATGGTAGGCGCGCATCCGTTCGGGGGCTTCAATATGTCGGGCACGGATTCGAAAGCTGGCGGACCGGATTATTTGCTTCTGTTCTTGCAGGCCAAATCGATTGCGGAGAAACTGACTTAAGGCTGTTGGATTCAGTCCAGGTCGGTGGCAGCTTGCTGTTATAACGGGCGCAATCACAAAGAAGAGGAGTTAGCTGGAGCCACCCGCCAGAATCGAACTGGCGACCTACTGATTACGAATCAGTCGCTCTACCAACTGAGCTAGGGTGGCTAACGGTCAGGCAGGGGACCTTTTCTTTATATCACGCGCGGGCACCACGTTAAGATTGAGGCATGAAGCTCCTTGCCCTTGCCGCGGTTTGCGGTTCGCTCCTGCTGAACGCTCAAGTCCAGACCTTTTCCACCTCCGCCGGGCCGCTGAAAATCACTCCCGTGTTGCATGCCAGCTTTCTGATCGAAGCCGGCGGAAAGGTAATCTACGTCGATCCAGCTAAGCCGGCAAAGTTTGATGGGCTGCCGAAGGCGGATTTGATCCTGCTCACCGATATTCACGGCGATCACATGGACCCGGAATCTATCGCTTCCGTCAAGCAGCCCGCAACAGAAATTTGGGCACCCGCCGCCGTCGCGAAAACAGTGACCACAGCTTCCGTAATCGGTAATGGCGAGACCAAGAAATGGAACGGTTTCACAGTGGAAGCTGTGCCGATGTACAACATCAAGCGCGGGCCTTCCGAGGGCAAACTGTTCCACGACAAGGGCCGCGGAAATGGCTATGTCATCACTTACGGGGGCAAGCGGTTTTATATCTCCGGCGATACCGAAGGCATACCGGAGATGCGCGCGCTCAAGAATATCGATGTCGCGTTCGTCTGCATGAACCTGCCGTACACCATGCCACCCGATGAGGCGGCCGATGCCGTGAAAGCGTTTCATCCCGCCGTCGTGATTCCTTATCACTACCGGGGCAGCGACTTGTCGGTTTTCAAGAAAGGACTGGCCGGGACCGGAATCGAAGTACGCGAGTTGGAGTGGTACCCGAAGACCTAGCTACTTCGTTTTTTGCTCTTCGAGAATGTAGCTCTTTTCGCCCGGCTTCACCAGCTTGAGGCGCTTGCGAATTTCAAGCTCCTGCTCATCCGGGTTGTCGCGCAGACGGTTGATGTGGTTTTTCTTCTCTTCAATTTCCCTGTGCAGCACTTCGTTCTGCTGCTCCAAGGTTTGAATCTCCTGGCGTTTTTCCATCAGGCGGCCGAAGCCGTTCGGGCCTCGCATCTCGAAAAACCCATAGGTGACGCCCGCCACCAGCACTACCGCATATCCAATTTTCCAGAACGATAGTTTCATGCGAAATGTTCTTGCGGATCAGTGTAACATTCGGGGTTGGGATATAAAAGCGGGACGCGCGCGCTGATCTTCGATATGGATGGTGTGATCGTCGATTCGAATGGAATTCATCGTGAAGCTTGGGTTGCGTTCAACGCGCGCTATGGAGTTACCACGACTGAAGAAATGCTGGGACGAATGTACGGCAAGCGCAATGACGAGATCGTGCGCGACTTCTTTGGGTCACACTTGGAGGAACGCGAGGTCGTCGCGCGTGGTGCCGCTAAGGAAGCGCTCTACCGCGAGATGATGGCTCCGCACATATCGCGGCAGATGGTTCCAGGGGTGCGGGAATTCCTGGAGGCGCATCGCGATCTTCCGGCGGCGGTTGCAACCAATGGAGAAACCGCTAACGTGAATCTGGTGCTCGAAGGAATGGGGCTACGGTCGTTTTTCCGCGTAGTCATCGATGGCTATCAAGTGACGCACGCCAAGCCGCATCCAGAAATTTATCTGCGCGCGGCCGAGTTGCTTGGAGTTGCGCCCCAGAATTGCGTCGTGTTTGAAGATTCTTATGCGGGCGTGGCCGCGGGCGTCGCTGCGGGCATGCCGGTGATTGGGATTCGCACGACTCACGCGGAATTGCCCGGCACTGAGTTTACCGTCGCCGACTTTCGCGATCCCGCCATCGGACGTTGGCTGGCCGGATAACGTTATCCTAAACCTGTAATGGACCCGCAACTCACCCCGGCCCCGCCGCCCTCCGAAACTCCCGCCAGTCCCGCGTGGCAGCGTGTCCAGTTAGCCCGGCATCCGAAGAGACCGCACGCTTCGGACTACATCGAGCGCCTGTTCCTTAACTTTAACGAGATCCATGGGGACCGGCTATTCGGGGACGATCAGGCGATTATTTGCGGCATGGCTACGTTTGAGGGCGAGCCCGTTATGATTGTCGCCGAGCAGAAGGGTCGCGATACGAAGCAGAAAGTGGTCCGCAACTTCGGAATGCCCAAGCCTGAGGGTTACCGGAAGGCCATTCGCGCCATGCAGTTGGCTGCGAAGTTCAACCGGCCCATTATCACGCTGATGGATACGCCGGGCGCATATCCGGGAATCGACGCGGAGGAGCGTGGACAGGCCGAAGCGATAGCGCGTAATCTGCGCGAAATGTCGCGGTTGCCGGTGCCCGTGATCGCGGTGTGTATCGGCGAAGGCGGAAGCGGCGGAGCGCTGGCGCTCGGGGTAGGCAACCACGTTTACATGTTGGAGAACGCGGTTTATAGCGTAATTTCGCCGGAAAGCTGCGCGGCCATCATTTATCGGGATTCGGCCAAAGCGGAGCAGGCCGCCACTGCGCTTCGGTTGACGGCCGAGGACTTGCTGCATTTCGACTTGATCGATGCGATTGTGCCGGAGCCAGCGGGCGGGGCGCAGGAGGATACAGATGCGGCGGCGGAAAGCTTGCGCTCGGTGTTGAAGAGCGCGCTGGCCAAGCTGACGCCGATGTCGTCCAACGAACTTGTACAGCAGCGCTATACGAAATTCCGCAAGATGGGGACAATTTTCGCTTGATCGCCGGGTTGAAGAAGAGTACCCTCATTGCGCTAAGTTTCGGCCTGCTTATGATTGGGGCGCTGATTTACAACACGCTGGGCAATCGGCAGTTCCGCTGTGAGACCTGCATCACCTATAACGGCCACACACGTTGCCGGATCGCTTCGGCCCGGACCAAGGAAACCGCGCTCCGCGCCGCCGCGGAGCTTGCCTGTTCGGAGATGGAAGGCGATATGCGCGACCGCATCAACTGCCCCAACACTCCGCCCGATTCGGTCAAGTGGAAGTAATCAACTCGCGATAGTATTGCTCGTATTGGGGAATGATCTTCTCCGTACAGAAACGAGTTAACGCAGTATCGCGTGCGGCGGAAGCAACGCGCGCCCAAAGATCGCCGTCGGTAAGAAGATCGATCGCGCGGTTGGCTTGTGCCTCAATGTCACCCACCGGTTCCAGGTAGCCATCGACGGCGTGCGTGATCAGCTCCGGCACTCCGCCCACGCGCGTCGCGATTGGCGGCACTCCGCAAGCCATCGCCTCCAAAGCCGCGAGCCCGAACGATTCCATCTCGCTCGGCATGAGCAGCACGTGGGCGAGGGGGATCAACTGCTCCACGTGATCGCGCTTGCCCAGAAAACAGACAAAGTCTGAGACGCCTAACTCGCGAGCGAGAGCTTCCGCGGGCGCGCGCTCTGGGCCATCGCCGGCCATCAGCAAGCGTGAGGGTACTTGGGCGTGGACGCGAGCGAAGATGCGGATGCAATCCAGCACGCGCTTGACAGGACGGAAGTTTGAAAGATGGATCAGGAGTTTTTCGCCGGGGCGGGCCCATTCGGCCGCTCCTTCTTTTTCGTGGTCCGGCTGGTACATTTTGCAGTTCACGAAATTGTGGATCACACGGATTTCATTCTGTACACCGAAGACTTCGAGCGTGTGCTTTCGCAGGTCTTCGCTGATGGAGGTGATGCCGTCGGATTTCTCGATCGAGAATTTCGTGATTGGGAAGTAAGATTTATCGTGGCCCACAAGCGTGATATCGGTGCCGTGCAGGGTGGTAATGAAGGGCAGTCGGCGTTTGGCAGCTGTCATCTGTTGGGCCAGCATGGCGGCAATGGAATGCGGGATTGCGTAATGAACGTGAAGCAGATCGAGCGAGCGCTCTTCCGCCACTTCGCCCATGCGGGAAGCGAGCGCCAGGCAATAGGGCGGGTATTGGAAAAGCGGGTATTCGGAGACCTCCACCTCGTGATAGAAGATGTTCGGCAACGTGGTATCGAGCCGAATAGGATTGGCGTAAGTGATGAAGTGAACCTCATGGCCGCGAGTGGCCAGTTCCAGCCCAAGTTCCGTAGCGACGATGCCGCTGCCTCCATATGTGGGGTAGCAGGTGATGCCGATTTTCATTGCAGCTCTCCGGCGCCGATTTGGCCGTGCAGATTTTCGTCTGGAGAAGCGATGTCGCCGCCGCCGAACCAGAAGCGGTTACCGAGCACTGTGGGATCACAGATCACTTTCGAGTTCCACGCTTCGTTGCCCCTCAGCGGCTGCCCAATGCGGCTCCACTGGACGCCGTCGGCGGAGCGGGCGAGCGCGAGCGTCCGATTTTCGCTGGCGTCGCGCGCTGTATAGAGCATCCAGTAAGCGCCATTTTGCTCCCAAACGGCCGGTTCGCCGAGACCCGTTTCGCCAGCGATGGGGAGCACGGGATTGGAGCGCAGCCTCTCCCAATGGATACCGTCCTGAGACCGCGCTAAGCCCAACTGCTGCTGGCGCGCGCGATTCTGGCCCAGATAGTAGAGATATAACCAGCCTTGTTTTTCGAATACGTAGGGGTCGGCGACGGCGCACTCATCCCAGCTATCGAAGGGACCGAGTTCGAGGACAGGGCGCTGCTCTTTGTGCCAGATCCGCCCATCCGAGGAGCGGGCCAGGCCAATCCGAGGGCTCGCGCGATCGCCTGCCTGGTACCAATACCAGAGCTCGCCTCGATGAGCGAGCACGGAGCCGTTCCCCGCGATGTAGCTGCCTTCCCAGGTGTGCGCGTCAGGTGACAGGACCTTGCCTTTCAGAGTCCACGCGGCGCCATCGGGAGAGGTGGCGAGAAAGGTATGCCACATCCGTCCGTCGTAGCCGGAATACAAGTTGTAAAAGCCGCCGTGAAACTGCGCGACCGAGGGATTGAGCGAATCCACTTGCCCGCTGATTACGGGCTTTGATTGAAACTGGAGACGAACTTGGGGAGCGTCTGGGGCGTGGGGCATCACGGGCAGCGTGAAGTCCGCATAGCGGCCGCACCCTGCCGCGAGCAAACTAGCGCTGATAGAGAAACAAAGTGTGGCTGCGGCCTTCGCCGTCATCATCGATGGTTTCCGTCTTGATGGGCTTCCAGCCGCTGAATTCGAAATCGTGAGCTACGACGCGCGCGCCTTTCTTCAGCTGCTTTTCGAGGAGCGGGCGCACCTTATCGTTCGAAGTGGGCAGCAGATACACCGTGACCAGATCCGCGCTGCCGTAGTTCTGGTCGAAGATATCGCCGTGTATGATGTGGGCGCTGCCCTGCAGGTTGAGCTTGCGGATTTTAGCGTCGCTTTGTTTGACCAGGTCTTTGTCATACTCCACGCCGATGGCTTCGGCGTGATATTTCTTCGCGGCAAGAATCACGATTCGACCGTCGCCGCTGCCCAGGTCAAACATCTTTTCGCCCGCCCGCAGGCCGCCCAGTTGAAGCATCTTGTCCACGATCGTTTCGGGTGTGGGGTAGTAGGGCGCCAGCTTTTCGACCTGGGCCTGGAGCGCAGCCGCGCTGAACAGCAGGAACAGCAATTTCATTCGGCCACCGTCTTCCAGCCGCGCCGGGAAAGGTCGAAATAGATCACCAGGCTTGCCAGAAAAGCAACACCCAGGAAGAGCACGCCGGTCATAGTCTCCTGCAATATGATTTTACCCGTGCCGAAGAGCGCGCCGTAAATCAGCGCGCAGCCGCTCAGCCAATCGACCAGGTTCCAGCCGAAATCGCGGGCGGGAGGAACATCGCTGGCCAGGCGGGCGATGGGTTTCCAGCCAAACTCGCTAGGCCGTACGCGGCGATAGAAGGCTTCAAGTTTGGCCGCCGGTTCAGGGGCAGTGGCGAACGTAGCGGCGAGCCAGACGACAGTCGTGATGGCGACCGTGATCAACATGATGTGTGCGAACTGCACCGGGTCGTCGCTCGAAAGCCCGAAGACGGTCTGCAAAACGATGGAGACTACGAAGGCGCTGATCATGGCGGAAACTTCGCTCCAGGCGTTGATGCGCCACCAGTACCAGCGGAGAATGAGCACGGTGCCGGTGCCCGCGCCGGTGAGCAGCAGCAGTTTCCAGGCCCCGGAGATGGAGTCCATATAGCGAGTAATTACTGCGGAAACCACGGTCAGCAGAACTGTCGCAGCTTGCGCCGCGAGCACGTAATGGCGATCCGTCTCGTTGGGTTTCCAAAAGCGGCGGTAGAAATCGTTCACCAGGTAACTGGCTCCCCAATTGAGCTGAGTCCCGATTGTGGACATGAAAGCGGCCATAAAGGCCGCGACCATCAGGCCGCGAAGGTAGGGCGGAAGATAATCAATCATCACCCGCACATAGCCGGTTTCCGGGTCAGCAAGGTTCGGGTAAAGGATCACGGAAGCAAGGCCGACCAGAATCCATGGCCAGGGCCGGAGGGCGTAATGCGCGATGTTGAACCAGAGCGTGGCGAGTAGCGAGTGGCGCTCGTCCTTGGCGCTGAACATACGCTGCGCGATATAGCCGCCGCCTCCGGGTTCCGCGCCGGGGTACCAGGTTGCCCACCAGTTAACCGAGATATAGACAAGGAACGTGATCATGGGCATCCAGGCGGAATTCAGGTCCGGGACGAAGCTGAGTGCGGAGCCCGCTGTGCCGGTCGCCAACCCCTTTGCTTGGTCGATCAAGGCAAGCTTCTCTTTCATCGCGCCGATTCCCCCCACGGCGTGAACTGCCGCGAAGGCAAGTACGATCACCATCGTCATCTTGACGACGAACTGGAACATGTCCGTAACCAGCACTCCCCAGAGACCGGAAAGGACGGAGATGGCGGCGGTGAGGGCGATGATGCCCACCACGATCAGCAGCGATTCGTCTTTACTAACGCCAAGGATCAGCATGAGGATTTTCACCATCGCGAGATTCACCCAGCCGAGAATGATGCAATTGATCGGGATGCCGAGATAAAGCGCGCGGAAGCCCCTCAGGAAGGCAGCAGGTTTTCCGGAATAACGAAGTTCCGCAAATTCAACATCGGTCATGACGCCGGCCCGACGCCAGAGCCGGGCGAAAAGGAATACCGTGAGCATTCCGCTGGCGACGAAGTTCCACCAGAGCCAATTTCCAGCTACGCCATTGCGGGCCACCATTCCTGTGACAGCCAAGGGTGTATCGGCGCCGAACGTGGTGGCGACCATGCTGGTACCGGCCAGCCACCAGGGGATATTGCGGCCACCGAGAAAGAATTCCGACATATTCTTTCCCGCGCGAGCCTTGTAGTACAGCCCAATTGCAATATTGAAAAGAAAATATCCGGCGACAACGCACCAATCAATAAACGTGAGTTTCACGGGGTCACCCTCGGAAAATCCACTGGATCTGTGGAAATCTATGTGGATATCACCCGGGTAAATTCCTGAAGGACTGAAGATGCAAAGAATTTGTAACGGAATGCACTTTAGTTGAGCATTCAAAAGAATGCGAGCTAGGTTGTTCATTTCGTTGACATTTCCCTAGCCCACCCAAACTTTTTGTAAGGAAACGCCCTGTTTGCACAATTCGCAGTGCTCGGCATCTGTGTAGTAGCTGGCCTCGAGTTTTGCAAGGTAGTAGAAAGGAAGGCTTCCGAATTTACGTGTGTGAGGCGTGGGTTGATGAATCAACACGGCGAGACCGATTACCTTTGCGCCATTCTCTTCGAGGAGAGCCCGCATCTGGGTCAGCTTGTCGCCGCTGCGCAGGATATCGTCCACCAGAATCACCTGTTCGCCCGGTTTCTGATCCATAAATTGGCGGAACCGCATGGGCTTGTCCTCCGCATCGCGTTCGGCCCAGTACACCTGTTTGGCGCGAAGGGCTTCGCAGACACCATAAGCGATTGGCAGCCCTCCAGTTGCGGGGGCCACGATGGAAAGTTCGGGAATATTCGCGCGAATCTCGGAGTTTGAGCGAAGCAGGCGGCTTAAGCCTACGCTCAGGATGCGCGCGTATTGGTAATTCCGCATCACGAGCGGTGTCTGCAGGTACTCATTCGAATGCATGCCGTCCGGATATTCGAAGTGCCCCTTTCGCAGGGCTCCCGTTTCAGTGAGGAGTGAAACCACTTCTTCTTGCGTCGGTATCAGGTGCATGGGTGCGCTAATGCGCTCCTTTGCCAAGAACCACTTGGGGGATGGTGCAGAACAGAATTTTCCAATCGAGGCCTAACGACCAGTTATCGATGTATTGCATGTCCATTTTCATCCACGTCTCAAAGTCCACCGCATCGCGGCCGTTAAGAGCCCAGAGGCATGTGAGGCCCGGCCGCATGCGAAGACGCCTGCGCTGCCAAACCTGATACATAGCCACCTCACTCGGAATGGCGGGACGGGGGCCGACCAGCGACATATCGCCCCTCAGTATATTCAACAACTGCGGGAGCTCATCGATGGAGAAACGGCGCAGGTAACGGCCAAGGGGGGTGAGCCGGGGATCGTTTGGGATTTTGGTGGCGAGATCGCGCTGGCTGAGGTGGATGTAATCGGCCTTGCGAGCTTCCGCATCTTCACACATGGAGCGGAATTTGTAGAAGGTGAAGAGCCGCCCGTTGAGCCCGCAGCGCTGTTGGCGGAAGATGACGGGGCCGGGAGAATCGAGGCGGATGGCAAGGGCGATCAGCAGCAGAAAGGGAAGCGTAACAACGAGCGCCGCCGTGGCGAGCAGGATATCAATGGCGCGTTTCATCAGGAGACGGACTTCGTCGTCGGGAGCGGCAGAAAAAGTGAGCAGCGGGGTGGCGCCCAGGCGGTCAAGATGCATTTCACTGTTCACGTGTGGGAAGAAATCGACCGCCACGCGGGTGCGGACGCCTTCTTCGTCGCATTCGAGGAAGACGGGTTCAAGTGCGCCTAGGGCTTCACTTTCAACCGCAAACATCACTTCGTCGATCACCTCACGGCGCAGAAGCGCGGGCAGATCGGATAGCGGCAGAACGGGGTACGTTTGCGCAAGATGAATCTCAGAGGGGGCAGAATTTTGGTCATCAAGGAACCCGCGAAGGCGTACGCCCTGGTCTCGGGCGGCTTCAAGGGCGCGGCCCAGGCGTAGCGCACGGTCGCCCAGCCCTACGACCATCACATAGCGCAGAGATCCAAACTCCCTTCGAATTACACCTACAAGGCGTCCTGCTCCGAGTCGAAAAGTAATCAGGAGCACCCATGAATAAACAACGAAGAGGAACAGGAAGGGACGGCTAAGGTCCAACCGCAGCGCGAATTCGCAGAAAATCAAACCGACGGCGCCGTAGCCGCACTGGCGGAGCGAATCCCGCAAGACGACTCGGCGTTCGCCTGTGCCCAGGCGGGCGTAAACATCAAGCCAATAACCGCTCAGGACGAGTGTGAGAACGCAGAGTCCGAGTACCAGCGCGGTAAGTTCGGAAGAGAAGAAAAAACTGTGTTTCAGCGAGAGCGCCAGGCGGGTCTGGTAGGCGGCTCCGAAAGCGAGCGCGGCGAGCAGGATATCGGCGAGCCCGAAGAGCAGTTTCGCTTTGCGATGCTGGTTACTGAACACGCGTCATCCGGAACCATTGTAGAATCGCGCGGCGGTCCGGTGCTACACTGTGAAAAGTTTCCCTCGAGAGGGCGCGTAGCTCAATTGGCAGAGCAAGTGACTCTTAATCACTAGGTTGTAGGTTCGATTCCTACCGCGCTCACCAGCAAGAGCTCTAAATTTGGCGGCTGGCGTGCCTCGCTCTGACACATGTCAGAGATTAAGATTCAGTCCACAAGTTTGCAGGATCCGCGTGAAGCGGGCCCAAAGCCTCCGTTTCCGAAACAGTCGATTTCAAGGCCGGGACATGAAGCCGAAATGCCGGTCACCGCGGACCATGGCGAAACCAGCTATGTTGGCTCCGGCAGATTGACGGGCCGCTGCGCGTTGATTACCGGCGGCGACAGCGGGATTGGGCGCGCCGTGGCCATCGCGTTCGCGCGGGAGGGCGCGAATGTCGCAATCAGCTGCCTGCCGGAGGAGGTCAAAGATGCTGAGGAATCCGCTCGCTGGGTAAAGGAAGCGGGAATGAAGGCTTTGGTTCTTCCCGGCGATATTCAACAGGAGGCGCACTGCCAGGAGTTGGTGGAACATACCGTTCAGGCATTCGGCTCACTCGATATCCTGGTGAACAACGCGGCTTTCCAAGTGACGCACGACTCGATCGAAGAGTTCACCGCCGAGGAGTTCGACCGGACATTTCGCACCAATATTTACGCCACTTTTTACCTGAGCAAAGCGGCCTTCCGGGTGATGCAACCGGGCAGCGCGATTCTTAACACGGCATCGATTCAGGCGTTGGTACCGAGCCCAAATCTGCTGTCCTACTCGCCCACGAAGGCGGCTATTGCAAACTTTACAAAGGGCTTTGCGCAAACGGCGATCAAGAAAGGGATCCGCGTAAACGCAGTTGCCCCCGGGCCGGTTTGGACCCCTTTGATCCCTTCGACCATGCCCCCCGAGAAAGTCGCGGAATTTGGGAAAACGACGGTGTTTGAGCGTCCTGCGCAGCCGGTGGAACTCGCTCCGTTGTATGTGTTTCTGGCCTCGAACGAAGCGAGGTATGCCAGCGGCGAAGTTTATGGCGCGACAGGCGGCAAGACTCCGCTTTAATAGCTACTTCGCGAGCGCTTTTTCAATTGCGGTAGTGACTTCGGGGGAATCCGGAGTGACATTCGGTTCGAAGCGGGCAATCACGTTCCCTTGTTTATCGACCAGGAACTTGGTGAAGTTCCACTTAATCTCCCCGGCTGTGGAGGGATTCGCCGTTGTGGTCAGGTATTGGTAGAGTGGCGCTTCATCGCCGCCCTTTACCGAGATCTTCGAGAACATGGGGAACTTGACGGAATACTTACGCGAACAAAAGGTCTTGATTTCTTCATTTGTGCCGGGTTCCTGCGCGCCGAAATTGTTCGCCGGGAAACCCATCACCACCAAGCCCTTATCCTTGTATTTTTCGTACAGCGCCTCAAGCCCGGCGTATTGAGGCGTGTAGCCGCATTGGCTCGCCACGTTTACCATCAGCAGCACCTTACCCTGGTACGCGCTGAGGGTTACGGGCTGATTGTCGATGGAGGACACCTTGAAATTGTAGAGATTGGACGCACCAAACATAGTTCCTACCAGGAGAGTACCGGCTATTGCTGAAACAATCGAACTCGAACTTCGCATGTAAATAGAATATCCGAAGCCTAAAGTTCTACCAGAGGACGCCGATAGAAAGGTTATGCCGGGTGACGGAAAGCGGATTGTGAGGGAGGCTCAGGCCAGCAATGGCAGGAGCTCACATCTGCTTCCCCCGGCGGTATCAGACGGCAATCCGGCCGTCTCTCATGTGGACCGTTCGATCGCCGAAGGCCGCCGCCTCTGGATTGTGCGTGATCATTAGAATCGTCTGACCGAGACGGCGATTCACATCGCGAAGAAGATTCAGGACGGCGTCAGAGTTCTTCGAGTCCAGGTTTCCCGTTGGCTCGTCGGCCAAGACGATCATGGGTTTATTGACCAAAGCTCGTGCGAGGGCGACGCGCTGCTGTTCGCCGCCTGAGAGGGCATTCGGTTTGTGATTAAGCCGATGCGCAATCCCGAGAAGATCGAGGATGTTTGCGAATTCCGCATCATCGGACGCGCTACGTTTCACTGAGTCCCCCGCCAGACTGCGAGCAACCGCAATGTTGTCCTGTGCCGTTAACGTCGGCAGGAGGTTGAATTTTTGAAATACGAAGCCCACCATGCTTTGCCGCAATTTTGTGCGGCCGGAATCAGTGAGTGAGCTAAGGTCCTTACCGGAAATGTGGACGGAGCCGGCAGTGGGTGGCGTAAGAGCGCCCACGATGTGGAACAGGGTCGACTTTCCTGAGCCGGAAGGACCCACGACGCTTAAGAACTCTCCCGCAGGCACGTCGAGATCAACGCCGCGCAGAGCTTCGACATCCAGTTGGCCCACGCGAAACACCTTACGCAAGCCGCGAATGGAAATGATTGGCTCAGTCATACGAGAGCGACCTGATTGGATCCTGCCGGGCGGCTGAGAGGCCCGGATAGAGCGCCCCCAGCAAGGCGGCGCCGAGCGCAATGACGGCTGCCCGCGGCCACCAACCCACCACGATGGCCTGAGGGAGGGACGAGGGCACGAAGTGTTGCAGAGTCCAACGTGTAAGAAAGCTCAACAAGATTCCGAGTACGGTGCCGCCCAAACCCATTACGAGTGCTTCCGCCAGGATCGTGCGGAGGATAAAGCTTCGGGAAGCGCCAATTGCTTTCAAGATCCCGATTTCGCGCGTCCGTTGCAGCACCGCCATATACATAGAAAGGCAGACCACCGCAAACGCGATCAACACGGCAATCCCAATGATCACGGAGATGAACGTATTCAGAGCCGGAACGTTACTGACGGAGGTGAGGGTGATGAAGTCTTTCATCGAGAAGACCGGGTAATCCGTCAAGCGCGTCTTCAGCTGGGCGATCAGGGGTTCAATGTTCCGCTCCTCGTCCACTTTGAGGTAAATCACGCTGAGCATGTGGGAAGCGCCGAACAAATTCTGAAGCACCGGCAGCTGAACGAAGACGTGAGAAAGCTTGCCCGGCTCGACAACTCCCGCGACATTCCAGTCACGGTTGATGAGATGCACTTTCATTCCAGCGTGGACGTGCTTTTGGTCGGCGTAGTAGCGGTCAAAGATGATGTCGTCCGCGTTTTGGAAACCGTGGCCTTCCAGGAAATCAAAGCCTCCGCTCATCTTCTTGAACTCGGGGTAGTCGATACCGGTAACGGTCTCGAACAAGCCGCCCGCGCTCTGGTTCACCGTGCCTGTTGCCAAAACGACATGGGGATACGCGGCCAGCTTTGCGACGAGCTGCTCCGGTATGGTGGACCCGCTGAAGCTCATGATATTGCTGCTCGGGGGCCGTACGATGATATCCGCGCCGACACCGTTGGCGCGACGCTTGGAATCGTTAATCAAGCCATCGCTCAGGCCGACGAGTATCAGAATCAGGGTCACGGGCACGCCAATCAGAAGAATACTGAGAAGGGTCGGCATGGGCCGGTGCCGGACGTTTTCGATCATGAGCTTGCCAATCATTTCGGCGCGAGCTCTCCAATCACCTGCAGCTCCGTCCCTTCAGGACGGTTCAGTTCAAACTTTGTATCCGTGATTGGCTTGTTCACATCCAGCTTCTCCACAATCAGAGAAATGCCATATTCATCTTTGGGGCGCGTGATCTGGATGTGCGATGGAAATCGAACGTTGTTGTAAATTTTGTATTCGCCGTATCGGGTCAGGCTCAAAATGGAACCGGCTTCATCATACTCGCGCTGCTCGGTAACCTGAAAGTTTACGCGGTCGAAGGTGATGCGGCGATGCGCAAAAATGTCGTCCCCAATCTTCCGGATCACGGCGAGCTGATATGAGGCGGTTGTTTCCGTAGTATCGTCCGCAAGCAGGGTCAGCTCATTGGCGGTATCGACCGGTTGAACCAGCATCGCGGAGAGGAAGGTTTGCGGCCGTATATTTTCGAATCTGTTCTTCGACGTGGCGGGCGCGTCATTACGCCCTTCGATAAATTTCTTTTGCACAACAAGCAACACCTTGAAAGTTTTGCCATCCGACACCATTTGGAAAGCGGTCGTCCGGACTACGGGCAACAAGCCGACGACCCGGATATCGGCCGGCTTTCGAAAGTCGATATAGGCCTGAACATCGGTGTAATCGCGGATCTGGCCCTTATAGACGCTTCCCACTGAAGCCTGCATGTCAACCGTAGCGCTGAAACTCTGGATGGTAGCGAAATCGTCTGAAATGCGCTTGATGAGTTCCGCTTTGGTGGCGGTCAGAAGAGTTTGCGAAGCAGGGTGTTTTCCCCGCACAATCGTGCGGTCTTTAAACGCGCAGGAAGAAAGAGACAACGCCGCCAATAGCAAGAAACGGAATCGACCCTCGGCGGCTCAACGGACACATTCTTTGATTGTAAGATGTTGGTGGTAGACTAAAAGAATCAGCCCGTGGAGCAAATGGGCCTGTGGCGCAGTTGGGAGCGCGCTTCCATGGCATGGAAGAGGTCAAGGGTTCGAATCCCTTCAGGTCCACCAAAAATTTTCCACCGTCTTGACGTTTCCGTTTGTTTGAGTTCACTGAAGCGACGATTGCGGTTTCTGGGAATCGAAGCTGAGACTGGTATTTAGAAAATAATTTCGGTAGTAGAATGACTCCGGCGTGCGTTCAGCACCGATAAAGGAGTCCAATGCCGAAAATTCTGCATTCTCTATCCCTGAGTAGCCTTTTCTTGGGAGCCGTATTAGGCCAGACCCCTCCCCCCCTGATCTATCTTGGGACCATTCCGGTTCCAAATTGGACCAACACCGGCGCAAGCCAGGCTAACCTTGACTTATTTGCATTCAACCCTTATACCCGGGTCTTGTATGTCGCAGACCGCACTAACCATTCGGTGACTGCGGTGGATACCGTGAGTAACACTGTCATTGGCGTCTTGCCTATCCCGAGCGCGGGGAGCACCAATGGCGTACTGGTTGCGCTGGACGTACAGAAGTTAGTGGTGACCGACGGGAAAGCGAACGTTTATGTATACGATCTTCGCGTACCGTCGCTAGCGCCGGAAGCTTACGCCTTACCCGGTGTTACTGGGGGAACCGACGCGCTCGACTATGACCCGCTCAATCACACTGTCTACGTAATCAACGGAACGGCACCATACTTCATGACCGGAATCGATCTGGTAAACCATAACATCCGTAGTCAACTTGCCCTTCCAGGAAGTCCTGAGTTGATGCGCTTCAATCCGAATGACGGACTGATCTATCAGGCCATCACCGACAGTGATAACAAAGGAAAAGGCCAGGGACTCTATACATTCGATCCGGTAGCTAACGCAATTACGGCCATGTACCTGACACCGGATTGCACGCCCCACGGAGTCGAGATCGATCCTGTAAGTAATGTCGCCCTTCTTGGTTGCAGCCCGGGAGGTCAAACATTATTGGATCTGAACCGCGGCGGCGCCGTGATCAAGACGTTCAGCAATGTGACTGGGACCGATTTGACAGCGTACAACCCAAATACCCGTAACTTCTACACAGGATCCGGAAGCAATAACGTGGTTTCGAACGGTTGCCCCGCCGATTCCAGCAAGAATTTCCCGCTAATTGGCATTTTCAATGCGCCGGCTTCCGGCCAAGCAAACTTCTTGGGCGCACAATGCACAGGACGCAGTGCCAAAGGCCCGGGCGTGGACCCGATTGATAACTTCGTTTATGTCGGTACACGCCAGTATCCAGTGGACCCGAACGATGCCACAACAGGTCAAAACGGCATCCTGGTGTACTTTGACCCTAGTGACCGGGCGGATCTCAATCCCGGAACGCGAGTAACGGTTTCGTCTCTCGATGGCAAGTCCAGCTTCGGAACAATTCAGTTCAACACATCTCAACACAGGGGTCTCCGTGGTGCGGGTAACCTCAAAGGAATGGCCGCCGGAACTTCGATTGTGGCCGTAATTCCCACCTCACTTGGAAATGAAACGATTCCGTGCGGCATGGGCGCGGACGGAAGCGCCATTTGCGATGGACCTCTGCTAGGCTCTCCCGTAATAGGGGCGCCGGTGCTTCTAGGGGTGAACGGCACACCGGCGGGACGCGGCGTCGTTCAATAACGACGAAAAAAACGGCTAATGTGGAATCGGCATTTGCCGGGAGCAGTATTATGTACACAGTGTCGTTAACGTTCCCGCTCGCTCTGTTGTTGCTCTTCGGTTCGGTTGCTGCCGCCCAGGAGCCCCCAATGGCGTCGCCGGGAGCAAGGCGCGGCGCAGGGCGAGGCGCCTCGGGTATGCGCGACTTTTTGGGTCTAGGCCCCGCCGTAGATGCCGAGGCCGCGAAGCTGGGCGAACCCACATACAAACAGAATTGCGGCGCTTGCCATGGCGAGACAGGGCGCGGATCCCAGGGGCCGAATCTTGTCCGCTCCACCGTGGTCCTTCACGATGAGAAAGGCGAAGAAATCGGCCCCATTATCAAGAATGGCCGGCCGCAAGCCGGCATGCCTGCGTTCCCCGGATTTAAGCCCGAGGATATCTACAACGTCTCGCAATATCTTCACCTGCAGATCGAATTAGCCGCTAACCGCGGGACATACAGCCAAACTTACGGCAACCTGCGAGGAAAAACCAGCGGAGATCCGCAGAAGGGGTCAGTCTTTTTTCAGGCAAATTGCAGCACCTGCCATTCCGTGACGAAAGACCTTGCCAGGATCGGCACCAAGTTTTCTCAACCGGTGGCCATGCAAGCAAGATTTCTCTGGCCGGCGCCCCAGGGCCCGCGGAAAGCCGTGGTGACCACGCCAGACGGCCAATCTTTTGAGGGGGCGCTGATGAAGCTCGACGATTTCAACATCTCTTTGCGTATGGCAAACGGCGATTTCCATGAATGGGCGACGGATCGCGTCACGGTGAAAATAGAAGACAAACTCGGTGGCCATCGAGCCCTGCTGCCCAAGTACACGGATGCCGACATTCATAACCTGGCAGCCTATCTGGTGACCCTCAAATGAGCCGTAAACATTTTATTCTGATTGCCCTCGCGGCCAATCTCATCGGGGTTGCGCATTCCCAGGAACTGAATCCGAAAGCCTTCTCTTTATTCCATCAGCCTGCCGATACGTGGCCCACTTACAATGGCGATTACTCTGGGCGCCGCTTCAGTGATTTGACTCAGATCGACCAATCGACCGTCAATCTATTAAAGATCGAATGGATGTATCGCATTTCCGGAATCGGCCCCCAACGCGGTGTAGGAAACCCTACCATCAAATCGACGCCGCTTCTGGTCAATGGTGTTTTGTACTTCACCATCCCCGATCACGTCTTCGCCATCAGCGCACGCACCGGAGAACAACTCTGGCAGTACGATTTCGAAGACAAGGGCGGACACCTTGTCGGTCAACGGGGTGTGGGAATCTACGGAAAATGGGTGTACTTTCTGACGCCGGATGGCTGGTTTATCTCCCTAAACGCCAGTGACGGTAAGGAACGATGGCGGAAGAAAGTCGCCGATGAGAAACTCCAATATTTCACCACGATGGCGCCCATGATCGTCAAAAATCACGTGCTGGTTGGAGTGGGTGGTGACGCCATGGACGTTCGGGGATACTTGGAATCCCGGGATCCTGAGACGGGTGACTTACAGTGGCGCTGGTGGAGCGAACCGGAGAAACCGGGTGATCCTGGTTCTGAAACCTGGCCGAACAAAGGGGCCATGGATCACGGCGGCGGTATGACCTGGCTTCCCGGAACATACGATCCCGATCTAAACCTTTTGTATTGGGGCACAGGCAATGCCAATCCTGTCTTTGCCGGTCAAAGCCGCAAGGGCGCGAACCTTTGGACCGCATCAATCGTGGCGCTAAACCCTGACACAGGAAAGCTTGCCTGGTGGTTTCAAGCCTCTCCTCACGACACGCACGATTGGGATAACGTTGAGACCCCGGTTTTGCTCGACATGGAAATTGATGGGAAACCTCGCAAACTGCTGGCGCAAGGCGCGCGTTGCGGCTGGTTCTTCCTGCTTGACCGTACCAATGGCAAGAACCTGGTTTCCAAGCCTTTCGCGGGCACCGGCAATTGGGCGAAAGGCGTGGACGCGAAGGGTCAACCCATTCCCGATCCCGCTAAGGAACCGAAAGTAGATGGTTCCATGATCGATATGCCGGCAATGGGCGCCTCGAATTGGCCACCTCCCAGTTATAGCCCTCAAACAGAACTCTTCTATCTCAATACAACCCAGGGTTACGGGCTCACTTACCTCTATGACACTTCCGATCAGCCGGAGGGTTATGGCGGGGGAAGCGGCGGCAACTTCGATGGGCGGTCCTCCTTGCTTGCGATTGAACCGCGTACCGGCAAAATCAAGTGGAAACATGAGCACGAAACCGGGATCGCGGGAGCCGGTCTTTCAGGCGGGATTCTTTCCACAGCCGGGAAGCTGCTGTTTACTGGCGATGGGGGTAATCTGGTGGCGTTCGATCCTTCTTCCGGTAAGATCCTGTGGCACCAGCAACTCACCGGAAGTGTGAGTAATGGGCCCTCCACCTGGATGCTGGATGGTAAGCAATATCTAATCGCGGGCGCGGGCGACACACTATTCGCATTCGTGGTCGCAGGCAAGAAATAGCGTTTTTCCGTTCTGTGGAACCTAATCTGTTATAAACCTCTCTTTCTTTACAACCTAAGAGCTTAGAAAGTCCACCCGCTAAAGTGATGCGGAATCTTACTTTGAGAGAGCCTTCTGACTTGAATTTTCCTGCTTCCCGGGTCTTGCAGACTCTCTTTCTGCTGGCGTGTTTGGCTTTTGAGCCCACTGCCGCCGGACAAGTGAAACTCAGCTTTTCCGAAGCACTTCGCTTGGCAAATCGGAACAATCCGCAGATTGCCGCGGCCAATGCACGAGTAGAATCCGCGCGGGGCTTGAGCATGCAGGCGGGGCTGAAACCGAACCCTCGCGGCATCGTGCAACTGGAAAACTACCGTGCGTGGGAGCAGCCCCCTTTTTCTTTCGCCAATAGCCCTGATAACTATGGCATTCTGACCCAACTTGTTGAACGCGGAGGCAAACGGCAACGCCGCGTGGATTCCGCAGATGCTACTACCCAGCGTTTTCTGCTGGAGAGCGATCTTTTGGGCCGCCAGATCGCCTCTCGGGTTGCGGGCGCCTATTGGGCAGCCTCCGCAGCCGAACAGGTGCGCCTGCTTTGGCAGCGCCAACTGCAATCCTATTCAGATCTAGTCAGCTATACGGAAAACCGGCTTAGGGAAGGTGTGGTGGCGGAAGCAGACGTGATTCGCGCCAAGGTTGAGCGGAATAAAGCGTTGCTTTCCTCAGCAAATGCAGCTCAACAGGCGGTGCAAGCGCGCGTGAACTTATATCGTGAAATGGGCCAAGCGGATTTCCCCTCTTCCGTGGAATTGGACGATCCCGCTACCGCCCCTGCCACTGTGCTCATTCCGACATTGCAGTTGGTTTTACAGACTCGTTACGAATTGCAGGTGGCGCGCCAGAACGTAATCGAAGCTGAAGCGAAGCTCGCCCTTCAGCGAGCCAACTCAAAAGTGGATCCCGATATCTCGCTCGGCTATAAACGGACAGTTGGAGTCGACACAGTCTACGCGGCCATTTCCGTTCCTTTACCGATTCACAATCGCAACCAGGGCAACATCGCCGCAGCGACGGCAGATGTAGCGGCAGCGAAAGCAAACCTGAGGGCCAGTGAGAATGTGGTTCGCGCCGAAGTCAGCGCAGCGCAGGAGGAGTACCGCATGCGGAGCGAATTGCTGAGCGGGACTCTTCCCCAGATGAGGCAGGAGGCCGAGGAAGGCGTTCGGATCGCGCGTGCTGCTTACCGGCTAGGCGGGCTCGATTTGCTCAGGCTGCTCGATGCTGAAAGGAGCCGCCTTGATACGGAACTGCTGTATTACCAGACAATGTCACAATTTCAGCAAAGCGTGGTGAACCTGCGGAGCGCCATTGGCGCGACGCCCGGAGACACGGGTCCGAACTCGTCACCGCCCTTGTCGCCGAACGGAGCCAAACCATGAAGATTCAGATTATCGCTCTCTTAGGCTGCGCAATTTTGCTGACGAACTGCGGAAGCGGCGGCAAAGGCGAGAGTACAGAGAAAAGCTCCCAAGGCGGCGCGGACAACAAAGAAAAGAAAGACGCCGGGAAAGACAGCAAGAACCCCGGCCAGGGCGACAGCCAGAATATGAAGCTGGATGGCGATTCTCAAAAGCGCGCCAACCTGCAATTCCAAACTGTGACCGCCCGCTCTATTGCGGGTACTCTTTACGCGTCCGGCCGTATTGCCCTGAACGATGAGCGCACGGCGCATGTGGGCGTGATCACCGATGGGCGCATCACTAACCTGATCGCGCGAGTGGGTGACCCTGTACGGAAAGGCCAGGTACTCGGCCGATTTCACAGTCACGACGTGCATGAAGCAGTAGCGGCCTATCAAATTGCTTTGGCGGATGCTCAACGGCGCAAGAACGCTGTCGCTTACGCACAACTGCAGCGAGATCGCTACAGCCGGCTTTTTGAAATCAAAAGCGCCAGCCGTCAGGAGGCCGAACAATCCGAAGCTGCGCTGCTCAGCGCGGAGACCGATCTTAAAGACGCGCAAATCAATCTCGAAAAAGAGCGCGTGCATCTGACTGAGTTCCTGCAAATTCCGATCGGACCAGATGGCCGCGTCGACGAGGCGCATGAGAATGTCCCGATCACGTCTCCCATCAATGGCGTCGTCATTGCACGCCCACTCACCTTAGGAGCTGTGGCCGCGGCGGGCACCGAAGCATACACCATAGCCGATCTCTCGAGCGTATGGATGGTCGCTTCCGTGAACGAATCGGATACGGGCAAGGTTCGGATCGGGCTCCCGGCGGAAGTAGGCGTCGAATCTTTCCCCGGCATTACTTTCCACGGTTCGGTAACGTACCTGGGCGGGGAACTCGATCCCACAACCCGCACTTTGCAAGTCCGCGTTCTTGTCAATAATCCCGCACAGAAACTGCGTCCGGAGATGTACGCGAACGCGAAATTCCCGGAACCGCAAACACGAGTCGCCATGTTTCTCCCGGAGGATGCGTTGCAGGACATTAACGGCAACACGATCGTCTTTGTGCGCAAAAATGGAGACGAGTTTGAAGCGCGTCCCGTGAAGCTGGGCAAGCATGATGCCGGTGAAGTCGAAGTGCTTGCTGGACTCAAAGCAGGCGACCTTGCCGTTGTCAAAGGCGGATTCCTGCTCAAGTCTCAGATGTTGCGCAGCACTCTGGAAGGGGGCTAGACAGTGAATCGTCTGATCGCGTTCAGCTTGAAGAACCGCTGGCTGGTTCTGGCTGCCCTTCTTGGGCTTGTCGCGGGCGGCGTCTATGTGATGCTGCACATTGCCATCGACGCATTTCCCGATCTTACGAACAATCAGGTAGTCGTCACGACAGAGACTCCGGGCATGTCGCCCACAGAGGTCGAGCAACTTGTAACTTTTCCGATTGAGACGGCGCTCATCGGCATGCCGAAGACGCAGGTGGTGCGCTCCATCTCAAAGCTCGGCCTCTCCATGGTCACGGTGATCTTCGACGACAATGTCGACATCTATCTGGCACGCCAGCTGACCAACGAGCGGCTGAGCGAAGCCCGCTCCCGTATACCCGCCGGACTGGAGCCTCGTCTTGGCCCGCTGGCGACGGCATTCGGTGAGGTACTGCAGTATACGCTCGAAGGCAACTCCAAGCTGATGGACAGGAAAACGCTGCAGGACTGGACGATTCGCTATGCATTGCGTACCGTTCCCGGCGTGAGCGAAGTGAACTCCTGGGGCGGGGAAACGAAGCAGTACACCATCGAGGTGGATCCCTTGGAATTGCGGCGATACAATCTTTCGCTGCACGACATTGTGACGCGCGTGCAAACCAACAACAGCAACTTCGGCGGCGGATTCATCGTACATGGCGAGGAGCAGTATACAGTTCGCGGTTTGGGCCGAGCTTCCTCGGTCGAGGATATCGAGCGCATCGTCGTACTGGCGAATCGCGGCGTGCCGGTGCTGCTTCGCGACGTAGCGCACGTCACCACCACAGCGCTGCCCCGCCAAGGCGCAGTGACGCGCAATGGTCAGGGGGAAACGCTGGCCGGCATGGTGATTATTCTGAAAGGCGAAAATGGGCGCAAGGTTCTCGATCTTGTTAAAGCGAAAATTGCCAGCCTAAAACTGCCGAATGGCGCGAAGATTGTTCCTTTTTACGATCAAGGTGAAGTAATCGACGGCACCATTCATACCGTCAAGCACAATCTGATTGAAGCAGGCGTGCTGGTGACGATTATTTTGCTGCTCTTCCTGGGCAATGTCCGGGCAGCGCTGCTGGTTGCATTGGTCATTCCGCTCTCTATGCTGGTCGGCTTTCTCGGCATGGCTCGTCTTCGGCATTTCAGCCAATTTGATGAGCCTGGGTGCCATCGATTTCGGCATGATTGTGGATGGTTCCGTAGTCATGATCGATAACATCGTGCGCCGGCGGGAGCAAGGGAGCAAGGATTGGAATAAAGACTTGCTCCAGGCCTCTCAGGAGGTGGCGCGGCCGATCATCTTCGGCGTCCTCATCATTATTGCTGTCTACCTTCCGATTTTTACGCTGCAGGATCTGGAAGGCCGGATGTTCCGCCCGATGGCCATCACGGTTTGTTCCGCGCTTCTGGGATCGCTCTTTCTTGCGCTGTTCGCGATGCCGACATTGGCCAGTTTCGTTATAAAACCAGCTAAGGAGGAAGGCGCGAAGCCGAAGCAGGAAGGCTGGTTCAACAAACTTCGGGATCGGTACGGTCGCTCGCTCGAATTCGCGGAGAAGCATCGTGGGCCCATCCTGGCGGTGGCCGTAGTTGTCTTGCTGGTAGCACTTGGATCATTGAAATTCATTGGCACAGAGTTCATGCCGAAACTCGACGAAGGCTCCATCCTGATTACCTCGCGCCGTTTGCCTGGCATTTCGCTGCCGGATTCCGTGGCAGTCGGAAGACAGATCGAGAAGGTGATCATGAGCTTTCCCGAAATTAAGAGTGTGGTGACTAAGCTTGGGCGGCCCGATCTGGCAACCGAAGCTATGGGCATTTACGAGAGCGATTCTTATCTTTCTCTGCAGCCTCAGGACCAGTGGAAGTGCTGCAAGACGCAGGACGAACTCTCGCAGAAGATCGCAAAGAAGCTGGAAGGCATACCCGGCGTGGCTTATAGCGTAACTCAGCCCATGGCCATGCGTATGGATGAGGTGGTGACGGGGATTCGCGGTGATCTCGCGATCAAAATCTTCGGCCAGGATACAAAAGTGCTGTCCGATTTGGCCCAGCGCACGCTGGCACTGATTACGACGGTGAAAGGAGCCAGCGAACCGCAAATGGAAATCACAACCGGCGTACCCGAACTGCAGCTCGACCTGCGGCGAGATGAATTGGACCGCTACGGACTGAACGTTTCCGACGTGCAAGAGCTGGCCGAAACGCTGATCGGGCAGAAGCAGATCTCCGAAGTGATCGAGGGGGAACAGCGCTTTCCGCTGGCGTTACGGTTGCCGGACAATCAGCGCCAGAATGTAGATGCGCTCGCGGGCCTGTGGCTGTCAGCACCGGGTGGAGAACGCGTTCGCCTGGACCAGGTCGCAAACTTGAATGTTGTCCGCGGGCCGGAGATTATCTCCCGCGAGAACGCACGGCGACGGGTTGTGGTGCAAAGCAATGTACGCGGGACGGACCTGGGCAGCTTCGTCGCAAACGCACGTCAAAAGGTGGATCAGGGCCTGAAGTTACCGGCCGGTTACTCGATGGAGTGGGGCGGTCAATTCGAAAATCAGCGGCGAGCCAACCAGCGGCTGCTGATCGTTCTGCCCGTCTCCATTCTGGTGATCTTTGGGCTCTTGTTTGCCACCTTCCACAACGTCAAGCAGGCGCTCCTCATCCTGTTGAACGTTCCCTTTGCGCTAGTCGGAGGCATTGCGGCGCTCTGGATACGGGGAATCAACCTGAACCTGTCTGCGTCGATCGGGTTCATCGCGCTTTTCGGCGTGGCTGTGTTGAACGGCATTGTCATGGTCAGCCATATCAATTCCCTACGCGAACAGGGGAAGAGCGTCAAAGATGCCATCCGGGAGGGTGCCTCCGACCGTCTCCGGCCCGTGCTCATGACAGCTCTGGTGGCCAGTTTGGGCTTTGTCCCGATGGCGATTTCCCAAGCCCGGGGGGCTGAAGTACAGCGTCCCCTGGCCACGGTGGTGATCGGCGGTTTAATCACCGCCACGATTCTGACCCTTTATTTGCTGCCGATTCTTTACTCCTGGTTTAGCCCGAAAGAAGAGCCTCGGGACGAATTGAAAGAGCAACATGCATCGGCGCAGGACCGGCAGATGGAACTTGTTGGCCAAATGTAGGTGAATCCCGCTTCGGGCAGTCGCCGTCTTATCTATGTGCGCCACTACCCGCTGCTTCGCGGCCTTCTACTCGCCCTGCCAGTTGCCATTTTCTCCTGCAACCTCAATCTTCAAAGCGCTTCCACCACAACGCCGCCTGTTGTCGAGAACTTTCTCAAGTGGCAGGACAAACAGGAGGCCAATCTGCTCTCTTACACAGCGCGGCGAAAATATACGCTGCGGGCCACGGAGAAAGACCAATTCGCCGTTGCTGAGGTCGAAATGGTGTACGACAAATCACGCGGGGAATCGTTCAAGGTGATGCAATGGAAAGGCGCGGGTGGGCTTTACAAGTTTGTGTTGCAAAGAGCACTCGATAGTGAGGTCGACTTGATGCGTCCGCAAAACAAAATGGCCCGGTTGATCACTGACCAAAATTATCAATTCAATGTGCAGGGGCTTGAACAATGCAAAGACAGGTCGTGCTATAGCATCCACATTACGCCCCGCCGCAAGCTAAGCGCTTTGCTGGAGGGAAACATCTGGGTAGACGCCGAAACTTTCGGCTTGCTGCGGATTGAGGGCCGAACCGTATCCGGCTCATTCTGGGCAGGGCAGCCAGCGATTGCCCAGGAGTTCTGCCCGGTTAAGGGATTCCAGCTTCTACAGAAGAGCGACTTGCGGACTAAAGCGAGAGGCCTAGGCGAAACCGTTTTGAATATCGAAGTCCTGTCGCAGCAGATCTCAAACTGATACTTGCCGCTACTCGAGAGGCGTCACGTCGACGCCCACGTGGAGCGTGTGCCTGGCACCGCCCAGCAGAACGCCGTGAATCGGACTCACATCGCTATAATCGCGGCCCCATGCCACGGTGACGTGCCCATCACTCGAAACGCAATTGTTCGTCGGATCGAAATCCACCCAGCCTAGGACCGGGCACCATGCGGAACACCAAGCGTGTGACGCATCCGCGCCTACCAGACGCGCGCGGCCCGGGGGCGGCAGCGTTCGAAGATATCCGCTTACGTAGCGGGCCGGAAGCCCCAATGAGCGGATACAGGCAATTTGCAGATGAGCGAAATCCTGGCAGACGCCGCGGCGCTTTTCGAAAACGGTTTCGGTCGGCGTGTTTACTTCGGTGGCTTTGGAATCGAAGCGAAAGTCTCGATGGATGCGTTGAGTTAGGTCGAGAACACAAGCCATGAGCGGCCGGCGTTCCGGGAAGGATTCACGCGCATAGCTGGCGAGTGCCGGCTTTGCAGCGGCGCGGGCGGAATCGAAGACGTATTGATAGGCAGTCAAGCCGTTCCAAGAATGGTCACTGGGCAGGGTTTCGCGAACTTGTTCCCACGCGGGAGATTGCGTGAAGTCCGGCGGTGCCGCCGCATGCACTTCCAACTCGCTGAGAGCCGTGACCGTGAGGCGGTTGTGCGGCTCTTGCAGCGTGAAGGAGGTAACGGGGTTGCCGAAGTAGTCCAGATGAGTGGTTGCGGGCGCCGGCGGAGCGGGCGTTATAGAGATCTCGGAGAACCTGCAAGTCTGGGCGGGAAGGCTCCGCGGCTTCAGACGAACGATGTGGTGCGATACGGAAACCGGGTCCGAGTAATCGTAAATCGTCTCGTGCCTGACGCGATAGATCATGTGGAGCGAGGCATCTCCGCGTGGCTGAAATAGATGTTTGTGAGGGCGTCGGAGAAGGTGGAGAGGGCGATGCCTAATGCGGCGAGCAAGTCGTCCAGGTTGAGCCGCCGGGTTCCCAGGTCCGGCCTGCACAGCGCTTCCACGTCCGCTTGGAACAACTTCGCCGCACTTACTTCGAAGCGCTGTTGCTCCGGCCTGGGCCAGCCCTCGCCGGAGGGCATGCGGGAGAGGACTTCGCAATGGTTCGAAAGATCCAATACCTGGAAAGCAAGCGAACGCGGATTGATATCGTCATTCATCAGCAGATCCAGCACGGGCGGCATTTGCAGGGCGGTGAAATAGCGGGAGCGGTAAGTGATGGAGCTATCGGCAACCTCCAGCAGAAGCTCCAACGAAGGGCCCGTTTCGGAACCGAGAGGGACAAGAATAGCGCGGAACAGATCGACCAGATGGATGGCGCGTTCAATGCGGCGTCCGATACTCAAAAATTGCCAGCCCGGTCCACGAGTCATGTTTTCGAGCTCGATTCCACGGAGGGCGGCCAGCACTCCAATCGAACGGTTCAATACGGCGAGCGCTTCGGCCGGTGAAACATAGCCCCAGGCAGAGATACCAGGTTCTCGCGTGAGCCCACCGAACTGATTCACAACGCGCAGCAGGTCGCTCGAAAGCCGGTCGCGCACCTGAGCGGCAGCGCGCGCGGCCCGGGCCAGATTGGCATTCAAACTGTCCCGGCGCTGTTCTTCAAAGATCAGAGAAAGGATCTCCTGTTCCAGGTCGCGAGCCTGGTCAAGGCGGCCTTGGGGATCGTCTTTTAACAAGCGCGAATAGGGAGACTCCAGCGTGCCGTGAAGGCGCATCCACGATTCGAGTCCAGCGGTTCCGAGCGTAGCCGATTCGCCGGTGATCCGTACCAGAATGCTGCGCAGGACGCGGCAGAGATGCTCTGCACGTTCGGCATAGCGGCCCAGCCAGAAGAGGTGGTCGGCCGCACGGCTGGGTAGGTCGCTCGAGCCGCCACGGTTCAGTTTCACTGGCAAGTCGTCGGATTGGAGCAGTGTGAATTTGCTTACCGGTTTGTTGGTGAGCACCCATGTATCTTTGCTGCCTCCGCCGCTCTGCATGGAAACCACAGGAGTGTCGCGGGTGGGAGAAACGCGGGCAAGTCCGCCGGGCATGACGATCCACGAATCCCCCACCGCCGCCAAATACACACGCAGGACCACTCGCCGCGGAGCGAGACCATCTTCGCTCCACACTGGCACGCTCGAGATGTTCAGCAACTCCTGTCCGGCAAACTGTTGGGGGCTTTCTTCCAACCGCGTAAGCAACTTGGAGCGCTCCTCGCCAGCAAGTCTTCCGCCGAACACGGGCTCCACGCCCAGCGACGGGAAAGCCGGCTTTACAACGAGGAAATCCAGGTTGTTGCGCACGTAGCGCAGTGCCTTGGGCTGTCCGCACCACCAGGTCGCGACGGAAGGAAGCGCAATTTCTTCCCCGAGCAATCGCTCACTCAGGCCGGGCAGAAAGGGCATGAACGCTGACGTTTCAAGCAAGCCACTGCCCAGAGCATTCGCAACTACCACGTTGCCTGCGCGGACAGCTTCCACTAACCCGGCGACGCCTAGATAGGAATCAGCGCGCAGCTCGAGAGGGTCGCAAAAGCCGCTGTCCACGCGCCGCAAGATCACATCCACAGGCTTCAAGCCTTCAAGCGACTTCAGATAAACGCGGCTGTTCCTTACGGTGAGATCGCCACCCTGCACCATGGTGAAGCCTAGATACCGGGCGAGGTACGAATGTTCGAAATACGTCTCGTTATACGGGCCTGGGGTGAGCAGAACCACTCGCGGCGAACGGACCGGAGATAAGCTGAGCAGCGTTTCGCGGAACGAAGCAAAGAAAGAAGCCAATCGTTGCACGCGCGCCTTGCGGAACAGGTCCGGGAAAGTACTCGCAAGAACCACGCGATTTTCGAGAGCGTATCCAGCGCCGGACGGGGCCTGCGTGCGGTCTGAGAGCACCCACCATTGGCCATCGGGCGAGCGCGCCAGGTCCACGGCCAGCAGATGAAGGTGAATGTTGCCAGGAACCGGGACGCCGTGACAAGCCCGCAGGAATCCCGGGTTCGCGAACACCAAAGCAGGCGGAATATGGCCATCGTGGAGCAGCTTCTGCGGCCCGTAGAGATCGGAAAGAATCCAGTTCAACAAACGCGCACGCTGAATCAGGCCCGCTTCTAAACGCTCCCACTCGGCGGCCGAAATCAGGAACGGAATCGCGTCCAGGTTCCAAGGGCGGTCCATGCCGAGCGGATCGCCATACACGTTGTAAGTAACGCCGTTCTCGCTGATGCGGTGGCGCGCGGCCTGCCACCGGTGCGCAATCTCTTCTTCGCCCAGCTCGGACAGATCGTGGATGTACTTGTCCCAGTGTGGGCCGGACATCTCATCGAAGCTGCCCGTGATTTGGCCGTAGCCTGACGTCAGCAATGGCCGGGGCGAGGCGGTCACGGGTTACGCCGCAGATCGAGCGTCAGCGGAAATTGCCGGTTCTGTTCTTCCGGGGGAACGTGGATGTTACCGGGCGTATGGCCGATTTCGCTGAATCGCGCGAGGCGCCGGCTTTCGGCCTCATAAGCATTCACAGGAAATTGCTCATTCGCGCGTCCGCCGGGATGGGTGACGTGGTAAACGCAGCCGCCAATGGCACGTTCCGACCATGTGTCCACAAGATCGAATACCAGGGGACTTTGTACCGGGATATACGGATGCAGGCAGGAGGGCGGCTGCCACGCGCGATAGCGCACCCCTGCCACAAATTCCCCCTGCTTGCCGGTAGGATGCAGGGGTACACGCCTGCCGTTGCAGAGCACGGCGAAGCGAGAATCCACCAGACCCGTAACTTTCACCTGCAGCCTTTCGAGCGACGAGTCCACATTTCGAACAGTGCCGCTGCCCGAAGCTTCCTCTCCCAAGACGTTCCAGGGTTCCAGAGCATGGCGCAGTTCCAGGTGGATGCCGCGCTTGGTGACCGATCCGATCAGCGGGAAACGAAATTCGAAATGCGGAGCGAACCAGTCGCTTTCGAACGGATATCCGGCCTCGCGCAAGCCCATGACTACATCTTCCCAGTCCAACTGAACAAAGTAAGGAAGCATGAAGCGATCATGGAGTTGCGTTCCCCAATGCACCAGCTTTTGGCGGTAAGGTGTGCGCCAGAATTGCGCGATTAACGCCCGTACCAGCAGCTGTTGCGTCAGGCTCATGCGTGCATGCGGCGGCATCTCAAATGCGCGAAGTTCCAGCAGGCCCAAGCGGGAACCAGAAGATTCGGGAGGATAAAGCTTGTCAATGCAGAACTCGGCGCGGTGTGTGTTGCCGGTCAGATCTGTCAGTAAATGGCGGAATACGCGATCGCACAACCAGGGCGAAACATCGGGGGTTCCCTTCTCCGGAACCTGCTCGAACGCGATGCCGAGTTCATAAAGCGCATCGGTTCGCGCTTCGTCCACGCGGGGATGTTGGCTGGTGGGCCCGATAAACAGGCCGGAAAGCAGATACGAAAGTGCTGGATGATTCTGCCAAAAGCCAACCATGCTGCGCAACAAATCGGGACGCCGCAGGAAAGGGCTATCGGCGGGGGTGGCCGCTCCGATCACGATGTGGTTGCCTCCGCCGGTGCCTGAATGCTGGCCATCAAGCATGAATTTTTCTGTGCCCAACCGGCTTTCCCGGGCGAGATCGTAAATTGCGGTGGTGGTTTCGACAAGCTGGTCCCAAGACGAAGCGGGATGAATATTGACTTCGATGACTCCAGGGTCTGGTGTGACTTTGAGCGCGGACATGCGCAGGTCGCCCGGTGGCGTGTAGCCCTCAATTGCGACCGGCAGGTTTAGGTGGGCTGCGGTTTCCTCGATCGCGGCGATCAATTCGAGATAGTCGGACAGATACTCCACCGGTGGCATGAAGAGGAAGAGCTTGCCATGACGCACTTGTATGCAGAGAGCGGGGCGGGTAACCCACGGGGCAGATTCCCCATGCTCAGGCGGCGTAGTTTTGTCTTCTGGCGGTTCCGGCAGGTCATCGGATTCCGGTACGTCAAACAAATGCGGTTTGCGTTCGGGCCGCTCCGGCAGCTTTTCACGCGTGGCGAACGGGTCAGGATCGTAACTGTAGGTAACGTCTTCGGGTTTAGTCCAAGGGAGCGAATCAAGCGGCAATCGATAGCCTAAGGGCGAGTCGCCGGGGACCAGAAACATGCGCGCCGAAGCGAGGAACCAAGGCTGGCTGGTCCATCGCGGAGTGCCTTGGCGCGTGGGGATGCGGCGCAGGGGAAGCACGTAGCCGACAAGTGGCGTGAGGCCTTGTTCGAAGACTTCAGCAAGCCGCGCGCGCTCCTGCGGGTCTTCTATCTTTGAATCAAGCGGGTCGACGTTGACGGGTAAACGCCGTTCTTTCCAGAGATAGTAAAAGACATCCTCATAGGCTTCGATAATAAACTTCGGAGAGACCTGTAAGCGGCGCGTGAGCGTCTCCAAAAACAAGCGCGCTTCCGTCTCCGTATAGCCATAATCTTTGGCGTCTTCCGCGATCAGCTTCGGGTCTTCCCAGACCGCGACGCCATCTTTCCGCCAATAACAGCCCAACGACCAGCGCGGCAGCGGCTCGCCCGGATACCACTTGCCTTGCCCGAAATGCAGCATCGCGCCCGAAGTAAAGCGGTCACGCATTTTGAGCAGCAGATCCACCGAGAGCCGCCGCTTTTCCGGACCCATTGCGGCGCTGGTCCATTCCGCGCCATCGGGATCATCCAGCGAAACGAAGGTCGGTTCGCCACCCATGGTCAGGCGCACGTCGCCCGCCTGCAGATCGGCATCCACGCTGTGCCCCAGCGCTTCGATCCGCTCCCATTGCTCGTCGCTATAGGGCTTCGTCACGCGAGGCGATTCGAACACCCGCTTCACGGACATCTCATGGCTGAATTCCGTGTTGCAGGGGTCGATAAGGCCGGAGATGGGGGCCGCGCTTCCTACATCCGGAGTGCACGCGAGAGGGATATGACCTTCACCCGCCATCAACCCCGACGTAGGATCGAGCCCGATCCATCCCGCACCCGGCAGATACACTTCCGCCCACGCATGAAGGTCAGTGAAATCTGCGCTGGCGCCGGAAGGGCCATCGAGCGACTTCACATCCGCCGTGAGTTGAATCAGATAGCCCGATACAAAGCGCGCGGCAAGGCCCAGATTCCGAAGTACCTGCACCAGCAGCCAGGCGGAATCGCGGCACGAACCGGTCCGCATGCCGAGCGTCTGTTCACAGCTCTGAACACCGTGCTCCAGACGAATCACATAAGCCACTTCGCGCTGCACGCGTTGGTTCAGATCGACCAGAAAATCGATTGTGCGCATGCTGGTGCGCGGAATTTGTCCCAGGAAGTCGAGCATCTTGGGGCCGGTTCGTTCCGTCTCCAGGAAGGGCCGCAGCTCTCGGGCAAGAGCTTCGTCGTAAATGAACGGACATTGCTCAGCGTAAGGCTCAAGGAAGAAATCGAACGGGTTGAAGATGGCCATCTCCGCAACCAGATCCACCTCCACAGAGAACTCCGTGGTCTTCTCCGGAAATACCAAGCGCGCCAGATAGTTTGCCTGCGGGTCCTGCTGCCAGTTCAGGAAGTGATTCGCCGGGTTGACCTTCAACGAGTACGCCAGGATGGGCGTGCGGCAGTGGGGCGCGGGACGCAGCCGGACCGTTTGCGGACCGAGAGAAATGGAGCGGTCGTAACGGTAATGCGTCTTGTGATTGAGCGCTACGTGAATGGCCATAGATTATTTTGCGAGAGTGTCGAGGGTTTCCGCCAGCACCAGGACGCCTCTTGCGATCTGTTCGGGAGACGAGTATTCCTCGGGCCGATGGCTGACGCCTTCGCGGCAGGGGACGAAGAGCATTGCGGTGGGCGCGATCAGCGACATGAAAGAAGAATCGTGGTACGCCCGGCTGATCATGTTCCGAACCGTGGCTTTGTGCCTGGCGCAAGCGGTTTGCAATGCGGCAAGAATCATGGGGCTGCACTGCGCCGGCGGATCCGCGTTCAACAGCTCTGTGGTCAGAGTCACCCCGCGGCGCCTGGCGATGGACTCAGCGGCGTGCATGATTTTCGCGAGGACTGCATCGCGGCGCGCCCCTTCGATATCGCGTACGTCAATCTCCATGCGGGCGGAGCTGGGAATACTGTTCACGGCGCGCGGAAAGATGTCGCAGATGCCGGTTGTTGCCACGGTGTCCACGGCACCCGACGCCTTCGCGGCGGCTTCCGCTGCCAGCGCAATTTCAGCGGCTGCGAGAAACGCGTCTTTCCGTTGCGGCATCAGGACAGCGCCGGCGTGGCCGCCTTCGCCGCTGACCTCGATACGAAGAGCAGCGGGAGCGGCGATGGCTGTCACAATGCCTAGCTCAAGCCCCTCTTGTTCCAGAATTTTGCCTTGCTCGATATGAAGCTCTATGAAAGCTGAGTAGTAGCCCTGCGGCAGCGCGACACTGGAGAGATCGCCCGTAAATCCCGCCGCTTGCCGCACTGCATCCAGCTCGGCAATCCGGTTTGCGGGCATCCCGGAAAGCAATCGGCTCCCGAGGCAGCCGATGCCGAAACGCGTCGGTTCTTCCGATGTAAACAGGATGAGTTCGATCGACCGGCGCGGTTGGACATTGGCACGTTGCAGAGCGCGGATCGCTTCCAATCCGCCGAGCACGCCGACGGTGCCATCGAACGCGCCTGAATGCGGAATCGCGTCGATGTGAGAGCCCGTTGCCACAGCGGGCAGGCCCGGTTCCCTGCCCGTCCAGCGCGCGAACGTATTGCCGACGGCATCTTCCCGCACCGTCAATCCCGCTTCCACGCATAACCCTTTCACGAACGCGCGCGAGCGCAAGTCCGTTTCCGTAAACACCACGCGCGTCACGCCCGGATCGGGTCCGGCGGAGATTGTGCTCAGCTCCTGCAACTCTCGCGCAATGCGGTCTTGATCGACCTCCAAGCTCATATCAGCGGTTCCAATCCTTATAGATCAGATACTTGGCCGGCGTTTTCCCAAGAGCCCCAAACCATTGCGGGAGGTAAGGCGCCATCCAGATGAAATCGCCTTCCGTGACAGGGTACCAGTGTTCGCCGAGCCGGTAGATTCCGCCGCCCGCAAGCATCAGGAGCCCGTGTTCCATTACATGCACCTCCACCATGGGAAGTGACGCGCCCGGTTGGAACGTCATCGTGTTCACAGCGAGATCGAAAACAGCGCCGGAGGGGAACAGGCTGCGAACTTCGAGCGAAGCATCGCCCATCAGAGGCGTGGGCATGATCTGCGATTCAGTGCCAGTGAAGGATGCAGGAACCGCAAGACCGGGAAGAGGTATGTATGGCTTCTCGATCACGATGGCGCGAGACTCTTGCTGGGCATGAAGTTTAGCGCTCGCGTCAGGAGGGAACCACGCATAGTCGCCTGCATGCAATCCGTTGATCTCGCCCGAGAGAACATAACAAAACCGTTGATCGCGCGCCGCTGCGATCTCACCGCCCGCCTCGAGCTCTACGGAGTATTGCGTAAACTTCGCGCCCATCTCCGGTGACACATGAACGATGGCCGTTGCTCCGCGCATGCCCGGCAAAGGTGCGCGCACGAATGTATCGGGCGTGTGCAGAAGATGATCCCGATGGCGTGCGCTGCGCGTGTTTCCGAGTGATTGCATGGTCATCGTTTTATTCAAGGCTGAGGGCGAAGGAAGTGGCCGCGCGTGGCGTCAGGAAACATGCCGTCCGAGTAAATCGTCTCGCCGCGCCGCATTGTGCGGCGGACAACTCCCCGAAACGTGCTCCCCGCGTAGGGGCTCATGCGATGCCGGTCCGCCAGATCTTCACGCGTCAGCGTCGTATTCTTCGAAAGATCCACCAACGTCAGATCCGCGTCATTCCCTTCGCGAACGGCACCCTTACGCGCCAGGCGGAAACGCTTCGCCGGATTGGCCGCAAGCAGCCCCGCGATGCGTTGAGGCACCAAGCTACGATGAAGCAACACCGCCAGCGTGGACTGCACGCCCGCAATGCCACCCCACGCGCGATCGAACTCGCAGAGCTTCATTTCCGGCGGCGCGGGCGAATGATCGGAGGCTATGATATCGACCGTACCGCGCTCCACTTCGTTCCAGAGTTCTTCCTGGTGTTTCTTCGACCGCAGCGGCGGCGCACATTTTGCAAGCGCGCCCAAGCGCTCGACATCTTCTTCGCTGAAGAACAAATAGTGGGGACACGTCTCGATGGTGACATCCACACCGCGGGCGCGAGCTTCCGCCGCTAACACCACGCCCCGGCCGCAACTGATATGCACGATGTGCAGACGCGCCTTTGCTTCCCCTGCGATCAGCGTAGCGCGTTGGATCGCCTCAAGTTCCGCCAGTACCGGCCGCGAAGATCCCCGCGCGAGTTCGTTGCTCTCCGCGTGAACGGCAATCGGAAGATCCAGACGCGCGGCCTCGACGCAGCCGTCCCACAGAGTGAGATCGTCCGCGCGTGGAAATTCCGGCAGACCGGAATCGCAGAGGAACGCTTTGAACCCGATGGCGCCTTGCTCCGCCATGTTCGCCATCTCGGAAACATTCCCGGGAATCAAACCGCCCCACAGCCCGAAATCCGCGAGAGAAGCGGCTTCCAGGGCTTTCTGCTTTCGAGTGAACTCGCGCGCGTTCACCGTACAGGGAGTGGAGTTCAGCGGCATATCGAAGAAAACAGCGCCGCCGCCCGCAGCCAGCGCGCGGCTCCCCGTTGCCGCGCCTTCCCACTCAGTGCGGCCGGGTTCGTTGAAGTGCAGGTGAACGTCAATGGTTGCAGGAAAGATGTGAAGCCCCGTGGCATCGATCGCTGAATCGGCGCTGGGCAACTCAGGTCCGATGGCTTGTATCGTTTGATCTTCAACGCGAACGTCGGCGCGCAGACAACCTTCCGGCGTGACCACAGTTCCGTTGCGAATCACAATCGAGCTCACGCGCGATGCTCCAATTCTTCAAGAAAGTTCAACCCTGTTTCCAGCGCGGCGGCAACGTCTTCGGCCAGCACGGATTCATCTGGATGGTGGCTCAGACCGCCTGGGCTGCGTAGAAAGAGCATAGCCGCAGGCATGCACCGGGCGAGAATCATGGCATCGTGCCCGGCGCCGCTCGGCATGAAATGGGGTTCGAAGCCGGCTTGCCGCGCTGCTTCGCCCAGAAGATTGCTCAGTTCCCCATCCATTGATACAGAAGCTTGCTCCAGCCGCAGTTCCGAACCGAATTGCAGCATGCGGCGCTCTGCGATTGCGTTAGCCCGCGAGAGAAAACACTCGACAGCTTCGCGCCTGAGTTTGTCCTCGCGATGGCGGACGTCGAGGGTCAACTTGACCGAGCCTGGGATCACATTCGGCGCTCCGGGCGATACTTCGACCCGGCCAACTGTAGCCACCAGCCCCGGCAAGCCGCCCGCGCGCCGTTCCACTTCACCCATCCATTCCGCGGCGCCCGCAAGCGCGTCCCGACGCAGATGCATTGGCGTGGTTCCCGCATGACCCGCCTGCCCTTCGAACGTAAGGTCCATGCGCGTCTGCCCGCAAATGGCTTCGACAACCCCGAGAGGCCGATTCAAACTCTCCAGCACTGGGCCTTGTTCGATGTGAAACTCCAGGTATCCGAGGCCCGTCCGAATGGGTTCGCATTGGTCCGCATTCACACCGTATGACTCGATCGCCGCAGCTACAGAGACGCCTCGCGCGTCCGTTCGCGCGCGCATCTCCGGCGTGAGTTCGCCGATCATTGCCAGGCTCCCAATAAACGGAAAGCCGAACCGTACACCCTCTTCTTCAGAGAATCCCACGACCGCAACCCGGAACCGCTTTGGCCGTGCCAGTTCCGCTAACTTGATCGCGAGCACAACACCCAAAACGCCATCGAAAGCGCCGGCATGGGGAACCGTATCGAGATGCGATCCGATATACAAGGTCGGCTTTCCCGCTTCACCTTTTGTGCGGAAGTTTCCGGCATTGTCGAGGAAAGCGCCCGGCAGGCAGCCCGCCAGATCCGCATGAACCCGCCGCATGGGCTCAGAGAGAAACGTGCGCGTAATGAACCCGGGCTCTTCGGTATGGGACGCTAATGCACGGCATCGCGCGATGCATTCCTGCGCATGTTTCAACATCAGGAACCCCGATAGGTGCTGTAGCCATAGGGCGAGAGCAACAGCGGCACGTGATATTTCCCCGATGGATCGGCGACTTTAAATTGGATTGCGATCCTGTCGAAAAAGGCAGGCTCGGCCCGAAGATAATCCGCGACATGAAAGACCAATTCGTAGACCCCGGCGGCCACCTCTTGAGCCGCGATGCGCCCGTCAGCATCGGTTACCGACACACTGAGCAACACGCCGTCCTTCCATACTTCCACAGAGATTCCCGCGCCCGGAAAGCCTCGCGAAGTATCGAGAACGTGCGTGGAAAGCCGCGCCATCCGCTAACTCTCCCGCCGCAAGCGCAGACCCAGACATCCATAAGGCGGCCGTGCTTCGGTGTAGACGCCCTCAGCGACGTTGTCCCACGTCCGGTTATTCGCCTCCAAATGAATCTCAGCGAGCTCCGGGATCTCGCGCAGGATAGCTGTGCCGGTCCGGTAGATGATTTGCTGAATGCTGCCTGATTCGAACTCGCCGAAGGTCTTGTGGACCAGCTCGCGCACGCGCGCTGAAACCTTCCCCGCTGGCATCCATTCCACATCAAGCCACATGTGCAGCGGCCGATTGTGAATATCTGGCAGCGTGGTGTAAGCATCACGCACAAAGCCGACGAATGCGCTGCCTTTTAGCTTGACCATTCGAAAGCCGGCAATCCCGGATGTCGCTTCCACCGTCCCTTGACGATCGATCTCGATCCGCGCGGTGCAGCGTTCCGGGCCAGCGGGAGCGAACGCGGCGGGCTGCCCGGGCAAAGCCGCATACGGAATCTCTTCCGCGGAAACCTGCACGCCCTCCACCTGCGGGTATGTCTGCAGAAACTTCGTCGCCAGAAATTCGCAGTACCCTTCCAACTCCGCGCCTGGAAAATTCCGCGTTTCACGCTGGACGAAATTTTTCATCGAATCGGTCGCAATCAACCCCGTGTTGTCGCCGGTGGTGTATGTCGCCCAAAAAGCGTCACCATACACCAGGATTTTCACGTTTACGCCAAATAGCGGCACCGCGTGGGTAGGGTCCAGCCGGTACGCGATGATGTCACCCTTGCCGTAGTAGTTCCTCTTCCAGCCGCTTGCGAACCGTTCCAATCAGCTCTCCTGATTCAATCGAAACCATGCGATCCGGTAGACTTGGCGGAGCGCTTCGGCAAATTCCTCTTCGCGCGTGGAGAGGAGCCGCTGCTGCAGAGCCTTCAGAATATCGCGTTTGGTGCTGCCCTTCACTGCGAACAGAAAAGGAAAGCCAAACTTCTCCTTGTAGGCATCGAACGGCTCAGGCGAAAGATCGGATAATCCCGCGCCCGCCTGTTCCCGTCGCGGAGGCATGGCTCATGCGAATCTTCGCCCCCAGATCCGGGTGAGCGCGCAGCAAAACCAGTTGCATGTCTTGCGGGGCCTTTTCCACTTCGGTCACCATCGCCCGATGCAGTGCTTCCACATCGCGAAAAGGCCGATTCTCCCACGCTCGTTCGGCAACCCACGGCGAGTCTTCAAACGCCCAGCCTACGGCTTCCACGAACGCACCCCGGTCCAGATCGTTCAAACGCTCAAGCACGTATTGCCCCCAATCCGGACATCCTGAATGCTCTCCGGCCCCCCAAGCGTAAACAGCGCGCCCAGTGTACGCTCGAAGCTCTCGGCCCGCTCCAGCGCGCCTTCCAGTAAGCCTCCCGGCACCGGATGAAGATAACAATAGTCGGCGGATTTCCCGATAGTGAAGTCGCCTGTTTCCTGGTCCAATTGCAGCGCTTCCGCACCTGCGAGGGTTACCAGATACAGCAGGTCGGATGGTCGCAAGAGTACTCCATCCGGAGCCAGACGTTGCAGCGCATAAGCCTGCAATCCCTCCTTCAACATCCCAAATCCGGTCCCGCCGCCGACGTCACTCCCCAATGCCACGCGAACGCCGGCTTGTTTATGGCGCCGGAACGGGAACAGACCGCTGCCCAACATCCCGTTGCTACAAGGGCAGTGTGAAACGGAAGTGCCGGATTGCGCCAAACGTGCAAGCTCGGAATCGGTCGCGTGAACATTGTGCGCCAGCACCGCTCCGGGCCGACAGAGTTCGTAGCGCTCGTAAACAGCCAAGTAATCGGAAGCCCAAGGAAACAGCGCCGCCACCTCTGCCACTTCCCGCTCGTTCTCATTGATGTGTGTTTGGAATCGGATTCCGCGGTTTTCACTCAGCAGACTTTGGCAGACCTCAAGCATTGCCTCCGATGCCGAGAGCGCAAATCGCGGAGTTACTGCATAAAGCAAGCGGCCGCGTCCGTGATAGAGATCGATCAAGTTTGCGGGAATCGCGATAGGCGTGTTCCGGAGTCTGGTGCAACTCGGGCCGAAGCATACGATCGGACAGGACGAGCCCGCTGATCACGCGAAGACCTATACGCTCCGCAGCTTCGAACAAAGCTTCTGTGGCGGGTTCGAAGTGCGAGCCAAACACCAGCGCTGTCGTGGTGCCATGCGCGGCCAGAGCGCGAACGAACCGCCGTGCCGTGTCGTCGGCATAAGCAGGATCGGCCATTCGTGCCTCTTCGGGGAGCGCCACCGCTTCCAACCAATCCAGTAACTCGCACCCTAAGCCACCCAAAATGCGGATCTGCGGGAAGTGCACATGCGTGTCGACGAAGCCCGGCAACAAATAACCGCCCCGAAAGTCGCTTACCGGCACATCCGGGTTCTGCGCCCGCAGCACGGCGTAATCCGCCAACCCGGCAACACGCCCGTCGCGAATCAGCAGCCCGCCATCGGCAAACGCCTCCAAGATTCCGCCCGGCGTATGCAGGATGCACGCGCGAAGCAATTGGGCGGCACCGCTCAGACGCGCGCCTCGCGTAACGCAAAGAAGATCCGCTCCGGCGTTGCGGGACTGTCAAATGTGATGCCCCCACCAATTGCGTTCCGAATCGCTTCCCGCACGGAGAGCGCGAGCATAAACGGGGGCTCCCCCACGGCTTTGCTGCCGAAGACGACATCGGGTTCGTCCGCGCGCTCCAAGAAGCCTACGTTGAAGACTTCCGGCAACTCCGACCATGCAGGCAGCTTGTACGTGGACGCGCTGTTGGTCGACAATCGCCCTTGCGAATCCCACAGCAACTCTTCGATCGTCAGCCAGCCAAGCCCCTGCATGAACCCGCCTTCAATCTGGCCAAGATCAATGACGGGCGCGACCGATGTTCCCACATCCTCCAGCAGATCGACGCGCAACACGCGGCAATCTCCGGTGAAGAGATCAAGTTCGACTTCACTCACCGCCGCACCCCATACGAAGTAATGAAACGGATTGCCGGTGAGCGTTGCGGGATCGTATTTCAGTCCGGGAGTCTTGTAGAATCCATGCGCGAATAGCGGCATCCGCGCGCGGTACGCGGCCGCGGCTACCTGCCCAAACAGAATCGTATGCTCCGGATTGCCGCTGCTGTAAACTAAGCCGTCTTCGAACTGGACCTGGCCCGGTTCGCATTCCAGAATCATGGAAGCCGGGGGCGTCATGCATTGCTTCAACTGCATGCATGCCTGCAGCACCGCCGCGCCATTCAGGTCTGTACTGGCGGACGCTGCGGTCGCGGACGTATTCGGAATTTTGTCCGTGCGCGTCGGCATCACACGGATCGCTTCCGGCTTCTGGCCCAAACCCTGGGCTGCGATATGGAGGATCTTGGTGTGCAATCCCTGCCCCATTTCCGTGCCGCCGTGGTTCACCTGGACGCTGCCATCGCGATAAATCATCACCAGCGCCCCGGCTTGATTCATAAAGGTTGCGGTGAACGAGATGCCGAACTTCACCGGCGTAATCGCGATGCCTCGCCGCGCGTGCTTGTGAGAAGCGTTGAAAGTCGCGACACCCTTTCGTCGGGCCTCAAATGAGCTTGAGGCTTTCAGGTCCCGCCAGATCCGCTGCATCCGCTCGGGGTGCTTCACCTTCTGCGTGTAATGGGTGGTGTCGCCTTCGCGATAAAAGTTCCGCTCACGGATCTCATCAGGCGCCATCCCCAGCCGATGTGCGGCCTGCGCCATGATCTCCTCGATCACGATCATTCCCTGCGGTCCGCCGAAGCCGCGAAAGGCCGTCTGCGAAGTCTTGTGAGTACGGCAAACGCGTCCGGTAATCTCTACCGCGGGAAGAAAATAGGCATTGTCACAATGGAACATCGCGCGCGACAACACGGGCGAAGAAAGATCCAGGCTCCACCCGCCATCAGAAAAGAGCGCGATTCGAACGCCGGTAAGCAAGCCATCCTCAGCGAAGCCCGCCTCATACCGCGCCAGAAACGGATGCCGCTTGCCCGTCAGCATCATGTCAAGCTGCCGCGATAGCCGGACGCGCACGGGCCGTTTTGTTTTCCACGCACCCAAGGCCGCCACAGCAGCCCACGGATTTGCCTGAACTTCTTTTCCGCCAAACGCCCCGCCCATGCGCAAACATTGCACCGTAACGCGGCTCCAGGGAATTCCGAGAACGCGCGCGATCACGTCCTGCGTTTCCGCAGGATGCTGCGTGGACGAATCGACAATCACCCCGCCCCATTCGTCGAGCCGCGCAATGGAACACTGCGTCTCCAAATAGAAATGCTCCTGCCCGCCGATTTGGAGTTCACCAGAGAAAGCCAAATAGCTGGTCCCAATAACGGACACGTCGCCGCGAACGATGCGCACCGGATCGGCGAGAAAGCTCTCCGCCACGATTGCCTCCGGAATTGTAAGGACCGCAGGCAGCGGCTGATACTCCACCTCCACCATATCCGCGCCCAAGCGCGCGGCTTCCAGCGTCTCAGCCACGGCCCAAGCTACCGGCTGCCCATGATACAGAATCTCTGAAGGAAACATCGGCTCATCGTGACGATTCGAACCGGTATCACCATCGCCCGGAACATCGTCAGCGGTGAGGACGGTAACCACGCCTTCGATTGACAGCGCGGCCCCGGTTTGCAGGCTGATTACCCGTGCGTGAGCATGCGGCGCGGTAACCGGCCAGGCGTGCAGCAGACCGGGAAAGCGTGAACAGAGATCATCTGTATAGAGCGCTGCGCCCGAAACATGCTCCCGCGCGCTCTCATGCGCCATAGCAGTCCCCATGAAACTTCTCGACGAAGCTTTTCGCTAGCGCGGCCCGGTACTCGGCGGAACCGCGATGATCGCTGATCGGTTTCAGCTGCTCCAAGTCCGAAACAATCACGGGAGTGGCCGCAACTCCGCCGAAAGCGAATGTTTGAACGCCATCGAAGCCGATTGCAAGCCCCGCGGATACCGTGCTGATGTCGTCCAGACGCCGCTTTGTCGCCTTGTAGAAGCGCAGGAATTTCGGAAACGGCTTCGGAATCTCGATTGCGCGAATCAGCTCCGCATCCCCGAGTTGCGTTTGCCGGTACCCGGTGAAAAATTCTGCAAGTGGCACGGTCCGCTCACCGTTGATGCTGACCAGATGTAACCGGGCATTGAGGGCCAGCAGCAACGGAGCAGCATCCCCTATGGGCGAAGCGGTCGCCAGACTGCCCCCCAACGTGGCGCGATTGCGAATCGGCGGCGAAGCGAAAAGTCGATACCAGTTCTTTACCGCCTCTGGTGCGCTGGTCCAACGCCGCTCCAGCTCGCTCAAGGAAAGCGCAGCGCCGATTCGCACGAAATCCAGCGTATCGGAAAACTCGCGCAGCTCCGGGATGCCTTCCACGCCGATGAGCTTCGGCCATCGCCGGAAGCGAAGATTCGATTCCACGGCCATGTCTGTTGCACCCGAAATCCATTTCGCTTCCGGGTTCTCGGACGCTTCAGCAAGGCACTCGTGCAGGCTGTCGGGAGGCGGCAAGCGTGCAGGCTTTGAAAGACGCGAAAGCAACACGCCCCCCGGCGCGGGCCCAATCGAAAGCACGGCATCCCGAATCGGCCGGTAGCCGGTACAGCGGCACAAATTGCCGCTCAGCGCTTCCGGGTTGCAAGCGCCCACCCGTCCTGGCCTGTATTGCTCAGCGAACAAGCTCATCACAAAGCCCGGTGTACAAAACCCGCACTGAGATCCCCCGTCCGCCGCCATGGCCCGCTGAACCTCGGCCAGTTCGCCATCCCGCTCCAATGCCTCGACGGTATAAAACTCCCGGCCGACGGCATTGAAGACGAACATCAGGCAACTATTGATGGCCTGGTAAGCACTCCCCGAGCCACGCTCCACCACCATAGCCACCATGCAGGAGCCGCACTCGCCTTCCGCGCAGCCCTCTTTTGCGCCGGTGAATCCAAGGCGACGTAGAAAATCGAGAAGCGTTGTCTGCGGCGGTATTCCCTCCGCCGAAACTGCTTCACCGTTGACGTAGATCGTGCTCAGAATACCAGTCTAAGACCCAACTGCTCCTGCCGCGGAGCCCCAAGACCGCTCTGCACCGTGCCGTCGAAATTGAACAGCAGGTTGGTGGTCTCAGGATGATTCGGATTCTTACGGTTCGTCAGATTGAACGCGTCCACGCTCGCTTGCAACCGTACGCGCTCCGTGAACTTGAACGTCTTCGCCAATCGGAAATCGAAGGTGAAAAATGTATTGTTCTTGTACAAAGTGTTCCGCTTGACGATATATCCATTGGCAAGAAGCCGGTTCGCCACGGATATCGATTGCGGGGTGTGGAAGCTGACCAAGGGCGAAAACTCAAAACCAAAAGGCGCCTGATAAAAGCCGAAGAAGTTGAACCGATGCCGCTCATTGCGGTCGGAAAATCCGTAATCGGGCTTGAAGTTGTTGGCCACTACATAGCGATAGCTAAAGGGATCGCGCTCGTTGTCATCGTCGGCCAAATCTTCAGAAAGCTGGTAATTCATCTGGAATTGGAAGTGTTGCGAGAAGCGCTTTTGCATCCCAATTGTCAGGCCCCGATACAATGCTTTAGACGAACTCTCGAGCGTGGTCAATTGTCCAATACCGTTCTTTCCGTCTGCTCCCAAACCAACTGCAAACGGCGAACCGAAAACCGGGTCGTTGCGGTCGACAAACCGGCTGGCGTGAACCGTCTTCGAGTAATCGAAGCCCGCAGTGATTTTCAGGTCGCTTGTTAGAGCTTGTTCCAGATTCAAGGCCCAAGTGTACGTTCGCGGATTGGTGAAGTTCTTATCAGTTACGTACACCTGCGGGTCAGAAGGCGGCAAGTTGCTCGCATTCGGAACAAGCGCGGTATAAGCAGGCGGCGTCAGGCCAAAGCCATTGAAAGTAGAGTCGCGGTAAATAGACTGGCCAACGCTGCCGTTCGTAGAACGGGTACTCGCAAGATCCAGCCCGGGCGTGCGCGCATAGTAAATTCCGCCGCCTAAACGAACCAGCGTCCTGCCCTTGTTTGAGGGATCCCAAACGATCCCAAGGCGCGGCTGGAATTGCTTCCACGAAGACGGAATGGTGCCATTCGAAGGAAACCCGGGCTTCCCGATAAAAGGCGCGAAGAACACTTTTGAAGGATCGGTCAACACAGGCGGTTCCACCTGCGCATCCCAACGCAGGCCGTAGCTTAACGTCAGGTTCGGACGGATCTTCCACTTGTCCTGAATAAAGAGCGCGGGCTCCCACTGCACAAGATTCTGCGTGCCTGCCGCGTTGGTCGAAAGCCCGTTCACGCCCGCGAACTGTAAAAAGAGCAACAGGGGCCCTTGAATCGAACTGCCGGCCGGACACTTTCCAAAGTTATTCGTCGTGCCATTTGAGCACTCCACAAAAGTCGGCCCGATGTTTACGTAATTCTCAAAACCCTGGATGCTGTCGAAGATATAGCGGCCGTTGGCGAAACCGATAAAGGTCTGTGTGGTCGCCGTACGGTTCAACTCTGCCCCCATCTTGATGCTATGGCCGCCGCGCACCAGTGAAAGATTATCGTTCACCTGAAAGCGTGTATCGTGGTCTGCCGTTGGAATAAAAAAGGGCTCGCCGAACCGATACTGACCCCCAAAATCGATTCCCGTATCAGGAAAAGGCCGCGTCTGTCCCGGCAGATTCGGTCCGTTATAAGTTCGCGGCCGGTCTTCGCGTGCGAACTGAAAGCGCGCCTCGTTCAGCATGGAAGGCGAAAGCGTGGAGTTCAATTGCAGACTGACAGAATTTGAGAAATCGATCTCATCCGCGTTCGCGCTGCGGCCCCACTGCTCCACGTCGAAGGTACCGTTCGGCTGATCGGAATGCGAATAGTTGTAACGCGCGGTGAACAAGTTTTTCTCGCTCATGTACCAATCGATTTTGCCCAGAGACGCAATCGCATTGTTGCCGCGCTTGATGGAACCGTTCTCATTGGGATCGCCCAACTTAGTCGCGAAAAAATTTACCAGGCCGGCATCAATTCGCGCCGGGTTGTTCTGCTTGGTTTGCGTGAAGTACTGCTGATCATAGGCGCCGAAGTAAAACAGTCTTGTCCTTCTTAATCGCGCCGCCCAGCGTACCGCCGAACTGCTCCTGCGAAAACGCGCTCAACCGCGTGCCATCCGCCAACCGAGACGTCAGCCCGGTCCATTTCTGATACTCATGCAGAGTGCCGTGAAGATCGTTGGTGCCGGATTTTGTTACGACGTTGATGAATCCGCCGGAGCTTCTGCCGAATTCGGCGGGAGCGCTATCGGCCACCACCTGAAACTCCTTAATCGCATCCAGGCTGACCGTAAAAGCGGGCCGTTGTCCGCCGCGCTGCTCGCCGAAAAACGGGTTGTTGTTATCCGCGCCATCGATGGAGATGTTATTGTTGATGCCTTTCTGCCCATTAATCGAAATTTCGGCTCCATCTGGCCCCTGAACGATGGAAACACCCGGCGTTAAGGGCACTAAGCTCAAGAAGTTCCGGCCGTTGTTCGGCAGGTCCTGAACCGAGCGAGTGTTCAAGTAAGTGGAATTTTCAACGCGCTCACTTTCGATAATCGGCGCGCCCGCGCTGACTACGATCGTCTCGTTTACCTGCGAAACACTCATCACAATCGGGAGCGAAATTGATTGTCCGACAGCAAGATCCATACCTTCGCGCACGGAAGTACCCAGACCCGGAGCTTTCACGGTGACGCGGTATTGGCCCAGAGGCAGCAGCAGTCCCCGGAAGCGACCCTCATTGTCGGTCTGCAGTTCACGTGTGAAGTTTGTGCCTGTATTGACCATGGATACTGAAGCGTTCGCGACAGCGCGTCCTGAAGGATCGGTGATGTTTCCTTCGATGGTCCCCGTGTTTGCTTGCGATTGAGCGAGGCTCACGACGGGCACGGAAAGAACGGCCCCGAGACTAAATAGAAAGCACCACAACAGCGTTTTGCGAATCATTGAACCCTCGTTTGCGACTGGAATACTTGCAGCTGTGAAGACCGGAGCAAACGGAGCTCGACGTGGGCAAAACGGCATGTCTTAACCCCAACAATCTTGGGTTGAGTATGGAGCCAATGAAGCTAAATTGTCAAGGATTTGTGTTGTTTTGCAATCCAGGGCCTACACCCGTTATTGGACTGCTTATATCACCTGTGATTCCTTCTTCAGAATCGCGCGACCCGGCCTCGCATTAAGGAGTGATAGGTTGCAGACGCAACCGCGAACCCGACAAACCACGCGTAGTCGTACAGCCAGCGAAAGGGCGGAATCACCAAACCGATCAGCGCTACCAAAATTCCGGCTGTCAGAGCCATCAGTGCGCGGAGATTAACGCCGCTGCTGTACTCGTAAATTCCGTTTCTCCGGTATAAACTCTCCACATCCAATTTCCGCCCGCGCAGCAGAAAGTAATCCGTAATCATAATTCCCGCAATTGGCCCGAGCAGCCCGGAATACCCCACCAGCCACCCGAAGATGTAACTGTTGAAATCCGTCAACAGTTTCCACGGCATCATCAGCAGCCCCGCCACCCCGGTGATCAACCCGCCTGTGCGAAAGGAAATTAGCCGCGGATTCAGATTCGAAAAGTCATTGGATGGAGACACCACGTTCGCGGCCACGTTCGTGTTCAGCGTGGCAACCAAGAGTGCCACCAGCGCGACCGACGCAATTACCGGTTCATGAAATTGTCCCAGCAACTGCACGGGGTCCCAAATTGCGTGTCCGAACAACACCACGGATGCCGACGTTACTGCCACACCGATGAACGAATACAACGTCATCGCGGCGGGCAGCCCTAAAGCCTGCCCCCACATCTGCGCTTCCTGCGATTTCGCATAGCGCGTGAAGTCCGGAATGTTTAGCGCTACAGTGGCCCAGAAGCCCACCATGCCCGTGAGCGAGGGAATGAAGAAACGCAGGAACTCGGCTGTCGAATGAAACTTTGAGGGGGCGCTCAACACCGGTCCCAAGCCGCCCGCCTTGCCCGTGATCCACCAGAGCAGAAGGAGTCCCACTGCCAACATAAACGGCGCGCCAATGCCTTCCAGAATCTTAATGGTCTCAATGCCCCGCCAGATCACCGCCATGTTCAGAAGCCAGAATGCAAAGAAGCAAATCCACGGCAGCGATACACTTCTGGCCGCGGAAGGCAACAGAATTAAGAGCATCGAATAAATTGCCTGCCCGCCGATCCACGTCTGAATCCCGAACCACCCGCACGCCACAATCGCACGCAACACAGCCGGCACATTCGCGCCGCGCACGCCGAAGGACGCCCGGACAAAAACAGGGAACGGAATTCCGTACTTCGTTCCCGCATGCGCGTTCAAAATCATCGGCGCCAGCACGATCACGTTGCCCAGGAGAATCGTCCCGATTGCCTGCTTCCAACTCATTCCGCCCGCGATCAGCCCCGAAGCCAGCATGTAGGTCGGGATGCAAACGCTCATCGCCACCCAAAGCGACGCGTAGTTATACACGCCCCAAGTGCGCTTCCCGATTGGGACCGGCGCAAGATCTTCGTTAAACAAACCGGGTTCTGGATTCATGAGGCGATTCCTGACTTTACTATCTGCGAATATGTAGATCACAAGGAGACCCGGCCAATTTTGCATTCCCCCGACGCGCTTCAAGAGCTGCTCCCTCCACTAAGCCCCTTCGCGGCCCTGGACGAAGCGAACCGCTGCCTGTTCTGCTACGACGCGCCTTGTACGCACGCCTGCCCAACGCATATCGATATCCCGCGCTTCATCAAGAAAATCGCGACCGGCAATCTGACCGGATCGGCGCGCGCGATTTTCGAAGCGAACTTGTTGGGCGCAACCTGCGCGCGCGTCTGTCCCGTTCAGGAGCTTTGCGAAGGCGCTTGCGTGCTAGGTCCCACCCATAAGCCGATCGCGATCGGGCGCTTGCAGCGCTACTCCATGGACCATGCTTATGCGAACAGCATTGCTCCGTTCGTCTCCGCGCCTGCGACAGGCCGCAGCTTTGCCGTGATCGGAGCAGGACCCGCGGGGTTGTCCTGCGCTGGCGAACTCGCGCGGCTGGGCAATCACGTCACGGTGTTCGACAAGCGCACTATGCCTGGCGGACTGTCCACCTACGGGATCATCGGTCTGCGCGAGCCCATCAACGTCGCGCTCGCGGAAGCCGGGATGATGGAACGAATGGGAGTGAAGATCCGTTTGGGCGCGGAACTGGGACGCAACCTTTCGCTTGAAGATCTGAAAAACGAATTCGAGGCCGTTGTTCTCAGCGCCGGGCTTGGTTCCGTGCCTCAACTGGGAATTGAGGGAGAAGAGCGCGTGCTCGATGGCCTGGAATATATTGAAATGTCAAAAACCACGCCCTCGGCTCTGAAACCCGGAACGCATGTCATCGTCATTGGGGCGGGCAATACCGCAATCGATTGTGCGACCATCGCCAAACGGCTGGGCGCGGCGCGCGTCACAATCGTATACCGGCGAACCGAAGACGAGATGACCGCCTACCCTCACGAATACACGTTCGCAAAAGCCGAAGGGATTGAGTTTCGCTTTCTGACGCAGCCCATTCGCGCTCTGGATCAAGGCCTGGAATGCGTTCGAACGCACCTCGGCGAGCTTGATGGTTCAGGCCGCCCCAGGGCGCTCGAAGTAGCTGGCTCGGAGTTCCTGATCGAAGCCGATCAGGTGGTAAAAGCAATCGGGCAGAACAAGCCTTCGCTGGCCGCGCTGTTAGGCCTTCAGATTGTGAACGGCTACATTGCCGTGGATTCCCGCTTCCAGACGAGCGTCCCCGGAGTGTTCGCGATCGGCGATTGCGTGCGAAGTTCCGGTTCAGCTTCCACAGTGATGGCGGTGCAGGATGGCAAGCTTGCGGCGGTGGCTCTCCATGGCTGATCTCAGCATCTGCTTCGCCGGAATTAAATCGCCAAACCCTTTCTGGCTGGCCTCGGCGCCGCCCACCAACTCAGCCGCGCAAATCCATCGTGCATTTGAAGCAGGGTGGGGTGGCGCGGTCTGGAAGACCATAGGGCCGCCCGTTCTCAATGTTTCAAACCGCTATGGCGCGTGGCACTATGGCGGGCAGAAGATGCTCGCCATCAACAATGTTGAGCTCATTTCCGATCGTCCGCTTGAAACAAATTTGCGGGAGATTGCGGAGGTTAAACGTGCGTGGCCGGATCGCGCGGTAATCGTCTCAGCGATGGTGGATTCAACGCCGGAAGCGTGGGCGACGATTGTTCACCAGATCGAGGATACAGGCGCCGATGGCATCGAGCTGAACTATGGTTGCCCGCACGGCATGAGTGAGCGCGGCATGGGTAGCGCTGTGGGGCAGGTTCCGGAATACTGCGAGAAGATTACGCGCTGGGTAATGAATGTGGCCCGCATTCCGGTGATCGTGAAGCTCACGCCCAACATTACAAACATCGTTCATCCCGCGCGCGCCGCCATTGCCGCAGGCGCGAATGCGCTGTCGTTGATCAATACCCTTAACTCCATTGTTGGCGTCGATCTTGATTCGCTCGCTATTACGCCCAACATCGGTGGCAAAGGCGGGCATGGAGGCTATGCGGGCCCCGCGGTTAAGCCAATCGCGTTGAATATGCTTTCAGCCCTGGGCACGGATTCGGCCGTTTCCCAGGCACGCGTGCCGATCTCCGGCATGGGCGGGATTGCAAGTTGGAAAGATGCGGCCGAATTTCTCCTTTTGGGCGCAGGAAGCCTTCAAGTCTGTACCGCCGTGATGCATTATGGCTTCCGCCTGATCGAAGACCTGTGCGACGGTTTGTCCAACTGGATGGATGAGAAAGGGCTCGCGACCATCGCCGAGGTTACGGGCAAAAGCTTGCCCCGCATCTCGGATTTTAAGGATTTCGACCTCTCCTATCGCGCCGTGGCGCGCATCGATACAGACAAATGCATCAAGTGCGATCTCTGTTATGTCGCCTGCAACGACACAGCGCATCAATGCATCGACCTGATCGCGGCCACGGGCGAACCTATCGAGCCACACTCTTACGACGTGCGATCAAACGGAAAGCAGCAAGCCGTCAACAGCCGTCCGCAACCGCGCGTCCGGGAAGAAGACTGCGTCGGCTGCCGGCTCTGTTTCAACGTGTGTCCGGTGGAGCATTGCATTGAAATGGTGGAACTCGCTCCCTGCCGCGAATCCATAACGTGGGATGAATTGACCAAGCAGAAGCCGGAGATTGCCCAGGATTGGGAAGCAATGCAGGCGTATCGTGAAGAACAGGGGATTCACATCCACTAACCCATGCCTCTTCTGATTCGCAACGGCGAAATCGTCACCGCGGATTCCCGCCAACGAGCCGATATCTACGTGGAAGATCAAACGGTCACGCGTATTGGCGTGAACCTGCAGGTTCCGCCCGAGACTGAGATTGTGGACGCCGCAGGTAAATACGTCTTTCCGGGCTTCATCGATCCCCACGTTCATATTTATCTGCCTTTCATGGCGACGTTCGCAAAAGATACGCACCAGACAGCAAGCATCGCGGCGCTGGTCGGCGGCACAACAACATATATCGAGATGTGCTGCCCCTCGCGCCAGGAAGATGCGCTTGCCGGCTACGAACTCTGGAAATCGAAAGCTGCAGGCAACAGCGCCTGCGACTACGCGTTCCACATGTCGGTGACCCGCTACGATGAGCGTACGGAAGGTCAGTTGAAAGAAGTCGTCAGCGATGGGACCACATCGTTCAAGGTCTTCCTCGCCTACAAAAACTTCTTCGGCGTGGAGGATGGCGAGTTGTATCAAACTCTGACGCTTGCGAAGCAGCTTGGCGTCACCGTCACGGCGCACTGCGAGAACGCTGAATTGGTTAGCCGCCTTCAGGCCCAGTTGATTTCAGAAGGCAAGACCGGTCCGGAGTGGCATGAGCCAAGCCGGCCCGAATCGGTGGAAGCCGAAGGCACAAATCGATTTGCCACTTTCCTGCAAGCGACGCGAGCGACTGGTTACGTAGTCCATCTATCCTCGATTCCTGCGTTAAGGATAGCGATGGCGGCCAAAGCGCGAGGCATCCGTTTATCTGTTGAATCCGTGCTGCCCCACTTCCTTCTCGACAAGACGAAAGCGGAGCGGCCGGGGCTGGCCGGCATGCAGTGCGTGATGTCGCCTCCTTTGCGGGAGAGGCCCAATCTGGGCGCGCTATGGAATGCGCTCGCTTCAGGGCTGATCGATACGGTAGGCACGGACCACTGCCCTTTCGACAATGAACAGAAGCTGCTGGGCAAAGACAACTTCTCGCAAATCCCGAACGGCATTCCCGGCATCGAAGAGCGTGTGAATCTGATGTATACGTGTGGCGTAAAAGCCGGCCGCTTGGATATTCACCGTTTCGTGGATGCACTCAGTACGCGTCCGGCGAAGATCTTTGGGTTGTTTCCACGGAAAGGTACAATTGCGGTCGGCAGCGACGCGGATCTGGTGATCTATGATGGCGAGTATCGCGGCATGATTTCAGCCAAGACGCAGCACGTGAATAACGACTACAGCGCATTTGAAGGCTGGCCCATTGAAGGGCGGCCTTCCGTGGTGACCGTGCGCGGCAAGATCCAAGTCCGCGATGGACAGTTTATTGGTGAACGCGGAAGAGGCGCGCTGTTGCGCCGGATCCCAAATGCCTGTTAACGGCCAACTCACCATTGCGCTCCTCAAAGAGCTGCGTGAACTCACCGGCGATGTCAACGGCGCGCAACGCGTCGCCTGGACTGAGACATGGAAGCAAGCCCGCACCTGGTTTGAAACCAAGCTGGCCGGTCTTCCTGTTGAACATCACTATGACGCAGCCGCAAATCATTGGATTACCCTGCGCGGGGAAAGCGAACGGGCGCTCCTCCTCGGCGGCCATCTGGATTCGGTCCCGAATGGGGGCTGGCTTGATGGCTGTCTCGATTTCCTTGCCGGATTCGAAATCCTGCTGCGCTTCCACGAAGACTACAACGGACGCCCGCCAATCACCATCCGCCTTGTGGACTGGGCCGACGAAGAGGGCGCGCGCTTTGGCCGCAGCCTCTTCGGCTCTTCTGCCTTTGCCGGCACCGCATCCATTGAAGCCGACCGCGGGCGGACGGACAAGAACGGCATCAGCCTGGAAGCTGCTCTGGCGCAATGCGGCATCGCGGTCGAACAAATAGGACAAGCGAGCGCCGAACAGAAGAACGCCGCGGCCTACCTGGAACTGCATATTGAACAGGGCCCGGTGCTCGAAAATATGAGCCTTCCGCTGGGCGTCGTTCTCGGCACCAAAGGCGTGGAACGCCACACAATCACGTTCCACGGCCAGGAAGCTCACTCCGGTTCCACGCCGATGAATGTTCGCCGCGATGCTTTGGCCGCCGCCGCCAAACTCGCTCTTGAGATTCGCGCCATTGCGGGTAACCATCCTGACGCTGTCTGCACGATGGGGAGTGTCAAAACCTTTCCCGGGATTGTCACCTCCGTTGTGGGCCGCTGTGAGACCACGCTCGACATGCGCGACCTGAGCGCGGATGTGCTCGCCCGCATGTTCAGTGAAGCCAAAGCGGCCAGTGAGCGCTTCGCCGCCGAGGAACGCTGTACGGTTGAATGGTCGCGCATCTGGAACATTGAGCCCGTTCCGTTCCATCCCCACCTGATCGCCCTTTGCCAGGAGACCATTCAGGAAGTCGCGGGCTCTTCGCACCGTTTGCCCTCGGGCCCGTTGCACGATGCCGCGGAAGTCTCCCGCGCCGGCATCCCGACCGTGATGCTGTTCGTCCAATCGCTACTCGGCATCAGCCACAACAAAATCGAAGACACCAGAGAAGAACATATTTGCCTGGCCGTCCAAGCTCTGGACCGCCTCGCCACTAAGACGGCTGCCTGGATTCAAGGACAACAATAGTCAGATGGAACGCACAACTCAAGACATCATTCAGGAAAATCGAGATTACACGCTCTTCTCCTGGTCTGTGCAGGGCTCCATTGCTCCCATGCAGATGACCAAGGGCGAGGGAGTCTGGTTCTGGGATGGCGAAGGAAATAAATGGCTGGATTTCAGCTCGCAGCTCATCAACCTGAACGTCGGCCATCAACACCCGAAGCTGCTCCAGGCCATCAAGGACCAAGTAGACACGCTGTGCTTCGCCGGCCCTACCTTTGCCACGGAACCGAAAGGCGCGCTTGGCAAGAAGCTAGCTGAAGTCACCGGCCTGGCAAAGTCCTTCTTCACTTTGGGCGGCGCGGAAGCTAATGAGAACGCCATGAAAATGGCTCGCCTCTTTACCGGACGCGACAAGATCATCACGCGCTACCGCTCTTATCACGGCGCCACCATGGGCGCGATGACCGCTTCGGGTGACCCCCGCCGCTGGCCTGTGGAACCGGGCCTGCCCAACATCGTCCGCGTCTTCGACCCCTATTGTTACCGCTGCCCTTTCGGCAAGGTTCCGGATTCCTGCCGCCGCGAATGCGTCAGTCACATCGAAGAAATCATTCAAATGGAAGGTCCGCACACCATCGCGGCCATTCTCGTCGAAGGCATCACCGGCACAAACGGAATCCTGGTGCCGCCTGACGATTACTACCCCAAACTCCGCGCCCTCTGCGATAAGTACAAAATTCTGTTGATTGACGATGAAGTGATGACCGGCTTCGGCCGCACGGGCAAGTGGCTCGCCACCCAGCATTACGGCATCAAGCCCGATATGGTCACCTGCGCCAAGGGCCTGACCAGCGGTTACATGCCGTTGGGCGCGTGCGTCGTTTCCAAGGAAATTGCGGATTATTTCGAAACGAACATGCTCTGGGGCGGGCTTACTTACAGCGGCCACCCTGTTTCCTGCGCGGCCGCCGTCGCCAACCTTCGCATCTATGAAGAGGAAGACATCTTCCGCAATGTCGATGAGCAGGGCATCTATCTTCGCGAACGCCTGGACTGCATCAAGGCCCGCTCACCTTTTGTCGGCGACGTCCGCTCCAAGGGGCTCTTCAGCGTGATTGAATTCGTGCGAGACAAAACCACCAAAGAACCGCTCGCGCCTTTCAACGGCACCAGCCCGGAAATGAGCAAGATCGCGGCCTATTTGAAGCAGCACCACGTCTACGCGTTCTCGCGTTTCAACATGCTGTGGATCTGCCCGCCTCTTATCATTAAGCAGGAAGAACTCGCGCACGGCATGGACGTTGTTCAGCAAGCCATCGAGACCCTTTAACGGAGAACCACCTATGTCGGTAGTCAGCCATTGGATTTCAGGACAGATTGTTCCTTCTCGATCCGGACGCTCCGGTCCCGTCTACAATCCGGCAACCGGAGAAGTGCAGGCCAGAGTCGATTTCGCTGACGCCGAAGAGGTGAACCAAGCGGTAGCTTCCGCCCGCGCAGCCTTCCCCGCGTGGCGCGCGACTCCGCTTTCGAAGCGCGCCGAAGTCATGTTCCGCCTGCGCGACTTAGTGGACCGCAACAGAAAGCAAATCGCTGAACACCTGACTCGCGAACATGGCAAGACCACTTCGGACGCGCTGGGCGAAGTAGCGCGCGGCCTCGAAAATATCGAGTTTGCCTGTGGTGTGCCGAATCTGCTGAAGGGCGGATTTAGCGAGCAGGCGAGCCGTGGCGTGGATGTTTATCAGATTCGCCAGCCGTTGGGCGTGGTAGCGGGCATTACGCCGTTCAACTTTCCCGCGATGGTCCCCATGTGGATGCTCGCGAACGCCATCGCTTGTGGCAACGCTTTCATTCTTAAGCCTTCAGAAAAAGATCCGTCGGTCAGTCTGTTCCTTGCCGAACTTCTGAAACAGGCCGGCGTTCCCGATGGCGTCTTCACCGTCGCTGCAAGGCGATCGCATTGCTGTTGATTGCCTGGTTCAACATCCCGATGTGCAGGCCATCAGTTTCGTTGGCTCCACTCCCATTGCCAAATCGATCTACGAAGCGGGCACGAAGCTAGGCAAGCGCGTGCAGGCTCTGGGCGGAGCGAAGAATCATATGGTCGTTATGGCGGATGCCGATGTCGAAATGGCTGCCGACGCAGCCGTATCCGCCGGCTATGGCTCAGCGGGCGAGCGCTGCATGGCAATCTCCGTGATCGTCGCGGTCGGTTCAGTTGCCGATCCGCTCATTGATGCGATCACGTCACGCATGGCCAAGATCAAGATCGGTCCCGGCTTTGAGGAAGGCAACGAAATGGGTCCGCTTATCACAGGCGAGCACCGCGATCGCGTCGCTTCCTACGTGACAGGCGCCAACGCCGAGGGCGCAAGAGTCGCGGTCGACGGAGCAGCTCATCCAGCTGCGCAACGCACGGGATTTTTCCTTGGAACCTCACTGCTGGACCATGTGAAACCAGGCATGCGCTGCTATGACGATGAGATCTTTGGGCCTGTCCTCAGCGTAGTCCGCGTTAAAACCTATGACGAAGCGCTTGCCCTGGTGCAAGACCATCCTTTAGGCAATGGCACGGCCATCTTCACCCGCGATGGGGGCACAGCGCGGCAGTTCCAATTCGACGTGGAAGTGGGTATGGTCGGCATCAACGTACCGATTCCAGTGCCGGTTTCCTACTACAGCTTCGGCGGCTGGAAGGCCTCCCTATTCGGCGACCTGCACATGTACGGGCCGGAGGGGATCCAGTTTTATACGCGCTCGAAAGTGGTCACCAGCCGATGGCCAGAGACGAGCACCAGTCAGGTAGATCTTGGCTTCCCGCAAGTTCGCTAGGCGGTAGAGTCCATCGTCGATCGCCAATCGCCCCAGGGGCTTTCGGCGTGACCTGCCGGCACAGTGACCTCCCTGTAATGGCCCACGCCCGCTCGCTCGATGTAAACGGCTGCAGGCAGGAACTCATCTTTCCTGGCCCGCAAAGTAGCGTCTAAGGTTCGGTCCAATTGAGACCGCAAGTTCTTCGCCTGCGGCCTTATTGCAAAGGTTCCGCATCTGATAAGGATCAGTCTGGTTATCGTAGAGCAGCCATGGGCCTTTGATGGATCGCACGTAAGTATGCCGCTCCGTGCGAATGCCCCGGTATTCCGCAAAGCCGTAACGCCGCGCTTCGGTAATGGGAACCGGCAGGCTGATGAGAGCGGCGCCCCCATGAGGCGCCTTCACCTTGCCGCTGCATATCCCGGACAAGTCCGTGCCTTCCACACCCGCGGGGATCTTCAATCCGCATGCGCCCAACAGCGTCGGCATGATATCCGGAGAGTTCAAGGGAGAGGCAATACGCCGGCCCTTCGTCCCGAATTTGCGCGGATAACGAATCAGAAACGGCACGCGCACCGATTCATCCCAGGGATAGAGCTTCGTCGTGAGATCCTGCGACAACATCATGTCGCCATGATCGGAGGTGAATACAACAATAGTGTCTTCTTTTGTTCCGGTCTTTTCTAAAGTCGCCAGCAGACGGTTCAGGCACTCGTCCAGCGCTGCCATGTGGGCGTAGTAGCCTCGCAGGATCTCCGTGGCTTCCGGGCGCTTGTTCGCTGGAACGTTTGGCCGCAACTGAATCTGCGCCTTATCGAACATGTCGCGATACTTCTGGGGCGCGGTGGCATAAGGAAAGTGCGGGGGGCCCAGCGAAAGAACCATCAAGTAGGGATCGCTAGTCTTTGTCGTCTGCTCGATAAATTTGCAGGCATCGTCGGTTTGCCCAAATGCGTCATACCCCGGCCAGTATTTGGGAGTTCGGTCATTGCCCTCGTAGTACAGCGAATGATTATAGTCATGCGTGCATTCGCAGGCTTTCCAGTATTCGAAGCCAAACCGCTTCTCACGCGGAATATAGGCCAGCCTTCGCCCGTATTTTCCGTCCGGGCTGCCGTAGACGTGCCATTTGCCGATAAAGCCGGTCCGGTAACCCGCATCCCGGAACGCCTCGCCGAGCGTGACTTCACGGGGCTTCAATTCCACGTCGTTTATATAAACGCCGTTGGTCAATGGATACTGCCCCGTTATCAGACTCGCGCGGAAGGGGCAACAGACAGGTGTGCCAGAAATAGCATTCTGAAAATTCACGCTTTCCGCCGCGAACCTTTCCAGCACGGGCGCCTTTACGTTCAGGTCTCCGTTAAATCCCGTGGCCTGCGCCCGCCACTCGTCGCAAATGATTACCAGCACGTTAGGGCGCGGAGCTCTCTTTGCCAATAATGGGACCGCTGAGCCCAGTTGTAGGAACGTCCTGCGATTCATCATCAAAATTGGAGGCGCGCGCCCAATTGTGTCGTTCGCCCCGCGTCCGCTACCCGAATGGTTCCTGCATTCGAATTGTTGACCATATCTACCGGGATGTGCAGGTTGGTGTGGTTCAAAACATTGAAAGTCTCCCACCGGAACTGCAGATTGGTTTTCTCTCTTAGGGCAAAGTTCCGAAACAGCGAGAGGTTGAAGGCGAGGTAGCCGGGCCCATCCAGAATGTTGCGGCCGGAGTTGCCGAAATGAAAGGCGCCCGTTGGAACCACGGGAAATGCGGAAAGATCGAACCAGCGATCCACCGTCCGATTGGCAAGATTTCCCTTCGCGATTCGATCGGGGCGGTTGGCCTCACCCAGACTGGAATTGGTATTCGATACACGCGGGGTAAACGGCTGCCCGGTATAGGCCCGTCCCGTGCCCCCGATTTGCCATCCGCGTACCAGCGCGTTCTGCTTCAAGGGCAACTGCCAGGAGTACAACATGTTGAACGAATGCCCTACATCAAAATCGGACCTGCCTCGTTCCGCGCGAAGGTTGCGTGAATCCTGCGCTCCCGGATACCCGCCGTCCGCATTACCCGAGATTTGCGAAGCATCATCAATCGACTTCGCATACGTATAGTTCACCAAAAGAAACACTCCATGGCTCAGACGCTTCTGCGCGGAGAACTGCCCGGAGTTGTACGTGGAGCCCGAACCGAAGGAATAGTAGTTGATCGTGTTGAAGTTGGCGTACGGGCGGGGAAAGTTGCTGCCGACCTTTAACGCCGGAACAAAGTAAGGCTGGTTAAGATCGTACCTGCGCCCCAGATGCACCCCGCGGGATCCCGCGTATGCCGCCTCCAGCACAATGCCCGCTGCTATTTCGTGCTGAACCGTTAGGTTGTATTGCTGCACATATTGCGGCGGCGGATTCGCTTCGTACCCGTTCGTATTCGCGGTGCCGGCGAGGCCCGGAGTTGTCGTGGCAGGAAAGGGATTCTCCAAAGTGATCAGGTTTACGTTCGTTGCCGACCGATTGAACGTTTGAGAAAGCGCGAAAGGATAGACGCGAGTAAGATCGTCCCGAATGGGTTGCAGCAGCGATCCCCCGTAAAAAACTCCGTAACCGGCTCGCAGGACAGTTCGCAGCCCCCCAAAGGGACGGTAAGCGAATCCAAAGCGCGGAGCGAAATTGTCGTAATTGGTATGGATCAGGGACGCAGGAAAATGAACACTTGCCGCCGTCACCACCTTTCCAGTGAGATTCGCCTGAGAGAGAAGCGTACTCAAATCGGGAAGTGTCTTATCGCTGGCTATGACGATCTGGTCCAGCGAAGGGATGAAGTTCGCCAGACGTCCGTATTTCTCTAATGGAGGTTTCGACAGCTCGTAACGAAGCCCAAGATTTAGCGTGAGACGGGAGTTGATGCGGTAGTCATCCTGAAGGAAAAAACCATAGGTCGTTGAGAGCAGATATGAACCCGGAGAGCCCACCTGGCGCGTAGCAGTATCCGGATAACCCAGAAGAAAATCCGCGAACGGAACATTCGTCACTTTACCCAGAAAGTTGAATGTTCCGCGGTTGTTGTTATTGAAGGCTTCATAAGTTTGGGTGTGAAGAACATTGCCGCCAGTTTTCAACAAGTGATTTCCCTTCGCGAGAGTTACCGTGTCGCCAAATTCATAGTTGGTTACAGCGAACTGCACCGGCTGACCGGCTCCGTCCCCAATTTGGGAAAGCCCGGAGATGGTAAAGAGCGGAAATCCCACGAACCGCGGGTCGGTCGTGGTCCCGGAGATTCCGAAACGCGAAGCGTAATCAACGCCCGCGTTTGCGGAGTGACCGTTCTCCGTAGTGCGCGTGAATCCCAAGCGGGCTTCATTCACCAGCACCGGTGAAAGAAGCCGGGTGTACGTGATACCCCCCAGATGCTGGTGAGCGGCTACTACGTTGCCGAACAGCCCGGTGTCGCCGCTGGCAAAGGGGGTTGTACTGAAAGTAGGCCGAATTAAGTAGCGAGCGGAAAGACTGCCGCGCGAGGACAGCGTGTGATCTAACCGGAAAAGATAACTGTCGAAATCGTCGTCCTGCAATCTGTTTGTTTGGAAATTATTCTGCGAACTCGCCCGGTTCGCCAACGGGTAATAGGGAAGAACACGCGCCGCAACCCCATCCAGACGGCTTCCGGGAATTTTGTTTTCAGCAAAGCAGGCTGTGGCCGATTTCGCATCGCAGGTCCCGCTCGCAAGTGGATCGTGCAGCAGGACGGGCTTTCCCAACGGATCTTTGTTCGCACTGAAATCGCCCACGCGCTCAAGCGCGGTGGGCACTAAACCGATATGATTGACGCCTTGTACCTGCCGCGAACTCTCCCAACTGAAAAGAAAAAATGTGCGGTTCCGGCCTTTATAGAGGCGGGGTAACACCACCGGGCCGCCCAACAGCGCGCCAAACTGGTTTCTTCGAAGCTCACTCTTGCCGACATCGAAAAAATTGCGTGCATCCAGCAGGTCGTTTCGAACAAATTCAAACAGAGTGCCATGGATGTCGTTGGTTCCGGATTTCAACACCATGTTTACAATGCCGCCCGCCAGACGCCCATACTCCGCTGGGTAGTTCGTCGTCTGGACTTTGAACTCCTGCATCGCATCCAGGTTCGGCCTCACCTCAGCCGTCGAGCTGCGGGGATTCTGGTCATTAAAGCCGTCGATGATGAAGTTCACATTGTCCGACCGCGTTCCATTGATCGAAAAATTCGATCCTGAAGCGCCCGGCGCTTTCCGCCCCACTCCGGTGACCAGGAACACCAGATCCCCGAAGTCCCGCCCATCGAGCGGAACCTCAACCATTTCCTTGCTGGTGACCACGGCCCCACGCGACGCCGATTCCGTATTCAACACGGGCGATTCCGCCTTCACTTCCACCGAATCGGTTACGGAACCAAGCTCCAGCGCCAATTCCAGACGCGCAGTCTGGTCGACATCCAGTTCCAATCCGACTTCGCGGAGCATCTTGAAACCTGTTTTTTCAACGGTTATATCGTAAGTATCGGGGTTTAGTTCCGCAACGGTGAACTGCCCTGCCTCGCCGGTCTCCACCGAACGGACCTCATTGGTGTTACGGCTCTTCGCCTTCACTGCCGCGCCCACCACGGGAGTTCCGGTGATATCCCGAACGGAACCGGTAATAGAGGATTCCTGCGCCCACGCGGGAACGGAGAGCAAGATGATCAACGCGGTCCATCGGAACGGCATACAAGGCACTCTCCGGAGACAAACTCAGCAACATCATACATCTGTTCGTTATTTGTACTGAATCCAGATTGGCGAACTCCACGCCAGTTGCCCGTCCGTCTGCTCCACCCGCACATAGTAATAATTTTCGCCGGGCGTCACCGCGGTATCGATGAATTCGAAGCTCGCATCCTTCTGGTTCGGCTTCAGTTGATGAACGTACGTATTGTTCTTGATTACGTCAATCTGCTTGATCGGCGCCGTGCCCGCGATCTTCACCATCAGCTTCGGCGGCGTCGACCCGCTGCTTACGTCGCCCATCATAGCCGCCCCGTTTGCCGTGTTCGGAATTTGAAAATCCAGAATGATGTTGTCCGTTGCAGCGTAAGTATGCCGCTTCCGAATCGCATCCAGAATTCCCTGGCGGGTGAAATTTTCCGCCAGTACGCAGGCATAAGACGTGTGGGTCGAAATATGGTCGGAGCTCGATTGCACGCCCAGTTTGTACCCCTTGGCCCACGCATTCCAAACGTATCCGGCCGGCTGCTCCTTGCCGTGCGATTGTGTCTTGCCTGCCTTCCAGGCTCGCGGTGCATTCGGCTCTTCGTAATTGTTGTCGTAGCCCTGGTAGATCTCGACGACCGGTTCGAGCGCAGGATCGTTGTCCCGCCAGTCCGTGCCTTGGTCCGTCGCCGATGTGTGTGACGTCGCAATACCAAGTGTCTCGCGCAGGTAAGGATAAAGAACGGAGCCAGTGTTCACTTTGCCCTGGTTCTCCGCGGGTGAAATCTGCAGCACCGGCTTACCGCGCTCCGCCCAAATTACGTTCCTGTGCCCGTTCGGGTAGGGCACGCTCCGCTCATAGCCATACATCGGAACGAAGTATCCGGGCAGATAGTAAAGGTCGTTTGATTTCTGGGTGATCCACCAGTTGTATTCGTCGTTCTGGCCCATCTGGTGATCACTCACATAGCCGATGTCCATCGCGGCAGCATCCAGGGTGTAGCGATAATTGTCTTCCAACATGCCGTCGCCCGCGCCGTCCGCGGAGAGTTCGGTGTGCCTGTGAAAGTCTCCGCGCAAAATCCGGAACTGCTTTCCATTTACCGCATACCGGTAAGCCCGGATGCGCGCCAGATCTTCCGCTTCACCCGGATTCGGATTCGGAGCGGGGCTGCCCGCCGCAATCGCCACGCCACCACTGAAACGAGCGGCATTGCCCGCGACCGGAATCGCGGTGCTGTAAATATCCAAGTCGCCGTAATTCCCATTCACCCAGTTCCGCGCATCTGTCGCCCAAACGGCATTCACCTGCCCACGGTCCAGCGCCACGGCCGCGCGCATTCCATTGCGGCCCGTGCTGGCGGGCATTGGAATCACCGGAGACCACTGGTCCCCATCCAAATGCGTCAGGAAGGTTTCCCAGCGCCCGCCCTGCGCCCACCAATCGAGGCGCGAGGCACGGGTGGAGGTGCGCGACCGAACTGTCATATACAAATGCCCCGCTGAGTCGAACGCCAACTGGGGTTGCTGCACGTAACGCCGGATCTCGGGAGGAAAGGCCATGTCCACGCGCGCCGTGTGCTCCTTCCATTCACCCGAATCGAGGTACGCGATCCGAACGCGCCGATTCTTGTACTCCACGGTGCCGCGCCGGTCCACCTGGTATGCGAAATCTTTGCCCCATAGCGGGTCGGATTCCTCCCACGCGATAACGGGCTGCCCCGAACCGTTCACAGCTACGCTGGGACGCACCGAAAACAGATCGCCGCGCGTGATCCGCGCCACGGGCCGATCCAGTTCGCGCGCATAAATCTGGTAAGCGCCCGTCCCGTAAGAATCCCAGGCGATCCAAAGCCTTCCCCCTCCATACGCAACTGAGGGGGCCCAGCAGTTCCCCGCGCCTTCATCCATTCGCTTCTCCGCGCGCCATCTCTTCCCGTCCCAGATGCGCAGGAAGATCATCGCCTGTTTGCCGCGCAGACTCTGCCACGCCAAAGCCACATGCCCCGCCCCATCCGACGCCATTTGGGGCCAGACGTTTGAACTTCCCGCGGCACTCAGCGCTTCGGATTTACCCCAAACGCCGTTACGAAATGCCGACCCGTAAAGCTGAAATCCATTCGCCCCCTTGCGCGGCCACACGGCCAGAACCGCTCCGTGTCCATCGGCGGCAATTGCGGGCGCATGAAGGTCACCACGCTCGCCCACCGCATATGTCTGCTGCCCATCGCTCACCATGACGGCATCGGACTTGTCTTTGTAGGAAACCCAGGCCACCCACCGCTTGCCATCGGGTGCAATTGCAAGAGCAGGCTGATCGTCCGCCGGCCCCGCGGCCGAAAGTTTCCGCTCCAGGGGCAATCGCTCCACTGAAGCATTGCCGTCCAGGAATGGCACTCTTGCACCATAAGCAATCGCGCCCGATTGAAATTCGAATGTACCCGCGCTGGATTGAAACTGCACCCGCGCCGCGCCGTTTCCTTTCAGCTTCACCAGCAAGCCTTGCGGAATGTGGTGGCGGTAGGATTGCCCGTCGTATCCCGTCTGCCCGTAGAGTTCACCGGGCCGGAGCTGATTCTCCAGCAACCCGATCTTTGTCGTGAACTGAAATGTTCCATCGGCCGCGGCCAGATCGCCGGGGGAAGCGCGCCAACTCTCCAGCCCCAGCAACTCCGTGCCACCAACGGTGATGCTCCCCTTCCACAGTTTGGGCGCGGTATCCTGCAAGCCCACTACGATTCGAAATTGCTGGCCTTCGACGGCAGGCGAAACGCTTTGCGAGTGCACCGCAACGGGTTGACGCAGTGCCAGGTAACCAGCCATCGCAATCAAGGCTAGGCCAACATACAAGCGAACTTTATTGAACGGGAGTTCCATAGGGCACCAATGTTTTCATCCTTTCTTCGTTATCCACACGGGCGATCTTCCACCCCTCCGGAAGCCGCTGCAGCACCACCTGCTGCGCTTCATTCCGATCCTCGTACACGTACTCTACCCGCACTTGCACTTCATCCGCGGAAATGTTCTTCGCCCCTTGCAAAGAAACCCCTTTCACCAAAGCGCTTCCGCTCTGCAGATAGCTCTTGAACCCCGCTGTGCCTTTTTCCGTAAGTGTCTGGGCAAGTGCCGCATGCATCGGGCCGGTGTACAAAGCTAGATAGGCATCGGTGTTGCCCGCGCGCGCCGCATCCAACATCGCGTAGATGGTGTCCTGCGGCGATGTTGCGGAAGCCTGCGCCAGCCCCTGGCCGTTCTTACGCCAAATTACAAAAGCCAGCGCGCCGACCACTAACAGAAGTGTGATTGCCTTGGCTGCTAAGTCTTTCCTCATGGCGTCTTGCTCCCCATGTCGCCCTTGCGAAGAATGGAAAGATCCAGGTTGCCGCTCGAATCGACAACCAGCTTCCGGATCTTCGGGAGGATCTGCTCCATCGCTTCCAGATACAGACGGTCGCCTGTCACCTTCGAAGCATGAGCGTACTCAATGGCCACCTCATTGAATCGAGCCGCATCTCCTTGCGCCTCATTCACCTTCGACTGCAGATAGGCGTCCGCTGATTCCGTCAATTGCTTCGCCTCGCCGCGCGCCCGAGGCACTAAGTCGTTTGCATACCCATGCGCTTCATCCACGATGCGAGCGGTATCCGCACGCGCGCTCGCCACATCGCGAAATGCATCCGCCGCTTCTCCCGGAGGCGTGACCATCTCAATGTTGACTGTCGAAAGTTGAACCCCGGCATGATAGTCGTTGAGCCGCTGCTGCGCCGATGCCAGCACTTCATCTTGAAGCGCGATCTTCTCCGTAGTCAGCACCGCGTCCACGTTTCGCAACGCCACCCGCCGCGCCAGTTCCGCTTCCACGGCCACGCCCGCAGCCTTTCCCGCATCCACGCAACGAAACAAATAGTCCACCGGTACCGCCACCGAATACTGCACCACCACGCGCATGTTGATGATGTTTTCATCGCCTGTCAGAAATTGTGAAGCCAGTGGCTGGGTCCGCCCCAGCACGCCATCGGCAACGTCGCCGCCCACCACCAGCCGTTGCGATTGGTGCACCTTCACTTTCCGCACTCTGTCGATGGGCCAGGGCAACGCAAGGTGAACGCCGGGAAAAACGCGCGCTTCGGAAACAGCCCCGAACCGTACCACCACCGCCTGCTGATCGGCTTGTACGAAAAATATGCCGGAGAGCAACCATAGCGCCAACGCAACTAAGACAAACCGCCAGATCACTTTGCGCCCGCTTCCCCGCGCGTGAAAATCTTCAGCAGTTCCGAATCTGAACTTAAGATTGCAGTCGTCTTGTCGTCGAGTACTTTCTTGTAGGCCTCCAGCGTGCGCAACAGCTTATAGAGGTGCGGATTTTTCGAATAAGCCTGCCCATAGATGCGAGTGGATTCCGCATCTCCGCGTCCCCGCACTGTCTCCGCTTCTTTATAAGCAACCGAAAGAATCTCTTCCTTCTGCCGGTCCGCGTCGGCCCGAATTGCCAGGGCCTGCTCCTCGCCCTCGGCACGATACTGCCGCGCAATCCGCTCCCGCTCTGCCCGCATGCGTGCGTACACGCTCTGCTTGTTCTGCTCGGGCAGATTTAGTCGCTTAATTCGGACATCCACCACATCAATCCCGTACCGCTCCAGCGCCGCGCGATCCGTAAGACCCGTTAACTTATCCAGAAGCTCCCGCGTCTCAATCTTCTGCTCCGAGACCGAAACCAGCGTATCCAGATCGTGCGTGCCCAGGGCAGCTGAAAGCCCAGACCAGATGATGTCATGCAGCCGCATTTCCGCGGCAACCGGATCCCCGACCGTCTGCACGAACCGGTTCGGTTCTTGAATCTTCCACGCTACATAGCTGTCGATCACGATGTTCTTCTTGTCCCGCGTCAGAAACTCAGAAGGACGCGGATTATAAATCCGTAAACGCCTGTCGAACTGTGTCGCGCTCTGGAAGAACCACTTCGCGTGCAGTCCCGCATCCGCCACGGTATAAATCGGACGGCCAAATTGAGTGACCAACGCGAAATCTGTCTCGTTTACTGTGAAAAACGTAAGCCAGCAAAACAGCAGTCCCAAAACTACAAGGACAGCCAGCCTGTATCTGCGAAAGTCGAATTTCATCGTCTCTGTTTATTGCTCCTCGGGCGGCCGCCGTGCCGCGGGCGGAGCGAGCATGGGGCTCATTGCCGGTCCGCCGATCTCCACCGAATCTTCCATCAGGAAAAAGCGCCGGGGCGCTTTCGTTTTGTCCAGAATAAATTTCCTTCGCCCCGGCAAAATCTGCTCCATGGCTTCCAAGTACAAACGCGTTTCCGATGTACCGGGCGCGCCGCGAAACGCCACTTCTCGCTGGGCAAAACGGCTGGCATCGCCCATCGCGCGGTTCGTTCGGCCCACTGTGTAGGAGTTCGCATTCTGCAAGCGTGCCCGCGCATTGCCGCGCGCCAGCGCCACTTGCTCATTCCGGTAACCCTCCGCCTCATTCACCAGCCGGTTCTTCTCCTCATATGCGCCCGATACGGAACGAAAGGCGTCCACCACTTCAAGTGAAGGATGCACATCCTCCAGCCGCAGTCCCAACACGCGGATCCCCGTCGCGTACCTGTCCAGGCGCCTCTGCAGTTCTGCCCGTGCCTTTCCCTCAATCGCCTGCCGCCCCGTGGTCAATACCTCATCGAGAGGCGCGGCCGCCACTACGGATTCCAAACAGGATTCCGCCGTCGCCCGAATCGTCGTCTCCCCATCCAACTGTCCGAAGAGAAATTCATCGGGCCGCGTGAGATCGTAATGCACGGTCGCGTTCAGCTCGATCATGTTCTGGTCGCCCGTCAGCATTAATGCTTCTTCGGGCTTCCGTTGAAAGCGTCCTTCCCGATGCTGCACGTTCCATTCGTACGCGGCGGGCTCCGCATCGGGCGAAGAAGAATTTGTGCGAAACCCAATTTCCACGGTGCGCACGCGCCGCGATTGCACTCTGGTCAGCCGTTCCACGGGCCACGGCAGCTTGTAATGCAACCCCGGTTCGCTCAAAGGCAATACCTTTCGTCCGAACCGCTGAATCACCCCGACCTGATCCGGCCGCACCACATACAAACCGTTTAGCAGAACAAGCGCTAACGCCACGTAAAGCGCCGGACGCGCGAGCGCGCCGCGCCTTTCAAAGATCCATCGCCAAGCCGCAGGAAAATCTAACCTCCCAGTGAGATGACGGAGCCTATCCATCGATCGCCCGACCCACTTCGGGGCTGTGCGTTCCACACGCAGCAGCCGCAGCGAGTTCAGCATGACCAGGAACGAGGACAATTGATGCGTGAGCGCAGCTCCGATTGGCCCGATGACGCCGGTGGCCGCGCAAATCACTGCCACTGCATTCACCACGCCCGCGAACAAAATGATGTTCTGCCAAGCTGTCGCAACCGCCCGCCGGCTGACCGTGAACAGAACAGGAAGCTTTTCCAGCGAGCGCGGCAAGAACACCACTTGGGCCGCTTCTGCCGCTATATCACTTGCGCCCGAGACGGCGATGCCTACGCTGGCGCTGGCTAATGCAGGCGCGTCGTTGATGCCATCGCCCACCATTGCGGTATTTCCTGCAAGTGCCCGCACCCGGTCCAACTTCTGCTCCGGCAGCAGTTCGGCTTCAAAATCTCGAATGCCCGCTTCCCGGGCGATGGCTTCAGCCGCGCGTCGCCGGTCACCCGTTAGCATCAGGCGCGCAATGCCCAACGCCTCGAATCCCTGCATGCATTCGCGCACACCTTCCCGCAGGCGATCACGCAGCAGAATAGCCCCGGCCAGCCGATCGCCCTCGGCAAATCAAAATGGCCGTAGCGCCCGCGCGATCGGCCTCCTCCAACAGCGGCCCGGTATTCCTAACGTTCGCCTCGGCCAGAAACGCAGAATTCCCCGCGCGAATCCTGATACCGCGAAGCAGGCACTCCACTCCGCGCCCAGGAAACGCTACCGCATCAGTCACCGAAGCCGGCGCAATCCCGCGCTTCTCTGCAGCCTCCACCACAACGCGCGCCAGCGGATGAGTGGACACACTTTCCACCCCCGCACCGAGCGCGAGCAACTCATCCTCGGTCCGATCGAGCGCGATGATCTTTACGATTTCAAACTGCCCTTCCGTGATGGTCCCGGTTTTATCGAAAACAACTGAGTCGACGGCGGCTGCCCGTTGCAACACCGCTGCGCCCCGGACAAGAATGCCGCGCCGCGCCAACCCACCCATGGCTGCGACCATCGCTGTCGGAGTCGCCAGAATCAGCGCGCAAGGGCAAGCCACAATCAGCACGGACACTGTCCGTAACCAATCGTGCGTAAAGTAAAACGTCAGGGCGCCCGCCAGCAACAGGGCAGGCAGGAAGTACTTGGCCACGCGGTCCGCCAAGCGCTCCACGGGCGCGCGCTGCAACTGCGCTTCCTCAACCAGCTGAATGACACGGGCAAGAGTGGTCTCCGAACCGGCGCGGTTGACGCGTACCCGGAGCAGGCCGCCGCCGTTCAGAGTCCCTGAAAAGACCTCGTCGCCAGATTGCTTCTCGCGAGGCAACGCTTCGCCGGTGATGGAACTCTCATTGACCGCGGAAGTGCCCTGCTCCACGATGCCGTCCGCCGGAATCCGTTCCCCGGCGCGAACTACAATCACATCCCCCGCGCCCAACGATGCCGCATCCACCTCTTCTTCGCGGCCGTCTCGTATCAGCCGTGCCACGCGAGGCAATTGCTCCACAAACCCACGTATCGCGACAGCGGTCCGCCCTGCGGCATAGCTCTCCAGGCCTTCGCCCACCAGTACGATGAACATCGCTTCCGCGGCTGCCAGATACTGGCCCACCGCGAGCGCGGCAATCACTGCCACGCAGAGCGCGATATCGGCGGAGATCCGCTTTTCCATCAACGCCGAAACCGAGTTGTAGAAAGTCTTATAACCCGCCAGCAGAGTGATGAACACCGCTGTGTCGATCCCGAACAAGGTCCGGAACATCCCCAGCCAGTTCAGCAGCAGCAGAACGCCGACGCCAGCGGCGAAGATGTAGTACCGAATCCGCTCCCGGCTCTCCTCGTCCATAGCCAACCATCTTATGCCGAACCTGCGTGTTGTCAGGTACGGCAAACGCGGAGCGCCTATACATGCGCGTGTTTTTCTTCGGGCTCCCTACGAAATCATGTAAAATTCAGAACGAAGTCCCATCCCGGAGGTCGCCATGAGACGAGAGTTCCTGCTTGTCACCGCTCTTGCAGCTAGTCTATCGGCACAAAATTTCACCCCTGTAGCTGTAGGGCATGAATTTCGGCAAGACGATTCTCCTACCATCGCGTCCTGCCCCGATGGCTCCGCCTGGGTTACCTGGCTCAGCTTCGTCGGCGATCGGGACGATATCGCCGTTCGCCAGTTTAAGGCAGGCAAATGGGGCACCCTTCAATGGCTTCCGAACACCAGCGGCGATAACTGGCTCCCGCAAGTCGGGTGCGACGCGCGAAACCGCGTCAATGTCGTTTGGTCACAACAGGTCGCAAACAATTGGGATCTATATTCCCGCACGCTCGATCCCGCGAAGCAAGAGTGGGGCCCCCTCGAACGTCTCTCAAGCGACCCCCAGCCCGATATCAACCCCCGACTTGCATCCGACGGCAAAGGCCACTTCGCAGCCGTTTGGCAAGGCTTCCGCAACGGCCATTCCAACATCTTCCTGAAGACCTTCGACGGCGAACGCTGGAGCCCGGAGATTCGCGTTACCACGACGCAGGCTAACGATTGGGAACCCGCCGTCGCTTTCGACACGACCGGGGCTATTTGGGTTGCCTACGACACCTATCGCAACGGCAATTACGATATCTACGCCAACAAGATTCTAAATGGCAGGCCCACTGCGGAGATGCCCGTCGCCACGGGCCCGCTCTTCGAAGCCCGCGCCACCATCGCGGTGGATACCGCTAACCGCGTCTGGATCGCATGGGAAGAAGGGTCTGCCGGATGGGGAAAAGATCAGGGCTATACCATTCGCGACGAAAAGGTCGGCGTTCCACTGGGCGGCGTCCGCCACCCGCGTATCAAGTGTTATGTGGACGGCAAATGGAAAACCACTCAGCCGGATTTGCAAAGCGCTTTCAACGCCCCCAACACCTATCAGCCGCACGTTTTCTCGGATGGCAAAGGCTCGGTCTGGGTTGCGGCTAAGTCCCGGCGGAACATGGGCGGCCCCCAGGGCGGCAATCGCGGCTATTGGGAATATTCCCTTACCCGGCTCGAAACCGCAGGTTGGTCCGCCGCGAAAATCATCCCGAACAGCAAGGGGCGCTCCAGCACTCGCATCGGCGCCGCAACCCTGGCGGACGGTACCTTGCTTCTCACTTGGCCCACCGATAACCGCACCGAAGCTTTCTACCACCGTCCCATCCGGCAACAGGTGTACGCGTCAGTGATCACGGCTCCCGAGTCCTTTCCTGAATCCGGAATGGCCGCGCGGCTCGCCGATCCCGCGCCTCCGCCTACAGCAGCCATCGCACTTGCACATCCTAACGAAGCCGCCGATCTGAAGAACATCCGCGGCTACCGGACCACGGTTGACAACAAAACCCTGCAACTCGTTCGCGGGGATTTCCACCGGCATACAGAACTCAGCTGGGATGGTGGCGGCACGGCCGACGGCAATCTGCAGGATTTCTACCGTTACATGATCGACGCTGCGTCTATGGATTTCGGCGCGTCCACGGATCATCAGGGCGGTGCTTGGCCCTACTGGTGGTGGTACACGCAGAAGATGACCGACATGTATAATCTTCCCGGTTCCTACTCCCCCATTTTCGGCTACGAACGGAGCGCTCATCTACCCGAACGGGCATCGCAATGTCTTCTTCGCCAGACGCTCGGAATCCAGAGTTACTCCTTTCAATCTAAAAACGGACGCCCAGGGCTTCACTCTTCCTCAGGCGCCCATCGGCGATGAACCTGGCGTTGGTACAGCCGAGCTGGTAGAGAACGATACCAAACTCCTATATGAAGATATACGTCCCCGTAACGGCATCACCATCCCTCACACTTCCGCCACCAGAATGGGAACCGACTGGCGCGATAACGATCCCGCCCTGGAACCCGTCGTTGAAATCTTTCAGGGTGCCCGCACCAACTACGAGCAGTTAGGAGCGCCGCTCACTGCAGTTCCTGATAAGGATGGTCCCCATGTCCAGCAGGCTGGATATGAACCGGCCGGCATGGTCTCCAATGCCTGGGCAAAGGGTTACAAATTGGGTATTATCACCAGTTCCGACCACGGCTCAACACACATCTCCTACGCCATGGTCTACACGAACGATACCAGCCGCCAGGGAATCCTGGACGCGATCCGCAAGCGGCACACCTATGGAGCTATGGACAACATCATCCTCGATGTCCGCATGGGCAGCCACTTCATGGGCGATGAATTTGGACTCACCAAAGCCCAACCCATCAAAGTCAAGATCCGCGGCACGGAGGACGTCACGCAGGTGGACATCATCAAAGACAGCAAAGTGATCTATTCCGTGAATCCCAACCAGCCTGCCTCCGATTTTGAGTTCATGGACAAAGGCGATGTCGCGGGCCGGCATTATTACTATGTGCGCGTGGCTCAGAAAAATAGAATGTATGCGTGGTCCAGCCCGATGTTCGTAAACTACAAATAAGGATGAGTCTTTCCAGACGGAGTTTTCTTGAACGAACTGCCGCTGCCAGCTCTTTCAGTGGAGCGTGGGCCGAAGCGCAGCCCACGTCGCAAACCAGCCGGCCGAATATCCTGTACGTGATTCAGGAAGACGTCGGACCAAATCACGCCTGCTACGGCGAGCCGTTGGTGAAGACGCCGAACGTAGACCGCTTGGCCTCTCAGGGCATGCGCTTCACCAATGCATTCTGCACCGGCCCGGTATGTTCGGCGAGCCGCTCCGCGCTGATGAGCGGACGCTATCAAAACAACATCGGGGCGCACAACCATCGAACATGGGATTGGCACAAACGCCCGCTGCCCGCCCCTGCCCGTCATGTAAGCGAATGGTTCCGTGACGCCGGATATTTTACCTGCAACCTGCAGCCGGAGCGCGGCAAGCGCAAACCACTCAATGGAGCCGGCGGCAGTGGAAAAGTGGATCTAAATTTCTTCTTGAACGGGTCCGACAAGGAACGCTTCTTCGATGGCATCGATTGGAAGGAGCGGAAGCCCGGTCAGCCGTTTTTCGCCCACATCACCATCATGGAAACGCACAAAGGTGGCGGATGGAATCTGGCCCGCCAGAAGCCTAAATCAGAGTTGGTGCCGCCGGAAAAGCTTAAACTCGGCGCGTACTATCCGGAAAGCCCCATCGCTCGTGACGAATACGCCAACTACCTGGACGCATTGCATCTCTCTGATGGTTACGTGGGACAGTTACTGCAACGGTTGGAAGACGAAGGGCTGTCGCAAAATACGGTGGTTGTGCTGTCGAGCGATCATGGACCTCTGTTTCGCGGTAAGCAGTTTCTTTACGACGGGGGTATGCGCATCCCGCTGATTGTGCGCTTTCCTGATGGGCGGTCGGCAGGCGCGGTGAACCACGACCTGGTCAGCGGGGTGGACATTGCGCCCACTCTTCTCGGATTCTCTGGATTTCGTCCGCCGACAGGCGCGATGCAGGGTCAAGATATCTTTGGCAAAGCTTATCGCCCGCGACCTCATGTGTTTGCCGCGCGGGACCGCATGGACATATCTATCGATCGCATGCGTGCCGTCCGCACGGATCGCTACAAGTACATAAGGAATTACTTCCCTATGATTCCCTACATGCAGCACAATCCATACAAGGAAGAAAGCTATCCCACATGGAATCTGGTCAAAGATTGGGCCAGGCAGGGCAAGCTCACCAAAGAGCAATCGCTCTTTGCGGCGCGCCGAAAAACCGATCGAGGAACTGTTTGACATTCAGTCTGACCCTGATGAGGTCCGGAACCTGGCAGCCGACTCCGGACACCGGGAAACACTCAAACACCTGCGCGCCTTAGTTGATGGTTTCGTCGCTGAGAATGACCGGCTGGTGAACTTTGAAGATCCCGTTGACATCTACCGCGGGTACTATAAACATCTGCCGGAAGATCCTGCCTAGCCCTCCAATGCTGATCAGAGGGCGCGTTCGCCCGCTGGCCCTGTCACGGCAGCCTTTCCGGTCACTTCGAAAGCGCCTTGTCCCTTTCTTTGCTGGTAGAAGGTTGCGCGTGGATTCATCGCGGATTGCTGCCCTGCGTAGTGAATCCCGAATCGCGTACACAACGAACCCAAAGTGCCCAACACTCCCGAAGTGCGGCGCACGCGGCGGCTTGCGTTGGGGACCAACGACAGCAAGAGACTTGCCGCCGTTAGAACTTTAGCAGCCTTCCAGACGAATCCGCTGAAGCCCTCTTCAAAGGGCCGCGCCGCTTCGGGCACAGTCGCGACACTCTTCTCGACCCAATGAGCGAAACCAAGTTCCGCCGCTTTTCCTGCCGCACCGAAAACAGAGACAGCCCTTTGCTCGGACGCATTACCGCCCACTAAGTCGAATAGCGACGCCGCGCCCGTGATACCGGAGGCGAGGAAAAGAGGAGGCATCAATCGATGCGGCCGTTGCCAAAGGGGAACAGTAGTATGCGCGACTAACACGCCGGTATATCCTGCCAGCCCTAGCCCTAAAAGACCCGCGAGAACCGCCACCGCATCCCCCAAGCCGCGCATCCACTCCGGACCGAACTCCGCTACGGTGCACAGGAATGCGGAGCCGGAGAAGGACACCAGGATCCAGGACCCCATGCTCATGGGAGACGTAGGCCGAAACACGCGCAGCATATTCAGGAACCGTAGCGGCTTGCCAAGGTCGTAAACCAACAGGACTGCGCTGATAGCTCCGCCGGAAACACCAATCAAGCGGGAATGCAGCACAAGATCCGACATTTCCTCTCGATTCAGAAGAGTGGCGGCGGCACCCAGTGCCATCGCGGCTCCCGTCGCACCGCCTACGTAGTAATAAAGCGGAATGCTCCAGGACCAAACGGATTTCTTAATTACCGGCCGGTCATAGTAAGTGGAATCGCCAACCAGATTTCCCGGTAGGCGCGAGGCCGGCACACCGGATACCGCTGGGTCCATTCCCTTCCAGGGAACGATGTTGGAACTAACCTTTTGGTGAGATGCCTCTCCGCTTAAAGTGCCGATCCCGGAATCGATATTCCGCCCGTCGGATTTCTGGTTCGATTGGGAAGTGCCTTGCTTTCCCTGACTCATTGGACCCGGCCTGCGCGCGTGGCGGCAATGGCCCCGAGTGCAACGGCAGCCGTGCCGGCAGCGGCGCACAACATTGCGAGCCAGCTTTGCGCTCCCTTCTTTGTGGGCACCACCGGATCCGGAGGCAGGTTGTAAACTTCGGGTTTATCCAGGAGAAGGAAAAACGCGTTCAATCCGCCGGTGCCGGGCTGATTTTCGGCATCCACTCCGTAGAGATACGCCTCTTTCACTCCTAAGCTCTGCAACTTTTCGACGCGCGCGTGGGCATCGCGATGCAAGTCTTCGATCTCGCCAAACTGAATGGAAGCCGTAGGACACGCCTTTGCGCACGCGGGCGTCATCTCTTCGGTGAGGCGGTCATAACAGAGCGTGCACTTCCAGGCTCGGCCATCGTCTTCCCTCCGGTTGATTACGCCGAACGGGCAGCCCACCACGCAGTAGCCGCAGCCGTTGCAGATATCGGGCTGCACGTAGACCGTGTCGAACTCGGTCCGCAAGGATTGCGCCCGTAGGACAGTTTTCCAGGCATCCGGCGCGCTGGCAGTGCTTGCACACATCGGAAGACATGAGCCAGGAAAACGCTCCCGCGTCCTGGCCGGATAACGCTACGGGACGTTCGATAAAGCTGACATGCCGCCATGTAGAGGCATCGAGAGCCATCGTATTGTCGTACGACATGCCGCTGAAGAAGAATCCGTCATCCGGCAATTGGTTCCACTGCTTGCAAGCGACTTCGCACGCTTTGCACCCAATGCAAATGCTGGTGTCGGTGAAAAAGCCTTTGGGCATTTAAGTCTGGTCTCCCTGTTTATCGCGGCTTGCGACGACTTTGTGTTTCCCTTCGGGGCGGTTCTGGCCCACGATCGGCAGATCTCGCAGCTCATCTCCTGGCAGCCGGACGCCGCCCAAAATCTGGTGTTTCGGGCGCAACTGCCTGGCCACCCTGCCCGCATCGATGTTAGCGGTGTGCGCCTTCGAGTTCATGATGCTGACATTAGGATCCGCGGCGAGCGCGGACAATTCGTTTACCGAATCGCCTCGAACCAGCCCATGGCTGCCCCAGTGATACGGAAGCCCAATTTGCTGGAATATGCGCTTGCCAATTCTGAGCGGAGGAATCCGTTCCGTAACCAGTACCCTTGCTTCAATCGCCGCGCGAGCCGTGCTGATGGTGGCCCAATCACCATTCTTCAGGCCCTTCTCTTCCGCCAAATCCCGCGAGACCTCACAGAACATCTCCGGCTGCAGCTCACTCAGCCAAGACAACCAACGCGACATGCCGCCTGCAGTGTGGTGCTCCGTCAGCCGGTACGTGGTGAGCAAATAGGGAAACCGCTTATCCTCATACGGACGATGCATGGGGTTGTGAGGCCGGTTGTAGTCGATACGAACCGGGTTGCATTGCTGTCCATAGATCGGGTTCTTCACCACGGATTCCAGCGCCTCATAATGCGACGGCAGCGGACCCTCTTGTAGTCCGCTAGGCGAAAAGAGCCAAGCTTTTCCATCCGCTTGCATGATGAACGGATCGGTGCCGGAAAGCGTATCTTTGCCTTTGGCATCGGGGCCGGGCCGGTAAGACGGAGGGCGGTCCTCAATGAAGTCGGGCTCGTCAAAGCCTGTCCAGGTCTTTGATTCCTCATCCCACCAGACATACTTCTTGCGTTCCGACCACGGCTTACCCTCGGGATCCGCGGAAGCTCGGTTATACAGAATCCTTCGATTGTGAGGCCATGCCCAACCCCACTCAGCAGCTACCCAATCCTGCTCGGAGGCGGGTTTCCGCCGCGCAGCCTGGTTTTTGCCGTCCTTATAAACACCGGAGTAGATCCAGCAGCCGCAGGCAGTGGATCCGTCGTCCTTCAGATCGGTGTAGCCCTTGACTGCTTTGCGATCGCTGATGGTGAAGCCATTGATCTCTTTGAGCACAGCTTCCGCGCTGGGCTCGTCATACTTCCCTTCGGTCGGGTAATCCCAGGTGAGGTCGAGGATGGCTCGATCTTTGGCATGAGACGAACCCGCATACAGCTTCTGCAGACGCTTCCCGAGATGAAACACGAAGTGCAGGTCGCTGCGCGCATCGCCGGGCGGGTCCATCGCTTTATGCCGCCATTGAAGCAGCCGCTGCGTATTGGTGAAACTGCCTTCCTTCTCCGTGTGGGCGGCGGCTGGGAAGAAGAAGACCTCCGTAGCAATGTCTGTTGCCTTCACCTCGCCGCGGTCGTGCTCAGGCGAAACCTTCCAGAACTCCGCCGTTTCGGTCATCGCGAGGTCGCGAACAACCATCCACTCCAGATTGCGCAAGCCCTCGCGCTGCATCGCAGCGTGTGGTGAACCCACAGTGGGGTTCTCGCCCATGACGAAATAGCCCTTCACATCGCGGTCGATCATATTGACCACGGAGGTCAAATGCGAGTGATCACCGGTCAGGCGCGGAAGGTTTTGGAACGCCCACCCATTTTTCTCGGTTGCGCTCTCCCCATACCAGGCCTTCATGAGCGAAACGATGTACTTCTTCGACTCGGCCCACCAACCCGAAACTCCGATTTCATTTTTGCAATACTCTTCGAAGTCGGTGTCCTGCTTCGCGCGCGGCATGGTCATGTAGCCGGGAAGCAGATTGAACAACGTCGGGATGTCGGTCGAGCCCTGAATTGAAGCGTGACCGCGCAAGGCGAGAATACCGCCACCCGGGCGCCCGATATTGCCAAGCAACGTTTGCACAATCGACGCCGCGCGAATAATTTGCGCACCCGTTAGATGATGCGTCCAGCCCACCGCGTAACAGAATGCGGATGTTCTTTCGCGACCGGAGTTCGCGCAGAGTGTTTCGGCGATATGAAGAAATTTCTCCGGTGGGATTCCGCAGACGTCATAAACCATCTCCGGCGTATAGCGCTGATAGTGGCGCTTCAGAATCTGAAACACGCACTTCGGATCCTGCATGGTGGGGTCGTGGTTCCCCCCGCGGGACATGGCGGCCCGTTCCGCATGCGCTTGGCCTGTGTGCCCGGCGCGCTTGCCCGTTGGAGGCTTGTCGATCGGGTCCGCGTACATCCACGAGTCGAAGTTGTATTCCGCTGTTTCCGCGTCCCATCCGCTGAAAAGTCCATCGAGATCCTCGGTGTCCTGAAAATCTTTGTTTATGAGGAGAGTCGCGTTCGTGTAATTGACAACATATTCATGGAAGTATCGATTGTTCTCGAGAATATAGCGGACCAGCCCCCCGAGAAACGCGATATCAGTTCCCGGACGTATCGCGGCGTGGATATCGGCGACAGCGCTCGTACGGGTGAACCTGGGGTCCACATGAATGATTTTGGCTCCGCGCTCTTTGGCTTTCATCACCCATTGGAAACCAACGGGATGATTCTCGGCCATGTTGGAACCTTCGATCACAATGCAATCCGCGTTCTGCAGATCCTCCTGGAACGTGGTTGCGCCGCCTCTTCCAAAGCTTGCCCCCAGACCGGGGACCGTGGAGGAGTGTCAAATCCTGGCCTGATTTTCGATTTGTATAATGCCCAGCCCGGTGAAGAGTTTCTTGATCAAATAGTTCTCTTCGTTATCGAGCGTTGCGCCGCCCAAGTGAGCGATTCCCAATGTGCGGTTCAGCAGGTGCCCTTCCTTATGCTCATGCTCCCAGGTGGCATCCCTGGTTTTCTTCACCCGGTCCGCTACCATATCCAAAGCCCGATCAAGAGGAATGCTTTCCCACTCTTTGCCGTGTGGGCGGCGGTAGAGAACCTTCTGCTCCCGCTGCGTTCCCGTAACTAACTGAAAGCTGGCCGAACCCTTAGGGCAAAGCCGCCCGGCAGAGATAGGAGAATCGGGATCTCCTTCGATATCGATAATCTTTTCGTCTTTTACATACACGTTCTGCCCGCAGCCGACCGCGCAGTAGGGGCAAATCGATTTCACTACCCGGTCCGCGGTTTTAGTGCGCGGGTGCAAGCCGTCCGTGCGTTTCGAACGGGCTGTCTCTCCTAACGCCAGCAAATCGCCAGTCTGGATCTGTTTCAACAAGGGCCAACGTGAGAGAAAAGAACCCGTGTGGTTGTTCATAAGTACCTAATTCCAAGTTACTCTTTAGAAATTCTTTCTGTTAAGCAGTAACGTGGCAAAGTGTACACTGCTTCAATTTGCATCGTCACTGCAGGTAATAAGCACAGATCAATCCGAAGCTCGCCATCCCGAGCGTCAGAAACGCGACATAATCTCCCGGATGCCCGCTGTGAAGGCGATGCAGGAAAGCAACCGGCTTCTCAAATAGTGCGGAATAACTGCGCAACCGCGGGCTGAACAGGAAACAGGCAGCGATCGCGAAAGCGCCCACGACCGACAGAACGCTATCGGCTTCGCCGCCCTCGAGAGGCGCTGGAGAATCTGAGGCAGCCATCGGCTGCTCGTCCAAAACTTGGGCCGCATACGCGCGCGCGTTCTGGAACTGAGCCGCAGCGGAACGTGCGGCGGGCATCAGCCCCGGAAGGAACCCAAGCAGGAGGCCTGTTAGCACCAGCGCGGCAGCGGGAAGAAACATGCTGAAAGGGGTATCTTCATGCCCTTCTTTTGTCTCCGGCTTTTCTTCAGTCTTAGGAGCGTCTCCTTCCGGTGCCGATGGTCCCCAGCCCAGGAACACCCGCGCTCCCGCTCGCAATACAGCGGCTGCGGTGAGACTGCCGGTGCCCAAAGCGACCAAGCGCACCCAAGGAAACCCGGCGCTATCCGCGGACCCGGAAATCAGCTTGGCCCCACTCGATAGTCCGGAGAACGGCAGGCCCGCCAAGCCGAGCGCACCAGCGAAGAAAACGGCAGCCGTCCACTGTAGTCCACGGCCTTTACCGTGCAGATCGCATTCGTCGACTTGTTGGAATCTGTGAAGGAGAATTCCCGCCACCAAAAACAGACCGCCCTTTACCATTCCATGCCCCAGGGCGTAAACCGAAGCGCCGGCCAGACCCTCCGGAGTGAACAGTCCAACGCCGATCGTGACCAGGCCGATATGGGCGATGGTGGAGAAGGCGAGCAATCGCTTCAGGTTGCGTTGCAGCCAGCACATGAGGGAGCCGACGACGGCCGTAACAGTTCCGACCGCTACGCACAGATGGGCCAAAGCATTCAGATGCGCATGGAGCGGAATATCGAAGACGTCCCACCAGATTCGAGCCATCGCGAACAGGCCCATTTCCACCATTACGCCTGAAAAGAGAACGCAAACCGGGGTGGGGGCGACAGCGTGCGCGTCCGCTAACCAGAAATGGAAGGGAACTACGGCGGCCTTGACGAGATAGCCAAAGATAACGAAGGTGAGCCCGGCCGTTACAAGAGAATCGAGCGGACCGGAGGAAAGAGCACGCGCCATCTGCGCCATATTCAGAGCGCCTGTCCGGGCATAGAGCATTCCGATTCCGGTCAAAACGAAGTAAGCCGCGATGGTATTAACCACCGCAAAGTTCAATGCCCCTTGCACGCTTCCGGCGTCGTCCGTCTTGTAGCCGCACAGGGCGAATGCGGCGGCGCTCATCAGTTCAAAAAACACGAACATATTGAACAAGTCGCCGGTGAGACAGAAGCCACACATCGCGGCAAGGAAGGCCAGCAGCAGGGCATGGAAGTAGTTATCCACCGTATCGAAATACTGGGAAGAAAACGCCAGGGCGGCGAGCGTCAGCAAGCCTGCGAATGCTGCCAACCCGGCGCCCAACGGCTCTACCGTGAAAGAAATGCCGAGAGCAATTCCCTGCCTGGGGCGCCAATTGCCGAACCAGTAAACAATCGGCTGGGCCGCGGAGGCCCGCATCAGAAGCGCACACGCAGCAGCGGTGGCGGCAGTAGCGGCGATAGCGATTAGCTGTGAGACCCGCTGAGAAATAATTTTGGTGAGGCCTGCCAGCAAAGCCGCGGTCAGGAGCGGGATGATTACCGGGTAGACCGGAAGCATCTATCCCGAAACCTTGTTGAGCCGGTCCGGGTTCAACGTACCGTGGTGCTTATGGATCTGGACTGCAAGGCCGAGCAGAAGCGCCACCACCGTTACCTCGACCACGATGTCGGTCAGCATCAGCGCTTGTACAATAGGATCCACGGCGGGCGTGTTTGGCGGTATATCGGTAAAGACCGGCGCTACCCGTCCGGCGCGATAGCCGGTCGCCAAGAGAAGCACGTAGCTTGAAGATTGGATCACGCAAACACAGATCACAAGGTGAATCAGGTTGCGGCTGCTGACGACGCCGTACAAGCCCACCAGAAATAACCATGCGGCGACTGCGTAGGGAAGATAGTTCATGTTTCTTTCTCTTCCACCAGTTCCTCAAGGTAAGCGAGTATCACAAGACTCACGCCGGCGCTGACCTCCAAACCCACGGCCACGTCGATAACCGGTACGATACCGCCGCCCGTCAGGCTTCCGCTTTTTCCCAGGGGTAGGAAGTTTTCAAGAAACATTCCTCCCGCCGCCGCGCACGCCAAACCGATTAACACGTACGCCGCGGCCCCGAAGGCTTCCGCGGCTTCCATCAGGCGTTCCGGGGCGGCCCGGCGGAAGCGAGGGTAATCCGCGCCCAGGTACAGGAGCAACAGAGCAGTCGACAAAATCACGCCGCCCTGAAATCCTCCACCTGGCGAGACTTGTCCATGCGTGACAACGTAAATGCCGAAGAGAAAGGTCGGCCCTAACAGTAATAGAGCCATAACGCGAACGGCATCGCTGGCCGGTGGGACAACCCGCTGTTTGACCTTGTCTTCGTGATCTCCCGCCTTTTCATCCTTTTGGCGTCGCATGAGCAGAAGGACACCCGCAACGGAGGCAAAAAGAATGAACTCTTCCCCCAGCGTGTCGAAGCCGCGAATGTTGAAGTTAACGGCGCTAACTGCATCCGTAATGTGGAGTTCCGGAACAGTGATGCTGTTGACGAGATCTCCGTAGTTGCTCTGGACGTATCCAATCGGCGGAAAGTGACTGTAAGCCATGCCGAATACCACAGCCAGTGCCATGGCGGAAAACAGAAAAACGATTCTCCGGCTTCCTCTGGTCACGATTTGTCTCCCTGCTTTCTCACCCTGGCCAAGGCAAGCAGGATCATCAAAGGAAGGGCCACCGCTCCGGCCACGATTTGCGAGAGCGCGACATCGGGAGCTTGGAACACTAAAAACATCACGCCGAGGATAAGCCCGTAGAAGCTAACGACCACAGCCTGAGATGTCGCGTCGCGAGTGAACACCACGGCAGTGGCCGCGGCCGCAACGAAAATCAGGATGCCGTTCTGAAGAATGGTTTCGCTCATTGCATCTCGTCGGCTACGGGGATTGCTTCCTCGACGTCGGGCGGCAAGTGGTTTTTCCGTCTGATGCGGGCGGCGCGCGCCGTGGCATGGGAGAGTACGGGATTAGAGGCTATCAAGATGATGCCGATCAGCATTGCTTTAACGCCCGCCTGAGACAATCCTTCGTGGAACACAACGGCGGCCGGAATCGCGACGGAGCCAAGCAGTGAACCGGGAGCCAGGAAATGGATTTGATCGTAGACGTCGTCGCTCAGCAGTAGTCCGAGGGATGTGGCGCCGAAACCCACCACCCCAATTCCAAGGAAGAATGCGGCGGCGATCTCCTGGGCGCTCGTCATCATAGCCATCGCTCGAAAAAACGTGCGAATACAAGCCCGGCCCCGAACGTGAGCAACGCAAGTGTCAGCGCGAGATCGACAAAGGAGTCTCGGTGAAACGCTACCGCAAGCACAAGCAAAACCATCACGCACAATGTGCCCGCGCCTTCAAGAGCGACTAAACGGCTAACGGCATCCCCGCGGACGCAGCGAAGGAACGGCGCGATCAGGCACGCGAGCAGCGCAATCGCCGTCCAGGTCCACATCTCACTCATCCTGTAAGTTCCTCAAATATCTTGGAAGCGGGGCGGCTACCAGCTCATGAAAGAACAGGATCGAGTTAGAACGGTCCATATCGAGCACCACTGAGTTGGGGGTCAGGGAAATAAAGAGAGTCGCCAGCGCTCGTTGCGCGTCCCCGCGGCAGTCGTGGGCTGCTTCGAAATGGGATTGGCGCCAGACTCCCTGCGAAGTATTGCGGCCCAACCGACGCCCCAGGTCCAGGAATACGGTCCACAAGTCTTGCGCGATCAGCCGTGGCAGGTGCCGGACCTCCAATAGCCAGCGCAGGCGCGGCTCGAAGCACAACGGCACGGCTTTCAACGCGGCATGCAACGCGAATGCAGCCAGCGCCGATGCGGTGGCGCCGACCAGAAGCTCGTTCACGCTGAACTGGAAGACTGAGATCAGCCAGAGGAACATGAAGATTATCCAACGGATCGCCAATGGGCGCATGCTGCACCGCGCTTGTGCATTTGTGAGGCCAACTATGGAAATCCCGCCACACGGATTCCGAGAATGGCGGGAAAGTGCTGTTCTTAATCGCTTACCATTTCAGGTGATAGTCATAAAGGACGCATTCGGAAACGCTCTTTCGATTGCGACGCACCCGGAACGAAGCCGCCGGCGCAGCATCCGCCTCAGACACGCTGGAAATCGCGAGATTGATAGGCGGGACACTTGAATGCCTGCAACCAGGGACAACGAACGTAGCTAATTTCATTCAAACCGCTACGACAATGCAAGACATGGGAGGTGCCCAGAGTGCTATGCTCGCTCCTTCAATCAGAGTTCCTATATCTACCAGGGAGAACTTCCATCTTGAGAAGCGTTAAAGTTCTTGGCCTAGCGTTCGCGCTGGCTGTCTGTCTGCAGGCGGCGGCCGCTACTAAAGCGATCCAGTTCGGGAGGCTTTGGGACGGACACCGGGTGTTCAAGAACGTAGTAGTAGTGGTTGAAGGCGACAAGATTACTAGCGTTACGGCGAACGGCAAAATTCCGCCCGGAGCCGAAAAGATCGATCTCAAGGGATACACCGCGATCCCCGGAATGATTGATATGCACACGCACATCACCTACTACTGGGATGGCGACAGCAGTGTGGACGCAAGACGCCAGAAGCGGAAGCGCGAAGGGGTGCTGGTGGCCCTGTCCCAACGCAACGGCATGAAAGGTCTGGAAGCGGGCGTGACCGCGATGCGGGATCTGAACGCGGCCAACGGGGCAGATATCGACCTGCGAGACCTGATCAACATGGGCGTGTTTGTAGGGCCGCGTTTGTTCGTCTCCGGCGGCGGCATGCATGGGCTACCCAAGATTCCCGAGATGAAGGACAAGGTGGCCGAACAGATCAAGCTCACGAAAGAGCGGCTGGCCGAGGGTGTGGACTGGATCAAGGTCTTTGGCTCCACGGGCGGGTTCGACAACGTGACCGGGGACCAGACGGTCAGCTACGACGAGATGAAAGCGATTGTAGATACGGCGCATGCGGCAGGCATCAAAGTGGCCATTCACTCCTATGGGCCGGCGGGGGCGCGCGACGCAATCAAAGCGGGCTGCGACACGCTGGAGCACGCAACGGACATGGACGATGCGACGATCGCGGAAATGGTCCGGAAGAAGATCTGGTACGTGCCGACGATTGACCACAACGAATATTACGTGGAGAACGCTTCGACTACGTATAAGTTCCCCGCCGGCGCGGTGGACAATCTGAAGGACTATATCAACAGGAACTTCCTCACGGCGCAAAAGGCCTACAAAGCTGGAGCGCAGCTGCTGGTGGGTTCAGATGCTGTATACAACGGGTTCGGTCTGAATATGCGTGAACTCACCTGGTTTACCAAGATGGGGATGACCAACGAGCAGGCGCTTCAGACAGCCACTACTCACGCTGCGGACGCTTTGGGCAAGGCGCAGAGCCTCGGTTCGATTGCGCCCGGCTTTTTCGCCGACATTGTCGCCGTGAAGGGCGATCCGCTTTCCGACATTCAAGTGGTGATCAAGGACGTGCAGTGGGTGATGAAGGGCGGAGCGATTGTGGTGGACAAGACCGGCTCATCCGCGGCACGCGTGCAATAGCATGGGTAATTAGCCGATGAACGGGGGCGGAGCGCTGCTTGCGGCCACAGTTCTTGTTCTAGCGGTTGCGGCGGTTGACTCGGCGCCGGATCAGAAGACGTCTTTCACAGACATTACGCTCAGTAGCGGCGTTCGTTTCCAAGCGGAGAACGGAGCGAGTCCCGAGAAGAAGATGATCGAGACGATGGGCTCGGGAACCGGCATGTTGGACTATGACGGCGATGGGCGCCTCGACCTGATTTTCGTGAGCGGTGGCGGGCGTCCGGGATCGGTAGAGGCGTCTCACAACCGATTGGCGCTGTACCGCAATCTGGGCGACGGCAAGTTCGAAGACCACACGGAAGCGGCCCATTTGATGGGCAGCTTCGACACGTACGGGATGGGCGTCGCGGTCGGAGACTACGACAACGACGGCTTCCCCGACCTCCTGCTGACGGGTTACCCGCGCAGCGTTCTGTTTCACAACAATGGCGACGGAACGTTCACCGAGGCGACTGCGAAAGCGGGCGTGGAAAACAAGGGCCGGTGGGCGACGAGCGCGGGCTGGTTCGACTACGACCGTGACGGGCGGCTGGACCTGGTGGTTGCAAACTACGTTGGAAATTTCTCCTGGAATGACGGTCGGTTTTGCGGTGACGCCGCGCGCGGGGAGCGGGTTTACTGCCATCCGGACGTTTATCAGGGCACCGGCGTCCAGCTTTATCACAATGAGGGAGGGGGAACTTTCCGCGATGTGACGGCGGAGGCCGGACTGGAAACGTTGGAAGGCAAGGGCCTGGGCGTGCTGCTGGGGGACTTCGACGGCGACGGGTGGCCGGACATATTCGTGGCCAACGACAGCGTGATGAATTTCTACTACCGGAACGGAGCAAACGGAAAGTTCGCCGAGATGGGCCTGGAATCCGGCACGGGCTTCAGCGATGACGCACAGGCGGAAGCGGGAATGGGCGTGGCGGCGGCTTACCTGGAGAGAGACCGTTTTCCAAGCATCTACGTCACGCACCTGGATAACGAATTGAACCGGCTATACCGGAATTTGGGCAAACATCAATTCCGGGACGCAACGAATGAGGCCGGGCTGGGAGCGCAACGGAGCCTTTTGAGCGGCTTTGGCACCGCGTTCGCGGACTTCAATAATAGCGGGTGGCAGCAGATTCTCGTAGCCAACGGGCACGTGCTGGATAACATTTCCGCCTTTCATCCCAGGGTGAGTTACCGGGAATCGATGTCTCTATTTCAGGGCATGGGAGGCGGGCGATTCCGGGATGTCTCAGCCGAATCGGGAGAGCTATTTGCCATGAAATTTGTGGGGCGCGGGTTGGTGGTCGGCGACCTGGACGGCGACGGGCGGCTGGACTTCGTTGTGAGCCAGAATAGCGGGAAGCCGCTGATTGCGCGAAACCGGACGCAGAGTGGCAACTGGATCGAAGTGGACCTTTCCGGAGCCGGCAAGAGCACGCGCGATGCAGTGGGAGCGGTATTGACGATCACTGCCGGGGGCAAGGAGCAGCGCGCGCAGCTGATGGGTGGCGGAAGCTATTGCTCGGCCGGCCCGAAGCGCCTGCATTTCGGCCTGGGCGCGGAGACGAAGGTCGAGCGAATGGAAGTACATTGGCCATCGGGGCGCGTAGATACGTTTCACAACCTGCCGGCCAACCGGGTACAGCGGCTCACCGAGCAGCCGGCTTAAGATTCCGCAACTTTTGATCTAATTCTTCAAAATCAGACACCCCGGGCTTGAGCCGGACAGCATTCTCGATCGCTTCGAGAGCGGCGCGAGGATCGCTCTCTTCCAGGCAGCGAGCAAGAACAAAGTAGTATTCGGGCTCCAGAGGATTCAGGCTGAGCGCGCGCCGGATGGATTTCAAAGCGCCCGCGGAATCCTGTTTCAGGTAGGCGACCTGGGCCAGGCGATAGTAAGCCAGATCGAAATCCGGAAGCTGTGCGGCCGCTTTGGATAAAGCCGAGTAGGCACCGTCCAGGTTGTCAGAGTTGGCTAGGAGATCGACGCCTTGTTGATAATCAGCCTGGGCCCGCATTTGCCTAGCGCGGCGGGACGCGGACTCCTTCTTCGCGGCGTTGAAAGCGGCCAGAGCCTGACCCGCCAGATCGGGGAGGCTTGCCTGGCGATAGGCAGAAGCCAGAAGATAGTAAGCTTCTGCGGGTTCCGCGTCCGATTTGACGGCGGATTGCAGTAAGGGTAAGGACTGCAGGGGCTTACCACTCTCGAGATAGGCGGCTCCGAGAGCGAGATCAAGGCCGGTTAGATGCGGCTTGGTGGCGCGCGCTTGTTGAAGAAAGCGAATGGCTTCGGGGAGGTTCCTATGGGCCCGCACAAAAAGCAGGCCAAGCTGGTAATTGGCTTCGACGGATTTGGGATCCAGGTCGAGGGCATGGCGAAACAGACGTTCTGCTTCGGGTTCATCCTGCATGCCGGCGTGCGCCATCGCGAGGACTTCAACGGTTGACGCCTGGTCCGGAGAGAGGCGCAGCGCCTGCGCGGCCGCTTCCTTGGCATTCGGGTAATCCTCCTTGCGCACGTAAGCCAAAGCCAGAAGACGGAGAGCGTTGCCGGATTGCGGACAAGCCTGAAGGAAGTCCTTCAATGTTTCCACGGCATCCTGATTACGCCCGGACCTCAGATAGAGTTCGCCGAGGGCGAGACGGGCGCTTTCCGAAGCGGGAGAGGCGATGACGGCGTTTCGCGCCGCTTCCAGGGGTTGCAGGGCAGAGTCCAGGGCAGAACTTCGAGTCTGCCCAAAACAAAGAGCCAGAAGAAGCGGCGCAATCAGAATGATTTCAGATCCGCGCCGCATCTCACATCGACTAGAACGAGTACTTTAAGGCCAACTGGACAATACGCGGGCCGACCGTCGTACTGGAGATGACTCCGAAGTTGCTGGCTGAGCCCAGGTTCGAGCCCGGGTTACTGAATTGCGCGTGGTTGAATATATTGAAGAATTCACCACGGAATTGGAGCTGACCCACTTCGCTCAAGCCTCCGACTTTAAATTCGCGGCCGAAGCTGGTGTCAAAGTTTAACTGGCCGGGTCCTCTGAGAGCATCGCGGCCGGAGTTTCCGAAGCCGGTTCCGTCCCCGATCACAGGAGCCGTGGTGTAAGCGGAGGTATTGAAGTAGCGGCTCAGGCGGGATTGCGTATTGCCACTGAGGATCACGTTACTGAGTGTAATCCCGGGTGCGTATTGAGCGTAAGCGGAGATGCCATAGATGGTTCCGGAGGTGCTGTCAGTGACCGAGAAAGGCAAGCCGGATTGAACCGTTGTGACACCGGCCCAGGTCCAATTACTCGCGGCCCCGGAGAGGAGACGGTTAGAGAACTTCCACTGGGGGAGCGTATAGGAATAGCTGACTACCAGACGATGGGTCCGGTCAAAGCTGGAGCTGCCCCAGGCGCTCTTCGTGTTGTAGTAATCGCCGACAAAACTGCCGAGCGGTTCGTTCCGGCCGCCCGCGGACACGCCGTCGTCATCCAGCGCGTGGCTCCACGTATATGAGCCAATCAAGGACAGGCCACTCGAGAAGCGGTGATTGACGCTCAACTGTAGAGCATTGTAATGGCCGGAAAGTATCGACTTATATTCACTGATGCCGGTGGGCAGCCACCCAAGATATGGTGAGCGCAAGGCGCGGTTGGCAACGGTGTTGACGGTGAGACCGTTGACTGGATTAGACGGGCTGGCGAGCAGAGGCTGGTTGGGATACATGCCGGCGATTAGGTGAGTGGAAGCGCTGCCGACGTAGCCGATCTGCAAGAGGTAGTCTTTGACGTTGTACTGTACGTTGGCGCTCCATTGCTGGGTGTACGGCTGGCGCAGATAAGGGTCGGTTGGAAGAGTAGACCGGGTACTACCGAGTGTGTAGGGCAGGTAGACCGGGAAGGCGGAGGTGGGTGGAACGGGAACGGGGAACGGGTTCTGCCAGGAAGTGGCAAGCAGATCGGCGCCGCCGGCCTTATTCCACACATAGTAGGGATCGAAATTCGACTGTTCCGTGACGGTTCCGGCTACGCTCGACCAGAAAATGCCATATCCCATGCGGAAAACAAATTTATCGTTTCGGGCGATTGGCCGGTAAGCGAGACCCACGCGCGGAGCAAAGGCCAAGTAGTTCTGATCGTAGATAGGGGAATTCGAGCGCACCTTGACGAAGCCGGCTGGGGGCGTGCACCCACAATTATTTACGACGGTGAATCCGGCGTAAGTCCCGCTTGCGGGTGGGGCCAGGAAAGGAGTGACCAGGTTCGGATCGAAACCGCCGATGCGGCCGCGTTTATCGGTCTTGTCGCCATTGAATTGGTATCGTACGCCCAGGTTCAGGGTCAGGCGGCTGTTCACGCGAAAATCGTCCTGAGCGAAAGCGCTGTAGTTTACGAAGCGAGGGTACGCGCGGATAACGCCGTTAGCAACCTGACTGCTGTTGACATTGCTGAAACTGGAGTTATTCTGCGCGGCGCTCAAGCCGAGGAGAAAATCGGGAAAAGACGCGAAGCCGAGCGATCCCCGCGTCAGGAAGGCGTTGGTCCGATTCACCTGGATGATGTTCAGGTCTCCGCCGACCCGGATCTGATGGCGGCCCTTGACGATGCTAAGGGTATCGCTGACTAGTTCCTGATGGATCATGGTGACCTGATTGTTGTTTGTGGCCGGCCCGATGGTGAAGGCGCCGGTAACGGAGGTCAGAGGAATGCCGGTGTAGCCACCTACCGGGGGCGTGATGCCAACCTGCGCATCGGTAACCGGTTCAATGGGAAGCTGACGGATGAAGTTGCGGACGTAGCCGGCCCTGACCTCATTCACGACGTTCGGGGTTAGGGTCGTAGTCAGAATCAGGGTATGGTTCCAGTTCGCTTTGTCATCCTGTTCTCCGAAGCCTGGAACGTTATCGCCGGCGGAGGTGGAAAACGGGATGGTCCAGGGATCGTGCGAGAAGAAGGTCTTCGCGGCAAGGCGGTTTTTGCTGTTGATCTGGTAATCGAAGTCGCCGATGTACTGTTGCTCGGTGAAGTATGCCGGCAACGAGAATGTCGAGAAGCCGGAACCGTTCGACAGGATGGTTTGCGGCGTGGGGAGCACATACTGTCCATTCGGGAGTTTTGCGTTGAGGAAAGCTAGAGCGACAGGATTGATATTCGAACCGTTCGGGGCAATTGCCACGCCTCCCCGGATGCCGGCCTGCCCGCCGAATATTCTGCCGAGGGCTGCCGCGGAACGGTCGTTGGTAAGGCGGGGAAGGAAGGTACTCGCGGTTGAAAAGCTCGAAGTTGCATTCACCTGTTTGGTGCCTTGATAGGAGAAGAAGAAGAATAGCTTGTCCTTTAAGATCGGGCCGCCGATGGTGCCACCGAATTGATTCTGCTTGAGCACTCCTCGCGGCTGGCCAGTCTGATTATTAAAGAAGCTGTTCGCGTTGAGATCGTCGTTGCGGAAGAACTCAAAAAGCGTGCCGTGGAACTGATTGGTGCCGCTCTTCGTCACCGCCTGAATGACGGCGCCGCCCTGCCGGCCGGTTTCCGCATCGTAGAGAGCCGTCTGAACTCTAAATTCCTGAAGGGCATCGGGCGAGGGAATGGGAACGCCCCCTTTATCAACGTCGTCATCGAAGCCCTGGGACATAGGATTCTCCGCCACCAGACCATTCAAGACGATGCTGTTGTCATAGGGACGCGAGCCGTTGGCCGAAATGTTGACGCTGTTTCTGCCAAGCGATCCGGCATTGGCGACAGATGCGTTTACTCCAGGAGATAGCGCGAGAATCTGTGTGAAGTTGCGATTCGAAAGCGGAAGATCCGTCACCAGTTTCTGCTCGACGGTTATGCCGATGGCGCTCGATGCGGTGTCAACCTGAGGAACCTCGCTGACCACTTGGACTTCAGTGGACGCTTGTCCCAGTTCGAAAACGGCGTCGATGGTGACAGTAGCCGCAATGTCTACGGTCACTCGGCGCGCGATGCGCTTGAAGCCCGCTAATTCGGCCGAAAACTCATAGGTGCCCGGCGGAAGAAACGTAAACGCATACGCTCCACTGGCACTCGTGATTGTCGCCAGGCGCTGATCGGTGGCTTTGTTGAATAAGGCAACTGCCGCACCAGGCGCGGAACCTCCGTTGGGATCGGAGAGGATACCCTTTACTGTTCCATTCGCCTGCGCCCAGGCGGTGAGGGGCAGAAGTGCCAGGAGGAAAACCGTGAATATCGTTCGTCTGAACATTCTTTAGTGACCTTTCGCAGCGAAATTGGAGTATCAAAGCGCAGTGAATCTGCGATTCGCAGAAAGCAAGTAAGGTCAGCGGGGACAGATGAGCGTCGCGGCTCATGAACGGCTGGTTCTAACGGAAACCGATTGAAACTAGTCTAAGATCCGGGTTGTTGGCTGTCTTGAAGCTATGCAACGTTTTGAACCGGGCTAGCATACCGGGGGATTTTCCTTGTTTGAACCCGAGGACTAAATTGAGTCGGCCAGCTCGTCAGCGCTACGGAGCGTGAGTGCTGAGAACGTAATCGTGGCATTCGTGCAGCCTCCTGTCGGCAGAGTAGGCGCGCCAACCAGATATAAATTCGGATGGTCATGGGTGAGCCCATGGCTATTGCAGACGCTTTCCTTGGGATCGATACCCATGCGTGTTCCGCCGGTTGGGTGGTCCTGATAATTGGCGACGTTCGTTGACAGAATTTTGGAGTCGTTTACTTTAGCGATTTGCTGATAGATGTTCTGAATGTGCTGATGAGTGGCGGTTTCCCGCGCTTCCGCTTTTTCGTCGAGTTTGTGAACAATTCGTGGCATGGGGTCGCCGTAGCGATTGCGCATTTCCGGATTCAGCGTGAGCCGGCTATCGCGCGATGGATGGGAATCGTAGTACATGCGGACGCGGGCGATGCCGCGCTGGCTGCGTGCCCGCCAATCGTCCAGCAAGTGGTCGCCGAAAAGGGTCTCGCCGTTGGTGGTGGATAAGCGAGGGCGCGAGGCCGCTTCGAAGATTTGAATGTCGTGGCGGACGAAGGGTTTTTCGGGGGAACAACGGAAGAATTCCCGGGAAATGATAGGGTGGGGCTCATTCATGCCGGGATAGAGCTTCTGGTTTACTTCGATGAGCGCCGTCATGAATTTATGACCGGTCATGTAGCGGCCGACCAGTCCGGAACTGTTGGCCAAGCCGTTGGGATACCGGCTGCTGGAAGAGAGCAGCAGCAGATGCGGCGTCCACGCGTAACCGGAGGCAAGCACGAAGGCTCGTGCGCGGTATTCGATTTTTTCGTCAGGTTTGTCCGCGTGTAGGCCCTCAGCCGCGACGATAGTGTTCCGGGTATCGTGTGGAACCAGGCGGCGCACCAGCGTTTGATCGTGGAGCCGGATCTTCTTTCCGGCGAGTAGCTGCTTAAAAGTGAAGTCCGGCGAATAGCGAGCGCCGATGGGACACATGGTGCAAGTGCCGCAGCGCTGGCATTCGGGACGGCCGCCATATTCGCGGGTATTGACGGCGCGAGGGACGCCATAAAATGGCAGCCCCGAACGCTCGGCCCACTTACGAATTTCGATCAGATTGTAAGTGAGCGGAATGGGGGCCATGGGGTAGGGCTGGGACGGAGCATCTTCGGGGTGCGGGCTGGGGTCGCCAGAGACGCCGATGCGCCGGTCGGCTTCGCAAAGAAACTTTTCGAGTTCCGGCCAGGCGATGGGCCAATCGACAGCAAGACCGTACATCGACTTGAGGCGCAAGTCTTCCTGGGAGAAGCGATTGATGTGCCCTTGCCAGTGCATCGCGGAGCCGCCGACGGCCATGGTGCGGGTGACGATGCCTTCCGCTGCCTGATCGGGAATCCAGTCACCGGGCCATGGGTTCTCACCGTAAAGAATGGCGCGGCGGCGATCCTTCATCCGGCGATCGACATCGAAGAGGCGCTTGCCGGCCTCAACGACGACGATGTCCAAGCCAGCTTGCGTTCGGAGAGTTTCTGGGCCATGAGCGCGGCGGAAATTCCCCCGCCGATAATGCAGACATCACAATCGATACGGGGCATTACTTGGCTCCCAGTTTCACCTGCTTCAGCGGAACCGGTTGCCGGCTGCTGTTCGCCAAGCCGCGGCAGGCCTCGCGGCTAATAGCGGCTTCGTAGACCAGATCGTTAGCGGCGCTGCTGCTGAAGTAGAAAGCCATAAGATCGACAACAATATTGCCGGAAAGCGGAAGCGCCGGGAGGTCGCGAATCTCCTCGGCTTTGAGCCGCTCTGTAAGAAGTTTTCGGCGCATTGGCAGATCAGCAACCGCGAGGATGGAAGAGGCCAACTCATGCAACTGGTCAAGATACTTGCCTGCCGGGTCCGGTGGAAGCGAGCGAACGCGAGTGACTCCGTACCCGTTCTGCATCTCCGCTCCCGGCTTGTATTCATGCACCCAACGGATGAAATCCAGAGCGATTTGGTCGGTGCCTTGCCGGCCGAGAGTTTCGGGCAATACGGTGGCTGCCAACTCTTTCAAAGCTGATTCATTTGCGCCGGGAAAGGAATCTGCTTGGACTTGGGCTTGGGCCTGAGCCAGCGTGCTGTTCAGGACTGGAGCGGCTGCAAAAGCACTCACAAAGCTTTGTATCACTGCCCGTCGACGCATAGATGAAGCTTACCTCCCGGACAGTAAGCCAAGTCTTGGATCATCGCAACTATTTGTACAGGTTGGTGCGATAGCTAATTGCGTTCAAGAGGTTTTGTAACTGTGATGCTAGGCTTTGGAATTGCGTGAGATGACGATTAGACCGTGTTTACTTGCCCTATTGGCTTGCTTCTCCTTTCTGCAAGCGGCTTCCAACCGGACGCAATTGCAGGAGTGGCCCTGGTATGGGGGCGACGCGGGAGGGAACCGCTACTCAGAGCTGACGGATATCAATCGCGCGAATGTCAAAGATCTGACGTTGACGTGGGAATGGAGGCCTGGCGAAAAACCGATACCGGAACGCGGGATCACACCAGGAAATTTCGAAGCAACGCCGCTGATGATCGACGGTGTACTCTACATCTCGACACCCTATAATCAGGTGGCCGCGGTGGATGCGGGAACGGGGCGGCAGCTTTGGATGTACGACCCCAAGGCTTATGAAGAACAAGGGCAAGCGCTGAACGGAGTGGGATATGTACATCGGGGCGTAGCGGCCTGGCGGGAAAGCGGAAAATTGCGATTGTTCCTGGTTAGCCACTATAAGCTGATTTGTCTGGACGCGGCGAGCGGCAAACTTGTGATGAGGTTTGGCGATAACGGAGTTGTTGATCTCTCGGAAGGATTTTCGTGGGCGATCAACAAGAAGCACGTCACCAATACGTCCCCGCCCGTGGTTTACAAGAATCTGGTAATTCTCAGCAACAGTATTGACGACCGTGTGATCTACAAGCACGATCCGCCCGGCGATATCCGCGCCTACGACACGCGCACGGGGAAGCGTGTGTGGATATTCCACACCATTCCGCAAAAGGGTGAGCCTGGGAATGAGACTTGGGGCAAGAATTCTTCTTCATATATTGGACACGCCAACGCTTGGGCGCCAATTACGCTGGACGAGAAGCGCGGACTGGTCTACTTTCCCTTGGGCACCCCAAGCAACGATTTCTACGGCGGTCAGCGGCCCGGGAAAAATCTTTATGGCGAATCGCTGGTCTGCCTGGATGCGACCAGCGGAAAGTTGAAATGGCACTTTCAAACTGTGCATCACGGATTGTGGGACTACGATCTACCAGCGCCCCCCAATCTGGTGACATTAAGCGTAGATGGACGAAAGGTGGATGCCGCGGTGCAACTGACGAAGATGGGATTCATCTTCGTGTTCGATAGGGTCACGGGCGAGCCTGTGTTTCCAATTGAGGAGCGGGCGGTGCCGCCGAGTGACGTTCCGGGTGAGCAAGCCTGGCCGACACAGCCTTTTCCGGTGAAACCGCCGCCCATTACTCCGCAAGGAGCGACGCTCGACGAAGCATTCGATCTCACTCCAGAACTGAAAGCAGAAGCTACCGCAGAGATGAAAAAGTATCGCCTTGGGCCGCTATTCACGCCGCCCAGCGTGCAAGGCACTTTGATGCTTCCCGGTATTTTGGGCGGACCCAACTGGGGCGGGGGCGCGTTTGATCCGGAAACGGGCATCCTCTATGTGAAATCCAGCAAGCAGGCGTGGATTACAAAGGTGGCAAAACCGGCTGATGCTCACAATTCCTATTTCGCGGATATTAGCTCAGACTACACCCAAGACTTCGGCACCCGGAGTCAGTTCCATAATGGCTTGCCGCTGGTAAAACCTCCCTACGGCCTGTTGAATGCGGTGGATCTGAATCATGGGACCCTTGCATGGCAAGTAGTGTTTGGGGACACGCCCGCGGTGAGGAATCATCCAGCTCTAAGAGGCGTTCCCTTGCCGGACAAGTTAGGCGTTTCGGGTGTGCAAGGGCCGCTGGTCACCAAGGGCGGATTGATCTTCATCGGCGGTGGAGACAGAGCGTTGCACGCGGTCGACAAGAAATCCGGCGAGGATTTGTGGACATTTTCGTTGGATCAGCGAACGACGAGCACTCCATCCACATATCGAACGGCGGACGGCAGACAATTCGTTGTGATCGCCGCGGGTAATGGCTCCGACGCTAGATTGCTGGCTTTTGCACTGCCCAAGTAGCGCTTCGGCTAGTTGTTGGGGCTGATCTCAACGCCACAGCGGATGGCGTCAACTCGCAGCTGGCGGGGCGACTTACCGGTGTAATCCTTCATCGTTCGGCAAAGGTGGCTTTGGTCGGAGAAGCCATACAGACTGGCAATTTCGGCAATGGAAAGGTGGGTGCTGGTGATGTCGCGGGACGCGCCGGCAACACGAAGGCGGCGGATATAATCGCCGACAGAACAACCGTGGTGCTTTCGGAACGTGCGGGCGAGGTGAACCGGATGAACCTGGGAGTAGTCAGCCAGCTCTTGGAGCGTGATGGGCTCGCGATAGCGGTCATGGATCATTTCATTCGCGCGAGCAAGCCAATGTTCTTTCCGCGAAGCAGTTTCGGCTACGCGGTTGCGAATGAGTTGAGCGATCAGTTCCATGGCAATCCCCTCGATGGCCAGTTCCGAAGCTGAATCGCACTGCGCTACTTCAGACTGGAGGTTGAAGCCCAAGCGCACATTGCGGCGGCTGGCCATGCTGATGCGTGTGCTGCGTTCGATGCCATATTCGCGCAAGCGATCGGCGAAATGGGGGAGAAGCTCGAGATTGATGCAATGACCTTCTTCGAGGAAATAATTGGAATGGACTTCGCCTTCGGCATGTAGGATGACGTGTCCTACCTCACACGAAACATTCGAAGCTCCGCAACGTTCTGTATAGGCACCGCGCAGAACGATGGACATATACGCGCGCTCATGGACGTGCGACTTGAGTTCCTGTCCGGCATCGTACTTGCTTTCGACCAGGTGGAAGTTGGAGAGTCTACGAGAACCGGTGATGGCGCCTAGGTATCGGCTTGCCTGCTGCATGATGCCCTCTTTTGCGTGCGAAAAGTCAGAACGCGCGGTCTGACGGCAAACGATGCACCACTTTCCGAAAGCTTACTAGGCTCAGAATAGATTCAGGTCAATAGTTTGTCAAGGCGGCAGCTATCCGTTTGTGACTGCTGCTTGAACTATTTCGTCCTTTGCTGGCATCGGAAATTGCTGCCCGGTTTGCTCACTTTCTCGTTGTTGTCGTCAACAGGAATATTTCCGGTCGGACAGACGTATAGCTCAAAGCTACCGGGCTTGGGTTCCTTGCCTTTTGAGCGGCCAATGGAATCCTTTCCGCCCGGACGCAATTCCATGGTGCCGCCCGCGCCAGAGCCATCTTTCGCCACCAGAACAACGGTCAAAGATTGTGCGCAACTATTCTTGAACGTCAGGTAGTTATACATTTCGGGATCGTAAAATTCCGTGATGCAACTGTTGAGCGGGGGAATTTCATGTTGCTGCGCAAAGCAGTAGCAAAGCCGTGGAAAGAATCAGCAAGTGCCGCATCCGCCTATATTCCCACCATTGTGCGGTTGCGGTAAAATATACCAGGCGTTCCCCGTTCGAACGATCCCCTCCCACAATGCTGATTGGAAGCGTACCCCTTTTGCTCTTCTTCGCCGCGGTTCCCGCTCATGGCCCCGCCGCTGTCCCGCTGATCGCCAATTTAACCAGACCGTCCGCCCTTACGTTGCGAAGTATTGCATCGGTTGCCATAGCGGGCCCTCTTCAGCGGCGCAATTCGATCTTAAATCGTTCACATCTGTGGACATGGTCGCCAAAGATTATCCGCATTGGGCGTTGGTGATGGAACGGATTGAAGCGAAAACCATGCCGCCCAAGCCGATGGCCCCTCCGCCCGCCGAAGCCACGCAACAAGTGGTTGCCTGGATTGGAGCCGTTCGCGCCCAGCAGATCAAGAAGTCCGCCGGAGACCCCGGACTGGTGCTGGCGCGCCGCCTGAGCAACGCCGAATATAACTACACCATCCGCGATCTTACCGGCCACGACATGCAGGTCACCAAAGAGTTTCCTGTCGATCCCGCCAATACCGCCGGTTTCGACAATTCCGGCGAGTCCTGACCATGTCGCCCGGCCTGCTGAACAAGTATCTGCAGGCCGCCCGAAGCGTCGCCGACCACATGGTGCTGGCGCCGGACGGAATCGATTTCGCGCCGTATCCATGCTGGTCGAAACCGACCGCGAGAAATATGCCATTCAGCGCATCATGGACTTCTACCAGCGCCAGCCGACCGACTATGCGGATTACTTCCAAGCCGCCTGGCGCTACGCTACCGCACGCGCTCGGAAAGCCGGCCGCGACCCTGGCTCCACCGCCGCGGACGCGAAAGTCAGCCCCAAGTATCTGCCGATGGTCTGGCAGATCCTGGAGGACAAGGACGCAGTTGGCCCGGTGGCCAAGCTGCAGAAGATGTGGCGGGCTCTGCCCGCTCCGGCGGCGAACCAGCCTGATGTGTTCGCGCGAAGTGCGTCGAGATGCGCGACTTCGTGGTTAAAATCCGCACCCACACGGCCATGCAGTTTGCCGCGCCGTGGTGAAAGGCCTGCCCGCCGGCTCCCAACCTTTGCTGAACTGGAAGCTGCGCCAGTTCGCCTTGCACCGCCGCGATAGCGACCCGAACGATCTGCTCAACGACGGCGACCCGCGCCGCCGGTGCCGGAGATCCCGAAATATCCCGGCCTGCACCAGGAAGCCGCTCCGCGCTGGGCCGCCCTTTCCGCCAAAGCCCGCGCCGGCGATCCCGACCTGGTTGTTCCGGCGGCCGAACGCGCCCGCTATCAAGCCGCCTTCGCGCGCTTCGCCTCCGTGTTCCCGGACACTTTTTACGTCACCGAGCGCGGCCGCTATTTCCCTGACGATTCCGCCGATAAAGGCCGCCTGCTGAGCGCCGGCTATCACAGCGTGGTCGGCTTTTTCCGCGACGATACGCCGCTGATGGAGCTGATCCTGGACGAAAAGGGCAGAAGGAACTGAATCGCCTCTGGAACGAATTCGATTTCATCGCCCACTTCACGGCGCGCACCTGGACGCAATACTTCTTCAACCAGAGCGGCGAAGTGCAGGGTAAAGGCGCGGAATCCGGCACCGCCCGCCCGTCGGATCATGAAATTACCGATACTCCGGTGATCTTGGCCATGCGCGACGCCTATCTAGCCAAAGCGATGGCTGACCCGAAGAACGATCCCATCGCCCTCACAGCCATCCGCGACCACTTCGAGCGGGTGAACACCACGCTGCGCGAACTCGAGAAGGAAAAGAGCGCGGCCGAGCCGAAGCATCTGGACGCCCTGCTCCGTTTCGCCGCGCGCGCCTATCGCCGGCCGCTCACACCAGCGGAACGCGACGATCTGCTGGCCTACTACCACACGCTGCGCACGAAGAACGAACTGTCGCATGAAGACGCCATCCGCGATTCCATGGTCAGCGTGCTGATGTCGCCCGACTTTCTGTACCGCTTCGACCTGCTGAATCGAGCGCCGCCCGGCAGCCGCTCACCCGCGCCGTGGCACTCAAGACCGCCGGCGTCCCCACCGGCCGCTTTCCGGCTACGCGCTGGCCAGCCGGCTGAGTTATTTCCTGTGGTCCAGCATGCCCGATGAGAATTGCTGCGGCACGCCGCCGCCGGCGATCTGCACCGGCCGGATGTGCTGCTGGCGCAGACGCGCCGCATGCTGAAAGACCCCCGGGTGGCGGGACTGGCCACCGAGTTCACCGGCAACTGGCTGGATTTCCGCCACTTCGAAACCAACAACTCGGTCGACCGCGAGCGCTTCCCCACCTTCAACAACGATCTGCGCGAGGCCATGTTCCAGGAGCCGATCCGCTTCATCGAAGACATGATCCAGCATGACCGCTCCGTTCTCGATCTGCTCTACGGCAACTACACCTTCGTGAATCCGGCGCTGGCCACGCACTACGGCATGCCCGGACGTCAAAGGCGACGCCGACACCTGGGTGCGCGTCGACAATGCCGGCCAGTACGGCCGCGGCGGCCTTCTGCCCATGGCCGTGTTCCTGACGCAGAATTCGCCGGGCCTGCGCACCAGCCCGGTGAAGCGCGGCAACTGGGTGGTGCAGAAGGTGCTCGGGGAAATCGATCCCGCCGCCGCCGCCGGTCGTTCCGGAACTGCCCAGCGACGAATCGAAATCCGATCTGCCGATCCGCGACATGCTGGCCAAGCATCGCGAGAACCCGGTCTGCGCCGCCTGCCATGCGCGCTTCGATTCCTTCGGTCTCGCCTTTGAAGGCTATGGACCGGTGGGCGATGCGCGCACCAAGGATCTGGCCGGCCGCGCCGGTGGATACCGCGGTCACCTATCCCGGCGGCATCGAGGCGCCAGGGTTTCGACGGCCTGCAGACCTTCATCCGCGAGCATCGCCAGCAGGATTTGTCGATAATCTTCGCCGCAAACTGCTGGCCTATGCGCTGAACCGTCGCTGCAGCTCTCGGACGAAGCCGTGGTGGAACGCATGAAAACGCGGCTGGCGGCGAATGGTATCGCTTCAGTGCGCTGGTCGAGACCATCGTCACCAGTCCGCAATTCCTGAACCGGCGCATCCCGGAATCACGCGAGACAGTCCGAGCGCGCCAGCTCTCAGAAAGGTGAATAAGATGGCAACAGACGCCCGCAACGCTCCGCTTCCTCGCATTTCCCGCCGCGCCGTTCTGCGCGGCGCCGGCTGCACCATGGCGCTGCCCTGGCTGGAATCCCTGCACGCTCTGGCCGATACCCCCCGCCTTCGGCTTTCCCCAAGCGCTTCGGCGTGGTGTTCCTGGGCAACGGCGTCAATGAGGATCACTGGAGCGCCGAAGGCCAGGGCGCCGACATGAAGCTCAGCAAGACGCTGTCGCCGCTGGAGCCGCTGAAGCAGAAGATCAATGTGATCGACGGCCTGTATGTCAAGGCGCTGACCGGTCAGGGCATTCATCCCGGCCAGACCGGCAGCCTGCTCTCCGGCGCGCACATTACCAAAGGGCGCCATCATCCACTCCGGCATCAGCGTCGATCAGATGATCGCCAGCCGCGTCGGCGAGGACACGCCGCAATCCAGCATCGTGCTGGCCTGCGAGCAGCCCATGACCGGCTATCACGAGACCAACTTCTCGATGGCCTACAGCTCGCACATCTCCTGGCAGAGCCCGGATTCGCCGGTGCCGGTGGAAGTCTATCCGTCGCTCGCCTGGGACAACCTGTTCGACAATCGCGGCAGCCTGCTGAACATCAGCATTCTGGACCGCGTGAAGGACCGCGCGCAAGCGCTCACCCGCAAGATCAGCTCCACCGACACAGGCAAGCTGGACGAATATCTCACCAGCGTGCGCGAAGTGGAAAAGCGCGTCGAAGGCATGCGCAAAGGCAAGGAGAACGCGGAGGATGCGGCCAAGGCCAAGAACACGATCGCCGCCGCTATGGATCGCCCCGCGAACGGCTTGCCCGAAGACCTGCGCGATCATGCGAGGCTGATGTGCGACATCATCGCCATCGCCTTCCAGACCAACAAGACGCGCGTCGCTTCGCTGATCATCTCCCGCGATCTTTCGGCGATGTACTATCCCTTCCTGGAAGTGAAGGAAGGCCACCACGCCGCTTCGCACAACAACAATTCCGACGGCTACGAGCGCATCGCCCGCTTCCACGTCAGCCAGTACGCCTATCTGGCCTCCAAGCTGGACAGCATGAAGGAAGGCGACGGCACGGTGCTCGACAACACCTGCCTGATGTTCCTGTCCAACATGTGGATCGGCCGCAAGCACGACAACTTCCGCCTGCCGCTGGTGCTGGCGGGCGGCTTGGGCGGCACGCTCGAAACCGGCCGCACGCTGAACTATCTGAGCAGGCCGGACGACAACGCAAGATGTGCAGCCTGTATCTGTCGCTGATGGACCGCTTCGGCATCAAGCTGGATCAATTCGGCGACGCCGAGACCCGCCTGGACCGCCTGTAACAACTCTCATGCGATCGTCTGGGACTGATAATCCGTAACGCCAGAACCGGTGTACTTTCGTCTAAAAGAGGGTAACAGCAGCATGGCCTCGTCAGCTCCTGGAATCTGTACCACGTCGCGCGGTGAATTAACCGCCAACCTGCTGCTCAACATCTTGGAACGCTCTCTCCATTCGCGCACATCCGAGTGGCTCTTTCTTCGTGAGTTGCGCTTAGGTACGGGCCGAAGGAATTCAAGCGCACAGCGTTTAGATGCACTTGCTCTAAACTGTTTGCCGCATCAAGCCATGAAGCGCGTGTGCTATGAGGTGAAGACTTCCAGGGCAGATTACCTTTGCGAATTGAGACGTCCTCTCAAGCGCCGCATCGGTATGCGGTATTCAAACGAATTCTACTTCGCAGTTCCCGGTCGGATGCTTGAACTTTCGGAGCTTCCCGCAGAATGTGGACTGATCGAAATTGGTATTACGACTCTTGCGGAGTAGCGTTTGCTCATAAAGCGGCAAGCTGGCTTTTTTAAGTTCGATCCACCAACTGGTGAGTATTGTATGATCACGGTCCCAGCACCCTGGCGCGACACGCCTGGGCCGACATGGCAATTGGTGGCAGCCATGCTGCGAAATAAACGCAGAGAGATCGAGAACACGCCACGTCCCTTATGCCATCAACAGAGATTCGATTTTGACTGAAAACCGCGTTGCCTTCTATTTCGATTGCGCGCCTGCCTTCTATGTCGCCGTACAAAAATTTGGGTGGACCTTTGAGAAATTACGGTTGTAGAGCTGATGGAAAAATGAACGCACTTTTCCGATGGCTGAACCATCGCATCCGAAGGCATCATCAATTTCTTGCGGAGCGAGAGCGAGTATTAGAGCTGCGGCGTGAGATGGCTTGGTTTCATAATGGGCACCGTTAAAGAGCCAAAGCCACCCGCCGAAACGTTGATAACGGCAGTCTCATTCCTTGCGGCACTAGCTCTCGCAACCGCGCTGCTCTATAGTACGTATTTGTTGGCGAAGTGATGGAGCGACAACTTCTGAAAAAACAAGACCACGGGAGTTCTCATGCATTTTTCAGCGCTCAGCGCCGCGGGTCCGAATAAACTGATTAACAAACATCGAACCGGCTATTTTTGCCACATTCGAGAACGACAGATTCATCAGTGTGCTCGACCGGTTTAAGAGGAGGGAACTTCTCTCACCGCCTGCGCCTCGGGCGCGAGGGGCTTATTTGGATTGCAGAAATCATCGATAAACCGGACGAGATTGGGTTTCAGAAGCCGACGCAGGCACAGGATTGGCCAGTACAGTCCGGTAACCGCCACCAGAATTGCCCACACGTAGACACCGGCTTGTATTAGTCCATAACCCCACCAATGGCTTGAGAACGACACCTGCGAGAATGGAGCCGCCGGCAATCAGGTATTCGACTCCAAGTAGTCGGTCGGTCGAAATCGAAAAAAGCTTCCTATGCTGGCCCATTAGACGGAACGCCACTGCCGTGAGCGCCACACCCAGGCACACCCACTTCGCAAGCGAAGGGATGTAAATGGGAGGCGTCTGCCCCTGGAGCGCGGCAAAGATGCATCCATCCTCGATATAGTCGAATATTCCGGCCGCGACAGAGAAAATGAGAATGAAATTTCTGAATGCGCTGGCGTTCGAGATAGTCCGCGAGAGAAGGTGCAAATAGAGAACATAAAGCGGGATGAAAGCGAGATCCAGCAGGGTGTTCCAGAAAACTGCCGTATGCGCTTCACTGTCCCATGGCGGGCACAGGGTACGATCTTCCAGTCTGCCCTCAAGAGTGCCGTCCGGGAAGATGCATTTGATTGCTCTTTCCCGGGCTGAAGGCCGATAGTTGGGACCGGGTAAAACAGTGCTGATATCTTCGGCGTTGTGTGCCAATTCCAGAGCGAGGACTGGAGCGCTGAGATTGTAGGGAAACCGTGCCTCCAAAGGATAAACGCGGCGGATAATCTGGTTCATGCAGAACCCGCACACCATCGTGAGCCCAGCGATCACAGCGAGGCGTTTATCGATCATTAGTCGTTCTCCCGCGTAAGGTAGTCCCTGATGGGTTGCAGGTTCGAGTCTGGTATCCTCGCCCAGGCGTCCGCAATACATTGCTGTTGGCTCTTGCTAAGTTTCCACGATAGCGGCGCGCACTCGCCCTTGGTCTGAAAAACGGAACCGTTGCCCGGAATAGCTTTCTCTTTCGCTTGGTTCCAAGGTCGTGCAGACTGGCATCGCTGAATGTTTTCGCAAACAGGTCTAGTTCGTTTCGGTCCCGGCGAAAGCGGTGAAGCATTCCACATCGCGAGCAACTGAATGGGAGCGGTGAATTGATAGCCCCAGCCTTGCGATGTCCTGAATTATCCATCGCACTATTAAAGTGCCGGATTTCGAGAACCAGGACGTCTCCTATATCCCGGTCCACGTCCTTATCCGCCAAAGCTTCGGACAACCAGCCAATCAACGAATCGATACCGTAGTTGTCGTAGTAGCCACCATCAACAAAATGAAAGGCTGGAGCATGCGGATCGAGCGAAGGTCGTGACGCCGGTGCAACATAGGGGAAAGACGCAGATAACCTTGCTGCCGTAGCCACCCGCACGTCGAAGTTCCTGCCGCGCTCCGGGTAGAGCGAGTAGAAGTTCACGATGCCTCTGGGGTCGTTCTTCGGAGGATAGTCCGTTGTGGAGAACACGACATGCCTGCCGGGTTCCACCAGCATTGAATTGAAGACCAGCGCGGGGAGCGCAGCCCGTTTGGCGGCCCAGTCGTCCAGGTAAACATCTCGGCCTTTAGGTGGACCGGTAAATAGGGTGCTCCAAAAGCCTTTTCGTTTCGGTCCCAGATGGTTTACATCAATCCATTTCTCCTCCAGCGCCCAGCCGCGGTCCACCTCACGCTTTCCGAGCCAGGGCAGAAGCGTGCGCCAGAAATCAGGCTGCGTCCAGCCCCAGGCAACCTCGTCGATAGCAGAACGTTGCGACGTCTCTGCCGGATTGTCGATGAGCCCTGCAAGTTTCGCCGCATACGCCAGCGAACCGAGGGAGCCGCCTGACACTGAACTAATAAAGCAGACGGAACTCCGGAAGCTACTTGGATCGCCTGGAATATTCAGCTTGGTATCCAAGTTGTCGAGTACCTGCGCTGTCCAGGCGCCTGCCTGCATTCCCCCGCCCGGTGTGGCCACAAAGATCAGGCTTGGCTTGCGTCCCGCTTTTCTGGCCTCGTCAACCCTGGCGCGGAGGTATTGAGCAGGAGTCAGTAAGTTCGCGGTGCGTTGATAGTTCGATTCGACGCGGAAGAAATGATCTGATTCCGGAGCGGACGCCGTGATCGCCGAAAGCGCCAGCATGGTCCACAACAGAGGGAAGCGATACCGGTCAAAGAAAAACGTAAGGGCCGCCCATGCCCAGCAACAAACCGTGAAGAACAAAAGTACGAAGGCAAGCGCAGGTATGCTGGCTTGTTCCGCAGTAACGAATCTTTTCCCGAAGCCCATTGCCAGGTAGACCAGGAAGGTCATAACGGAAAGCGCCAGCGCGAACACGTGTCCCGACCTCAGCTTTAATTTGCCCGGGGGCACGCTCAAATCAACCAAGTATCCCTGCCCGGCAGGGCGCAAGATTTCAAGTGGCCACTGGCTGAGCCGATTGATCCTGATCTTGGCAGCTTTCACCCTCTCCGGGTACTGGCAATAAATGCGATCCAGTCGCTTTTCGAAAGCCCTAATTTTATAGACGGGGAAAATCAGATACGGCGGCGGATGGGGAGTTGTCTTGGGGTCAGTCGCCCGGAGTTGGACCACTTTGGAAACACAGATTAGAAAGAGAGCAATCGCGAAGCCCAGCAGAGCCCAAATGATTTGAATACCCTTCTCGCTTTCTGTCCGCAAGACGACACACACGATCAACGTGGCGGCGGAAGCTGTACCGGCCAGGAACAGCCAAAGGGGTCGTTTCTGTCCACTGGGAAACGCATGTCCGTCGGGGAACCGATCCGCGCCGTATGTAAGCGTTAAATTTGCAGTGCAGACTGCGGTATACGCCAGCAGAAACGCCGCCACTGAAACGATGAATGTGCCGTAAGGGTAATCCGACATATCCAAAAGATTGCTCAAGAGCGAGGACCCTCGCGACATAGGTCCAAATGCGGCAAGCCCAAGAAGAGTCAAAGACGCCACCCGGACAAGGAAGGCTACCCGCATGGCGCGCCAAAGCAATCGCCAACTCATAGAAGCATAGGATATAGCACTATCAAGACCGTAAGCCAACGGTCAGCCAGTGTTCGCAGAGCTCTTCCTGAGATTGATAGTGGGATCGCAATCGCCCGTACGAAACTAGGGCTCCGCGGAACAGATCGCGGTTATATTCATTTGATTCATGTGATAGAGATGTTATCGCGCGCTTAAGCAGACAAGCGCGCGTAGTGTGCAATGGCGAGCGGCGTCCCAAATTTCAACAGCGGACCGTGCCCGCTAGTTTCTTGTGACACGTTCCCAATGAAGACCGTCAAGCACCCCGTCACGTTAAGTTCCGGGACCAACGCAACATCTTCGAGATTTACGAACTCGAAGACAGCACTAGTTCCGGCATCAAGAACGTGGATTTCTCGGCAAGTCAGGTATCGATTTAAACGACTTAGGCTTCGAGAACGGGATAGTAGCGCTCGTCTTGTGCCACGTTTGTGCCAAGTCGGGAAACTTGATTGGCACAAAGACGTCATGACTCGCCCGACTGTCATCGACGTCTCCCATACCATTCTCGCTCAAGGACTCCCCAACTTGTGGCGCAGCGCAAAACCAGAGAACATTTCTTTAGTGGCAACGCCTGACCAAGATGTCACCCGGCTGCTTGTTGATTGGGGCAAGGGAGACGCCCGGGCCTTTGACGAACTAGCGCCTCTTGTCTACGAAGAGCTGCGCCGGCTGGCCCGCTCCTATCTCCGCCGTGAACGTGAGGGCCACACGCTCCAAAGCACTGCGTTGGTGCACGAAGCTTACCTGCGCATGATCAACCAGCAGGGTGTTACGTGGCAGAACCGGTCCCATTTCTATGGCATCGCGGCCCAGATGATTCGCCGAATTCTGGTGGATCATGCCCGGGGCCGGAGGGCACATAAGCGCGGAGACGCCGCTCCGAAGATCACGCTCGATGAAGCCATCGGCACCGAACAAGGCCGGGATCTGGATCTTGTTGCACTCGATGACGCCCTCAATGCACTGGCAGAGATCGACCCCCGCCAGAGCCGTATTGTGGAACTCCGGTTTTTCGCTGGTTTGAGTGTGGAGGAGACGGCGGAGATTCTAGAGGTGTCGCAGGCTACCATCAAACGAGATTGGACCGTTGCGCGCGCGTGGCTCAAGCGTGAACTCACCCGAGGAGCCTAGTTCCCGAACTGGCTGCGGAATGAACTAAACTACTCTAGTTCAGCTGTTCGATGTCGGCCGCTCGTTGGAAACAGGTCCAATCGGTTTTTCACGCAGTCCTCGATCACGATCCGTCGGAACGTGGCAGGTTACTCGCAGATCTGTGTTCGAACGACGAGTCACTGCGCGAAGAAGTCGAATCCCTTCTCCGGTCGCACGACACGGACAAGGCATTTCTTAGCACGCCGGCACTCGGCTCGAATATGGTAGAGGCGGGGCTTGCCGCAGAGCGGGCCTCGCTCGTTCCTACAGGCTCCATCGCGGGCGAACTAGCGGGTCTTGCTGTGGATCACTACCAGATCATCTCGCTGTTGGGGGCGGGCGGGATGGGCGAGGTCTATCGGGCCCGGGACCTGCGGTTGGGGCGGGATGTCGCACTCAAAATTCTGCCGTCGTCTATGCCGATGAACGACGCGACCGTGCGCCGGTTCGAGCAGGAGATATTGGCGGTTTCCGCATTCAGCCATCCCAATATCTGCCACCTTTACGACATCGGCCATTGGAATGGCCGCCGCTTCTTCACCATGGAACTTCTCGAAGGCAGAACGCTGCGCGATCTAATTCGCAGCCGCGCCCTGACCGTGGCGGAGATTCTCGATTACGGGATCCAGATCGCGGGTGCCCTTGAGACAGCCCACAGCAAAGGGATTCTGCACAGAGACATCAAGCCGGCAAACATCTTTGTGACCACCGGCGGACCTGTGAAGGTGATGGATTTCGGATTAGCGAAGCGCGCCACCCCCCGCGGTTCGGCAAAGCCTACGGCTAGCGGTTTACACACTGCCCCAGGAGCCGCCATGGGGACCATCGCCTACATGTCACCCGAACAGGCTCGAGCGGAAGAACTGGATGCCCGAACGGACCTGTTTTCGTTCGGCATCGTGCTCTACGAAATGGCGACGAGACTTCAGCCTTTCCGCGGGGCCAGCACCGCAGTCGTGTTCGAAGCGATTCTGAACCAGGCTCCGGTTCCTCCATCCAGGATTAACCCGGAGCTGACGGAAGAACTCGAGCGCATCTTCCTCACGGCACTCGAAAAGGACCGGGATCTCCGTTTTCAATCCGCCGCGGAGATGCGGGCCGCTTTCAAACGGGTACAACGTTCTTCAGAAAGCGCCGGCACTGCGCACGCTGCCGCAATCGCAGGTGTGCCCGGAAGAACTCTACAACTCGGGGAGGATGAGTCAAGTTCGGCTCGATCCGTCGCTGTTCTGCCGTTCCAGATGCTGCAAGACCGAGACAATGATGAGTACCTCGGTGTGGGTTTGGCCGATGCGGTAATCACTCGGCTTAGCAGCATGAAGCGGCTGGTGGTACGTCCGACGAGCTCAGTTTACCGGTATGCGGGACTACATTGCGATCTGGTCACCGCCGGCAGGGAACTCGGCGTCTCCTACGCCATCGGCGGCTTGGTCCGCCGGTCGAATGATCAGGTACGCATTACGGTTCAGCTCGTAAATGTCCGTACCGGCGCGCAGGTGTGGGGTACGCAACTGGACGAGACTTTCACGACGCTGATGAGCCTGGAAGACTCGCTGGCCAGACTCGCTGCGGAAGCCATAATTCCGAGGCTCAATGCCGAAGAGCGGGAGTTGCTGGGCAAGCGCGACACGGTGGACCCGGCCGCCTACGAAGCGTATCTAAGAGGCCGTTATCACTGGAGCACATACGGCTCGGAGGGCATGGCGCAGGCGCTTGTCTGCTTTATGGATGCCATTGCTAAGGATCCAAACTATGCCCGGGCCCATGCGGGTGTCGCCGACTATTACAACTGGGCCGGCGCCTGGAACCTCCTTCCGCCGGCCGAGAGCTTCGCTGCCGCTAAGCAGGCTGGCTCTAAAGCGGTGTCACTCGATTCGGCACTCCCAGAGACACAAACGTCATACGGCTACGCCGTCTGGAACCATGATTGGGATTGGAACGAAGCGGAACGGACACTCCGGCGGGCGATCGATTTGAATGAGTCCTATGCGCCGGCGCGTTCGTGCCTGGCATTCCTTCTCAGTGCGAAGGGAAAGCATGAGGAAGCTATTGAACAGGTGGAAAAAGCAGCCGTTCTCGACCCTCTCTCTCCAGGGGTGGCCGCGGCGAAATGTCTGGTCCTGTCGAATGCGGGTGAATTGGATAAAGCCGTGGAGGCGGGCCGCGTTGCGTGCGCCGCCGCATCGAGCACCAATGCCACTGCCTTGCTTTGCCTCGCTTGGGCGGCAAGTGCAAAAGGCCTGCATGCAGAGGCGATCCAGAGGGCTCGGGAAGCCATGGCGATTGCAGAAGACAACGCCTGGGCCGTGTCCACTTTGGCTGCCGTGGTGGCAGCGTCCGGAGAGCAAGCCGAAGCACTTCAACTGCTTGCCAAGCTTCGCGGACGCGGAGGACTCTCGCCTGCGGCGCATTACGATTTTGCATTGATCCAAGCGGCCCTGCACGAGAATGATCGTGCGATCGCCTCTCTCGAGCAGTCCGCTGCGTGCCGGGAATGGTGGATCCGATTTGTCCGGGTAGATAGGCGCCTTCAGGCGCTGCACAAACATCCTCGGTTCGCGGCCCTCTGTGCCCGCGTCGGGAATCCCATTCCGGGCGTTGCTGTTGGGAGAATCTGGCCGGAGACTGGAAGCCGGTTGCCCGCGTCGGGTCGCGTTGTGCGTTGGTCGGCGTGGGGAATCGCGGTCCTTCTCATCGCAGCGGGAATCGGCGTTTACCGTTACCTTTCGCGTGAGTCCTCCGCTTCGCTTTTCCACGCTCCGCAGTTCACCAAGGTCACGAGCAGTGGCAATGCGATAATCGCGGCCCTCTCGCCGGATGGGAACTATGTTGCGTACGCGCTGGATGAGGGGGGAAAGTCCAGTCTCTGGGTCCGGCAGGTTTCGATTTCTAACGGCATGCGGATCATTCCTGCAAGTGATGCGAAGTATCGTGGTCTGACGTTTTCACGCGATGGCTCCTGGGTCTATTACGTAACCTATAACAACAACCTGATCACGCAGGGAACGCTTTATCGGATTCCTACGCTGGGAGGCACCCCGCGTAAAGTTGCAGATAACGTGAGCGGTGCGGTCAGCCTGTCGCCTGATAATCGGCGCGAGGCATTTCTCCGGAACAATAATGCGGCGGGGCAAGACGAGCTCATCGTCGGCGAGGTAGAGGGCTTCAATCAGATTCGGGTTGCCGCGCGAAAGTATCCGCAGCGATTTGCGTTTTCTTCCGCACCAGCCTGGTCACCTGATGGCGAGACGATCGCGGTAGCCAGTGAAAGCACGGACGCGAAAGGCTTCTACGTGACCATGGTGGGCGTCAGATTGAAGGATAGGGCTGAGAAGGTTCTGTGCCATCGGCGCTGGCAGTACATCGAGCAGCTTGCCTGGCTGCCGGGAAAACATGGTCTTCTGGCGCTCGGCCGGGATCAGGAATCGTCCTTCCTACAGATCTGGCAGGTGCTTTCGCCGGACGGTGAGCCGCGCAGAGTCACGAACGATCTGAACGATTATCACGGCATCAGTCTCAGCGCTGATTCCGCGTCTTTGGTGACCGCTCAGGCGCAGACCCTTTCCAATGTGTGGATGATGGGAGGGGGGAAGGAAGCGCGTCGTGTTACGTCCGGCTATGGAAGGTATTTCGATCTCAGCGCTTCGGGCGACAAGATCGTTTATGCTTCGGATGCCAGCGGCCGCGCCGATATCTGGAGTATGGACCTGGACGGCAGTAATCAACATCAGCTCACCTCCAACGCGCAGAGAAATTATTCACCTTCCGCATCCCCCGATGGCCGCCACATCGCATTTCATTCAAATCGCACAGGCACCTGGAATATCTGGACCATGAACCGCGATGGCGGTGACTTGAATCAGTTGACCAACGATGCCAACGACAGTAACTGGCCTGTGTGGACGCCAGACGGCAAGTACATCGTCTATCACCACATCGGCCGCAATGGCTACCAGACGGTTTGGAAGATCCCGGCTGAGGGCGGCACTCCAGCAGCACTGACCGATCGGCTCTCACTTCATCCCGCAGTCTCGCCCCGGGACGGGACTGTTGCCTGCTGGTATGCCGAAGACCCGGCCGACCGCAAGTGGCAGATTGCTCTTCTGCCTCCGAACGGCGGCCGTCCGCTGCGGACGTTCTCGTTCCCCTCGACTGCCTCGGTCGATAGCACCCTCCGCTGGACGCCGGATGGCAGAGGAATTACGTACGCAGACGTCCGGGGCGGCGTGTCGAATATCTGGCTTCAAGATATCGAGGGCGGACCACCCCGTAATCTGGTCAGATTCAGCGGGGAACGCGTCTTCTCACTGGACTGGTCCCCGAAAGGCGAGTTGATTTATTCCCGTGGCCTTCGCATCAGCGACGTCGTGTTGATCACGGATGCGAAGTGAGGCCTCGGCCGCCGAAGGCTCAGGTGCCACCATCTCCGTCAAGGCGAGTGCTGCCCAACTGGTGGCCGCGGCGGAGATCCACTGGTCACGTCCATGCGGGAATCCGGATTCCTTGAGCGGCTGGAACGGAAACGCCCTGGACTTGACGATCCATGTCCCATCTGCCTGCTGGGTACGGAGGAGATACTCGGCGCCGAGCCTGTATGCTTCGGCAGCAGTGGCCAGTGCGCCTGCTTCGTGCAAAGCAACAAGCGCTTTCCCCGTGGCATAGGCGTCCGACTCCAGTTTGGGCAGCGGTGCCCAACCGCCATCTGGCCGCTGTTCGGAAAGAAGCTGCCACGCCGCACGCTGCACGGTCTGGGCGGGTGCTCCAGACCAGAAGAGGCCGGAGACCAACATGATCTTATCCTCCGTTGTCTTGGCGACAGACTTTTTCTCGAGTGCATTGGTCAGCCATTCGCGGGCATCCGCGATGCGGCTGTCCCACTCAGCGCGGCGCCCCGGCACTCCATACCGCTGGATTGCCCAAACGCTCATTGCGGTCGCCTGGATTTCACCATTCTCGATCGGTGCCCGATTGATATAGCTCGGCCAGCTTCCGTCCGGCATTTGTTTTGCTGCGATGCCGTGGATTGCCGCCGCGGTTAGGTCATCGGCCGGCCGGCCTTCCGCCGCGAGCGCCATCAGCACATAGGGCATGGACACCTGCGTATCGGGGATAGCGTAGCTTCCTTCAAGAAGAGGCTCACGCATGGGTGTCGCCACGCCAATCACCGACGTTACTTGCTTCTGTTCACTCTGCGTATCGACGGGGATGTGCTTGCTCCTGGCTGCGCTCGCCGCCATAAGCGGCAGTGTGTTGTTGTGGCAGGATATGCAACCCGAAGTTTTGACGAACACCGGTCCGCTCTTCTCTAAGGTGGACAGGCTCTTCTCCACAGCGGTTCTAAGACTCTCGTCATTCACTGTGGCCGCACTGGCCATCTCTCCCGCAAGCGCCGCAAGTGCGGCCGCACCCGCGAACAACAATCTACTGGTTCTCATTGTTTCCTCCGTTCTGCTTCTGATCCCAATAACTTCACGATTTCCGTGTTCCCGCGCCGCTGTGCCCAACTCAGCGGCGTCTCGCCCATAACAGTCTTCACATTGATGCTGGCGCCGGCGCGCAACAGCGCGGACACGGTTGCACTGTCATCGCGCTCCGACATCGTCGCCCAAACCAGTGCGGTGGAACCTAGAGCATCCTTCGCGTTTACATCCGCTCCTGCCGAAAGCAGAGCTTCGACGATCTCAGGGCACTCCTGGAACGACGCCCAGATCAGCGGTGTTTGCTTAATTGGTCCGAACTCAGTATTCACACGCGCACCTCGCTCGATCAACATGCGTACAGCTTCCGCATTGTGAGCCGAGATCGCTTCCGTCAAAGCCGTAGATCCGGCGCTGTTGGCCGCGTTTACATCCAGCCCTTGATCCAGAAGCAAGCGCACGGTGCGGTTATCCCGGGATCTCACGGCAAGCATCAGCGCTGTCGCACCCTTCCCGCCGCTTAGGAACTCCGGCGAGTCATCGCGAGCTTTTGCGTCCGCTCCCTTTGCAAGAAGGAACTTCACCACCCGGTACGAGTCCCGTTGAGATGCCGCCGTGAGCAATGCGGTGCGTCCCATGCCGGACCGCAGATTCACATCAGCGCCTTTGTCTACCAGCGCTTTCACTTTCTCGATGTCGCCGGCGGCCAGTACGAGTGCCACGCCCCCCTCTCCGCTTCGGGCGTTCGGGTCAGCGCCCCGGTCGAGGAGCAGACGCACTGCCTGCGAGTCGCCGAAGACGATCGCTCGTTGCAGAACCGGGGTCTTGTCGGTGTCCGTTGCGTTCGGACTCGCCCCGTGGTCCAGAGCCGCCTTGATCCGCTCGGAAGAGCCTTGACGGACGGCCGCGATCAGTGCCGCGTTTTGGGCTTCCGTAACGTCGCCCACAATCTCCGCGAAGCCTGGAAGGGCGGCTATTGCGCCCCCTAGTCCCAGGTAAATAACAAATGAAACTCTCTTCATGGCTATTCCCGCCCCCGTTCCACCGTTTGACCCTCGTCCGCGGTAGCCGACGAGAAGGCTTGGTCCAGGCGGATGCGCAGATTTGTTCCGTCCGGGATAGTGATTTGAGCGAACGCCTGGTTCGCAGTGACTGCGGTAATCCTACAAACATTTGTATTCATTGACATGCTCCCTTACCCGGCCAATCTCGGCCTTCAAGAGAACTCGCGACAGCGGGAGCCAAAAAGGCTCATGTCTCTCAAAAATATTTTCAGAGTTAGAAAGTCGAGCTCAGTCAGACTCCGCGCGTGTCGAGGATACAAAAGCAAACGAACAGCTACCCTATCAGCGTGCGAAACCACCCTCTTCGAGCGTCCGGATGACAGCAGGATCATCTCTCGATGGAGGTCGCTTGCCCTGCGCGAATACGCCACGGGTCCGCTGTGACATGTTCAGCAAGACCACCGAGACCATGACGACCCATCCGGGCGCATGGTTCCCCACACAATGGTGTTGACGGTGCCGCATATTTCCGGCAACCTTGAACCAGGGTGATCTGATGATCGGACTCTTCGTAGTATTCTTTGTGCTCCTGTTCTTTGCGCTTCTTTTCTTCCTAGTGTTCCCACAAGGTAAAAAAATTCTGCGCGATCGCGGACCGAAAAACACTGATCCTTCTGATCCAAACAATTCAAACTGGAGGATGCCTAAAAACTGAATGGGGTACTTGTAGAGCTTCACTGTCGGTGAATAGCTTCGATCAGATCTTGAGCCAAAACCGGAGCTGGCTCACGTCGGCTGGCTTGTGTATTTCTCTGACTCCATCCCGCCCTGCTTCGCCACGCAACAATCCTTCTTCAACCTGAGCAGTAGCTAGCGGCAGTATGTGATTCGAACACTCCCACAGCAGAAAGCTCCGCTCGAAAACGGAGGCGTTGCCGAAGAGGGCTTGCTGATCTAAATCCCGTATCCCGCCTAAGCTATGTTGGCTGCGCGGCTCCCGCGATTTACGCGGAGCGCACGCTCGGAACGGTATTCAAAAAGTCCGGCGTAAAGAGTGCCCACGCGCATCGCTTCCGCCATACTCTTCCCACCCGCTTGCTCGAGAACGGAGCGAGCTTCGAACAGCTGGCCGACATCTTGGGCAACAGCCCAGATGTGGTCCGGAAACATTATGGCAAGTGGTCGAAGGTAAGACAGGCAAACGTTGACCGCCTGGTTGGTTATCATCGAATTCGGAGATGAATTCCGAGATTGATCACGAAGAGGCGACCGCTTTCAATCGTCGAAGCACCGTCGTGATTCTTGCCTGACTGGCAGCGTCGGGTAACAAGTAGCCGGGTAATGCGTCGATGAACGCGGGCGTCGCCAAGAATCTGGTGATCTCTGCGCGGAGATACTGGCGAAGAATCGGTTTCTCTTGTCGTAATTCGTGAATTATCGTTGGGCGACCATTGACGACGAAGATCAGATCCTCTAAGTCATGGCTCGCGAAAAAATTGCCACGTCCGCGACCTTTAAACGCTTCGATTTTCGTGGCCAAAAAGTACGGCGCGGTGACAACCCGGATCTTGAGATCCTGAACAACTGGTGCATGGTCGCGGATTCCAGAGCTTCGCGATACCAGCGATTGGAAAACCCGAGAATCTTTTCATCGAGGGGCATGACATCAAGGATCGCTCTGGAGTGAACCCATCGGCAAAGAGGTGCTCCTTCACCCGTGTCTTCGGAGAATCCGAGCGAGCGAAGGCGTTCGCCGAATGCAGCGTACTCCGCATAAGAAGTGATTTCAGCTATTGCGTCCACATCGAGAGTAGTGCGCGGTGCGCCAGCACCTTCGTCCGTAACGAGCAGGCTTGTGACGGCGCCTCCGACAAACACGAGGTGTTCCAGTATTGGACGCAATAGCGCGGCAGTCTCGATTGATTTCGATATTCTGAACTGGCCCAGAGTGATGGACTGATTTGGCCCACCTGAAGAAGGAGAACTGAAGCATCCTGCAGTAAGACAGGAGGGCTTTCGGTGAACAGGAGAGCCAAGGTGGAGCTATTCGAGCAGATCCGAAGGGAATACGAGTTTGGGTTAGGAACGATCAGCGGTGTGGCGCGGAAGTATGGAGTGCACCGGCGAATGGTACGGCAGGCAGTGAGTGACGCTTTGCCGCCGGACCGGAAGCAACCGGAACGACAGCGGCCCGCCCTGAGTCTTGTCATGGGGTTCATCGACGAAGTGCTGAACTCCGATCGGAGGATGCCACGCAAACAGCGGCACACCGCGCGAAGGATCTGGCATCGGATCCGGCAGAGATGCCAGCTTGTTTGATCGCCGAATCAACAGTACGGGAATACGTGCGCAAAAAGAAGAAGGATTTAGGACTAACGGGAGTAGCGACTTGTGTTCCGCAGCCCCCCGTTCTTTGCAACTGGCCGGAGAGCCTGTAAATGCAGGTTCTCTCGATGTGCAGCATTTTCGCTCGCTGCCTTTCACCGCGCCTACTTCCGAGCCACACAGTAAGCGTTTCTGGAAGCTCATGAGCTCGGCTTTGCCTACTTCGCGAGTGTTCCGGACACTCCGTTACGACAACCTGAAAGCCGCGGTGAAGAAGATCCTGCGTGGCTACCAGCGCGAAGAGACGGAAAAGTTCATCGCTTTCCGTTCGCACTGGCGCTTTGCCAGTGAGTTCTGCAATCCGGCCGAGGGCCACGAAAAAGGTGGTGTGGAAGGAGAAGTCTGTTATTTCCGGAACAACCATTGGGTGCCCGTGCCGAAAGCTTCTGGTTTGGACACTCTGAATGCGGAACTTCTAAAAGCGTGCCGCGAAGACGAACAGCGACACATTGCCGGCCGGCCGGATCAGTGGGAGTCGCCATGGTTCAAGAGCGAGAGTACTTGCTCGCGCCGGTCGAGCGCGGGTTCGATCTTTCGGAAGTCTGCTTTCCCAAGGTTGATGGCCTGGGTTGCGTTCGAGTGCGTACCAACCTGTATTCTGTTCCGGCCTCACCGGGCACAACGGTGGAGGTTCGGATTCGTCCGAGTCACATCGAGATCCGGGATGAAGGCCGCGCGATCGCACGGCACGAGCGTTGTTACCAACATCAGCAGCAGATCCTGGAGCTGGAGCATTATCTGGACGTGCTGGAACGGAAGCCCGGTGCGTTCGCCGGATCGAAACCGCTCGCCGTTTGGCGGGAAAAAGGGCTCTGGCCGGCAATCTATGATCGGCTTCTCGCCGAGATGATTGAACGGCATGGGAAGGCAAGCGGGACCAGACAGATGATCCAGATTCTCCAGCTGGTCAAGGACCGCGGACACGCCCACGTGCAACGCTCTGTTGCGCTTGCGCTTTCTACCGGCTGCTCGGATGCCGCCGCGATCCGCCATCTGGTTTGCACCGAGGAACTTCTTCGCCAACGTCCGGAACACATCCAGCTTGCCACCGGACTGGCCCGCTTCGAACGGCCCCTGCCGGTGATGAATGAGTACGACCGTCTTCTCAGCGCAGGAGGTCAGCAATGAGCACCACGTCCGTTGCACTAGAGGAAGCAACGATCAAACAGCAGTGCAAGCTACTCAGAATGCCGGCCGTCGCGGCACAGTTTACAAGCTTGGCTGAACAGGCCGTTCGAGAACGAAAAACGCATGCCGGATATCTGGAAGTGCTTCTGGCAGCCGAGATCGAAGAGCGGGAGCGCAACACTGTCGAACGCCGGATCAAAGAGGCGCATCTGCCCCGCTATAAGACGCTCGATGAGTTCGACTTTGCCCAATCACCCAAGGTATCCGCGGTTCAGATGCATTCGTTGGCGCAGGGCGGCTATATCGAAAAGGCTGAGCCCATCATTATGATCGGCGACTGTGGCACAGGAAAAACTCACTTGCTCAGTGGTCTATGTGTCGCCGCCTGCAAACAGAAACGACGTGTCCGCTTTGCCACGGCAGCTGCGCTTGTAAACGAACTTGTCGAGGCTAAGCACCAGCTCCAACTGCGTCGCGTGATGGCCAGGTGGGCCAGATACGAACTGATTGCTATAGACGAGGTTGGCTACGTGCCGCTTGCCGAAGTCGGAGCGGAGTTTCTGTTCCAGGTCATCGCGGAACGTGCGGAAAGGGCAGCTGTGATCCTCACCACCAACCTGCCGTTCTCGGAGTGGACGCAGGTCATACCCAACGCCCGGCTCTGTAAAGCCCTGATCGACCGCATTACTGACCGCGCTCACATCATCGAGACCGGCAATGAATCTTTCCGGTTCCGGCGCACGGTCACCAGAAAAAAAGGAGAGCCGAAAGAAAACTAAAATCCCACAGCAAAGCCGCTACGCGGTGACGAAAACCCGCGAAGATAGGTGGGCCAAATCAAAGCATCACAGTGGGCCAGACCGGATTGACAAAATCACTCGATCAACTGCTCAAGACTGGAATTCGGCACGTACTCCTCCAAGCGTCGGTGTAACTCGGTTTCGGCGATCTTGCGCTCTCGCGAGCGTCCCTCTCGCAGTGCGTCGGCAAGCACCAAGAGCTGGTAAAAGGAGTCGTCCCGCAGAGCCGCCCTGGGGCGCGGTTTTATAAAGGGGCGCCAGCGAGACACCGCGCTGCTGGCCTTCCGCATACGGCCAGACGGGAATGGGGTCGTCTGTCGGAGCGATCAGCCCGCGCAACGGTGCTGCCCCGTATGAGGTCGCAACCCCTCGTGTCAGTCCCCCACGCTCCGCCGGAAACACGTACTTCAACCCATGGAGTAGAAATTCTTCCAACGCCGCAACGTTCGGGCGATGTTCCAAACTATGGCCATGAAGCAAACCACTGACCCGCGCCCGTTTCACGCTCGCGTGCACCTCGGAAGGGCTCATCACTAAATCGAGCGCAAGGTGCGAGTAGGGAACACGGCGGGCCCCGGCAGCAACAAGCTTGAGCACTACATAAATATCTTGTGCTGTCCGCCGGCGCTTAGGGACAGTAGGCCCAAGAAGGGCGATGAATCGGTAACTACAGCTCTGATAGGCAATGGATCGGTGATGGGCGATTCGCCCGCTAAAAGCGATACGCGGGCACTGTCAGAAAAGTGTCGGCGGCTCGAAGACGAAAACCAGCGGCTTCGCGCGCTACTTACCGAAAACGGCCTTGATCTTCCGGCCGCGCCCAAAGCCGAGACAAAGCCGCAAACCCCACCGGCGCGATCGATGCTCAACACTGCGCAGAAGATTGCGTTATTCCGATCGCTGTTTCGCGGACGCGAAGATGTTCACGCGCAGCGTTAGGATAGCCCGGATGGCCGGTCCGGCTACTCGCCCAAGACAGAGCGCGACTGGAAAGCTTTCTACGCAGCCAAGCCCGAGGACCGCAAACGAGTTGACAAGGAAACCCGCAAGAATATCCCGCTGACCGACGAAGCCATCCAGGCTCATCTCGCGGGGCAGCAAACACTGGGCGTTTATCCCCCTCTTCTCGACGAGACCTGTTGGTTCCTGGCCGTGGACTTCGACAAGAAGACGTGGAAGGACGATGTCGCTGCGTTCCGCACAACCTGTCTCAAACTCGAACGTGCCCGCCGCAATCGAGCGCTCGCGTTCCGGCAACGGAGCTCACATCTGGATCTTCTTCGAACGGCCAGTTCCCGCCGGCGTTGCCCGGCGGTTGGGATCACTGCTGTTGACTCGAACCATGGAGCGTCGTCATCAACTTGGGTTGGATTCCTATGACCGATTCTTTCCGAATCAGGACACGATGCCAAAGGGAGGCTTCGGCAACCTGATCGCACTCCCGCTTCAGAAGATTCCAAGGGAGTCGGGTTTACTGAGTTTCTTGACGGCGACATGCGGCACTACGTTGATCAATGGCGTTCCTCAGTTTCTGCCTGAGCTCGACGAGCCGTTCACAATGCAGCCGGATCGGCGTTTACGCAGCTGAGGAAGCACCGGTTGGATGCAGCGCACCGCGCCGAAGCAGTTGAGAATATCGCCATGTCTCTTTTCCCCTGGTTTCAGCGCTTCCTCATGGACTGGTGTGTTCAGGGGAGGTGTTTCAAGGAGGCTAACAGGAACGCAGTGAATGCCCCCTGCGCCACGCAATGACTACGTAAATGAGCGGATCGATAAACATACACTTAACTGCATAGATATCCACAACTGTAAGCCCAACACCTCACCGTTTTACAGGCGATATGTTAATTGCGCGCACGTATTCGGCTTCTGGCCAGCGAGGCGGTCGCCATTGCAGCTGGTCCGGCTTCTCACTGGTGCTGCTTGGCGCCGGGAGGTGACCGCCTCGTGCGATAACCAAATCCGGCTACCACCAAGGCTCTCTAGCCATCATGGCCGAGGGGACGGCAAAGGTCTGGGGGACCGTACTAGATCTTGCCGTGGCTGAACCGCCGGCAAGCGATTTTCTTGGCTCCCGCAGCGTTTAGAAAACCTTGAGCCCGTTTTCCGCGGTTTGGCGCGTTACCAGGTGAAAGCCGATTACGGGACTGACCTAATGCGGCAAAGGAGACTTTAATATGACCAAAAACTTGTTCTACACGGGCGCGATATGCGCGCTCATTTCACTCAACTCCGCACGCGCAGATACGAAGATTGTTACCCGCTACTCGACAGGTGGTCGGAGCAGCGATTCCACTATTTACACGCACGAAGGGCGCGAACGGATCGAGACGTCTCAATCGGCTGTGATCCGACAGGGAGATCAGAAACGCGTCATCCAGATTAATTCACAGACCAAAACGTACCTGATCTTCCCGTTGGCAAGCGGCGGCGATCAGACCACCGCAGTGACGTCCGTCTCATTCGGCAAGACGGGAGGAACCGTGGATGTGAAGACCACCATTACCGATACCGGAGAACGCAAAGAAATGCTGGGTTATCCCGCGTGGCACCTCCGCGTGGTGGTCGAACGTCATGCAGGTGCCAATGCGTGCGAACCCGGCGACGACCACACGGAGATGGATGGCTGGTACATCGATTTCCAGATGCCCACCCCAAAAAGTCAGACGGAACCGACCTTACCGTTTCCCGCGGCAACAGCCTGCAACGACGAGATCCATGCGCAGAGTTCGGGAGAGGCCAAAACGGGATTTCCGGTGGATTACACGCTCACGCGCAGGGATAAGAACGGTAATGATCTCGTGGTGAGTAGCGGCAAAGTGCTGGAGCTTTCCCTTGCCGATCAGGATCCGGCCTTGTTCGAAATCCCCGCCGGTTACAAGGAGGTGTCCAGTCCGGCCGCGATCCTACGTGCTGCTGGGGCACGAGCGGCTCTGGCGCCAAAAAGGGAAGGCGTGGTTCGCGTTGCCGTGACCGAACCCACTGACAAGACCGGCGCAAAAACGGATCTGAAGCCTACCGCGAATGTCCGGATTGCGGAGTTACTAAGCCGGTCTGGCGTCGAGGCGGTACCAGTGCAATCTGACCAGGAAGCAAGGGACTTCCGTGCTGACTACATACTGAAAACTGACGTCGCAGAGTTGAAGGTTGCCGGCGGGGCCGCGATGCAGACCGTGGCCAAAGCGGGCCGGTTCGGCGGCCTGGTAAAAAACATGGCGAAGATGGCGCCCGTGGGGGCTCTGGCTACCGGAGCCATCAGCATGCTCGCCGGATCTTCCGAAGCGCGGCTCGACTTCCTCTTATTGCCGCTTTCCGGCGGGCAGCCGGTTTCGGGTAGTGTAAACGGCAGTGACGGGAAGGGTCCCGGCCTGCAGTCGGCGCTCTCGCTTATCCCTTCAGGTCTGAACATGAGTTTAATGGCGAAGGCGACTGGGGGCGGGGGTGCGATGGCTGCCCTGACGAATCCGGCGTTCGCAGGCATGATGAACGGCGGCACGCAGTCGATGTTTTCAGCTTTCAGCATTGCCTCCTACTCCAATTCTGAAAGCCCCGCCGTTGCGTCAGCCATTTCGAACGAAGTGAAAGCCGTTATCGAGGCCTTGAAAAAATAGCCCGGACCACGCGAAAGGATAATGCTCATGACCACGCTCCGCGATTTACTCTTCATCTTCGCCACGGCTTTCAGCGCTGGTTTCGCCCAGGGCCCGCCCGTCATTACGACCGGCGGGATTGTCGATGCGGCCAGCTACCAGATGGGGGTTGCGCCAGGTTCCATGATTGCCATTTTCGGGTTAAACCTGGCGCCGGCCACGATGCAGGCGCCAGCCACGCCGCTCCCTAGTTCGCTTAATGGCGTCTCCGTGTCTGTTGGCGGTCTGACGGCACCCCTGTCTTTCGTGAGCGCGACTCAAATCAACGCTCAGCTTCCGTTTGCAGTTCCACTTGGCGTTACATACGTAATCGTTCAGACCGCCGCAGGCTTCAGCAAGCCGGTGAAAGCCCGGGTTGTCCGGACAACTCCGGGGCTCTTCACGTGGCCCTCCAGCGGCTTGCAAAGTAACCAGACGTTGCTGCGCGTCAGGCAAACTTACCGGCCTGCAGCAAGCGGCGTCGCGCTCGCCGAACAACTGGCGGCCGAACTTTTGGGTACCCAGAGCCGGGGGATAAATGACATGCTGCAGGCCATCAACGTGGGCGTTTACCGCAACGACGGTTCTAATTCCATCCCTGGGGGAGAACGCGGGTGTCTGGACTATTACGCCTATGAGTTTGAGGTACAAAACCTGGTGAGCGCCGCAGCGTCGAAGCAGAGCTACACGCTTGACCAGCTGAACAACACGCTTCTTCGCATGGGTATGAACCCGAGCCTGGGAGGAAACGGTAGAGAGTCGGTTCGCCAGGCTTTAGTCGCTGAAGTGCAAGCCGCCATGGGGAGCCCGTCCGACCCGTCGTCGATCATCCCCCTGCTGGTGCGGCAACTTGGCCTGGTGCAAAATTATGACCTTGCGCAGGATCCTCCGGCGAGCCAATTGCACTTCTCAGCTTTGCAGAAATATCTCATCCTGCTCGATGCCGGTCTGGGCGCGCTGAAGCAGATTACGCCTCAGCAGAATGTGGGTTCTCTGCTCGCGGCGACCAGCGACGTGATCAAAAGTAATTCGGCCTTTGCTTCAGGAAATCCATGCGGCAATGCGGGGGCAGGCGGCAATCTCGCTTCGTGGAACACCGGCACTCTTTTCGCAAACTTGGTTAAGAATCTGCAACTTCTCCCGGCTCAGCTTTCCCAGGGCACCATCGTCGATGGCCTGCACAGCGAAACCATTGCGTTAGGGATGAAGCTGACGCCCGTTACCAGCGCAGTCGGCCCGGTCCACTACGGACACGGCGCACCCGGTCAGACTCAGATTTTTGGCGTGCTTGTGGAAAGCACAGTGGAACCATCCCAGTCTGCTGTAGCCGCGGGCTGGCTCGCCGGAATCACGGTGCCTTCTTCCGGTCCGGTGGCGAACTATCCGGTGAATTGGGTTTACGATTCGCTGATCCGGCATGGAGACATTCAAGCCGACGTCGCCACTGGTACAGACGGCGTGGCGCGCCTTTCGTTCACTCCTCGTCAGGAGATGACTGCCGGACTCGGCAATATACAGAAGGATGAGGGCGCAGTTGGCGCGGATATCGATGTCCCCACCAACACGGGTTTTGGCCTCGGCGCGACCAGCGAGGGGCTGCAGGCGAACGTGGCGATCAACTGGCAGGTCACTTACCACGATCAGAGTGAACCCTGGCAAGGCAGCGTCAGAGTTTTGATGCAGGGAGAGAAGACGCCATCCGGATGCAGGCGAAGGTCCGATCCATACAACCGCGAATCTGAAACAGGTCCTGAGCATCGCCGGTATGCTCGCCTCCGATCCCAGCTACCCGGTGTTCCAGGTCCGAGCCAAAGGTTCTTACGAATATCATCAGAAGAGCAGCTTTGCCCGAGCGGACACGGTTCTCTGCGGCAAACCAGCTTCCCCGACCATTCAGTGGAGCAAGGGTTATGGATATACGGACAGCATTGGTGTTATCGACAGACTCGATACTTCTGGCCAGGCCGTGCAGCTTTTCGTTCTGCCGGATGGCAGCTATGTCTTGAATGTGAACACACTGGCGTCCGATTACAGCACAACCGGCTATAGCGATTATCACTTCCGGGGCGCCTGCAACAATTTTTCCGACACGGATGCTGACAAGGGAAGTTCAAGTCACGGGGAGACTGACAGTTATCTGTTCGAGATCCATGGCCAAATCGATCCCGCTGATCCCAATCACATTACGGGCTATTGGGAAGACGTAAGCGATGACTACGTCCTGGAGGACACAGGGCGCGCATGGGTGAGGGTCTACTATGAATTCACGCGACCTGCGCAATAGGGCGAATGGAGTCAGTTGACAAGCGAACGCAGTCTGAGTTGGGCCGTAGCAGCGCACGGGCGGAGATCGCGGCAGGCCTGAATGAGCTGCCGCTCTCCCAGAATCGCGTTACGAATTTGTAGGGTTTCGGTGTCGTCAGGACGTTTACGGAGCAGTTGCTCAGCGGCATCCAGCGACTGAGCAAATTGCCGCTGAGCTTCCG
>CAWCJC010000003.1:0-342400 GCA_963795835.1 Bryobacterales bacterium | reverse complement strand
ACCACCCAAGCCCATTCTGAGAGAATGGCTTCAACTCTCAGTTGAGGTCTTATGAAACAGCTCCTTTGCTCTTTATTCCTGGCTTCCGTCTGCGCCCTAGCGCAGTCCGACCGTGGCGCAATGTCAGGACAAGTTATGGATCCCACGGGGGCGCCCGTACCCGGTGCTGAGGTCGTCGCCACTAACGTTGCCACTGGTCTGAAGTACCCGACGAAAAGTCTTGATACCGGGGTCTACCTGATTGGCGGCTTGCCCTTCGGCCGCTACGATCTAATTATCCAGCCACTGGCTTCAGCCGCCTGGCCCGCCCCCAAATTGAAGTAAGCATAGGCCAGACTGTCACGCTGAACCTAACGTTGCAACTGGGGCAGGTGGATCAAACGATCGAAGTCAGCGCAGCACCCACACCTGTAGATAGCTCCACCGCTACCGCTTCCACGGTGATTTCGCCGCAGCAGGTGATTGACCTTCCCTTAGCCATCAGCGGCAACATGCGCAACCCGGAATCATTTATCCTGCTCACTCCAGGCGTCAGTGGCGATACTGGCAACACGCAGATCAACGGTTCCCCTTCGCGCGCCAAAGAAGTAATTTTCGACGGGGCAACTGCTTCCGGCCCGGAGAGCGGCGGCACCCTGGCAACTTACCCCTCTGTCGAGGCGATTGGCGAATTCAAGTTAGTCAGCAATACCTTCAACGCGGAGTATGGCCGCACAGGCGGCGGCTTCGAAATTTTCACAACGAAATCCGGCACTAACAACTTGCACGGCGCTGCCTATGACTATCTTCGGAACGACGCCTTCGACGCGCGCGGCTTCTTCTCTAAGACCACTCCGGTAAACCGGCAAAACGAATTCGGCGTCAATTTGGGTGGGCCCATTTACATTCCTAAGGTTTACAAGGGTCGCAACCGCAGTTTCTTCTATTTCGTATATGGCGGCTTCCGGTACCGCGCTGGGCAGACAAATAATTTAGTTTCGGTAGCCCCCACTTCATTCAAGGGGGGTGATTTCTCCAAGCTCGTAGACCGAAACGGCAACGTTGTGCCCATCTTTGATCCGGCAACTACGCGCACCGTTAACGGAGTGATCATTCGCGATGCCTTCCCCGGCAACATCATTCCCCAGAGCCGGTTCAGCAGTGTTTCGAAGAACATTCTGCCATACCTGCCGGTTCCGACGAACTCCGCTCTGTCAGGCAACTTCCTCACTGTTGGCGCGCAAACCTTCGATCGGAACCAATACGATTTTAAGCTCGATCACAGCTTCAGCGATAACAATCGCCTCTCTGCATTCTTTTACATCAACCGGGAAAATTCCATCGATCCACTCTTGCTGCCCAACCCGCTCAGCGGAGCGCTGGACCAGAGTCGCCCGACTCTGTGGATCCGTCTGAATCACGACTTCATCTTTTCGCCTTCCACCCTCAACCATTTCACTGGGTCTCTCACGCGCGAACCCCAGATCTGGCACAAGCTTTCCGCCGACCAGGATTTTCCGCAAAAACTCGGTCTACCCAGCGTCAACACCGGTTACGGCAATGCTTTCCCTCTAGTCACGTTCTCCAACGGCTTCGCCACTCTCGCCGACCAAAGCAAGACGGATGGCCAACAGGTGAATAACAGCCTGGAGTACACAGACACAGTGAGCCACACCGCAGGTAAGCATTCGCTGCGCTTCGGCGCCGATGCCCGCTGGCTGCGCACCAATGGTGCCGATTACGCCGGCACGCAGGGCCAGTTCGGGTTTAACTCCAATGAAACCGCGTTGCCCACCAATGCCGCCGTAACCGGCAACGCGTTCGCTAGCTTCCTGCTCGGATTGCCGGATACCGCATCGAATCGCTTCCTGATTGTGGTGCCCGGCGACCGCTACAAATACGCTGCTGTCTTTGCGCAGGACGATTGGAAAGTAACCCAAAAGCTGACCTTGAACTATGGCTTGCGTTACGAAATCTACTGGCCCAAAACGGAAGCTCATGACAACATTTCTGCATTCGATCCTACGATTGCCAATCCCGCCGCTGGTGGACACCTGGGGGCGATCGCGTTCCTCGGAAACGGCGGAGGCCGCAATGGGCGAACCAGCTTCGCCGATACGGATTACAAGAACTTTGGGCCCCGCTTCGGCTTCGCGTATGGCTTGAATCAAAAGACAGTAATTCGTGGAGGTTACGGTCTATACTACGCGCTAGGCAACGCCAACGCGGGTTTGCGCGCCTCTCAGAACTTCTCTTATGGCTTCAATCCCAGTTCCTCACTCTCTTCAACCGATGCTGGCGTGACGCCCGCATTGCCCAATTGGGATACCGGGTTTCCGCCGATCGCTCTTACTTCTACTATCAATCCTGGCGTGCAGAACGGGTCAGCCGTAAATACAGTATTGCGAAGCGATGGCCGTCCTCCTTACTCTCAAAACTGGAGCTTCGGCGTACAGAGAGAACTGCCTTTCTCGATCCTGGTGGAAGGAAGCTATGTGGGCGTGAAAGGCACGCGACTCGGAACCAACTTGATTGATCTAAATCAGGTAGACCCGAAATACCTGGCCTTGGGTAGCCTGCTTACGCAGCAGGTCACCTCTACGCAGGCTGTAGCTGCAGGCATTCCCATTCCTTACGCCGGTTTCAAGGGCACTGTGGCCCAGGCGCTTCGGCCGTACCCGCAGTACCTGGCTATTCCAGATCAGGCGAATCCCAACGGAAACTCTACGTATCATGCCTTCCAAAGCAAGTTTGAAAAGCGCTTCTCCAAAGGCCTGAACTTCCTGGTAGCGTACACCTACTCCAAAACAATTTCCGATGCGGATATTCTGGCGGGCGGGGGACCTTCCGGGCAGACTTACTACAACCGTCGGTTGGAGAAAGCATTGAGCACCAACGACGTACCCCAGATCCTTGCAGCCAACGTTGTGTACGAGTTACCGTTCGGTCCGGGAAAGCACATGCTTGCCAGCGGCCTTGCTTCCCGCGCTCTGGGGGGCTGGACGATTACCGGTATTGCCCAATATCAAGTTGGTCGACCGATCGCGCTTACTTCGAACAATACCCTCCCGCTGTTCAACTCCACGTTGCGGCCGAACATTGTTCCTGGTGTTCCCTTGCGCCCGGCTAGTACCCGTTTCGATCCGGCAATCGATTACTGGATCAACCCGGCGGCTTTTCAGTCGCCCGCGCCTTTTACATTCGGCACCGCTGCCCGCGACTATGCTAATCTCCGGTCCCCCAATTTCAAGAACGAAAGCCTCGGCCTGATCAAACGCACGCGACTGTTCGAACGGCTTGACCTGACGTTCCGGGCCGAATTCTTCAATGTCTTCAACCGTGTAGTCTTTGGTTCTCCCAACGGTAATGTTAGCCAGGCAACTTTTGGCCGCGTCACCGGACAGAGCAATACGCCTCGCCAGGGTCAGGTTTCACTACGACTCGAATTCTAAGCGCGCTCTTGCTCTTGGCGTCTTGGCAGCAAGAATCTCCAGTGCTGTTGCCAGGCACTGCGGGCTCGTTCGATGCCACGGCAGTGAAAGATCCGAGCATCGTGTTCGCACAAGGCCAGTGGCACCTGTTTTACACCGCTCGTGGCAACGGCAAGTATTCACTAGGCTACGTTGCCGCTCCACGCCTCGAAACTTTGCAATCGCAACCCCGCATGCAGCTAAGCGCGCTGTCAGGCAACGCTTCCACATACGCGGCTCCCCAGGTCTTCTTTTTCCGCCCCCAGCAGCGTTGGTTTCTGATCTATCAAACATCGGCATCGAACTACCAACCAATGTTCTCGACCACCAAGACCATTGGCGACCCAAACTCCTGGAGCAGGCCACAGGAACTGGTGCGTAAGCAGGAACCGTCAAAGTGGATCGATTTCTGGGTAATTTGTGATGATCAAGATGCTTACTTGTTCTTCACCCGGGATCATCACGAGGTGGTGGCGATGCGGACCAGCTTGGCCGCTTTTCCTCAAGGCTTTCACGAGCCGAGGCTAGTTTTTGCAGGGGTCCATGAAGCTGTTCACATCTACAAGGAGACCGGAAAGCCAAAGTACACCATGCTATTCGAAGAGCGTGAGCCCGATCTTACTCGGAGATACGGACGCGCGCAGGCTGACCATCTTCTTGGACCTTGGCGCCTGACTCAGCGGACTTTTGCAATCGCCTCTCACGGAGAGCTGCTCCGCACTTCCTCAGATGAACGCCTCGAGGCAGACCTGACCCATCCACGGTTTCTGATACAAGCCTTACCAAAGGGCAGCAACCTAAAGGATTATCCGGAACTCCCTTGGCGATTGGAGCTCATCCACTCCACGGCAGGCCCGTAGCCGGTTTTAACCAGAATGCCACCACACTGGGGGTAAGTGGAAGTACCGGTTCCATTCCCAGGCGGGTTCAGGATCAAACCGTTTTCACGTTTCGAATGACGAGAACCACGGGTTCAGATGGTGTCGCAAAAGCCGGCCAACTTCCCTCAACCCGAAGCGCGCGTACCCACCCGCAAGCTTTAGTCTTTTTGTCCTGAAGGTCTATAGAGAGTGGATAGAGTGCCGCATCTGTTCCGAGTTCCGAACTTCGCTTTCACACCGCGATCAACGCCGTGGTGTTTACCTTCCTTCCGCACACCCCGCCTATTCTGAAGTTTGCGCCTGGTTGGAAGTGGAATGCTAAGGGCTTGCCTTGCAATCTTGACTGCTTGATCTCAGCAATCCGATTCTTCAATTCTTCTGAACAAATAAGTCGTTGGCACTATGAGTTTTTATTACCTGAAGGCCAGCGTGCGCGCTGGCAGCCCGGCGCGCGAACGCCACTTCCTGCAGCAGGATAACGTAAGGTGCCGGTACTCCCGAATACTCCGCTGTACTCCATTAACGAGGTCGAAAATGAAGAGACACCGTGCCAGTTTGGCTGTAAGTATCTGACTTAATGAGCGCGAAAAAGTTGAGTGCTTTGGCAGACCCTTGATTGGTCACTGAGATGGATAGAAGCTGCGGACATTCTATCTATTGTCCGGGGTTTCTATCCAGCCTCTTCGCCTAGCTAGTATTCCCCGACCGATCACCGGCGCGATTTCTGGACATTCTGTCGTGATGATGTGGAACGGCCGGACCCGGCCTGATCGCCGCAGCCACACGCGCGACACTGCCTGAAGGTACCTGGAATGTGACCGTAAAAAATTGAAAGGAAGAGACTTCAGTCCAGCGGGGACGAATCCGATCAACTTGGCACAAATACGTCACAAACCCGGAAAATACTAGTGAGATCTCTATAGGTCCCGGAGCGTAAGTTGCCTAGAATCATCGTTCGCATGCCCCAAAATCCGCGATGCAGATCGCTGAACTAGTGCGTTTCTATTCTCGCTTTCCCTGTAAGTTATTGAAAATGGTGCGGAGAGGGGGACTTGAACCCCCATGAGCTTGCGCCCGCTAGCACCTCAAGCTAGTGCGTCTGCCAATTTCGCCACCTCCGCAGGGGGCATAACTTAAAACGGAACGATTACTTCTTTTGTGCCGGCGCGGGCGTCGGTGTCTTCGCGGGGACAGGTGCCGAAGCGGGAGCCTGAGGAGTCAACCCGATTTTGGGCTGTGTCAACGCTTTCTTCCCCTTCACGTCCAGCGATGCCCCGCTCCCTGCATTTCGCGTTGCAAAAATAGATAACGACATCGAAGTCAGCATAAACACAATCGCCGAAATCGTCGTCGCTTTCGACAGAAGCGTTGCCGACCCGCGGGGACCGAATGCCGTCTGCGAACCCATTCCGCCAAAAGCCCCGGCCAGATCCGCCGCCTTACCGCTCTGCAGCAGCACCACAATAATAAGAAAAAGGCACACGAGTACGTGCACAACCGTCAACAGAATAATCACAACCTTGTCAGTATACCCGGAACTCGCTCTCCTTGTCGAACGGCCCTTCGCTACAGTTAGAGAACACCTCCCGCGCTCTATGTCCCGCCTCGGCTTTACCGCCCGCTACCTTTCCCAAACGGAAGTTCATGTCTTCGCACTTTCCATCTCCGCCAGTGTCCTCCTCTCCTTCTACCCATTCCTCATCGTTATGGTATCCCTCTGTAAGTACGCGTTCCAGTGGCCCGCAGCCGTAAACGCCATCTACTTCGCCGTAAATGACTATCTCCCCGGCGAAGTCGGCCAATTTATCCAGCGCAACTTAGCGGTTTCCGTCGCTTCGCGCGGCAAATCGCAATTCATATCACTTGCTCTGCTGCTCTTTACCGCAAACGGCGTCTTTGAGCCACTTGAGGTAGCCCTCAACCGAGTCTGGGGCGTCACAGAAAACCGCTCTTACCTCAGAAATCAACTTCTCAGTCTGCTGCTCATTTTCGTCTGCGGAGGCCTGGTGCTTGGCTCGTTCCTCCTCACTGCGGTAAACCAGGAGTTTCTTCGCGGTTCTTTTGGAATCCCCAATCTGCCCGCGTGGGCTGCCGCTGCTCTCTTCAAAGTCGCCGCCCTTCCCATCACGGTCCTCGCCCTCTTTCTCACGTATTGGATTCTGCCGAACCGACGGGTCCCTGCCCGGCCCCTAATTACGGTATCCATCGTCGTTGGCATTCTTCTCGAACTTCTGAAATACCTCAACATCTTGCTCTGGCCTTTTCTCAAGCAAAAGCTGCAGGCCGAATATGGACCCTTCCATATCTCGGTTTCGATCGTTCTTCTCAGCTTCGTGCTTGCCATGATCGTTCTGGCCGGAGCCGAATGGTCGGCCCGAAAGCCTGATATGATTCCGGATGAAGTGAGCGTGATCGCAAGTTAATGTTCGATGCTTCTCTGATCGCGGTCTTGGTGCTGATCGCCATCCTGCTCTTGATGCGCAGGACGGCCGCTGGCTGAGCTCCTCCTCGCGCTGGCGGTCGGCCAGGAGAAAATAAAACCCAATGCAATGTCAAAAGACTGGACAAAGATAGCTGAAGCCGCGGGTGTTCCTCCCCCGCAGAGCACTGCCGCTCTCGACACTCTTGAGGCAGTTTTCCGTCCCCTCATCTCTACGATCCCGCTCGAAACAGAACCCGCTTACACGCTCCCCGATTCATGACCCTCACTGAATCCGCGCCCCTCCTTCGGGCGGGCAAAATCTCCTCGGTGGAGATTACCGAAGATTGCCTCGCCGAAATCGCTCGCCTAAACCCGGCGCTGAATGCCTTCCTCACCGTAACCGCGGAATCCGCGCTCGCCACAGCCCAGCGAGCCGACCGCGACCTGTCCTCTGGCCACGATCGCGGCCCCCTTCATGGCCTTCCTGTCGCCCTGAAGGATGTTTTCTGCACCGAAGGAATCCGTACTACCGCCGGTTCGCTCCTCTTCAAAGACCACGTTCCAACGCACGATGCCGCCGTCGCGGAGCGCTTATCCGCAGCCGGTTGCGTCATGCCCGGAAAAACCGGCCTTCACGAACTCGCCTACGGCATCACTTCGAGCAACCCTCATTTTGGCGCCATCCGCAATCCCCACGATCTTACCCGCATCCCTGGCGGCTCTAGTGGCGGGTCAGCAGCCGCCGTCGCATCCGGTATGGTCCCCGCGGCCATGGGCAGCGACACCGGGGGCTCCATTCGAATACCCGCCGCTTTCTGCGGGCTAGTTGGACTGAAGCCCACCTCAGGCCGCGTCAGCCGTTTCGGAGTGCTCCCTCTCGATTTCACACTGGACCACATGGGCCCGCTCACCCGCACGGTTCGCGATGCCGCCCTCATTCTCGAAGCGATCGCCGGCCACGATGCCCGTGATGATTCCAGTTCCCGCCGCCCCACTGAGCCCTACCTCCCCGGCCCCGATCCCCTCATCCGCAACCTCCGCATCGGACGCCCCGAAAATTTCTATCTCGAACGCCTGGAGCCGCACGTCCGCGAAGCCATTGACCGCACCTTCCGCGAAGCCGAATCGCTGGGCGCGCAAATCGTTCCCATTCAGGTTCCCGATATCGCCGCCCTCAACGTCGTCGCCCGCGTAATCCTGATGAGCGAAGCGTCCTCCGTTCTCGCTCCCTATCTCGACCGCCGGGAACTCTTCGGCCCCGATGTCCTCGCCCTTTTAGACCAAGGCTGCCTGCTCCCCGCCACCGATTACATCAACGCCCAGCGCCTGCGACGCCTGATGGTCCGGGATTACGCCAGAATTTGGGACAAGATCGACATATTGATCACCCCCACATCTCCGATCTGCGCACCTCTGATTGGAGCCACAACCGTGACGATCGACGGTACCGAGGAAGACACCCGGATGGCGTCAACTCGCTTTGTCCGGGCATTTAATCTAACTGGCTGGCCCGCCATTTCGCTTCCCTGCGGCTCATCTCCGGAAAGCCTGCCCATCGGCGTGCAGCTTGTGGCACCGCCGTTCCGCGAAGCCGTTCTTCTCACTGCCGCAGCCACTTTGGAAAGTCTTCCAAAATCAGAATCCTAACGAGCCTCTGCTCTGACATAATCCCGATATTTGTAACTCGTTATCTGTATCCTATTGAAACAAAAACCTTTAAAGTGGCTTGCAAGATGCACGTACATTGCAAAGCTATGAATCTCAATTTACTAAAAGCGGCAGGATTTATCATCTTTTCTACCGTCTTCTCTTGTTCGCTAATTGGCCAGACTACCACCGGAACTCTGGTGGGAACCATCACCGATGCATCCGGGTCCGCTGTTCCTAATGCGGCAATTGAAGCCGTGAACATTGCGACAAACGTCAAAAGCTCTTCCCTGTCCGGCTCCAAAGGCGACTATCGTTTTGGCAATCTGCCAGCTGGCACTTATAATCTGACCGTCACCGCTGCTGGCCTCACCACTGCTAACAGAAAAGATGTGCCTGTAACCTTAAGCACTATCTCGACTGAAAACATCGTCCTCCAGGTTGGTAGCGTTGCGACCACCGTGGATGTGTCGGAATCCACTACCACCATTGACACAACCACGGCGACCATCGGGACGAATTTCGATACCGCACTCTCGCGCGATTTGCCAACTTCCACGATCGGCTTAGGCGTCCTTAATCTATCTCTCTTAAGCGCTGGCGTCGGCAGCAGCGGTGGTGTTGGGGCTGGAACGGGTCCGTCCGTCGGCGGCCAGCGTCCTCGAAACAATAACTTCACCATTGAAGGTGTGGATAACAACAATAAGAGCGTCACGGGCCCGCTAGCTTACATTCCTAACGACGCAGTTGACAGCTTCACGCTTCTTCAGAACCAGACTAGTGCGGAATACGGACATTCATCGGGCGGCCAGTTCAACACCATCGTTAAGAGCGGGACCAATTCCTTTCACGGATCGATTTATGATTATCTTCAAAACCGCAATCTGAATGCGATTGATCAGAAGCTCGCCAACCAGGGCACCTTCACAAATCCGCGATACGATCAGAACCGGCTTGGCGCAACAATTGGTGGTCCAATCCTGAGAAACAAGCTGTTCTTTTTCGGAAGCTTTGAGTACAATCCGCTAGGCCAGGCGAGCACGCCGGGTACCCCCGTAACAGCTCCTACTGCGGCGGGCTATGCGGCTTTGGCGAATATTCCGGGTATCAGCGCCAACAATCTGAAAATTTTCCAGCAGTACGTAATTCCGGCAACCGTAGCCGATCCAACCCAGACAATCAAGATTTCTAATCCTGCGGTGGCAAATGCGCCCGTAACAAGCATTGCCGCCGGAACGCTGGCGATTGTTGCGCCTAACTTCTCGAACAGCTATGCCGCGGTTGGAAGCGTGGATTACACGCTTTCGAATAGCGATAATCTTCGTGGCCGCATTATCTATAACAAAACATCCGCAATCGATAACAGTCCGACTCTGGCTGCCTTCTTCCTAACAAACCCCACTACTTATTACATTGGAACGCTGAGCGAGTACCATAACTTCACTCCCAACCTGACCAATGAACTCCGCCTGGGCTACAACCGGTATAACAACACGGTTACCGCCGGAAACTTCCAATTTCCCGGGCTTGATTCGTTCCCAAATCTTCAAATTTCGGACCTGAATCTCCAGATAGGCCCAGATCCCAACGGACCCCAGTTCACAATCCAAAACACGTATCAACTGGTAGATAACGTTTCCTGGATCAAAGGCCGCCATACATTTAAGTTTGGTTTTGACGGACGTAAATCGATCTCGCCCCAGGTTTTTACCCAGCGCGGACGCGGTGACTATGAATACACGACTCTCAGCGTTTATCTATTCGATCGCACTCCTGACGATCTTGCGCAACGCAGCGTCGGTGCCCCGGTGTACTACGGCGACCAGACCCAGTTCTATGGGTATGGCAACGATTCCTGGAAGGTTAAGCCGAACTTGACCGTCAACCTTGGTGTTCGTTATGAATTTACCTCGATTCCCTTTAGCGAACGTTCCCAGATTCTCAACAACTATGCTTCTGTTCCGGGCGTTCTGGTCTTCAATAAGCCGCAGCCGCAGTACAAAAACTTTGCCCCCAAGATCGGGATCGCCTATTCCCCCGGCTCGAGCGGCACCACTTCCATCCGTGCCGGTTTCGGCATGTCCTATGACGTAATTTACGACAACGTAGGAATTCTTTCCCTGCCTCCGCAGTTGAGCACCACAGTTGATGTCACCGACGATGGCAGCCCCGGCGCCAGCAACGCCAATTTTCTAAAGAACGGAGGCATCCTGCCGACAGCATCAGCCGGAACTCTGAGCGCCGCCGATGCCCGAGCCAACACGGCTGGATACGTTCCCGATCAAAAACTGCCCTATTCCATTCAGTGGAACTTCGGTATCCAGCATGTCTTCGCCAAGGATTACACGTTTGAAGCCCGCTACCTAGGAACGCGCGGCGTCCACTTAGATGTTCAGACCCGCATCAACCGGATCGGCAAGACAACGCCGACATTCTCGCTACCCACGTACTTTTCCCAGCCCAGCCAGGCTACTCTTGACTCTCTAGCGATTACGCTGCCGATGATCCAGGCCCTTTCCAACTATGACCCACGCTTCGCCGCCGCCGGTTTTAATGGGGCTTCCATCGTGGAAGACAGCCCCATTGGCCGTTCCAGCTATCACGGCCTCGCACTTCAGCTGAATCGCCGTTTTAGCAACGGTTTGCAATTTATTGGGGCGTATACCTGGAGTCACCTGATCGATGACAGCACCGCGGACTTCTTCAGCACCGTGCTTTCCCCTCGTCGCCCGCAGGCTTTCGAAAACCAGCGTGCTGAACTCGCGACGTCTGCCCTCGATCACCGTCAAAGATTCACGTTCACCGCCCTGTACGATGTGCCGTGGTTTAAGCATGGAAATTGGCTAGCCCGCAACGTGATCGGAAACCTGGAAGTTGCTCCCGTTTTCACCTACGAATCTCCTGAGCTAGGGACCGTCCAGAGCCAAATTGACGCAAATCAAAATGGCGATGCTTTCACGGATAGAACCTTCATCAATCCCGCCGGCAACCCGGATGTTGGCAGCACCGTGACCGCTCTTAAGAATTCTAAGGGCGCCATCGTTGCTTATGTTGCCAATAACCCGAATGCGCGCTACGTGCTCGCCGGGGTGGGAACATACCCCAATGCCGGACGCAACACTCTCGCCGGCCGCCCGATTGATAACCTCGATCTTAACCTTTTGAAGCGCTTCTCTTATAAAGAGCGCACAAAGCTGGAATTTTCCGCCCAGTTCCTCAACGCTTTAAATCACGCACAATTCGTCCCCGGTTTGCTGAATCAGATTAACTCCACCAGCCAGACAGGTGGCGGCGTCCGCAACTACCTTACCCCCGGTCGCGCGAACTTCAACAACCCGGAAGCCACTTACTCCAGCAATCCCCGAACGATTCAGTTAGCTATCAAGCTGATCTTCTAGAACTCAACGAACAAGCGCCTGTTCATCAGGGGAGCCTTCGGGCTCCCTTTTCTGTTATGAAACCCCGCATCGGTATCCATTGCTCTACCAGCGGATCACTCGAGAATGCCGCATCTGAGGCCCAACGACTCGGCGCGAATTGCCTTCAGATCTTTTCCTCAAGCCCGCGCATGTGGCGCGCCTCCGTCCCCGATAAACTCCAAATCGCCAGACTTAACGCCGCGCGTCAGCAATTCGACCTTGACCCTTTAGTCATCCACACCAGCTATCTCATCAACCTCGCCACACTCGACGCCACGATCCGCGAAAAGTCTATCGCCGGGTTCCGGGGCGAACTCGAACGCGCCCTCGCCATCGGCGCCGATTACCTCGTTATTCATCCAGGGAACTATAAAGGTCAGACGATTCAGGAAGGTATCGCCAGTTTTGTACTCGGCATGGCTGAAGCCGCGCAAAACCTGGACACAACCGGCCTCACGGTCCTTCTCGAAAATACCGTAGGCTGCGGAACGCAGATCGGCTCGCGCTTCGAAGAACTTCGCACTATTCACGATCTTCTCGGGCGCGAATCCCCTCTTCGCGTCGGCTACTGCCTTGATACCTGCCACCTTTACGCTTCCGGCTACGACATTTCCACCGCGGCCGGCCTGAAATCCACGCTTCAACAGGCCACCGACGTCCTGAACCTGGACCGCGTCCACGTCATCCACACCAACGATTCCAAAGGCGCCCTGAATTCCAAGCTCGATCGACACCAGAACATCGGCGAAGGTCAAATTGGCCTTGAGGCGTTTCGCCGCATCCTGCGCCATCCCAAACTGCGCCATAAGCCCTTCATCCTCGAAACGCCCGTCGATGAAGAAGGCGATGACCGCCGCAACGTGGCGGCGCTCTGGGCGATGATGAAAGGTTAATGCCAGAGAAGAGTTACGATTTCCAAGCCATTGAAACGAAGTGGGCCGCCGAATGGGCTGATGGCAGCCTTTACCGAACCGAAAACAATCCCGCCAAGCCCAAGTATTACGTGCTCGAAATGCTGCCCTACCCCTCGGGCGCACTTCACATCGGCCACATTCGCAATTACTCCATCGGCGATGCGCTGGCGCGCCACCAATGGATGCGCGGCTTCAACGTTCTGCACCCCATGGGTTGGGATGCTTTCGGCCTGCCCGCGGAAAACGCCGCCATCGCGAACAAAACCCCGCCTGCCGAATGGACGCGCCTGAACATCGCGCGCATGAAAAAGACCCACAGCCGCTTTGCCTTCAGCTACGATTGGGATCGCGAAGTCACCACCTGCGACCCCGAATATTACCGCTGGAACCAGTGGTTCTTTCTCAAGATGTTGGAGCGCGGCTTGGCTTATCGCAAGAAAGCGCTGGTGAACTGGTGTCCCCGGTGTGCCACTGTGCTCGCCAACGAACAGGTTGTGGATGGCTGTTGCTGGCGCCACGAAACCACCCCTGTGGAACAGCGCGAACTCGCACAATGGTTCCTGAAGATCACCAACTACGCCGATCAACTCCTGGATGACATGCGGCTCCTGGAGGACGGATGGCCTGATCGAGTCCTCGCCATGCAGCGCAACTGGATAGGACGCTCGGAAGGCGCTGAAGTCGATTTCTACGTGGCCGATGCCGATCTCCCCCCGGTTCGCATCTTCACCACCCGCATCGACACGATTTACGGGGCAACCTGCCTGATTGTTGCCCCCGAACATCCGCTCGCCGGCGGCATCGATGAACCCCGGGCCAAAGCTATGATTGACGCCCGCGCCAATCAGGGAATGGGCGAAGTGGAAAAGGAAGGCTACTTCACCGGCCACTACGCCATCAACCCGTTCAGCAAGGAGCGCCTTCCTATCTGGACCGGCAACTTCGTCCTGATGGGCTATGGCACCGGCGCGATCATGGCGGTCCCCGGCCACGACGAGCGGGACTTTGAGTTCTGCCAAAAATACAAGCTTCCCATCCGCTCCGTCGTCCGCCCGGTGGATGGTGGCCTAGCGAGCCCGGTCGGCATCACCGAAGCCTACTGCGAATACGGCATCGTCGAAAACTCTGGAAAATGGTCCGGCGAAACCAGCGCCGAAGCCCGCCGCCAGATGACGCGTTTCGCCGAAGAACAAACATTCGGCAAAGGCGCCATCACGTTCCGCCTGAAGGACTGGGGCATCTCCCGCCAGCGCTATTGGGGCACCCCGATCCCAGTAATTCATTGCCCCGTCGACGGCCCCGTCCCTGTCCCTGAACAGGACCTGCCCGTGCGCTTACCCGAGAAGATCGAGATCACCGGAGAAGGCCGCTCCCCACTGGAAAATGTCCCTGAGTTCGTCAATGTAGCCTGTCCCAAGTGCGGCCGCCCCGCGCGCCGCGAGACCGACACCATGGATACCTTTGTCGACTCCTCCTGGTACTTTTACCGCTACTGCGACCCGCATAACTCCACCGCGCCGTTCGATTCCGCCACCATAGCCCACTGGTTCCCGATCGACCAATACATCGGCGGCGTCGAACACGCCATTCTGCATCTCATCTACTCCCGTTTCTGGACCAAGATGATGCGCGACATCGGCGTCATCGCGAATGAAGAGCCCGTTCGCAAGCTCTTCACACAGGGCATGGTCATCCGCAACGGCGAGAAGATGTCGAAGTCGCGCGGCAACGTCGTTCCTGCCGATGAGGTCGCCGAAAAGTACGGCGCCGATACCGCCCGTCTGTTCGCGCTCTTTGCCGCGCCCCCCGAAAAGGATGTCGATTGGGTGGATAGCGGCATCGAAGGAATTTCCCGCTTCCTCGGACGTGTCTATCGCTATGCCACCCGCAACATCCCCGCGCAACCGAACGATGGTACAGCCGATTCCGCCATCCTCCGCAAGCTCCACCAGACTCTGCGGAAAATCACCGAAGACTTCGAGACACGCTGGCACTTCAACACGTCCATCGCCGCGATTATGGAACTGCTGAACGATCTCTATTCACAGGAAGCGCATATCTCCGCCGAGGCGATGTCGCAAGTGCTGGAAACGGTCACGCTTATTCTGGCGCCCTTCGCCCCCTATATGGCGCAGGAACTCTGGGCCGAACAGGGCCATGACGGCCCCGTGTTTAAGCACTCCTGGCCCATCTATAACGAAGAACTCGCAAAGGAACAGGAGGCCGAAGTCGTGCTTCAGGTGAACGGAAAGAATCGCTCGAAACTCACAGTTGTCCCCGGCACGGAACGCGTCGAGCTCGAACGCATGGCGCTTGCCGACGAGCGGGTTGCCGCACTCACCTCCGGCAAAGTAGTCGTCCGGGTCATCGTGGTGCCGGACAAACTCGTGAACATCGTGGTCCGCTAACGCGTCCTTCAGCGAATGGCATCGTTAGAGTCTACTGAAAGTTAATGATTCGCTCACAAACACCGGAACTGATGGATGACCCAACCGTTCCGCAGAAAGATCTGGACTCATTTCACGCCGATTTGACTCGCCTGAACCGCATCTTGGGGAACACCGCCCATATCCTAGAACTGGTAAGACGGAGTCGCCCCGCCTCCGTGCTTGACATAGGCTGCGGCCAAGGAGCCCTGCTGGCGGACCTTCGAGATGCCCTGGGCATCAACGTCCGCGGAGTGGACCTTCGACCCGGCGATCCATTGGAAAATGGTGTTCCAGTTACGGTAGCGGACGCGACCAAAGACCCTCTACCGCCAAGCGACCTCGCGCTCTGCCTGTTGGTTGTCCATCACCTCAATGAATCCCAAGTGGTTGACCTGATTCGCAATGTGGGACGCCACTGCAACCGCTTTCTCATTGTGGATCTGGTTCGGCATCCGCTTCCCCTGGCACTATTTTCTATCTTCATGTGGCCTGTGGTGAGCCGCCCTGTCCACCTGGACGGCCAACAATCCATCAGGCGCGCTTATACACCTTCTGAACTGCGGGCGCTCGTCGTCAGAGCGATTCAAGGTACCGCGTCCACCTTCACGCAGTGGGTCAGCCCGATTTACGGCAAGCAGGTGATTGAAATTACTTATCGCGCTTAGGCCCGCGCGGTGGGTAATCCTTGCGGGGCGGACCATCTTTGCGCGGTCCAAACTTTCGCGGCCCGGAACCGAACTTCTTGGCAGCTCCAAAACGGGAAGGTGCCCCGGACGACCCCGAGCGCTTCGGTCCAAACGGCCGATCTCCTCTTGGCGGTCCAGACGGGCGGTCTCCTCTCGGCGGACCATAGGGGCGGTCTCCGCGCGGCGGACCGGAGGGTCGGTCACCTCGAAACGGAGGGCGATCCCCCCGGTCCGAGGGAGGTCCCGAACGCCGGGGCGGCCCGGAAGACCGGTCTCCGCGATCCGACGGTGGTCCTGATCTTCTTGGCGGGTAGGGACGATCACCCCGGTCGGAGGGCCGATCCGAGGGCGGTCCTGAAGACCGGCGTGGTGTAAACGGTCGATCCCCTCGATCCGAAGGAGGCCGGGAAGGCGGCCCTGAAGAGCGCCGCGGTGCGAATGGCCGATCTCCGCCGCGCTCCCCACCCCGATCAGGCGGTGGAGGTCTCCGCATCGGCGGCCGCTCGGGAGAACGTTCCAGTGCCTCTTCTTCCCGCGGAGGCGGCGGGGGTTTCCTCACCAGAGGAGGACGCGTCGGCAAAGGCCGCTCCGTCGCTGCAACTTCAGGTGTCGTCGTGCGCCGGCCCACAGGACGCTTTGCCGGCTCCTCTTCTTCCAGCCTCTCGCTGCGCGCAATCTCATCGGCCACATTCGCGACCGCGCGCATTGCGGCGACGTCATGTACGCGGACCATAGAGGCGCCATTCAAAATTGAAGCCGCCACCGCCGATGCCGTCGCGTACAGCGTTTCTTCTTCCGTCCCCTGCGCCAGAAAGGACTTGCGCGATGGGCCCGTCATCATCGGGTATTCCAGCTTGGCCAGCTCACCCAAGCGCGACAGAATCTCCGCGTTTTGTTCCTTGCGCTTCCCGAAGCCAAGCCCGGGATCCAGAACCATACGAAGCTTGTCCATCCCCGCCCGACGCGCACGGTTCGCGCTCGCATCCAGGTCTTTTACAACCGCGCCCATAATGTCCGGCATCGGCGGGAGCTTCGCCCACGTCTCCGGCGTTCCGCGCATGTGGTTCAGAATTAAGCCGGCGTTACTCTCCACGACGACCTTGGCCAGCAGCGGATCAAACGTAAACCCGCTTGGGTCGTTGATGATTTCTGCGCCATGCTCCAGAGCGATTGACGCCACTTCCGCCTTGTATGTGTCCACGGAAATCGGGATCTGCAGCTCGCCCTTCAGCCGCTTCAGCACCGGAATCAACCTGCGCAATTCCTCCGCCGCCGAAATCCTCGTGCTCCCAGGCTTGGTGGATTCCGCCCCAATATCCAGGATGTCAGCGCCCTGTGCTTCGATTTCAATCGCTCGCGCCAAAGCCAGTTCCGGGCTGTCATACTGCCCGCCGTCGGAGAACGAGTCCGGCGTCACATTCAAAATTCCAACAATTAGAGTCCGTTCGCCCAGCCGCAGTTCACGCGACCTCAGCTTCCAAGTAAAGAGTTTTCGCGGCATTAGGGGAGTCTCTAGTGTGGCACGATCCGGCGCCAACCCTTGCCTGCCTTTACGATATGCGGCCCGCTCAGCACCTGAAACTGGTCCGTCTGCTTCATGCCATCCACCTCCACCGAATTCGCTTTCAGCTTGCGAACCGCATCCGCTACCGACCCTGCCAGGCCGCTCGCCGCCAACAATTTATCAAGTCGCATTGGCTCGGCAAGTGTGAAGGTCTCCATCTCCTGCGGAACTTGCTTATGCTGCACCACGCTTTCGAACTGCAGCGCCGCTTCTGCCGCTTCTCCGGCGGAATGGAAATCCTCTACGATGCGCATCCCGAGAGCCTTTTTCGCCTCCATGGGATGTCCGCGCTTCAGGCCTTCAATTTCTAACAGGCTCTTATCTGTCAGCAGTTCGTAATACCGCCACATCAATTCGTCGCTAATCTGCATCACCTTGCGGAACATCACTGCGGGCGGTTCCGTGATCCCTATATAGTTTCCCAGCGATTTGGACATTTTCTTCTCGCCGTCCAGCCCCTCCAGCAGCGGGGAAGTCGCGACAATTTGGGGCGCCTGCCCATAGTCTTTTTGGATCTCGCGGCCTACCAGCAGATTGAATTTCTGGTCCGTCCCGCCCATTTCCACATCGCACCGAAGTGCCACGGAATCAAACGCCTGCGCCAGGGGATAGAGCAACTCATGCACGGAAATCGGCACATTTCCGGCGTAACGCTTGGCAAAATCGTCACGCTCCAGAATGCGCGCAACCGTGTACTTTGAGCACAGACGGATCATGTCTTCGAAGCTTAATTTCCCGAGCCACTCACTGTTGAACCGGACCTCTGTCTTGTCTGGATCCAGAATCTTGAAAACCTGGGCCTTGTAAGTTTCTGTGTTCGCTTCAATCTCTTCGCGGGTCAGGGGAGGCCGTGTGGCATTCCGGCCGGAAGGGTCGCCAATCATCGCGGTAGTGTCGCCCACCAGAAAAATCACCGTGTGCCCCAAATCCTGGAAGTGCTTCATTTTACGGAGAAGAACCGTGTGTCCCAGGTGCAAATCCGGCGCTGTAGGGTCGAACCCGGCCTTCACACGCAGCTTGCGGCCGTCTTTGAGGCGCTCCCGAAGGTCTTCCTCGCGAATCAGCTCGGCAAGGCCTTTCGTTAAGTAAACCACTTCTTGATCGACGGTTGAGGCCACAAGAATCCAGTTTAGCGGTATGTTGTGAAATAGCTGGCATGATGGCGCAAAACCACCAAATCCGTTGCACTCACTGCATGTCGTCAAACGTACGGAGAATCGTGCTTACCGGCGTGAAACCTTATCTGTGGAATCTGTTCTCGCGTGTTCCGTACCATTGCCAAGCGTGCGTTAAGGTGTTTTTTGCGCCGAAGCCGAAGCCGTCGCTGCACTCCCAGCCCCAGCCGAAGAGCCTGAACGAAGATGGGCACCCAGGAAATCGTCTGCTGCGTGGTAGGCTTTCAGCCAATCGCGGTGTAATAAGAAATCGTGAATTTCATCAGGAAAGATAAGTTGTTGGAACTCAACTTTTCGTTTTCGAAGCGCCTCCACCAGCATCACTGTCTGATTGAAGTTAACGTTCCGATCGTCGTCCCCGTGTATTAACAAAACCGGCGACTTCCAACCGTCCACGGAACTCATTGGCGAAGAAGCGAAGGCAATGCGCGCGGTCTCCCGGGCCTTCTCCGGATCATAGCCGGGCGCAAATACCTGAATCTCCGTGTTCCACTCGTGGACCCCGTGCAAATCCACTCCCGCCGCGAACAAATCCGAAGCGCGTGCCAATCCCAACGCCGTCAGATATCCGCCGTACGACCCGCCCCACAGACCGATCCGTTTTGCGTCTACGTCCGTACGCTCGCGCATGTATAAGCCCGCACCCGCCACGTCGTTGTATTCGCTTGCCCCTGTAGCCCCATAGTCCTTCGCCTCGCGAAAATCGAGACCGTAGCCGATCCCGCTGCGATAATTCACGCTCAGCACTACATAGCCCTTGCTCGCCAGATACTGATTAAACGCGTAAGCCTGGTAGTAGTAAAACATGTAGTGCCAACCAAGCAGCATCTGCCGCCTGGACCCACCATGAAAGAAGATCACGGCCGGATGCTTGCCGGAATCGTTTGGCGGACGGAATAGCTGCGCGTGAATCAGCATGCCGTCCGTTGCTGTAAACACGACGGGCTCTGGTGCTCGCACAACAGGAAAGCCCGCGGGCACTGGTGTCACATCCTTAGAAGCCACCGCCGGTCGCGCCGGTTCCAAAGCGCTGGAGTGGAGATAGGCTACGCCTGCTGTAGTCTCGACAGGCGACCACTCAATTCCGCTCCCGCTCGTCACGGGTGTTACCTTGCCGCCCAACGCCGCTACCCGCCAGATATGCCGCCGGTCGACATCGTCCTGGTTCGACGAAAACACAACTTCCCGCCGATCGCGAGAAAGCGCGACGTGCTCCACTTCGAAATTCCCTGGAGTCAGCGCAACCGCCGGCACCGCCATTCGCCGCTACCGAATAAAGGTGACTGAACCCGTCGCGCTCCCACGGAAACACGATTCGGTCCCCGGCAGCCCACTGCAATTGATTTTCGGCCACTACCTCATGGAATGCGCTCCCCGCTCCAGCCTGCGCTCGCCACACCTCATGCGCGTTCTTACTATTCAGGTCATATACGCGAATCCGCCAGGGCTCTTCACGCTCCCGCACCGGCCCAAACGCAAACTCTTTCGTGAAAACGGGAATCCTCACATACGCGATCCGCTGACTATCGGGCGACCATACCGGGTGCGCATCCTGATCCACCGAAGCATCGGGAAACTCCACCAACTTCTGGGCCACGTTATACAAAGCTAGAAAACTATGGTTCCGCCTGTTGCTGATAAAAGCCAACCACCGGCCATCCGGCGACCACCGAAGCGACTGTGCCGTCCCTCTCGCATGAATCAGATTCACCGCCTTCGCATCCCCCGAGAGCGGCACTGTCCAAACCTCCGAGCGCGACACATACGCCACGGTCTTTCCATCCGGCGCAATCGCGGGCGACGAACCCTCCGCAATCTGCTTCGCTGTGCCATCGAGCTTTGCCATCCAAATGGTCTGGCTCACGCCCGCCGCCAGCGACCGTGGATTGGGATACTCTCCGCGCGTATTCACGCCCTCGCCGCGCACAAACACCACCGCGGAAGCATCCGCATTCCACTCGACGCCCGTAATCTCAAGCCCGTCATCTTCACCAAAGTGCGTCAACTGCCGCCCGCGAAACTCTGGCGCTTCGGCCACCCACAAATTGCGCAGGCCCTTCTCATCATTGGCCCAGCAGAGCTTCCGCCCGTCCGGCGAAACCGTAAGTTCGGAAGGAAACGCGGAACTGAGAATCTGTTCCAGCGTGAATGGCGCGGCGGCGAAGCTGGGTGTGCAGATCAAGAGCGCGAGTAAAATTCGCATATATTAGTGCACATTGTAGTCGAAGGAGATTACTGATGAACGTATCCGTGCCGGCCATACTCTTGGCTCTCGCGATTGCAGCGAACGCCGAAACACCGGTCAGCGTCCGCCTTCTGCTTGGCATTGGCGACAAAGCCGTTACCAAATGGGACGGCTCGCTCGAAGCGGAGGGGGCGCATGTGGACGCGCTTGAACCCTGGCGCTTTGAAGGCCCCGATACTCTCAGTGGCTCCTCTTGGCGAATGTCCTCCCGCGAACCGCGACTATTCGGCGGGGCAAATCAGGCCAATGCCAACCGCCCCGTGGTCGCTAACGGCGTCATTGTGCGGCTCTCCGCCGTCTCACCCGGCGCGCGTCTTAAGGTACGTTCGGCGCAGGGCGATTTCGAAATTGGAATCAACGAGATTCCGTACGGAACTTCCGTCACCAAACTGAATGGCCGCGCTTTTGCCGACCGTGTCCCGTCCCCCACCCGCATCACGGAAACCCCCGATGAAGAAGACTATCCCGCCGCCGCAATCGACAAGAACGGTGGCATCTGGATGTCCTACATCACCTTTCATCACAATCCGGATCACAACCGCCTTCGCGCGCCGCTGAAGACTGCTCCCGCTGAATTCTCCCCGCTTAAAGCCAATCCGGGCGGCGATCAAGTCTTTGCCCGCCGTTTCCGCAGCGGCGTTTGGCAGGAAGCAATTGCTCTTACTCCCTCCGGAGGCGACCTCTATCGCTCCGCCATCGCCCTTGATGGCGAGGGCCGCCCCTGGATCTTCTGGTCGCGCAACACCAACGGCAACTTCGACATCATGGCGCGATCCATAGAAAATGGAAAACCCGGACCGGAAGTTCAGATCTCGAAAGACGCGGGCTCTGATGTCTTCCCCGTCGCCGCCACCGATTTCTCAGGCAAGGTTTGGGTCGCATGGCAGGGGTGGCGAAATGGCCGCGCCTCCATCTTCTCCGCTACCCAGCAGGGTTCGCGCTTCTCTGCTCCCGCACGCGTATCGCAATCGAACGGCAATGAATGGAACCCTGCCATTGCGGCGGACCAAGCTGGCCGCGTTACCATCGCGTGGGATTCTTACCGCAGCGGCAGTTATGACGTGTTCCTGCGCACCGCCACCAAGGGAGAGTGGGGCAAGGAAATCACTATTGCCGCCAGCGCACGTTACGAAGCCTATCCTTCCCTCGCCTATGACAAACAGAGCCGTCTCTGGGTAGCCTACGAAGAAGGCGGAAAAGGCTGGGGCAAAGACTTCGGCGCGTACGACACGACGGGTGTCGCGCTCTATCAGGGCCGCGCGATTCGCCTTCGCGGTCTGGAACCCGATGGGCGCCCCATCGAACTCACGCAGAATCTTGGCCCGACGCTGCCCGGCCTTCCCAAGCTTCTGGCCGAAAACCCGGGCGTTCAACCGGAGAACGAGCCGCTCGATCCCGACCCGAACATCGCCAAATCCCGTGCCCCGAACCAAGCCGCGCGCAACATGCTCACCTCGAAGAACACCATGCCGCGTCTTGCCATCGATGCTTCTGGGCGCATATGGCTCGCCTTCCGCACCGCGCATCCCATCTGGTGGGGCGCGCTCGGCACGGTGTGGACCGAAAACGTCGTCTCCTACGATGGCGCCAAGTGGTCCTCTCCTATCTTTCTCCCGCACACAGATAACGTACTGGACAATCGCCCCGCTCTGGTGTCGACAGCCGCTGGCAACCTCACCGTGATCGGCTCCTCAGATGGCCGGCGTCAATTCCTACGGCCCGTTGATTTGAATGACCGTCCGGATCCCTTCAATAACGACTTATATTCGACCGAGATCCAACTCGGCGCTGCCACCCGTGAAGCCGCCGTAAAACCGGCGCCCGCCATAGAGGCCGCTTCCGGCATCAATCCCGTCGACGCCGCAGCCGTCAAGCGCATGCGCGATTTCCGAGTCAGCGATCTCAAAGTGGTGCGCGGCGAGTTTCACCGCCACAGTGAAACCTCAGTGGATGGCGGCAACGACGGCTCCCTCCTCGATCAATGGCGCTACATCCTGGACGCGGGTTCGCTCGATTGGGTCGGCTGCTGCGATCACGATAATGGCGGGGGCCGCGAGTACACCTGGTGGACCACTCAAAAGCTTACTGACATCTTCTACTCCCCGGGCGTTTTCGTCCCGATGTTCAACTACGAGCGCAGCGTTCCCTATCCCGAAGGCCACCGCAACGTGATCTTCGCCCAGCGCGGCATTCGCCCTTTGCCGCGGCTCCCCATCACGCAGGAGGATACGCCGGGCCACGCTCCCGACACCCAGATGCTTTATGCCTATTTGAAGCAGTTCAACGGCCTTGTCGCCGCCCACACCAGCGGAACCGGGATGGGCACTGACTGGCGCGACAACGATCCGCGCGTGGAACCGATCGTGGAAATTTACCAGGGCGATCGCCAGAACTATGAAATGCCCGACGCCCCTCGCTCAAACTCAGCGAAGGACTCCATTGGCGGATGGAAACCAAAGGGCTTCATCAACCTGGCTTTACAGAAGGGCTACCAACTCGGCTTCCAGGCCAGTTCGGATCACATCTCGACCCACATCAGCTACTGCAACATCCTGGTGAAGAATTCCACCCGCGAAGCCGTGCTCGAAGGCTTACAAAGCCGCCACGTCTATGCATCGACAGACAACATACTCGCTGACGTGCGAAGCGGTGCGCACCTGATGGGCGACGCTTTCTCCACCTCGACAGCACCCTCGCTGCAGGTGAAGCTGACGGGCACCTCCAAGTTCGCCAAGGTCTTTATCGTTAAGGACAACAACTACGTCTACTCCATCCAGCCCAATACGGAGGAGGTCTCCTTCACCTGGATGGACAATACGATGCAACCCGGCAAAACCAGCTACTACTACGTGCGCGGAGAACAGGACGATGGCAACATCGTATGGGTCTCCCCCATGTGGATCACTTTTCAAGGAACGCGTTGATCGCTTCGACGTACTTGTCCGGTTCTTCGTAGGACGGCAAATGGCCGCTCTTCTCGAACGCCAAAAACCGGGCTCCCGGAATCGCTTTGTAAATCTTCCAAGCCGTAAGCGGCGCGACATTCATGTCGTAACGGCCGGTGATCACCAGCGTGGGGCATGTGAAGTGCGCCAGTGCGGGCGTCAGGTCTAATGCGGTAGTCGCTTTCCTCACCGCTGCACCCGCCGCGGGACTCAGTCCCAGGTCCTTCGCTCCCGCCAGATAAGCGTCGCGTTTCTCCTCGCTATAGAAAATCATCTGGAAGTGATTGCGGAGCCCCTGCTCCGGATCGGCGGAACGTTGTTGCGCTTCCAACTTGTCCGGAAACACCTGTGGAAACAGATGCACGATATCCTTCCACGCCGGCGCCGCTGAATCCGAAAGCACCAGTTTCCGCACATGCTCTGGATGGGCCGCGGTATAAGCCATTGCGAGCAAGCCGCCATAAGAATCGCCCACCAGATCGATCTGCTCGAACTTCAGATAGCTGCGAATCGCATCCAGATCCGCTACCTGGGTATCCATCGCTTGCGACGCATCCGCCTTAAGCAGCTTTGACGCTCCCGTGCCGCGCTGATCGTAAAACACCACGGGTCTCGATCGCGAGATGCGAGTCCAGACGTCGTTTTGGACCATGTAGACATGGGACAGTCCAGGCCCGCCGTTGACTGCGATCACTGGAGTCGCGGCCTGATTCGCCCCCAACACCCAGTAAGCCAGGTTTACGTCTGGTGTAGAAACATGGCCCGTTTGCGCGAGCGCGGCGCTTGCCGCAAGAAACGCCGCAAGCTTAAGCAAGAGCGAGATTGAGATTCTCAATCGCTTCGTCGATCTCCGCCGTATTCTTATAGCCCACTGTTACCGCGTCCACGCCTGCGTTCCGGAATGCGAACCGCATCGCTGCCTGCCGGTCTTTACGGTCCGTAAACCGTCCCTCACCCACCAGCTTCATGCTGATCACCCCGGTCTTTTCCGAGCGCGCTTCTTTCACGTGGGACACTACTTCCGTCACGTTCCCCGGCTGGCTTGTGTTGTAATCCTCGCCATCCATCGCGGTGCCCTTGTGATTCATGCGGATCATCGCAACGTCCAGCCAGTCGAATCCCGGAACCTGCCGCAATGCGGGCAGCCCGTGAACGGACGCGCCACGTTTGATCACCGCTTTCCGCAGTTGGGCCTGCTCAATGCCGTCCTGCCATTTCCGGCTATCGGCGCGCCATGTCCCCGTGTGCTGCCAATGCAGCAACATGATATCGAAGTAATCAGTCTTCGCCAGCTTCCGCAGTTCATCGAACTTCTGTTGTGGATCGACGCCGTCATGCGTCGTCACTTTCGACATCAGCCGGTAACTATCGCGCGGAATCCCTTCAAGCGCGATGCCGAGCATCCGATGCATATCTCCATAGGATTCCGCCGTCTCGAAAAACCGGATGCCCTTATCGTACGCGTAGCGCACCAGACGCGTGAACTGGTCCTGCCCCAGTTCGCGCTGCACGCGTCCACTCATAGTGCCGGTGCCAAATGCAAGCCGCGTTACCTTCACGTCGGATTTCCCAAGCGTCACCCAATCGGTAGCGGAAGAGTTGGGAGCGAAGGCCTTCAGAGGTCCGGCGGCGGCAAAGCCCGCGGCCGCTAAACCGGTTTGGAGAAATTTACGTCGGGAGCAAGGAGTCATGTTTGCCTCTTGGGGAATCTTATCACCGCCGCGACATTACTGGCGTTTCAGTTCCCGCATTCTTCGCTCCATGCGTCTGCGGCGCGCGGGATACTGGGCTATTCCGTGAGGATGCCCATCATCATTCGAAAGCTACAGGCGACCGACGCCTCCGCGTGGTGGGAGCTTCGTCTGCAAGCTCTCGAAACCGTTCCCTTCGCCTTCGGCAAGACTCCCGAAGAACATTGCGCGACTACAATTGAATCGGTTCAACGGCGCTTCGGCGATCCGCACACGGAGGATTTCACGTTAGGCGCTTTCGAAAATGGCACGCTGGTCGGCATGGCAACGTTCGTTCGCGAGCTCAGCAGTAAAGAGCGGCACAAAGGTCATATTTACGGCGTCTATGTGAGTGCCTCGGCTCGCGGTGCGGGAACGGGCCGGGCATTGATTGCCGAATTGATCCGAATGGTCAAGGAACATGGCTCAGTCGAACAATTGTTGTTGGCCGTGGGCCACACCCAGATCAAGGCCCGCTCCCTTTATAACAGCCTGGGTTTCACAAAATACGGTACGGAGCCAAACGCTTTGAAAGTGGGAAACACTTACATCGATGAGGATTATATGATTCTTCGGATCCGTTAAATCTTCATGCCTAACTCCCGCCGCTGGCTCATGATTGCGCTCGCCTTTCTGGCGACCGTCATCAATTACCTCGATCGCCAGACGCTCTCTGTTCTCTCCCCCGTCATGCAGCAGAAATTCGCCATGACGAATCAGGATTACGGCCGGATCGTCTTCGCCTTCATGCTCGCTTACACCATCATGAACGCGATTAGCGGGCCCCTGATCGATCGCCTGGGAACGCGCGCCGGATATGCGCTGACCGTGGTCTGGTGGAGCGCGGCTGAAATTCTGCACTCCTTCGCGCGCGGCCCGCTGAGCCTGGGCGCATGCCGCTTCCTACTCGGTCTTGGGGAAGCCGGCAACTGGCCTGCCGCGGTCAGAGTTGTAGCCGAATGGTTCCCGCCCGAAGAACGCGCCCTTGCTTCCGGCATTTTCAACAGCGGTTCGGCAGTAGGCGCGCTGCTGGCCGCGCCACTTGTGGTCTGGATTCTCCTCCGTTATAGCTGGCAGGCCGCCTTCGGCACGATCGGCGCTCTCGGTTTCGGCTGGCTCGCCCTCTGGCTGCTGCTCTACCGCACACCCGGCGAAACCCGCCCACAACGAGCGACGACCCACGACACACGCCAACTACTTCGTTCGAAATTCCTCTGGCAGTTCACTCTTTCGAAAGTCTTTAGCGACCCCGTCTGGTACTTCTACACCTTCTGGTTTCCTCAATATCTTAAGAGCGGCCGCAACTTCGATATGAAACAAATCGGGCAGTTAGCGTGGATCCCCTTCGCTGCCGCTGGCATTGGGAACCTGCTCGGAGGGGCCGCCGCCCGATGGCTTCTGCCGCGCGCCGAAGCCCTGCACCTCACGCAACGCCAGGCGCGCAAAGTGCTCATCGTCGGTTTCTCTCTGCTCATGACCGCAGGAATTCCAGCCGTCTTCTCCGCGTCGGCCGCCCTCTCCATCGCATGGGTTTCCGTCGCCGCGCTCGGCTACACCGGTGCCCTCGCGAACAGCCTCTCGCTTCCTGCCGACGTCTTCCCACGCCACACACTCGCCTCTGTCTGGGGGTTTGCGAGTACCGGCGCAGGTTTCGGAGGAATGCTCTTCAGCCTCATCACGGGATGGCTGGTGGACCGCTGGTCTTTCACGCCCGCATTCCTCCTGTTCGGTATCATCCCTTTGATCTCAGCGGCGCTTATCTGGAAACTCCCAGAGAGCCCGGAGAACGGGATATAATTTAGAGGCGAAGTTTCCTGTCTAAACTCGCACGGACGAATCCCTCCTATGCCCCAGGCAACCCGTTTGCTGGTTTCCGCGGTCCTCGCCGGCACCGCTCTTCGGGCGGCCGCACCCGCTCCCCTCGAGCTATTCGAAAAAAACGCGCGCCCTCTGTTCGCGACGAAGTGTCAGGGCTGTCATAACGCCAAGTTGAAGAGCGGAGGACTCGATGTAAGCTCGCCTGAGGGCCTTCAGCAGGCGAAAGAGGGCGGCTTCTTTGGGACCCCTGAGGATCCCAACAAGAGCCTGATGATGCAAGCGCTGAGCTATGAAGGCCGCGTGAAAATGCCGCCCCAAGGCAAGCTTTCTCCCGAAACTCTTTCCGACCTCCGGGATTGGTTGTCCGCCGGTGCCGCCCTCCCTGCCGCTGCCGTACCCACAGATACCTCTGCTCCTGAAAATTCTACAGGTCTCCGCCCCACGGCCTTGCGAGGCAAGATCACCGAGGCCGATAAGAAATTTTGGTCGTTCGCTCCCATCGCGCATCCTACGCCGCCCTCCGTGAACCGGAAGGACTGGCCCACAAACGCCATTGATCGCTTTGTCCTCGCCAATCTCGAAAAGAACGGTCTTCAACCCGCGCCGCCCGCCAACAAAACCACCCTGCTTCGCCGCGCCACGTTTGATCTCACCGGCCTCCCTCCCACCGAAAAGGAAATCAGCGACTTCCTCGCCGACAAGTCCCCGCAGGCATTCGAGAAAGTGGTGGACCGCCTTCTTAGCTCTCCCCGTTATGGCGAACGATGGGGCCGCCAATGGCTCGATGTTATGCGCTATGCAGATTCGACAGGCAGCGATGAAGATCATCGGTATCCCCACGCCTGGCGCTATCGAGATTACGTCATCAAAGCCTTTAATGACGACATGCCGTACAACCAGTTCGTTCGCGAACAACTGGCCGGTGACATCCTCGCCGCAGACCCCGCGGCCCACGTCGGTTATCGCGGTGTCGTTGCTACAGGCTTTCTCGCGCTCGGCAAAAAAGCCCTCGCCCAAAAAGATCTTCCCTTAAAGCGCTATGACGTTGTCGATGATCAGATCGATGTCACCTCAAAGGCCTTCCTCGGCCTGACAGTCACGTGCGCGCGCTGCCATGATCACAAGTTCGATCCCATCGCGACCAAAGACTACTACGCAATGGCGGGCATTTTCGCCAGCACTCTTAGCTATGAGAAGGGCGAGACGGGCGACCCCGTTCAAACCCCTCTGGTCCCCGATGAGCAATACCAGGAATTCCGCAAACAGTGGAGCCAGGTTTTGGATACGGAAAGCAAGATCGCCAAGATTCTGGACTTCGATAAAGAGCTGAAGAAATACCGCGACAAGCAGGAATCGCTAATCCCGGCCTACATGACGGCCGCGTATCGCGTCTACGCGAAACAGGAGTCGCCCGAAGCCGTTGCCGCCGAAACCAAATTGGATGACAAGCAGCTGGTCCGTTGGGCGGAGTATCTGAAAGTTTCAACCCGCCCTGAGCTTGCCAAGTGGATCGCCGCAACCGATGCTAATCGCCAACAAGTCGCACTCGGCTATCAATCCGATTTCAAGAAGAGCGCCTATCAATACGATCAGGATCTAAGCTGGTGGAAACAGGCCGAACGCAGTTTCCCCAGCGCCGGTAAAGTAGCTGGCCCACGTCCTCAGGTCAGCAAGACTCAGGACGCTTTCTACTACGCCACGTTCGTTGCCGCGGGTCCCTTGCAACGCACCGAAGAGGAGCAGATCGCCACTCTGAGCCCGGAGAAAGCTTCAGAAATACATACCCTGCTGGCTAAGCTGGGCGAACTGCAAAAAACCGTTCCTTCCCAGGAAGTTCCGATGGCTTGCGCTGTCAAGGAAGGCGAAACCATCCCCCAAAAGGTGTTCGTACGCGGCGATTACCATAACCTGGGCGACTCCGTCCCGCTCACCGCGCCCGCGATCCTGCAGATTAATGCGCCGGAACCGCCGGTCTCCACCAAGAGCGGCCGCCTCGAGCTCGCCAACTGGATTGTTGATCCCAAAAACCCGCTTCCTGCCCGCGTCATGGCGAACCGAATCTGGCAGGGCCACTTCGGCGATGGGCTAGTCCGTACCCCCGACAACTTCGGCAAGCTGGGTGACCGCCCCTCCAATCCCGCACTGCTCGATTACTTGGCCCGCCAGTTTATGGAAACCGGCTGGTCGATCAAGAAGATGAATCGCGAAATCATGCTCTCTCAGACCTATCGCATGAGCGCCGAATACGACGAAACCAAGAAGCTCAAAGATCCGGAAGACCGGCTGCTCTCCCGTTTCCCGCGTCAGCGCCTCAGCATCGAACAGATTCGCGATGCCTTCCTCGCGATCGGCGGCGATCTTGATCTCACCATGGGCGGCACTCTCGATCCCGGCGTCGGCACGGATGGAGAGACCAGCTCCGGCCGTATCAGCCTTAACCCGGAGAGCACGAACCGACGCAGCATCTACCTGCCGCTGCGTCGCTCAAATCTTCCGACACTTTATATGCTCTTCGATTTCGGAGATGCCACCAGCCCTGAAGGCAAGCGCAACCCCACCACTGTAGCCACTCAAGCGCTCTTCGTCATGAACAGCCCTCTTGTGAATCGTGAAGCCCAATCACTGGCGGACAAGACGTTGAAGACTAAGACCGCATCGCAGCGCATCTCTGACCTCTACGTCAAAGTCCTCGACCGCCGGCCCGATCCCTCCGAAGTAGACGCAGGCCTAACTTACATACAGAGCCTGCGATCGAAATACAACCAAATCAATGAAAAGCAGGCATGGCAGAGTTTTGCCCATGCGCTGATGGCCTCCAACGAATTCATCTACATTTACTGAGGTTGATATGGACAACTTAGGCTCTTTCTTGCATAAATCTCCGCCTCGGAGCCAGCTTTCCCGCCGCGCCATGCTTCGCAGCGCCGCCTGTGGTTTCGGCTTTATGGGCCTGGGCGGAATGCTGGCGCAAGCCGCGCCGATCAACACCGCGCCTGTCGATCCCCTTCTCCCCCACGCGCCGCATTTCGCCCCCCGAGCCAAGCGTGTCATCTTTCTCTTCATGCACGGCGGGCCTTCCTCGATCGACACCTTCGATCCCAAGCCCTATCTCGACGCCAATGATGGCAAGCCGCTTCCCATTAAGCAGCCGCTCACCTTTGCCGCTGGCAAAACCGGGGGCCTCATGAAGTCTCCCTGGCAGTTCAAAAACTGCGGCCAGAGCGGGCTACCGATCAGCGACTTGCTCCCCCATATTCGCGAATGCGCCGACGATCTCTGCGTTGTCCGCTCCATGGTTGGCGAAGGCGTGGATCATGGCGCGGCGCTGCTCCAGACCTTCACTGGGACATTCACGTTCACCCGTCCCTCCATGGGCTCCTGGACTCTCTATGGCCTAGGCACCGAAAACCGCAATCTTCCTGGATACATCACCATCAAACCCGCGCTCTCGCACGGCGGCGCGAAGAACTGGAGTTCCGGTTTCCTTCCCGGCTCTGTCCAAGGCACTGCGATCGGACACGCCGGCATGCAGGTCTCTGAAATTCAGAAAGAGCCAATCGAATACCTGGTGAACCAAGGTCTGAACCGGGAGCAGCAACGCTACGAACTGGACATGATCCAGGCCATCAACCGCAAGCATCAGGAACTCTGGAAGCTGGATGAGGAACTCGAAACCAGAATTCAATCTTTTGAAATGGCGTTCCGGATGCAAGCCGAAGCCGCCAAAGTTTTCGACGTCTCCGGCGAGTCACCGGAAACCAAGAAACTCTACGGTCTCGATGAACCGAAGACCGCCGATTTCGGTTGGCAATGTCTTCTGGCCCGCCGCCTGGCCGAAGCGGATGTCCGCTTCATCCAGTGCACTCACAGCTACAAGTGGGACCAGCATTCTGACCTGTTCGCGAAGCACAATGAAAATGCCGCGGAAGTTGATAAGCCGATTGCCGGTCTTCTCAAAGACCTGAAAGCCCGGGGTCTGCTCAAGGACACCCTGGTAATCTGGGCTGGCGAGTTCGGCCGCACCCCTGTCTCTGAAGGCGGCAATGGCCGCGACCACAACCCTTACGGCTATTCCATCTTCATGGCGGGCGGTGGCGTGAAACCCGGTTTCGCGTACGGCTCAACTGATGAACTGGGTTACCATGCCGCTGAAAACCGGATGCACATCCACGATTTCCATGCCACAGTCCTGGCGGCCATGGGCCTGGATCACACCAAGCTTACCTACAAATACTCCGGCCGCGACTTTCGTCTGACAGACGTCGCGGGCGACGTCCACAAAGGCATCTTCGCGTGATTGCCTCCCGGGACAAAGCCCGGGAGGCAACCCAACTCACCCTACCGATTCCCGCTCTTAACAGCAGCCTCCCGAGATTGTAGGCCGGCAACGTCGGCGCCAACACCAGCCGGAGCTGTCTGATTGAACGTGTTATTCGCCCGGTAAGGCGATGAGTTCCAGTTAGAGGAAGCGTACCGAATATTGTTTCCGATAAACGTTCCGCCCGTAAAGATCGCCGCTGAAGGACCCCGGCTGTCTCCGTATAGATCTGCACCGAAATCGTTATAAGTTGCGGATGCATTCGAAGGAGCAACCCCCGTGTCATTCGCCAGATACCAACCATGATCGTTGTTTTGCTCCCCGAAGTTAAACGTATTATGGTCCAGCACTAAGTTGTTTGGCGGCCCAAAAATCAACATTCCGTGCGAATAAGGGGCATACTTCAAACCCAAGTCGTCGAACAGATTGTTCCGCAAAGTAACGTCGTGCACCCACTGGAGCTGTGAGATAGGTATCGGGCTGCCGTTCGGGGCTACAGCCAGATCGTCATAAATGCCGATCACAATGCCAGTTCCAACGTGGGCGATCACGTTATTTGAAAAAGTAAGAGTATCCACGTGGTTCGCACTTGTGCCGCCCTGGCCTGTACGGGGAGTGATCAGGATTGCTGCGCCGCCTTGGGCCGCCTGCCAGCAGTTCTCGAAAACATTCGAATCGATCTTGAAGTTGTACCCATCCTTGAACTCCAGAAGATTCTTCACGATGAAAGGACCGCCGCGCCACGACGGCGGCTTATTGAAGTAGTTATGCTGAATCAACCCATTGGTCGGAACTAAAACCGGTCCGATGTCCGGTCCTGAGCCGCCGATCATGATGTTTTCACCGGAAGCTTCCAGATAGTTATTGATGATGTTGATCGGTCCCGCGCTCGAGTAGATATTAATGGCGTTCGTCTCGGAGGTTGAAGAGACAAATGCACTGATATAGGAATTGGAGATCGTTAAATTGTTTGCATTGCCGCTGATGCCGCGAATATAGTTCGTAACGCCGTCTCCGTGAATATAACAACGGTCGAAAACGATGTCCCGAGGAATATCCGTGACTACCGGGTTGCTGCCGAACCCAAGGGCGATCATGTTGTAATTGATCGCGGTTCTTACGTTGTTGGCCGTGATCTCAATTCCCGTGAACCGCCAGCCGCGGGCCGCCCTTTGGCTATGATCGGGATTGTTAAAATCGTTTTGAATAACGGGAGCTTCGTCGGGGCTGATCAACGCCACCTTCAGATCGCCGGGCATCACACGCGTGCCGGCGGCAACCGTGGTGTTGCTCTTGATGTCGACATAGCCACTCGCCAGCCGCGCGGGTAGGATCAGGTGGCCTCTCCATACGTAACCGTCCGGCAGAAGCAGCGTGTCGCCGGGCGCGACGGTCTGCACGAAGCCCTGCAAATCGTCAGTGAGTGTCAGATTGTGGATTTCCGGCTTGGGGGATCCGGCCAGCGCCGCTCCGTAAATGAGCAACTCTCCACCCGAACGACTAATAGTGACCGTTAACTGATGGCCAGCTGAGGCTGCATTGAAGTTTACCGTGTAGACTCGGACGCCCGAACCATTAAATGTTTGGCGGTCCACAACGTCGGCCGTAGAGCCGTCCGTCAGGTGCAGAGTGGTGGTGATGGTACCGCCCCCATTGCTACCGGCAATAATCGTGAGTGTCCGTTTCTCCACTCCTGCAAAGGCTTCAAACGAGAGTGAACTGTTGTTCACGTGTGCCGCCGAACCGTTGGGGGCAAATTGCGAATCCGACCATGTGACGTTCGCAAAATTTGGTGTGTAGGGATAGAAATTAGGATCTCCGCCTCCGGATGTGATCATGCCCGTTAATCCAGTGCCCCCTGTCTTGCGCGCGTTTACACACGGCCCACCGGAACAGGAAGCGCCATAAGAACCCATGGAAAACCAATCCGCTGTTCCTAAAGTGGTGAAATTGGACATTTGGGATTGGGGCGGAACCACTGAAGAAATGCTGATTGCCCCTGAGGCTGATGGCACAGGGGGAGGCGAGACCGGATCAATGATGTTAGCCGTCAAAAAAATAAAAACCGAACTCCCGTTACTGGTGCCTTGGATGAGAACGTAGGTGGGCCCTGTGGGAAAGTTAGCGGGTGCCGCGACGACCATGTTGAGTGTATTGCCCGCGAGCGTATAGCTGGGGGTGGGAAATCCGGAGGTCGTGTAAACGGAGTAGGTAACCATTCCCGAAGGATCGAGGTTACTCGGCACCACTGAGACGGGGGTGCTGGATCCCTTAATGACGTTGAAGTTGTTGAGAGATGCCGTTAGATTGAAATTCGCCGCGGACGCAGTGGAGACCGTGGCAAGGAAAAAAAGCGCGCGAAAATTCATGTGAGCGAGTGACCTTTGAATGTAAATTCGGTGACTACAAGGATGAATACCAGTGAAGTTTGCCGGTAAAGATTCTCACTCACTACAGCAGGAAGTAATGCGAAAGTTAATACTGGAAAGCACCAGACGAAATGTACTGGATAGCACTGACTTCCAAAGCCGATATAGGAAAGTTTATACCGGCTTTAGTAGACCATTTAGCAAGTACGTGCTAGAACTGATTCCAAAGATATTGGTTGTACACTTCGTGATGGTACTGCACCTCCGGCACCTTGACCACGGTCCCCAGTAGCCGCGCGCACCGGTCTGCCGAAGCCTGTTTCAAGTCCGCGTATCGAGCCTTTACATCGGCGCCCAGAAGCTTCGTCGACCACTCCGCATTGCGAAAATTCGCAAGCGCGTCGTAAATGTTGTCCGGCAAATAACGGTCCGCACCACGCAGATTATCCATATTCGCAATCTGCCCGTCCAGCCCGGTCCGGAAGACGCTGAGCAGTACCATGTAGGGGTTCGCATCCGGCGCTACGGACCGCACCTCCACCCTTGAACTCCGCTCGTTTCCAATCGGTATCCGCACCATTGAACCGCGATCCGTTGCCGACGCTTTAATCTGGTTTGGCGCCTCGAAATGCGGGTCTAGCCGCCGGTAAGCGTTTACACTTGCATTGAGCAATAAACAGATATCGTTTCCGTGGGTGAGAATTCGGTCCACAAAGTCCCAGCCGAATTTACTCACCTTTTCCACGCCGTTCGGATCCCACATCAGATTCTTCCCGTTCTCCGTGATCGACACGTTGGTGTGCATTCCGTTTCCGTTCACGCCCACCACCGGCTTCGGCAGAAAACTGGCGGTCAGGCCCATTCTGGTCGCCACCTGACGGCAAATCAGCTTATAGAGCTGAATTTGATCTGCCGCTGCAACGACTTCTGCATAACTGTAATTAATCTCGAACTGAGAGGGCGCAACTTCCGGATGGTCTTTCTCGTTCTGGAAACCCATCGCCCGCTGAACTTCGGCTGCCGTATCGATAAACGTGCGCAGCGGATCGCCGGGCAGCGAGTGGTAATAGCCGCCCGTGTTTACATATTCGAACTTGTGGTGATGGTGGTAATTTCGCTCCGCGTCCTTGCCTTCGAAGAGGAACCCCTCAATCTCGTTGGCGGCATTCAAGGTGTAGCCCTTGGTCTCGTACAGTCCCGTGGCATATTGCTTCAGCACACCGCGGATGTCCGCGCTGTAGGGGCTGCCATCCTTGTCGATTACTTCGCCGAAGACCAACACCTTGCCCGCACCGAAAATATCGGCGGGCGCCCAGTAGAAGGAGCTCCAGTCCATATTGAGGCGTAGATCGCTTTCCCGTTGCGCCGTGAATCCTCGGATCGATGATCCGTCGAATGTGAGGTTGTCCCAACTCTTGACAAGGAATTTCTTGTCATAGTCCAACATGTGCAGCCGCCCTTCCAGATCGCTGAAAAGCACAGTTACCGCTTTGATGCGCTTCTCATCTGTAAGGTACTTGAGGCGCTCTTCCTGAATCTTGCCGCCAGCCACGCGCTTCATACGCTGATCTTTCGCTTTCAGGTTCAGTTCTTCGAGCTCCGTATAGCTCAGGTTCAGAAAGTCGTGCAGTTCGTTCACTCGTCCGTTCTCCTTGAAATCGCAAATCCTAAAGCGTTAGCTCCCAACCTTTGCGAAACTGAGGTTTCACATAACGGTTGGCTTCGGCGCTGTTGGTGAACCGCAAGTTCTTCGCATCCCAATCGAGCTTTCCCGGGACCCGAAACGCAATTACACCCAGCACCATCCACTCGGCGAACGGGGCCGATACTTTGAAATCCGAACAGGATGCGTCCCCGCCCTTACAGGCGCGAACCCAATCCAACATATGTCCTGGCGACCGCGTCAACAGCGGTGGCGGCAGTACGTACTCTTTCCATCGCGCTTCCGGCAGCAACTGTACGCCTTCCCCGCGGGCCACGGTCGCCATCAGGCCTTTCGTCCCAACGAAAACAGCACCGTTACCAGTCAGGATACCCGGCTTCGCCGGCTCCGTGTTGCCCGGCCCATACACGGGAACGCCGGGACCTCCTGCGCCTACCCGAGGCGCGTTAGGGTTGCGCGGGGGGCGCGGCGCTTGGGCTCCTCGTCTCGCTGTTGCCCCGAGCCCTCGCCCCTTGTCCCCCAAGTTGTCGCTGGCAGGCAGAATCGTTTCGTTTTCCATACCCGGCACATGGAACGCTTCCTCATCACCGGGCCTGGCCGAATCGTGCCAGTAGATCGTCACGGGTGGCATTTCACCCCGAGCGGCGAAGTGAAACTTCAGCACCGCGCGCTCCGGAAAGGTCAGCTTACTGCTGCCCGTCACCTTCACCATCTCCACGCTCACCGGCGCGCCCAACTGCAACGCCAGGTTCACCGGACCCATCGTGTGGATTCCCCAATTCCCAATCTGCCCTGTCCCGAAATCGAAAAATCCGCGCCAGTTATAGGGCGTATATTCCGCCGCATAAGGCCGCATTGCGCCCTCGCCGAGCCAGAGATTCCAATCGAGCGTATCAGGAACGCTTTTCTCCGCCGGCGCCGTCTGCAGACCAGTTGGATGTGTACCCGGCGAAGCCGACACATGCACCTCCGTCACATCACCAATCGCGCCAGACCACACTATTTCCGCCGCCGTCCGGATGCTCTCGTGCGAGTATCCCTGGTTCCCCATCTGCGTCGCGACCTTATACTTCACCGCCGCGTCCGCCAACAGTCTCGCCTCCCAGGGCGTGCGCGTAAGCGGCTTCTCTACATAGACGTGCTTGCCGCGCTGCATGCAGTTCAGCGCCACGGTCGCATGCATATGATCCGGAATGCCGATCGTGCAAGCGTCGATATTCTTCCCTTCCTTATCGAGCATCACGCGAAAATCTTTGTACTTCGGCGCCTTTGCAAACTTTTGAAAATTCGCCGCCGCGCGCATTTCATCTACATCGCAGAGTGCGACGATGTTCTCGGTCTTCGCCGCGTCGTTCAGATCCACGCCGCCCTGACCGCCGCACCCAATTGCCGCGACGTTCAGCTTGTTGTAGTAAGGTTTGTAACCCAGTGCGCGCAACGAAGGCACGCTCCCGAAGCCTGCCGCCGGAACCGCTCCGGCAAGCAATGCGCCTTGGAAAAAATATCGCCGCGAAATCTCCATGCTCTACAGCTTAGTCGACTGATGCGCCACTAACTGCCACCTGCCACCTTTTTTCACCCACACGTGAATAATCTTCAAGTGGCTTTCGCCCGGCGTTCCCTTTGTCACTGACTTCACCTGAACATCGGCAAAGACCAGCGCTGTATTGCCGTAACTCTTCGTCTCCATCTTGCCGTACTCAAATTGCGTGTACTTTTGGTTGCCGCTCTTCAGCGAGCCCAAATAGGTGTCTTTCGAATCCGTGTTGCCCGTCGAGTGAGTGTAGGTCATCTCAGGAGCGAGCAATTTATCAAGCGTCGCCATGTCGTTCGACGAAAGCGCCTTGCCGAATTCGCGCTCCGTTTGCTCGATGGTAACGGCGCCCGCCGCTGTCACTGCAAGTCCAAGAATCAGGAAAAAAGTTCGCATCGCGGCTATTGTGGCACGATACAAGATTCCATGCGATTTCAGAGCGAAAGAACCAGCCGCTTCACAGAGTCCGTCATCCGTGAGATGAGCCGCCTCGCCCTACGCCATAACGCCGTGAACCTTGCACAGGGCTTCCCGGATTTCGGTGCTCCGCGGGCCATCAAGGACGCCGCCCGCGCCGCGATCGAAAGTGACATCAACCAATACAGCATTACTTGGGGCGCGAAGGCCTTGCGCGACGCCATCGCCGCTAAATACAAACGCACCTACAACTTTGAAGCCGACCCTGAACGCGAGATCACCGTAGTCTGCGGAGCCACTGAAGGCATGGTGGCCAGCCTTCTCGCCACAGTCAACCACGGCGACGAAGTCATCGTCTTCGAGCCGTATTACGAGAATTACGATCCCGATATTAAGCTCTGCGGAGCCATCCGCAAAACCGTCCGCCTGCAGGCTCCGCTCTGGACCTTCGACGAACAGGAATTGCGCCAGGCATTCTCCCCCCGCACCAAAGCGATCATCATCAACTCCCCGAACAATCCCACCGGTAAAGTCTTCACACGGCCCGAACTCGAAGCAATCGGACGGCTCTGCCAGGAGTTCGACGCTCTCGCCATCACCGACGAAATCTACGAACACATCACCTATGAAGGCGCGCAACACATCCCGATGATCACCATCCCCGGCCTGCGCGATCGCTCGATTTTGGTGAACAGCATGAGCAAGACATTCTCCGTCACCGGTTGGCGGGTAGGTTGGGTTATCGCGTCGCCAGCCCTTACCGATTCAATTCGCAAGGTTCACGACTTTCTCACAGTAGGCGCCGCCTCACCGCTGCAGCATGCCAGCGCGATCGCGCTCGGCCTGGATGACGGCTACTTCGCCGGTTTGGCGGAAGAGTACCGCGAGCGCAAAGACCGCCTGCTCCCCCTGCTGGAACGCGCCGGTTTCCAATGCGCGAACCCCACGGGAGCCTACTATGTGATGACCGACATCTCAAAGTTCGGCTTCGCCAGCGATTTCGCCTTCGCCCACCACTTACTCGAACACATCGGCGTGATCGGCGTACCAGGTTCAAGCTTCTACTCCGACCCAAAAGACGGTGCGCAGCAAATGCGTTTCTGCTTCTGCAAAAAGTTCGAAACCCTGGACGCGGCAGGAGAGCGCCTCAGCCGCCTGAAACAAGATTCATAGAACCCGCAACAAACTCCTTAGAACCGCACCCGCGACAAACTCCTTATAAAACGCAAACCTCACCCGCCGTAAACTCCTTAAAACGCAAAACCTCACTTCAGAGCAGTGACCGTAAGGGAACGCTTGTCCACCCGGCAAGACAACCCGAAAAAATTGCCGAAGTTCCCAGCATCTCTCCGCCATCTACGTCAGAATTAAAAGGTGCCCTTCGTCAACCAACGCGTGCTTGCGCTCGAAAGCCGCCGAGCCGTCGAAATGGCAACCCTGATCCGCAAACAGGGTGGCGACCCTTTCGTCGCACCCTCCATGCGTGAAGTCCCACTGGAACGCAACGCCCCGGCCCTCACCTTCGGAACCCGCCTGGAAGCAGGCGAGTTCGACGCGTTGATCCTGCTCACTGGCGTAGGGACAAGATATCTAGACAAGCTTCTTGACGGGCGCCTAAAATCGGCTCTGACCCAATTAACCGTAATCGCCAGAGGTCCGAAACCCATGGCCGTCCTTCGTGAATGGAATGTGGTCCCGGCGCAGGGCCGGGAGATCATTCTCATCCCGGAACCAAACACCTGGCGAGAAATCCTCGCCGCCATGGCCCCCCGCCCGGAGCGCCGAATCGCAATTCAGGAATACGGCCGCACCAGTCCCGAACTGATCGAAGGCCTGAAGTCCCAAAACCGGGATGTCACGTCTGTCCCTGTGTATCAATGGGAACTCCCGGAAGATACAGCGCCCCTCCGCGAAGCAGTCCACCGCCTCGCCCGAGGCGAATTCGATGTCGCGCTCTTCACCACCTCCATCCAAGTCGCGCACCTCCTCCAAATCGCCCAGGAGGAAGGTCTGGAATCTGCCGTCCGTGATAAGCTCGCGCGCATGAAGATCGGCTCCATTGGTCCCACCACTTCCGAAGCGCTCCGCGAAGAAAATTTCCCGGTAACCATGGAGCCGTCGCACCCCAAAATGGGCATCCTGGTTCTTGAGTGCGCCAATGCCTAAACCGCCGGGCGATGGCGGTTTCGCTCAATACACTGGCCTCGCTTTCCTGCTTCCCGTTTCCGCGCTCGTCGGCTGGGGCATTGGCTATGGCCTGGACAAACTCTTCCACACCACGTTTCTGCAATACGTATTTCTGGGATTGGGCATTGTAGCCGGCATGATCGAAGCGATCCGCGAATCGCAGCAACCCTGAGCCGTGTGATACGCAGATTCTATTCGTCTCTCGCGCTTCTCGCGCTAGCCGGCACTTTCGGCTTCGGACTCTATAAAGGATGGCCCGGCGCCGTTGGATTCGCCCTCGGAGCCCTCGCTTCCTTCTGGAATTTCCGTCGGCTCCACGCCGTTGTGAACCTGCTCGGCACACCGAACTCAACGGGACTCCCCGGAGCCGTCGCTTGGATGCTTTTCCGCTTCGTCCTCCTCGTCGCGGGTGCGTTTGTTATCCTGAAGTTTACGAAAATCAGCCTTCCCGCGGCCTCGGCTGGACTTTTCCTGTCGGTTGGCGCGGTGGTACTCGAAGCTATTTTCGAACTGAAATATGAACGATGAAGAAATCTGGCTGACACGCCTCTTTAACGACCATCTTGCCGGCCCCGCCAACAGCTTCCTCGGGCTGCTCCATATTGAGACCGCCCATCCCGATCGCCCGTGGGCAAACTTCATCGTGATGCAGATTCTGGTCGCACTGATCATCGTGGTGCTCTTCGCTTTCCTGCGATCCCGCCTTTCGGTTGATCGCCCCTCAACCCTGCAGCATCTTTTCGAAGAGCTCTATACATTCCTTCGCGGCACAGCCGAGGATAATATCGGCCACGATGGTCCGGATTACCTGCCGCTTTTCGGTACTCTGTTCATCTTTATTCTGATCTGCAATCTGATTGGCACCATCCCGGGGCTGGAATCACCGACGCAGGTTCCGTATGTTCCCGCCGGTTGCGCTCTCATCGTCTTTCTTTATTACAACTGGATGGGCATTCGCACCAATGGCGTTGGCAAATACGCCGCTCATTTTGCCGGCCCCAGCATCTGGCTTGCTCCGCTGATGATCCCCATCGAAATCATCAGTCACTTGGCCCGGCCCCTCTCCCTGACCATCCGGCTTTTCGCGAATATGTTTGCGGGCGAAAAGGTCACCATCGTCTTTCTTAGCCTTACTTATTTGATCGCACCCGCTGTTTTTATGGGCCTGCACGTGTTCGTCGGTTTCCTGCAGGCGTACATCTTCGCGCTTCTCACGATGGTCTACGTCGGCAGCGCTGTCGCCCACGAAGAGGCGCATTAATCTTTCATTCGGCTTTATGCCTTCTTCCGCGTGAGGCCTCGGACCCCAGTCCAACCGCAACCACCTCCGGAAGTTGATTCTTATACAACAAAGGAGCAACACACAAAATGAATTGGAAACTGATGTTCGTTGTCATGGCCATCCTGCTTTGCGCCATGCCGATCTTCGCCCAGGGAACTGCCGCCACGAATAACGGCGCGGGAACGACTAACTGGGTGGCCATTGCCTCTGGTTTTTCGATGGCGATCGCGTCCGCTGGCTGCGGTTTGGGCATGGGGCGCGCCATCGGTAGCGCAACCGAAGGCATGGCGCGCAATCCCGGCGCCGCTGCTGCAATTCGCGGCGCTTTGATTCTTGGTCTGGTCTTGATCGAATCGCTTGCGCTCTACGTAATCGTCATCATCTTCGTAAAGGTGGTGTAAAAGCCAAAATCCAGGTGTGTCTGACCGACACACCTGGACCCAATTTTGTTACAAAAAGGTTGACCTGTTCTATGAAATTCAGTAGAGTAGGGAGGTAGTTGAGAGCGCAGTAGGCAGACAATTTCGTCTGCTATCCCATACAAGGAACCCGGATGGCTTTTTTTAGACTTCCCGTTGCCCGCTTTCTCGCCGTCTCGTTGCTAATTCCGCAATCTTTTTTGTTTTCCCAGCAATCTTCTTACCAAAGTTCCTCGTCGCAGTCTCCTCAAGATAGTGATTCATCGGCTGATGACGTTTCAAATATCGGCGACGAACCGTATTTGGAAACAGTTGCCAAGTCCGATAAGGCCGCGAATCCGTTCCATCCCACCTCTTCTGACCTTCTGATCCAGCGAGCGGAAGAAAAGTTTCGCGATGGCCGCAGATTTTTCCAGATTCAGGATACCGATCGGGCCCGCGCTGCATTCGATGCTGCGATCGACCTGATGCTCCAGGCTTCTGACAACCCTTCCGACCGGGCCCTCTACGAACATCGCTTAGAACTTCTGGTAGACGATATCCACCGCCTGGACCTTGCTGGCTTGGGTTCCGCCGCGCCCTCTTCCGATCAGCCGCAATTCGAAAAAGCCCCCCTGGAAGATCTTCTTCAAATGACCTTCCCGGTCGATCCCAAACTCAAGAGCAAAGTTCAAACGGAACTCACGTCCACCGCTTCGCAGCTTCCCCTTACGTTGAACGATGCCGTGCTCGGTTATATCAACTACTTCTCCGGACGCGGACACCGCACCATCGTCGCGGGACTGGAGCGCGCCGGCAAATACCGGCCCATGATCGCCCGTGTTCTGGCGGAAGAAGGAGTGCCTCAGGAGCTCATCCACTTGGCACAAGCGGAATCCGGTTTCCTACCTCGCGCTGTTTCGAACAAGGCCGCCACGGGTATGTGGCAGTTCGTCAAATTTCGCGGCCAGCAGTATGGCCTCAACCAGACAGCGCTGACCGACGAACGTCTTGACCCGGAAAAAGCTACACGCGCCGCTGCGCGCCACCTTCGCGATCTCTACACAGAGTTTGGCGATTGGTATCTGGCAATCGCTGCCTACAACTGCGGACCCGGTAATATTTCGAAAGCTGTCGAGCGCACTGGCTATGCCGATTTCTGGGAACTGCGTGCGCGCCATGCAATCCCTACGGAAACGACGAACTACGTTCCCATCATTCTTGCCATGACCATCATGACCAAGAACGCTGCCGAGTACGGTCTCACCGATGTCGTACCGGAAGCGCCCCTCGAGTATGACTCAGTCGATATCACAGCGCCCACACATCTTGCGCTTGTAGGCGACCTGACTGACACCCCGGTTTCCCAACTCACCGCACTCAATCCCGCGTTGCTCAAGAACATCGCACCCGCCGGATACTCCGTTCGCGTTCCGAAGGGCACCGGCTCTTCCCTCTCCGCAACCCTCGAACGTGTTCCCGTTCTGCAGCGCACCTCCTGGCGCATGCATCGCGTCGAAACTGGCGACACGCTAGCGGCCATTGCCAAGCAATACAACTCTTCAGCAGATCGCATCGCGGAGGCAAATGCTCTTGCCTCTCTTCAGCCCGAAGCTGGCGATCGCCTCTTAATTCCCGCTTCCACTTTCGTTCCGGTCACAAGATCAGCAAGCCGCGGTGCTTCGCGTCATGCTGCTATACATCGTGGTGTTCTGCAACGCGTCGCCGTGCATCGTGTGTCCACGCCTCATGCCAAAACGGCGCGCCGCGTTGTGATTCACCGCAAATCATCAGCCATGATCGCTCATCGATAGTCGCTCTTCTCCTTGAATAACTGGCGGGCTCCTTCGGGAGCCCGCTTTTTTTTTGACAAAAAATTAGACAACAGGAGTATGCTATGGTTGTTCGGCTCTAAAACAGAAGGAGATGAAAATGTTCGATACAAAAATTCGTGCCGCTCGCAACGAAGAAGAGCTCGATGACTTTCGCGACTACGACGAAGAAGCCGAAGGTGGTTCCAAGTTGGACGATTTGGGTGATGACGAAGAGGACGACGAAGATGATGATTCGTCCAAGCACGCGCCCGAACCTAAGCCGCACTCGCACCAGAAACATGCACCGGTGAAAGAGCCGGACGAAGAAAAACTTCCCGCCCACGGGGAAGCTCACCCCGGTAGCGAAAACGAAGTCGAAGATGAGGATGAAAACGGCGATGCTCTTCCCGTTACCACCAGGAAAGCAGCGCAGAAGTCCGCACGTTCAACTTCTTCCTCACGTACCTCTCCGGCAAAGCAAAAAGTAGCGTCAAAGAAGGCGGCTCCTAAGAAAGCCGCTCCGAAAAAGGCGGCGCCCAAAAAAGCTGCCCTTAAGAAAGTAGCCCCCAAGAAAGCCGCTCCCCAAAAAGCTGCGGCCAAAAAAACAACGGTTAAAAAAACGCCTATGAAAACTGCTACCAAGAAAACCACTGCCCCTAAGAAGGCTGCTCCCAAGAAGGCCGCGGTAAAAAAGACGGCTGTCAAGAAAACCGTCGCCAAGACTGCCGTCAAGAAGGCCGCAGTGAAGAAAGTTGCGGTGAAGAAAGTGGCAGCAAAGAAGGTAGCGGCAAAGAAGAAAAGATAAAGAGGTTGCCAAAACGGCCGCCCGGTTTACGGAGCCGGGCGGCTTTTTACGATGACTGGACGGTAGGTAGTTCTACTAAACAGGCTTGCTGACAACGGATCGGCAACGCTCGAACAACTGCAGCAGCGATTCTGCGTATTCTTCCGTTGTTCGGGTGGCTTTGCCCGAAAAGCCCGTGGCACTCGTTGGTCCTTTGCCGTAGCCCGTTGTCACTGCGATAAACTTCATCATCTCCAGGGCAACCTCATCTTTAGTGCTCTTCGAATCCTTGCTACCTTCCGGCGCAAGGGCTGCTGCATCTGCCATTTGTTCTCTTCTCCTCTAAATTTCAGCTTACTGCAAACGGTTGGAAGCAGAATTGCCACACCCAGCCATTATGAAGCTGAACGCACTGGAAGACCTGTTCGTCCGCGAGCTCAGTGAGCTCTACGGTTCCGAGAGTCTCATTCTGAAAGCTCTCCCCAAAATGATTAAGGCGGCTTCCGATTCCGCTTTAAAGCAGGCTTTCGTCGACCACAAAGCCGAAACCAAAGATCAAGTTTCCCGGCTCGAACGTATCTTCAAATTGCTCGATGAAGACCCTATCAAGCTGAAGTCTTATCCCGTGAGCGGCGCTCTCGATCAGGGCGCCGAAATGATGAAATCCCGCGAAAGCGACTCCACCGTGGTCGACGCAGGCCTTCTTGCGGCTGCTCAAAAGGTGGAGCATTACGAAATCGCAAGCTATGGCGCTGTCCACACGCACGCGGCGCTTCTTGGTTATGAAGAAGCGGCGGACTTGCTTGCGACAACGCTGAAAGAGGAACACGCGGCCGACGCCCGGCTTACCGCGATTGCGAAAGAGTCCGTTAATTCAGAAGCTGCGAAAGCTCCCTACGGTCGCGCCCGAACCGGGACGCGCACACTGAGCTCCTCGCAATCGAGAGAGGATCACAGCGCGGGCCGCCTCCTAATCGGGCTCAGTATCGGAGCGGCAATTGCCTTTTTCCTAGGTTCTTCCAATTGGCGTAAAGGCCAGTCTGCTCTCTATAACTCTTCCGGAGAGCGCATCGGTTAGTGTTTCTCATCTTAGGGGCCGGGTTTACCGGCTCCCGCGTCGCTTTGCTTCTGCAGGACGCAGGCTGCCCGGTTCGAGGCACGCATCGCGACACGCCGCTGTTCGACCTCAAAGAGCCCGGCTCAACGATTCTTCATTCCATTCCGACTCTTCGCACCCAGGATGGCCTTGAGGAGATTACGCCCAGCCTCATGAAGGTGTTTCGCCTCCACCCCCCGAAGAGAATTGTTTATCTCTCCACAACGGGGGTCTACGGCCGCACCACCCATGTCGATGAACACACCCCACCGGCTCCAGAGAGCGAACGAGAACGGCTTCGCGTTCAGGCCGAACTCGCGGTCCAGCAAGGCCCGTGGAGTAGTTTGATCCTGCGGCCCGCCGCAATCTATGGGCCCGGCCGCGGCATTCACGCAGCGATGCGAACCGGCACTTTCCGCCTGCCGGAACATCCAACCAATTTCGTAAGCCGGATTCATGTCGATGACCTCGCGGCTCTTTGCTTCGCCGCTCTCCTGAGCGACCTACAAGGCGCTTACCCCGTAGCGGATGAAGAACCCTGCACATCCCTTGAAGCAGCGCAATTCTGCGCACAGCTCCTGCAGCTCCCGTTGCCTGAATCCGCGCCGCCCAACGAACTTGGCGAAACCCGCCGGGCCGATCGCCGCGTTGATGGGTCGGCCGTTCGAAACCTTCTCGGCGTCAAACTCCGATACCCGAGCTATAAAGTTGGCTTTCCCGCCTGCTTAGCCGCTGAAATGTCGTGAACCAGTTGTTTCGCGATCTTGTCTGCCACATCGGCGCTGGCTCCGCGAAATTTCCCGCCTTGGCTTTCCTTCGTTGCCGACCAGATTACATCGCCGTCCCGATTCACCAACCTCACCGACGCTGAACGATTCATGCTTCCGCTCCGAAGATCGGCTCGATTCGTTCTCGCCAGCGCCCAGACCACTGCTATCCGATCCCTTCGTTGACGTCCCACTGCTGCTTGCATTCGCGTGAAAATTCAGGTTATCGCTCGAAGAATGATCTTCGCTATAGACCAGATCTTCTCCTGAACCTTTCAGGACTACATCGGCCCGCTCCTGATTCTCCGTAATCTGAACCATGCGCGTACTCTGCAGCGCGCTGATCAACATGTCCCGAAGCTGGCCCGCGGTTTCCCCTCCGCCGAACGGCTCCACATAGACGCGACGCATCGTCAGAATCGTGGCATCCGTGATTGCCAGCTCAATCGCCTGGGCGCATCCCGCGAAACTCAGCAACAGGCACACCGCGCGAATCATCCCTTCCCTGCCTTGCGCGCCTCGTCATCCTGAAACTCCACACGCCTTCCCGTCCGCGCCTCTAAACCAACCAGTACCGAACGGACATCACCCTGGCTCACCTGAAAGACCATGGCTTGCTGCCTGCCCTCGATATCCGTGTATCCCACGGTCAGGAAGTGGGCCCGCTTCTTCGCCAGCAACAGAATTGGGGAAATCAAGAGCGCCTCCACATAGCGGCGGCTCACCTTCTGCCCATACTCGATACTGGTGATGTTCTCGTAAGGCACGCGCACGGTCGTCTGCTTTCCTGCAAACAACATTTGTTGCGAGTCTGTTGTCTGAATCAATCCATCAGACTTCAAAGATAGGTCGGCATTCGTGCCGCCAACGTAGTGGGCCCGTCCGCCCGGCTCTCTTGCCTGAAGCAGAGGCAAGAGGAGTAACAGTGACTTCGCTAGCAGTCTCATAAAGAGCACCTAACGAATAGCAAGGCCAAGGCTCCTCGCGCTAGTGATCCTATACTGAGGAGGAGTAACCCCTCTGATGGCCAGTGTTACAAGCCCGCTTCGCCCCGCTCGCTCCGCACCTTGGTATGGCTGGTTGGCCGCCGCGTCGGTATCTTCCGCTGTGATCGGAACCGAATGGGATATCTCATGGCACAGGTCGATCGGCCGCGATTCGTTTCTAACGCCCGCACACCTCGCCATTTATCTTTGTGGCATTCTCGCCGGTATTGTTTGCGGATATCTCATCTTTTCCACCACCTTCGGACAAACGAGTCTGCGTGATTCCTCCGTCCGCGTTTGGGGCTTACGCGGACCGCTGGGCGCCTTTATGGCCTCTTGGGGCGGCATCGTCATGCTCACTTCCGCCCCCTTCGACGATTGGTGGCATAGTGCCTATGGGCTCGACGTTAAGATCCTGAGTCCGCCACACGTCATGCTCGCGCTCGGAATCCTTGCCGTTGCGGCGGGGGCTCTGGTCCTTCTGGCAGGCCAGAAAAACCGCGCGCCCAACAAATGGGTTGATCTTCTGTTTCTCTACGTAGGAGCCCTGACGCTCACGGCCGTTCTCGTCGTAACGATGGACTACTACTTCGTCACCGAGCAGCATAGCGGTATCTGTTATCGCGTCCTGTCCATGATCGTCCCCGGCATCTTCGCTACCTTGTCGCTCGCTTCCGGGCGCCGCTGGGCGGCCACCCTCGTTGCCTCCATCTACACCCTGCTCCAACTCGGCTTTATCTGGATTCTGCCGCTCTTCCCCGCTACTCCCAAACTGGGCCCCGTCTTCCATCAAGTCACCCAATTCATCCCCCCGGAGTTTCCACTCCTCATCGTCATCCCCGCCGCGCTCCTGGATACTTTCTGGGCTTACTCCCGCACCTGGGAATTGGGAAAACGCGCGGCGCTCTCCGCCCTCTTATTTGTGGCCGCCATCGTCGCAGTCCAATGGCCGTTCGCGAATTTTCTCGAGTCACCCTGGGCCAGGAACCCCATTTTCGGAATGAATTACTTCGGCTTTATGACGCCGCCAACCAGCCGTTACTTTAACCACCTCTTCACGCCCATGGAAAAAACCGCAGCTGGATTCTGGATCGAGATGGGCGGAGCGTTGCTCGCCGCATTCCTAACCACTCTCCTCGGCTTCAGAGCGGGAACGTGGCTACGCGAAGTTCGTAGATGATCCACCGGCTTACCGCGCTCCTGTTCGCCGCAGCTCTCCTCGAAGCTCACGTCGGCAGCCCCGATGTTTTCTACGAAGGCAAGGCGGGCGTTTATAGTCTCAACGTTGCCATCCGCCCGCCCGCCGTCATTCCTGGTATCGCTGAAGTAGAGATCCGCACCTCCGCACCGAACGTTCAGAACATCAAAGTCGTTCCTTACCCTCTCGTAGGGGCCGCCTCGAAATACCCGCCTACCCCCGATTCCGCCCAGCGTTCCACAACCGACCCTCAATTCTTCACGGCCGCGGTCTGGCTCATGTCCTTCGGCTCCTACCAAATCCGCATCGATGTCGAAGGCGCCCAGGGCCCAGGCTCGCTTTCCATCCCAATTCCTTCCGTTGCTCGCGAGACGAAGCAAATGCAATCGGGCTTAGGCTGGAGCCTAGCCCTCATCATGCTTCTGATCCTAGCGGGCGCGGTCAGTATCGTCGGCGCGGCTGCCCGCGAATCGACTCTTCGCCCTGCGCAGCTTCCTGATTCCGCTCACATTCGCCGCTCCCGCGTTGCCATGGCTGCCGCTTCGGCTGCTTTTGTTCTTATCCTGCTCCTCGGCAATTGGTGGTGGGGCATTGAAGCCAAGGGATATCGCGATCACATCTATAAACAACCCGAAATGCAGGCCTCCTTACACGATGGCTTTCTAACGCTCCAACTGGAAACTACGCGCAAGCCAAACGACTATCTCCCCGACCACGATCACCTCATGCACCTCTTCGTCGTCCACATGCCGGAGATGGATCGCATGTGGCATCTCCATCCGCAATTGACGGGAAACAGCGAATTTCAGAGCCCGGCTCCCGCTCTCCCAGCCGGACACTACAAACTGTTCGCCGATATTGTTCATGCCAGCGGCTTCCCCGAAACTCCTGTCGCAGACCTGAATGTCACTCAGGCGATCAAAGGTCGCGCGCTCAGCCCGGACGATGCCGAAGGCACCGCGGCCCCACTCTCCCAGTTCGATCCGCAAAGGTCTGTATTCATCCTTCCCGACGGGCTTAGAGTGCTGCGCGCCCCCATTCCCGGTCCGATTGTCGCCCGCCGGATGCTACACTTCAGGTTTGAGGTGCAGGACGCCTCCGGCCAGCTCGCTACGGATCTGGAACCCTATATGGGTATGGCCGCTCACGCCGAATTCATCAGCGCTGATGCCTCGGTTTTCGCTCACACTCATCCCTCGGGAACCGTGCCGATGGCCTCGCTCGGGCTCACTGCGGCACCCATGGAGATGCACGGAATGAAAATGCACAACGATGCACAATTTGCTTTTCCGTATGGCTTCCCGAAACCCGGCCGCTACCGCATGTTTCTCCAAATTCAACGGGCAGGACGCCCCGAAACTGCCGCGTTTGATTTCGAAGTAGCCTAACTGTGGGAAAACTTGGCTGAATTTTCCGGAAAGTCGGTACTGGTTACAGGCGCGGGACGCGGAATTGGAAAACGCATCGCCATCGGCTTTGCATTGAAAGGTGCACACGTGGGCCTGCTTGCCCGCTCCGCCCCGGAATTAAACGCGGCACAGCTCGAAATCGAACATGCCAATGGGAAGGCAATCTCTTTCGTAGCCGATGTCCGTGACTTCACCAAGCTCCAGGAAGCCGTCATTCAAATGCCGGATATTTTTGCCCTGGTGGCCGTAGCGGGTGTTCAGGGACCAATCGGTCCCCTCGCAACTTCCGACCCTGCTGGCTGGCAGGAGACTTTCGATATCAACGTGCTCGGCGTGATGAACGCGATCCGAGCGGTCCTGCCAGGAATGATTGAGCGCCGCCAAGGCAAAATCATCATTGTCACCGGGGGAGGCGCCGCAACCGCGCGCCCCAACTTTGCGCCCTACGCTGCCTCTAAAGCCGCGGTAGTTCGCTTAGGCGGAGTGCATTGCGGGTGAGGTCCATGGCTACAACATTCAAGTTAACTGCCTCGCCCCTGGCGGCTCTTACACCAGCATGACCGACGAAATCCTCCATGCCGGTGATTTGGCTGGCCCCGCGGAACTTGCCGACGCGCAACAAATTCGCAAATCCGGCGGTATCTCCGCCGAGCGTCAGATCGCTTTGGCGTTGTTCCTGGCCTCCGCCCGATCTAATCACATCAACGGAAAAATGATTCATGTCAACGATGACCTGAAGCGGCTTGAGCAGGACAGCCTGAAACCCGATACCTACACGCTACGCCGGCTAAAAACCTGAGATAATTCTCGCGGGAGATTTCCAGATGAACTTGACCCGATTCGCCGCCCTCTCCATATTGGCTTCGTTTTTTTCTTTTTCGGTAGCGGCGCAAACTCCCGCGCAAACTCCCAAGAAGAAGAAGTTGCTGGTGATCGGCGCGGTCGCTGGATTCGAGCACGATTCCGTTTCCCACGCCATGGCGATGTTCGACAAAATCGGCCAGGAATCCGGCCTTTTTGATGCTTTTCTCCGTACTGATACCGAACTCATCACCAAACAGAAGCTCACGAAAAACGCAAAAAACCTGGACTACTTCGACGCTATTGTCTTCTACACCACAGGGGAGCTCGCTCTAAACGACGAGCAAAAAGCCGCGTTTCTCTCCTTCATCAAAGACGATGGCAAAGGCTTTCTCGGGATGCACAGCGCCACGGACACCTTTTACAAATGGCCGGAGTACGGCCAAATGATCGGCGGCTACTTCAATGACCACCCCTGGCATCAGCAGGTCAAAATCAAAATTGAAGACAAGGCGTTTCCGGGCATGAAGCAATTTGGCGACTCCATCACCTTGAACGATGAAATTTATCAGTTCCGGGACTATTCGCGCAAAGACGTACGCGTCTTGATGAGTCTCGATACCAGCTCCGTTGATATGAGCAATAAGAGAATTCATCGCGAGGATGGCGATTTCGCCGTAACCTGGGCCAAAAACTACGGCAAGGGCCGCGTGTTTTATTCCTCGCTGGGCCACGAAAATGCCGTGCTCGACCGCAAAGATATCCAGCAAATGTGGCTCGAAGCAATCAAGTGGGCCATGGGGCTGGTTCCGGGTGATGCCACCCCGTTGGGCGACCGAGCTTCGAAATGATTCGTTTGTGGTTTCTTGCTCTGCTCCTCGCCTCCCCGGCCTCCGCTTGGTGGTGCGAAGGTCACCAGATTGTCGCCCTAATTTCTGAAAGTCATCTTTCTCCAGCCGCCCTCGCCGGCGTTAACGCGCTTCTGAAATCGCAACCTGTCGATCCCGCCACTCGCCGGGGATGCCAGAATGGTCCCGCCGATCTTATGGCGGATGCCTCCACCTGGGCCGACGACGTCAAGAAATCGGATCGTACCGGCTCCTGGCACTACATGGATATTCCACTCGGTCAAAAGAAAGGCGACATCGAACAATGGTGCAAACCTGTGGGCCCTCTGAACAACGATCAAGATCGCACGGGCTGCATTCTAAGCGCACTACGCTACAACCTCAATATTCTTCATGACAGCAAAGAGAGCGACACCGAAAGAGCAACCGCCCTCCGCTATCTCATCCATCTTGTCGGCGACCTTCATCAACCGCTTCACACCACGGCCAACAACGATCAGGGCGGAAACTGCACGCCCGCTCAGTTCTTCGCGGATCCGAAAATTACTAATCTCCACAGCATCTGGGACGGCATGATCGTGAACCGGGACCTGCTTCTCCAAGGCGCCGCAGTTCCGGATGTCGCCCGGTCTCTTGACGCGAAATTCGGTTCAAAATACAAAGACTGGACCAAGCACGGCATCGATTTTGACGGCTGGGCGAGAGAGTCACACGAGCTCGCTCAGAAATATGTTTACGGAAAACTCGAACCCAAAGTGACCGCCGAAGCTTTTGATCCGGCAGCCACCTGCAAGGATCACGCCCAGAGATATACAGATCTTCACATCAAAATCGATAGCGCCTATCAGGAAGCCGCTGCCCCTATCGTTGAAGAACAGTTGGCAAAGGCGGGCTACCACCTGGCTGAAGTTCTAAACCAGATCTGGTAGACTTCTTCTCGTAAGCCCAAGTGGCGGAACTGGCAGACGCGCTACGTTCAGGTCGTAGTGAGGGCAACTTCGTGGAGGTTCGAGTCCTCTCTTGGGCACCATCTTTTCTCCTTTTGGGGCGGTTCACGCCCCTTTTTTCTTTTCCAAATTTCTAAAGTCTCCTCTTCAGGGCCTTAGAAAGCCTCTTACACCCAGATCCTAAAGTTTTCGGCCACGGCTTCCGATTCGTGTCCATGAGAATCAATCTACTTTTACGCCTTGTCGTCGGCGGCGCTCTCGCCGCGTCTCCAGGGCTTGCATCGACCATCCAAGCCACCTTCACGGGAGTCAATGGCGCCAACGCTTTCGGAGTCTACATCGGCGAGTATTACGGACAATTGGCAAGTCAGAACGTATCCCTGTTCTGCGATGACTTTGTCAATGACGTCAATTTTGGGCAAACCTGGCAGGCCAATTTGAGCCGGATCACGCCCGGTTCGGACCTGAGTCAAACCCGTTACGGAGGCGAGTCGAACGCTCTCACCAAGTACCAGGAAATTGGCTGGCTTGACACGCAATTCGCGCAGCAGTCCACCTCTCAATGGGCGGACATTCACGCCACCATTTGGCAGATTTTCAATCCTCAGCAAGCCCCCACCCCGACCTCCAACTACTGGCTGCAGCAGGCGCAGCTGAATTACATGACGCTGAACTACGATAACTTTCGGGTGATCACCAATGAAGGGCCGGTTTTGAGAACGGGTCAAGTTCAGGAGTTCCTCACCGTCCTTGCTCCCAATTCGAGCCTTGCAGCCGTGGGCGCTCCGGAGCCCTCGCCCGCCATTCTAATCGGGAGCGGTCTCTTGCTGGCCGGATTTGCCACAAAAGTGCTCCACCGGAGGCGTATTTTGAAGACTTAAAATGATTCGGGAGAGGGTATGTCCATAAATTTGATTAAGGATTTCAAGAAGGCTCTCACACAGCTGAATCCGGCCGACGTGCGCCAGCAAGCCGAACGCACCGTTTCGGTCGGAATTTCTGCGGCGACGGAGGCCGGTTACCTGGCGCTTGAGAATTTCCTGACGAGCATTGGGCCGGCTTCCTCCGCGCATATTCATCGCATGAACGCAAACTCCGCTTTGGATCTGCATGATGTGGTGTTCTGCTCTGAAGACTCGCCCTGTCCCGCATCCGCGTTTTTCTTCTCCACCCAAAGTCCCGATACTTCGGTGAACGCCGTCCTCGATGCGAAACCTGATCTGGAAATTCCACTGGCCCGTCAGTTTCCTGTCTTTCGCCAAACAGTGCTCACCCGGATCATTCAGCGGACGGCTAAGGAAAACGCGATGTTCTCGCTGGTTACCGCGCTCCCGAACGTAGTCCCGAATTTGCTCGAACTCCCTTGGTCGGTCGGGGAGTTCGCCAGCGATACTGCGTTCCTCACCATTAATCAGGTTCGAATGGCATTCCTGATCGCAGCTGCAAATGGCAAACCCATCGGTTATGCGGAGCAGAAGATGGAACTCGCCACCATTGCCGCGAGTGCGTTTGGCTGGCGCGCCATTGCTCGCGAACTAATCGGCAAAATTCCCCTGGGGGGCGGCTTGATTCCTAAAGCGGCCATTGCATTCGCCGGAACTTACGTGCTCGGACTCGGTCTGGAGCGGCTTCACCGGACGGGCAGCACCATGAACCGGCAGGAGAATCGCGATGCTTATGCGCTTGCGCTCGAAAAGGGTAAGGGCATTGCCCGTTCCCTCGCCTCCACTTTCAAAAAACGAAACGCTGCTTGATCCATGGGCGTCGGAAACTCAGAGTTCTTATGACGATAACGAAAAGCCTCATTCTCCTTACTACCGCCTCCAGTCTTTTCGCGGATACGCTCACGTTGCGCAACGGCATGATCGTCGAAGGCACCTTTCTCGGCGGCACTGCCCGGGAGATTCGAATGGATATCGGCAGTCGCGTCGATACATTCCCCATCGACACCGTAGCGGGAGTTCAATTCGGCCAAAAGTCCTACGATCGTCCTCGTCCGGAGGGTGCCTACTCGTCCTCGAGACCTCCTTCGAATACTCCCCCTCCCGCTCAAGTCGGCGGATACGATATTCCCGCCGGCACTCAACTCACTGTTCGGATGATCGATTCCGTCGATTCCGAAAACTCGCGGATCGGCGACACGTATCGCGCCAGCCTCGATGAGCCTGTGATCGTGAATGGTGAAACCGTGATTTCGCGCGGCGCAAATGTGAGTGCCCGTCTTGTGGAAGATCAGAAGTCCGGCAAAATCCAAGGCCGCACGATTCTCAAACTGATCCTGACTTCGATCGACATCAATGGCCGTCCAGTAGAGATTTCCACGCAGGATGTCATCAAGGAAAGCAGTTCACGCGGAGCCCGCAGCGCCGGAGTGATCGGCGGAACCGCTGCTCTTGGAGCCATCATCGGCGGAATTGCGGGCGGCGGCAGAGGCGCGGCAATCGGTGCCGGGTCCGGAGCCGCGGTGGGCACCGGTGCACAGGAACTAGGGCACGGGCAACGGGTAAGAATTCCTTCTGAAACGCGCCTGGTATTCACGCTCGCTTACGGCATCCGCGCTTAGGTGGCAAAACCCGTAGCCGTCGTCACAGGTGCCAGCCGCGGCATCGGGCGCGCCATCGCGACCGAACTCTCGAAGACTCACACGGTGGTTGCAACCTATCGCGGCCGCCTCGATGCCGCCGAATCCTTAGCTAAGGAAACCGGCTGTTTCATCGCCTCCTGCGATGTCTCTGCCGAAGCCGATCGCCAGGCGCTGATCGCTTCGACTCTCGAACAGCATGGCCGCCTCGATCTCCTTGTCAATAATGCCGGCATAGCGCCGCGCGAACGGCGCGACATCCTCGACAGCACGGCCGAAAGCTTCGACGAGTTGATCTCGGTCAATCTTCGCGGCCCCCATTTCCTCACCCAACTCGCCGCCCGCGTGATGCTTGCGCAAGGCTCCGGCCGGATTGTTTTCATCACCTCCATTTCTTCCTACACCGCTTCCGTGAACCGCGCCGAATATTGCATCTCGAAAGCTGCCCTCAGCATGTCCGTCGCGCTGTGGGCCGCCCGCCTCGCCGACAAGAACGTCCAGGTTTTTGAAATCCGTCCAGGCATCATTCGCACCGACATGATCGCGAAAGTGGAACAGGTCTACGAAGAACGGATCGCCTCCGGCCTGCTCCCCCAGCGCCGTATGGGTGAGGGATCCGATGTCGCCGAAGCAGTTCGCGCAATCGCCGACGGCCATCTGGACTACTCCACAGGACAGGTCCTCAATGTGGACGGCGGCTTCCACCTCCGCACCCTCTAGCTCTTTGACCGGAATGTTATCCTGAGGTTTAGTTCCCTAATCCCCTGAGGTAAATCTGAATTGGCGTTGGTAGAAGGCTGTAAGCATTCCCTTGAAGTCACAATTCCTGTCGACGCCGTCGACCGGGAAACAGCAAAGGCTGTCGAATCGTTCCAGAAGCGCGCGAAGATTCCCGGTTTTCGTCCCGGAAAAGCTCCCGCGACCATGATTCGCAGGCATTTCGAAGGCGATATCCGTCAACAGGTTTTTGAGAATCTTGTACCCCAGTTCCTCGATGAGCAACTCAAGGAGCAAAAACTTCGGCCCGTCGCCCGGCCCGACATCGTTGACGTTCACTTCCACGCCGGAGAACCCATCCGGTTCAAAGCGGAATTCGAGGTCGCTCCCGATATCGAGTTGGGTCAATATCGGGGCATGAAAGTCGAATACTCAGACCCCGAAGTCACGGACCAGGAAATTGCTACCCGCATCGACCAGATTCGCGACAGCAAAAGCACATACGCGAACGAAGAGCCACGACCGCTAAACGACGGCGATTTCGCCGTCATCTCACTGGAAAGCATCAGCGGCGTGGACGAACCCGTGAAAACTGACGAAATCACCATCGAAGTGGGCGGGAAGGATACCCTGGAGGGATTTTCCGAAAATCTCAGAGGGATGTCTCCCGGCGAAGAAAAGGATTTCGAGGTTACTTATCCCGAAGATTACGGCCAAACCAAACTCGCCGGCAAGACCGTTCGCTTCCACTGTGTTGTGAAGGGAGTTCGCCGCAAGGAACTGCCTGAGCTAAACGATGAATTCGCGCAGGATCTTGGCGACTACCGAACCGTAGACGAATTCCGCGATGCAGTTCGAAAAAGTCTCCTGGCCCAAAAACAAGCCGAAGCCCAGGAAGTCGCGAAAAACAAGCTGGTCGATTCGCTTGTTGATTCCCACGAATTCCCGGTCCCCACAGTCTTCGTGGATCAACAGATCCGCAATCGCCTGGAACAAAGTCTCCGCTCTTTGGCGGCCGATGGGATCGATCCCGAATCCATCAAGCTGGATTGGGAAAAGATTAAAGAAACACAGCACGATCGCGCCGTTCGCGAGGTCAAGGCCTCTCTCCTGCTGGGAGCCGTCTCCCAGCGTGAATCCATCTTCGCCTCAAACGAAGAGGTGGATCGCGAAGTGGAGCGCATGGCGCGCCAAGAGCGCGAACCCGTGCTGTCCCTCCGCCCAAAACTCCAAAAGAACGGCACTCTCGATCGGATCGCATCCCACATTCAAACCAGCAAGACCCTGCAGTTCTTGTTTGATAACGCGGAAAAGTCCGCCGCGGCTTAAAAAAGCGCAGTCCGAACTTCAGCCGTTGATTACGATTCCACTTCAGGTAATAATGGAGGTGGTTACTGTTTGTTAAGTTTTCGACCCTTGCGCCCGAGCCTGTCGCGAAATTTGCGGCACAAAAGGAGATCTGAGTGAAGCGTGCTGGAACCGATGATACCCTCCGCTGTTCTTTCTGCCATAAAAGCCAGGATGTCGTTGGGAAGCTAATCTCCTCGCCCAGTGATTACCCGCGTGCGTTCATTTGCGATGAATGCATCGGGGTCTGCAACTCGATTCTTGATGATGACAAGACAGATCAGCCGTCCGCCGGTCCCCAAAAGCTTCCCAAGCCGCTCGAAGTAAAGGAGTTCCTCGATCAATACGTGATTGGGCAGGACGCGACTAAGAAAAAGCTGGCCGTCGCGGTTTACAACCACTGCAAGCGCATCCATATGAACAAGATGCGTAACTCCGACGTCGAACTCTCGAAGTCGAACATCATGTTGATTGGGCCTACCGGCACGGGCAAGACTTTGATGGCGCAGACCCTGGCCCGCATCCTTGATGTTCCGTTCGCGATTGTTGATGCCACCACTCTCACCGAAGCCGGTTATGTCGGTGAGGACGTCGAAAATATAATTTTGAAATTACTGCAGGCCGCCGATGGCGATGTGCAGAAAGCTCAAAACGGCATTATTTATATTGACGAAATTGATAAGATTTGTCGCAAAGACGAAAATCCCTCCATCACCCGCGATGTTTCGGGCGAGGGTGTCCAGCAGGCGCTCCTGAAGATTCTAGAAGGGACAATCGCCAACGTTCCGCCCCAAGGCGGCCGCAAGCATCCGCATCAGGAATTTACCCCGATTGATACCTCGAATATCCTTTTTATTTGCGGCGGTGCGTTCATCGGGCTGGACAAAGTCATTTCCCGTCGCGTCGGAAAACGCTCCATTGGCTTCCTCGAAGAGCCGACCCCGCTGGGTGCGCATGGTAAGGGTACCATCGGAATCACAGCCCACCGCGATAACGAACTGCTTCAGCAACTACAACCGGCTGACTTGTTGAAGTTCGGCTTTATTCCGGAATTTATCGGCCGGATCCCGGTGATCGCCACCCTGGATGAACTGGATAAGAACGCCCTTATTCAAATCCTCACCAAACCTAAGAACGCGATTATTAAGCAGTATCAAAAGCTCTTTGAATTCGAAAATGTACGCCTGAAATTCGCCGACGACGCGCTCGATGCCATTGCCGTGCTTGCAATGGAGCGCAAAGTCGGAGCTCGCGGCCTCCGGATGATCCTGGAGGAGCTAATGCTAGACTTGATGTATTACATCCCTTCTTACAAGAAGGTTCGTGACTTTACGGTTACGCGTGACATGGTAACCTCACAAAAGATCAGTCTTACCCTGCTCGAAAAGGCTGGCTGAACCGGAACCCCCAAGGTTCCGCATCTCCCGCCCGCCTCGCACTCCCTCTGAAATCCATGCTTACCTCAAAAGAAAAATCCGACACCAAACGCTTACCGATGATGCCCATTCGCGACGTCGTCATTTTTCCTTATATGATGACGCCCTTCGTCGTGGGCCGCGAATCCAGTGTCCGCGCCCTCGAAGAGGCCATGGCGAGCACCAAACAGATCTTCCTTGCCACCCAGCACGATGCGTCGATCGATGAACCCTCGCCCGCCGAAATTTATAGCGTCGGCACTGTCGTGAACATCGTTCAGAGCCTCAAGCTTCCGGACGGCAACATCAAAGTTTTGGTCGAAGGCGTCGAACGCGCCAAAGTTATCTCCGTTTCTGACGAAGACGGCTTTTTCCGCGCGGTCGTGCGCACCAACAACTACAAAATCGAAGCCGGCACCCAACTGGAAGCTCTGGTCGGCCGCGTCACCACCCTCTTCGAACAGTACGTCAAGCTGAGTCAAAACCTGAACTATGAGCAGATGATCTCCGCCATCCGCGTGGATGATCCTGGCAAGCTCTCGGACACGGTAGGCGCGAATCTTCAGCTCACCATTGAAGAAAAGCAGGACCTTCTCGAAGTTTTCGATCCCATCGACCGCCTCACCCGCGTGGCCGAAATGCTCGATATCGAAATTGAGAAGCTGAACGTCGATCGCACCATCCAGGGCCGCGTGAAGCGCCAGATGGAAAAGGCTCAAAAAGAGTACTACCTCAACGAAAAGATCAAGGCAATCCAGAAGGAACTCGGCCGCGGTGAAAAGAGCGAAATCGATGAGCTAAAAAAGCGCATTGAAACCGCTGGGATGACGGTCGATGCCTCCGAAAAGGCCAACGCGGAACTGAAGCGGCTTGAAAACATGCCACCCATGTCGGCCGAATCCACCGTTTCCCGCAACTATCTCGACTGGCTTCTCGCTGTACCGTGGAAGAAAGCGCTCGAAGGAAATCCGCGATCTGAAGTTCGCCGAACAGGTTCTCGAAGCCGATCACTACGGTTTGGAGAAGATCAAGGATCGTATTCTTGAATTCCTTGCCGTTCGCCGCCTGGTCAAGAATCCCAAGGGTTCCATTCTTTGTTTTGTCGGACCTCCCGGCGTAGGTAAGACCTCGCTCGGCATGTCCGTGGCGAAAGCCACAGGCCGCAAATTCGTCCGCATGTCGCTCGGCGGCGTCCGTGATGAAGCCGAAGTCCGCGGCCATCGGCGCACCTATATCGGCGCCCTTCCCGGCCAGGTGATCCAGATGATGAAGAAAGCCGGCACTAAGAATCCGGTTTTCATGCTCGATGAAATCGACAAAATGGCGATGGATTTCCGCGGCGATCCCTCCTCTGCGCTGCTCGAAGTTCTCGATCCCGAACAGAACTTCATGTTCGTCGACCACTACCTCGATGTAGAGTACGATCTCAGCCAGGTTTTCTTTATTGCCACTGCGAATGTGCTTCACACCATTCCGGCCGCTCTCCAGGACCGTATGGAAGTGATCCGGCTTTCCGGCTATACCGAGCTCGAAAAGCAGGAAATCGCCCGAAGATTCCTGGTGCGCAAACAGCTGGAACAGACGGGCCTTTCCCCGAAAGAAATCGAATTCACCGACGATGGGATCAACGGCTTGGTTCAGTACTACACCCGCGAGGCTGGTGTTCGGAACCTGGAGCGCGAAATCGGTAACGTCTGCCGTAAAGTCGCCCGCAAATTCGTGGATAGCGACAGAAAGTCCGGCCCCGTGGTCGTGAACACCGAAAAGCTGATCGAGCTGCTCGGACCGCTAAAGTATCGCGATCTCGAAACCAACAAGAAGAACGCGGTTGGCGCGGCAACCGGTTTGGCCTGGACCGAAGTCGGCGGCCAGATCCTCACCACGGAAGCCACGCTGATGGAAGGCAAGGGTAAGCTCACCGTCACCGGCAAACTCGGCGAGGTGATGCAGGAGTCCGCGCAGGCTGCCCTGAGCTACGTCCGGTCCCGCTCCCATCAACTCGGGCTGCCCCGTGACTTTTACCGCAATCTCGATATCCACCTTCACATTCCCGAAGGTGCGATTCCGAAAGATGGGCCATCCGCCGGCATCACCATGGCCACCACCATCTGCAGCGCGCTCACGAATATCCCGGTTCGCGGCGATATTGCCATGACCGGCGAAATCACATTGCGCGGCAAAGTTCTTCCGATCGGCGGACTCAAGGAGAAACTGCTGGCTGCTCACCGCCACGGGATCAACGAAGCCATCATGCCGAAGGATAACGAGAAAGACCTTCCTGACATTCCGCAGACTCTGCGCAATGTCATGAAGCTACACTTCGTCGATTCGATGGACGAGGTCCTTCGGATTGCGCTGGAACGCGAACCGATTGCGCTTCCTCTTCCTGCCCCCACGCCCATGGATTACCTTTCTTCCGCTGAAGAAAGGGCTCATTAACCTTTTGAGGCTGGATTTGGTGTAGACTCTTGGTAGCGGAGTTTGTAATTAGTGCAAACCAGCCCGAGCAGTTCCCTTCCGACGGGCTCCCGGAAATCGCCTTTCTGGGCCGTAGTAACGTTGGCAAATCCAGCCTCATCAATGCCCTTATCGGCCAAAAGAAGTTGGCGTTCACCAGCAGCACTCCCGGTCGCACCCAAACCATCAACTTTTACCGGGTGGAAGGAAGAACCTACTTCGTCGATTTACCTGGATATGGATACGCCCGTGTCCCCAAAGGCTTCCAGAATCAGTGGAAGGAACTGATCGATCAATATCTGGAACTTCGCCACACCCTTCTTCTCTCATTTCTGGTGCTGGATGCCCGGCGCGGCTGGATGGAGAAGGACCTAGGACTCAAAGACTGGTTGGATTCTCAGAACCGAAAATATCTGGTGATCGTGACCAAGATGGATAAATTAAATCAAGCGGATCAACAGCGAACCATGGCGGGAGTGAAGAAACTCGTGCCGGACCCGCTGCCGTTCTCGGCCGCCACAGGCCGGGGAGTGAGGGAAATTTGGCAAGCGATAACGAAAACTCGACTACACAACTAGCGCCGCCGCTGGCGGCGAACGGGACGAAGACCCCGCATGCGGAACGCGCCGCCTCTTCCGATAAAATCCACGGTGACAAGATCGATCCCGGGCCGCAGGAGAAATTAAGCGACCAAGCCATGAATGTGCGCGCGGCCGAAGCGGAAGCCGCAGAGCTGACTGGTGCGGATCAGGGTGGAATCCCCCCGGTTGCCGCCCCAACCGCGAGCCATATTCAACGCAGGAAGACTGCCCAGGCCAAGAACGGTTCGCCCACTCTCGATCTGGTCGAGCTCAAGGATATGAATATCCAAAAGCTTGGACAGGTCGCGAAAGACTTACAAGTGGCTGGTGCCGCCGGACTCCGGAAGCAGGAACTCATCTTTAAGATCCTGCAAATGCAAGCCGAAAAGAGCGGTCTGATCTTTTCCGAAGGCGTCCTGGAATGTCTGCCGGATGGGTTCGGCTTCCTCCGCGCCCCGGAATACAATTACCTGCCTGGCCCTGACGATGTTTACGTCTCGCCCTCGCAGATTCGCCGCTTCGATTTGCGTACCGGAGACACCGTCTCCGGCCAGATCCGTCCGCCGAAAGAAGGCGAACGCTATTTCGCTCTGATCAAGGTCGACGCCATCAACTTTGAACCGCCTGAGGAAGCTCGCAACAAGATCTTCTTCGATAACCTCACCCCGCTTTATCCCAATGAGCGCCTGAAGCTTGAAACCACGCGCGAGAACTTCTCCGGACGCGTCATGGATCTTCTCGCGCCGATCGGAAAAGGCCAGCGCGGCCTGATCGTCGCTCCTCCTCGTACTGGCAAGACGATGCTCCTCCAGAACATCGCGAATTCAGTCACGACCAATCATCCGGAAGTCTCGCTCATCGTTCTGCTGATCGATGAGCGCCCGGAAGAAGTCACCGACATGCAGCGTTCGGTGCGCGGCGAAGTCATCGCTTCCACCTTCGACGAACCCGCAACCCGCCACGTTCAGGTCGCCGAAATGGTTATCGAAAAGGCCAAGCGCCTGATCGAGCACAAGAAAGACGTAGTGATCCTGCTTGATTCCATTACCCGTCTGGCTCGCGCCTACAACACCATTGTTCCGCCCTCGGGGAAGGTCCTCTCGGGCGGCGTCGATTCCAACGCTCTCCAGCGGCCCAAGCGCTTCTTCGGCGCGGCGCGGAACATCGAGGAAGGCGGTTCGCTCACCATCATCGCCACCGCGCTGATTGATACGGGCAGCCGCATGGACGACGTGATCTTCGAAGAGTTCAAGGGTACGGGCAACATGGAAATCCACCTTGAACGTAAGCTTGTCGATAAGCGTGTTTTTCCGGCCATCGATATCAACAAGAGTGGCACTCGTAAGGAAGAGCTTCTCATGCCGCGCGAGGAACTGAATCGCGTTTGGATCCTCCGCAAAGTCTTAAATCCGCTCAGCCCGGTCGAAACCATGGAGCTGCTGCTCGATAAGCTAGGAAAAACGAAAGCCAACTCCGATTTCCTCGCTGCAATGAGCGGCTAAACCTTCCTCAGCAGCATCATGCCACGCAAGTCTCAGGGGCGCCTTTCCGGCGCCCCTCTTTCGTTGCATACATCCGTTGGTCCGCGACGGAAATGAGCTTCTCCGCCGAATCTCCATCCACCGGATAGAACGCCACTCCCGCGCTGACCGCCAAACCATCCGTACCGCAGACCTGCTGCCCAATCTTCCTCACCAACAAATCCAGCCTGGCGATTGCCGCGTCCACGCAGGTTCCATCCCGCATGACCACCACGAATTCATCTCCGCCCATCCGCGCCAGATAATCCTCCTCAAGGAACACCTTCCGGAGCGCCTCGCTCACCAGCCGCAGGACACGGTTTCCTGTCAGGTGCCCAAACCTATCGTTCACACCCTTGAAGCCATCCAGGTCTAGAATCAGCACCGCCGCGGCCGGTCCGCTGAGGCGCTCCTGTAAGTGCAAGGACAGAGAGCGGGTATTTGGCAACCCGGTAAGCTCGTCGGTCGCCGCGAACGCCGCCGTTCGTTCATGCTTCAAGGCATTGGCCAACGACAATCCCGCCTTGGGACTGATCTGTTGCAAGATGCGCAGGTGGTCCTGCGTGAACGCATTCGCGTGCGCACTGTACAGGGTCACAAGAGCGGTCACGTCCCCGTTCGCTTCCAAAGGAACGGAAATCGCGGAGAGCAACGGCCTTCCTGCGCAGTAGTAGCCAGGTTCTACAGCCGGGTTCCCATTCACAATCGGCTGATGGTTCTCCGCGACCCAACCCGTCAAGCCCTCGCCCACGATCAAAGGAGTAGAAGGACGCCAGCACTCCTTCTCGCCCTCCGTATGAACTGGATCCAAGCGGTCCCCGGTCCGTACGAAGACGGCCGAAGAATGGTGAGGAATCATCTTCTTGAGGCGCGTTCCGAGCAGCGTTAAGGTCTCTTCCACACTCAGCGAGGTCCCTAGTTCTTCGATAATGCGCAATAAGGATTGAAACTCCCGCCGCGCCGCTGTGATCGATTCCAGAAAGTCGATCTGACCCAGGTTTGGGCTTACCTCGCACATCTCGGCATAGCCGGAAGCCGGGCCTTCGCCGGCATCGACCTTTACGTTTTTCGAAAGCTTCGGCTCTTCCTCGAGCGGCTGGGTGGTTGCCATGCGTTCCAACTCAACATACCGGCGCTTCAGGATTGCCACCACCGCCGGATCGAAACTCTGGCCCGATTCCTTCTCCACAATCGCCATAGCTTCATTCAGCGGTAATGCTTTCCGGTACTGCCGGTCGCTTGCGAGGGCATCCAGACAATCGACCGCCGCCAGAACTCGCGCCCCGATCGGAATTTCCGATCCCTTCAAGCCGTCCGGATATCCTTTGCCGTTCCACTTCTCGTGATGCGACCGCACAATGGGTACCACGGGGTACGGGAACCTGACCCGCTCCAGAATCTCCGCTCCGACAACGGGGTGGACTTTCATCTTTTCGAATTCCTCTGGCGTCAATCTGCCCGGTTTCGAAATGATGTGCTCCGGTACCGCCAGCTTCCCAATGTCGTGGAGCAGCGCCGCCGCCTGGATTGCCTGCAGTTCCAAGTCATCCAGGTTCAACTCCCTGCTGATTTCCGTCGCGTACACCTTTACGCGCAGCAGATGGTTATGGGTTGTCTCATCCTTCGCGTCGATCGCGAGCGCCAGAGCTTCGATCGTTCGCCAGTGCAGATCTCCCATCTCCTGAGCGTGTTTCCGAGCGGATTCCAGACGCTCCAGGTGCATCGAGTACGATCGGTAAACCAGCCAGACTACCGGAATGGTAAGCAGGGTTGCCTCCCAACCCGCAAAGCGCTCCTCAACGTGGAACACCGCCGCCATGCCTGCGCCCACCAGATTGTGGGAAGCCGTCCACAGAAAGCTCTCTTTCCAGACATGCCATGCTGATTTGTGCTCCGTCATGGCAATCACGAGCGAGATCGACCCGGTGTTGAGGAGGTATTGGGTAGCGGAAGCGAAGAGGAGCAGAATCGGGAGGCTGCTATTCTGCGCCTGCAGGAGCGCCGAATGAAACACGCCGAAACAAGCGGCGGATGCCAGAATGCTGCTCGCCAAGTTAAAAGCCAGCTTCACCCAGTCGCGGGATTTCGCTCGAAAGAGAAGAGTGCCACCTGTTCCCGCGAGTCCCACGCCGATTACCTGGGGAAGACTTAGGTCCGGCAGCCCCATCAACACAAAGACAAAGGTGACGGACATGGCTCCTGTGATTCCGGGCAAGCGAACTTTTAGGTTCGCCGCCGCGAGAGCAACCACCATGTAGAGGCAGGAACGAAAGTTTTGGCTACTGCTCCATTGAGGCAAAGAGCAAGCCACAACCACGCAAGCCGCGACAACCATGATTGTGATGTAGCTGCGGACTCGCCAAGAGAGATCGGTCATTGTGTCAGGGGCTCTTCGGGCTGATATGTGTCTGATCGGCTGAATCTGACGATTCTTTAGCGAGACACAGCAGAGAAAGTACTAGGGTGGGACGAATCGCACAATCCAATGCTTTTGGTGATTTGCTCCATCCAAGTTTTTTATTGGATAATTGAGCATGTGGGAGCGTCGTTCGTACAAACCAAGTGACTTCTTCATCAGCCTTTTCCCGCTCTTCTGTATTTCTAAATAATTCTTCATCTACCTCCTTTGCAAATCGGATTGAAGCCGGTCAGGCACTCGCCACCTTCATTCCCGAACACTGTTTAAATCGCAACCCCGTTGTTCTCGCTCTTCCGCGAGGAGGAGTTCCGGTTGCTTGTGAGATCTCGAAAATCTTACTCATCCCTCTAGATATCTTTCTGGTTCGCAGGTTCGCCTTGCCGGAATGTCCGTATCGGACTGTTGGCACAGTCGCAAGCGGGGGCATTTACACGCTTGAAGGCGGCCTCGCGGCAGACTCCCCCGGGCTTGAGACAATCCTGACTCGCGAACATGCCGAGCTCACCAGGCGGGAGCTTTCGTATCGGCAGTCCCGAACCCCTGAACCGATTCAAGGCCGCTCCGTGATCGTGGTCGATGACGGGCTGACTACTGGGTTAACGATGCGTTCTGCAATTCGCGCACTGCGTCTGCTCAATCCCGCTCATATCACCGCCGCTATCCCGGTTGGCTCCGCCGACGTCTGTTCCGAGCTCGCGAAAGTGGCCGACACCGTCATCTGTGCCCGAACGCCTGCAGCTTTCTCCTCAGTGCGCCGCTGCTACGTGGATTTCTCTCCGGTTCTCGACGAAGAAATCAGACAGATGCTTTCCCAGTCGACCATCGATGCCGAGCCGCGCGCATTTCGCGCGTAGTATACTGAGCTTCGCTTCCATGGCCACACCGTCCGCTACCGTAGGCATGCCCGCCGCCGACCGGCACGCCGCGTACAACAAATCGCGCATCTTTATTCTGAGTGTCATTGCGCTTGTGACTGCCGGCATGAGTTCCGCAATTCAAACTGCCGTTGCGGGGGATCTTCAGCGTACCTTTTTCGACCCCCTTGACCGTCTCCGCTCCGCTGAAATGATCGGCTCAATTCTGGGCGTGGAGTTCCTCGGCTTTGCGTTCACCATCGCGATCGGAAGTCCGCTGCTCGATTATCTGGGCATGGGAAGGCTGCTCGCGCTCTCCGGCGTGTGTTTTATCGCCGGGACCACGGCCAAGATCTTTGCGGGAAACCTGGTGCAGGGGCCGAATATTTATTGGCTGCTTTACGGCTGCATGATCACCACCGGCATTGCCTGGGGCTTGGTGGAAACCGTGATCAACCCGCTTACCGTCACGCTCTATCCAGACGAGAAAACGAAGCGGCTCAACGCGCTGCACGCCTGGTGGCCAGGCGGTCTGATCATCGGCGGCTTGTCCTCCATTGTCCTGGGCCAATTCGGCATTAACTGGCAAGGTCGGCTCGCCGTGGTTCTCATTCCGGCTCTGGTCTTCCTCAGTATCTGCCTCGGCACCAAGTTTCCGCCCACGGAACGGAAGGCTTCCGGCATCACCACCGGCCAGATGTTTGCCGAGTTGGGCCGCCCCATGTTTATCGTTTGGTTCCTTGCGATGTTCCTGACCGCCGCGACCGAACTGGCACCCGGAAAGTGGGTGGATCTCGCGCTGTCCCGGACCGTTCAGATGCCAGGAATTCTGCTTTTGGTCTACGTCAGCGGACTCATGTTCGTAATGCGGCACTTCGCCGGGGCTGCGGCGCATAAACTTTCGCCAGTCGGCCTATTGTGGGTATCGTGTCTGCTTGGCAGCTTAGGCTTGTTGCTTCTGAGTGTCGCCAATTCGCCCATCACCGGCCTGCTCGCGGCCACGGTCTGGGGCGTAGGCGTTTGCTATCTGTGGCCCACAATGCTCGCCGCTGCCTCTGAGCGTTTCCCTCGAGGAGGCGCGCTGCTCATGGGGCTCATGGGAACGGCGGGAACGCTTTCCATCTACTTCGTGCTGCCGCAAATGGGTAAGATTTTCGACAACACAAAAATCCAGCTGGCCGGCGGAGACGCCGCCTTTAATGCGCTTCCGCCCGATCGCCTAAATGAGATCCTCGGCGTTGCCGCGCAGACCAGCTTCCGCTATGTCGCTATTCTCCCTGCCATCCTGCTCTTCGTTTTTGGTGCGATTTGGCTGAATGAACGCCGCCAAGGCGGCTTCAAACAGGTAAAGCTCGGCAACGCACCTAGCGGCCCACAGGAACCCACACCCGGGATGCAGCTGTAAGCTCCGCGCCTGGTTTTTCGGTCCTTACTTTTACCTGCTCAAACTCGCTTTTTTCCGTGCTCCGGGGCGCAAACGTCACGACGTACTGGTGACCAAGCCGCTTTGTCAGGTCTTCCAGGTAGGGCTGAAAAGATACAGGACTCTGAAATCCCTGCCAGTAAGGTTCACCACCCGTTTCATCCCCCAAACGCGACAGGTAACTCTGGCCCAAATTCACGTTATAGAAGCTGCGCCCTATGCGGCCCGCTCCCGCGTAATAGATGGAGTGCACCTGAATTCCGGCTTTTTGAGCGTCATCAATCGCTTTCATCAGATACGGGTTCTGCAAATCGTATCCGGAGTACAATCCATCAATCCCGCTTGTCACCATCAGCACTTCCCTCCGTCCTGAAAACGGAGCCCACCTCTTGATTAACTCCGAAAGTGCCACATAGGGACTCCCGACCACGCCAGCCTGCCCGATTGGCAGCCGCAAACTCCGTGCTGCCGCATCGTGATCGCTAGTCAACGCATGTGCCGGAATCACCGTTCCATTGCGCATATAGTCGACGCCGATTTCCGTGCCTGCGGGCTGTTCCCGAATAAACTTCTTCAAGTCGTTCAACTGCACTCCCAAATCGGAATCCGCCCCATCGTCAATCGCCAAGATGAGTTGGAGCCCGGCATTGGCTGGCCGCCAATCCAGGACGGGAACCGTGTCTTTACCGAGATGCACCACTACATCCTGCTTCTGGATCTCGGGAGCCTCTTTCTGCCGATGTCCTTCCGCTGTTACCACCAGACTTGCAGGATGGTCCTGAGCCAAGGCGGCCATCACCGCCAGTAAGCCGAACTGAATAAGTCTCACACCTATTCGATGGCCGGCTTGTTCAAAACGGTACGCTTCTTCTTGGCCGGAACGCCGCGCGGACGTTCCTTTTTGGGCGTTCTGCCACGAACAGTGAGCACGATTGGCGTGCCCTCAAACCCGAACCGCTTCCGTAATTGGTTTATCAGATACCGCTCATGAGAAAAGTGAAGCGGGCCCTGCCCATCGGTGAAGAAAATGAAGTGCGGGGGGCGAATGGAAGCCTGAGTCACATAGAGGACCTTGCGCTCCTCGAAGTGCAGACTTTCCACGAAACGGTTCAACTCCCCCGTCGTCACCCGCTTGCTCGCCGAATCGTAAACGCGCTTCACCGCCTTAAACAACGCGGGTACGCCTTCCGTAGTTTTCGCCGAAAGAAAGAGCACCGGCGCGTAATCCAGAAACTTCAACTCGTCCCGCAGGTTGCGCTCGAATTCCCGCTTGTGGCCCTCGCCGATCAGGTCCCACTTATTCACACAGATCACCAGCGCGCGCCCGCCCTCGTCCGCGTAACCCCCAATCGTCGCATCCGACCCCACCACGCCCATCTCCGCATCGAGCAGAAGTACCACCGCGTGCGACATCCGGATATTCCGCCGCGCCATAACGACGCTCAACTTCTCCGCCATCTCATGCGTCTTGCCCTTGCGACGGATACCGGCGGTATCTACGAAAATGTACTCCTGCCCGTTATGTGTCACACGCTCATCGACGGAATCGCGTGTGGTTCCGGCAATCGGCGAAACAATCGCGCGCTCCTTCGAGGTCAAAGCATTCAGCAGCGTCGACTTTCCAACATTCGGACGTCCAATAATCGCCACCTTGATCGCCCCTGCATCCACCTCCGGATCCACCTCCGGGAAGCCGGTTGTCACGTGCGCCAGCAGTTCTTCCACCCCGATATCGTGCTCTGCCGAAACGGGAAAAATGTCTGTAATCCCTAACGAGTAAAAATCGTGAGCAAGATCCTGTTTCTTTGCGGTGTCCGCTTTATTCACCGCCAGCGACACCGGCCGCCCCAGCTTCCGCAGCATCTGCGCCAGATCCCGATCCGGCCCTGTAATCTCCGCGCGACCGTCGACCAGAAAGATGATCTGGTCGGCGCCTTCCAGCGCAAACTCCGCCTGCCGCAAGATCTGCGACGGAATATAATCTTCGTCGCGCACTACGATGCCGCCGGTATCGATTAGTTCGAACGGCTTGCCTTCGAAGGTTGCTTGCCCGATGATGCGATCCCGTGTGATGCCGGGCTCATCGCCCACAATCGACCGCCGCTCTCCGGTAATCCGGTTGAACAGCGTCGATTTCCCGACGTTTGGACGTCCGACAATTACGACAGTGGGCATATAAACACCGTAGCGCAATCGGCCTGGAATGCCGGAAAACCTGATTACGGGTAGCGTGGACCACAATCACTGCTCAATCTGCTCGACGCCCTGGCGCAATCGCTTCAATCTTCCGAAGCAAAGCCACTTCTGGTAACGCCCATCCTGTCGCTGCTGTGATTGTATCCATTGCCTGGCCGCTGCGCAGGCGTCTTAGAGTATCTGGCCGGCGGTTCATGTTGAATCCGTTCGGCGGCGGCGAGGGCAGCCCTTCCTCTCGCAGCTTTTCAAATTCCGAGCGTAGCGTGACCGCCTCAGCCTGCAATTCCGCTTTGGCGCGTGCAAGATCGCGCCGGAGATACCAGCAGACAACCGACGTCACCGCAATCGCGAGAAGCCCGATCATCAGCCGCGCGCCCCCACGCGTGCCCTAGACTCCGCAACAGCCGCTCCGCCCGTGCGCAAGCGCTCCTTCTGGCTTACGATGCTGTTGATTCGAACTCCATAGTTCCCTTCCACAACCACCACCTCTCCCCGCGCGATGGTGCAACCGTTCACGATAATTTCGACCGGTTCGCTAATCGAACGGTTTAGTTCCACAATGGACCCCGTTGTCAATTTCAGAACTTCTTTCACCAGCAGTTCGGCCTTTCCGAACGACACGCTGACGGGCAAAGAAACGTCGAGCAGAAGTTCGAACGTGCGCGAGCTTCCCGATACATCGCGCGCGGACTCCTCTTCCGTTTCCACCACGGGTTGGGAAGCAGGCTCCTCCGGTTTCGTTTCCAGCCACGAAATCAGCAGCGGTGAAAACCCGATCCACAGCGGGGCAAGCTGCTTCTCGCCGAAACTGATCGTAACGCACGCCACCAGCAGGCCGCCGGGGAAGAAAGGGCATTGTTTCGCCGGCTCGCGCATCACTTCGCGATTCGTGCGCTGGTTGATTACGCCCGTTAAACCCGCCAGCGATTGCTCCACCGCTTCGATACAGGTAGCGCGGTTCTCCTCGGCCTCAGAGGTTTCGAGACCGGCAGCGACCAAGATGCGGCCACCCAAATCCTGATGCACTGATTCCGGAATCCCCAACCACAGCATGGGATCGGGGGTACTGGTGAAACGTTGCTCCAGGATCAAGGAACCCTCGCCCAACTCCTCTCCTTGTTGAAGATCCCATGCCAGATCGGGCTGGTCTTCTGTCATGGACGCGATGATGCCTTTGAGTTTCTCCAGCCATCGTTCCAACAGCCACTGCGCGCTCTCGCTTAGGTTCTCTGACGTTTCGCTCATGGTTCCTCTTACTTTTCTAAATGCCGCTCGCGCCCGGCCAGCGTTTCTCCAACACGCACCGCAGGCGCAGAATGGCCTGGGTCTTCAGTTGTGAAATCCGCGTCAGATGCAGCTTCATCACTTCCGCAATCTCGCGCAGGTTCAGTTCTTCAAAGTAGTAAAGACTCAACACGGTTCTTTCCTGTAAGGGCATGCGGCCAATGGTTTCCGTTACCAAGCGCTCCAGTTCAGCGCGTTCAAAGAGATTGCCGGGCTGCTGCGACGTGTCGCTTGAGATAAAGCGCAGCAGGCTAACACTCTCGTCGTTCGCGTCGTTCACCTCCAACGCCGCAAGCTGAAGGCTTGCTGTATCCACCAACCACTCGCGATATTCTTCCAGAGAAATCTTCAATTCAGCGGCGATCTCGTCTTCCGACGGCGACCGACGCAGGCGCTGTTCGGCAGCGGAGATAGCCGCCTCGATCCGGCGGCTCATTTTGCGTTTTTCGCGAGGGGCCCAGTCCTGGCCCCGCAGCCCATCGAGAATGGCGCCGCGAATCCGGTATTCGGCATATGTTTTGAGCTTGACGTTCTGCGAAGGATCGTAATTGTCAATGGCACCGATCAGGCCTAAGGTGCCAGTAGAAATCAGGTCGTCGATCGGCACGCTGCCCGGCAAGCGTTCGTGAATGCGACGCGCGATGATGCGGACCTGCGGTAAGTGCTCCAGGATGAGCAGGTCTCGGGCTTCGGCGGTGACCGGTTCTGCCTCGCAGGTGTACATGGCTAGGCGCTGGCGAAGTGCAGATGTTTCAAGGACCCGAGCGTCAGTTCGACAATACGCGCGGTGCTGGCCGGTTCGATATCCTCCGGAATGGACTGGCCGTTGGCAAGGAAAGAAACGGGCAGGCTAGAACGTGACGCGGCTTCGAAGAGATTGGTGGTCTTCGAGACTTCGTCCAGGCCGGTGAACAGGAGCCGCGCGGGCCGGAAGCAGCCAAAGCGGTCGATGGCGGCGGTAAGCGCGCTTGGGGCGGAATCGGCGCGAAGGACCAAATGCGAATCGATTTCGGAGTGCGCTGTAATACAGCGGGCGAGGGTGACGCAGGCGTCGTGATCGCGCGGACTGAAACCTGGGGTATCGATCAGCGTTATCCCCGGAAGAGGATGACGCAATGCGTGATCGAGCGCGGCGGGGCTGCTGAAGGATTCAAATGTGACACCCAGAATGGCGGAGAGCGTGCGGAGTTGTTGCGGTGCAGCAGCCCGGAGGTAATCGGCAGAGAAAATCCGTACGGGTTTGCGTTTAGAGAGACCGTGGGTCACCGCGAGTTTCACCAGCGTAGTGGTTTTGCCCCGGCCGGTAGGACCGACGAAGGCCGCGATCTGGCGATTGTCCGCCTCTTGCGCTAAAACCGGTTCGGCTTTAATCTGCGACTCCATCCTTTCGGCGTCGCACTCCTCCGTATCGGGATTGGGTGGCTCCGTGGAAGAGCCCGGAAGAACAAGTTCGTTTGTAGCAAAGACTGCTTCGTATTGGCCCAGGTGTCTTGCGTCCGCGGGAGATTGACGCGTGTTGAGGAGCATCGCGTCCTCGCCTAGTTCCCGCCGCGCGAGGGTGAGCGCCGCCTGCACGCTGCTGGCGAAATAGGTCTTAATGTGAAGCGGTTCTTTCATTGAATGACTCCTAGCGATTGCACTTTGATTCCGGCGGGCACTTCATTGTGCGAAAGGAAAAAGAGATTGGGGATGGTGGGTTCCACTACTTGGCGCAGGAAGAAGCGGGCGCCGGAGCTGGTGATGGCTACCACCGCGGTTTCCGGAGTTCCCACAGCCCGGGAGCACTTCCCCAAAATGTCGCGCAGTTGCTGGGGCGAAAGCGCGGTATGGCTGGAGTGCTCGCCATGTTCGACAGAAGCCTCGACGGTCTGCTCAATCCCGCTATCGACAAACCAGGCCATCATGTTGCCGGTGCTGCTGAGATAGGGAGACGCGACCACGCGGCGCGCCGATTGGCGTACATACTCCGTCAGCAGCACGTGATTGCGGGTAGTGCCGGCGGCTTCGCTCATCGCTTCCAGAATCGATTGGCCGTCGCGAATCGACACGCGCTCCCGCAGCAGATTTTGTAAAACCTTCTGCACGACGGCCAGCGGGAGGGCTTTCGGGACCAGATCTTCCACCACCCGCGGGTGATCGACGGCAACTCGATCCAGCAGTTTCTTTGCATCCTGGCGCGTGAAGAGTTCGGCAGTGTGGCGGCGGATGAGTTCAGAGAGATGCGTGCCCAGGACACTGACGCTATCGACAACGGTATAGCCGTAAGAACGCGCCTCTTCCGCGCGTTCCGCGGGTATCCAGTACGCCTTCATGCCGAATGCGGGATCTTTCGTTTCCACGCCCTCGACCACGGTGGCAACCTGGCCCACGGGAATGGCCATCTCGCAGCCTTGCAGAAGCTCATACCGCGAAAGTTCGCTGCCTTTGAGAGAGATGGAATATTCGCGGGCGCGAAGCGCAAGATTATCGCTGACGCGCACGGGGGGAAGCATGTAGCCCATGTCCTTGGCAAGTTGTTTCCGAATGCTGGAAATTCGGCGCAACAAGGGTGAGTTCTGTCCGCCCTCCACAAATTGCACCAGCCCCAACCCAACCTCTACCGAAAGCAACTCGACTTTCATCAACGCTTCCAGATTTTCTTTGGGCTGCGCCGGCGCGCTGGCCGTTGCGGTTTGTGCCTCCACAGCGTCCGCCTGACGCATACGCCAGCCGAGCGTGCCTAGACCGATTCCCAGCACGATAAACGGAATCTTCGGCAGGCCTGGGAATAGCGCAAGGGCAATCAGAACGCCGCTCGAAAGCAGTAGCGGTTGCGACGCGCCAAAGACCTGCTTCTTAAATTCCGCACCCAGACGAGCTTCAGAACTGGCGCGCGTCACAATCATTGCGCCTGAGATCGAAATCATCAGCGCCGGGATCACCGTTACCAGCCCGTCACCGATGGTGAGCACCGTGTACGTCTGCAGAGCATGCAGGATGTCCGCACCATGCTGCAGAACACCGATCGCGAGGCCTGCAATGATGTTGATCGCGGTGATGAGAATGCTGGCGATGGCGTCCCGTTGCGTGAAGCGCGACGCGCCGTCCATTGCGCCGTAAAATTCGGCTTCGGCGGCGAGTTGTTTGCGGCGGCGACGAGCCTCCGCTTCATCCACCAGACCGGCATTCAAGTCACTATCGATCGACATCTGTTTGCCAGGCATGGCGTCCAATGTGAAGCGGGCGGTGACTTCGGAAATGCGGACGGCGCCATGGTTGATCACCACGTATTGAATGGCGATCAGCACCAGGAAAATCACCACGCCGATGATGTAGTTCCCTCCCACCACGAAATTGCCAAACGCTTCGATGACGTTCCCGGCCGCGGACGTGCCTGTGTTCCCGTTCAGAAGAATCAGCCGGGAGGATGAAATGTTCAGGGCAAGCCGGAAAAGCGTGAGCAGCAACAGAGTAGTGGGAAAAACGTTGAAATCTACCGGCCGCGCAATGTACATCGCAACCATCATCACGATGACGGACATCATGATATCGATGACAATCAGGAAATCCAGAATGAAGCCGGGTAGCGGCGTGATGAGCGCCACAATGATGGCGAGCACGGCGATCGGAACGCCTAATTCCCCGATTCCAGCGAGAGAGAACTTCGCGCCCGCCGAAGCGGACGGAAGCGTCATTGTTTTGGCGGGTGTCACGAGGGCATTCGTCCGTTCATGAGTTTGTAGACATACGCAAGAATTTCAGCCACGGCTCGATACAGGTGCGCTGGGATTTCCTGCCCCACATCGACTGATTTGTACAGTGCCTGCGCAAGCGGAGGATTCTCAATGATCGGGACCTGATTTTCGATGGCGCGCTGACGGATGCGGAGCGCGAGGTAGTTCTTGCCTTTGGCAACCACGGTAGGCGCGGCCATGGAGTCTGTCGAATATTTGATTGCCACGGCGAAGTGCGTCGGATTCACGATGACCGCGGTGGCGTTCGGCACTTCGCTCATCATGTGGCGGCGGCGCATATCCCGCTGCAGGCGGCGTACGCGCTGCTTCATTTGCGGGTTGCCTTCCGATTCCTTCGCTTCGTCGCGAATCTGCTGTTTCGACATCTTCATTTCTGAGGCGTACTGGCGTTGCTGGCGGAAAAAGTTGATCAGGCCAAACGCGCCTAACAGAAAGGCCGCGCGCCAGAGAAGTTGCATGGTTGCGGCACCGACAGCCGCGGTTCCCGATTCCAACCCGCGCATAGGGAGCAGGAACGCCTCGGCCGCCTTATCGCGCGCGATGTACCAGATTGCGTAGCCGGCGAGCGGCAGCATCAGGCAAGCCTGGATCAGCGCGGGAAGGTTCTGCTTCGGCATCTGCTGCAGTTTCGACATCGGATTCAGCCGATCGAACGAAGGGGCAAGTTTTGAGAAGCTGAAGCCGAAACGCGTGACGGCGAACTGCACGGTCAGCGTTGCAAGGAGCAGAATGCCGCCTAACTTGGCAAGCGGCATCAACTGTTGAGCGCCGATCCACCAAACCAGGCTCACCAGCGAAGTTGCGGTAAGTTCGGAGTGAAAAGCGCGTTCCAATATCAGCCGGGTGGCGATCCGGAATTGCGTAAACCAACGCGGGGCGGCGGAACCGACTACAGCGACGAAGACGATGAACTGGACTGCCGCCACCAGATCTTTTGCCTGTGGAAACTGGCCTTCTTTTCGGGCCTTCTCGACACGCTTCTGAGTCGGCTTCTCAGTTTGTTGACTCTTGTCCGCCATTTACCTTGTGATCAGGATTCGGAGCGTCTCCATGGATTGATTGCCGTACGCGGCGAAAATCCGCGCGAAGAGAACGCCGGTAAAAGCGAGCAGAACCAGCGATGCCAGCATCTTCAACGGGAACGCCAGGGTGATGAGCTGCAATTGCGCGTTCACTCGACCCAGCAAGGCAAGCGAGAGATCCAACATGCCCAGCAGCGCAATCGCGGGCAGCGCGAGCCGCACACCGGTGGAGAAGATTCCGGCGCCGAGTTCGATCAGCATGCGCGCCATGGTAGGAGACAAAGTGAATTTTCCGGGAGGAAACGCGTGAAGGCTGAGCGCGCAGGCGCGAATGATCTCGCGATCGAGTCCGGTGGCGAAAAATAGCAGCCCCGCGAAGATCTGGGCAAAAACCAGCAGGACGGGCGAATCGGCCTGCGTGGTGGGGTCGATCGTGGATGCGTAGCCATATCCGGCTTGCAGTCCGATGACCTGGGCGGCCATCTGAAAGGCTTCGAGAGTGAAAGAAACGGCAAGCCCAATTGCCAGTCCCAGCGCGGCTTCGGCAAAGAGCGCCGCCACTAATCCGGAAACGGATTTTGCTGCTTCCGCGCCTTCCGGCCAAACCGGGAAAAGAGCGAAGGTAATGGCGACGGCCAGCAGGAGACGAGGAAGATCAGGCCCGTTTTTCATTCCCGGGATGGGTGCGAACACAAAGATCCCCGCCACGCGCGCCAACACAAAAAGAAAGCCGAAGAGAAACTCAGCGGGCATAGCGGCCCAAGTCGCCCAGAATGGAAACCGTGTAGGCCATCATTTTATTCAGCATCCAGGGCAGCAAGAAGATGAACCCGCCCAGAAATGCAACCAGGCGCGGAATGGCGTTGAAACCGGAATCCTGAATGGAGGTGACAATTTGAATCAGACTTACGACAATGCCTGCGACAAAGCCGATCGCCAGAAGCGGGGCACTCAGCCAGAAGGCCGCAAAGAACATCTCGCGCACAATCTGAACGACGGAATCGGGCGTCATGCGAAGCTCTTCATGAGCGAGCCCACCACCAGGTTCCAGCCGTCCACCAGGACAAACAGCAGGATCTTGAAAGGCGCGGAAACCATCACGGGGGGCAGTTGCACCATGCCGATCGAAAGAGTGACGGAGGCGACCACCACGTCGATGATCAGGAAAGGCAGATACAGCACCGCGCCAATCTGGAAGCCTGCCTTCAGCTCGGAAAGGATGTAGGCCGGTATCAGCACAGCCAGATTAAGATCGGCCGGCGAGCGCGGGGCAGGGCGGTGGGAAACTTCCAGAAAAAGTTTGACGTCGCGTTCGCGCGCGAAGCGGATCAGAAATTTGCTCAGGGGTTTGGCGCCGGTATCGAAGCCTTGTTCCCATGTGAGCTTGCCCTGTTCCACAGGTTGCCAGGCGTTCTGGTAGATATCGGAGGCCACCGGCTGCATAATCAAGAGCGCCAGGAAAAGCGAAAGCCCGATCAGCACCTGGTTCGAAGGAGTGGTCTGCGTGCCGAGCGCCTGCCTCAAGAAGTGCAGAACGACAACGATTCGCAGAAAGGGCGAAACGCACATGATGATGGCCGGCAGCACGGTGAGCGCCGTCAGCATCAAGATAATCTGCATCGGCGTGCCTAGATTTTGCGGGAGAGCCGGAACAGCGGCGGCGAGAATCATAATTTGGGATCCAGGGGCGCGGGCGTCACCTGACAATTGCCGGGCGCGGTAGTAACAATCAGTTCACGGTCGCCAACCCGCACCAGGCACAAGGTATGTTGAGCCGTGAGCGCCACCCGTTCCAGTACTTGCAGGCGCTTTGGCCCGCTGGGGAGGGGCAGGTTACGGACAATTCCGGTGAGCCCCTTTTTCTTGAGTCCGTATACTGCGCCGGACAACAGCGCCAGTACCAGAAGCACAGCGCCGAGTTGTCCAAGGTTCTCCATACCGTCAGGGTTCAGTGAAAAAGTCAGTGATCCGAACACCCATAGTGTTTTCGATGATTACTATTTCTCCGTAAGCTACTAGCTTTTTTCCGATGTAGATATCGATGTTCTCCCCTGCGGAGCGGCCGAGTTCGATGATGCTGCCTTCATCAAACGCAAGAATGTCGCGGATCTTGATCTGGCGGCGGTCGAGTTCGACCGCAATCTCAAGAGGAACGTCGTGGATTGGTGCGATTTCTTCGAGAGGCGTCATGGGCTATTGCTTCAGCGCGATAGTTTCCTGACTGAGTTGATCTTCCGTGTTGATCACCTTCGCGTTGGCCTGATACCCGCGCTGGTAAACAATCAGGTTGGTAAACTCCTTCGCGATATCCACCGTGGAGCTTTCGAGCGACCCGCCGAGCACTTTGCCGCGGCCGCCCGTTTCTGAAGCGCCGATGACAGGGACCGAGGTGAGTGCGCTTACTTCATAGTTGTTGCCGCCAACTGCGGTTAACGAATCCGGGTTTCGAACATTGGCTATCGCCAGCGCGCCGACTGTTCTTTGCTGGCCGTTCGAGTATCGTGCCTGGATCAGCCCGCCGTCTCCTATACCAACGGAGACAAGCGTTGCGGCATCCGTACCGTCCTGCGTGTTGGCGGAGACTTGGGACGGCTGCGCGATTTGAGTCAACCGGGGCGCGCCTTTCGCCGTGTTCAGGTTCCAGTTGATTGCAAGGTCGGCTGCCCCATCCGCCAAGCCTTTGATCGCGACGGGAATATCGTTATTCAATGCCGGCGCTTTCGCAGCCGGGGTAAGCAGCTGACCGCTGCTATCGAACGTCAGGTTTCCGGTAGCAAGCGGCGCGGTGGGTGCCGTAGTGAGTGCGCTTGCAGGTATGGAGATCGCATAGCTCCAGGCGTTGCTGGCCGTCTTCGTGAAGTTAACGGTAAGCGTTTGGGTGTTGCCGAGCGAATCGACAACCTGAATGGGTTGCGAGAAGCTGCCGGTGGAGTCGCCGACCACGCCCGCCGAATTCAGGTTCATGTCGAGCGAGAAGTTTTGCGTTGCCAGGGGCTGGCGCAACGTGCCGGTGGGCAATATGATGTTGCCGATGGGGCCCGACGTGTTCACGGTGCCGTCAGCGTTGAGCTGCGTCCACCCCTGCACCTTCTCCCCGCCGGCTGCGGTGAGGACTCCAGCGGCATCGGTCTTGAAATTCCCTGCACGCGTAAATTCCTGAGCGCTATTGTCGCCGCGCAACACAAAGAAGCCATCGCCGTTGATTGCTGCGTCCAGCGAGCCATTGGTGGCAACAAGTGCGCCCTGCGCGAAGCTACGGGTGGCAGTGGCGCGTCCCACGCCCGCCCCGTTATTGCTGTTGCTCACTGTTCCAAAAGATTGCGTCACCAGATCCTGGAACGACATGGTGGACGCCTTGAAACCCGTGGTATTCAAGTTCGCCAGATTGTTGCTGGTGGCATCGATTCCGGAAGAGGTGGCGTTCAGAGCGGATAGTGCTGTTTGAAATGTCGAAAACATAGTTGTCCTTTTTAGCTCGCTGTTGGTTTCGTTGTAGTGTCAGGCGTCGGGCTTGTGGAAGTTCCAAGCTTTTGAACGCCACTGTTGATGCCGATCAGTTGTTCGAGTTCGCTGTATTGCGTCAGCTGGCCGACGAACTGCGTGCTATCCGTCGGGTTAGTGGGGTCCTGGTTCTTCAGCTGCGCGACCAGCAGTTTGAGGAACGTGTCTTTGCTCGTTAGAGCGCTGTTGGACTGCGATGCGGTGGTATTCGAGCCGTCGTTGACCACTTGGCTCGAAAGGCTGTTGGATATCGTGCTCATGCGTTCTCCTGTATGGGGTTCAGAGTAAAAGTTGAGGTGGGCGCGGCGGTCCGTTTCTTACGCGATGGCAACTCCTGTTGCGGAGCGCGCCGGTCCTGTTGAAAGTTCTGGAATGACTGGTTCTGCTGGGGCTGTTGCACGGGTTCGCTGCGATTGGGGATCATGGTTTCGGTCTGAAAGCCCGCCTTGTCGAGCTTGCTCGCAAGGTCCGTAACGTTTGCCTGGAGCGATTGCGTCAGCACCGGGTCCGCTGAACGAACCGCAACATGAATCTGTCCAGCGCGATCCACCAGCTTTACGTCAACGGCATCGTTTTGTGCGGAAGCGATGCGGAAAGAGATGTCGCGAGCGGGTTCAGTGCGAGGCGCGGCGAGATCCGGGATGTCCGATGCTGGCGCCGCTGGCGGAGCTGCAACCTCTGTTCTTGGAGCTGAACTTACGGACCTCTCAGTTGTGGGCACGGGTACTGGGCTCACCGCAGCCTCCAGTACTTTAACCGCGGGCTCAGCGTTATGGGGCAGCACTGCCTGGCGAGAGGCGGGAGCGGGTGCAGCCATCTCAGTGGCGCTAGCCGGTTTCTCCGGAGCTTTTGCCTCGCTGTTCGGCACCGGGGGCGAGGTTGGCGCGGGCGGCTGGGGAACTGGCGGTGTTGTTGCCTGAGGTGTAGCTTGCGTTGGCCGTGCCGGCGTCGTTTGGGCTTGAGTCAACTTGGCTTCGAAAGCGATCTCCCCGAGGGGTTTGTCTTTCGGGGCATCTTTAACGGGTAGTTGCAGTGCGGAAAGCAGTTCCGGCTCAGCCAACGCCGATGCTTTTGCTTTCATCGGAACTGCTCTTACAGAAGCCGGCAGGTTGGGAATCGCCGGCCGAAGCGCCTGAACTTCAAGTTCCGGGCTTGCCTGCGGAGCGGGAGCAGCCTGAACCTCGTCGGGAATTGGCGCGGGAAGAGGCAGCGCGAAACAAAGGGGTAATGGTTCCTGTTTCGGCGTAGGCTGCATTTCCAAAATGGGAAGCGGCCCAAGTATCGGTTCTTCTTCCGCATTCGGTTCTGTGCGCGATTTTCGTTCTTCTTCTTTTTCCTTTGAAGTTGGCGGTGTCGTTGCCGCGTCTTTCTTAGTTGCGGCCGCCGCCGGAAGAACCGGCATCTCCACATCGAGGCTTCCCAGTAGCGCCGCGAAATCATCTGCGCTTGTCCGAACGGATGATGGGGCCGGAGCGCTCAGCTTCAGCAAAGAGAGCACGGGAGCGGTGGATAAATTCAAATGCACTTGCCGCTTCAGAAGGCACGCTCACGGCCAGCGTCGGGCTTCTGGAATTTCAATGAGTTACGTTTCCGGGCGGCGCTAAAGTTTTGCCTCGGAGCGGGATTCGGCAAACTCTTGGCGCCTTCGCCAATCGGATACGAAGGCCTTTGCCTTTCAGTATGAGCAGCTTAGCCTTAACGGCAAATTGGCGCGCGGGATGCCTTTCTTAAGGCGGCAACCGAATGGACCCACTCTCAATTACCGCCGCAAGCGGCATGCGCGCCCGTTTCGAATCACTCGAACTGCTGGCGAACAACATCGCCAACGCGTCGACAGGTGGATACAAGTCGGATCGAGAATTCTATAGCCTCTATGTCTCGGCCGATGCCACCCAGCCCGAAGCCGATGGTTCCGGCGCCTCGCCCGATTCACTGCCCAACATCGAAAAGCATTGGACCGACTATTCGCAAGGCGCGCTCCACGAAACCGAGAACACGCTCGACCTCGCACTCTCAGGCCGCGGCTTCTTTGCGGTGAACGGGCCTTCCGGCACACTATATACGCGCAACGGGAATTTCTCTCTGTCCTCAAGCGGCGTCCTGGTCACGGGCGATGGATACGCTGTGCGAACGCGCTCTGGCGGCACGATTCAGACCGTGCCAAACTCCGACCCCATCCGGGTGGCGCGCGATGGCTCGGTGCAGCAGAACGGTCAAACACTCGGCACGCTTCAAGTGGATACGTTCGATGAAGCGGCGGATCTGAACAAGCGCGGGCTCAACTATTTCTATCGCCTGGATCCATCGAAGAGCGTAGACGCTTCGAAAGCCGAAGTGCTGCAAGGGAAGTTAGAGAACTCGAACGCAGGACCAGCAGAAGGCGCGGTGCGGCTAGTCAGCGTGATGCGTCAGTTCGAGATGTTGCAGAAAGCGATGAATATCGGCGCCGACATGAATCGGCACGCGATTGAGGAAGTAGCAAAAGTTTAGGAGACGTTTATGATTCGGCACATTCACAACGCAAATACACATCACGCTTTGTCCACCAAAACGGCAACGCGCACCACCACCGAAAGCAATACCACCACGGACGGCTCGGATTCCTTCCGCAAGCTGTTCGATTCCAGCACCAGCTCAGGGGCAAGCGTCACACCGCAGATCACCGGCACCATTACGAAAGATGCAACCCCGGCTCCTGCGGTGACGCTGACGCCTCCGCATTTCGAGCAAGGCGTGACGGTGACGAACCCCGATGGCTCCGTTGTGCCGTTGAACTATACACAGTTCGCAACTGATGCCACGGCCCAAGAAATCGCCACAAAGTTGGGCGGCACGGTCGCGACGTCGCAGATGGAAGGATATTCGGCGACGCAACGCAGCATCAGCGTGCCGGGGTCGGCCAATCTTGTGAATGCGGGGATTGCAGCGCAGTTGTTCGCGCGCTATGGCGATAAGCCGGGCAGCCAGGCTTGGCAGATTATCAACCGCGATCTGGGCCGCGACCCGATGGCTACCTAGGAGACATGTTTCTATGATGAGAGCTCTTTATAGCGCCGCAAGTGGAATGTCGGCGCAGCAGACCAACGTGGACAATATCGCCAACAACTTGGCGAACGCCAACACCACCGGCTATAAACAACGGCGCGCTCAGTTTCAGGACCTTCTGTATCAGAACATGGTGACCCCGGGGTCGCAGGCCGGCCAACAGACCACGGTCCCCGCCGGCTTGCAAGTGGGCCTGGGAACCAGGACTGCTTCGAATGAAATCATCTTCAGCCAGGGCAACTTTCAGAACACCGATAACCCGCTCGACCTTGTGATTCAAGGCCGCGGATTCTTCCAGGTCCGGCGGCCTTCAGGCGAAATCGCTTACACGCGCGCGGGCACGTTTCAACTGAGCCGGGACGGGAATATCGTCACCTCGGACGGCGATCCGCTGGAGCCGGGCATTACGATTCCGCCGAGCGCGCAATCGATCTCGGTCGCGACCGACGGAACTGTGAGTTATGTGTTGCCGGGCCAGACAGCCTCACAGCAGGCCGGGCAAATTCAATTAGCCAATTTCCAGAATCCGGCAGGGCTGAATAGCGTGGGTCGCAATCTGTATTTGCCCACAGACGCTTCGGGCGAGGCGACGGTCGGAGTTCCCGGAGGCACAGAGGGGCTGGGCACCGTGCTGCAGGGGTACACCGAGCAATCGAACGTCAGCGTGGTGGATGAGTTTATCAACCTGATCGTGGCGCAGCGAACTTATGAAGCGAATTCAAAAATCGTGAAGGCTTCGGACGAAATGTATCAGCAGGCGAATAACTTGACACGATGATGGCTTGGCTGATTGGGGTACTTATGGCGGCGGCCTGCGTTCCCGTTCACGATGTGGTGTTGCATGGCGCGGATTTGGCCGCGGCCGATCCGCAGTTCTCGAATGTAGCGGCGGATATTGCGTTGGGCTATGCTCCCGCCCCAGGAACCAGACGTGTGATCTCGGAAGCGGAGATGGCGCGTTTTGCGAAGCGATTTGGCTTAGATGCCGTGCCGCGGGAAGTCTGCTTCCAATACGCAATGCACAAGTTAGAAACCGCCTGCTGTGTTGATGGCGATGCAGGAAGCGATTCCCGGGGCCGAGGTGGAAATCCTGGAGACTGGGAAGTTCGAGGTTCCGGAAGGCAAGCCGGTGTTCTCCGCCGCTCTGTTGCCAAAGCCGCCGGCTGCCCGCCCGGACGATCCGGTGGTATGGCGCGGATACATCGAGTACGCGCCGAATCGCCGCTTCACCATCTGGGCGAAAGTGCGCGTGAAGGCGGCTCCGGGATTAGTGGCACGGGGTGACGAAGTTCTGGTTGCGGTAATGGCAGGCGGGGCAACAATCAAGATCGCCGCCCGCGCGGAATCCGCCGGGGCGCGTGGGGGAGACCGTGAAGTTACGGAATCCGAAATCGGGCAAAGTGTTCGAGGCTCTGGTCACCGGTAAAGGGACAGCAAATTTGGAGGCACGATGAAGGTGATTCTGCTAGCGATTGCGTTAAGTGGCGCTACGTTCGCATCGAAGAAGGTCAAAGTAGTCAAGCCGACGCCGCTGGAGGTATATGTTGACCAGGCCGCGAAGAGGGCGGCCGACCCCGCTGTGCAACAAACCACCCCCGGCTCGCTCTGGAACGCACGAGCGAACTTGGCCGATCTGGCACGGGATTTGCGGGCGAGCCAGGTGGATGACTTAGTCACTGTCATCGTTACGGAGAAGGCTTCCGCTGTAGCGACAGGTTCCACGAAGACATCCCGGACGAGCAGCGCCAACAACTCAATCACCGCACTAGCGGGTCCGACGAAGGTCGGGGGCGCGCTGGCGAATCTCACGGGCCTTTCCGGCTCAACCAAGCTGGATGGCCAAGGAACGACCAGCCGAGATACTACCCTGACTACCAGTCTGAGCGCTCGCGTGGTCCGCGTCCTGCCGAACGGCTATTTGCTGGTGGAAGGAACCAAGACGATCCAGGTGGATAGCGAACATCAACTGGTCATCGTTCGCGGCATCATTCGTCCGGCGGATATCACGACTGCCAATACCATTCCGTCCACGCGCCTGGCCGAACTCGAAGTCGAAATCAACGGTAAGGGCGTGGTCAACGACGCGACGCACAGACCTTACTTTCTCTATCGCCTTCTCTTAGGACTTCTCCCTTTCTAAATGAAACATCTTGCCGCTTTACTTGTGACAACCCTGCTACCCACCTCGGGAGCGACTCGTTTAAAGGATCTTGCCGCGTTCGAAGGCATGCGCGACAACCAATTGATCGGCTATGGCCTGGTCGTAGGACTCGCCGGCACGGGCGACCGCCGCCAAGCCGTATTTGCGGCCCAAAGTCTCACCAACTTGCTGCAGCGCATGGGCGTCACTATAGACCCGAGCGCACTCACCGTGAAGAATACCGCGGCGGTCATGGTCACCGCGACCCTGCCGGCTTTCGCGCAACCGGGAACGCGCATCGACGTAACGGCGGCCGCGATGGGTGATGCACCGAATCTGCAAGGCGGGTTGCTGGTGCTCACCAGTCTGCGCGCACCAAACGGAGTCGTATATGCGGTTGCGCAAGGCGCGGTGGTCACTGGGGGTTTCGTCGCGGGAAAAGGCGGCAACAGCCAGACAGTCAATCATCCGACCGTGGGCCGGGTTCCGAACGGAGCGATCGTGGAGCAGGCGCCTCCCTCGGTTCCTCCTGGAGATCACTTGAAGCTTCAGATCAAGCAGGCGGATTTCACCACGGCCGCCCGCGTTTCCGCCGCGATCAACCAGCGATTTACCGGCCCTACGGCCAAGGCTGAAAACTCCGCTCTGGTGAACGTCGCCATTCCCGAAGAGTTTCGGGGTAGACCCATCGAATTCATGGCGGAGCTGGAAAACCTGACCGTTGAAGTGGACCGCGTCGCACGCGTCGTAATCAACGAACGCACCGGGACCATCGTAATGGGCAAGGACGTTCGCATCTCTCCCGTGGCGATTCTCCAAGGCGACCTGAATGTTGAAATCAAGACCGTTGTTGACGTTTCGCAGCCGGCTCCGCTTTCGCAAGGCAAGACGGTTCTCACGCCGGAGGTCGCCGTTACCGCCCACGAGGAAAAGACGCGTAACGTTGTGCTGAAGAAAGGCGCGACGATTGAAGAACTGGTGCGTGCCTTGACAGCGATTGGTTCCACCGCGCGTGACGTGGTCGCCATCCTGCAAAGCCTGCGAGCAGCGGGCGCCCTTGAAGCTGAGTTGGAGATTATCTAAGCCATGAAGATTTCGACGGTTGCCGAGCTGGATACTACCCTTCCGGCCATTTCGGCCAAGAGCAAAGGGAGTGCTGTGGAAGCGGCCAAGCAGTTCGAATCGCTGTTGATCGGGCAGATACTCAAGAGCATGCATGAGGGCAGTTCGGGCTGGCTTGGGTCAGGCGAAGATCAAGCGGCGGAATCGGCGATGGGCATGGCCGAAGAGCACTTCGCAAAGGCACTGAGTCAAAGCGGCGGCCTTGGATTGGCCGCCACAATTCAGCACGGTCTTGAGAGCCCAAGACGTTCTCAGAAGTTCCAGGACTGACTCACCGTTTCCGTTTGCGCGGCGTAAACCGCTGCATTCGGCATCGACGGTTTACTCGCGGTCTCGCGGGAAGCTAACGTTTCCCAGCCCTCCTGCAAGGTGACCAGTAAGCCCAGTACCTCAGAAATCCGCTCACCGTCCCGGTGCAGATTCGCCTGAAGCAATTGAGCTGTCGCATAGCTGTAGAGCTCGCACAGCTGGTTCGCCACTTCGCCTCCCTGCTCGATATCCAGTGAAGACAACAATTCCGCCAGCACATCGCAAGCATTCGAGATGGACGCCGAACGCTCCGCGATTTTTCCGGACGCCAGGAACGCACGCGCATTGCGCAACTCCGAAATCGCCCTCCCGTACAACAGGCAAACCAGACGGAGCGGGCTGGCCGATAGGACTCCTTCTTCGAAATAAGCAGTGTGAACGTTTCTCATGTCTATGATGCCTTTTCGGCCGCCGACCGGGATTGTTTAGCGATTCTTTCGCTTAACTGTTGCGCCACCTTCAAGATGTATTCAGAGGGTAGCTGCTCTACAAGCTCGTTTGTGACGCTATCGACTACGCGGACCACGGCTTGCCGGGTTACAGGGTCGATTGCGATCGAGAACTGGTGCGAGCTGCCCTCGGCTGCCGAAGCATTCAGCAGGCGCACCGCGGACGAGACGGCCCGATTGTTAGCGGCAGTCGCAGGTTCGATTTGAAGCGGGAGCGGTTCTGTGTAGCCGCTTACCGCGGGATTGATAGTCATCCTGGTCTCCTATTGTGCATATCGGACGCGAAATCTGACTTTTGAATCAATTTTCTTGTAAAGATTTTCCCCGCTTTTGCCGATGTACAGGGCAGTGGCGCCCATTCTTCTATCTCTTCTATTCTGGGCTGGTTCCTCCATCGACCAGCAACTCGCGTCGGCGGCGCGCCAACAGGCAAGTGTTCAGCTACAACGAACCTCTGTTCGGCGGCAAGTGAAACTGGCACCCGCTGAACCCGAAGCATTCTTTGTCGCGATGGATCAGAGCGCCAGCCCCGCGGATTGCGCTGTCATCCCCGCATTTACGGCGCGCGGTCTGGTGGAGGGAGCGGCGCGAAACGCGGGGATCGACGTGAACCTGTTGAATGCAGTGGTTTCTCAGGAATCCGCGTGGCGGCCCTGTGCGGTCTCACCGAAAGGCGCTCGAGGGCTGATGCAACTGATGCCGGGAACTGCGGCGGAGTTTGGAGTGCGGGATCCCTTTGATCCTGCCCAGAGTCTCGCAGGGGGTGCCGCGCTCTTAAAGCAACTTCTCACACGCTATTCAGGTGACCTCAATCGAGTCCTGGGAGCTTATAACGCGGGCCCTGCGCGAGTGGATGAAGCCGACGGAATCCCAGCGATCCCGGAAACCGTCAACTACGTGGAAAAGATTCTAGGAAAACTGACTAGCGGCCAGGAGCGGTAATGTTGCGGGTAAGAAGATCCGTCATGGTGAAGAACACCATGATTACCAGAAAGACGAAGCCGCTGGCGACAATGGTTTTCGTCAGCTTGGTCGAATACTTCACATGCATGAAGAACAGAATCACCAGGGTCGCCTTGAACATAGCAATCGCCATGGCGACAATCAGGTTGAATCGGCCAAGATCGATATAGGCGATTGCTGTGGTGACTACCGTGAGGACCAGGAGCGAGAGGAAGACGCCCCAATATACTTTGACGGGAACAATGTGTTCTGCTGACATCGCTAAACGCCCTTTCGAGGATCAATGAGATAGAGAAGCGGAAAAAGGAAAATCCACACAATATCGACAAAATGCCAATAAAGCCCGAACATTTCTATCGGGGTATGCCAAGCCGCTGTGTATTTATCTTTTGAAGCCTGCACAATCAGGATTACCAGAATCACGGCCCCGATAATCATGTGAGTCGCATGAAGACCGGTAAGGCCGAAATAGAGAGCGAAGTAGAGACTGGCGTGTTGAGCATCGGCTCCTTCGAATTCGAAGTTCGGACCGGGAACTTCATGATGGACCCATTTATCGTGATACTCCACGCTCTTGATTCCCAGAAAGACTCCGCCGAGAAGTAACGTGGCAATCAGAAAAGTGATCAGCGCCTTCTTGCGCCCCAGCGCGGCGGAATGGACTCCCATCGCCATGGTCATACTGGAGCAAATAAGGACCAGGGTATTGATGCCGCCCAGAGTGATATTCAGCTTCTGGCTGGCTTCCGCGAAAGCCAGCGGGTAGGCATGGCGATAAGCAATATACGCCATGAACAACCCGCCGAAGAACATCACCTCCGTCACCAGAAAGGTCCACATCCCAAGCGTGGAAGCTTCTTTCTGTTGACCGGAGGATTCGAAATGGTGCCTGAGCGTGACCTGATCGGCAACAGCGCTAGTGTGAGACGACAACTGTTTTGGCTCCCTGACCCGCCGCGTAATCGTAGGCTTCGGTCGTAACTACAGGTGTGATGGCGAAGTTTTCAGTCGTGGGCGGAGAATCGGTCTGCCACTCCAATCCGCTAGCGCCCCAGGGATTCGGCCCGGCCAGCGCGCCGTTCTTGAGCGAATAGGCCAGGTAGATGAACGGAAGAATCATGCCGAGACCAAGCACGGTGGCTCCAGCGCTCGACAAGCACGTTATAAACCTGAAACTCCGGAGGATACACATGATATCGTCGCGGCATTCCGAGGTATCCCAGAATGAACTGAGGGAAGAACGTCAGATTGAAGCCAAGGAAAATGATGATGGCGGCCACTTTCGACCATGTTTCGCTATACATGCGCCCGGTAATCTTAGGCCACCAGAAGTGAAGACCGCCAAGGAACCCGAGAATCGCGCCGCCCACCATGATGTAGTGGAAGTGCGCGATCACAAAGTAAGTGTCGGTCAAATGGACGTCCATGCCCATGGAGGCCAGAAAGAGCCCCGTCAGGCCGCCAATGGTAAACAGGCCGATGAACCCCAACGCATAGAGCATAGGTGTCGCAAGCTCGACCGATCCCTTGTACATGGTCGCGGTCCAGTTGAATACCTTGATCGCGGACGGGATAGCAACCAGGAAGCTCAAAACCGAGAACACCATACCGGCATACATCGATTGGCTGCTCACGAACATGTGATGGCCCCACACCAGGAAGCCAAAAATCGCGATCGCGACGCTGGACATCGCAATGAAGGAATATCCCATCGGCTGACGTCGCGAGAACGTGGAGATAATCTCGCTCACGACGCCCATGGACGGCAGAATCATGATGTAAACGGCTGGGTGCGAGTAGAACCAGAAGAGATGCTGGAAGAGAACCGGATCCCCACCTAAAGCTGGATCGAAGATGCCGATATGCAGCCCGCGTTCGAGCGCTAACAGGAGAAGCGTTACCGCAAGAACCGGGGTGCCCAAAATCTGCAGCAGGCTGGTTGCATAGTGCGCCCAAACGAAAAGCGGAAGCCGGAACCAGGTCATGCCGGGCGCGCGCATACGATGAATCGTTACGACGAAGTTTAGCCCGGTCAGGATCGACGAGAAGCCCGCAATAAACACACCCGTCGCCGTGGCCATAACGTAACCATTGGAATATGTGGTACTGAAGGGCGTGTAGAAGGTCCAGCCGGTGTCGACGCCGCCCGTGATCATCACGTAGATGATGAACAGGCCGCCGACCACATAAATGTACCAGCTGAGCAGATTGATTCGAGGGAAAGCCAAGTCCTTGGCCCCGATCATCGGCGGGATGAGAAAGTTTCCCAGCGTAGCCGGGATGGAGGGCACCAGGAAGAGGAACACCATGATGATGCCGTGCATGGTGAACAGCTTGTTGTAGGTATTCGATTCCACCAGATCCGCGGCCGGCGTTGCCAGCTCAGCGCGAATCCCGGCGGCGAAAAGTCCGCCCAGGAAAAAGAAAAAGGTGACGGAAATTAAATAAAGAACGGCAATACGTTTATGGTCTTCTGTAAGCAGCCAGCTCTTCAGACCATAGGTCGCGTTGAGATAGTTTTTCGGCGCTTCGACCTGCGCCGGGGCAGTGATGATCATAGATCCCGTTGTAATTTCATTCTAACGTTTTGCGCTGGTAGAGTCATCGGCGCTGTATTGCGGGCGCGTTCGGATTGCTGTCCACCCGGCCGGCCGGAAGGGCCCGCCCCCTTTAGCCGAACCGCCTGTTTGCAGGCGCGATCCGCCGGCATCAGCAGCCGTCGACCCGATCGATTTCACGTACTCGATCAGTTGCTGAAGCCCGTCCTCGGTAACCTGCCCCTGGAAAGTAGGCATGATGTTCTGATACCCTTCGACAATTTTCGCGCCCGGATTCAGGATCGATTCGCGAACGTAAGTAGCATCCGCAACCACCACACCCGCGTTGGTACGCTGTGGCTTCCCGAATACGCCGACCAGATTCGGACACCTGCCCTGGCCATCGGTTAGGTGGCAATTGCTGCACCCCAACTGTTGAAAGAGCGTTTCGCCCTTTTGCGCCAAGCTGCCCTGCCCGCTTCCGCCGGCCAACCAAAGTTCGTAAGCGGCCGGCTCCATCACGTAAACGGTGCCGATCATGTTCGAGTGGCGGGTCCCGCAATATTCCGCGCAAAAAATATGATATTCGCCAACCTTCGTGGGCCGGAACCATTCTGTGGTGTACCGCCCGGGAACCACGTCGGACTTTGAACGAAAGGCGGGCACGAAGAAATCATGCAGAACGTCTTCCGACGTCATGGTCAACTTGATGTTCCGGTTAACAGGGACATGGAGTTCATTCATCTCACGCTGCCCTTCCATATGCTGCAGTTTCCACATCCACTGCTTGCCGGTGACGTAAATTTCCATGGAGTCCGCCGGAGGCCGCGATTCCGTGAAGAAGATGCTGGCGCCCCAGGCGAACATGACCATGGATAAGCCCAGCGGAATGACGCTCCAAACGATTTCCAGAACCAGACCGCCGTGCACGGGACCCGGAATATAGTCTTCCGACCGTCTGCGGTATTTCACAGCGAAATAGACGATCAGGACCGCGATCAAAAGCGAGAAGAAAGCCGTTACCAGAACCAGGAAGGCGTAAAGAGCGTCGACATTCGAGGCGATCGCCGACGCTTGTTCCGGAAAAAACGGAATGTATTTCGTATTCATGTGATTATGCTTGCGGGAAGGAAGCGATTCCTAGGTGCTGCGCCCCTTTGCGTCCCGCCGGAAATTTGTAAAAACAAAGCCAAATAGTACGATGAGCGTCGCGGCGCCTGCCAGCCGAAGCCCGGTAAAAGCAATGGGCGTGTATTTGCCGACCGTGGGATCGTAGTGATAACAGAACAGCAGAAGCTGGTCGACGGGATTGCCGATTTTGTTCTGGGCGGCCTCAATGAGTCCAAGCCGGATATCTTTCGGTGAATATTCAACGCCGTAGAAGTAGCGCGAAAGCTTGCCTTCCGGGGTCAGAAGTTGGATTCCGCTGGCATGAGCGAACTGGTTTGTGTGCGCGTCGTAGGAATAATGGAAGCCGACGGCCTCAGTGAGCGCGTGTGATGGATTTCAGATCGCCTGTCAGCAGATGCCACCCGTTCGCGGTTTGCGGACGATGGTAGGCGTTTAGAATAGACGCCTTTTTCTCGGCGGCAAGCGGCGCCTTTTCGCGCGCATCGAAACTGACTACAACCACTTCGAATTCCTGGCCGGGGTTGAACGTGACTGCCTTCAAACTGCTCGCAACGCCGTTCAGAATTTGCGTGCACAGCATCGGGCAGGAGTAATAAACCAGGGCGAGAAGCACCGGCTTCTTACCGAAATAATCTCCGAGCTTCACGTTGCGGCCGGCATCGTCGACAAACGGCAGATCGAGCGGCACCTGCGTGTTCAGCTTCTGATCGATCCCTACATTTTTCAGGGGATTCGGCCTGTCGACACCCTTCATGTTGAGCAAGTCCTGCTGCGCGGAAGCCAAGCCCAGCGCGAGCAGGAGAAACCCGAGAGTGAAACGAATCTTCATTGCGCAATCTTCTCGAACGTTCTTCCAGAACTCGACTTCTCCGGCAGGAGTCGGTAACCCTCTTCATCGAGGCCTGCTCCGCCCTTAAGAGGTTTCGATGTCAGCCCGCGCTTCGCAACCGCCGAGATTGCGTCTTCAATAGGAATGCGCGCTACGGTATGGGTCTGGTCCAGCCAGTGATAACTGTGGAGCGCGGCCTCTTCGGAAGCGAGGTACTCCCGCAGGTCCACCTTCGGCGTTGCTTGCAGCCGAGGCTCGGGCGGCAGTTGCGTGCGCCGGGATTCGATGACGGAAGGCGGCAGCTTTGTGATTTCTTCGGTCTGGCGCGTTTCGAACCAGCGGAACAGAAACCACATGGCCGACGCGGCAATCACGATTCCGAAGCCGAGCGCAATCGCGTACTTTGAGACGGTATAAACATCCGCATCGCCATGTTCATAGGCGACGCGCGGATTATCGTCCTCTTCGGGCGGCGGCTGATGTTTAGTGATGTCGTCCATGGTTCAGTGCCTTTTCAAGATCGGGTGCATTCAAGGGAAGGATCGGGCGTTCCATCAGATTGCGGAAGAAATAAGCCAGCCAGAGTCCGCCGATACCGATCGGCGCGACCACATCCAGCCAGTGAATCTGGAAATGAGAGCCCGAGAAATCCGGCTCAACCAGCCAGAATATATCTATGATGCGGACGATGATGATGTAGATGGCGATCCGCTGGATGGTTTTGGGATTCTTTTTGAGCGCCTGCGAAAGCAGCATCAGGAAGGGAAATCCAAAGTGGAACAGCAGAAGAATCGCCCCAACATATTGCCAGCCGCCGTTCAAACGGTCGATGTACCAGGTAATTTCTTCGGGCAGATTGCCGGACCAGATCAGAATCAGCTGCGAGAACGACAAATACGCCCACAGCATGGTCAGGGCAAGAAGCAGCTTGCCCAAGTCATGCAGATGCCGCTTCGTGATGATGGAGGAGAGCGGCTTGAACTGAGCCAGAAACACCGTGGTCGCCACAATCAATGCCAAAGCGGAAAGCGTTTGGCCCACGCAGATCAGCAATCCAAAGATGGTCGAGAACCAGTGCGGCGTAAGAGACATCACCCAGTCCGTGATGGCAAACGTCATGGTGAAGGCGTAAATCACGATGCCGGGTCCGCTCAGTGTTTCAAGCTTCTTTGCAAGATTGATATCACCGGTACGGTCCTGCTCCAGAGACCACCGATTTAAGAGCGTGATGATCGTGCCCCAGATGACATAGTAGAGGACCGCGCGAATGATGAAAAACGGGACGTTGAGATAAAAGGCCTTGTCCTGGATCACCCTGTCGTGCATGGCGATCTCCGGCTGAGCCCAGCTATATAACTGGTGAACGCCGAGCAAAATTGGCAAAACCAGCAAAGCGCAGAGCATCCAGGTGCGGGTTCCGGCTTCGAGCGCACGCCGGATCACCATACCCCACGCACCGCCCGTCATGTACTGGATCATTACCAGCCCAAAACAGCCGAGCGCCATGCCATTCCAGAAAAGAAAGCCCACCAGGTAAGAGCGCAGAAACTGCTGCGGAGTGGTTGTGAAGAAACCGAGCAAAAGAGCGACTATGCCGATGATCCCAACGATCAGCGCAATCCTCTGAAACTTTCGCAAGTCGACATTGACGGCCGGCGCGAGCGTGTATTGATTCTCGACCATCATTTCTTTTCGGCTCCGGTCTTGCTGGGGCTCTTGGGAGGAGTCGGACTCATGGGAGTCGCGGGCGCACCTTGCGGCAGATTTGGGGTATTAGGCGAACTCTTCATTTCAGACTGGCGCGCGGGCACGGCCGGAGACGCAACATAATCGGACTTCGGATCGTGAATCGGATTGCGGTTCGGCAGATCGGCGGCTTCTCCCTCGGCAGCCGGTGGGGGTGCGTCGAGCTTGGCGCGCATTTGCGGTGTCACTTCGGCGGCGGGCACATTCTGGCTATATTGCAGCGCCCGGATGTAGCTGATGATTGCCCAACGGTCGCGCGGGGGAATCTGCGCGGCGTAGTTATACATGGAGCCGTAACCGTTCGTGATTACGTCATAAAAGTGGCCGACCGGCGCGTCCCGTAACCGCTGAATGTGATACGAAGGGGGCGCCTTGAACCCGCGTTTTACGATCATGCCCGCGCCATTCCCCTGCTTACCGTGGCAGGGCGAACAGAATACATCGAATCGCTGATGTCCGCGCTCGATCACATTACGATCGATCGGCATCGGGAAATAGTCGAGATCCGCCTTGGCGTCAGCATCGGATTTTCCGGAATAAAACTCGGTCGCTTCATGGAGGTCGCCGCGCGCCACCGTGTTCGGCAACAAGGGCCGCGATTGGCGCTTGTCGGCAAAGAAGCTGCTTTCCCGCAGAGGCTTGTACTTCGGCTGATCGTGCATATCCTGGCGGCACCCCGAGAGCAACAACACCGACAAAACCAGGCCAGAGGAGGCAGGATGAGACAGAGCCGTAACCGCAAGGGAACGCTTTTTGAGACTAATTGGCAACTTCAGACACCTCGTACGCCCCCAAGGACTCCATAAACTCGGCCGTCTTGACGCGATCAAATTTTGGATCAGTAGCCTCAATACAAAGAAAGAATCCATCCTGCGAAGCTCGCGCGAAACGCGGCACGTTAAACACCGGATGGTAAGGCATCGGCAAGCCATTCAGCAGAATCATTCCGATCGCGGAAGTCAACCCGGCAGCCAGAATCGTACACTCAAACGTAATCGGGATAAACATGGGCGCACTGATCATCGGACGACCGCCCACGTTCAAGGGGTAAGAAATCGAATTCACCCAGGACAGGAACCCGAATCCGAACGTAGCGCCACAAATTCCCGCCAGCAAAACAAATAACGAAATTCGGTTGTCGTGCAGATCGAGCGGTTCTTCTAAATCTTCGACAGGATAGGGGGTGTAAGCGTCCATCCGCTTATACCCGGCGGCTTTGGCCTTTGCCGCCGCATCCACCAGATCGGCCGGATTCATGAACTCGGCCATGACACCGTGAATCGGCGTGGTCTCGATAATACCGGAATGGCTCATATGCGTGTCACCGGCTCCTTGATCGCTTCTGGCGTTTTCGTATCCGGGAGGAACAAGGACGCGAAGCTCATGAATGGTGATCATCGGCAGCGTGCGCATGAAGACAAAGATCAGCGTCATGAACAGACCCATGGTACCGACGTAAATCGCCCAATCCCAAGCCGTCGGAGTGTACATGCCCCAGGACGACGGAAGAAAATCGCGATGCAAACTGGTAATCACGATTACGAAGCGCTCCAGCCACATTCCGATATTTACGACGATGCTAACCACCCAGAGCACGATCAGATTTGTTCGAACCTGCTTAAACCACAGGAACTGGGGCGTGATGATGTTGCAGAAGACCAGGCACCAATAGTAGGCGCCATAGGGCCCGAACATGCGGTTGTTCATCATGAAGCCTTCATAGGTGTTCGCGCTGTAGTGCGCGTAAAAGGCCTCCATCATGTAGCCGTAGCCCACAATCAGCCCGGTCGTCAACATCACCTTGGCCATGTTGTTGATGTGCCGCATCGTCACCAGCGTCTCGAGCCCATAAACCTTGCGAACAGGAATCATGAGCGTCAACACCATCGCGAAGCCCGAATAGACGGCGCCCGCAACGAAGTAAGGCGGAAAAATGGTGGTGTGCCAACCGGGCAAAATCGCCACCGCGAAGTCGAAGCTAACCACCGTATGAACGGAAAGAACAAGCGGCGTCGCCAAACCGGCCAGAAGGAGAGAAGCCTTTTCATACCGCTGCCAGTGGCGCGCCGAACCGCGCCAGCCCAAGGCCAGTGCCCCATAGAAAACCTGCTGCCAGCGGTGATGTGCCTGGTCGCGCAAGGAAGCGGCGTCGGGGATCAGGCCGACGTACCAGAACACCAGTGAAATGGTGGCGTATGTTGACACCGCGAACACGTCCCAATCGAGCGGACTCCGGAACTGCGGCCAAAGCCACATCGTGTTGGGATAGGGCAACAACCAATACGCCAGCCACGCGCGCCCCATGTGCATGATGGGGAACATTCCCGCGCAAGCCACCGCAAACAGAGTCATCGCTTCCGCATAACGGTTGATCGCGTTTCGCCAGCTCTGATTCAGCAACAGCAAAATCGCCGAAATCAGCGTTCCGGCATGGCCGATACCGATCCACCAAACGAAGTTGACGATCGCGAATCCCCAGGCGACGGGCATGTTGATGCCCCAGATGCCGGTTCCCTTGAGGAACAGGTACGTCATACCCATGAGGAGCACCATCACCAGACAAAACGAAACGAAAGCACCGAACATCCAGCCGTACGAAGTTTTCCTTCGCAGCACGATCCCGGCGAGCGTGTCGGTGACGGTGGTGAGATTTTCCTGCGGCCCGATGATGGGGCCGACCTTGATCGAATCGGGTAACTCTATCGGTTGTAGGGGAGCTGACATTTCTAGCTGGCCTTGGTCTGGGGTATCTCGGGGTTCGGGTTGCGAAGCGCGGCCATATGCGTGGTGCGCGGCCGCGTGTTCAATTCGCCTAACAGAGCGTAGGTCAAGCCTTCGCGCTTCTCCTTCGAAACTCTGCTGTCCTTGTCATTTAGATCGCCGAAGGTGATGGCTTGCGTGGGGCAGGCCGCCTCACAAGCCGTAGCGATCTCTCCATCGCGCACCTTGCGGTCTTCCTTTTCAGCGGTAATCTTGGCGTAATTGATGCGCTGGACGCAGTACGTGCATTTCTCCATCACGCCGCGGCTGCGAACCGTCACATCCGGATTTTTCTGCAGCTTCACGCTTTCCGTATTCCAATCCGAGAACAGATAAAAGTTGAACCGGCGCACTTTATACGGACAGTTGTTTGAGCAATACCGCGTGCCCACGCAGCGGTTGTAAATCATGTTGTTCAAGCCGTCCTGATCGTGAACGGTGGCGGCCACGGGACACACAATCTCGCACGGAGCATCTTCGCAATGCACGCACGCCACGGGCTGGAACAGAGTGCGCGGCGCTTCCGGGCTACCCTCATAATACCGGTCGATTCGCAGCCAGTGCATGATGCGCTCGCGCCGCACCTGGTCTTTGCCTACCACCGCGATGTTGTTTTCCGATTGGCACGCCACAGCGCAGGCATTGCAGCCGATGCAGGAGTTCAAATCGATCGACATGCCCCACGCATACCCTTCGTACTTCCAGGTCTCCGGAAGGATTGTCAGCCCCTTGTCCGGCATCTCCTCGCCTTTTTCGCGGGCGAAATCGGGGTTCTTGCGATACTCCTCAATGTTGCCTTCGCGCGCAACCTCGCGGCCCTCCATGGTGCCCTGCGATTGCGTCGTGGCAAGCTGAAACGTCTTGTCCAGCTTCTTGATTTGCAGACCCGGCGCATGCGTCATGGAAGCCGTTGTCCGCAGGCGATACGCATCGAAACCTGCGCCGTTGCCCGCCCGTCCGGACCGCGTCCGCCCGTATCCCAGACTTACCGAAATCGAATCGTTCGGCTGCCCGGGCTGGACCCAAACGGCCCCCCAAACAGTGCGCCCGTCCAGGTTCAGTTCCACGTAATCTTCATTCTTCAGCTTCAAGCGGGTCGCCGTCGCCGGGCTCACCAGCACTGCGTTGTCCCACGTCAGCCGCGTGATCGGGCGAGGCAGTTCCTGCAGCCAACCGTTATTCGCGAAGCGCCCGTCATAGATATAGGGGTCCGCGTGGAAAGAAATCTCCAGCCCCGAAAAGGCGTTCCCGGAGTTCGGAGGAGGCATGGTCGCGCTAATCGCAACCGTTTTCTCCGGCAGCGCGCTCCCCGCCACAACACCATCGTGGACCGACTTTCTCCACCAACTATCGAACTCGGCGCCGGCGACCTTGTTCTTCGCCTGCCAATAAGCGCGCAGCGTATCGTAACCGGATTGCTGGGGCGTTTCCGTGAAAATGGAAATAAACTCGTGCGGCGATTTGCCATCGTAGAGCGGAGCAATCAATGGCTGCATGATCGTCACGGTGCCATCAAAGGCGCGCCCATCGCTCCAATATTCCAGAGAGTGCGCTTCTGGAATATGCCACTGGCACAGGGTGGAGGTTTCATCTTCGTACAGACCCAACCGCAAGCGCAGCTTCGCTTTCTGGATTTTGTCCGCGAAGTATAGATCGGCCGGCGCGTTATAAACCGGGTTGCCGCCCACCACAAACAGAATATCCACCACGCCCGCGTCTAAGTCCGCGCAGAGCGCCTTCAAGTCTGTCAACTGATCCGCCGGGCTTGTTTCGATCGGATCCGTATAAATCACGGTCTTGCCGGAATTCCCCAGAGCGCTGTTGATCGCATGCACCAGCGCATGAATTTCAGGCGTTTGCTCATCGCCTGCAATCACAACGCTCGCGCCGCGGTTCGCCTGCAAATCCCTGACAAGCGGCCCAAACCAGTCGCCGTTCGGCTGAATGCCCGCGCCCGCCGACTTTACGCCCACAGCCGTAGCCAGCGCCCGCACGAATGGCTCCATCGCAGAGGCCTTCAGCGAAAAACGATGATCCGCTTTCGCGCCAGTCGCCGTATACGTCGTTTCCACGGCGTACATGCGATTCATCTTGTGCTCATCGCCGCGTACCCGACGTCCGTCGATGTATTCGCGCGCATACCGCGCACTGGTCGGACCCACCACCAGAAAATCCGAATCGATCGCGAGCACAACGTTCGCCTGATCGAACCGGTAATAAGTATTGACGAATTGACCCGTGGCCAGCTTCGCGCCCATGCGCGCGCCTTGTCCGCCCAGCGGCTCCCATTGCACCCATTTTGCTGCCGGGTATTGCGCCAGCACGCCTTTCAACTGATCGCCCAGAGTCGGCGATCCGATGGTTTCCGTCAGAATCCTGATCCCAGAGCCCTTCTTCGAATCCTGCTCGCTCAGCACGCCCTTAATCATCGTGAGGAACGAGGAGTACGTGCGGATTTCGCCCAGGAAGCTTAATGTCTGGGAACGGTCGGGATCATACAAGTTCAGAACATTTGCTTGCGTGATTACGTCGGTCGCACCCAAACTCGCCGGATGCTGGGGGTTGCCCTCCACCTTCGTCGGCCGTCCCATATGGCTTTCCATCAGGACGCCGGTGGAAACGCCGCTCATGGTGAACGCCGTCGCATAAAACAGCGGCTTGCCCGGAATGATGGTCTCCGGTGCGTTGACGTAAGGGAAGATCAGTTCCGTCGGCTGCTTGGTGCAGGCGCCCAATCCGCCCAGGGCCAAAGACGCGCCCATCAACTTGAGAAAATTTCGGCGGCCCTCATCGCCCGAATCCCATTCCGAGGCCTGCCGCGGAAATTCGCGATGCAGCATGTCCTCAAAACCGCTATGCCGCGTCAAATCCTCAAGAGCCCTCCAATAGGTGCGGCCCTTGGCACGATCCAGAAAATTTCGTGCTTCGGAGAGATTCAGCTTGTTGTCTTCGCTCAGCATTCGTTCGGTCCCGGTTAACGGTGGCAAGTGTTACAGGTCTCCAGGCGCTGAACCTTGTATTCCTGAATCAGCTTGAGACCTACCTCTTCCTGGTTATCCGGGTACTTGTACCCCATGGTAAAGATTTCACTTCGCGGACGGATATATTTTTCAGGATTGCGGTGGCAGTCCAGGCACCAGCGCATTTCCAGGGAATTCTTTTGGTAAACCAGCGGCATCAGGTCGATGCGGCCATGGCAGGTTTCGCATCCCATTCCCTTTTTCACGTGAATACTGTGGTTGAAATAAACGAAATCGGGAAGATCGTGGATCTTCACCCAAGGAATTGACGTGTCCGTCCGATAGCTGGCGCGCACCATCTCCAATTCCGGGCTTCCGGTCCAAATCTGCGAATGACAATTCATGCAGGTCTTCGTCGGCGGGATATTCGCGAACGCCGCATTCTCCACAGAAGTATGGCAGTATCGGCAATCGATCCCCATCGAGCTGACGTGGTGCGAGTGGCTGAACTGCACCGGCTGCACTTTGGCGACGCCCTGATTGGTGGCGAACGAAGAATCCGCGCCCAATTGAAACAGTGCGCCGCCCGTTCCCGCAAGAGCGAAGAGCCCGACGATGATTCCGACTTTGGTGTAGCTGTTTGAACTGTAGCTAAAGATCTGAGGCATTGACCGTTCTAGTCGGCACAACACTGCCGGATCCGGACAACATCCGCAAGCAGGTTGAGGCCAAGAAAGTATTATTGCTTATTTTTACTGTGAATCCCAAGTGCGTCTACCTTTCCGATGTGGTGCCCGGCACAGGGATCTAATTTCGCACATCAGGGTCCGGGTATCCTAGTGCTTTCGATGCGCATCTTTCCTTCGGGTCCCTTGACGGGCTCTCTTACTCTGCCGGGAGACAAATCCATCTCCCATCGCTATGCGATTCTGGCTTCGCTCGCCGAAGGCAACTCGGTGATCCACAATTATTCCACCGGCGCCGATTGCCACTCCACCCTCGCCTGCCTGCGCTCGCTCGGCATTGCTATTTCGGAAGACGGCCTCAACGTCACGATTGAAGGCCGCGGTCTTCAATGCCTGGCACGCGCCCGCAATCGATCTGGACTGCGGCAACTCCGGCTCCGCCATGCGCATGCTTGCCGGCGTGCTGGCCGCCCAGCCGTTTCAAAGCCGCTTGACGGGCGATGAATCGCTCTCAGGCCGCCCGATGCGTAGAATCATGGAGCCGCTTGCGCTGATGGGCGCGCGCATCGAAGCCCGCGAGGACCGCTTTCCGCCTCTTACCGTTTACGGCGCAAACCTGCATGCCATCGATTACACGCTGCCCGTTGCCAGCGCCCAGGTAAAGACGTGCGTACTGCTCGCCGGTCTTTATGCCGAAGGCGAAACCACTGTGCGGGAATCCGCTCCGTTCTCGCGATCACACGGAAATCGCACTGCGCGAATTCGGCGCGCAGATCCAAACCAAGCAACGCGTCATTACCCTGGAAGGACGGCCCACGCTCACGGGGCGCGAACTTCTGGTGCCCGCCGATCTCTCCTCCGCCGCATTCTTCCTGGTGGCCGCGCTCCTCATACCCGGCTCGGATTTGTTCCTCCGCGGCGTGGGCCTGAATCCCACGCGCTCCGCCCTTCTCGATTTTCTGCTTGCTGCCGGGGCCCGGATCGAAGTTGTCAATCTGGAACAAACCAACGGCGAAATGATCGGCGACATTCACGTCCGCCATGCGCCCGTTCTCGGTGGCGTGATCGAAGGCGAAACAGCGGCCGCCTTAATCGACGAAATCCCCGTTCTCGCCGTCCTCGGCGCCGCGAGCGAGCAAGGATTCACCATTCGCGATGCCGCCGAACTGCGCGTCAAGGAAACCGACCGCATCTCCACCGTAATCAAGAATCTGCTGGCCCTAGGCGTCGTTGCGGAAGAAACGCCTGATGGCATGCACGTTCCCGGCCGCCAGATTTTCCGCGCTGGCCATTTCGATTCCTTCGGCGACCACCGGATCGCTATGGCGTTTGCTGTCGCGGCGCTGCACTGCGATGGGCCTTCCGAACTCGCGGGCGCGGAGGCAGCCAGCGTCAGCTTCCCTTCTTTCTACGAGCTTCTGGCGCAAGCTCAAAATTAGCCCCTCAAGGAAAAGCTAGCCGCGCGTGGAAACGGGCCCTCGACAACTAACGTCTTAAGTTAAGAATCCAATCATCGAGCGCGATCGTTTTTTGAATGTTGCGGCGCAGAAGCTCGGCCAGCTCATCCGTCTTCTTTACGGCGCGGGCAATCCACCCGATATCCACCTTCGCTGCCACTGCCTCTAAATCGCGGCGAAGGTCCAGGTTGCGAATCTCGCGCCCCCCTTCATGGAGAATCATCACGTCGCGAAGCAGATCGTAGAGCAGGCGCAGATAAAACTCGAGCTTTTCATTCTTGCTCCGCCCGATGGCCTCCGAATAGGGCGCCCACGAACCGAAGGTAGCCAGGCCCACACCAGCCTTCAGCAGCGCCAACATCGCTGCCCTGCGCTTCTCATGGACAGGTAAATCGAGCGAGCCGCCACGCCCGGGCTTCCCCCCGAAAGCGAGATGCGCTTTTCCGCCTGATCCAGCTTCCGCGTTTCCGCGAATTCTCGCATCTCCTCGGCAGCCAGCGGCGACAGCGATAGGATCACCGAGCGCGAACGAATCGTAATCAGCAGATCGTACGCATTCTCCGCGGTCATGATGATCAACAGGTGATCTGGCGGCTCCTCCAGAATCTTTAGCAGAGAATTCGTGGCGTTATCCCCGGCGCGGTCCACGTGGTCAATCAAAAAAATTCTTCGCGAACCGGTCAGAGGCTTGAAGGGGGCCCGCTCCTTCAAGGCGCGCATCTGCGGCAAAGACAACTGCCGCAGCGGCCCATCGGGCGCGAACGTCAGAAAATCCGGATGCGACGCGAACAGCAGCGGATCTTCATTGCGCTTCTCCGCAGTCCACTTCTCCCGAGCCTCAATCAATTCCAGATTCGCCGGCAAACTCTGGTCGTCCAACTCCATGCGCTCCGGGTGCTTGAGCAGCAACCCGGCGAAACGGCGCGCCAGCGTGGCTTTCCCGACACCCTCAGGACCCGTGAAAAGCAACGTTTGTGGAATGCGCCCGCTTGCCGCCATTCGTTCCAGCGCGCGAACCGCATGGGCGTTGCCGATGAATTGATCGAACACCTGCCCATTCTCCCAAACCGCCTTGTGCCGCATAATCCACCCATGGACCTTTCGCACACCGCGCCCTGGCTTGGCAGTATGTTCGCCCTGAAGTCTCCGCTGATCGAGAAGATTCTGCGGCCTGTCATAGTTTACGTGGCTCTGATTGTGCTGCTGCGCATCTTCGGGAAACGCGAACTCGCACAACTGAACCCATTCGACCTAGTGGTGCTGCTCTCGCTCTCGAACACCGTGCAGAATGCCATCATCGGAGACGATAACTCCGTTTCGGGCGGTGTCATCGGAGCGTTCTCGCTTCTGGCGATCAATTACTTCGCGGCGCGTGTCATGTTCCGCAACACGAAGGTGGAACAGCTGCTCTCCGGCTCGCCGACGCGGCTCATCACCAACGGACAAGTGGACAAAGAGGCCATGTCCCGAGAGCTGATGAGCAACGCCGACCTCCTCAGCGTGATCCACCGCCAAGGCTTTGACGAAGTGGAAGAGGTCGACAACTGTACGCTCGAACCAGGCGGAGGCTTTTTCATCAAAGGCACTAAGCCCGATTCCGATGACCGCGCTCACGCCGAACTGATGAATGAGTTTGTGAAGTTACAAGCTACAGTCGCGGATCTGCGCCATGAACTGCGCTCCCGCGCTACTTGATCTCTATCGAATATGTGGGAGACACCAAAGGCTTCGGTCCCACAGTCGCCTTACCGTTAAACGGGAACAGAGCGCCGGGGTTTTCGAAGCTGTCCTTTACGGAGTAAGGACCGCCGTGCAGTGAGGGCAGCTTCAGAATATTGTTATTCGGATCGAAGGGTGTTGCCCAGGCATTTTGATTCATTTCGAAAACGATGGAAGCCTCAGAAACGGCTGCTCCCGTCACCGCGAAACTTACGTTGTCCTGGAGACTGACCACCATCGGCCAGCTCTTCGCATTCGGATCGGTGCTGTTGACGTAACTCATCGTATTCGATCCGGTGTCCCAGGTAATCAGGAAATTCGCGGGAGCGGCGGTGATACCTTGTTTTATGCGCGGGCCATCGCTTCCGGACTGAATCTCGGGGTCGAGAACGCACCCAATACCGGGAATACTCATCGAATAAGACGTTGTGCCCGCCAGTGCGCGCACGATCAGGAAATCGCTGACTCCCCCGTTGGCCACGACCAGGGACGGGACGCCAAAAAACTGCCCATCCGAGAAGTTAATTTCGTAAGGCACCGGCTTCCTTCCACCGGTATAAAGCTGCACTAAGAATGCCACCCGGTCACCGACATTGACATGAACCGGATTCGTCGCATCTCTTCCTTCATAGTAGGAACGGACAGTTGTCTTTAAGTCCGAGCCAACGATGATCTGCAGTAGGACGTGCTTCGGTTGCCGAATGGATGAAGACATAGTAGGTGGATAATAACCGAAGCGAAAACGGGGAGCAAGGAAAATCTACTTTCGCGTTTCGATCAGCCGCCGGTACCGGCCGTCAGCCCGCAGGGGGATAAAGTCAGGTTCTCTTCCGATCTCCTGAGGGTTATATCCCAGCGCGACACATTTTTCCAGCTCTGTAAGCGCCGCTTCCGTATCACCCTTCAACACAAAAACCCGCGCAGCATAGAAATGAACGTTTTCGTCGTTTGGAGCCTGTTCGATGGCTCGCTTGGCCTGATCCACGGCTTCGCCCAACCTACCCAGCTTTGCCAGGTAAAGCGCATAACTCTTGCGCGTGCGGGCATCATTGGGATTGATCGACAACTTCTGTCCCGCCAGCGAAGCAGCCCTATCGAACGCCTTCTGCGCTTGGGCCCGTTTGCCCGGAATCTGCCAGAGCGCGTCCCCCAAGTTTCCCCAGTTCACCGCGTTTGCCGGTTGTAACTGGGCGGCATGTTCACATTGCGCGGCCGATTCCGCGTAATTACCCTGGAAGAAACGGACAGTACCCAAATTTGCATACGCCGGGGCGGTCGGTTTCAGCGCGATCGACCTTTCGAACTCCCGCACCGCATCATCCCACCGGCTCATCCGAAAGTAAGTGGCACCCAGGTTGTAATGAAGGCTGTGGGACTCTCCGGCTAACTCCAACCCCGCGCTCAAGGACTCCGTGGCTTTCACGTAGTCGTGATGACGGGAGTACAGATCCCCCAGCGATTCGTACAACGGCCAGTACCCAGGCCGCAGCTTCAGCCCCTGCCGGAAAGTTTCCTCCGCTTCTTTCGAACGACCCACCGCATCCAGAGCTTCCGCAAGATATCGCAAGGCTTCGATATTGCCCGGCTCTGCCACCAACAATTTGCGAAACGTCCGGATCGCCTCCTCGGTCTTGCCCGTGGCTTTTTGAATCATTGCCTGCGGCATCAGTACATCTATGGTCTGTCCGTCCAGCGCGGCCTTGGCGATCTCGGAATCCGCCTTCGCCAACCACTTCGAATCTTTCGTCGCCAAGTTCAGCCGGAGATACGCTTCGGCCAGCTTCGCGCGAGGCAGTACAAATGCCGGGTCCGCCTTCAGCGCCTGCGAAAAAAACTCCACTGCGTGGTCCAGGTCTCGATCTTCCAACGCACCCCTGCCGCGCAGGAAAAGGTTATAGGCTTCCGAACTGGAAGTTGTCTGTCCGGCAACCCCCGCCCCTACTGCCGTAAGCCTCTTCCCCACCAGCAGACTCCCCAGATTCTCCGCCAGCAATCTCTGAAGATTGGCGGTCTGGTCCGTCGCCACCATCACCACGCGCGAATCCTTCTCGCGTAAAAGACGCGCATCCGTCAGGTTCAGAGTCAGCTGGAGATTTTGCGCGGTGCGCTGTGTAGTGCCGGTAAGAACTTCCGTCGCATTAAACTGCTTTCGGGCATCGGAGATGGTCCGAATCTCCCGCTTGCGAACTTCCGAAGAAGGGATGATCAGATATTTCTGTCTCAATTCGGCCGCGCTCGAAAGAATGCTGGTAGCGGTCTCCTGCAAGCCATCGGACAGAGCTTGGTCCGCGGGATCCCGGCCCAGATTCTCGAAGGGAAGTACCAGCAAAGTCTCGGTCGGGGCCGCTGGGGCCAGCCGATCCCTAACAAGATAGGCGGCCATCGCCAAAGCCATCACCACCAGGAGGATTGGCAGCCACAGCTTCCAACGATTGCGCGCTGCCTTCACAGAGAGCGTCAAAGTTTCCGTAGGCTCAGGCAGGCCCGCGGTCCACGTCGCGCTTCTGGTCAGCGCATCCTGAAACTCTCTCACCGTCGAATATCGGTCCGCAGCTCTCCGCGCGGTTGCCCGGCTGATCGCATTTCGGAAGCTCGCCGGCAAATCCGGCCGCAACTGTTCAAGTGGAACCACCACCCCCTTTAACACCTGCTCTGTGATCGACGCCGTCTCTGTGCGCCGGTACATGGTGTGGCCCGCGGCCAGCTCATAGACCACCGCCCCCAAAGCGTACAAGTCGGTCTTCACCGAAGCATGTTCGCCCTGCAGCAACTCCGGCGCCATGTAGGGAATGGTTCCCACCACCGCGCCTGGTTCCGTATAGTCATCGCCATCCGAAGATTTCGCTAACCCGAAGTCCACCAGCTTCAGCGTTCCGTGAGCGCTGAACATACAGTTACTCGGCTTGATATCGCGATGCAGAATGCCTTTCGAATGCGCGTACTCCAACCCGGACCCAAGCTGCCGGACATAGTCAAGAATCTGCGCGGGGCTGAATTGCGCCGCTTCGGTGCGGTGCGCGAGTGTTCCGCCCGGCAAATATTCCAAGGCCAGAAAGGGTTCGCCGTCCCACTCGCCTGCTTCGAAAATGGTGGCGATCGCCGGGTGATTCAGAGCCGCAATGGCTTCCGCCTCATGCCGAAACCGCGCCAGCGCAGCTCGATGTTGGGCACGAAGAAACTTCAGCGCGACGATTCTGTTTAACCGCCGGTCCCGCGCCCGGTAGACGACCCCGTTCCCCCCTTCTCCGCAAAGCTCCAGAATCTCGTAATCTGGATGTTCACTCCGCGCGGCCACGATTTGCTGATGGTAACAACGAAGCTGGAAACCGTGTAGACTGGAAGAGTTTCGGGCTGTAGCGCAGCCTGGCTAGCGCGCTTGCTTGGGGTGCAAGAGGTCGGGAGTTCAAATCTCCCCAGCCCGACCAAATTCCTCACACAGTTACAGCCGGTGGGTTGATTTAAACCCTGTTTTGGACTCGAATCAGAGTTCAAACGCCCGGCTTACAACTCAGCAGGCAGTTTTTTTATCTCGCAGGGCCTCAGGCCGGGATGAGTGGGTTTTTCCCTAGGCTTGAAAACCCTGATGCTACTATCGCGAAGCTATGTCTATGCTCTTGACCGGCGCAACAGGCCTGGTCGGCCAGTTACTGCTGGAACACATGCGTGACCAACAAGTATTGGCCGTATGCCGCCAGCCCGCTACGCTTGGCCCCAATGTTCAGGTGATTTTAGGAGATCTGGCCGATCCGGCTTTTTCGTTGAATGGGCATCTGCACGAGGTGACTGAGATTATCCATTGTGCGGCCGCCGTTCGCTTCGATCTTCCCTTAGACGAGGCGCGTGCGATTAATACGGACGCGACCGGGCGCTTGCTGAAATTCGCGCAGAGCCTGCCGCGGCTGCGCAAGTTTACGCATGTGAGCACCGTTTTCGTGATGGGCAACGACGAAGGCATGCTGCCGGAAGCACCTTACCAGGCAGGCAGTTTTCCGAATAGCTACGAACAATCGAAAGCCGAAGCCGAAGTTCTGGCTCTCGAAGCAGGCAAGGATCTGCCTGTTCAAATTATCCGGTTGAGCTCTATCGCGGGGAATGCGCGAACCGGTCTGGTGACGAAGCTTAACCATGTGCATCAGTTGCTGAAGCTTTTCTCCCGGAGCATTTTCCCGGTGGCTCCTGGCCACCCGGACTATCCCGTTGACCTGATCGCGGAAGACTGGACGGTTCCGGCGCTCTGGCATCTGCATGAACATGGCTTTGTGGCGGGCAGTGTCGCCCACCTTTGCGCGGGTCCGCAGGCTTCCATCCGGTTAGGCGATATGCTGAGATTGTGTGCGGAGGTGTACGATTGCGTGGCCCCGGAATTGGTGACCCTGGCTGAATTCGATCGTTTTACAAAGCATCGTAAGGGCGTTCCAGGCCTGATTGGGCGCCTGATGGAGCAACTGGGTCTGTTCCTACCGCATCTGGGCCGTAAACAGAATTTTCTCAATTCTAAGACGTTGATGCGGATCCCCGTCCCGCCGCCGAGAGTAGAAAGTTTTCTGCCCGCCCTTCTCCAGTATTGTGCTGTTGGCGGAACGGGGGTAAAGCTGCCCATGTCCCTGGAGACTGACAGGGCAGGTCTGAAACCGATAAGCCTGGCAACATGACCGGGTATTTCATGCCGGAGGCGATTCAGGAGGCTGTCTTGCATAGCTCGCGACATGGCTCGCGACATTGTTCGCGGCATTGCTTGGCATATTCCCAAGTCACCGGCGACTTGAAAACCTTCAGCCACCCTTTGGGGGGCGAGCTGCTGTATCACTCGACGAGGTGGGGGCAGACCCTGGCTGTGGGTGATCCGCTGGCATGCCCCACTGAAATTGAGCCCTTGCTGGGCCATTTTCTGAACAGTCATCCGCAAGCGGATTTTCTTCAATGCTCCAGTGAAACCGCGCAATTGTTAGAGGCTCGGGGTTTCTTTGTGAATAGCTTCGGCGTAGAAACCGATCTGGTACTCAACCGGTGGAGCCCGTCAGGGAAGCGGGCGCACATGCTGCGCAAGAATTTCAACAAGGCGGCCCGGCTGGGAGTGGAGGTGGTTGAGATTACCGATAACCGGGAGCAACTGGAAACAGCCCGGCGGGTTTCTGACAGCTGGTTGCTTGCCACCAAGCAGATCAGCCATGAACTGCGTATGCTGACACGGCCGCCGGTTTTCGCTCCTGAAGAGGGGACGCGCAAGTTTGCCTCTTACTACAAAGGGGAGATGGTGGGGATTGGTTTTTTCGATCCGCTCTGCATCGACAAACCCGGTCTGGGTTATGTCTATCAACTTCTGCGGGACTCCCCCGACGCCCCGACAGCAACCGGGACCCACCTGTTGCTTTCGGTAGCTGAAGAGTTTCGGGCGGCTGGAATTGAACGCCTCTCGCTGGGTTTGTCGCCGAACAGTCTGGCCGAGAAGGAGATATTCCGGCATAGTCGGTGGATCCGCGGCGTGCTGCAGATTTCGCGCAAGTGGCCCTGGTACAACTTTGAAGGACAGGAATTTTTCAAATCTCGGTTTGGGGGCGATGAAAAAACCGTTTTTGTAGCCAGCCGTTCTAAATTTGCTTTATCTTTGTTATTCAATCTGGCAGTTGAGACCGGTATGGCACGAACTTATTGGGGACGGTTCCTGGGGCGAATGTAAGGTATGAAATCCCCAGACCTCACCGAATTTCTGGAACTTTCCGCGCGGCTTGGCCGCAACCCGTTGCGGGTACAGGCAAGCAGCGGGAATACGTCCATCAAACTCGGCGGGGAATTGTGGATTAAGGCTTCGGGCAAGTGGCTGGCACATGCGATGGATGAGGCGATCATGGTGCCGCTGAACTTGAGGGAAGTGCGCGAAGGATTTCGGCAGGGCGAGGAGAGTTTTTGCGCCTCTATCCAGGAGCACCAGGGGACGCAGTACTTTGCAGCCCTCGATTGAGACGGCGATGCATGCCGTGCTGCCGCACCGAGTCGTGATTCACACCCATTCCGTGAGCACGATCGCCTGGGCAGTGCGAGCCGATGATACCGAGCGCCTGGCAGAAAAGCTGGAGGGGCTAAACTGGCAGTGTATTCCCTATACGCCGTCCGGTTTACCTTTGGCGCGGGCAATTGAGCAGGCAATTACCGCCTTCCCGCGGACTGATGTCTTTGTGCTGGCAAACCATGGCTTGGTGGTGTGTGGGGACACTTGCGAGAGCACTGAGCGCCTGCTTTGCACAGTGGAAGCCTGCCTGGAGGTGACTCCCAGAACGTCCACCCTGGGAGACCAGCGGCTGAAGACCGACGAAGTGAGTCTTCGGATTTTAGAGGCGGGCATTCTTTATCCGTGCCAGGCCATTTTCTTAGGAGAGCGGCTGGATTTATGCGAGGAGCATTTTTCACAAACCCAACTGGCCGTGTTGAACGGCTTGCTGGAAGTTGCTCGGCGGATTCCGGAAGACGCGCCGGTTCGGTATTTATCGCAGGCCGAATTGGCGGACCTGCTTACAGTGGATGCACATGCCTATAAGCGGAATGCTGAGATGAGCGGTACCAGATCATTTGAAGCTTAGCTGTGCGAGTGGACTCATTCCCAGTCGTCCGAACTGATCAGCGCAGGCAGACGTTTCGGCGTCCCCGGCCACCTTATCCAAAACGGAAGTCTCTCGATCAGGAAGCGCTTTCGCTCGGGACTGATCCATTTGTTCTTTTCTACGGCATCGGCAAGCCCGACAACTCTCGAAAAACCGACAGCGCTGGCTGGGCCAAGCTTGAGCAGGGGCGATACCGAGATCGCGCGATAGTGATCGGTCAACTTGGTAGCGCAGCCAAACAGAGCCGAATCGAGTTCCGGCCTTAAATCGTGGAGCGTTCTACAGTTCAATTTACCGGAAGCTACAGTTGCGCAGTGGGGGATGCCAACCAGCAGAAACTCAGGGCTAAAATTCTTATTTGCCCTGGGCATGCCGAAATCAGCGCAGAATGAGATTTGATTCTGGGGGTGGTCAAACCACGCTTGCCACTTAGCGACTTCGATGAGCCATTGATCGGTCGGCAACCCAACTTCGATGAGCACTGGTCTAAGATCGTGTTTATTCCGAGCCAGCCACATGAAATCCGGCACCTTCACTCCCTCGGCCAGCACGTAGCTATCCTGTTCGCGGGACCACACTCTTAAAGGCGACTGAAATAGAACGGACCATGCCTGCGGTTCATGAGTGGATCGTTGGGCCAACCCGTGTGCGCCCGGAACCCAGCAGGGGTTCTCGACCAGGAACGCGCGGACGTTTGCCGGGTCGGGCAATGACTCAGAGTTCACTAACGCTTTCCACTCAGCCGTGCTTCTCTTCCGGTAATGCACCCACGAAATCACTGGCGGTGGATTCGGGCATATTTCATAGCAGGGAAATGGGCCTCGTAGATCCATAGCCTAAAGAAGTTCAGCACATTTCGCCCGAGCGATCAACCGGTCCGAAGCTGATAGTGCGGGCAATCTATACGTCCGCCCAGGACTTCGCGGGCCATCCATTATCAACGGACCCAGCCCTCTAAACCCAGGCCGAAGCCGGCACTACGATCGGACCAGCCGGAATCAGGGTGGCCACAGACACATGAGGCCATGTAAGTGGGCCAAAGTTCAGGAAAACAGTCTGACTGTACTGAATCTGGGTGTAGCGCACCACGATCGTCGTCGTGTTGTTGGTAATGTCGTGAGGCGGTGTAAGAGTAAACGTGGGCCGAAGCGAACTGCCCGCGCGCGGTGCGGCCTGTACTGTGATGGGCAAGCCATTCGCCTTGCACTGCGGGACCACGATCTTTTCACGAATCGTCTCAATCCAGAAAATCGCCGTCATCTTGAACGCGTGAGCGTTCGCCTTCTGCGGTGGATTGTTATTGTCTCCCGTGAGAAACGCAATCTCCGCAGCACCACCTGCGAAGCCGGGCGGCGTCGGAACGGGCGGGCCCGGCGGGGTGGTCGGGTTGGGCGGCGGCGTCGGCTGCTTCCCGGCGGAGTCCGTCGTCACAATCAGGGTGACGAAGCTTTCCATATCCTGCGACGCGATCTCCTTTTGCAGCACGACGTTGGGATTGTCGATCATCTCCTGCGTGATCGTGCCCGCCGCGAGAAACGGGGTGAGATCCTGCGGGATCCGAGCTGTGTGCGGAGTAACCGCGGTTTGGTTGGGAAAGAATCGCGTCCCCGGCGCCGACGGGAGTTGGGCCTTGCCGATCGGGAACGGATTGATGTTCACCTTCAGGGCCGGCGCATTGAAGTCAGGCTTGCCGGTCTTCTTGCCGAATGAAATTCCCTGAGCATTCACGGTTACGCCATGCGGAATAGACGCCATGCGCGTGTAGATGGTCTGCGTCTCGGCAGGCACGGCGGTCGGCGGCACGGCCAGCCACATCCCGGGTTCAAAGTGAATGCCCGTCGCCGGCATCGTGGTGATGTCATTGACCGACTGAACATAAGGTACCGCGTTCAAAAAGATATCACCCTGATCGCCGAAGCCGCGATTCGGCACGTTGCCAAGTGGTGCGGCGAAGCTAAGGGTCTCAGCAGTAAGGTTGAGTTCCAGAATGTTGTCGCTGGCGGGGACCGGGAAAGGAAGCTTAGTGGCGGTTTTAGGACTTTGCGGCCTGAAGATCGTGTTGAAGCCGGTGCCGGCAAAGACCATTCCCTGGGTGGGATCGACCGGATTGACGAAGCCGATCAGGTCGCCAAGCGGAGAGGATACGACGTTCGTCTGCTCCGCCAAAGAGGGACCAGGGAGGAGAGCGGCGAGCCCGGGATTCAGCGAAAGCAATCTAAGCATCGCGTTATCGGCGATATGGGAATTGGCGGGATTGACCTCGTTAAACTGAAAGCCGGGGTCAAGGGAGATGTTGCCTGATTTATTCATAAAGCTCCTTCCTCTTTTCTGCGATTGGTGGACGGCAATGTACCTCCGATAGTGAAATTGGAGTCACTGCCGTTTCAAGGAAAAGTCTTCGGATGAAGAAAAAATGAAAAGGAGCGGCGGGTAGGCTTCGTGGTTAAAACACAAATTGGAGCGATGTTTGTATAACGCGGGCTCCCGTGGATCCAGTGAGTTGGCCGTAGGTCGATGAAGTTGTGGCTTGGTTGCCAGTCTGAAAATTAGGATGGTTGAACGCACTTAGGAAATCGGCGCGCAGCTGAATCCAGCTATTCTCCTTCAGCGCAAATCTCTTAAAAGTGGATAGGTCGAAGGTGAGATCGCCGGGACCGCGAAGGATGTCCCGACCGGAATTCCCCAACCGGCCTGCTGCCGGCTGCACAAAACAAGATGTATCAAACCAGTGATAGATCGACCGTTTGCTCGACGGCAGATTACCGTCGCAAACGCGGTCGGCGACCTGCGTATGCATGGTACCGGTGTTTGAAAGGTCGGCGGCCGTAATCTCGAAGGGCACACCGGTTTCCGCGCGCGTGATCCCGGTGATCTGCCAGCCGCCAATCACCTCCCTTTCCACCCAGTTTGTGCCGCTGAAGAAGCGCTTGCCTGGGCCAACTGGCAACTCGTAACTGTAGGTGGCGGTAAAGACGTGAGTCCGGTCGAAATTGGCGGGTCCATAACTGCTGCCTTTCGCGTCCAAGCCATTCGAGGGCAAGGCAGCGCCAGTGTCGGCGATGTCCATCGCTTTTGCATAAGTATAGTTCCCGGTGAACGAAAGACCGCTCTTCCATCGATAACGGAGTGAAGCTTGTAAGCTATGGTAATTCGTGTTCTGGATGTTGTACTGGCCGAATACATCGCCGATAAACGGGTATGGACGGCGGTTTGCCAGGGGCGTCGGCACGGCGAGATTCGTGTCCTGAACAGCTTGATTGGGATTCAACCGGAGCGGCTGATGGTGGGACTCATTTCCCACATAACTGATTGTGGCAAGAGCACTGCCCCAAAGGCTCCTCTGGATACCAAAGTTCCACTGCTCTATGTAAGGCTGTGGAGAATGCAGCCCCAAGGTAAATGGTGATTGAGCGCTCTTACCAGGATTTGCGGAAAAGACGTCGGTAACGGCAACGGGAGTTCCTACCGGAACTGTTACATTTTGTAAGATGTAAACCGGTGAGTTCGCAATGGCGAACTGAAGGAAGTTATAAGGCTGCTGGTTATAGTAGATTCCAAAGCCGGTCCGAATCACCGTCTTGTCGTTCAAGGCGTAAGCAAGCCCCACCCGTGGCCCAACCCGAAGTCCAGATGCGTCCCACGATCCCTGGTGGACTGTGTTTGTTTGCAAGTCGGTAATTGCATCCTTGTGATATTTGTCGTACGTAGGCTGAAAGTACTGATATCGAAAGCCTAAGTTCAGGGTAAGTTTTCTGGTCACTTTCCAGTTGTCTTGGATATATGCGCCCACGTCGGTCTCTCGGAAAGCTCCCGAGGGCAGGCCAATCCCGCCAGACGCTGAGGATGGAAAGCCAAGTAGAAAATCTGCAAATCCGGAACCGAGTTTTTGCCCTGATCCTGGGGCATGGTTACCGGTGAACTGGCCGTTGAACGTATACGTGCCGCCGTTGTAAAGCGTCCAGGTGCCGTTGAACTGATCGCGGTCTACTTCCAGGCCAGCAAAAACCTGGTGTCGTCCTCTTGTCCAGTTCACTTCATCGGCATACTGAAACAGATTCTGGATGCCGCCTTGTGGATTGGTTGCGGATCCCAGACTACAACAACCGCTAATGCTCGCGGAAGGTGGAATACTGTTGTCCTTTGCCAAATTCAAGTTCTTCAATCCGAAATCCGCGACGTAATTTTCGGCCCCTACTCCCTGCTGAGAGAGGACCAGAATACTCCGGTTGTATCCCAAGCGCGCCGTATTGAGGAGGTTCGGCGTCAGGATATGGACGTCCTGAAGAAACGCGTTCCTTCCGCTCATCTGGTAAATGATCCCGAACAGGCTGCTCGATATACTCGGGTTCACAACTGGTGATTCCGACGTGAGGATGGAGCCGTAAAGCGAATTGCTGGGAGAAAGGTTGTAGTCCATTCGCCCCAGATACTGATCGTAATTCGTCGTATTGCGAAGATTCGTCTGATAGTTGATTCCGTTCACCAAAGGCTGATTCGGCGCGGGAAAATAGGCCATATACTTCTGCGCGAACGGACTGACGCGGTTAGTGGGAATGACTCCGCCCGGAAACGTAGAGATCGCGCCAGTAACGGCGTTGTAAGTGGAGGGATCGTAAACCGTGACAGTCGAGGTGGCAAAATTACCGGCGCGTTCGTCCGGCGTGGGTACCCGGGCACGGGCAACGGAGTAATTCGTCTGACGCTGTCCTGCGTAATCGAAGAAGGCGAAAAGCTTATCGTGGATGATCGGCGCGCCCAGGTTGCCTCCGAACTGGTTGTAACGCAGTTGCGGCTTGGTGGCGGAAAAGAAGCTCCTCGCGTTCAGCGCATCGTTCTCCAAGTAGTCGTACACGGTTCCATGGAACGCGTTGCCACCTCGGCGGGTGATCACATTGACCACTCCAGGGGCGGCGAACCGCGCCGACATACCGCTGGATTCGACACTCACCTCCTGAATCGATTCGATCGACGGAACGATATTCGCGGTCTGCGTTAGCAGGTTCACGTTTATCACACCATCCTGAAGAAACGTAGTGCTGCCCACGAACTGCCCGGCAAGAATGACTTCATGTCCCACGCTGCCGAAGTTCGCTGCCGGACCGCCCGCGGAGATAAAAGCATCCGTGGCGCGTTGGCTGCCGGTCCCCAAAGTTGCAAGTGAGATAAAGCTGCGTCCAGCCGTGGGCAGGTCGCGTAAGTCTTTCGTCTGAATCGTGTGCGAAATCTCGTGTGTGTCGCGCTCCACATCAACAAGGCTGGATTGAGCCGACACTTCAACCTGCTCCGTAACGTTGCCGATTGTGAGGTGCAGGTCGGCGGTTGTGACCCGATCCACCACCACGGTCACCACGGTGGAGAGCTTCTGAAATCCCGGCGCTTCTGCTGCAACCCGATACTCGCCCGCCGGGAGCGATGAAATGTTGAAGAGCCCTTGAGAATTCGTATGCACGGTTCGAAATGCATCACCGCCAGTACCGGCGGCAGTAAGTTGGCAATCGACAATTACCGCCCCATTCGGGTCGGTAACGGCTCCGGCGATACTTCCCAGGTTCAGTTGAGCACGAGCCGAAGTTGCGAATATCGTGACAAAGAAACAGCTGAAAGCCAGGGTAGCGTTTCGCATTCGGCAATCTTATAACAGTGTTGCCCGAATCGATGTCCATTCGGCTCGTGAATCATGCCCTCACAACTCCCGCCGCGTAAGTCGCTACGCCGAAACCCGCAAGAATTTCTTGGTGGCTTCGGAGGTTGAGTAAACCTCACCGTCAATCAGCATCCGCCCCGTGTATTTCCCGTCCGGCGCACCGAACTCCCACGCTACCTCGTGACCGGCCTTGACCAGCGCTGCCCACTTCGACTTCTTCGACGGATTTTGCTCGAGCCAGAAATGCCCTTCGCTGTCTGTAAAGGAGCGTAAGCTCGTGTGGCCTAGCCGCTCGGTCCAGGTCTTCATGTTGCTGAATTCTGCCGAGTCCGCAGCCACACGTCCAGCTTAACGCCCCATCCCGAAACGTGCAGTGTTCAGGGCGCCAGGCTTAGAACGTAAACCGGAGCTGCATCTCCAGCCGCCGGTTGCTTGCGTTCTCCGAGAATCCTTCGCCATTGGGCTGACCTGCCACCTGATTCGCGCGCCCAAACAAAGGCGAAGTGATGTTCCCAATAATCGGCCCCGGATTGTTGTGGTTCAACAAATTGCGGAACGACATACTCAGGATGAAGTTGTACTTACGGGGCGCGGTCTCCCCGAACAGCCCCCGCATTCCGCCCTGCGCTCCGGTTGCTACACTCGTCCGCTGCCCGCTCGAAAGGGTCGGTGCGCCGCCGCTACCACCGCCGCCCCCTTTTTCCGGACCGAACCCGATCGTTTTCGACACCCTAAGATTGAAGCTTTCCTGCCCCGGCCCGCGGCCGGAATTGCGGCCCAAGATTCGCTCGCCGGGAATGGGATTCGGGTCCAAGAGTCCATAGCTGGTCGGGATCAGCCCGGCGCGGCTCGCATTGGCCGATACACCCGGCCGCGCATTGAAAACCGACGTGCCAAACTGATCCGTCCCTGACGTGATGTTAAAGGGAGCGCCGCTCTGCAAAATCAGAAATGGACTGAGCCGGATGCTATACCGCGCTGTTATCGAGCCCCCGAGCGTAAACCGCTGCCGGATATCCGTCGCGGCCGGCCCATACTCGCCCACGTCGCTATTCGGATTCGCCCTGCTGGTGTTTACGCCGTCGGTACTGCTGCTGGCTTTGTTTAAGACATAGAAGCTGAAGATCGTCACGTTCTTGTTGGCCTTTGTATTCACGTTCGCGATCATCTGGTTCTGGTTATAAGTTCCGGTCGACTCAATCAAAAATTGCGGACTGGTATAGAGCGGTCCGATATCCCTGGACCGCAGCAGATGCACCCCGTGCGAAGTCGTGTACGTCACCGCCGCTGTCGTGCTCTTCGAAATTTGCCGCTCTACCGTGAATGCCGCCTGCAGAATGTAAGGCGCACGCACCTGCCGGTCAATCAGTTGCGTCACCTGCCCGGTCCGGTTAGCAGCCAGCGCCTCGCTCGACGGGATCACCGGAAACGAATCCGGATTCATCACCAGAAATTGCTGCTGAACCTGCCCGTTGTAGCGCTCCGACGTTAGAGTGTTCGACAAGCTAAAGCGGTCATAGAAAGTTCCGAAGCCCGCGCGCAGGACAAACTTCTTCCCCGTTTGCTTGCCCGGCGCCCATGCCACGGAAACGCGCGGAGCGAAGTCCCGCCAATCGTGGATGTTGGTCTGCGTTTCATACCGCAAGCCGTAAGAAAGCGTGATGTTCGGACGCACGCGCCAGTTATCGCCCGCGAAAAAAGCCACATCGGACAAGCCAACCGTTGTCTCCGGCGTGCCTTGGCTAATGGTGAACTGGCTCGCCCCACCGCCCAATTGCCGAATCAGAGCGGGGCTATAACCCAAACGTTGAAAGAGGAGCGTGCGCCGGTAGCGCTCAATGGAATTCACTTCCACCGTCTGGCTCCCCACCGGCTGGTTCGCGGCATCGAGCACGGGCACAGTCCCCCCGGTGAAGGTATACGTTCCATTGAAATTCAAAGGCGACGTGCTGTCTTCCAGCCCGCCTCGCGCCCGCACGCCGAATTTCCACGCATGCACGCCCCGGACAATCGACGTGTAATTCTGAAATTCGAACGTATTCTGAATATCGGACGACCGCCCCAGATTGCTGCCCCCACCCGTGAACGATCCCAAAACCTGCAGCGTCGGGTCGTTCGAATTGGCCGCCTGATGGAGGCCATAGCGGAAATACTGAAAGCGCGTTTCATTCACGGCAGTCCCCAGAATTGCGGTCTCCGTCAGTTGCAAAAGCTGATTCGTGAAAGTCGTGTGCACGCCGCGGGAAATCAAATCGAAGCTCCCAATTCCCGATCCCGCGATATCCCCATGCGTGAAGCTATAGCGCACTGACAACGTGTTGTTATCGTTGAGCGAGTAATCGAAGCGAGGACTCACCCGCGTGTAGCGCTGGATGGTTTTGTTCACTGTCGAAAACGGCGTTACCGCCAGGCTCTGCGGGTCCAGCGTCACGGCATTCACCACCGCGCCGTTGTCCACCATGTTGCGCTGCGCATCCAAAGTGAAAGACGCGCGCTTCCCTAAAGGTCCGCTGGTGCCGCCTTCGAACTCATCCAGCCGAAGCGGCGCTTTCACCGCCGAATAAGGATTCCGCGTATTCCAGCGGTCAGTGCCCAGGTTGTAATCCACTGTGCCGCGATACTTACTCGCCCCCGGCTTCGTGAAAATCTCGATCCGCCCGTAGCCCAGCTTGTCATATTCGGGTGAGAACGGATCCTGATTGATGCGAATCTCTCGAATCGCTTCTTTCGGTGGGATTTCACCCCCGCTGAACCCATCGATATAAATGGACCCGCCGTTCGGTCCCGCCGAAGGCCCCGCAAGCGCCTGCAAGTCCGCCTGTAGATCGTCCGGATTGTCGGAGAGCGCGGCCAGATCTTCCCCGCGCAGCACCACCGCGCTGGCATTGTTCTCTGCCTCGACGCCCACTGTCGGCTGCAGCGTCTCCTGCACCGTCAACTGCTGCGTGGTCACCGAAACCTTCACCAGCAGGTCCAAAGTCTGAACCCCGGCCTTCAGCTCAATCCGTACCGGCTGGGCGGTCGACATTCCCGGCGAGGACGCCTGCACCGAATAGCTTCCCACCGCAAGACCGGAAAACGAATAATTACCGGAGGTCGCGGCCGCGGCGGTGCGCGGCTTTCCATCGGGTCCGGTGGCAATCACGACAGCGCCCGGCACCACTGCGCCGGAATCGTCCGCGACGCGCCCCCGCAGCGTGGCGGCCGGCTGAGCCGCGGCCTCAAGGGTAAGGAGTAACGAAACGACGAACAGCTTCATGAGGAGAGGAGAACGGCACGGAAACGTTCCGCATGGCGCGCCGCTACACACTTCGATACTACAAGAACTGCTGGCTGAATCCCTTGATAGAATCAGGTCGCATGAACGTCACGGCGATTTACCCTGGTTCGTTCGATCCCATCACCAACGGGCATCTCGATCTGATCCGCCGCGGGGCGCGCCTTTTTGACCGGCTGATTGTCGCAATTCTCCGCAATGAAACCAAACAGCCCCTCTTCTCCACCGAGGAGCGGACCGTAATGCTCCGGGACGCCGTGATCGACATTCCCAACGTTTCCGTGGATTCCTTCAACGGCCTTCTGGTACAGTACGCCACCTCCCAGGGGGCCACGGTGTTGATTCGGGGCATCCGGGCGGTTTCCGATTACGAATACGAATTGCAGATGGCCCTGATGAACCGCCGCCTGCAACCGGAAATCGAAACGGTGTCACTTATGTCGAGCGACGCCTACTCTTTCATCAGCTCCCGCCTGGTGAAGGAAGTCATCGGTTTGGGCGGAAATATCTCCGGGCTGGTCCCCGCCGCTGTCGAAGAAAAGCTGAAACAGAGACTCCGCCGCGCGTCGGCGCCGTAAATTTGCGAAATTGGTGAGTACCATGTCACCCGTAATGAATCTGGAAATCGCGGACCGCGTCTCTTCCATCAGCGTTTCCTCCACCATGAAAGTGATGGCGGACGCCGAGAAGCTGCGTTCACAGGGCCTGGACGTCGTGGACTTCGGCGCAGGCGAGCCGGACTTCCCCACCCCCGACAACATCAAACAAGCCGCGATTCGCGCGATCGACGGCAACTTCACGAAGTACACCGCCGCGGGCGGCACCCAGGAGTTGAAGCTGGCGGTGTGCGAACGCCACACAGCGGATTTCGGTACTGCCTATAAGCCGGCAGAGTGCTTGATCACGGTCGGCGGCAAGCATGTGATTTTCAACCTCGTCCAGGTTCTGGTGAACCCGGGGGATGAAGTGGTGATCCCGGTTCCCTATTGGGTGACTTACAAAGACGTCGTCAATTATGCAGGCGGCAAATGCGTGTTCGTTCCCACGGACCCCGCGCAAGGCTTCGCGCTGACCGCCGCCGCCCTTGAACCTTACCTCACCCCAAAGACGCGGATGATCATCATCAATTCGCCCTCGAACCCGAGCGGCGCCGTCGTGAATCGCGAAGAGTTCGAACGCATCTTTCGCCTGACCTCGGAACGCGGAATCTATCTGATGACCGATGAATGCTACTGTCATTTCCTTTACGACAGCACGCCTTTTTCGATTGCCTCTCTGCCCGGCGCGAAGGAGACGGTTCTGGTGGCCGGCACGGTCTCGAAAACGTATGCCATGACCGGTTGGCGGATCGGTTTCGGGCTGGTGCCGGAACGCGTGGCCGGAGCCATGCTGAAGCTGCAGAGCCACTCCACTTCGAACCCTACCTCCATCTCGCAGAAGGCCGCGGTCGAAGCTCTGCGTGGACCTCAGGAGAGCGTCGGTTTGATGCTTCAGGAATATCGTAAGCGCCGCGATTTCGTTGTGCATCGGCTTCGGCAGATTCCCGGCGTTACCTGCGCCATGCCCTCGGGCGCCTTTTACGCGTATCCCGATATTTCAGGCGCGCTCCAAGCGACCGGCATCGCGTCGCCGCAGCAGTTTGCCGAGCGGCTGCTGGCCGAGGTTCATGTCGCGGTAGTGCCGGGGGAGGCCTTCGGAACTCATGGGCATGTCCGCATCTCCTACGCCACGTCGATGGCGGAACTGGAGCGGGGACTGAATCGGATCCATGAATTTATTGCCGGAACCCGCTAGTTCGCGGCTTCTCTCGCCGGAATTTCATGAACGGGTTTGGGGTTCTCATCAACTGGAGCCCTTGTTCCCGAATTCCGAACGGAAGATTGGCGAGGTCTGGTTTCCGGAACCGGACTTCCCCGTTCTGGTGAAGTTTCTGTTTACTACGGAGAATCTTTCCGTCCAGGTCCATCCTGATGATCGGACAGCTCGGGAACTGGGCCATGTCAGAGGTAAATCGGAGATGTGGCACATCCTGGCGGCCGCACCTTCGGCTCGCATCGCTGTGGGCTTTGCATCCCCAGCGACACGCGACCAGATAGGCCAGGCAGCGCTGGACGGCAGCATCATGAACATGCTTCGCTGGGTTCCCGCCCGCCCCGGAGACTCCTGGTTTATTCCCGCCGGCACGGTTCACGCTGTGGGCGCTGGGATCACGCTTTGTGAAGTACAGCAGAATTCAGACGTGACCTACCGTTTATTCGATTATGGCCGGGGGCGGGAGCTGCACCGGGAACAGTCGCTTCGAGCGCTCAACCCCGATCTGGCCGCGGTGCCCGCAGCCGAAGGTGCTCGTGTGCTTGCAGATTGTCCCTTTTTCAAAGTGGAGCGAATCGATGTTTCTGGAACGATTGAGCTGAACGGCCTGAACTTGCTGATTGGGGTGCGAGGGGTGGGGAGCTTGAGTGGTCGGCCGTTCAATCAGGGAAACGTGTGTAAGGCAGACCCGGGTGAGAGGCTACAGCTTACCGGAAACATGACGCTCTTGGCCGTAACAACCGGGAAAGACGCTACCAGAACCTAAGCGGGCTGGCCCCGGGGGCGAACGCAAAACCCACACTGATTCGGTATTGGTCTCGCGCGTATGTATTCTTGGTGAACCCCAGCTTCCGGTAATCGAAATTCATAAGCGCCTGTACATTGTGGGGCAGCGGCCGTGAAATACTAACCCGGCCGTAATAACTGCTGAAGTTGCCAATTTGTTGGGCGATGCTGCCCAGCGCGTCGCGTCCGGCGCCCAAAGTGATGGCGTACCGGCGAATTCCGGAATAGGTGTAACTCCCGGAAATTGAGTCCCTTCGTGATGTCAGGACCACTCCATTCCCCGGGCTGACTCCCTTTAAGTAAGAGAGCTGCAATTGGGCGTGCCGGAAAGCTCGGCTGATGTCGACCGCGAAATCGGGTGAGTAGGATACGGCGTAATACCGTTGGATGCCCACGGAAACTCCCAGAATCTGCGAGACCAAAGGATCCAGCACCACTACCTGAAGTCCTCGCGTTTCCACTCTGGAACCTCCCACACGGAAGCGGAACTGCGTTCTCTTGTCGAGCGCAAGAGAATAATTCAGCCCGACCGTATGGATACCGGTGTCGCCGAAAGTTCCGGAATAAAGATAGCGGGAGTAAGCGTAGTAAGGGCCGAGCGTCGATTTCTTCGTGAGCCGGTATGCCGCGTCACTCCGCGTCTGATATCCGTTTGCGCTGATCAGATTTTTACCGCCGCGCTGAACCAGAAAAGTGGAAACTCCGAAATCCAACGAAAGACGCGATGACCTTTGATACGTGACGTCGGCTTGTGTTGTGCTGTAGTAAGTCCTGTTGTCGAATGACTCAGTGTTCGGGGTAACGACCAATCCCGTGTTGGCGACACTAGTATCGGTGGTGGAGACCGAGTTCAGAACAGAATAGTTGTTGGCGTAAAGACCCGCGGTTTCCGAGATGGTAAGCGCTAGCCGTTTGGCTAAAATCCGTTCGTAGCCCAAGGTTAAAGCATGGTCCTGCCCGGAATAGCTGTTTACATAGGCATGGCCCCGGTAATCCAATTCAAAGGCGTCCTGGCGGCGCGTATGTTGGCCGGAAATGCCGAAGTTAAAATCTGCCCCGGAGAAGGTTTGGTTCACCACGGGGCTTGTCGGACCCTGATACTGGCCAGTCACACCGGAATCGCGAAAGAAGTTGACGCCCAAAAAGGGGCGGAATCTCTCATTCGTCGGTAACGAAGGGCGCGTGAAATTCATCCCGCGGCTGAGAATCGAAGGACCAGTGTAATCGGAAATGCTGGGATTTTCGGACCCGCTAGACCCCTCCGCGGCATTTGCCGAAGCAGAATCGTCTTTCGCCGCGGTCCGTTTTGAGCCCGACGGTTTTCGCTTTCCTTCCACCGGCGGTTCCGCATCTGGGATAGCATTGGGGTCGGCGGGGACAACGTCCGGGGTAGGAGCAGGCTCCGGGGCTGGCTTGGGCTTGACAACGGTCGGTAAATCAGATTTTTTGGCTGGCGGCTGCTGCGCGCTCGCCCAATCGCCCAGGGCGGCGAGCGCAACCGTGGCCAGAAAGAGGGTAAGCCGCATACTTCGCAAGTCTGACTAAGCAGGGGGGCTATGTCAAGTCATACATTGGGCCGATAGGGGTACATATCTGCACAAAAGGGAACTTTCGCGCTCTGGAAGGGCGTCTACCAAGCATGCAGCTTCCCGCGATTCTCGTTTTCGTGCTCTTCGTTTCCCTGGCTTTTCCGGCGGAACTGCCCATTCGGCAGATTGCTCTGTACAAGCACGGTGTCGGGTTTTTCGAGCGCTCGGGAACGGTTGGTGCGGGGGAATCGGCTCGCCTCGATTTCAAAGCCGAGCAGATGAATGATGTTCTCAAGTCCCTCAGCATTTTGGAGAAGAGCGGCGGCAAGGTTTCCGGCGTCCGCTACGATTCCAGCATTCCGCTGGAGCAGAAGCTGGCGGAGTTTCCTTTCAAGATTGAGAACGGCCAGGCGCTGAGCGCGATCCTGGATCAGCTCCGCGGATCGCGAGTGGAGATTCAATTCGGCACGGAGAAGGTGACGGGCATCGTGGTGGGAGCGCGCGCGCTCGCGGCTGCTCCCCAGCCGGGCGCTGCCCCCGGGCGGGAACAGATTACGCTGCTTCTGGACAGCGGCGATCTGCGGACCTTCGATTTGGCGGCGGCCTCTGGAATTCGATTTAGCGATGCGAAGTTGCAGGCCCAGTTCCGCGATTATCTTGCGGCAGTAGCTGCTTCACGATCCACGGACACACGCAGCGTGTTCATCGATTCCGTGGGCGGCGGCGCGCGTGACATCACGGCCAGCTACATTGTGCCAAGCCCGGTTTGGAAATCGAGCTACCGATTGTTACTCGGCGATAAGAGCGCGGCCTCTACCCTGGAGGGTTGGGCAATTGTCGACAACACGACCGGGGAAGACTGGACCAACATTCGAATGTCGCTCATTTCCGGCAAGCCTATTTCGTTTATCAGCGAGCTCTACGAGCCCAAATACATCACGCGGCTGACGGCAGATCTGCCGGAGGAGCAGCCAGTGAAGCCGGTGCTGCATCCAAGCGCAATGAGAATGGAGATGACCAATTTACCTGCCGCAGCCGCTGCTGGCGACTCCAACAGTGCCCAGCAGTTCGCTAAGCTGCAAAAGTCCCCGAGAGCTACTTTTACTCCTGCAATCTCAGAAGAGCGCGGTGATTTGTTCGAGTACGATATCGCCACTCCCGTAACCATTCGCAAAAACCAATCTGCCATGCTTCCGTTCCTGCAGGACAAGCTGGAAGCGCGAAGGCTGCTCATCTTCTCCGCGGACACGCAGTTGCATCCTCTTCAAGCCGCCGAGCTAAAGAACGTAACCGGCAAAACGCTCGATGGCGGCCCGATCACCGTGTTCGACGCCGGAGCTTATGCGGGCGAAGCGCTGGTCGCCACTGTCAAAGCCGGCGACAAACGCCTGATCAGCTACGCGGTGGATCTCGGCACCACCGTGACCACCGCCTTCGATTCCTCGCGCAACCTCACTCGGGAAGTCCACCTGTCTCACGGCGTTCTCACCACCAAGCTCGCCGCAACGGAGACGAAGACCTTTACTGCATCGAACGTCGATGCGAAGGCGAAGACGCTCATCCTTGAGCATCCCAAGCGGCAACAGTACCAACTGCTCTCGCCTAAGACACCACTCGAAACTACGCCAAATGGTTACCGCTTCGAGCTGGCTGTTCCCGCAAGCGGTTCCGCCAAACTGGCTGTTTCCGAAGAGCGTGTGTTTGACACAACGATTCTCATCTCTAATCTGGGCAGTCCGCAGATCACGGAAATTCTCCAGAACAAAACCCTCAGCGATGCTGGACGCCGCGCTCTCAACGGCATCGTCGCCCAGAAGTCCAAGATCGCGGATCTGGATCGCCAGATCGCGGCCGCATCGGCGCGCATCGAGGCCTTAAATAACGATGCAAAGCGGGTTCGCGACAACATCGGCACGCTGAACGGAGTCTCGGGCCAACAAACGCAAGTTCAGACGTACGCCGCAAAGCTCGCCTCCATCGAATCCCAAATCAGCGCGGCGGCGGACCAGCGGAAGTCGCTGCAGGATCAGCGCGCCGAATCCCAGACCGCGCTCGATTCCTCTATCCTGAACCTGGAATTCTGAAGCCACGTTTGATACAACAGCTTTCAGGTGCGGATACTTTCGTTTCTTTACAGCGGTCGGCAGCATGCGGGCGTAGTGGTTCCAGGCGGCGTCGCGCCGGTGCTCGATATCAATTCGAAATCCCGCGTTCGCATCCCGAACAGCGTGCTCGAGATCATTCAGGAGGGAATCAAGGACATCCCGGTTAAGGGTGTGCCGCCGATTCCGTTCGACCAGATCACGCCGCTGCTGCCGTACCCGGTTCCGCCAAAAATCTGGTGCATCGGGCTAAATTACAAGTCGCATGCTGAAGATATCGATGCCGTGCAGCCGGAAGAGCCGGGCAGCTTTATGAAGCCCGCTTCGTGCATGTTTGAGCCGGGCGGCACCATCACGCTTCCCCCGGAGCACTTGACGAATGACGTCGATGCCGAGGGCGAACTGGGCGTGGTGATCGGAAAGACCAGCCGCTTCCTGACACAGGAGACTGTTGCGGAGCGCGATTTATGGGTACACGACAACGCTCGACCTGACCGCTCTCGATGTGCTGAAGAAGAATCCGCGTTATCTTACGCGCGCGAAAAGCTTCGACACCTTTTTCAGCTTTGGGCCAGTGATTGTAACCGCTGATGAAGTGGCGGATGTCGATTCTCTCGAGGTAATCACGGAACACAACGGACAAGTCTTTTCCCGCGACTTCGTCCGCAACATGCGCACGCGCCCTTTTGAACTAGTCCGGTTTCATAGCGACTATATGACCCTGCATCCGGGCGACCTGATTTCCACCGGCTGCCCAAAGGGCGCCCGCATCAAAGATGGCGATACGGTCGGCGCGCGAATTGAGGGTGTGGGCACGCTCGGCGCAAGTGTTAAGAAGCACAATGTTAAAGTGAAGTAAGTGCTGGCAGGCCTCAAGCGCTTTATCTTGTGGGATTACGCGCGCGCCTCATGGCAGTACGACGTGATGGTCGCGCTGATCGTGATTTTTGTGCTCTTAACGCCTCGCGGATGGTTTCACGACCAGCCCCGAATTCCGCATGCCAGCGAAATCGCGATGCTGCCGGCCTCAAATGGAAACCAGGTCTTCTGGATTGAGCCGGAGCTGGTTGATCCCATCCCGGAGTCGAACCGCCTGGTGAACCTAAGCGCGGTGCTGAAAAACAAAACGGGGAAGACGCAGGTGGTTACACGCATCGAACCGATTTACGACTCCGAGAAGGAGATTAAGGGCTACATGGCCTTTACAAAACCGTGAAGATTGGTTCCCTCTTTTGCTTGTTACTTCTGACTGCCCCTTGCGCGACTGCCGGCGTTCTGGAAACCACGCTCGCTAAGGTTGACGCAAACGCAGCCGCTTTTCGTTCCGCCAGCGCGAATCTCCGTTACACCACGCATAACGCCGTTGTGGACGTGGACAATACCCAGGACGGAACCCTGCTTCTGAAACGATCGGGTGCAGCGTGAAATGAAGGCCTTGATTGATTTCGCCGCGCCGGACCCTCACACCGTGGCTCTTGAAGGCACTACCGCCCAGATCTATTACCCCAAGATCAAAACGGTACAGGAATATCAGGTAGGCAAGAAGCGCGACCTGTTCGATCAGGTGTTCCTGTTGGGCTTCGGCGGTTCCGGTAAGGAGCTCAGTGCGGCTTACGAGATTACTCTGATAGCGCCGGAAGAAACCGTGAACGGCGAAAAGACTGTCCATCTGCAACTGGTTCCCAAGCAGAAGGAGGTGTTGTCCTTCCTTCGCAAAGTGGACTTGTGGCTGTCCGCTGCAACCGGTTACCCCGTTCAGCAGAAGGGCGTTCAACCCTCTGGGGACTCCACGTTACTTGCGTATTCCGGCTTGAAGCTGAATCCCAATATCTCGGATGGGGCGCTAAAACTTAAGCTTCCTAAGGGTGTTCAAAAGGTGTATCCGCAGAAGTAGCGGGTCCATTGCTTCCATGCCCGGCAAACCAAGCGCGTCTTCCCGGTTGCTGTACCTTGATTGGGTTCGCGGCGTGGCAGCGACGATCATGCTGCAGGGACACGTTTTCAACTCGTTCACGCGGCAAGACTTGCGCCAGGGCGGGCCGTATCTGCTGTCGCAATTCGTCGGCGGGATGCCACCGGCGTTCTTCCTGTTCCTGACGGGCGTGACTCTTTCCTTCCTCATGGATTCCACGGAACGGAAGGGCATGCCGTCGGGCCGGCGAGTCCTTGCGGCACTGGGGCGCGCTGGGTTTCTGCTAGGCATCGCCTTTGCGTTCCGATTGCAGCTATGGGCATTTTCAACTTCGCGGCAGTGGAGTGACCTGACCAAGGTGGACATTCTCAACTGCATGGGGTTTTCGATCGCAATCGCTTCCCTGATGGCCCTGTTCAAGACCGCGGAACGGGTTCGTTTGTGCGCAGTTTTGGGGTTGGCCGTGGCGGCGGCATCGCCGCTGATCTCTCAACTCGACCTCACGGGCGTGCCGCAACTGGTTCAGGACTATCTGCGTTCCGAATCCGAACTTCTTCGGCTTTTTCCCGTGGGCTTCCTTCCTGTTCTTTGGCATGAGTTTCGGAAGCATCTTACGGACGGTCAAAGATGAGCAAATTCCGCAAACCATGCAGTGGTTCGCACTCGGGGGGATCGCGATCGCGTTCGGAGCCTATACGATCTCGTCGATGTCGCTCACGATCTACACCAAATCTGATTTTTGGTTGAATAGCCCGGCGCTGATTTTGATCAAGCTTGGCGTGGTGTATCTCTGTATCGCGTTCGCTTATGTGTGGACCTTGCAGGCGGGCGTGGATGGGTGGAGTTGGGTGAGGCAGTTAGGGACAACGTCCCTGTTGGTCTATTGGGTCCACATCGAGTTGGTTTACGGCCGTTGGCTGGGATTTTGGAAGGAGCAGCTATCCATCGGGGAAACGGTCCTGGCGGCTTTCGGCATCACTATTCTGATGCTCGGTCTTTCCGCCGCCAAGTCCGCTCTACCCGCATGGCGTTCCTACCTTGTCCCGGACCCAAAGATACCGAGACAAGCGTCGGGAGACTAACTAATTGGGCTGAACAACGCCGTCAATCACGTGAATAACGCCGTTCTTCTGCATCACGTTAGCGACGGTAACTGTCGCGGTGCCACCTTTCTCATCGGTCAGGACAATGTTGCTGCCGCTCATCATGGCCTTCAACGTTCCGCCCTGTACAGTCTTGATCGAAGCAGTTCCGTTGCCGGCTTTGATCATCTTCTTCAGGTCAGCAGCGGTCACTCTACCGGGAACGACATGGTAGGTGAGGATCTTGACGAGCGTATCCTTGTTTTCCGGCTTCAGGAGCGTATCGACGGTGCCAGCGGGGAGCTTGTCGAAAGCCGCATTCGTCGGAGCGAAAACGGTGAACGGACCAGGTCCTTTCAAGGTGTCGACCAGGCCCGCAGCCTTCACGGCCGCAACGAGCGTGGTGTGATCGGGCGAATTTACGGCGTTGTCGATAATGTCCTTGGTGGGGTACATCTCTTTGCCGCCAACCATCGGGTTCTTTGCGGCAAAGGCAGCCGAGGCAGCCAAGGCAACTACAAACGCGGCTTTGCTAAATCCAGTTCTTGTCATCATAGTTAGTTTTCCTTTCCGTACTTTCAAAGATGTTACGTTCAGGAATCCGTGATCGGATTCACATTTGCACAATCCTCTGGATGCGCCACTTTCCCGGGTAGGCTGTTTATTTCACTGGTATACTGAGTTTGGATGGTTATAAGCCTCCCCGCCAACTCGCGGTCTTCGATAGTTCCCTTCTTTAAACACGTATTGCCCCGCAAACTAATTCTCACTTTCCCGGAGGTCTGTTCCCCAGCAAAATGACAAGCAGCAGCGTGCAAATCGGCAAAGGCATCGAGAGCCTGTTCGGTACCCGTGACGAGAACATCCGTCTTCTCGAGAGAGGTCTTCAAGTCAGCACGAACCTGGTCGATAACTCGATCGAGATCCATGGCGATGCCGCCAACGTCAAACGCGCAGAAACAATTTTGAAAGATTACGCGCTGCTTACAAAAGAAGGAGTCATCTTTGCAAACGGCGATCTGAACAACTATCTCCGGGTGGTTACGGAAGATCCCGATGTTTCACTGAGCGCTCTGGTGGCGAGCGGACGCCAACGGAGTTTCGGCAAGAAGATCCTCACGCCCAAGACGGTGAACCAGCGGCGCTATCTGGAGGCCATCGAGCGGAACGATCTGGTGTTCGGAGTCGGTCCGGCGGGAACGGGAAAGACCTATCTTGCGGTGGCGATGGCGGTGTCAGCGCTGCTTTCAAAGCAGGTAAGCCGCATTATTCTGACCCGGCCGGCTGTGGAAGCGGGAGAAAAGCTTGGCTTTCTTCCCGGCACGTTGCAGGAAAAGATCGATCCATATCTGCGGCCATTGAACGACGCGCTGCATGACATGCTCGACAGCGAGAAGATCGAACGCTTTGTAGAGAAGAACGCGATCGAAGTTGCGCCGCTGGCGTTTATGCGCGGCCGGACCTTGAATGACTGCTTTATTCTGCTGGATGAAGCTCAGAACACGACTCCGGAACAGATGAAGATGGTTTTAACGCGGCAAGGCTTCAATTCAAAGATGGTGGTGAACGGCGATATTACGCAGATCGATCTTCCGAGCGGCAAGAGAAGCGGCCTGCTGGATGCCTTTGAAATTTTAAACGGAGTGGAAGGGATCAGCTTTGTCCACTTCAACGACCGCGATGTGGTGCGCCACAACCTGGTGCAGCGCATTGTGAAAGCTTACGAGAAGTTCAATGAAGCGGCGGGGCGGCAGATGTCTCTGAAGCTGTCCGATCCTTTGGAAGCCGCTGTTATCCCGCCCGGCCAGTTAAGTGCCTGACGACCCCTACCTTACGTTCCGGCGCGTTCCGGCAGAACTGGACCGCGCCCGGCTTGAAGAGTTTGCTCGTGAACTGCGCCGCGCTGTTGCTCCGAATCTGGACTTCCATTGCCTGATCACCACCGATGCGGAGCTGCGCCGGTTGAATTTCCAGTTTCGCCAGAAAGATTACGCCACCGATGTACTCTCCTTTCCTGAATCGAACGACATTGCCATTTCCTGGATGCGCGCAAAGGCGCAAGCCGCGGAGCACGGCCACTCCGCGGCGGAGGAAGTGCGCGTGCTGATGCTGCACGGCATTCTGCATCTGTTGGGAATGGACCATGAGACGGATGGCGGCAAGATGGCCCGCGCCGAAGTGAAGTGGCGCGCCAAGCTGGGGTTACCTTCCAGCCTGATTGCGCGCGCGAGTTAGTGATGTTCCTGTTCAGTACCATTCTGTTGGCTTTTGTTCTTTGTCTGATTACTTTCGTGCAGACGCTCTACCTGGAAGCCATGCGTTTGCGAACGCGCGATCTTCCTTCCCTGCAATTCTTCAAGACGACGCTTGAAGAGCGGATCGGCTTCGGGGCCGAAGAAGGCACGCTGAGCTTCTCGCTGCTGAAGCACGGGACGCTTTTGCTGATGGCCGTTTCCGTATTCCTGTACTTTATCGACGGTTCCGCGATCACCTGGCCTCTCTGTATCGAGGCGATCTTCACGGCATGGCTGCTGATGATGCTGGTGGCTTATGTAGTGCCGCAGATGCTCTATCGCCGCAGTTCGGGGCACATGCTGCTTCCGTTCGTTCCGGTGCTGCGCGGTTTTGGGTTTCTGATGAAACCGGTGGTGGCGCTGCTGACGTTGTTGCATTCGCTGGTGGATCTGGCCGACGAGACGACGACATCGGCGGCCGCGCCGACTTCGGCTGAGAATATCGAGGCCTTGATTTCGGCCGGGACGGAAGAGGGCTTGATCGAAGAAGACGATCGCAAACTGATTCAGAATGTAGTCGAGTTTGGAGACAAGGTGGTTCGCGAAGTGATGACCTCGCGGCCGAATATCGTCGCGATGTCGGCGGACGCCACGCTGCAGGAGCTGCGCGAACTGCTGATTCACGAACAGTATTCGCGGATTCCGGTCTTCGAAGGGACGATCGACTATGTGGTGGGCTTTGTGCATGTGCGCGACATGTTCGAGCTTGACGACCCGGAACGCGCGACGACGAAGATTCGCGAACTGATGCGGCCGATCCGCGTGGTTCCCGAATCGAAGCCCGTCAATGACCTGATGCGCGAGATGCAGCAGGAAGGGGCGCATATCGTGATGGTGGTGGATGAATACGGCAACACCGCCGGCTTGGTGTCGATGGAGGACCTGGTGGAGGTTATCCTGGGAGACATTCGCGATGAGCATGAGCCAACGTCCGATGTGGAACCGGACGGGCACGGCGGATACGTTGTGGCCGGGACTTTCGATCTGGGACGGCTTGAAACCTTGCTGGGATTTGCGCCGGAGGAAGAAGTGGAATCGACAACCGTCGGCGGGCTGATCACCGAGTGGCTGGGACATGTGCCGGAGGTGGGTGAGACGGTGGAGCGCGATGGTGTGAAGATTGAAGTGCTGGCGGCGGACGATTTGCGCGTACAACAGGTTAGGGTGAGCAAACTTGCCGACGAGTAAACATGTTTCCGGATTTGTATCCATTTTAGGCCGGCCAAATGCGGGTAAATCCACGCTGTTGAATGCGCTGATTGGGTACAAGGTGGCGATTGTGGCGAACAAGCCGCAGACGACGCGCACCAGTATTCAAGGGGTTCTGACGACACCCGAGGCGCAGGTGATCTTTCTGGACACACCCGGGATTCATAAGGCGGAGAGCGCGATTCAGCGGCGCATGATGGACCATGTTCGCGACGCCTTGAATGAGCGCGACCTGCTGCTTTATCTGGTGGATGCGACGGAACGCTTTGGAGAGCAGGACCGCAACGCTCTGCGGATGCTGAAAGACTCGACCGCGCCGGTAATTCTGGTACTCAACAAAACAGACCTGATCAAGCAGCAGGAAGCGACGTTGCCGCTGATCGAGCAGTACCGGCAGTTGCATGAGTTCGCGGATATTCTGCCGGTATCCGCACTGAAGACGACGAATCTGGATGCGCTTCGCCAGGCAATTGTGAGCCGATTGCCCGAGGGGCCCAGCTACTTTCCGGATGACCACATCACGGACCAGCCAGAGCGCTTTATTGCCGCGGAACTGGTGCGCGAAAAGATTCTGGCGGCGACCGACCAGGAAGTTCCGCATTCGGTGGCGGTACTGATCGACAAGTGGGAAGAGGCGCCGAACATCACGCGCATTTACGCCACGATTCACGTGGAACGGGAAGGGCAGAAAGGGATCATTATTGGCGCGGGCGGGCAGATGCTGAAGCGCATCGGGACCGAGGCGCGGGAGGAGTTGGAAGGCGTTCTGGGAGTGAAGATTTTTCTGCAGCTTCACGTGAAGGTGCAGCCGAATTGGCGCGAAAAAGCGGCCTTTTTGAACACTTTGGACTGGCGTACAATGGCGGGTACCGATGAATCTTAAGAGCGCGTTGCTGCTGCTTTTGCTTTTTGCGGCAACTCCGCTGACCGACGATATCATTCGGGACAGAGTGTTCCTCAAGCTGAACCGCGACGCTGTTGCCAAGGGCGGCGGGTTCGATGTGAACGTGAAGCAGGGCGTGGTGATGCTCACGGGCAAGGTGGAAAGCGAGAAGCAGAAAGCCAAGGCCGAGAAAGTGGCGCACAAGGTGAGCGGCGTGAAGGGTGTGGAGAACCGGCTGGTGGTCGAAACCCATTGATTCCGGCCGTAGTTGCGCTGCTTCTGTTTCAGGCGCCCGAACTCAAGATCGAGAAGGTGGATTCGAAGCTGAGCTTTGCCGAAGGGCCGGTGTGGTCGCGGGAAGGCTATCTGCTCTACAGCGACGCGCCGAACAACAAGATCGTGAAGCTTACGCCGGGCGAGCGTCCTGTGGTGTTCCGGGAAGATACGAAGGGCACGAACGGCCTTACTTACGACGCGCAGGGGCGTTTGTATCTGTGCGAATCGGTCTCGCGCCGGTTGACCCGTCTGGATAAGAAAGGGAATCTGGAGGTGCTTGCCGAGAAGTGGGAAGGCAAGAAGCTGAATGCGCCCAACGATGTGGTGGTCCGGCACGACGGCCAGATTTACTTTACCGACCCCGCCTTCGGCAGCCAGAACGACACGCGAGAGCTCGACTTTTTCGGAGTTTTTCATATCGATGTGAAAGGGGAAATGTCTCTGGTGGCGAAACCGAAAGGACGCCCGAACGGGATTGCACTTTCTCCTAATGGCAAGACGCTGTACGTGGCGAACTCCGACGAAAAGAATGTCCGCGCTTACGACTTAGACAAGGCCGGCGCGGCGGCGAATGAACGCGTGCTGATTTCGAACATCCCCGGCGTCCCCGACGGTATGCGGACCGACGAGAAAGGCAACCTTTACGTGGCCGCAAAGAACATTTTCGTTTACAACTCTTCCGGTAAAGCACTTTACGACATCAAGTTTGGCGAGACCCCCGCGAACTGCGCATTCGGGGACGCCGACCTTCAGACGCTCTACATCACGGCCCGAACATCGGTCTATCGCGTCCGCCTGGACGTGAAGGGCTCGGTTCAGTATTAGCCGGCGATATCCGGAGTTTCCGGTTCCGGGCGTAGGGGCACTCATCCTGGACGGCGACCGGATCCTGCTGGTCGAGCGCGCGCGGGAACCTCTACAGGGGTGGTGGTCGCTGCCGGGCGGAGTGCTGGAACCCGGGGAACTGCTGCGCGACGCGGTATGCCGCGAGGTGCTGGAGGAAACGGGGCTGGTTATCGAACCGCTTCAGATGCTCGAGATTTACGAACGCATCATCCGGGACGAAACGGGCCGCGTGGAGTACCACTACGTGCTGGCGGACTATCTTTGCCGCGTTACGGGCGGCACGCTGGCCGCTTCCGACGATGCGGCGCGCGCGCGGTGGATCGCGCGGGAAGACCTGCCGCATTACCGGATTACCGAAGGAACGCTGCCCGTGATCGAACGGGCGTTTAATAGAAGTAGTGCAGTCGACCTCCGCCCAGACACTCGAATATGAAGCTTTCCGCGCGCTGCTGGGCCGAAGTGTCCAGAGCCCGTTGGGAGAACGCGAACTGGCGAAGATGGAACCTTGCTCCGACCGCGCGCTGCTTGAGGCGGCCTTAGCGGAGACGGCCGAAGCGATCGGGTACCGGCGGAACGCGAAGCTCGATTTCGCGGGGTTGCCGGACTTGGGCAACAGCCTCCACAAGCTGCGAATCGAGGGCGCGACGCTCGACCCGCGGGAACTCTTCGACATCATCCTGCTGCTGGATCGAACGGCGGACACGAAGTCCGCTTTGGGAGCGACCGCGGAAGTGTTTCCGCTGCTGGGCAAGCGCGCCGCGCTGCTGGGCGACTTCAAGGAGCTGGTGAAGTCGGTGGAAGGCAAGCTGCTGCCGGACGGGACTGTCGCGGATTCCGCGAGTGTGATGCTGGGACGGCTGCGGCGCGATATCGAGCGGCAGAAACGGCAGATTCAGGACTCGCTTGAACGCTTTCTGCGCGCCCATCGCGATGAAGGGATTTTGCAGGAAGAGATCGTCACGATTCGCAATGAGCGCTTCGTGGTGCCCATTGTTTCGGGACAGCGCCGCAAGATGGGCGGCGTAATTCATGGCGCGAGCTCCAGCGGCCACACGCTGTTTGTGGAGCCGATGGAGACCATCGACCTGAACAATGAGCTGGTCCGGCTGACCGAGGAAGAGTTGCGGGAAGTGCACCGGATTCTTCGCGAGTTGACCGAGCGGTTGCGACTTTATGCGCCGGCGATTCTGGCGGCGATGCAGCAGATGGGCGAGCTGGAATTTCTGTTCGCCAAAGCGAAGTTCGCTTTCGACTTCGACTGTAGCATCCCGAGGTTCGGGAACCGGCTGAGTTTGAAGGAGGCGCGGCATCCTTTGCTGGCCGATGTGCTGCGGAAGCGCGGGGCGAAGGTCAACCCGATTACGCTGACGCTGGACCACGATTGCAAGACGCTGTTGATCAGCGGGCCCAATACCGGCGGGAAGACAGTGACGTTGAAGACCGTTGGACTGCTGGTGCTGATGGCGCAATCCGCAGTTCCGGTTCCGGCCGCGGATGCGGAGCTTCCGGTGTTCGAACAAATTCTGGCCGACATTGGTGACCACCAATCGATACAGGCCAGCTTGAGCACGTTTTCCGCGCATATGTCGCACATCCGCGAGATGGCGCTCGATGTGACGCCGGACTCGCTGGTGCTGCTCGATGAGATCGGTTCCTCGACCGACCCGGAAGAGGGCGGCGCGCTGGGGGTTGCGCTGGTGGAGCATTTCCGCTCGGCGGGCGCTTACACACTTGCTTCGACGCACCTGCTGCCGCTGAAGATCTACGGCGCGAATACGAAGAGCGTGCTGAACGCCTCGATGGGTTTCAACGAGGAGACGCTGGAGCCGACCTATGAGCTGCGGCTGGGGCTACCGGGGAAATCGGCGGGGCTCGATATCGCGGCGCGGTTGGGGATGCCGGAGGACATCATGAAACGGGCGCGGGCGTCGTTGACGGACCGCGAGCGCGATGTTTCGAAGTTCCTGAGCGACCTGCATGACAAACTTCGGCTGACGAACGAGCTGGAGCAGCGGCTCCGAAGCGAGCGGTTGGCCCTGGAACAGCGAAGCAAGCGGCTCACCGCGGAAACGCTGCGGACGGAATCCGAGAAGCTGGCGGAACTTGAGGAGCGTTATCAGACGCTGGTGGCGCGCTTCGAGGAGCAATCGAAGGAAGCGATTGAGAGGATCGGGGAACGATCCGTGCCGAAGGCTCAGCAGGCGGTTACGAAGGCCAAGCGGGAGATGCGAGAGCAGTTTGTGGCGGTGGTGAAGGCGCAGGAACCCGCACCGACGCTGCGCGTGGAGGTGGGCGCGCGAGTACGACTGCGCGACATTCGCGAACCGGCGACGGTGCTTCGCCTGATGGGCGAAGACCGCGTGGAAGTGCAGGCCGGTTTCATGAAGATGCAGGTGGACCGTGGCGACATCCTGGAGCTGCTGCAGGGCGCACCTGCCCCCTCGGCGAGCAAGCTGCCGAAGAACGTTACGTTTCAGCAGGGGCCACAGTTTGTGCCGATTCATCAGGAGCTGAACGTGATCGGCGAGCGCGCCGAAGAGGCTCGAGACCGCGTGGAGAAATTCCTGGACGATGCCGTATTGGCTACCGCAGCGCGAGTCCGCATCGTACATGGACACGGGATGGGCGTGCTACGGAAGGCCGTGGCGGAGTTGCTGGCGAGCAACCCGCATGTGGAGCGCTACTACACCGCGACGCAGGCCGAAGGCGGCGCGGGTGCGACTATCGCCGAACTAAAGAACTGAGAGGACCGCTTCGGCGTGGCCTTCCGGTTTGACCTTCGGGAAGATCCGCTCGATCTTGCCGTGATCGATGACGAACGTGGTGCGTTCGATGCCCATGACTTTCTTGCCATACATGTTCTTCTCTTTGAGAACGCCATAGGCATCGGCGACCTTCTTATCGATATCGCAGAGGAGGGTGAAGCCAAGGTCGAATTTCTCTTTGAATTTGGTTTGCGCTTTGGGAGTGTCGGGCGAGATGCCGATGACTTCCGCGCCTTTCGTTGCGATGGCTTTGTAGGTGTCGTTGAACTCCTTGGCTTCAATGGTGCACCCGGGTGTATCGGCGCGCGGGTAGAAGAACAGGACTACTTTGCCTTTGTGTTTGGAGAGATCGAAATCCGCGCCGGTATCGGTTTGGAGTTGAATCTGGGGAGCTTGATCGCCTTCTTGGAGCATGGTTATGTGAGCCTCTGTTTGATGAGATCGCCTACGGTATTCGGGTTCGCCTGGCCGCGCGATGCTTTCATCACCTGGCCTACGAGGAAGCCCGCGACCGCTGTTTTGCCGGAGCGATATTGTTCGACTTGCTTTGGATTCGCCGCGAGCACTTCGTCGACTATCTTTTCGAGGGCGCCGGAGTCGCTGATTTGTTTGAGGCCATCGCGCTCCATGATGAAAGCGGCGGAGTGGCCGGACTCGAACATCTTGGGAAAGATTTCTTTGGCGAGTTTGCCGGAGATGTCGCCTTTCTTGATGAGGCCGACGAGTTCGCCCAAGGATTCGGCGGAGACGGGGGAAACCGCAATATCGCTGCCTTTCAGTGCGCCGAGGAGATCGCCCATGACCCAGTTGGCGGCGGTCTTTGGGTCGCCCGAAACTTCGGCTACGCGTTCGAAGTAGTCGCTGAGATCGCGCGTGGAGGAGAGGGTGGCGGCGTCGGCATCGCGGAGGCCGTACTCGCCGGTGAAGCGGGCTCGCTTCTGTTGCGGGAGTTCGGGGAGCTGATCGCGAATTTCGGCTTGCCAGGCTTCGCCGATGCGGAGAGGGGCGAGATCGGGCTCGGGAAAGTAGCGATAGTCGTGCGCTTCTTCTTTGGAGCGCATGCCGATGGTGATGCCTTCGGAGGAGTTGAAGAGACGCGTTTCCTGATGGATGCGGCCGCCGGATTCGACGATGGCAACCTGGCGGGCGATTTCGTAATCAACGGCTTGTTTGAGAAAGCGGAAGGAGTTGAGGTTTTTGACTTCGGCGCGGGTACCGAATTTCTCTGCGCCACGGAGACGGACGGAGACATTGGCGTCGCAGCGAAGGTGGCCTTTTTCCATGTCGCAGGTGGAGGCTTCAACGAACTGAATGAGTTGTTTCAGTTCGCTGAGATAGGCGTGCGCTTCGTCGGCGGAACGCATGTCGGGCTCGCTGACGATTTCGATGAGGGGCATGCCACAGCGGTTGAGGTCGACGTAGGAGTACTTGTCGGAATCGCGGAAACCTTCGTGAACGCTCTTGCCGGCATCGTCTTCCATGTGGACGCGGGTGACGCCGATGCGCTTGGTGGCTCCGTTGACCTGAATATCGAGATAGCCGTGTTCGGCGAGGGGTTGATCGAATTGGGAGATCTGGTAGCCCTTGGGAAGGTCGGGATAGAAGTAGTTTTTGCGGGCGAAGACGGAGACGGGGTTGATGGTGCAGTGGAGCGAGAGGGCGGCGCGCATGGCGAGATCGACCGCGCGTTTGCTGAGGACGGGGAGCGCGCCGGGCATGCCGAGGCAGACGGGGCAGACGTTGGAATTGGGAGGCGCGCCGAAGCTGGTGGGGCAGCTGCAGAAAATTTTGGTTTCGGTGGCGAGTTGGACGTGGACTTCGAGACCGATTACGGGTTCGTACTTTGAGATGGCTTCGGGGGTGGCGAGTTCGGCTTCCGCTGTCATTGTGTTTAGTTTAGCGATTTGATTGGGCGAGGTTGGGGTGTAGGGCGGGCGGGGGTTGGTTTGGGCGAGGTACTGCGTGGAGGTTTTCGCCATATTCTCAGTGCGTTTTTTGAAGCTTTACGGCTGGTTGTCCTGAGCATGGCCCAGGACAACATCGGAATTTTCCGGAACGAAGCCATTTTCAGGGAAGTGGTTTATTTCCGGGAGGTTGAGGAGGGGCTCGTCTTGATCCTCTTCTTCCTTTTTGGCCTTCCCGGCTTTGATTTGCTGGAGCTGTTCGATGGCTTTCGCGATGGTGCGGTTGGTTTGGTAGATGACCTTCATGAGGGCCGGGTAGGCTTGGAGTTTTGAAGGCCCGCCGCGGGAGGCGCCGATGTGAATATCAGGGAGATAAGCGACCATTCTCCGGTTGAGCAGGAAGGCGTGCAGGAGCTGTTCGATCAGGATGAGTTCGATGGCGGACTGGGGGTCGTGATCGAGGAGGAGTTGGTAGCGGTAGTTGTTGTAGGATTCTTCAGTTTCTGTGTCGATGCGGAATTCACTGGCGTGCAGGCCGTGTTTCATGGCGTTCAAGGCGCTGATGCGTTTGCCTTCCGCGGTTCGGGGGCCGGTGGATTTTTTGGCGTTGGCGCGGTTGGATGCGAGTTTGCGAGTGGTGATCATGAGGTTAGTTCCGACTGGAGCGTAGCAGCGGGGCGCGGGGATTTCGGGCTGGTGGGGCCGTGGTTTGTTGAATTTGGGGGAGATAGAAAGTTTCGGGGTTGGTGATGCCATACCGGCGTGGAGGCAGAGCTAGGAAAGGCGTTCCCTTACGGTCACTGCTCCGAGTGGGAGTAGCAGAGTGGGGTTAGCAGAGTGGGGTTAGCAGAGTGGGATTAGCAGAGCGGGGTTAGCAGAGTGGGTTAGCGGAGTGGGTTAGCAGAGTGGGTTAGCGAAGTGGGTTAGCGAAGTGGGTTGCGAAGTGGCGGTGGCGGAGTGGCGATCGCGGGTGGGGTGCGTGTTGGGCTACCAGATGAGGCGGAGGCCGAGTTGGGTTTGGCGCATTTCGCCGGCGGTGCGGACCGTGCCGAAAAGGGCGCTGTTCAGCGTTCCGTTTGGGTTGCTGAGGTTCACCAGGTTTAGCACGTTGGTGATTTCCGCTCTGGCTTGCAGTTCTACTCTTTCACGGAGTTTGAAGTTGCGAAATAAGCCTAAATCGATGTTGTGGAGGCCTGGGCCATCGAGGAGATTTCTGGCTGCGTTGCCGTCCGTGCCTGGTGCGGGCCTGGTGAAAGCCGCGGTGTTGAACCATTGGGCTGTAACCGCCGACCGGGAGCGGTTCGCGTCCAGGCGCGGGTTGCCGGTGACGTTGGCGCGGTCATTGTTTGTGCCATCGAGGTTTACGTCCTGGCCGGCGGTAACCGTAAACGGGGCGCCGCTGCGGAAGGTCAGGATGGAGGAAACCGTCCAGCCGTTGAGAACGGCGCGCCACCGGGTGAAATAGTCGGGCTGCCAGAGGAGGGAGGAGACGGAGTTGTGGCGGCGATCGAAATCGGAGCGGCCTTTTTCTAGCGAGAGGTTGTTGTAGTCTTCCGCGCCGCCGCCGGTGGTGTTGTTCTGGACTTGCGCGCCGGTCAGGCTCTTGCTGAAGGTGTAGAAGCTCTTGAGCGCCCAACGGCGGCCCATGCGCTTTTCTCCGCTGAGTTGGAAGCCGTTATAGGAAGCCGACATGATCGATTTGACCAGGAGGATTTGGCTCAAGACGCCGGGTTCGATGGGACGGCGATTGTTGACGTTGGTGGAAGTCGCGGTGGCGCTGTAGATGGGATAGTTCTGGTCTACCTGGAAGGGGAGCCGGCGGGCCATGGTGCCGACATAGGCGGCGGTGAGGCTGAGGCTGTTCGTGATTTGGCGCTGGACCGAGAAGTTGAGCTGGTAGGTGTAGGGCCAGCGGTAATCGAGCGAAATGCCTTCGACGCTGGCGGGGAAGATGAAGGTGGGGTTGGCGCGATTGAAAACGTAGGGATAGGGCGAGACGCCGCCGGGCAGGTTTCCGTAGGGATCGGTAAGCGACTTGACATCGTTAAATTGCTGGCGGGCGGAGAAGGGATTGTAGTTGGACGTGGAGTTCCATTCGTTGCCGGAGACGCTGCCGAAGAAGATGCCGGCGGCGGCGCGAATAGAAGTTTTGCCGTCGCCGAAGGGGTCGTAGGCGACGCCGAGCCGCGGGGAGAAATTGAGTTTCTTGGTGGGCACGGTGCCTCTGGTGACGCCGGGATCGCCGGGGAAGAGCAGGCCGATGGGCACGGTGGGATAGACGTGCGATTGCACGCCCTGGCGGAAGGTGAGTTCGCGATCGTGCTGGTCGGTGGGGGGCGTTTGGAGGTCGTAGCGGAGGCCGAGGTTGAGGGTGAGATTTTTGCGGATGCGCCAATCGTCCTGGATGAAGAGTGCGGTGGACCAGCTGTTATCGAGGGCCGTGACGGGAGCGTCCTGATTGAAGGTTCGCGGTGCGCCGAGGAGGAAATCGGCAAGAGCGTTGCCCGCCTTGCTGCCATCGAAACTGAAGACGCCGTAGTTGTTGAGCAGGGTTTGCTGAACGTCTTTATTGAGGGAGACTTCGCCGCCGAATTTGAAGGTGTGGGGACCGTGGTTATAGCTGAGGACGTCGCGCAGGGAGTAGAAATTGGTGCCGGCGACGGGGCCGGCGATCGCTTCCGTAAGCGTGAAATAGCCGGTGACGGTGATCTGTGGGAGCGAAGGCGTACCTTGGATCTGGTATTTCGAACCGAGATCGCCGAGGGACACTTGGGGCAGGTTGAGGCGCCCGCCGAAGTTGCGCGTGTAGGTGAGCCAGACCTGGTTTACCGTGTTCGGGTTTACGGTCCAGGTGTCACTGGCGTTGGCATTGTGCTGACGCCAGGTGAACTGTTGCAGGCTCCAGGGGAGATTGCCGCCGGGCGAGACAAGGTTGTTTCCGCTGGTGTTGAAGTAACTGAAGCTGAGCTGGTGGCTGGCGTTGAGGGTGTGATCGATTTTGGCGAGGAACTCATCGGTGTTGTAAGGGCTGCGGACCTGGCCTTGAAAGATGTTGCCGGGGAGGTTGGGCAGCGGGATGTATTTGTTGAGGATGTTGAGCGCGGTGGGATCGAAGCGGGAGAGCGGGATGATGCCGCCGGGGAAGGCGAGTTTGGTGAGTGGGTCGGTGGGGGCCGGCTTCGATTGGGAGAAGTTACCCGCGCGTTCGAGGGCGGTGGGGACGATGGCGGAGTTCAGAAGTGACGCGGTGGCCTGGCGGAGGCCGGAATAGCTGCCGAAGAAGAACGTCTTGTCCTTGCGGATGGGGCCGCCGACGGTGCCGCCGAACTGGTTGCGGCGCAGGGGCGGTTTCGAGAGGGCGTTGTAGCTATTGGCGTTCAGGATGTCATTCCGAAAGAATTCGAAGAGCGAGCCGTGCAACTGGTTGGAGCCGGACTTCGTGATGATGTTGACGACGCCGCCGGCGAACTTGCCGAATTCGGCGCTGTAGTTATTGGTGATCACGCGGAATTCCTGGACGGCATCGGGATTGGGCGCGATGTTGCCGGTGTTGCGCAGGCCGGTCATATTGTTGCCGCCATCGAGATAGTAATTGACGGAGCCCGCGCCGCTATCGGCGCTGCCGTTGATGATGGTGCGCTGTTCGGGAAAGCCGAGGACGATGGTGTTCTGCGAATTTTCGACGCCGGGGGTGAGAGTGAGAAGCGTGTAGACGTTGCGGCCAACGATGGGGAGTTCGGTGATCTCCGCGTTTTCAACGGTGCGGCCGAGGGAGGCATTGCTGGTGTTGACGAGGGGCGCGTCGCTTGAGACGTTGACGGTGTCGGTGACGGCGCCCAATTCGAGCGTTGCATCGATGCGGGAGTTGACGCTGATCTCAAGCGTAATGCCGGTCTGACGGAAGCGCTTGAAACCTTGGGCGACGATATCGACGGTGTAGGTGCCGACGGGGAGGAAATCGAGGCGGTACTGGCCTTCAGGGTTGGACTGTACGGTGCGGGTGAGATTGGTACCGGTGTTGGTGGCCGTGACGCCTGCGCCGGCGATCAGCGCGCCGGAGGAATCGGTGACGGTGCCGAAGAGCGTGGTGGTGGTGAGTTGCGCGCCGGCGGGGAGGGCGAAGGCGAGGAATGCGAAGAGAACGACTTTCATGGAGACCGTTCTTTAGTGTAGCTACTTGCCTATTGAGCTTTTTTCGAGGGCTGCGGCGCAGAATGCCTGCGTGGTTGCTCGAAAGTAAGGAGACCGTCCCACGAAGGGGAAGCGGCCCATAGAAGACAGGGGCTGGACTAGAGGAGAACTTTATACGCGTGGCCGCTCTCATTGACACGAACATTTTGGTTTACCGTTTTGACGGCCGTTCCCTGAGAAGCAGGCGCGGCTTACCAACTGAGCTGGTTTGATGCTCACCTCTGGTCTTATGCCGAGCATTACGGTCTATCCGAGATAATCTCGGAAGACTTCCAGCATGACCGGTTCTACGGAACGGTCCGATGCGTTAATCCCTTTTTTAAGGCTCGAAGCGTTAGGTCCAAGCGCAATTGATTCCAGGGCACGCCCAAAACGGGTTTACGTCTTTGGGACGGAGATTGTCATGTTGCGGTAGCGGATGACGCCGTGGTGATCGCCTTGAAGGAAAAAGGGACCGGGTTCGGCTTCGTTGCTATCGAGGGCGCCGCCGGTGGGACCGGGAATTTCGACGTTATCGTGGTACATTTTGCCGTCCCGCAGGACGGTGACGTGGCGGCCGACTAAAGTGATGTCGAAGGTGGTCCACTTGCCGAGGCCGAGTTCGGCGCCGGCGGGCGGCGGGTAATGGCTATAGATGGCGCCCATTTCGTGAGTGGGCAGCTTGCCGCCTTCCGTACCGACCTGGACTTCATAACGGCCTCGCAAATAGATGCCGCTGTTGCCGCCTTCCGGGCAGTCGACTTCAACGTGGAGCTTGAAATCCTGGAACTTGGCGGTGGTCTTGATGTTGGCCGCGCCGGGATTCTTCTGGCCGGGAATCTCGGGATTGTCGTTGACGAGTTCGCCATCGCGCGCAATCCATTTGTTGTTTGCGACGTTGCCGATGGGCTCCCAGCCGGTGAGGTCCTTTCCGTTGAAAAGCGCGACGGGCTTGGTCCACTGCTTAGGCATGGGACGGTCAAGCTTGGGGGCGCGGACGCCGACGAGCGTGGGGCCATCGCCAGAGTTGCGTTTTTCGATGCCGGTGATGCGGTCGGGAGAGAGGGAGGAGAATTCCCAAGATACGGTGGGGGAGATTTTCACCGTGAGCTTGCCGGATTCGAGGCTAGCGCCCGTGATGGGACGCCAAGCGCCGCCGCGGGGCTGGACGCGCCCTTCGATGTTGCCGCCGCCGGAAGTGAGTTCCATCCACTGCGGGTAGGGTGCGCCGGAGGTGGGCGTGACGGTCATATCCCAACGGCCAAGTACGCTTTTCATGTCTTGGGCCGCGGCGAACAGGGGGAGGGCCAGGAGGAGTAGAGTTTTCACTGTTCTTAGTGTAACTGTGAAGTAAACGTTCCTCGCTTCAGCCGCGTCAAGCGTAATAGACCATGGCAGCAGAGCGCCTCGCCCTTAAAGATTTAGGCCCGGAAATCGCCGCAGCGCAAGCGGTTGCCGCGCGGTACCGGTGCGAATACGTCGATCTTCGCGAGGGCGCGATTGACCACGATCTCTTCCGCAGCGTGCCTGTGGACCTGATGTTCCGTTACAACTTCGTCCCCCTGAGGTTCGTGAACGGCACTCTGGATATTGCGTTGGCCGATCCGCGCAACCTGAACACCATTGACGAACTGGGGCTCCTGCTGAACAAGAAGCTGCGGATTAAGGTGGCCACAGCGTCGCAAATCGCCGACCTGCTCAAGAAGACCGAGCAATCCCAGCGGGTTCTTGAGGAGGTGACGGAAGGCTTCACGCTCGACGTGGTTGGCGACGACGATAACCCCGACGAAACGCTTTCGATCGATAAGCTGTCGCAGGGCGATAGCGATATTGCACCGGTTATCAAACTGGTGGACACAACGATCTTCAATGCGCTGGAACGCCGCGCGAGCGATATCCATATCGAGTCGCGCGACCAGGAAGTTGCCATCAAGTACCGCATTGACGGCGTGCTGCACTACGCGATGCCTCCGATTGCGAAGGACTGGCAGACTACGATTCTTTCGCGTATCAAGGTGATGAGCGAGCTCGACATTGCCGAGCGGCGCGTTCCGCAAGACGGCCGGTTCCGGGTGCGCTATAAAGGCCGGCTGATCGATTTCCGCGTGTCGGTGATGCCAACGATTCACGGGGAGGATGCCGTTCTCCGCGTGCTGGACAAGGAATCGATGAGTGAAAAGTTCGCGAAACTTTCGCTCGAAGTGGTGGGGTTTTCGGAGAACGACCTGGTCAAGTTTCGCCGCTACATTATGGAGCCTTATGGCATGGTGCTGGTGACCGGGCCCACGGGTTCCGGCAAGACCACGACGCTGTATGCGGCGCTCAGCGAAATCAAGAACGACGAAGACAAGATTATTACGATCGAAGATCCCGTGGAATACCAGGTAAAGGGCATTACGCAGATCCCGGTCAATGAAAAGAAGGGGCTGACGTTTGCGCGGGGCTTGCGCTCCATCCTGCGGCATGACCCGGACAAGATTATGGTGGGAGAAATCCGCGATCAGGAAACCGCGCAGATTGCCATCAATTCCGCTCTTACGGGACACCTGGTATTTACGACCGTCCACGCGAATAACGTGCTCGATGTGCTGGGGCGCTTTCTCAACATGGGCGTGGAGCCGTATAACTTTGTTTCCGCGTTGAACTGCATCCTGGCCCAGCGCCTGGTGCGTTCGATTTGTGAGTTTTGCAAGAAGCCGGTGGTTTATCCGGATTCCGCGTATCTGGAGAGCGGGCTGAATCCGGAGGAGTGGCGCGACGTTCCCACCATGGAAGGTACGGGCTGCTTCGAATGCGGCGGAACCGGATTTCGAGGCCGCACCGCGATTCACGAATTGCTGGATTTGAGCGATAAGATTCGCGAGATGATTCTGGACCGGCGCTCGACTGCGGAGATTAAGCGGGTGGCGCGGGATGAGGGGATGACGTTCCTGAGGGAATCGGCGGTGGATAAGGTGCGGCGGGGGATTACGACGCTAAAAGAAATCAATAAGGTTACGTTTATTGAAGGCTAGGGCTGCGAGGCTTGTCTACTTCCAAATCAGCCGGAGGCCTTTATAATTTCGAAACTGGCGATCGCTTGAAATTACGGAAAGATTGTCGCTTAGGGCAGTGGCAATGATCATGCGGTCGAACGGATCTTTATGATGCTCCAGCAACGTAAAGAGGCGGTCGGTATGGCGGCGCCTCAAGGGGTAGGAAGTTACTGACGCGTGCTCGCAACCCTGGCGAGTTCGTCGCGGTTCATCGCGAGCTTCCCCAGTGCATTCTTGATTGCGATTTCCACATCAAAAAAATCTTCTTTCTCTCAAATGTCGCCGTCGAGCCAAGCGTCCAGGTCTTCCTGCGGACGCGCCCAATCCGGATCGAGAACGATCTTCTTTTTCCCGAGCACGCCAAAGACGCGCTTGCGGGCCGGTTCCTCGGTTTTTCGAACGATTTCCACGACGGGAATGCCTCGCTTTGTGATTGTGACCGCGGCGCCGGCTTCCGCTTCTTTGATCAGTTGCGGTAGCCTATTCTTAGCTTCGGCAACGGTGTAGGTCACCTCCCCATTATAGCTATTCAGATAGCCACCTCTGACCTCTTCTGGCTGGAAAACGAGAGTCTGGAACCAAGGTTGAAGGCTTAGCTTAAACGAATTCCGCCCGTTCCGCGTCAAACTTAACAGTCCATGGCGAGTGCTCTCCCCACCCTTACCGCCCTTCTCCGAGACCCGCCTCCGGAATTTGTGTTTGAAATCTCCGAAGATGCTCTTTCGCTGGCACGGACGCGCAACGCCGCCACGGTGGTGACGCAGGAACTTCCCCCCGGGGTGGTGTCTGCCTCCCCGTTGCGCGACAACGTGCTTTTGCCCGAACTTTTTGCTTCCGAAATTGCGCGCCTGGTGCCGCCCGCGGCTGGACGAAAGCGCCGCACCGCCGCGCTGATCCTGCCCGATTACAGCGCGCGGCTTTCGGTGCTCGATTTCGACTCTTTCCCGGAAAAAGCCGAAGACCAGGAAGCGTTGATCCGGTTCCGCGTGCGCCGCTCCGTCCCTTTCGATATCGATTCCGCCGCGCTCAGCTACTGGCGCCAGAATAGCCCGGGCGGGAAGTCGCATGAAGTGGTGGTTGCCGTAACGCCTGCCGAAATCGTGGCCCGTTATGAAGCTCCGTTTCGCGCGCTTGGGATCCAGCCCGGCTTCATCACGGCCTCCCAGGTGGCCGCCTGCGAGCTGATTCCTCTCGACGGGATCTCTGTTCTGGCGAAGATTAATGGCCGTGTCCTGACCGTGCTGGTGAGCCACCTGGGCGTGTTGAAACTCGTTCGCTCGCTTGAGCTTACGGAGCGGTCGATAGCTGAAATCGCGGCCGATCTTTACCCCACCTTCGTTTATATCGAGGACAATCTGCAGGCCGCCGCCACACGGCTGCTGCTGTGCGGCTTCGGCGACCTGGAACCGGCGGCGACACAGCAATTTCAAGCGGAAATGGCCGTCCCTGTCGAGCCGCTGCGCTCCCGTTTAGGCGCTGTAAACGGCAACAACGCGGGCCTGCTCGGGTATCTTCAGAGCCTTTCTCCGGCAGCGGCGGTGGCCGCATGAGGATTGGGCTGAATCTGGCCAGTGAACCGTTTCGGCGCAATCGTCCCGCGCTGGTGGCGTGGTCCGCCGGCATCGTGGTGCTGATGTTCTCGCTGCTGGCCCTGATTGTGATGGCTTTTACCGATCGCGGCGTCCTCACACGAAACCAGCGCACCGCAGAGCGCCTGGCCCGCGATCTGGCCAAGCTCAAGTCCGAACAGCGCACCTACGACGCGGATATCCGTAAGGCCGAGAACTCCGAGGTGCTGGAACGCAGCGTTTTCCTGAACCAGCTTCTGCTGCGGAAGGGCATCAGCTGGACGCGAATCTTCGCCGACCTGGAAAAGACGCTTCCGCCGAATGTGCGCATTACGCAGATCCGGCCGCAGGTGAACGACAACAACCAAATCCTGCTCGAAATGACGGTGGCCGCCGATTCGCCGGAGCCGATGATCGGGTTTGTTTCTAAACTTGAACAGTCCGATGTGTTCGGCTCCGCCAACGTCACCACCTATCAGGCTCCCTCCCAGACCGACCCCTTCTACCGCTATCGTCTCAGTGTGAAATATGCCCAGAAACTTTGACGTTACCGAGCGGTGGCGGTCCGTTTCCTGGGGCGCTCCGGAAACGCTGCTCCGCGTTGGAGCGATTGTGCTGATAGCGGCGAATCTGGTGGCGGCCGGCTTCGCTTTTCATTGGTGGGGAGATTCGCCCGCCAGCGCACAGGCGCGCATTGACGACCTTCGCAACCAGCTCGCCATCGGGCGCACGCAAGTGATCCGCACGAAGGGCATGGCAACGAAAGTGGATACAGCGCGCGATCAGGGCGGGGCCTTCGTGGGGACGTATATGACTCCCCGGCGAACGACTTACTCGACGGTGCTGGGCGAGTTAAACCAGATGGCCAGCCTGGCCGGGATTAAGACGCGCGAGACCGGGATCAGCCGGGATCAAGTGGAAGGCAGCGCTTCCCTCAGCATGCTTACGATTACCGCGGGGTATGAAGCCACCTATCCGAATCTGGTCAAATTCATGAACCAGCTGGATAAATCGAAGCGGTTTATCATCATCGAAAGCGTTCAGGCCGCTCCGCAGGCAAACTCGCAAAACCTGCTGGTCACCGTCAAGCTCAACACCTTTGTTCGCGACGATGTGGAGGACCAGTTGTGAAGGTGGTTCTCAAGAAGAAAGAAGATAAGAAGAAGATTTACGCGCTCGTGATTTTGGGCGTGGTGGCCGCTTACATGGTCTACACCACGTTCGGCGGTTCGGACCAAGCGCAAGCTCCCACCGAAACCGCGGCACGCGCAACCGTGCCCGCCCCGGCTCCCGATGCAACCACCAGCGCCGCCGTTCCGCGCCGCGGTATCACCGCGCGAGGCGGCGGCGAATTCCGTCCCCATGTACATTCGAACCGTCCGGAAGACCGGATTGACCCGAACAAGATTGATCCCACGCTGCGGCTGGATCTGCTGGCCAAAGTTCAAAACGTGACGCTCGAAGGAGGTTCCCGCAATCTTTTTCAGTTCGGCGCGGCGGCCCCGGTGGTGGCGGTGAACAAGACGCCGATTCCCAAAGTAGCTAAAATCCCGATCAATGGCCCGGTTCCGGCTCCCCTCGCCAGCGCGAAGCCGGGTCCGCCGCCGGCGCCCACTGCACCGCCGATTCCGCTGAAGTATTACGGTTTCAGCAACACGAAGAACGAGCCCCGCAAGAAAGCGTTTTTCCTGGATGGAGAAGACATTATTGTTGCCTGGGAAGGCGACACGGTGAAGAGCCGCTATAAGATTATGCATATCGGCGTGAACTCCATCGAGATGGAAGACACGCAATTCAAGAGCAGGCAGACGCTGCCGCTTGAACCGGAACCGGCCGTATGAAGCGCGGCAGGGAATCCGGTTTCGCACTCCTCTTCGTTTTCGCAATGGCGGCAATTGTTGCGATCACCCTGTATTCCATCCTGCCGATTATCAGCTTTGAAGCCCAGCGCGATAAGGAAGAGTTGTTGATCGAACGCGGCGGGCAATACAAGCGCGCTATTGGGCTTTACGTCCGTAAATTCAAGCGCTACCCCGCCAAGATGGAGGACCTGGACAACGCCAACGGCCTTCGTTTCCTGCGCCACCATTACACGGACCCGATGACCGGAAAAGACGAGTGGAGACTGATCCATGCCGGCCCCGGTGGAGTGCTGCTCGATTCACTGATCAAGAAAGACACGGACAAGGACAAGAAGCAAACCGGGCCTACGTCCATCAGCGAACTGGTGGGCACCGGAGGGATTCCCGAACCGGATCAAACTTCAAATCCAGCTTTGCGAAAACGCCCCAGCGATCAGCAGTCCGCGCCGGGCACCACAGCGGGGGCGACTCCGCCCAATACCCCGATTCCGAATGACGCGCCGCCTCCGCAGTTTACGGGCACGCTCGCCGGCCCTACTCCTCCGGGCGGCACCTTGTCCGTTCGCCAGTTTGGTCCGGGAGCGAACGCAGCGGGTTCTGCCGTAAATTCACAGACCGGCGGCGTGGGTGGCGGAATTTCCGGCGGACTGGGAATTGGTGCAAGCGCGGCCCCGGTACCTGGGGTGGTGACGCAGCAGATTCAAAACCCCGCAGCACCCGGCGCGGTACCTGTGGGCGTGGCGCCCGGCGGAGTTGGACCCGGGGGAGTTCGCGACCCGGCGGAGTCGCGCCAAACGGTGCCGGCTTTCCCCAGAATGCTCAGGGAGCCACTCCGAATGCGCAAGGTGCAAATCAAGCCGCGGCGCTGATTCAAGGTCTGCTCACCACGCCCCGTCCCGGTGGACTGGCTGGCCTGCAAAACCAGGCCGCCGCCGGCAACCAGACGATTGGCGGAGGCATCGCAGGGATTGCGAGCACCATTAAAAGCGGCACGGGAATCAAGATTTACAACGAACAGGAAGAGTACAAGAAGTGGGAGTTCGTTTATGACCCCGCGAAAGAGGCGCAGGCCGCGGGCGGCGGCATTCCGCCGCAAGGTGCGGTTCCCGGAACGCCGATTGGAGCCCAACCGAGTGGAACTGCTGCTCCCGCTAATCCCAATCCAGGCAGCGGTGTTTTCGGTGGCGGGGGCGCTTCGAATTTCCCTCCCAAGTAATGCGGCCTACTCAGCCAAACACTGCCTCATAATAAACGGCATCCGGCCGGTGACCCTGGGGCGGCATGATGCGCTGCAGTGACATCTCGAAGGCCTCGCAATCCGGATGTAAGAGCTTTGGGAGTCCGGGCTGCAACAGTTCCCCGCCGACAAGCCGGAAGAGCAAGGAAAACGGCTTGGCGCGGCCTCCTGGCCCTGCCATTTCCTTGCGCTCCTCCAACTCCAACAACTCCAGGTCCGCGTAGCCCTCCGCGCCCGGTTGCTGAAACCGGTAGGTGCGGCCTTCAGCACCGCTGAAGAAGTCGGATGTAATTTGACTCAGAAGGAGCGCCATTCTGGGCAGTATACTAAGCGCCGTGGACCTGGCCCTTCGCCCCGCAACCCCCGAAGACAGGGAGTTTCTGTTCAGTCTGTTTGTGAGCAGCCGCGATCTGGACTTTTCCTTCTTTGCCGAGCCTCAACGCTCCGACCTTTTACGGCTGCAATTTCGGGGGCAGCAACAGACCTATACGCAGCGCTACCCGGCTGGCACGCACGAAATTGTTCTGGTGGACGGACGACCGGCGGGACGGCTCTGGATTGCCGAAACGGCTGAGGAAATCCGGATTGTCGATATCGCGCTGCTGCCTGTTTACCGGAATCTGGGAATCGGCAAAAGGCTGTACGCCGGCCTTACCGAGAGGGCCGACGCGCTCGGCGTACCTCTAAGGGCGACGGTTTCGACCTTAAATCCGGGGTCGCTCCGTTTTCACGAAAGCTTGAAATTCGAGCGGAGCGGCGGGGATGCAATGTACATAGACCTGGTCAGGCCCGGGCAATCGTAGTAAACGCAGCCGCAGTAGTAATTCCTACTTTGAACAAAGTTCGTGCTCTAAGAATTGGGCTAAGAAAAGTGTTGAATACCTAACTTTTGCATGATACCGTTGATCTTCGCCGACTAGTGGAATTACCCGTAAGGAAAGTTTACTTTCGGCATCGGGGAGATGTAATTGTTACGGGATTCATTGTCCAAAAGCCGTAGAGCGTTCTTTCGCGCGGCAGGTGTGTGCGCCGCGGCAGCAGCTTTCCCTTCTTTCGGGGTAGCGGATGAGTTCACGGGCGAAGGAGAGGACCGCGCGCTGGTGTGCGTTTACGCAATTATCGGTGACGCCGAAGTGCAGTTCGCCAACGCTGAAGGCATTCACCCCGCGATGGCGGAGATGAGAGATCTTTACGTGCAACGAGTGGCGGCCGTGGTGGACAACGTTGCCGCCCCAGTTGAATTTGGGCCGTCTCCCGACGCGCGGTATGCCATGTTGAGATTTCTGCCCGGCGGCTCATTTACGCCCCGGTGGGCTTCTTCGCAGGAGGTTTCTGCCACCATGCTTCCTTCCGGATTAACCCTGGCCAGCGGCGCGAAGGCAGACAGTGCCACGCTGGCCGCCGCCGCAGCTACGGCGACGTTGCAGACGGAATTTCCAGCCACGGGCATCGGCGGGCAGCTGCGTGACGCGGCGGCCCTGCTGCGCATGCGTCAGTCATTTGGTTTCAATCGCCCGATTTTCACTGCGGCAATCAGCGGGTTCCGCCCTGGCCAACCCGAAGTGAACAACGGACTCATGGCGGAGTTGAGCGGCGCCCTGGCGGCCTTTTACCGGGCGACGGTGGAACTGCAGATTGCAAAGCAGGTGACGACTTTTACCGATGCGGATTTCGGCGCGCGGGGGACGGAGGGCCGGGCGGAGATTGTTCTTGGCGGATCTGTCCGCGGGGGTCGAACTTTCGCTGGCGGAGCCGGGGTGACGCCGTACGAGAGCTATTCGGGCACACTTTCCCGGTGGCCCGGTCCCGTTTCCCGCAAGCCAATGGGCTTTCTCGAATAATTTCTCTAACTTAGTTACGAAACAAAGGACAATTCAATGCGGTCACTTCACGGCTTTCTTAACATCAATGTAATTCAGGCAGCTAAGTTTGCACTTATATTGCTAACTTTCCAGGGGCTTGCCCCGGCCGCAACCATCTCGCGAACGGGCGTTTTTAGCACTGATGATCAACTGTTCCAGTATCAGTTCTCGCTCTCGTCGGTGAGCACCGTGACGCTTCAGAGTTTCGGTTATGGCGGGGGCACCAACGGTTTGGGAACGGCCATTCCGCAGGGGGGCTTCGCCACAGACGTCGCGCTCTTTTCGGCGGCCGGTAGTAAGAACCTGATCAACGAAGATTCGACTGGGGGAAGTGCGCCCGCGGGTTGCGGAGTCCGTCGCATCGATTCCAGCAGCGGGCTTTGCCTGGACGGTTACTTCCAGCTTTTGAATCTCCCGGTTGGCAGTTACATTGTGACGCTGACCGAGCAGGGCAACCCGGCAAACGGGCCTACCTTCGGTGATGGGTTTGCCCAAACGGGACGGGGGAACTTCACAAACGGCCCCTTCGTGGACCCCTTTCAAAACCAGAGAAATGGCAGCTATGCGCTCGATATCAGCGCAGCGGGAGTGGTGACGAGTTCCACTCCTGAGCCCGGTACTGTGGTTCTCACGCTCCTGTTTGCACCAGGGATCGTCCTGGCAGCTCGGCGCCGCGCCTTCTTTGTGAGAACAACCGTTAGGTGATTTCCCCGAGGAACACTCCCATGCGTCTTGACTCTTGTCTGAGCTGGTCCCGGCTTCCGGTTCTTGCCCTACTGTTCGCCCCGACCGCGATTTTCGCTTCGGAAGGAGTGGTGATTTCCGACGCTTCCATAGACGCCTCGCTGCCGTCCCAAAACTTCGGCTCTCTATCGCAGCTCAGTATCGGCGGGGGTACGCGTGCGTTGATTCAATTCAGCTTGACCAGTCTGCCTGCAGGCGTGACGGGTTCCTCGCTGTCGAAAGCGACGTTGGTGCTGTACGTGGATACGATTACGGTACCCGGTGCCCTGGATATCGGGTTAGTGGGCGGGCCATGGAGCGAAGCGAGTGTTACTTCGGCAACCGCCCCTCCTATTGGAGCAGTGTTAGGTTCTGTTGTAACGTCCACGACAAACTACGTTGCCGTGGATATCACGTCCGCAGTTGCGAATTGGATTAACTCACCGGCAAGCAACTATGGAATTGCGGTGAGCCCCTCAGCGGGCGCGCCGAATACGCAGGTTTATGTCGACAGCAAAGAAAGCAGTTCGACGAGCCATGCGGCCCGATTAGAGATCACGTTGACGGGAGTAGGTCCCGTGGGTCCGGCGGGAGCAGTTGGACCGACCGGGACCACCGGGTTTGATGGGAGCGGTTGGACCCAGTGGAGCGAGCGGGCCAACGGGGATGACCGGCCCCGCGGGACCCAGAGGACCCGCGGGCGTTACCGGACCGGCGGGACCGACAGGCGCGATGGGCCCAGCCGGCGTAACCGGTTCGATGGGCCCTACCGGCCCGACAGGCCCGATGGGTCCGGCAGGACCGGCCGGACCGGTGGGCGACACCGGAGCTACAGGCCCCATTGGCGCTACGGGCCCCTTCGGCCTAGCCGGGCCGATAGGACCCAGTGGCCCGCCGGGCGCCCCCGGACCGAATGGCGGGGTTGGCCCAACTGGCTTCGACGGACCCGCTGGAGCGGATGGCCCCGCTATCACCAGCGATTTGGGCTCTGTCTATGCGGAAGTGGGCGCCAATTTCACAATCCCCGCCAGCGACACGCGTCTGATTTTCACTGTTGACAATACGACGGCAACGGCGATCACGCTCCCGCCGGCAAATGTTTTGGGAAAGCTGATTCAGATCACGCCTAAGATTCCCGGCGGAAATCAGATTACGATCAATCCCTCAACCGGGGACACCATTAACATTGCCCCGAACCTTTCGCTGACTTCCGAGACGAATGTAACCCGGCCCGTTCTTTTCTTTAGCGATGGCAATAGACATTGGATTTCAACGCTGTAGCGGAGACAGGGCGATCACCATGCAAAACAACTTTCGCGCAATGAAACGATGCCTCTTGCTGGCGTTGGTCCCGGCTCTGGCCTGGATGGCGTCAGAGGGGACATTGCTGGCTGCCACGGCGCCACCGATTGCCGATACGAATGTAGACAGCGCCAATCCGACGACCAACTTCGGCTCCGCGGCGACGATCGTGATTTCGCCTACCACTACCGGCCTGCTTCAGTTCGACCTTTCCAGCATCCCGAGTTCGGCAACAATCAAGCGAGCCACGCTGGTTCTGTATGTTTCCCAGGTCACCGCGGCGGGTACCGTGACCGTGTCGCCTGTTACTAGCCCGTGGTCCGAAAGCGTGGCGACTTACGCTTCCGGGAATCCGGCCGCAGGGTCAGCGACGGCCAGTTTCCAAGCCACACGGCAGTCGCTTTTCGTTTCGGTCGACCTGACCGCGCTGACGCAGAGCTGGGTTTCCCTTCCGTCTTCGAACTTCGGCATTGCGTTGAATTCGGCATTCTCCGCGGCCATAGCGGTGGACAGCAAAGAGAATACTGCCACCAGCCATGCTGCCTTCTTGAGTGTGGATGTGCTTTCGATGGGCCCCGCTGGTCCGACTGGCGCGACTGGATCGGCTGGCCCCGCTGGACAGACCGGGCCTACGGGACCTATTGGAACAACGGGACTGACCGGTGCGACTGGAGCTGCCGGGCTTGCCGGGCCAGCTGGGCCAAGTTGGACCCAACGGACTTACGGGACCTGCCGGACCTGCCGGACCCGCTGGACCGATTGGAGCAACGGGGGGAACCGGAATCACCGGACCGGCCGGACCCATTGGACCGGTTGGGGCAACCGGATCGGCCGGACCCACAGGCCCTATGGGGGCTACCGGACCCACGGGACCCGTTGGATTCGCGGGACCCCAGGGTGGGCATGGAACAACCGGACCGCAGGGGGCGATGGGCGCGACCGGTCCTCCAGGCACGAACTCTCCCAACCTGAATGTTTTTCCCGCGTCGGGAAGTGGGGCGGCCCCGTTATCCGGCTCTGTTGTCATCTCCGGATCCGACCCGCGGACAGTCTTCTTCCTTCAAGCAACAGACCCGAGTATCAATGGTCAAGCGGTGACTTTGCCCCCGGCGGTAGCCGGTAAGGCTCTCTGGCTGATCGGCAATTACACAGCCGTCGGGAATGTTTTCACCATCAACACCACAGGTCTGGACAACATCTATCCGCAACAGGGAGGAGCCATTAAGAGCGACCAAGTCGGCTTCTTCGTTTACCTGGTCGCTGGCTCAAATCACGATTGGCACGTGCTCTCAGGCCAATAATCTTCAGGTCAACGAGTGAACCCACCATGCGAAATCTAGCCCGACACTGCAAGACAAGCCTTCTCGCCTGCGCTCTGGCGATTCCTGGGCTGCTGCCCGCCGCGGACGCGCCGGTTCTGGGCGATACCTATATCAACTCCGGCGCCCCTGGGTCGAACTATGGGACGGCGGCAAGTCTGAATGTCGCTGGCGCGAACACAGCTTTGCTCCAATTCGATCTTTCCGGGTTGCCGGCGGGCGTTACCCCAGCCAATATCCTGAGAGCGACGCTTGTGGCTTACGTGAACCGCGTGGGTGTGAGCGGCGCGGTGGATCTTTCTCCGATCACGAGTGCCTGGAGTGAATCGAGCGTCACGGCCGGCGCGCCTCCCACCCTGGGTGGAGTGTTCAGCACGCAAGCGGTGACGCAAGGGAATTCTTATTTGGTCGCGGACGTCACGGCACTGGTGCAAGGCTGGACCGCGGGAAACGCGTTCGGGATTGCCGTGTCCGCATCCTCAACGGCGAGCGCTACAAACATTCTTCTCGATTCGAAAGAATCCACCCTTTCCAGTCATCCTGCGTTTCTGGATATCACGATCGGGTCAGCCGGTCCCGCGGGGCTTAATGGAGCTGCCGGACCTGCGGGTCTGGCTGGAGTTACAGGAGCAGCCGGAACCCCAGGGGCTGCGGGTGCGACCGGGGCCGCTGGTGCGACGGGCCCAGCAGGCGCCAGCCCGGCCGGACCTTCGGGAGCGGCAGGCCCACCCGGACCAGCGGGGCCAGCCGGGCCTGTTGGGCTAACAGGTCCCGCGGGTCTGACGGGGCTTGCGGGCCCAAAAGGACTTACGGGCAACGCGGGGCCGCAAGGCAACACCGGACCTGCCGGAAATCAAGGCCCACAAGGCTCGGCGGGTCCTACGGGCCCCGCGGGAACCCTCGGCAATGGCGGGCCGCAGGGCAGTGCCGGGGCCACTGGAACATCAGGCTTTCTGCAGAACATCTTCCCGACAACAACGATTGCCGCGGGAGCTACTCTCCCTAATGAAAGCCGCGACTCTACGCACCTGTTCTTCTATGTGGACAATTCGTCGTCCGCCGTCACGGTCACTCTTCCCAATGCCACCACAGCCGGACAGTTCGTCTATATCATTCCCAAGATCTTCTCCTCGCAGAACAAGCTGACGGTGAATGCAGGATCAGGAAATGCAATTTATGCAAATGCCGGCGATTTTAACCTGGACCCGCAAACCAGCTATAGCGGCCCAGGACCCCTGGCATTTATCAGCGATGGAAATCATAAGTGGTTGTTGATTTAGGAGGAGGATCTTGTCATGTCAGAACCGTATTTAGGCGAAATTCGGATGGTGGGCTTCAACTTTCAGCCGGTTGGCTGGGCTTTTTGCGACGGGGCCTTGCTGTCGATAGCCGCTAACGACGCCCTTTTCGCTCTTCTGGGCACGACGTATGGCGGCGACGGTGTGACCACGTTTGCGTTGCCGAACCTGAAAGGACGGGCACCTCTGCATCAAGGTACGGCGAACGGGACGAGTTTTTCGATTGGTGAAACTGTCGGAGCGGAATCCGTCACCCTCAGCGGGGCGCAAATGCCAACGCACACGCATACGGTTCCCTGCAACGCGGTTGGAAATGTAAGTTCTCCCGCGAATGCCGTGTTCGGGGGCGATCCTCTTAATGCTCTGTATGCCAACCCCGACAACTCAGCGCAGTTGAATCCCGCGTTCCTGAGTTCTGCAGGCGGAAATCAGCCCCACTCAAACATGATGCCGTTCCTGACAATCAACTTCGTAATAGCCACCCAGGGCATTTTTCCGAGTCAGAACTAGCCGAAAGGATATTCCATGGCCACGCCCTTCATAGCAGAACTACGAATTTTCGGATTTTCCTTTCCGCCCCGCGGCTGGGCTCTGTGCAACGGACAGCTTCTCTCCATTGCTCAAAACCAGGCGTTGTTTGCATTACTGGGTACCAATTACGGAGGAGACGGAATCCGAACATTCGGTCTTCCGAATTTACAGGGGAACGTACCGGTCCACTTCGGACAAGGGCTCAACGGGAGTTCTTATCCTCAGGGGCAAGTTGGGGGTGCGGCTGCGGTGACTCTGACCAACGATCAGACCGGCCACACCCACGTACCATCAGCCAATACGAATGGCACCACCAACTCTCCCTCTGGAAATTTTCCGGCGGCCGCGGGAGACGTCGCTAATTTCGCGTCGGCAACGGATGGCTCCGCGCTCGCCGCCTCGGAGCTTCCGAGCTTCGGTGGCGGACAGCCTCACTCCAACCTGCAACCCTGCCTTGTACTGAACGTTTGTATCGCGCTGCAGGGCATCTTTCCATCCAGAAACTAGGAGACAGAATACATGGCTGATAACTTTTTAGGCGAGATTCGGATGGTGGGTTTCAACTTCGCTCCGCGAGGTTGGGCTCTTTGCAACGGCCAAGTCCTGCCGATTTCTCAAAATACGGCGTTGTTCGCCTTAGTGGGAACGTTTTATGGTGGAAACGGGACGTCCACCTTCGCGCTCCCGAACCTGCAAGGAGCCGTACCTGTGGACCAAGGGGTGGCGGACTCCGGGACGCAGTACTTCATTGGCGAAACCGGCGGCACGGAGACTGTGACTCTTCTTCAGGCGGAGTTGCCCGCGCACAACCACTCGCCCGCTCAAGCGGTGGCGGGTAGCATCCGGACCGACAAACATAGCCCCGCTAACGCACAGCCGGCCGGCCATTCCACCGTGAATGTTTATGCCGCAAAAGCAAACGCCACGATGGCACCACTGCCGGCGAGCGGCCAAAATCAGCCGCATGAAAACCGTCAGCCTTTTCTGGTGATGAACTTCATCATCGCGCTGACCGGCATTTTTCCCCAAAGACAGTAATCCCTGATAAGAGCCTCGCTGCTTTGGGCTAAGTGGTTACTTGTGCAGAGAGCCATCCGCGTTGACGGCCTGTTCTATCTTTTTGCCGGATTTCAACTGGATGGCAGCTTCATAGCTTACTTTCGAACCTGCGGTCACCTTCTCCACTTTCTGAACCGTCCCGCCGGCAGCCCGCTTCTGGAAAGCAGCTTTCGCAGGCGCGGGAATGCTCTCGAGATCCACTTCTTCCTCGACGGATAGAACCTCGCCGGCAGCGCTCAACATCAGGTCGCGCGTCTTCGCCCCGACTTTTGTCTCCACTTCGTACAACGTCTTGCCCTTCTCGACTTCTTTCGAAATGCCGGACAGCGTGGCGGCTTTGGTCTGTTCTTTTACCGTGGTCTGCACGGCGGCGGGTAAGTCCTCCAGCTTCATCTTTGTATCCGCCGCGCTGAGTGCGGCTGCAACTAACATCATGGTCAGAAGTCTCAATTGGTCTTCTCCTGACTCCCAGTATGCTGGCGATTCCTGAAGAACTCCTGAAAGCCGGAGACTCTAACCTGCTTCCCCGCGCAGCTTCCCCGCCATCCTCTCCCGGTCCAACTCGTTCTCCCAACGGGCCACGACAATTGTCGCAACGGCGTTCCCCGCCAGGTTGGTGAGAGCCCGGACCTGCGACATGAACCGGTCCACACCCAGAAGCAGGGCGATCCCTGCGACCGGGACCGTGCCCAAGGACGACAGCGTCGCCGCCAGCGTGATGAAGCCTCCGCCGGTTACCGCGGCCGAGCCTTTCGAAGTGAGCATCAACACGAGCAGAAGTATCGCCTCATCGCGCAGGCTCAAATGTGTATTCGTCGCCTGCGCCACGAAGATCGCCGCGATGGTCAGATAGATGGAAGTGCCATCCAGATTGAACGAGTATCCCGAAGGCACAACCAACCCCACCACGGACTTGGCGCACCCCAGTTGTTCCAGCTTCCTTATCAACCCGGGCAGCGCCGATTCAGAGGAAGACGTCCCGAGCACAATCAGGAACTCCTCTTTCAAGTACCGCAGCACCTTCCAGAGACTGAACCCGTGAGCACGCGCAATGAGCGCCAGCACAACGGAGACGAACAACGCGCTGGTCAGGCAGACGCACGCCATCAGCTTGCCCAAGGGGATTAAGGTTTTCACGCCGAACTTGCCGATGGTGAATGCCATGGCGCCGAAGGCTCCAATGGGCGCTGCTTTCATGATGATCTCCATCACGCCGAAAAGAGCTTGCAGCAGCGTTTCACACGCCTCCACGATGGCGTGACCCTTCGGGATTTTGGCCACCGCGAGTCCGGACAGAATCGCGAGCAGCAGCACCTGCAGGATCTCGCCTTTTGCGAAAGCGCCCACGAACGTATCGGGGATGATGTTCAGCAGGAAGTCGACGGTGTGGACCGCCTTTTGCGGGCTGGCATAGTCCTGCACGGCTTTCGTTTCCAGGACACCGGCCGTGGCATTCACGCCCGCACCCGGCTGGAACACCGTGACGACTATCAAGCCGATCAGCAGCGCCAAGGTGGTGACCACCTCAAAATAGAGCAGCGCCTTCACGCCGATGCGGCCCAGCTTGCGCAGATCTCCCACGTTGCCCACGCCCACCAGCACGGTGCAGAAGATGATGGGCGCGATGATCATCCGGATCAGCTTGATGAAGCCATCCCCCAGCGGCTTCATCGCCTCCGCAGAGGCAGGGTTCACAATTCCAAATACGACGCCCGCGACGATACCCGCAAGCACCTGGAAGTGCAGCGACCGGTAGAACGGACGTGAAGACACGCTGGTCAGAATAGCAACTTCACCGCGAACTGAAGAATGCGCGGGTTCCCGTCTGTCGCCTTGATCACGCCGAATCCAGAGGACGCGATGGCGCCGCTTGGCGAAGCGAAGTTGACCAGGTTGAAGACGTTGAAGAACTCGCTCCGGAATTCCGCGGCCACGCGGTCATTCACCGGAATGCTCTTGCTTAGCGACAAATCCAAATTGCGCTGGCGCGGCCCCCGCATGGTGTTGCGCCCCACGTTACCGAAGTAATTCCCCGCGCGCACGTAAGCAGCGGTGTTGAAATAGGCGTTCAAGCGGCTCTCCGGGGAACCGCTGAGCTCAGCAGTCTGGCGTGTTGCGCCCGGCGCATAATTCGCGCGGCTGCCGGCGGTACCGTAAAACGCCGCGCCGCCGCTATCGGTGATGGAGAACGGAGCCCCGGATTGCACGACGCCGGTTCCTGCAATCGACCAGCCTCCAAAGAAGCGTCTGCCGAGCCTGGTGTCATTCAAACCGAAACCGAACTTCGGAATTTCATAGCCGAAGCTGGTGACCACGCGATGCGTCCGGTCAAAATCGGAAAGACCCTTGCTTGAAGAAGGGTTGGATTCGTCTCCCGTGACTTCGCTGAAGATGCTGGTGCTTCCGCCGGAGCCATCGTCGATCGATTTCGAAAACGTGTACGCGACCAGGAACCGCAGCCCGGTGGAATAGCGCCGGGTCAGGCTGACTTGCAGAGAGTTGTAGCGCGAATCCGCCGCTGTTTCTTCAGCCAGCAAGCCCGAGGGAGAGAAGCCGACATAGGGCACGCGCAAGGCAGTGTTGCTGCTGTCATTGGTGGTGATGCCATTCACCGGATGATCGGGGCTGGCGAGAACGGCCTGATTGATGGCGCGGCGGTCCGGCAGCGCCACGCCCTTCGAACCCGCGTAGCCCACCTCCAGCAAGAGATTCCGGATCAACTCATATTGAAAGTTCGCGCCCCATTGGTGCAGGTAAGGCGTGCGCAGATTCGGGTCCACCGAGTTCAGGCCCAACGCGGGATGATCCAGCGTGTAAGGCGGCCCATAGAGCACCGGCAGAACCGGATATTGCGATTGCCGCGGCAAATTCGGGAAGGGATTCTGCAGCGAGGAACCAATATTGGACGGGCCGGTGAGGCTGGTCCGCAGATAATTCGGCGCCGATTGCGAAGTGAGGAGCCCTAACTGGTTCGACAGACGGTCGTAGAAAATTCCATATCCGCCGCGGAACACCAGCTTGTTCGTGATGCGGTAGCTGATCCCGATGCGAGGCGCGAAGTTCTTATCCGGGGCATGGTCGAGCAGCGTTGGCGACACCAGAGGCAGCCCGGGCAGCGGATGCTTGGCGTTCGAGGTCTGGACGAAGCCAGAACTGGTGGAACCGCCTTCCGGCGGAGCTTTATACAGGCGGTAATCGAAGTTTCCGCGGCGGCCGTATGCGTCCACGGGCCACCCCAGGTAATCCCAGCGCAAACCGACGTTCACGTTCAACCTCGCAGAGATTTTCCAATCGTCCTGCACGAAGAGCCCGGCGTCGGTGATCCGGTCCGCGCCGTCCGGAATGCCGCTCGCGACATCGGCGGTACCGATGTTGCTGAAGCCGCTGCCGTTGCCGCCCTGGGCTACCGGTGTTCCGGCGCGGCCAATCAGGAAATCGGCAAAAGTAGGAATGGTCAAAGCGCCGCGATAGCGATTGCGGCTGTAGTAATTGTCATCGTATCTGCGCCCTTCAAACCCGGCCCGCACGTTGTGCTTGCCCTTGATCCAGGAGAGCGTGTCGCTATAGTGCCATGTTGTGGGAAAGACGCCCTGGTCGCCGTTGACGTCGTAGCCGATGGAAAACGCGCCGGTGACCGTGATGCTTGGGATGTCCGAGTAATCCGCCGAGTTGAACCGGTTCATCCCGATGTCTTTCAGAAACACGCTGTTCTGCGGTACGACCACGCCTAAAACGCGCGACACGCCGAAGCGCGCCTCATTGACCAGCGTGGCGGAGATGATGTGGGTATCAATCAAGCTGGCCAGGCGGCCCTTGAAATCCTGCGTGGAACCGAATCCCAACACATTCGCGCTTGCGCTATTGAAAGGCTTATAGGTTGGTTGATTGGCCACCATGCCCTTGAACGCAAGATGGTTCTTGTCCGTGAACTGATGGTCGATGTTGACGATTCCCTGATCGTCGGTATAGCGTGCCGGCTCCGACACCGCGTAATTGACGCCCGCGCCCGAAGTCTGGGGCGAGGGAATCACGTAATTGCCGCTGGCGAATTTCAGATTCAACAGAGCGAGCGAGACCGGGTTGATGTTCGATCCATCGAGGGCCACCACCGTTCCGCCTTTGGATGTTTTGCCGCCTGCGAAGACGCGCCCCAACGACGCGGCTGAGCGGTCCTGTGGAATAGCGGGGAGGGCGAGGGAGCTTGAGCCCGAGAGTCCGTTCGATTGCCTGGTGCCCTGATAGCTCAAGAAGAAGAATGTTCGGTTCTTGCGCAAGGGTCCGCCGATGGTTCCGCCAAACTGATTCTGATTCAGCACCGGCCGGGGCTGCCCGGTCGCGTTAAAGAAGAAACTGTTCGCGTTTAGATCCGTGTTGCGGAGGAATTCGAAAGCCGAGCCATGAAACTCATTGGTGCCGGAGCGTGTCACCAGCGCTATATTCGCGCCGCCGCTGCGGCCGGATTGTGCATCGTACAGACTGGTCTGCACTTTGAACTCCTGCACCGCTTCCGGTGAGGGGACCAGAATGCCATTCGAGCCGACTCCGTTATCGGTGGCGCTATTCGTGTGAATGTTCATCGCGTCGACGCCATCGATCTGGATGGCATTTGAGGTGGTGCGCGCACCCGACGCGGAAATGGTTTGCGTTCCCCGGCCGAGCGCCGCGGCGTTATTCAACGCGGAGGACGTTCCCGCGGTGAGCGACAGCAACTGCGTAAAGTTGCGCGTCGAGAGCGGCAGCTGCCGCACGGCCTCGCCGGAGACTACGCGGCCCAGAGCGGCCGTCTCTGTTTGCAGCAGAGCTCCCGACGCGGAAATTTCGATGCGGTCGGCAACGGCCGAGGGCTGCATGACGGCGTCCACGGCGATACGCTCCGTAACGTTTAACGTTGGTCTTGCCACGCTGGTGGCGAAGCCCGCTACGGTGAAAGTGATTTCGTACTGGCCTGGCGCAAGGAATGGAAGCGTGTACTGTCCCACGGAGTTAGTCAGCGCAACGCGTGTCTGGCCGCTGCCCTGGAGCGTTGCCGACACTTTCACTCCCGGCACCACGGCCTTGCTGGAATCCGTGACCGTCCCCGTAATTGTGCCTGTGGTTTGCGCCAATGCTGTGACAGAGAGGAGAAGGAAAGCCAGAAGTCGCAAGAGGACCTCATCGTATCCCCTGTTGCGGCGCCGCGCAACACCTCGCGACAAACCGGCGGGACACCTGGCTAAAGATGGGATACGCTAAACATGATTTGCGCCCCCTCTTGCTCTTAGCTCCCCTCTCAACTCTCCTCTTAACTCTCGCGAGTACCCTCTCGCGCCGCCCCAGCGCCGACCGCAAGCCAGATTATCGATCGCATTAAAGCCAATGTCGGAGTTCCGTGGCAGGACACCACGGTGGATACCATCAAGGCCGGCGACCCCGAAACCCCCGTCACCGGCATTGCGACCACCATGATGGCGACCTTCGATGTTCTGCGCCGTGCGGCGGCCCAGAACAAGAACCTGGTGATCACGCACGAGCCGACGTTCTATAGCCATCAAGATAAGACCGAAGTCTTCGAGCAGGAGAACGACGCCGTGTGGGCCGAAAAGGAGAAATTCATCCGCGATCACCACATGGTGGTTTGGCGATTTCATGACCACTGGCATCGCCGCAAGCCCGATGGCATTATGACGGGCGTGCTTCGCGCGCTTGGCTGGCAGAGCTACTACAACGCCGAAACCCGCATCGCGACCATTCCGGAAACCACGCTTGCCAAACTCGCCGCGGACGTGAAGTCCAAGCTGGGAGCGGATACTTTACGGATGGTGGGTGACCGCGGGATGAAGGTGACCCGGGTGGCACTGCAGCCGGGCGCGGGAGGCCCGCTGGGGCATCGCAAAATGCTGCAACGGCCGGCGGTGGAAGTGCTTCTGATTGGCGAAGTACCGGAATGGGAGACAGTGGAGTACGTGTCTGACGCAGCCGCGGAAGGCAAGCGAAAAGCGCTGATCCTGGTAGGCCACATCGCCTCCGAACAACCGGGCATGGAGTATTGCGCCGAGTGGCTGAAGACCTTTATCAAGGATGTCCCGATCGGCTTCGTCGCCACACCGGAACCATTCTGGATGCCGTAAATCCGAGCACCCGGCCCGCATAGAATGAAGTTGTCTTGAACTCCAGGCGCTCACTTAGTCTCCGGCTTTTCGCCGGCTTGGCTTTCAGCCTGGCCGCGCTGGCCACTTACGCGGGCTACATGGCCACGCAGTTATCCCTTCTGCGCACTCTGCAAACCAGCATCATCGACCGCAACCGCCGCGATTCGCTCCAGCTCTTGCGGGTGCAGAACAACCTGAACATTCTGGGGCTGGCCATGCGCGACATGCTCGACGCCAAAGAACCTTATCCGCTTACCGCCTGGCGCGCGCAGTTTCAAAGAATCCGTGGGGATCTGGACGACGCCTTCGCCCGCGAAGCTTTGGTGGCCCCAGCCGGACGCACTCACGAACAGTTCCGCTACGTGGCCGAGTCCCTCGCGCAGTTCTGGTCCGCGCTCGACCGCATCTTTCTTCTCGCGGGCCAAGATGAAAATGAAGCGCGCCTTCAGGTGCGTCTCTCTCTTGAAGCGCGGCAGGCAGCGATCAGCACCGCCGTTTCCCGACTTCTGGTCCAAAACAATGAGAATGAAGATCAGGCCTTCGCACGAACCCGCGAGATCCACGGGCAGGTGGAGCGCAATCTTTATATCTTCCTGGGCGCCATGCTGATCACGATCGCTCTGGTGAGCGCGTATCTGATCCATGCCAGCCGCCGCGTCTTTGACCAGGTGAACCAGCTTTCCGAACGCCGCGGTGAACTGGCGCAGCAGCTGATCTCCATGCAGGAAAGCACATTCCGCTCGCTTTCGCGCGAACTGCACGACGATTTCGGCCAGATCCTGACGGCCATCGGGTCCATGCTGCAACGCGCTCAGCGTCTGGTCGCCGTGAATCCCGAAGCGTTCCGGGAGGAGTTACGCGAAGTGCATCAGGTGGTGCAGTCCACGCTTGAAAAGGTGCGTGCGCTCTCGCAAGCCTTGCATCCGCTGATTCTTGAGGACGTGGGTTTTGAAAGCAGCATGAACAACTATGTGTCTCTCTTTGAACGCCGCACCGGCATCGCGGTCCGCGTCACAAAGCAAGGTGGCGCGTGCGAGCTTAGCGGGGAGGCTTCGGCCCATCTCTACCGTGTCCTTCAAGAGGCTTTGAACAACGTGGCGCGACACTCCGGATCAACCACGGCGGAGGTCCGCCTGATTCAACAAGAAAATTCACTGAGGCTCGAAATCGAGGACCACGGGCCTGGCTTTCAGAATCGCAACCGAGCGGGTTTGGGTATGATCTCCATGCGGGAACGTGTCGAAATTCTGGGGGGCGGCATCGAATATCTGGATGCTCCCACAGGTGGGGCGCTGGTTTGCGTGACTGTTCCAGCGGTTCAATATGTCAACTCCTAATCCGATCCGCGTCATGCTGGTCGATGACCACATGCTGGTACGCCGCGGTTTCCGCCGCATGCTGGAAGACGATCCCTCGCTCCGCGTCGTCGCCGAAGCGGGCGACGGTCAGGAGGCGGTTGCGCTGGCTCTGCAAGAGCGACCGCAAGTGATCGTCATGGATTTCGCTCTCCCGAGCAGCAACGGCGCGCTGGCCACGCGGCAGATTCTGGCGGCCGCGCCTGAAATCGCCGTGCTGATTTTGAGCATGCATTCCGAATCCGCCTACGTGCGCCAATGCCTTGACGCGGGAGCGCGCGGCTACCTGCTCAAGAACGCCATGGATCTGGAATTGGTAGAGGCCGTGAAAAGCATAGCCCGTGGCGAAACAGTGCTCGACCCCCGCCTTTCTGTTCCCGCGGCCAGGCGGTGCCGAACCCACGCTCACGCCGCGGGAGCGCGAGGTGCTGCAGCATTTGGTAAACGGTAAGTCCAACAAGGAGATCGCTGTGATTCTCAACCTTAGCGCCAATACGATTGCGGTGCACCGCGCCAACATTATGGATGCGCTCAAGGTTCACAACACGGCGGATCTGGTGGTCTACGCGATCCGCACCGGCCTGGTCAGCATCGCGTGACGCGCCGCGATCTGCTGCTCGGTAGCCCCGCCCTGCTAACCGGCGCTTCGCTCAATCCCGGTTTCCGGCTCACCGACGTCACCGCCCGGGCCGGCATCGATTTTCACCATAACAGCGGAGCCTTCGGCGCGAAATTTTTGCCGGAAACCATGGGCCCGGGATGCGCTTTTCTCGACTACGACGGTGATGGCTGGCTGGATATTCTGCTGCTCAACGGCTGCGACTGGCCAGGGCATAAACGCAAGACCACAACGCTACGCTTGTACCGCAACAACCGCAACGGAACGTTTACGGATGTCACCGCAGCGGCCGGGCTGGCGGTTGAGATGTACGCCATGGGCGTCGCGGTGGCGGATTACGATAACGATGGCCATCCCGATCTTCTGGTCACCGCCGTGGGCCAGAACCGCCTGTTCCACAACAACGGGAAAGGCCGCTTCACGGACGTCACTGCGAAGGCGGGCCTGGCTGGACGCTCCGCTTTTAGTACGTCCGCCCTCTGGTTCGATTACGATCGGGACGGCTTTCTCGATCTGTTCGTCTGCAACTACGTTCAGTGGTCCGCGGCCCACGACGTGTTTTGCAGCGCGGATGGCAAGGACAAGAGCTATTGCACGCCAGAAGCCTATCGCGGTTCCACCTGCTGGCTGTTTCGCAATCGCGGCGATGGCACTTTCGAAGATGCCACCGCCAGGAGCGGCATTTTCGATACCAGCTCGAAAGCGCTGGGCGTCGCGCTGATCGATCAAGATCGCGATGGCTGGCCGGATCTGGTGGTCGCCAACGATACGCAGCCCAATAAGCTATACCGGAATCTGCGCAACGGGACGTTCGAAGAAGCCGGGGTACGTTTGGGGCTGGCATTCAGTGAAGATGGCGTGGCGCGCGCGGGCATGGGGATCGACGCCGCCGATTTCGAAAACTCCGGAGCGAGCGGTCTGGCGATCACGAACTTCGACAATGAAATGGTTGCTCTTTACGGTGTTTCGAAAGCTGGCGTCTTTCAGGACCGAAGCCTTAGCTCCGGAATTGGCGCAGCGTCCAGGAATACGCTCGGTTTCGGCTGTGCCTTTCTCGATGCCGATCTCGATGGGCGGCTCGATTTGGCCGTTGTGAACGGCCATATCGATCCTACGGTTCGCCACATCCGCTCGACCTCTGCCTATGCGCAAGCCCCGCATTTTTTTCAGAATCAAGGAAATGGAAAGTTCCACGACATTGCGCGCGACCTCGGCGACGGCTTCAGCACCCCCAAGGTGGGCCGCGGATTGGCCTATGGAGATTTCGATAACGATGGCAACGTGGATCTGCTGACTACCACGAACGCCGGCCCTGCGTATCTGTACCGCAACGACCTGACCACCCGCAATCGCTCGCTCCGCTTTCTGCTGAAGGGCACGAAATCGAATCGGGATGGAATCGGCGCGGAGGTTCGCGTGTCTACGCCCGACGGCGTGCAGACCAGAACGGTAAAGAGCGGCTCCAGTTATCTTTCGCAATCGGAGTTCACGGTCACGTTCGGCCTGGGGCTGCGCGACAAGGCTCAGCGCGTTACCGTGCAATGGCCAAGCGGAAGCGGCCAGGAATTTACGAACGTGCAAGCGGGAAGATTTCTGCTAACGGAAGGATCGGTATTGAAGCCCTTGCAACACTGACCCCTGGTCATGGGATTACGTCCGCCCCGCCAAAGCAGGCGCGGCGCTTGGATATGGCCGGCCGCCACTGGGGCGATGCCCATGCTTCCGACGCGACATCGCATTCCGGACTGCAATCACCCGCGCGCGCTCACGCACCCATCGCTCCATCTCAGGGGACACATTACTTCTGTAAATACTCCGGGGCTTCGCATGAATCTCTTCGCTCTTGGAACTCACCGTGACCGCGTTTCCCGCCGGAAGCTCCGCCGTCTGCATCATCAGCGATCCCGAAAGAAAGTCAATCCGCGCATCCGCCAAATCGATGCTCCGCATCCGAACCGAACTGTGGGGCCCCAACCACAACAGCACCCCCGGAGCCATGAGGATTTCAACCCGCCCTTTCTCCACCTCCAGCAGCGAACCTTTCCGCAATAGCGGAAAATGCCCGGAAATTGGCTCCATCAATTTCCCGTCCCAACGAACCTCGCCCTCACAGTGCAGCACCAAACCGGAGTAGTTGGAAATCAGCGGCTGCGCCCGCAACGCGCCTCCGAATGTAGAAACAATAAGAATCAGGACAATGCGCGCCGCCAAACTGCTACTTTACTTAACTCTCGCCTTTCCCGCTCACGCCGATGCTGCCGCTAAGGCGGACCTTACGGCCAAGACCCTTGCGGGCGAAACAGTTCGCCTCAAGGATTTCCGCGGCAAATTAATCGTGCTCAATTTTTGGGCGACCTGGTGTGTGCCCTGCCGCGAAGAGATGCCTATGCTGGTCAAAGCAGCGCAGGCGAATACCGACGCCAATCTCCTCTTCATCGCAGCGGCTGTGGACGATCCCAAAAGCACCGCCAAAGTACCCGAAGCGGCGAAAGCTTACAGCATCTCCTTCCCTGTCTGGACCGGTATCTCCGGGGAAACGCTGTTCCGGCTTTCAAAGGCCGAGGCCGTCCCTGCGACCGTTTTTGTGGATCGCGATGGCTCCATCCAAGCTCAGGTCTCCGGCCAAATCACCGCGGAGGAACTACGAAGCCGAATTGCCTGGCTCACGGGCGACCGTACCGGCCCCAAGCCCACGGCGTTTGTCTCCCACATGAAGTAATCGATTCAGGTTATTGTGCCTGACGACTCGTATCCTCTAACATCCCTGCATGGTGAGACAGGGAGTTGCCGCGTGCGCAATTGTTACGGCATTGTGGGGCGCAAATCTTTTTGGACAGGGCTGCATTGTGGCACGGTCCAGCTCCGTGAATGGCGGTCCCGAGTCGGAAGGGGGTTATCTGAATCCGGGTGAGCTGCAGTTCACCACGGGTTTGCGCCACCAGTTCTCTTTCAAGCACTTTGTCGGCGATGTCGAACAGAAGCAGCGCGTCGAACAAGGCACGCAGATTGAAAACAAGATTAACCTGCTTAATTACAACCTGAATTATCAGATCAGCCATCGCTTCAGCGTTCAGGTGGACGCGCCCTTGCTGCTTGCCAGCCGCCGCGGCAACAACTCGCCTTACACCAGCACGACGCAGGGGCTGGGCGACGTAATCGTTACCGCACAGGGCTGGCTATGGGACCCGCGCGAGAACACCCGCGGAAATGTCGCCTTCACATTAGGGGCACAGTTCGCTTCTGGCCGCGACAACATCGCGAACACAGTCGATAAGCTGGATGGCAAAGGTCCTGTGAAAGTCCTGGCCGATTACTCGATCCAACCCGGGTCCGGCGGCTATGGAATCGTGTTTGGCTGGCAATCGTTCAAGAATTTCGGCTCGGTGGCGCAAGCGTACTTCAATGGGAGCTATATCGCAACGCCGCAGAACACGAATGGCGTAGTTCGCTCGCCTACAGCTAAGCCGCTCCTGCAGCAGGTTTCCATTTCGGATCAGTATCTGCTGGAGGCTGGCATCGCCGCACCCGTACGCAAGATCCGCGGCCTCTCTCTGACAGCCGGGCCTCGATGGGAAGGCGTGCCCGCCAAGGATCTGATCGGAGATAACGATGGTTTCCGCCGCTCCGGCTACGCCGTGTCGATCGAAACCGGCGCGCAGTATGTTTGGCGCCGCCATCTCTTTACAGCTAACGTCGGCAAGGCCATTCTTCGCGACCGCACGCGCAGCTATCCCGACCGGGTCTACGGCACCCACGGAGACGCGGCCTTCGCCGATTTCCTTTGGCTGGCCAGTTACTCTGTCCGCTTTGGCGGACATAAGCAAACGCATCACAGCATGCCGTAGGGCGGCTTCTTATTCAAGCGGCGCGTCCTTAGCTCTTCGTCTCCGTATTCAACTGTTTCACAAACTCTTCTACATTACTCTTGTCGATTAGAGTTGCTCCCGTATCGACAAACGCCGGAATCGGCGAGAAGGCCATTCCGCTGAAATGCGTATTCAACGGACCAATTTTGTCATGCTGAATATCGCCCAGCATCTTCAAGCCGTAGTAGGCCATGGTGTATGGCTTCTGCCCGATGGTGGCAAGAATTCCGCCTTTCTGGATCCACTCGACCGTGCGCGGGTCCGTATCCATCGCGACGACAACTTTGTTCCGGACATGCTGCCGGTCCAGGACTTCGGCAACCTCGGCGCAGGAGATGGCTTCGAGGCACACGAACGCGTCTACCTTGCCGCTGCCGTTTGCCAGAATCGCCGACGTAGAATCGAATGCAACGCGGGGGTCGCCTTTCATATCAACGATTTGCGTGATCTTGATCTTCGGGTGAGCGGCAAACACATCCTGATATCCGCGCAGTCTCTGGTTCAGATTCGCTTGTGAGGGTAGCGTGTACATCACCACGTTGCCGGCGCCCTTCAGCTCGCGCGCTACCAGTTCCCCGCCCTGCGTGCCCGCCTTGTAATTGTCCGTGCCGATGAACATCAACCGATTGCTGCCCTCGGCGTCGGAATCCATCGTAATGACCGGGATGCCGGCTGAGATCGCCTCATTGATGTCCGGTTGAATGAGCTTGGCGTCTCCCGGCGAAACCAAAATGCCCGAAGGCTTCTGCTTCAGCTTCAAAATGCGTTGGAATTCCTCGTGTTCGGCTTTCGGGTCATAAGTATCGGGCCCGGCCATTTCCGCTTTCACTCCGAGTGCCGCAGCGGACTTTGAGAGCCCCGCAAACGCGGTTTTCCAATATGGGAGCTTAATGTTCGTTGCAATCAGAAAGTAGCTCTCGTCCACGGAGTGCCGAGGTGACGCGCATCCAGCGAGCATTGCAAGCGTAACAATCGGCAAAAATCGGAACGGCAGTTTCAGAAACCGGGTCATGGAATTGCTCCTCGGCGCAGAGTATATCGCGAATTTGCTTCCCACTCCCGTTTCCGGTACCCTACGCAGAACCATGGGCCACCTGAAATCCGTTCTCTCCCTTATTCTGCTCTACGCCGTTTGCCCCGCCGCTGCCCAAATTACGCCGCCTGAAAAATTTTTTGGCTTCCAATTGGGCGCCGATCGCAAGATGGCGCGCTGGGACAAGATCGTCGAATATTTCCACGTTATGGAGAAGGAATCGGGTGGCCGCCTCAAAGTGATCGACATGGGCCCTACATCCGAAGGCAACCCCTTTCTGATGGCCATCGTTACTTCACCGGCCAACATGGCCCGCCTGGACCGCATTCGCGAAGTTAACCTCAAGCTCAGCGATTCTCGCGGGCTCAGCGAAGCCCAAGTGAAAGCGCTGCTCCCCGAGGCTCGCCCGATTGTTGTGCAATCCATGAGCATGCATGCGACTGAGATCGGCGGCGCGCAGATGGCCCCCGAACTGGTTTACGACGAACTCTCCCGCAAGGATGAAGAAGCGCAACGCATTCTGGATAACGTGGTCTCCATTGTGGTTCCCTGCTTCAATCCCGATGGCGAAATTATGGTCACGGATTGGTACCGCAAGAACCTGGATACCGAGTTTGAAGGCAGCAACCCTCCGAACCTTTATCAGAAGTACGCGGGGCACGACAATAACCGCGATGCCTTCATGACCAATCTTCCCGATTCCCAGTACATGGCGAAGATTCTCTTCACCGACTGGCGGCCCGAAGCCTATGTGGATCATCACGGCATGGGCCCTTATGGAGCGCGCATTTTCCTGCCGCCCTATGCCGAGCCGGTGCGCCCCATGGCCGATCCACTGATCTGGCGCGAACTCAGCTGGTACGGCGCGCACATGGCTTACAAGGAGGAGGAAGAAGCGAAGTCCGGCGTCTTCAACATGGGCGAGTATTCCGGCTGGGGACACTTCGGTTTCCACTGGATCACACCCTTCCACAACATTGCCGGCATGCTTACCGAATCCGCAGCCGCGCAGCTGGCGACGCCGCTTTACCTGCACCCGGAGCAGCTTCAAGGCGGAGTGCGCAACATGCCGAAATACGAAGAAGAGACTGTCTTCCCGAATCCCTGGCCCGGCGGTTGGTGGCATCTTCGCGACATTGTGGAACGCCAGAAAATCTCAGCCTGGGCCACGCTCGATCTCACGGCGCGCAACAAAGATACCGTGCTTTGGAATGCGTATCTGAAAGGCAAGCGCCAAACCGAACGCGGCGCGGCGGGCAAGCCTGGGGCTTACGTGATTCCCGCCGCCCAGCACGATCCGCTGACAACGGAGTTGATGATCAATAAGCTTCTGCTGCAGGGCATCGAGATCAAGCAGGCATCGCAACCCATTACGCTCGAGAGCGGAATGACTTACGCGCCCGGCTCTTACGTGGTGTCCATGGCGCAGCCCAAAATGGGCTTGATCCGCTACCTGCTGGGCCGAACGTTCTTCCCGGATAACGAATGGACGCGCAACAAAGACGGCTCGCCCATACGCCCGTACGACATGTCGACGGACACGATGTATGAGTATATGGGCGTGCGCGTCGACCCAATTGACGAACCCCTCACCGCGAACCTTACTGTGCTCACCGGCCCCGTGCATCACAACGGAGTGGTGACCAAAGGCGGCGCGGGTTACTCCCTGGGAGGCAATCTGAACGAGAGCTTCCACGCGGTGAATCAACTGCTTGCGCAAGGCATTACGGTGCGTCGCGTCGATAAACCCTCACAGGGTCTGAAGTCCGGCGATTTCGTAGTTCCCGCTGCGCCCAATGCGACGCTCGCAGCCATTGCCCAACAAACAGGAGTGGATTTCCGACCGCTGAATACGCCCGTTTCCGCGGGGATTCACGATGTAAAGAAGCTTCGCATCGGGATGTACATGCGGTATGGCGGCGGCAATATCGACGAGGGCTGGACGCGCTTCACGCTGGAGCGATTCAACTTCAACTCCACCCCCGTGCTGGACGCAGAGATCAAGAAAGGAAATCTTAACGCTAAGTTCGACGTCATTCTGATTCCCGAAGATTCGACGGCGACCCTTGTCGGCGAGCCTGCGGCGCCTCGCGGCGGGGCTACTGCCGCGGGTGCGGCTGGCGAACGCGGCCCGGGTCTTGGCGGAGGAGGCGGCTTCGGGATGGTTCCGCTGCCGAAAGAATATAAAACGGGAATCGGCGCAGAAGGAGTTACCGCTCTTCGTACTTTTGTGGAAAAGGGGGGCACGCTGGTCACCTTGGGAGGCGCGAGCAACTTCGCCATCGAGCGCTTCGGCCTGAGCATCCGCAACGCGGTTGCGAACAAGACCACGAAAGAGTTCTGGTGCCCCGGGTCCACGCTCAAAATCAAAGTGGATAACGCGAACCCGCTTGCCTACGGGATGCCCTCCGATGCGCTTGCGGTCTATCTGATGGGCGACCCTGCCTTCGTGCTCACGCCCACCGCGCACAACGAACGGTATGAGGTGATCGCGCGATACGCCGATCGCGACCTGCTCCAAAGCGGGTGGCTGATTGGCGAAGATAATCTGGCCCGCACGGGGGGCGTGGTGGCCGCGCACATGGGCACGGGGAAGATTGTCCTTATCGGATTCCGAGCCCAGCACCGTGCGCAGACTTACGGCACCTATAAACTGCTCTTCAATACTTTGATAGATTGAGGGCGGATATGCTGGCTGCCGCTCTTCTTGTTCTTGCGTTCCAAACTCCCGATCTTTCGGGCACGTGGACGATGGATGCCGCACGGAGCGAATCGGCCCATCAAGATCTCCCGATTGGACCGATCGTCCTCACAATCAAGCAAACCACGTCCGGCATTACGATCGACACGGCGCGCCGGCCCACGAAATCCGGCGCCCCGGTCCACGAAGTGATTTCGTATAACCTCGACAACTCCGAAAGCGTAAACGCCAATCCCGGCAAATCGATCATCAACGCCAAGGCGCATTGGGAAGGCGAAACTCTGGTCACGGAAACCGTCCGAAACATTCAGGATTCCACCGTTACGACCATCTACAAGCATCATCTGGAAGCGTCCGGCCACGATCTGGTCATCGAAAAGACACTTACCGTCCAACACGGTTACCAGTTCCAGGGTTCCCGGACGACGGGCCGCGGAAAAGACGTCTTCGTGAAAGACTCAAAACCCTCAACGCGAACAGCGCCGAGGTAGAAGTTGTTCAGTACCAGGCTATAAGGCTGCTGCCCTGGCGACCTGCAACGTTTTATCGAGCCACGCCACCAACTCCGCCTTCCAATGTTGCATCTCCGGCGCGCGCCACCCGCTCATGCTATGACCGCCGCCTTCGATGGTGATCAATTCGCAACCCGCTTCCACGGCCTTCATGGCATTGCACATTGCTACCGATTGCTGATAGGGCACCTGATCGTCCTTGGTGCCATGGATGCATAGAAAGGGCGCCATGCCCTTATGGACTGCCGCAATGGGGGCCAGTTCATAGAGCTTCCGCAGTCCATCCGTATCCACCTTGTGAACGCCGAAGAAGTGAGTTCCGCCGCCCTGCGCGGCGTGCCGGTTGATGCTGGCCATATTGAACCGCTCGGGATGATCGATGCGCTCCAGCGCTAATCTCGAATAGTCCACCGGCCCATAAAGATCCACCACCGCCGCTACGCGTGTCTCCGGGGTTTCATGGGTCCCCACGTAATTGGCCAGCAGCGCGCCGGACGACTCGCCGATCAGCGCCAGCTTTCCCGCGTTTACCTTGTATTCCGACGCGTTCGCCTTTACCCATCGGATGGCGCTTTCAATATCCTCCCGGGTTTGCGCAAACTGAAACTCCGGCGCCATGCGGAAATCGATGCTGAACCAGGCATAGCCCGCCCGTTCCACAGGCTCCAGCACCGTGCGGGTGTTCGTGCTCTTGCTGCCGGTGTCGAAGCCGCCTCCGTGGACGAAAATCACCGCTGGGAAGGGGCCCGCGCCTTCGGGTACGTGCGCGTCCAGCAGTAATGTTTTATCGCCCGGATGCGCATACGCGACATCGTGTTTTTCCGCGGCCGGCAAGCTTGCCGACAGCGCCGCGCAGACAACGAAAGCCCAGAATGTTCTTCCCGGCATGGACCCAAAGTTTACCAATTTCGTATGCTTCTGACATGCTTCGCGCTCTTCTGCTTTTGGCAGCCATCACGCTTCGCGCCGCTGAAAGTGATTACATCGTCCCGGAATTTACGTTCCAATCAGGGGAATCCCTAAAAGATTTACGCTTGCATTACACCACTCTTGGTACTCTGCGCCGCGATGCCAGGGGCCACGCCCTGAATGCCGTGCTCATTGGCCACGGCACCGGCGGAAGCGGCCAATCGCTGTTAAACCCGAACTTCGCGGGCGAGTTGTTCGGCAAGGGCCAGCCGCTTGACCAGGAACGATTCTTCCTGATCCTCCCCGACAACATCGGCCATGGTCAATCGTCGAAGCCAAGCGATGGCCTGCACGCACGCTTCCCGCATTACCGCTACTCCGACATGGTGCGCGCCCAGCACCAACTGGTTCACGATGCCCTCCACATCGACCATCTCCGCCTGGTCATGGGCACGTCCATGGGCGCGATGCACGCCTGGATGTGGGGCGAAACCTATCCCGACTTTATGGATGCGCTGATGCCCCTGGCCAGCGCGCCCGTGGAGATTGCGGGACGGAACCGCATGTTGCGCGACATGATCATCGACAGCATAAGATCAGACCCGGAATGGAAGAACGGCGAATATGATTCTCCTCCGCGGGGCTTGATCGCCGCCCAATTCGGTCTTTTTATGATGACTTCAAGCCCGCTCCAACTCCACAAAGCCAACCCCACGCAAGCAGAGGCCGACCGCGCTTTCCAAGCCCTGAAACGCCGCGCGCTGGAAGCCGATGCGAACGACATGCTCTACCAGTTCGAATCCTCCTCCGATTACAATCCAGCCCCGCAACTCGAAAAGATCAAAGCTCCGCTTTACGCCGTGAATTCGGCGGACGATGAGGTGAATCCTCCCGAACTGGGCATTCTGGAGCGCGAAATCAAGAGAGTGAAGAAGGGCCGCTACATCCTCATTCCGACGAGCGAGGAGACGCGCGGCCACGGTACGCATTCCCGAGCGGCAATCTGGAAACCATACCTTATCGAGCTGCTTGGTCAATGACCCCAGCGTTCCAGCGCTGGCCGACCTCCAGATGCGGGCGCATCGTGCAAAGGAGAGAGCTACTCTCGACCAAACCCTTTCCGAATTGCCGCGATCGTTTCCCCTGAGGGCGTCCAATCCGTGTCGCAGGTGTTGCAATGAAATACAAGCTCGTCGGACTTTAATATGTCCTCAAACCCTTCGCGGGTAAACCGAACTGTTTGATTGTGATTATTCGGGCAGACAATCTCGAACTCTTTCTGCTGGCTCATTCTTTCTCCTGCCGCCCATGCTATCCCAGGAATGGATTCCGCACTCCCTATGAACCTTGGGTATCGTTCGTTGCAACTACAATAAAGACTAACGTGCGCAGACGCCTCATCTACGGCTCCGGAACGTTCCTCCTGCTCATTCTGGTCGCTCTGGTCGTCTGGCAAGGCTCCTTCGACTTCGGCTCCTACGGACCCCAGGACCCCGCCCAAACCCTGATTGTCTGGAGTGTCTCCACCCTGATTTTTGTTCTGATGGTGACGCTTGGTTTCATGCTGGTCCGGACGTTTGTGAAGCTTTACGTCGAACGCCGCACGAATCGCGAGGGCTCCCGTATTAAGACGAAATTGGTGGTGGGCGCGCTGGCTCTCAGCATCATCCCGGTGTTTTTCAACGTCTTTTTCAGCGTTGAAGTGATGAACCGGAACCTGACGAAGTGGTTCACCAAACCGGTGGACCGGCAGCGCCTGGATTTCGTCGAAATTTCTAAAGCGCTCTCGAGCGAAATGCAGGACAAGGTGAAAGCGCAGGCCGCGCTGCTGGCGATTCTGCCCGAAACGCGCCTGCAGCTGGCCGGTTCCCCGACCCCAGCCGACTATCTGGCGGTGTTCTGCAAAGAGCAATCCCTGGCCTATGCCGCGCTTTTTGCCGAAGGTATAGCTACGCCCGTGGCTACCTGCGGGGCCATGCCCCCGGGTGATTTTGCGGCCGCACGGAAACCCGTTTTCTGGTCCGGACGCCAGATTGGGGCGGTGCGCGTGGTCGACAATATCCCTTTCGATGTCCGCGCCAAGCAACGCGAGATCGAGGGCTACGACTCCGCATACAAGAACCTGGCCGCCAACAGCCGCGCCATTCGCCAGAATTACTTTCTGCTGCTCTTCGTGATCACGCTTTTCATCATGTTTGTGGCCACGTGGGCGGCCCTTTTCCTCGCGAAGCATATCAGTGTCCCGATTGCCGCCTTGGCGAAAGCCGCTGAGGAAGTTGGCGAGGGGAACCTGGGTTACCGGGTGCAGGTTGGTGCGAACGACGAATTGGTGGGGCTTGTCCGTGGCTTCAACCGTATGACCGAACAGCTGGATGCGAACAGCCGTGAGCTCGATTCCCGCCGCCGCTTCACTGAAGCCATCCTCGAAAACATCCCCACCGGAATTATCTCCATCAACGCGGATGGGGGCATTCAGCGGGTGAACCGCGCGCTGAAGAGCATCCTCCCCGAAGCGCTGGTCACTCACGCGCAACACCTGAACGACCTGTTCCCCCGCGAGGACCTGGCAGAGATTCGATACCTGATGAAGCGCGCCCGCCGCACCCGGATCGCCGCCCAACAGCTCGATTTGAACTTCGGCAATCAGACGCTCCACCTCGCGATCACCATCAGCGCCCTCGATGACCGCCTCACCTCCGGCTTCGTGATGGTCATCGAAGATACGAGCGACCTGATGCGAGCCCAGAAGGCCGCGGCCTGGAATGAAGTGGCCCGCAGAGTCGCGCACGAAATCAAGAACCCGCTGACACCCATCGGTCTCTCAGCCGAACGAATCAGAAGACAGCTGGACCGCGCCCAGGTTAGCCCGGAGGTAGCGCGGATTGTAAGAGAATCGACGGACCTGATCGTCAGTGAAGTGCAAACGGTGAAGACGCTGGTGGACGAGTTTGCCCAGTTCGCCCGATTTCCCGCGAAGCAGGTGAGCCGATGCTCGCTCAACCAAATTGTTGAAAGCGCCCTCCAAGTGTTTCAAGGCCGCCTGGAGAACATCACGATCAAAACCGATCTAGATCCGAACCTGCCGGAAATGGATGCCGACCGCGAACAAATGAAACGGGTGGTGATCAATCTGATCGATAACGCGGCGGAAGCCATGCAAGACTCGCTCGTTCGAAGGCTGGAGATCGTAACGCAACAATCCGGAACCGACGTGATCGAACTCATCATTTCCGATAGCGGGAAAGGTGTGAGTCCCGAAGACAAAGAAAAGCTTTTTGTCCCGTACTTCAGCACCAAAGGAAGAGGCACAGGCCTGGGCCTTGCGATCGTAAACAATATTCTTACCGATCACAATGCCCATATCAGAGTGGAGGACAATACTCCCGCCGGCACTCGCTTCATCGTTGAGCTGATTGTTGTTCCGGGCCACGCACGGGAGACGCTGAACCCTGAAGCCATAGCGATCGCATGAGCCGCAATATCCTCATCGTTGACGACGAACCCGGCATCCGACAATCCCTACGAGGGGTCCTCGAAGACGAAGGTTACCAAGTAGCCGCGTTATCAGACGCCGAATCCGCGTTAACCCACCTGACGCAACAGAAAACCGATCTGGTTTTCCTGGACATCTGGCTTCCGCAAATGGACGGCCTGGAAGCGCTGGCCCGCATCCAGGAGCTACCGACTCCTGAACGCCCCCACGTCGTCATGATTTCCGGCCACGGCAACATCGAAAGCGCGGTAAGAGCGACAAAGCTGGGCGCCTTCGACTTCCTAGAAAAGCCCCTGTCTCTCGAGAAGCTGATCATCATCGCCAAGAACGCTTTGGAAAATCGCCGCCTCCAACAGGAGAACCAGCGGCTCAAATCAGACGACTCCTCCAAATACCGGATCATCGGCGATTCCGTACCGATGAAGGCACTCCGGCAGCAGCTCTCGCTGATGGCCGGTACCAATGGACGCGTTCTGATTCTGGGTGAAAGTGGCACCGGAAAGGAACTGGTGGCCCACGCGATCCACGCGATGAGCCCCCGGCAGGGCAACTCCTTCGTGGAAGTGAACTGCGCCGCAATCCCGGAAGACCTCATCGAAAGTGAACTTTTCGGCCACTCCAAGGGCAGCTTTACCAGCGCTCACGAGTCGAAAGCCGGAAAATTTCAGAAAGCCGACCAGGGCACGATCTTTCTCGACGAAGTCGGCGACATGAGCCTGCGCACCCAGGCCAAAGTGCTTCGCGCTTTGGAAGAACAGAGGTTTGAGCCGGTGGGCGCGCACGATTCCATTCAAGTGGATGTTCGCGTGATCGCCGCGACCAACAAAACCCTGGAAGACGAAATCGGCCGCGGCAACTTTCGCGAAGACCTGTTTTATCGCTTGAATGTGATCCCCTTCCACGTCCCGCCATTGCGCGAACGCCTGGAAGACATTCCCATCCTGGCCGACTTCTTTCTTCGCGAGTTCACCAGCGCTTATGGCCGCAAGCCCAAGGAACTCACTCCGCAGGCTTATCAAACACTCACGGAGCACCACTGGCCCGGTAATGTGCGGGAACTCAAGAATATGATTGAGCGCATCGTTATCCTCAACCCCCAAGTCCGCATCGATGCCCGCCACATCCCGCTGAATACCGCGCGGCGGGCGGTTCCCGAACGCGTCCCCGATCGATTCGGCAGCCTGCAGGAAGTTCGCGAATCAGTGGAACGCGAGTACATTCTCAAGAAACTGGACGAAACCTCCGGCAACGTAACCCGCACCGCTGAATTACTCGGGCTCGAACGCAGCAATCTCTACCGGAAGATGAAAACCCTCGGGATTGCCCCGAAAGAGCAGTGAATACTTCCGCAGCAGTTCGTAGATCACGATGCCGCCGGCTGTCGAGACATTCAGCGAATGTTTCTTTCCGAGCATCGGAATGCGCACGAAGCGGTCCGCCCGCGCAGCCAGTTCCGGCGCAAGGCCGTCGCATTCATTTCCGAACATTACACAAACGGGAAAGCTGGGCCGCCAATCAAACAGGTCCACTGCATGGACGCTCGTTTCTACAGCACAAATTTCAGAGCCTTGCGCGCGCAGCCGCTCCAGCAGCTCCGCCGGCGATTCCACACGCTCCCAGGGAACCGTTAACTCCGCACCCAGAGCAGTTTTGCTCAAGCCTTTATGCGGGGGCGTTCCCGTGTATCCGGACAGGTAAAGCTTCTCAATTCCCGCCGCATCCCCCGTCCGGAAAAAAGACCCGACATTGTAAAGACTGCGCACGTCATGCAGCAGCACCGAAACCGGCAATTGTGTGAAAGCATCATATAGCCGTGCCCCTGCCGTTGCCTGATAAGGAATTTGCTCCATCCGCTGTTAAAATCGTAAAGGCCGCATGCTCTCCATCGTAATTCCGATTCATAACGAGGAACACTCCATCCTTCCTCTTTATGACCGGCTCACCGCCGTGTTGATCGGTCTTCGCCGCCAATACGAAATTCTGTTTATCGACGACGCCTCGAACGACCGCAGTTTTGAATTGCTCGCCAACCTGGTCCAGACGGACCCCCGGCTCAAAGTTCTCCGCCTTCGCCGCAATTTTGGACAGACTGCCGCGCTTTCTGCGGGCTTCCATGAGGCCAAAGGGAAAGTGATCATCGCGATGGACGGAGATCTGCAGCATGCCCCTGAAGATATCCCCGCCCTGCTCGCCAAAATCGACGAAGGCTACGATATCGCCAGCGGCTGGCGCAAAGAGCGCATCGACAATCCTATTACCCGTAAGATTCCCTCCCGCATTGCAAACTGGCTGATGTCGAAAGCTTCGGGCGTCGACCTCCGCGATTTCGGCACCACGTTTAAGGCCTATCGGGCCGAGGTGCTGAAAGACGTGCACCTGTACGGCGAACTGCATCGCTTTATTCCCGCGCTGGCGAGCTTTTATGGGGCGAGAGTGGCCGAAGTCCCGATTCAAAACACGCCCAGGCTTTCCGGCGATTCCCACTACGGCCTAAGCCGCACTTTCCGCGTTCTTTTCGACATCGTCACCATCCGCTTCCTGCTCCGCTACTTCACGCGCCCGATGCACTTTTTTGGAAGTCTCGGCCTTTTCGGCCTGACCACCGGCGGGGCAATTCTGGTTTACTGCGCGGCGGTGAAGCTGTTTTGGCAGCGCGACATTGTGCAGCAGCATGGCCCCTTAATGATTGCGGGAAGCCTGCTGCTTCTTTCTGGAGTGATGATGTTTTCGACAGGCCTGATTGGCGAACTGATGATCCGCACTTATTTTGAGAGCCAGGGCCGCCGCATTTATGCCATTCGTGACGTGCTTACGCAAAAGCGCCGTAACGTGGTGGATGAACCTAAGTATTAGCCGTTCACCAAAGTAGGTAAACAGAATTGCTTTTGCTCTCTATTACTTAAGAGAACGTCCACTCTGAAGCTCCGTTTCCACGTTCCAAGATGGGCGCAGGAAACGAAGATGACCGACCGACCTGCCGCAATTACCATTCAGAAGTTGGCCCGGATTTGGAGCAGCCGCCGCGCGTGCCAGATCACGGTCGCCATTGAATTTGAGGTTCGCCAGGAGAATGGCTGTACGATTTACAAGCTGAATCAAATTCAGGAACTCGAAAATCGATAAGATAAGCTTCGTGGCTGAAGAGTCTTTAGAAAAAAGAAAGTCGAAGCGATTTCCCATTAACCTGCCGGTACAGATTTCCGTCGTTGGCGGCAAACGGGTTGCTCGAGTTACAAAAACATCGAACATCAGTTCCGGCGGCGTTTGCTTTCCTTCCGCAAAGGAAGTGAAAATCGGCGGCAAGATCGAGTTTTCTATCGCGCTTGCCGACGGCGCGCTTCCCGTGCACATCCGCTGCTTCGGCAAGGTGCTGCGCATCGAAGCGTCGCCCCCGGATTGCGACCCCGAAATGCCGTACCAGGTTACCGCGACAATCGAGCGCTATAAATTCGTTCGCCTCCCCAAAACTTTGCCGTAAACTGGGTGAAGAAAAGGCGAACGCTTTGTCTCTCACTCCCACCACCGCGCAGACCTCACTCTTTCCTGAACCGGATTTCACCCCGGAGATGACCAGCAAGCTGGAACGTGCTCTTAGTCCGCACTTGAAAGCAGTAATTGAACGCTTTGAAACATTGGAAAAGCGTCCCGATTCCCCCGTTCGCGCGATCCACCACCAACCCGCCACGGAGGGCGCTTTTTCCCCGCTCCCCGCCTCGCTTGCTCCCGCCCTGGAGAACGTGCTCGCCACCCGAGGCATTACCCAACTCTATAGCCATCAGGCCGAAGCTTTCGAAGCTGTCGACGCCGGGCGCGACGTCGTGATGGTTACCCCCACCGCCAGCGGCAAGACGCTCTGCTACAACCTGCCGATCCTGAACGCCTTGATTGCCGACCCCGGCGCGCGAGCTCTCTATCTTTTCCCCACGAAAGCGCTCGCGGAAGACCAGCTTCACGAATTCAACCAGCTGGTGGAAGCGATGGGTTCCGACCTCCGCGCGTTCACCTATGATGGCGACACCCCACAGGACGCCCGGCGCGCGATTCGCCAGCGCGCCAACGTGGTCTTCACGAACCCCGATATGCTCCACAGCGGCATCCTGCCGCACCACACGAAATGGGCCAAGCTCTTTGAAAACCTGCGCTATATCGTGATCGATGAGCTGCACTACTACCGTGGCGTCTATGGCTCCCACATGGCCAACGTTCTCCGCCGCCTGCGCCGGCTCTGCGAATTTTATGGCGCGAAACCCGTCTTCATCTGCTGCTCCGCCACTATCGCCAACCCGCAAGAACTCGCGCTTGCGCTGACCGCGCGCAGTTGCCACGTGATCGACCGTAGCGGCGCGCCCACGGGAGAGAAATACTTCATTTTTTATAATCCGCCGGTCGTCAATCGACAGCTTGGCATTCGCCGCAGCTACATCAATGAAACCCGCCGGATCGCGCTTGAATTTATCACGCGTCATCAGCAGACACTCGTGTTCGCCAACAACCGCCTCGCCACTGAAGTGCTTGTGACGTATCTCAAAGATGCTTGCGATAACGGCAACATCCCCACCGAAAGCGTTCGCGGTTATCGCGGTGGCTATCTGCCCCGCGAGCGCCGTGAAATTGAACGCAGCCTCCGTGCCGGAGATATCCGCGCCGTGGTGGCCACGAACGCGCTCGAACTCGGTATCGATATCGGTTCGCTCGATGCCGTCGTCATGGCCGGCTACCCTGGCACAATCGCCAGTACGTGGCAGCGCGCCGGACGCGCCGGACGCCGCCAATCCGCCTCCGCTGCCGTCCTGGTCGCCTCCAGCGCCCCGCTCGATCAATACATCGTCGAGCACCCCGAATACTTCTTCGCCAACTCTCCGGAACACGCGCAAGTCAACGCCGATAACCTCGAAATCCTGCTAAACCATCTAAAGTGCGCGGCGTTCGAACTTCCGCTGCGCAGTGGCGAACGCTTCGGCTCAACCGACGCGACCGACCTCTGCCGGTTTCTGGGCGAATCCGGTTTTCTGCACAACTCCGGGGATACCTGGCATTGGACCAGCGACACTTACCCCGCTGACACAGTTTCGCTTCGTGCCGTTTCGAGCGATAACTTTGTTGTCATCGACATTACCGGCGAGGCGAAAGTCATCGCGGACGTCTCCTTCACCACGGCCCTTACTACGCTTCACGAAAAAGCCATTTACCTGCACGAAGCTAAACAGTTCCACGTAGAGCATTTCGATTACAAAGAGCGCAAGGCCTACGTCAAGCGCGTGGATTGCGACTACTACACAGACGCGATTGATTACACGCAGGTGGAACCGCTCCGCACCTTCGAATCCGAACCCGCCGGCCAGGCGGTTCGCACGCAGGGCGATGTCCGCGTCAACCGGCAAATCGTGGGGTTCAAGAAGATCAAGTTCTATACTCTCGAAAACGTAGGCGCGGGCAAGCTCTCCATGCCGGAACAGGAGATGCACACCACCGCGTACTGGCTTGAATTCCCCACCGAAGCGCAAGCGGCGCTCCCCTACACACTTCTGGAGCGCCAGAACGGAATTACGGGCCTGGCAAACGCGTTACGAACCGTAGCCTCACTTCTGCTGATGTGCGATCCTCGCGATCTTGGCCTCTCCGCAACGGCCACCGTCATTTTTCTGTTTGACGCTTACCCTGGCGGTATCGGCCAAAGCGCTCCGCTCTACCGAATGCACGCGGACTTGGCCCGGCGCACCGGTGAACTGATTGCCGCCTGCAACTGCGAACAGGGCTGTCCGGCTTGTGTAGGACCCGTTGGGGAAATTGGAGAGAAAGGAAAAGAAGTCGCCGGGGCATTACTGCAACTGCTTACCTCCGATATCGCCCCGGCGACTAGCCAACATCAGATCGGCAAGCCTCTCAATTTACAGTTGCAACACCCGGAAATACATACTGCTGATTCGTGATCGCTAAGAAGGGGAATAAACTCATTACCATGAATACTCGAAGACAAATTCTTACGTCCGCGGCCGCCACCCTGACTACCTCCCTCTTCACCGGCCGGGTAAAGGGCGCGAATGATCGCATTGCTGTCGGATTCATCGGCTTGGGAGCGATGGGCTCCGGCAACCTCGGCTATTCCATGAAGGTTCCTGGCGTTGAACCGGCGGCCCTCTGCGACATCTATCAACCTCACCTGGAACGAGCGCAGGCAGCCGCGCGACGGGGGGGCCACGAACCCAAGCTTGTCAAAGACTTCCGCGACGTGATCGCCGATAAATCGCTCGATGCGGTTTGCATCTCCACACCGGATCACTGGCACGCCTACATGATGGTGGAGGCCTGCAAAGCCGGCAAAGACGTCTATGTCGAAAAGCCCGCCTGCACGTATCTGGACGAAGGGCCCAAGATGGTCCAGGCTGCCCGGAAATACAAACGGATTGTGCAGGCCGGCACGATGCAGCGCTCCGGCGGCTACTTTCAGAAAGCGTCTGAACTCGTCCATGCCGGCACGCTCGGCGAAGTCACCTTCTGTCACGCCTTCCAAAGCGGAATGACTAAGAAGGAAGGCTATGGCAACCCGCCCGATGGCGGGCCTGTACCTGCCGGTCTCGATTGGGAGATGTGGCTTGGCCCCGCGCCGGAGGTGCCTTTTAACGCAAACCGCTGGGGCGTCAAAGCCGCAACCTTCCCCACCTTCCGTTATTTCTGGGATTATGCCGGCGGCGCTATGACCGATTGGGGCGTTCATTTGATCGACCCTCTGCACCAGTGCTTTGACGAAGTGATGCCTACCCAAATTGTGGCGCTTGGCGACAAGTACTACGTCACAGACAACGTCCAGACGCCGGATACGATGCTTGCGACGTATCACTACCCGAAGTTCCTCACCACCTACGAAAGCCGGACCGCGAGCCCCATGCCGCTGTTTGGCCTGAACCAGGGCAATGGCACCGTGATCAACGGCAGCGAAGCGTCCTTAATGGTGAACCGCAGCGGCTGCTGGCTGATACCGAACAAAGGGTCGAAGGTGGAAGCCAAGACCTGGGAAAACGACCCAGCCATGCGCGAGATGAACGTTCCCCACTGGAAGAACTGGATCAGTTGCATCAAGAGCCGCGAAAAGCCCACCAGTGAAATTGAAACCTGTGTCCGGTCCTCGGCGGCGTGCCTTCTGGGCAACGTGTCTCTCCGCTCAAAGCTTCACCTGGACTGGGATGAGAAGAACTGGACCGTGCTCCAGGACGCGGCGAAGCCGTATTTGAAAGCCAAATACCGCGCACCCTGGAAGCTGGAAGTTTAGCTCTTTCTTTTTACGACCAACGGCCCCGGTGCTTGGCTCACGGGCATCATCGCAATGGAATTGATGTTCACTCGCGCGGGACGCGTAGCGGCCCAATGAACGGCGTCCGCTACGTCCTCCGGCGTAATGGGATCGGCCCCGGCATACATGGCGGCCGCCTTGGCATCGTCGCCCCGAAACCGCACATTCGAAAATTCGGTCCCTCCGCAAAGCCCGGGCTCGATATCGGTCACCCGCACGGGCGTCCCCACCAGATCTGCGCGCATGTTCAAACTGAACTGATACACAAACGCTTTGGTCGCGCCATAAACATTTCCCCCGGGATACGGAAACTCGGCGGCGGTAGAACCCAGATTCACCACATGCCCCCGACCGCGTTTCACCATGCCCGGCAGAATCGCGCGCGTGCAATACAGCAGGCCTTTGATGTTGGTATCCACCATGGTTTCCCACTCATCCATGCTGGCTTCGTGCACGGGCTCCAACCCTAGAGCCAAACCCGCGTTGTTCACCAGGATATCGACCTCGGCCCATTCCCCCTCCAGGGAAGCAATCGCCTTCTCAGCCGCCGCCCGGTCTTGCACGTCAAACTCCAACGTGCGCACCTGAGAAGCCCCTAACTCCTGCTTCAGAGCCTCAAGGCGATCCGCGCGCCGTCCGGTCGCCACAATCCGCGCCCCATCCTGTGCGAATCGTCTCGCAACTGCCATCCCGAACCCGGCTGTCGCGCCGGTAACCAACACTGTCATTGCCATCTCTCCATCATAATGAGAGCAATGAGACTCACCGCCCCTGTAATCGCGCTCGCCCTCATCCTGACCGGTTGCACCCGTACCGAGACCTCTGACACAAGGCCCACCGATGCCGATACTGCGGCCTACAAAGCAGGCGAAGCCGCGCACAAAGTCGCGGATAAAACAGAAGAACTCGGCAAGAAAGCGGCAATCAAACTGAAGGAAGCCGGAAAGTCAGCCGAGCAGGGTTGGAAAGATGCCAAAACCAAGTAAGCATGGTGTTTAGACAACAACCCGCTGCGATTCGCCAAAACATTGAAGCGGTCGCAAATATTGAGCAGCAGTTTCTGGAGAGCCGCACCGCGCTCGATCGCGCTGTGGATGCGGTTGCGAACTTTATTGGCAGTCTGACGTTCGTCGTCTTACAGCTTGCCGTGTTTTCGCTTTGGACGTTAGCGAACTCTGACCGCATTCCGGGCGTGCCCCGTTTCGACCCGTATCCGTTTACGCTGCTGAGCACGATCGTTTCGGTGGAGGCGGTGGTCCTCTCCACATTCGTACTGATCAAGCAAAACCGTATGGCCAAGCGCGCCGATCAGCGGGAACATCTGCACCTGCAGATTAACCTGCTTGCCGAAAAGGAAATCACCAAGATTTTGCAAACACTCTCCGCTCTTTGCGACCACGTGGGTGTTCCCGGCACCGAGGGCGATACCGAAATGCACGAATTCACGCAAAACACCGCGGTTCACGATCTCGCTCAGGAACTGCACGAGCAGATCGGACACGTTATCGAATAAACGCGATCCGCACCGGCTTGCCGGCCTTCAGTTCATCAACGGCGGGACCGAGCTTTCCGGAACGCCTGTCGATTTTGTAGGTGACAATGTTGTTCGAATCCTGATTCGCCACCACCAGCCACTTGCCCGTGGGATCAATGGTGAAGCTGCGGGGCGTTTTGCCGCCTGAAGGGAACTGTTGAACCTGACCCAGGGCGCCGTTCTTGCCGATCGGAAACAACGCGATGGTGTTGCCGCCGCGATTCGATGCATAGAGGAACTTGCCCGAAGGATGTACCGCAATTTCGGCGGAGCTCGGCTTTCCGGTAAATCCAGCGGGAAGCGACGACACGGTGTCTTTCGGCGTCAGTGTCTTGCCGTCGTAAGCAAAGGTCGTAACCGTGGAATTGAGCTCGTTGATGACGTATGCGTACTTGTGAGAGGGATGCAGGGCCAGATGCCGCGGACCTGCGCCGGTCTTCCCAGTAACCTCGCCGAGTTTGTTGAGGTCGAGGTCATAAGTGATCACTTTGTCCAGACCCAGGTCCATCACCATCAGGCTCTTGTTATCGGGCGCAATCACCACTTCATGCGCATGGGGCTCCTCCTGGCTCTTCCCCACATGCTGGATAAATTTGTCCGACTCCCCGAGCGACCCGTCCAACTTAACGGGAAAGCGCGCCACGTTCCCTCCGAAGTAGTTTGCGGCATAAACGAATTTGCCGCTATGGTCCGCCACCACGTGGCAGGGCACGCCCCCGCGCGAGGGCGCGATGCTTAACTGCTTGAGCTTGCCGGTGGCCCTGTCGATCTCCCAGGCGCTCACCGCCCCACCCTTCAGGCCCTGGTAATTGTCCACTTCATTGGCAACATAGAGGACGTTCTTGTTCGGCGATTCCTCCAGCCACGAAGGACTTGGCGTCTCCGCAACCAATCCAAGAGCCGTAGACTTGCCGGTCGCGGGATCAAACCGCCAAGCATAGATGCCCTTGCTCTCCGTACCTGTATACGTCCCGGCATACATCAACAGGGAAGCCGCGCTCACCGTCTGACTCATCATCACCATCATCGCCAAAAACCGCATCTGAGTATCGTATCGCTCTTACCCGTCCAGCGCGCGGTCCAACGTGAAGGCGGCCGAGATCAACCCCAGGTGTGTAAATGCCTGCGGGAAGTTCCCCATTGCCTCGCCCGAGGGCCCGATCTCCTCCGCGTACAGACCCAGATGGTTTGCGTACGTCAGCATCTTCTCGAAGATCATGCGCGCCTCATCCACCTGGCCCTCTCGCGCCAGCGCTTCCACCATCCAGAATGTGCAGACGCTGAATGTCCCCTCGTTCCCCTTCAAACCGTCGCCGTCTCCCGCCTTGTACCGATACACCAAGCTGTCGCTCACCAGGTCTTTCCGTACCCGCTCCAGTGTGGTGCGCATTCGCGGATCTTTCGGCGCGACGAACAGCATCAGTGGAAACAGCAAACTGGTGGCATCCGCCGCATCGTTGTCGAACGTCTGCGTGAAGCTCTGCAGCTGCTCGTTCCAGCCTTTTTCCATGATGGTTTCGTAGATCCTGTGCGTCTCCGTCAGCACGCGCTCAAAGTGGAATGGCAGGTTCCTCTTGCGGGCAATGCGAATGCCCCGGTCCAGCGCCACCCAGCACTGCATCTTCGAATACGTATACTGCTGCGGCCCGCTTCGCACTTCCCAAATGCTGTGGTCCGGCTTTTCCCAGTTGTCGCAAAGCCAGTCGAGCATGCTCCGCACATTCGTCCATAAATCCCAACTGATGGGCTCTGCGTACTTGTTGTAAAGATAGATGGAATCGAGCAACTCGCCGTAGATATCGAGCTGCAACTGGTTCGCCGCCGCGTTTCCCACACGCACCGGCTTCGACCCCTGGTAGCCCTCAAAGTGCTCCAGCTCAAACTCCTTCAAGTCCGCCGAGCCATCGATCCTGTACATCACCTGAACCGGCCCTGTCGCCTGATTCGTCTGGCACCGGCCATGCAAAAATTCCATGAAGCCGGTTGCTTCTTCCGTATACCCAAGCCGCAGGAACGCGAAGATGGTAAACGCCGCATCGCGGATCCACGTGTAGCGATAGTCCCAATTGCGCTCGCCGCCCAACACCTCCGGCAGGCTGCAGGTGGGAGCCGCGATAATGGCACCCGTGGGCGCATATGTCATCAGCTTCAGGGCCAGCGCGCTGCGCGTCACCATCTCCTGCCAGCGGCCTCGATATTTGCACTTCTCCGCCCAGCGTTTCCAGTAAGCGATGGTGCCCTGCTTCTGCTCTTCGCACCATTGGTTCAAATCCCCGCCTTGGAAGCCGTCTTCCCGCTGACCATAGCGCAGCACGAAACTGGCTTGCTCGCCTTCTTTCAACTCGAACTCGCAAACAGCGGCATGTGCGTCAAGCGGTAAGCTGCTGATCAACTCCATTGCATCGCCACCCGCGCGAAACGTGGCCGTGTTCCCGTTAATCGCCGTCTGGCAGTCTGCGCGGGCGTAGTCGAACCGCGGCTCGCAGTGCATCTGAAAGCGGATGGAACCGCGTACGCACTTCACCATCCTCACCAGTTCGCGCCAGGGCCGTCCCACGGGCCCGATCACCAGGAAGTCAATAGTTTCGCCGACGCCACCCGGATCGAGAAACCGCGTGATCAGCACATTCGTATCCGGCCAATACATCTGCTTCTGCTTGCCCTTGCGAACGGACCCGATCCGAAAGGTCCCGCCCTTCCGCTCATCCAGAATCGCCGCAAACACGCTCGGGCTATCGAAGTTGGGGAAACACGCCCAGTCGACGGATCCGTCGATCCCCACCAGCACCGCTGTATGCAAATCCCCGATGACGCCGTAACTGTCGATAGACTTGTAGGCCATTCAGGCTTCAGTATGGCAATAGGTGACCTTCCGCGACTTCACCGGCGGCTTTGCCAAAGTGCGTTATCGCGTAAAACGCGGCGGCGTACTGTTCTTCATCGCGCTCACGCTGGTGGGCACTGCTGCCCTTGTCTCCGCTAACAATCTGCTGTTCCTCATCGTGGCCGCGATGCTGGCGACACTGCTGATTTCAGGGCTGGTCAGCCGCCTGGTCCTGGCCGGGCTTGAGCTGGAGCTGGTACTCCCGGAACACATCTCCGCCCGCCGTCCCACGGCGGCGCGCCTGCGGCTTCGCAATACGAAGCGACTGATTCCCTCTTTCTCGATTCACCTGACCGCGACAGGCACAAAGCCGGTAATCACCCAGCCGGCTTACTTTCCTGTGCTGCCAGGCGGCCACACGGCCGACGAGCCAGCCACCGCCCTCTTCCCCCTCCGCGGCGCGCATCGCGAAAACCTGTTCTCACTTTCGACGCGCTTTCCGTTCGGCTTCCTGGAAAAGAGGGCGCGCGTCACGCTTCGCAAAGATACGCTCGTCTATCCCTCCCTCGATCCTCAACCGGCAGTGGAAGCCATGCTTCAGGGACTTCTTGGCGAGATCACGCAAAACCGCCGCGGACACGGAACGGACCTTTACCGGATTCGCCCCTACGTAGCCAGCGAAAGCGCCCGGCACGTGGACTGGCGAAGCTCCGCCCACACCGGCGCGCTGCAAATTCGCGAGTACTCCGCCGAAGAGCTGGGCGCAATCGTAATCGCGCTCGACCGGTCCGGAAATCCGCCGCACCAGTGGTTCGAAATGGCCATCGAATGCTGCGCTTATCTGGTATGGGAGCTGTCCGGACAGAATCGTCCCGTGGTCCTCATCTCGCAAGACTACGCAGAATTTGGGGATCGCTACGCTATGCTGAAATTTCTCGCGCTCACCGCCCCAATCGGCGTCGTGCGGCCGCTACCGGAACCCGATGACGCTGCTTTTCAAATCCTCTTCAGCACCGCGCCGAATCGCGGGACTGCCTCTAATAGCGTGCTTATCGGCATTGCGGATTTACAGCCAGACTCCGCCGCCCCCGAATACGCCTGAACCTGTACGCTCTTCCATCACCGTGGTGGAGAATGTGGTTACGGAAACGCCGGCGAACATCACCGATATTTCCGCTCGCGATCTGGCTCTTACCCCGGGCGTCAACATTGATGACCGCCTGCGCGAAGTGCCCGGTTTTTCGCTATTCCGGCGCACTTCGAGCGTCGTCGCCAATCCCACCACCCAGGGTGTTTCCTTGCGCGGCATTGGGAGCTCCGGCGCCAGCCGCTCGCTGGTACTTTGGGACGGAACGCCGATGAACGATCCGTTTGGAGGCTGGGTCTACTGGACCCGCTTCCCGCCCGAGGATCTGCGGCGGGTGGAGATTTCACGGGGTGCCTCGACCAGCGTCTTCGGCGATCTCGCGCTTGGCGGCGCCATCGGGCTCTTTAGCCGCGAGGCGGAGCATGCTCATGTGTACGCAGGCTATGAAGCGGGCACGCAAAATGATCAGGATGTTTTTGCGGGAGCTTCCAACCTGTGGAACAATTTCGCGCTCTCCACTTCGGCCCGCGCGTTCCGTACTGATGGTTATTACGTAGTCCCCGGAACGGTACGGGGCCTTGCCGACCGCCGCGCCAACGTCGAGTTCGTCACCGGCGACTTCCGCTTCGACACGTTCCAGGGGACGCACCGCCTCTTTGCCGAACTGAACATTCTGGCCGAAGACCGCCAGAACGGAACCGCGCTCACGCACAACTCCACCGGCCTGGGCACCGCATCCCTCCACTTTTTGGAAGCCCTGGCGCACAACGAGTTTTCGTTGCTCGCTTTTCGCACGCAGGAGCAATACCACAGCACGTACTCCGCAGTTTCGGCCGACCGCAACACGGAGCGTCTCACCGCCCGCCAAACCGTCCCCGCGACTGGCAACGGCGCGGACCTGCTCTGGAACCATCACGAAAGCGAATGGAATTTCGCAGCCGGGGCGGATGTGAATCAGGATCGGGGCTTTTCGACGGATGCAGTGATTCCGGTCGGGCGGCGCTATGGCGGGGGTACGATTTTGCAGCATGGTGAGTTTGTTCAGGCGGACGGAGCCTGGAAGGGCGTTCGTCTCTTCGCCGGGTTGCGGCACCAGTTCACGGGGCGCGGCAATCAGTTCCTCAATCCTTCGGCGGGCCTGGTTTACGGATTCCGGAACTGGAAGCTAAGAGGATCCGCATACCGGGCGTTTCGCGGCCCTACACTGAATGAGCTTTACCGCGACTTCCGGGCGGGCAACACCGATACGCAGCCGAACGGCAATCTGCGTCCGGAAACGCTGCTCGGCGCCGAAGTGGGTGCCGACTACCTCACTGAACACGGTGCGATTCGCGTCACCGCTTTCCGCAATGCGCTTTCTCACCTGATCACCAACGTGACTCTTCTGAGCACACCTACCCAAATTGTGCGGCAGCGCCAGAACGGCCCGAATTCTCTCTCGCGCGGCATTGAAGTGAGTGCCATGCACCGCTGGCGCGCGTGGCGGGCAGAGGCGGGTTACCTGTTCGTGAACTCGCAATATGCGACAGGGCCCAGAGTGCCGCAGATCCCGAAGCATCAGGGCAATGCGCAACTCACCTGGGATCACGACCGCACGCAAATTACGGGTGGCATCCGCGTATTCGGGCTGCAATATGAGGATGATTTGAATGTCTTCCGCCTTCCCGGCTTTGCAAGCCTCCAATTACAAGCGCGCGAACGTTTAACGAAGCAGCTTACCGTGTCGCTCTCGGTGGAGAACCTGCTCGATCATCAATATGACACTGGGTTCACGCCCACTCCGACGATCGGCGCGCCCCGGCAGATCCGGGCGGCGCTCCACTGGACACGATGATGCGCCCTGAAACGCTAGCGTGCAGCTCTATCGCCCCAGCACTTTGCTGAGGTACTCCACGATTGCGCCCGCCTGAGTGTTCGAAGCACGCGCTCCGCGAGCGACCATATTCTCGACAACGGAATTCCACTCGGCGCGAGTCATGCGTTGGCTGGTCACCACATCCACGGAGTGGCACCCGGTTCCGCAGGTCTTCTGCACCAGCGCCTTTGCTTCCGCCGCGGGCAGCGAGACAGGTGGGAATGCCCCAGCGCTCGGCAGGGCCACTGCTTTCGATAGGGTTGTCGTCCCCCCGTCCGGCAGAGCAAATGCCACCAGAGTATTACTGGCCACTCCGCCCAGGTACCCGCCGCCGCCCGTTGCCGTAAGCGCAACGTACTGGCGGTTATCGCGGCCCATGTAAGTGATGGGACTGGTGTGTCCGTTGGCCTCCAGCTTGGTCTCCCAAAGCAGCTTTCCAGAGATGGAATCGAAGGCGCGGAAGCCGGCGTCGTTGGTGGCGGCGATAAAGACCAACCCGCCTGCCGTGGCGATGCTGCCGCCCATGTTGAGAGCACCGGTGTCCTTCACGCCCAGCTTCTCCAGGGACTCAGTCCGGCCCAGGACAGAGCGCCAGGCAATATCGCCCGATGCCAGATCCACCGCGATCATCTCCCCGAATGGCGGATTCTGGCAGGGGATGCGCGTTTCGCGATTCCAAAAGCGCGCATAAGGGCCATAGTTCGAAGCCCGCACATACTCCGCTCCCCGCTTCTCCATGTGTCCCCACTGAGCCACGTTCATCACGTTGACGAAGAGTCGTCCTAGCACGGGGTCGATCGAAACACCGCCCCAGTTTCCTCCGCCGATGGTGCTGGGGAAGAACAGCGCGTTATCTTCGAGCGGCATTGGCGTAAACGGAGCGCCGATCTTCATGTGATTGCTCTCAAACAGTTCCTTGCAGAAACGTTCGTGATCGGGAGACTGGTTATACAGATCTTCGCGGCGGAATGTATTCTTTGCCAAGGCGGGCGGCTTCACGGGAAAAGGCTGCGTCTTTGAAGTCACTTCGCCGGGCACTACGGTCTGCGGCACGGCGCGCTCTTCCATACCGTAAACAGGCTCGCCGGTGACGCGGTCAAAAACGAACAGCAGCCCCATTTTCGTGATTTGGGCGACAGCGGGAATGGTGCGGCCATTGCGGTGGATATCGAACAGGGCCGGCGGCGCGGCCAGATCATAATCCCAGATATCGTGATGCACCAGCTGCCGGTGCCACTTGCGTTCGCCGGTGCGGGCGTCCAGAGCCACCAGCGTGTTCCCATATAGGTTGTCGCCTGCGCGGTCCGCGCCGTAGAAGTCGGAGGTAGGGGCGCCGAGCGGCGCGTATACAATCCCTCGCTTCGTATCGATGGTGAAAAAGCCCCACACATTGGTTCCGGAGCGATTCTTCCAGGCATCGGCCGGCCAAGTATCCGCGCCCGGTTCGCCTGGTCTCGGGACGGTGTGGAACGTCCAGAGAAGCTTACCGCTTCTGGCATCCCAACCGCGGATATCCCCATAAGCGCCCGCTGTGGGCGATTGCTCCCCGTTGCTGCAGCCCGTGATCACGATATCGCCGAATACCGCAGGGGGCGATTGCAAGGCATAACGCGGATCTTTCAACCCGCCAGCGACACCCTCCCTGAGATCGACGCGGCCTTCATCCCCGAAAGCAGGAGCCGGCTTTCCGGTGGTGACATCAAGCGCGAGGAGGAACTGCCCGTTTCCAGTGAAGACTCGCGCATGTGAGGCTTGCGAGCCCGGCCAGTACGCAAGGCCCCGCAGCGCAACCGGCTTGGCATCGTACTTCCAGATCAATGCGCCTGTCTCGGGAACCACGGCGTAAACCCCATCGGGAGCAGTTAAGTACATCACGCCGCCAATCACGAGGGGGATAGCTTCCGAGCCGCGGGCGCCCATTCGAAACGTCCATGCCGGTTGCAGAAGACCGACGTTTGCGCGGTTAATTTGGCTCAAGGCGGCATAGCGCATCGCGCCAGGATCGTTGCCGAAGCTTGGCCAATCAGTCTGGGCAAAAGCAACAGCAGGAAACAACAGCAAAAAAAAGGGTCGAGTCACGTAGTGGCTCGACCCAGTTTATCGGATGGCGAAACTAGCGGCGGCCGTGGCCCCCGCCGTTGTTTCCGCTGCTAAAGCTCCGTTGTTCAGAGTGCTGCGGAGCGGATTGGAACGAACGCTGGGGCGCACTGTATTGCTGCCGTGAATACTGCTGCTGAGGGGCCGATTGGAAAGACCGCTGTGGGGCGCTGTACTGCTGCCGTGAGTATTGTTGTTGCGGCGCGGACTGGAATGAACGCGCCTGCGGGGCCGTGTACTGGGGCCGGGAATACTGCTGTTGGGGCGCGGACTGGAAGCCCCGAGCTTGAGGAGCTGTGTATTGAGGCGCCGAGTACTGCTGCCGGGAGTATTGCTGCTGCGGTTGCAGCGTACTCTGCGAGCGCGGAGCAAAGGACTGGCTGGAGCGAAAGCCCTGCTGCTGAGAGTTGTAGCTGTTATTGCCCCGCCCGAAGTTTTGCTGGCCCTGTGAATAGCCGCGTTGTTGTAGTTTTGCCGGTTGTAGCTCTGTGCCCCGTAGCTCTGTCCCGCAAAGCTCTGCCGGCCATAGTTCTGCCCGGCATAGTTTTGGCCGCTAAAGCGCTGCCCGGCAAAGTTGCGGCCGCCGTCGCGATAGCTGTTGAAACGGTTGCGAGAGAAGAAATCGCGGTCGTACGTCACTCTGTGTTCGCGCCAGTTGGATCCCCATCCCCAATGTCCGAAGCCGCCGTAGCCGCCTCCGAAGAAAGCACCAATCGCGATTCCGCTACCGAAACCGAAGCCGTAAGTAGGATAGTAGAGCGAAGGATAGTAGCCGTAAGCAGGAGCGCCCCAAATATAGGCGGGATCGTACGTGGGAACGTAGACCACTTCAGGATTCGTCGGGACGATGTCGATTACCCGCTCGCCGCCGTAATTCTCCACGTTGACAACTTGCTGCGGAGTGGATTGCAAACGCCCCGCTTGCTGTGCGCGCACCCGCAAGTCCTGGACGGCGCTCATCACCGCGGCTTGATTATTCAAAAACGCATTGCCCAGTTCGCTGGTCCATTGTGGATCCTGCGCCAACCGCTGCAAAACGTCGGGAAAGGCCACCAAAGCTTGTACGCTGGCATCCCAGTTCTGCTGACGGGCCGCTTCCAGCCGCGCTTCACCCTGCAGATAGCCAAACTGCGAAAGCCACTGGCTGGCGTCTGCAATCTGCTGAGGGAACGTAGCGGCTACAAGTACCTGGCTGAGGAGCGAATCCGGATAGAGCGCTATGGGCGCCAATAAGTTGCCCAACTGCTGCCCGCCGTACTGATCTTGATAACCCTGGGGTGACTGGTAACCCTCGGGGTACTGATACCCCTGGGGCGGATAGTTCTGGCCGAAGGCGGGCATTCCCGTCGACGCGATCAGAAACGCACCTGCTAAAACCGTTCGATTCAGGCTCTTCGTCATTTTTCTACCCTCTTTGACTGCACTTATAGAGATGCGAACGCGTGAAGGCGGTTTCCCCTTGGCCCATTAATTTGACTACATGAAATATGGGTCGCAACGTGCATTAGTATCTCACCAATGGCGAAAACAGATGTCCTGCAACCCGAGGTCATCGACGGCCGGGTTGCCGATGTTGAAGCGCTAGCCCGGTGGATGGATTATGCCTTTGTTCTTCCAGGGGGATTTCGCTTCGGGCTGGCGGGCATTATCGGGCTGATTCCCGGAATCGGCGATATGTTCGATGCCGCACTTTCCCTCTACATCGTATGGCGCGCGATTCAACTTGGAGCGGCCCGCGTAACCCTGGCGAGAATGGTGGTAAACGTAGGAATCGAGACCGCGTTGGGGGCGGTTCCGTTTCTGGGCGCGGTCTTTGATACTGTTTTCAAGGCAAATCGGCGCAATTATCAGCTTCTGAGCAGCCATCTCTCCGCGCCTCGGCAACAGACAGGAAAAGACTGGTGGTTTCTGGGTATCGTGGCTGCGCTAGGAGTCGCCGCTGTCGCGATTCCCCTTGTGATCCTGATCGAACTGATCAAGCATTTGTAACCGAACGCGTTTATTTGCCCGGCAGTACCTTGGCGCCGGTGAGTTGGCAGATCGCGCCGAGAGTGGTTTGCGCCGCATTCAGGCCCAGACGGAAATCGTCATCGTTGAAAGTGGCGTACACATCCGTCGGCTGATGATGATGCGGATCCCAACCGTTACCGAGTTGCGCGCCGCGTTCGGCTTCTCTGAGGCTGATTGCCGGCACAAGATCCATGAAGGGAGTGGAATCGGTGTTGGTCATATGAGGGCCAACATTGGCCGGATAGTCTGTTGCATATTTGTCGGCTGCCAACTGGAACTTGTGAGCCAGTTCCATCGCTTTGTCAGCGAATTTTGAGGTGACCTGGTACTCGATATTGATATCGGCTTCCGGGCGCTGGTCTTTGCTGACGGTGCCATCTTTCCGCGGCATGCCGTGATCAAACATCATCATGTCGTGCTGAATCATGCCGAGCCACTTCGGCTCAGGAAATTTGCCGGAACCCGGCGGGCGATTCGATGCCCTGAAGATCTTTGCGCTGTGCAACATAAGCGCGCGCCCCGTTCAGTCCGGTTTCTTCGTTATTCCAGAGCGCAAACCGAATGGAGCGCTCGGTCTGGATATCAGGGCTGCTTAAGATGCGGGCCAATTCCATCACCAGCGCCGTTCCGGAGCCATCATCGTTAGCAGCTTCGCCCCAGCCGATGCCATCCATGTGGGCACCGACGATGTACATCTCCTCCGGATGCGTCGAGCCGATCTTGGTGCAGTAGACTTCCTCGCGCATGCCGGGCGTAGAGGGTTGGGTATTCAGTTCGCGCAGCTTCTGATCGGTCTGCTTGAGTGGATCATTGTTGACGCTCTCCGGAACTCGATAGCCTCGCCGCCGCGATCCACCGGGTCCGGAAACCGGGCTTGCGGGGCGCGCGGCGGGTCGGGGCGCGGGTTGATAGTCGTATCGCAGACGCTCAATATCGCTACAGCCGTAGCTCTTCAGTTGGGCTTCAATCCAGTCATTCGCTGCGCGGTTGCGGTCGGTACCTTGGCGGCGATCGCCGAAGCGAGTCAGGCCCTTGATGGTCTCTTTATAGCGGCTTAGATCCAACCGCCCCGTTATCGTGAGAATCGGGTCGGCTTCTTGAGCGGAAGAAGGGGAAACGGACCAGCACAGTGCAAGGCACCCAATAAGCAAGCGAGACATTTTTCACAGTGTAGTTCAATTTGATGTGGCATCTGACGTGCTTCCCTGGATTCCGGAGTCTCTCAATGTCTTTCGGAATGTATCTTGTGGGCTATTTTGTCGTGATCCTTGGCTTAGGCTATGGGGCTCATCTCGCGCATATGCCAAATCAGTGGATTGCGGTGATGGTGATCTGCCTTATTGGGATCGGTATCCTTAAGGCGGTAACCAGCACGCGGCAGAAAGATCCGAACTAGGGTAAAGTGAAGCTTAGACTTACGAATGATTCCAGGCCGAAACTTCCCTCCCAGACGCACTAATCGACGTGAAAACGTAAACGAGTCGATTCGGGCAAAGGAAGTTCGAGCCGTTTTCCCGGATGGCACCGCAGAGGTAATGGCTACTGCCGCAGCATTGCGGAAGGCTCAGGAGTTGGGCTTGGATCTGGTTGTGGTTTCACCAACAGCAGTTCCGCCTGTCGCGAAAGCGATCGATTTTGGGCACTATCAATACGAGCTCAAGAAGAAACAGCACGAAGCCAAGAAGAAACAACACGTGGTGCAGGTGAAGGAGCTGAAGTTCCGCCCTAACACCGATGACCACGACTACGATTTCAAAAAGAATCACGCGATCCGGTTCCTTCAGGAAGGGAATCGCGTGAAAGCCGTGGTTCAGTTTCGCGGACGCGAAATTGCCCACACGGATTTGGGCAAGAAGTTGCTCACTCGGTTTGCGGAAGATTTGGCAACGTTTGGAACGGTGGAAGCTATGCCTCGGATGGAAGGCCGAAACGCCCATATCCTGATCAGCCCGAGCAAGGCAGTCGTAAAGTAATTAGCGAGTAGGAACCGGTATTCGTAACGGCGTGCCGGGTCCGCCACCGGAAGTCAGCAGCGTCGCAATGATGAGCAGGAATACGCCTGCAATCAGAAGATCGAGAGAATCCATAAACCTGAGGGTGTCCGTTTAGGATAGCACGGGGCTTGGTATGAACCCGGCCGACGCGCCTACCCATTCCAAGTTGCGGTTCTGATCCACCCCCATCATCTTGCCCCGGCCCATCCGGACGATTGTTGTGACTGGTTCAGGTGTGGCGCCGATCCAGATATACATGATGCGGATTTCGGTGTTGGTCATGCCGAAGGGAGTTTCGATTACCGGCTCGAAACGGACTCTCTCCTGAAGCAGATATTGGCTAGGATCCCGAACCGCAGCGATCTCCTCGCGCGAAGGTCCGACGATGACACCCAGACCCGCGAACGAGAACAGCGGTTTCAGAACCAGGTTTTCCGGAGCAGCGGGAAGTTCGCGGACGTCGCTCAGGAATTGCGATGCCGGAACGAACGGATGCTTCAGATAAGGTAGCGAGAACTTGCTGATGCGAAAGAACCAATCGGGATGGCCGGCCCATTCGACATCCAGATCGTCGCGGAAGCTAAACCCGTGCGCGACCTGCTTGCGAACCAACTCATCCACGATCACGCGGTTGTAGATCCGGCGAATCGGGATCGTGCGGCCGTCGCGCTGGTAAACCAAAGTGCGGCCCTGCTTCCGAACGTCCGCAATGTCGACGGCCCGAATGCCACACATTTTCTCCGTAAGCAGAAAATCGGCGAGCGTCTTCTGGTGGAGTGGATCGATCTCGAGGAGGATCACATTCTCTGGAGCGTGGTTGCCGAGAATCGCGGAGGTAACCAGGTCTCGATACTGCTCCGGCGTGCGGCCGGCGAGAAGAGGTGTGAGTCCAGCAGGCAGATCGTAGACCTCGGAATAGGTCTGCGCCAGCTCAATCTGATAGGCGTAAAGAGAAGGGAAGCCTTGAATCTCAACCAGCCTCGGTTCCAGATGGCCGCTAGCTGTCCGGACGACGCCAAAATCGGCCTGGATAAAGAGAGGCCGCGGTGTCGGATTCGCCGCCCGGAATTCCGCGGGGATGGAGCGGTCTGCAGCCGCGAGGTAGTCCGAATCGTGGGCGAGCTGCATGGACATCTCCGCGCCCGCATCGGCCATCTGCTGAATCAGTTGCTCCGGGAAGAAACACGGCGTTTCGCAATTGCGGAACGCCACTTCCGTGCCGCAGCGCTCATGCAGGCGCGCCAGGAAGCGGGCGTATAGCGCTGGGGTGAAGCGGCTGTTGAATGCCTCGCGGAAGTCCCGCAGCATCAACTCACCAGAAAGCGGCCCGAATTCATAATCTGCCGGTCATCGATCCAGATATTGAAATTGCGGCCCACGACATCAATGTGCGTGGCGGAATACCAATCGGCGCCGGTATGCGCGCCATAGGGATTGCCGAAGGCAATGTGGATCCCGGGAATTTTCTCGTCCTGGAGAATATTGCCGATCACATCTTTACACGCAGTGTTGGTGCCGATCGCGAATTCGCCGACACGGTCGCTATTCTCATCGGTGTGGCAGTACTGCCAGAACTCGGTTTCGAGCTCCTTGTTTGAGCTATGCGCGGAGGTCAGCCGGTTCTGCGCGATTTCGATGGTCAGGGGGTTCTCACGCAGAGAGCCGTACTTGGCGCACAGGTAGTCGCCCACCACGCCATCGATTACGAACGTGCCGTTCACTTCGCCGGGTGTGGTGAACGTTTCTCCGCCCGGCAGGTTGCCCCACTTCTTCGTGCTGATGATGCCACTGGTCTTGATCCACTTGTAGGCGGGATTCATGGTGGCAGTAATGTCGGTGCCGGCGGCTGTGGTGGCGCGAATCACTTTCGCGGAGCTCGCAAGCTCCCAGATTGCCTGGCTGATGCGATCCACTTCCCGAAAATCGGCGCGCATGCCCTTTTTCATGATCTCCGCCGTAATGTTGACCATGTGGGCATGGCGAATGCCGCGGCGGTTCACGACATCGGTCATCTGCATGCGCGTCTTTAACTCGTTCATCTGCGCCTGGACCGCGAAGATGCTCACCTGGCTCGACTCCATGTCTTCCAGGATCTGGTGCGGCATGTTGGTGAGTGGACGCGGCGCGAGCTCCTCCAGGACGAACAGGTTGTAATCCAGCTCCGCGTCGTCCAGTTCCGCCTCAAGGGCGGCCGCAATTTCACGCGAAGCTTCGTCGGTGATAACCGTGGTTTTCTCGTCCGGCTGAATATTCAGGCACACCCGGACGGCATTGCGTGCTCCGGGAGTGAGCTCCGGATCAAAGCTCAATGCCGGTCTCGGTTTCGGTAATAATGTAATCGACAACTTGCTTCAGGTCTCCGTTGGATTCTTTGTACTTGCGAAGCTGGCGATCGGCGCCCGAACCCATCTCCATGATCGTGTGAATATACTCCAGCTCTTTGCGGGAGCCTAAATCGTCGACGACATCGTCAACGAAATCCAGGTATTCGAGCATCAGCTCGCGCAAGGGAACTTCAGTCCGCTTGCCGAAATCGATCAGCTTGCCATCGAGGCCATAGCGCAGCGCGCGCCACTTATTCTCCATGATGAGCAGACGGCGATAAAGCCGGAAGCCCTGATTCGAGGCATGAAGCTTATAGAGCTTCGCCACCGTGGCCTGAATCAGCGCGGCGATGGCGAGGGTTTCATCCATGCGCATGGGCACGTCGCAGATGCGGAACTCAAGCGTGGGGAAGTGGGGATGCGGGCGGATATCCCACCAGATCTTCTTCGCGTTATCAATGCAATTGGTCTGAACTAACAAGTTGACAAACGATTCGTACTCGCCCCAACTGGGGAAGTAATCCGGAATGTTGGTACGCGGGAACTTGTCGAAGACCTTGCAGCGATAGCTCTTCAGGCCGGTGTCCATGCCCAGCCAAAAAGGCGAGTTCGTGGAGAGCGCCAGGATGTGCGGAACAAAATAGCGCGCCGCGTTCATCAGGTGGATGATCACTTCGCGGTCTTCGACACCGACGTGGACGTGCAGCCCAAAGATCAGGTTGGCGCGCGCCACCATCTTCAGATCTTCGACGATGGTGTGATAGCGCTCGTCCGGATAGATCTCCTGATTGCGCCAGTCGGAAAACGGATGGGTACCGGCCGCGGCCACGCGCAGGCCGTTTTCACGAGCCAGGCGGATGATGCCGGTGCGGACTTCCCGTACATCCTTACGCGCATCGGCGATGGTCTCGCAAACGTGCGTGCCGACTTCGATGACGGACTGATGCATCTCCGCTTTCACGCGCTCATGCAGCAGAACGCGGCCTTTGGAAACCATTTCGGCTTCGATGTGGGAACGCAGATCGCGCGTCACCGGGTCGATGGTTTGGTACTCTTCTTCGATCCCGATGGTGAAGGTAGGTTTCAATGGGCTTACCCCTTGAGGAATGCGGCCCAGCGCAATTCCCGCGCCGGGTTGTCATCGCTTAATGCTTTCTCGATCGCCATCTGGGCGACAGCGTTCACGATCCATTCGAAGTTAGCTGGGCCGACTGAGTTATAGTCCGCATCGGGAGCCGGATTCAGAAAATCGATTGCATACGGAATGCCGTCCTGGACCGCGAATTCGACAGTGTTCAGGTCATATCCCAGCGCGCGGCAGAGCGTGAGGCAATCCCGCACCACGCGATCATGCATCGCGGGGTCAATGGGCGGAGCATCGTGCACATAGCGTTCGGCATGCGGGCGCCGCGGGTCATACTGCATGACGTGCACATGCTGCTGATTGACCACGTAGCAGCGGAAATAGTCGGTGAACTCGACGCTGGTTTGGAGCGTCATGCAGAGATCGCCTGAATCGTTATAGGCGGCGAAAAGTTCGTCGGGGTTGTGGACTTTGTAAACGCTTTTCCAACCGCCGCCGCTATAGGGTTTGAGAAACGCAGGGAAGCCGATGTAAGCGAAGATCTCTTCCCAGTTGAGCGGGAAGATCAAGTTGCGCATCGATTGGCTGGTGGTGCCTTCGGGGTGCTTGTGGTGAGGAAGAATCACGGTCTTCGGAACCGCGACGCCGATCAGCGAGGCCAAAGAATAATTGAAGAACTTATCGTCCGCGCCCCACCAGAAGGGGTTATTGATAACAATGGTCCCGTTCAGAACGGAGTTCTTGAGGTATGCGCGGTAAAACGGGATGTCCTGCGAGATGCGGTCGATAATGACGCGATAGCCCGAAGGCTGCGCCATGCCGATCCCGCCGATATGGATATGCTCGGCCACTACATCCGCCACTTGCATGGAGTTAATCCGGTCCACCAGTGCACCGGGGAAGGTGTTTTCCATGCCGTAAATGATTCCGATTTTCCGCATAGTACGCCCTATGGTAACTTAGCCGAAATACTTCCGCGCCATCTGCTGCCAGAGCGGCCAATCGTGCTTCTGATGACCGCCCCAGATGTCGGTAGTGTGCGGGATTTGCCGCTGGCCAAGGACACCATCGAGCCGGAGTGTTTCGCCCAGGCAGATGTCCCAATCGCCGGCCGCAAGAATATAGTGGCGCTTCCAGATCAGCGGATCCTGGAGACCGGAGGCAAAATCGACCGGGTTGTTGAAGTAGGCGCTGTCGTTATAAAAGCCATGAAGGAACTGGCGGATATCGAAGGCGCCGCTCATGGCAATACAGGCCGAGATCAGGTCCGGATTCTTGAGCGCGAAGTTCATCGCGTGGTAGGCGCCGAAGCTGGCACCCGTGGTAGCGATGCGCGGGGACCAGTTCTTATCGCGCAAGAAAGGCAGGACCTCCTCACGGATGTAGCTTTCGTATTGCATGTGGCGCTCGATTTTGTCGGCCGGGTGCGCACCGCGGTTGTACCAGCTTTCGCCATCAATTGAATCCACGCAGAACAGTTGGATACTGCCCCGTTCAATGATGTCCCACATCGCGCCAACCATACCGTGGCCTTCGTATTCAAAGAAGGTGCCCATGGAAGTGGGGAAAACCAGGACGGGTGTACCGGCATGGCCGAAAACCAACAGCTCCATGTCACGATTCAGGCGGCCGGAGTACCACTTGTGATACTCGCGATTCATCGTTCAGCCACCGGAACGATTTCAAAACGGTGGGGCTTCGGCTGCGCCAGTTTGCGCTGTTGCATCATAAGATCGTTGTCGAGATTATCCAGTGCCGTGAGAGCGGCGGGTTTGCTGGCAAGGTCGTAAGAGGCCATGGGAACCTGAATGGTGCGCCAGCGAATGTTATGAATGTTGGCGCGTTCGAGAGTGGCGGCATGAACGGCCATGGCTTGCTTCATCATGGGCGTAGTCGCGAGGGTAGCCAGGTTGATGCCGCTCGAAAGTTCAGCGGCTGTGAACTGACCAGCTTGCAACCCATCGATCTTCACGGCATAGCGGGGTGCGGTGAGGTCGCGCACGGTGAGCATTTCGCGATCGAGCGCCTCGAGCAGGCCTGAAGACTCCACGGCAAGCGGGACCAGCTTGCTCTTATCGTTCCAATCGATGGGAAAGGGTAAGCACTGGTCTTGCTGTTCCCAGGTGAGACTGTCTTGTTTGGCAAGGTTCGCAACAGTGGTGTTCTCGGCTTTGATCAGTTTGCCGGCCGCGCCGTCAATCTCGACGGAGGAGACCAGCGCGGGGGCGTTCCAGTCTTTGAGCAAAGCTTGCGCCATCATCATGTGTCCGGCCGGACCGGGATGGATGCTATCGGGAATCAGCTTCTGGGCGAGTTCCAGATTGGCCGCGCGGGCGTGAAGAAGCGCCTGCACGACGGGCGCGTTCAGATTGGCATCGGTGACGCCTTTGCGATCGGCCAGGCTGTGAACGAATTGCGAATAGCGGTTTAGGGTTTGGTTGTAGCCGCCTTCAAAGCGCGGAGCGTGCGTGTAGTCGTCAAAGGGGGAAGGCTCAATCACGGTGATCCGCAGGCCCGGAATATCGTGTTGGAGTTTATCGACAATATGTTGGTAGCCAAGCGAGAACTTCTCGAAGCGCTGCTGTTCGAAGGCCTTGTATTCGCCATCGTTCATGCCGAGCATGATGGTAACGACGGTGGGGCGATACGGGATGACGTCGCGTTCGAGACGGACATCGATGGGCCCACCGCCGCCTCCCGTGACGCGGTCGCCGCCCCAGCCGGAATGGACGAAGGAAACGGGCAATTTGGGAAACCGGGTAACCACGAAAGTTTCGGTGAAGGTGGTGTAGAGGCGCTGATCCGTGATGCTGTCGCCATAAAAAACGACGCGGTCGCCTGCGTGAAGGTAGAAGCCGTCTTGCTGGGCGGCGGCTGAGGTGGCGAGGAGAACAGTAAGGAGAAGTGCCCGGCTCATACGCATTAAGTTACCAAGTTCACGGTCGGGTGCTGCCTGTGCCAGTCGGTCGATTGTTCGAAGGCGAGCGCGGCGCGAAGAGGGATGCCCTCCTGATAAAGCGGTCCGGTAAAAAGCAGCCCAACGGGAATGCCGGCGTTGAAGCCGCATGGCACGGTCACTTGCGGGTGGCCTGTGAGATTGGTGATGAGCAGGGTAGCGGAACCGGTAGGCGAGACCAGCACGTCCCAATCGGCCATGAACTTATCCATCTGAGCCATCAGCAGGGTGCGGGCACGTTGGGCGCGCAGATACTCAACGGCGGGGATGGTGCGTGAGGCGCGGAATGTATTCGGCCAGTCGTTCGGGGATTGCCCTTTCAGAGTGGCGACGCGGTTGTCGCGGGTGATGTCGTCGAAGGCTGTTCCGGCCTCGGCAGTGAGGATGATGCGGAGCGGGTTGGCTCCCATGTCCGGCAGCTCGACGGTCTTGAGCGTGGCGCCGGCTTTGGTGAGCGCTGCGAGGGCAGCGGTATAAACTGCTTTGGTTTCACCTTGCTGGCGATCGAACTCGGTCTGGAGGACGCCAACCCGCAGTTTCGCGAGGGGCATGGCGGGATCCCAGGCAAGTGGGACATCGAGAACGGTGGAGTCTTGGCCATCGGGTCCGTAAGCGGCATGAAGGACGAGCGCGCAATCTTCAACGGAGCGGCAGATAGGGCCGACTTTGTCCATGGTCCAGCTGAGGCCCATAGCGCCCGCGCGGCTGATGCGGCCATAGGTGGGGCGAAGGCCGGTGACCCCGCAGCGGGAAGAAGGGCTGACGATGGAGCCGAGCGTTTCGGTACCGATGGAAAAGCCCACTAAGCCCGCGGAAGTGGCGGAAGCAGAGCCGGCGGACGAACCGCTGGAGGTCTGTTCCGTGTTCCAGGGGTTCTTCGTCATTCCCCCAAACCAGAGTCCGCCCTGTGCAAGCGCGCCCATGGAGAGTTTCGCGAGGAGCACGGCGCCCGCATCGCGCAGGCGGGTGATCACGGTTGCGTCGTTATCGGGTACCTGGGTTTGAAATGGCTCGGCGCCCCAGGTTGTGAGAATCCCCTTGGTGTTGAACAGATCTTTCGCGCCATAGGGTATGCCATGGAGCGGGCCGCGATAGTGGCCGTGGCGAATCTCCTCATCGGCCTTATGGGCTTGTTCTAGAGCGAGCGCTTCGGTGAGCGTAATGACGCAGTTGAGTTTGGGGCTGAAGCGCTTCAGACGCTCCAGGTACAGGGTGGTGAGTTCGACGGAAGTCACCTGCTTGGTTCGAACGAGCGGGGCGAGTTCCGTGACAGGAGCGAAAGCCAGGTCTTCCAGGTTGGAGGGGCGATGCTGTCGCGTCTTCAGGCGCGTGGGGCGGAACGCACGCTTAGCATCTATCGGCGGGAGGCGCGGCGGATTCGGCCGGAAGTGGATGGCCGGCTCTGTATCGAGTGGAATCTCGCGTTTGCGCAGGGCCTGATACGCGGGGATGTTCCGGTTTAGTTCCGGGAGCATCATCGCGAGCTGTTCGTCGGTGAACTCAAGACCCGCCATGGTGAGCGACTGACGGAGCATCTCTTTGGTGACGATTTCGGGCGGCGGAGAGCCTTGCCGATTCTGGGCTAGAGCTAAGGTTGGGGCAAATTGTAAGAGCGAGCGGCGAGAGACCATTTCCGTTAGGCTACAACTTCCCAGGGGTATTGCGGGATTGCGGCGACCAGGCGTTGGGTGTATGGATGTTGCGGGTTGCGGAAGATTTGCTCCGTCAGGCCGGTTTCGACAATCTGGCCGCTGAGCAGAATCGCAACCCGATGGCAGAGGGAAGCCACGGAGCGCAGATCGTGCGAGATGTAGAGAATCGCGATGTTCCTCTCCCGGTTTAGCGTTCGGAAGAGATCGAGGATTTCGGTCTGAGTGATGGGGTCGAGGGCGCTGGTGGGTTCGTCGGCGATGAGGAGCGCGGGATTGTGGAGCAAGCTCATGGCGATGAGGAATCGCTGACCCTGGCCGACGCTGATTTGGGAGGGAAAGCTGCGAAGGAAACGTTCGTCCGAGGGAAGACTAACGCTTTCGAGGATTTGGCGAAACGAAGCCATTTTGGTGGCAGAGTGGGCGCGCCATGCTTCCTCAAGGTGTGTGCGCAGCCTGAGCAGCGGATTGAGCGCGGCCGCGGGAGATTGCGGAACGAACCCAATTTCGCGGCCCCGGATGGAGCGGAGTTCGCGTTCCGGGAGGGGGAGCAGGTCGCGGTTTTTGAACGAAACGAACCCATTTTGGCGGCCGCCCCGGAACGCAAGAAGCCGCAACAAGGACAGTGCGACGGTACTCTTCCCCGAGCCGCTCTCTCCAACCAGGCCTAAGACTTCACCCGGCGCGATTGCGAAACGAACTCCTTGCAGAACCGGAACACCCGAGTAAGAAGAAGTGAGATCGGCTGTGAGGAGTGGGGCAAGACTCGGATCCGTCATTTTACCGAAAGCGTTTCAATATTCCAGAACGTTTCCGGAAAGAAAGGCGTGGGTTTCACGCCCTTTACCCGGGGAGAAATCGCGCTGAGGGAATTCGGATTGACCAGGTAAATATAGGGTTCCTCGCGCCGCATGATTTCCTGGACCTGGTCGAACAGCTCTTTGCGTTTGCCCGGCTCGAAGCGCCTTCCTGAGCATGGAGCAATTTATCCATCTGCGCTTCCCACGGCGTGGCAGGAGACTTTTGAGCGGGATTCCAGCCGTGCTGGGGTCCAGAGCTGAGGAGCACATTCAAGAGTTGATTCGGGTCCGAATCGACGTTGGTCAAGCCAAAAATGCAGGCCTCGTAATCGAAAGAATCGGTGATGCGGCCGATCAGTGAACGAGTATCGAGGGTCACGATATTGAGCTTGATTCCGATCGCTTGAAGGTCTTGCTGGATGAGAACCGCCATTCGTTCGCGGGCCTTGTTTCCGGCATTTGTGATGACCGAGAACTCCACTTCGTGGCCGGACTTGTCTTTCAAGACCGCACCCTGCTTCTGAAACCCCGCGGCTAAAAGTAACTTCAACGCTGCCGCGGGGTCAAAGCGGTGCAAGGGAAGTTTGGAATCGAACCAAAACTTATTGGCGGGAGAAAAGGGGCCCACGGCAGGGCGCGCATGTCCACGGTATACCAGGCGGCACAGGTCGTCCCGATTGATTGCGGACGAAATTGCCTGGCGGAAGGCCGTGGATTGGAACCAATCTTTTTTATATTGGGGCGTGACTGGGGATGAGGTGAGATTGAACCAGAAGAAGTCGACATTGGTGGAAGGGCCGTTATCGTGAACGGAGGCTGGCAGGTCCTTGGCAAGTTTGTCGAAGGATTCGGGATCAACAGTATTGATGAGATCTAATTCGCCATTCCGAAAGCGGTTCAGTTCAATGTCGCGATTTTGTTGGATGGGCAGCCGAATCTGGCTGATGAGCGCGGGCTTCCAGTAACTCGGGTTTCGCTTCAGGACAATTTCCACTCCGGGCCGATTGGCAGCAAGGGTGAAGGGGCCCTTCCCAATGGGGAGTTGATCAAAGAGGCGTTCGATCCCCGCAACCGGAGCACCCAGCGTGACTCTGACCGTGGTTGGGCCAAGAACTGTGACCTTTGGGCGGAATTCCTCCAGGGCTAAACATGTCAGGGCCGGCGGGTGCAGCGTGGGATTAGCGAGTTGAGCAAATGTATTTACAACGTCGGCGGGGGTGATTGCGCCAGGCCGAAGCTGAAACGTGGCGGAACGGTTGTCTGGTGAGATCTGCCACGATAATGCCAGATCCGGTTCGGGTTCCTGGGTGAGACGGTTGATTCGGATCAGAAAACCGGATGTCAGGAAGCGGATGGCTTCCGCCGAAGTATCGGACGCCAATAGCGGATTCAGCGTTTTTGGCTCATTGTGAAGCGCGAACCGGAGCTCGGACGGAGGCGCATCCGCAGCCGCTAAGAACAGGAAGAGAGCGAGAAACATCATCAGGAGCGTACCTGCTTCATGGTCGGGCGGCTGAGTTGAAAGAGGACCATTACCACGAAGAGTAAAAAGGCGGGGGACCAGTTCCAGTATTCGGTCCACCTGGGGGCCGATTGAATGTCCGCCAGTAAGTTGCCCCAGGACGGGAGTGGTTCCGGGACACCGAGGCCCAGAAGCCCCAGACTCGCCTCTCCCAGAATGAAAGCCGGTATTGAGATCCAGAACTGGGCCAGGAGCACGACGCGGAGGTGGGGAAGCAGATGACGGAACCAGAGGCGGGTTGGGCCGCAGCCGAAAGCTTGGGCATAGAGCGTGAACGGCGCGCTGCGGATTTGAAGGACTGCCGCCCGGACCACCCGCGCGCCGGCGCCCCAGCCCAAGAGCCCCATCAGCGCAAAGGTGATGACGATCAATTCAACACCCTCCGTGTTGAGGGGCAGCACCGCACGGATAGTAAGAAAGAGAAAAAGCCAGGGCAGGGAAAGGAACAGGTCGCTTGCTGCCATTGCCGCGCTGTCCCACCAACCGGGTCCCAGAGCCGCCGAGCCACCCACCAGCAGAGCGATGACCAAAGAAAGCGCCGCGGCGGCTGGTGCTAACAGGAGAGATACCTGAGTCCCGTAAATAAGACGGGACAGGCGATCCCTGCTGGCCGAGTCCGTTCCTAAGAGGAACGTTCTGCCCGGCGGTGCATTCGCCGGTTCTGTACGGAATTGCTTGTCGTACGGTGCCGGAGCCAGATAGCGGGCGAACATGGCGGCCAAGAAGATTCCCGCCAAGAGCATGACCGCAAGGCGTTGCATCAACGGGTTGCCCCAACGGCCGGTTGCGACCATGCAGCGGCCAAGCCATTTACCGTAACCGTAATGGCGGTTACCAGCAATGTGAGGGTAACCAGGACAGGAAGATCGCGAGCCTGCGCCGCTTTCCAGGCTAAATGGCCAATGCCGGGGATATCGCAAACCACTTCGACCGGTATGAGTGCCGCAAAAGCGATGCTGAAGGAGACCCCGGCGAGAGCGACTAAGGGCGGCCAAGCCGGCCGCATGATGTACGCCCAAAAAATAGCGGTTTCCGAGAGTCCTCGGGTTCTTGCCGCCTCTACGCGCGATTCCATTCGCGCCGAATCAAACAGGTCGCGACTGTACCGAAATACGCGGGGCAAGACGGCCAGAGCAAGCACCAGAAAGACGGGACCCCTCGCCAGGAAAATGACTAAAGCAAAGACAGCGGCCGGGAGACTGACAGCAGCGCCGGAGAGCGCTTCGGCTACAAATTGCAACGGCGGGGAGCGAAAGAAGCTCACCAGGATGGCCAAGACGAGACCACCGGCCCAGCCTGCCGATAATCCTTCCGCAAGTAGGCGGATGGAGATTCCGCTTCGGTCCCGGATCAATTCGGCGGTTGGAATCTTAGACTGGCGCGAGTAGCCGAAATCCCCGTGGAGAGCTTTTTTTAGGTAGCGTCCATAAAAAAGAAAAATATCAGAATCAGCACGATTTTCTCTTGCTATCGCCTGCGCTGTTTCTTTTGAAATGTGCGGGTCAAGCACAATCTCATCGAATTCATAACCCGGGCTGAAACGGATTAAAGCCGCTCCGAAGAAACCGGAAATTAAGAGAGTAATTAAACCGCCGGCGATTCGCCGCATTGCTCGATTATGCCCTAATATTGGGCGGGAGATGCAACGGATTCAGAGACGAACGGTAAGCGGGAAGTCTCCGGACGCTTTTCTTTAGCGGCTTTGGCCCGTAAGAGACGAGTTTCAGCGGCGGCCAGCAGAGTTTCCGGGTCAGTGCCATCGCTCGGAAAAGAAGCAATCCCGACCGTATGGGAGAGTTGAAAAGATTCAGCGGCCTGGCGACCCGCGAGGTGTACGAAAATCCGAATGCTTTCCAGGTGTTTCTCCAGGATTTCTTTGTCATCCGTGGGAATTAAGATGGCGAACTCATCTCCTCCCATATACGCCACCATCTCACCGGAATGAAAGAAGTCGCGCAGTCCGTACGCAAGCGTGCGGAGAACGCGATCCCCGCTCTGGCGCCCGAAGCGCCGATTGATTTCCCGAAACTCGTCAAGGTCAAGAAGGACCAGAGCACCGGCACTTTCGCCTGCACGTGGCCTGGACAACTCGTTGGCGAGAGACATAAACATCTGCTTAACGCCGGGAAGCCGGATGGCGTCACGATCTTTCTTGGGAAGAGACTCACGATCGGCGGCATACTCGGCGGCAAGCGCGATTCTTGCCATGGATGCTCCCAAGACGCGAAGATCGCCGGCGGAGAAAGCATCCTTTTCGGTGCGGTACAGAGCCAGCACCCCAGCGACGCCGTTCACGGTTTCGAGAGGCATGGCAAGAGCGGAGCGTAACGTACTGAATTTTGAAGGATCGTTCAGGTACCCTGCTTCAACGGAGGGGTTCCCGTTGAGAATGGGCTTGTGGTTTTCCGCAACCCAGCCGGAAAGACCTTCTCCCCAGGGAATGCGAAGGGAGGAGAACAAACGCTGGTTTTCACCGCCTACGTATTCGGGAACCAGAGTATTTCCGTGTTTGGCGTAGAAGGCAATGGCGTCGTGAGGAACCAGTGAACGAAGCCGGGTGGCGAAAACCGAAAGGGTTTCAGCAAGGGTAAGGGAACTCTCGGCCGCGCGGGTCCATTCGTGCAATTCCTGGATCGAGTTGCGGGCATGAGCTGCGGATGCTAGCGGATCTTCGTTTTCGCGAAGAGAGTTCACCTTTGGCGCGAGCCCCGTAGTCTGCTCATATCCGGCCGCTGGAGCGCCCCCTTTGATGATGACGGGTTCTGTATCCAGGCGAATGGTGCTTTGCGGTTCTTGAACAGCCTTTTGTTCTAACTCGATGTAGCAACTTTCGAGAAGCAGAATCACGGCCGGATCGAAAGATCGGCCGGACTGGGCAGCCACCATTTTCATTGCCTGATCGAGAGGCAGGGCGCGCCGATACTGCCGGTCGCTGGCAAGCGCGTCCAAGGCGTCGACAGCGGCGAGAATGCGCGCGCCAATCGGGATTTCCGTGCCTTTGATTCCGTTTGGATAACCGGAGCCGTCCCATTTTTCGTGATGGGAAAGAACGATGGGTGCTACGGGATAAGGAAATTTGACCTGCTCAAGAATTTGAGCGCCGACAACGGGATGAACTTTCATCTTTTCGAACTCATCCTCGGTCAGTTTGCCCGGCTTCGAAATGATGTACTCAGGAACTGCGAGCTTGCCGATATCGTGAAGCAGGGCGGCTGCGCGGAGCGATTGCAATTCTATCGGGCTGAGCCCCATGCGCGTTCCTAATTCGAGAGCGTAGACGCGGACCCGGCGGAGATGGTCATGCGTGGTGTGATCTTTGGCTTCGATCGCCAACGCGAGGGCCTCGATTGTGCGGAGATGAAGGCCCGCCATATCCTCGACGTGCTTCTTTTCGTCCTCCAGGCGCTGCAGATAAATTTTGTACGACCGGTAAATCAGGTAAATGACGGGAAGGAGGGCAAGTGAAACCTGCCAGTCGAATCTGCGATTCAATACCGTGGAGATCCACGCGATTCCCGCTCCGCCCAAATAATAAGGAAAGCACCAGAAATAACAGGCTTTCCAGATCGTGACCACCGACTTGCTCTCCGTCAAGGAGACAACGGCGGCAACTAAAATGGTATTTACCAGGAAATACGTACAAGCCACCGCCAGGACGCGGAAGCCTTCCATATTATGTGCAAGTAACGGCACGTCATACACGAGGTAAGAAGCAGAGATCGCAAGAGCGTTGGCCGCTACGCTGAAGGCAACGCGAACCCACAACGCCCGCGTTTTCGGTCTCCAGAGGCACTGAATCAAGACACCGACCAAACCGATCACCATCGTTTCGCCTTCTTTCAGTTGAACGATGCTGATCAGAATAAACAAAGAATTCACCGACATTGTGCCGGTGATGGTGGGCAGGTTGACCTTGAGCGCGGAGGCGAGAGTTGCCACTGCCAAGTAAGCCCCGAACTGCCCAGGGTTGTAGATGCCCCAGTGAGATAAGCCGCCAAAAATCGACGCCCCGCCAATTACAAGGACCGCGAAGATATAAAGTCGGGCCACCAGGGGCATTTCAAGAAAAGTATTCATCCAGCGGCAAGACCTCAGAATTTTCGGAAACCTAAGGCCGATTTAATTTTAAAGCAGAAGCGGGTGTTTTACTCGGAAAAGCAAGGGGAGTGGAAAAATGAAGGAGGGAAACTGGTACTAGTACTCCGCTAATGCGCTTGGAGTACAGAGGATAGGGGCATCGCTAAGATACCCCTATCTTACGTATTCTTTTGGTAACTATGATCCCCAAACGACGCCAAAAATAATTTTCATTTGTCGCCTTTAACGATCAAATCGCCCCAAACTGCGGTGTCGCCCCAGACGGCGGTGTCGCCCCAGACGGCAGTATCGCCCCAGACTGCGGTGTCGCCCCAGACTGCGGTGTCGCCCCAAACAGCGGTGAAGCCTGCGAGAGTGGTATCGCCCCAGACGGCTGTGTCACCCCAGACGGCTGTGGAAGTCCAGATGGATTTGTCACCCCAAACCGCGGTGTTTCCCTTGATAAAGATGGAATCTCCCCAGACAGCCGTATCGCCCCATACAGCAGTGTCACCCCAGACTGCGGTATCTCCCCAAACGGCGGTGTCGCCCCAGACTGCGGTATCACCCCAAACAGCGGTGGAGTTCCAGACCGACTTGGAACTGTCTTGCAGAAAGATTTTTCCGTTCGGTCCACGAACCGCGATGGGCGAGAAAGCCGTGCCCTTTGCCAAGTGGTGGTCTTTGAGGGCTGCCGCAATATCCAGATAACCAGCGCCCACCGTGAAGATGTCGTACTGGCTAACGTACGTTTGTCCAGTAGTAGGATCGGTGGTGACGCTGAACTTGGGATAATTCTTATCCGCGGTTTTCATTAGCCGGGCTTTGATCTGGTCCGGAGTAATGTAGGGATTTTGTTGGGCAATTAGAGCGACAGCGCCCGCCACCATCGGTGTTGCCATGCTGGTCCCGCTTAGGCGCAAATAGTCGGCCGAATTTGTGTCATTCCCATTTCGGATGTAGTAAGAATTGGGGACCTCAGCAGTTGGATATTTTGCCGCGTTCGCAAGAGTGGATCCCACCGACTTGGAAGAAACCATCTTGTTTCCAGGAGCGACCAGATCCGGCTTGACGACATGGTCCAGCAGCGACGGACCCTTCGAGCTATAGCTGGTGATGTAGTCGTCAGACGTGGTGGTTGTGCTTTCGGTGCGGTAAGCCCCTACGGTTATCACAACAGGATCATTGCCGGGAGCCGTAATGGTTCCGTAGCCATTGTTCTTCGCATTGTTGCTGCGGCCGAAGTTCCCCGCTGCAACGACGACTACGATACCCTTTGCCCAAGCGCGTTCCACAGCGCGGCAGAGAGGATCTTTCGTGAAAGCTTTCATATACAGGACGGCCAATCGATAAATTGATCACGCGGATGTTGAACACGCTTTTCAATTGGATGGCGCGCTCAATTGCGGCAATCACGGAAGAATCCGTTCCCGAGCCATTCTGATCCAGAACGCGCAGGTTGATAATCTTCACCTTAGGCGCAATTCCCACCAAGTTATGAGTAAATTGCGGGCCTGTAGAGGCCGCACCGGTACCTGCAAGAATTCCCGCCACGTGAGTTCCGTGACCATATTCGTCCAAAACGCCTGGCTTTCCCGGCACGAAGGATTCGCTGTAGACGATTCCCGACGCGGACCAGGGGAAAGCGTAATGAAGGTCGTCGGTAGGGGAAATGCCGCTGTCAATTACCGCGACGCCGACGTCTTCTCCATGTAACTGCAATTGTTGGGCATAACCGGCGCTGGAAGCCGAGGAAGCGTAGTCGAGAGTGGGCCGGATTAAGCGATTGGAACTAATGAAAGAAACAGACGATTGATTACTCAACTTCGCAAGCGCGGACTGCGGAACGGAGTAAACCGCCGCGTTACCCCCTGCCAGTTCCTGCTTCAGGACGCCTCCCGCATTGGAAACCATTTGATGGTGAGCCGCGGAAAGGATACTTGAAAACTGAACAACAACATCGACGGAAGTATTCGTCCGAATCTTTGAAAGCTCGGTTGATAATTTGTCTACGTTTTGACCCCAAACTAGGTTAGCGGTCAGCAAAAGAGTAATTAAAGTTAGTTTTTTCATAGCCACGTGGTTAAGAATACTGGATTTTTGGCGTGGCTATCACTTTTTCTCACAAAAAATAAAGTGATTACTTGAAGTGAGGCGAGGAAAAAGTACTACTCCCTAGTATTTTTCTGTACTAGATATCGCCCCTAAAGTTGATGTTTTGACCCGGCAGAGGTACATGTCGGCTGTGAGGAACAAAGTTGAACCGTCTTCACCCCAAGCGCAGTTGGCCGTTTTTTCCCCGGTTTCAATGCGTCCGAGAAGTTTTCCTTCCGGAGAATAAATATGAATTCCGCCTGGTCCGCTCGCAAACAGATTGCCTTGGCGATCGATTTTCATACCGTCCGGCAACCCCGGCAGCTTTTGCGCCACCATTTTTGTAACGTCCGCGAAGACTCGCCCTTTTCCGAGCGTTCCGTCCGGCTTAACGGGAAATGCCATCCAAATGGCACGGTCTGGATCCGAGTTTGCAACGTAGAGAGTCTTTTCGTCCGGAGAAAACGCGAGACCGTTCGGCCGTGAGAGCTCCTTGGTTAAAAGAGTAAGCTGGCCGGATTTAGAGAGACGATAAACGCCACAGAAATCCAGTTCGCGGGAAGGGTCGTTCTCCTGCTTGGGGAGGCCGTAAGGAGGATCAGTGAAATATAGGTCGCCGTTCGATTTATAAACTAAGTCATTGGGGCTATTTAGGCGTTTCCCTTGGTAACTGTCGACCAATGTCTTCTTTCCTCCGCCCTTTTCGAGGCGAGAGATGCGCCGGTCGCCATGTTCGCAGGAGACAAGCCGCCCTTCGGAGTCGAAGGTGAGGCCGTTTGAGCCCGGTTCCTTACTATAGTCCCCGACTCCGGTGTAGCCGGAAGGTTTCAAGTAGAGGGCGGCACCCGTTTCGGGTTGCCACTTCATGACGGAGTTCCGAGGGATGTCGGAAAAAAACAGGGCGTTTGTCTGCTTGTCCCACACAGGTCCTTCCGCCCACAGGAAACCGGTGGCGAGAATTTCAATCTTGGCGTCTGGGGCCAGAATGCGGTCCAGTGCGGGATCCTCGCGATGGATTTTGCCAAGGGTTGGGAAATTCGTGGTTCGCTGTGCGTGGGCCATAGGCAGAAGAGAAGCAGACAGGGCAAGTACAAGGGATAGGCGGCGCATTGGTTCTGCGACTATATCACTTTCGAAACTAAAGCCGGATGCACATTTGTACACTTGAGGAACATGTCTGGCCTCGTAAATTTTACGGGAAACCGGGAACAGGTACTCACAACAGGCCGCGCGAAGCGGAAGCAGCTAAACCGCACCAAACTCGGCGTTCTCTCGAAGAGACCGCGCGGCTTCGATCCGATTGAGAGGCTCTGCCGAGCATCGAAGGGACGGCTTTCCAAGCTGCTGCCGCTGAAATACTCGCGCATGTCGGTCTCGCCGTTCGCGTTTTTTCGAGGATCGGTTGCATTAATGGCGGAGGACTTGGCGGCCGAAGCGAATACCGGGTTGACGGTGCAGCTTTGCGGGGATGCCCACGTGCAAAACCTAGGATGCTTCGAAGCACCGGATGGACGGCTTCTATTCGACATCAACGATTTCGACGAGACCATTCCCGGCCCATGGGAGTGGGACGTAAAAAGAATGGCCGCGAGCATTATTCTGGCGGGAGCGGACGCCGAGCATAACCATGCTTCCTGTTTGCGGGCAACGGAAGCGTTTGCCACAAAGTACTGCGCCGCCATGGAAGAGCTGGCGGAGCAGCCGGTGCTGACCGCGGCGAGGCACCAGATTCATCGGGAGCGGAATTCTGGCGCCGTTTCGGCCGCATTCGCAGAAGGCGAGCGCGCCACACCGTGCGATCTACTGAAGAAATATACGCAGTCCGATAAGGAGGGCGGCCGCCGGTTTCGCGAAGTCGGCCGTGTAATCTGGCGCATCGCCGGCCGGCGTAGGCAGGAAATTCTTTCGAGCCTGGAGACCTATAAAGCCTCCCTTCCACCCGAGCGGCTGCACCTATTTGAAAGGTTCCAGCCGCTGGATGTGGCGTTTAAGGTGGTGGGGACCGGCAGCGTGGGCTTACGGGATTACGTGGTGTTGATGCAGGGGAACGGAGACGCCGACCCCCTCTTTCTGCAGATCAAGCAGGAAGTTCGTTCCGCCTATGCAAGTTACCTGAAAGCCCCGCCGTATGCGAACCAGGGGCAGCGAGTAGCGCAAGGCCAGCGCGCGGTGCAGCCGCTTTCCGACTTGTTGCTTGGCTGGACGCGTATCGGCGAGCAGGACTATCTGGTGCGCCAGTTGAATGACCATAAGGGTGGGATCGATCTGGCGCAGCTGAGGGGCGAAGGGCTGACTGGATTCGCGGCGGTAGCGGGGGAGTTGCTGGCACGGGGGCACGCGCGGTCTGGCGACGCGCTGGCAATCAAAGGCTATATTGGCCCGGCAGACAGGGTTATCAGGGCCATTGTGCATTACGGGGTTGCCTATGCGGAACGCGCGGCAAGCGATTCTGAGGCGTTCCGGAAAGCGATTCAGAAAGGCCGGATTGCGGTAAGCGAGGCTTAGTCTATGTGCGGATACATCTCGGGATAAGCGGCTTTCATTCCGGCGGCGGTGGCTTGGGCCTCTGCAATGTTCACCAGCTCGCCCTGGTTCATGCCGGGGCAGTATTGGGCGGCCTCTGCCCAGGCAGTTTCGCTTTCCAGCAATTCGGGCCAGTAAGGAAACGCGCGGCATTGGGTTGGTTTGGCGGGATGCACGGAGCAGCAGTTATTAAGGTGGAACTGGCATTGGCGGCCATCCGCAGGTTTGCGCAGGCGGAGTTGGGTGCGGGTGCGGATGCAACGCTGGCGTTCGAAATCGGCGGGGCTCTGGTTGAGGTGGGCCGCGAGTTTGTGCAAGTCGGCTTCGGAGAGGAAAACCTCGCCTTTCACCTGACAGCAAAGGGAGCAGTTGGGCAGGCAGGTGAAGCGTAGTTCCATAGGCTTCGTCAGTTCAGGTAACACGAGTTGCTGCCGTAGTGGGGGGCGCCGACGGGGTAAACCATCAGATTACAGCTCACTGCATTGAAGATGATTCCCGAGCTATTCAAAATTTGCACGTCCTGCAGAGTTTTTAGCTTGGCGGTCTGGGCGGGGGTGAGGAGCGATTGCGCGGCATCGCGGAGTTGGGCGCTTTTGTCCCGGATTTGTTGGCCGATGGTCGCAGTATCGACATAGGTTTGGCCCAGGACGACAGGGTCGGTATTGCCGGCGGCGAGGAGATCTTGGGCTCGTTGTTTCAGGTCGGCCAGGCGGTTTTGTTGGCGGGCGTAGAAATCGTTGTAGGCAGCGCTGGCCTGGTAGATGGCGGCGACTTGGGCATCGGTGAGCGAGAGGTAATCGCGAACGGAGATGGGGAAGATGGCGGAACCACAGAAGGAACCGGTGGGGGCGGGGGGAATTATCGGAAGGCCCAACTTCGGGTCGATAAGTCCGCTGATGATGCCGCTTGGATAGAAAGCCGAAGTGTCGAACCAAGACGAGGGCTGGGGGGTCAGGAGATAGGCGCACTGGGCATCCTGGACGAGGGAGATCAGACTCGCGGCGGCGTCGAGGTTCTGCACGAGCGAAGCTTGCGCGGGAGTGAGTTGCGCGGCGGCGTTGGTTTGGAGGGTAGCGAGCTTTGCTGCTTCGTCGCGGCGAATGAGTTCGAGTGCGACGGCGGTCTTGCCGAGATCTAGCGGATCGGGCGTGGTTTGGGCGAACAGTGCGGAGAGATGGGCATTGAGGGCGTTAGCGCTGTTGTCCTGGCTCCGCTGATAGCGTTTCATAATCGCTATCCAGGCGCATCAGAGTGGCGGCTTGCGCGCTCGTGAGATTCAGGTACTGGCGCAGCGTGGTCTGCCCGAAACAGGCCGTGGTGGCGAGGAGCAGGAGAGCTAGTTTAGCTGGCATGGAAATTGGAATCCGGCAGCAGAAGACGGAAGGAAGTGACAACTTGTGGCGGCGAATTGATAGATGGAAAGCGCGGTTGTGTCCATCAGAGCTTTCAGTTTGGCCTGTTGCGCGGGGGTGAGCAGGTTGCGGGCAGCGGCACGGCCATCGAGATCGGCCTGTGTCAGTTCCTGCTTGATTTCGACGAGTTCGGCGTAACGGACGCCGAGGGCCAGCGGGTCGGGTGCGGGCTTGGCCGTTTCGTCACGGATTTCTACTTCGACATCGTTGGTTCGATTGGTTTTGCGGGTTTGCAGGGTTTGGTAGGCGGACTCAAGGGCGAGGATGGAAGAGACTTGGGAATCGGTAAGGGAAAAATAGTCGCGGATGGAGATGGGGTAGGTGGCGGGGCAAGCTGGCGAGGAACCGAGCAGAAAAGAGGCGAAGGCCACTCCATTGAGCGATAGCACCGGCGCGAACACCGCACTGAAATCGCCGGATCTGAAGGACGAAAGTAGCGAAAGAGATAGCGGGCGCAAGATATCCGCAACTGGCATCGAAGTTCAAATCTCGCAGAACACCCGCCGAAGCGATTTGCTGCACGAGCGAGACTTGCGCGGGTGTGAGAAGAGCCGTAACCTTCGATTGCAAGTCGTCTGCTGCGACGGTGCGCTCGTGCTCGAGGGAATCTATCTCTATATAGCGTTGCCCGAGCGCGAGCGCGCTGGGGGAGGGTTTTGCATACTCCGCAGAAACTTCAATCTGGACCTGATTTTCTCTGGAGCTCTTCGCTTGCACCAGTTGGCTGTAGGCGAGATTCAGCTGCATAATCGACCCCGCTTGGGCCGTTGTCAGGTTCAGAAATTGAGCGAGTCCCGGCGATTGCTGCGCGGTTGCCGAAAGGCAGACCAGCAGGGTAAACAGGATCATTCGCACCGCCCCAGTTTACAGCGGCAACCGTTTCCGCGGGAAGACCGTCTTTCCCATTGATATACTTCGAAAAGAGGACGTTTTCCCTTCCATGCCCCAAAAACGGCGTTCCCTGTTGTTCCTTCCCCTATTTGTCCTGGCTTGCGCGCTGTTGGGCGGCTTCGTCGGACCCCACCTGGATGTCGCCTCCGCCGCAACTGCGGCCGACGATGACGACGTGAAAACCAGCCTCAAGAGCTTTACGAAAGCTTACAACGTGGTGGAAGAGAATTTCGCCGAGCCTGTGAACGCCGATAAAGCCATTTATAACGGCGCGATTCCTGGGATGCTGCGCACTCTGGACCCGCACTCGAACTACTACGACACCCACACCTTCGCCATTATGCGCGAAGGGCAGAGGGGGAATTATTACGGCGTTGGTATGAAGGTTGGGGTTCGCAACGGCAAGGCGACCGTGTTCGAACCGTTCAAAGGCTCGCCCGCATTTAAGGCAGGGCTTCGGCCGGGCGACTACATGAAGTCGATCAACGACAAGCCGACCAGCGCGATGGGGCAGAATGAAGTCGCCGACACGCTTAAAGGGCCGCGCGGAACGCAGGTAAAGATCGAAGTGGAGCGCGATGGCGTGAAAGATCCGCTGATCTTCAATGTGACCCGCGATTCGATTACGCGCTTGAGCGTGCCTGACGCGATCAGCCTGGGCAATGGCGTCTGGTACATCTGGATCGAAGAATTCGACGAGCCCACCAGCCGCGAGCTGACGGCGAACCTGGACCGGATCGGCGAGAAGAATATCAAGGGGCTGATTCTGGATCTGCGCGACAACCCCGGCGGCTTGCTCGACCAAGCCGTTGCGGTATCGGACAAATTCCTGGCGAAGGATGATGTGATCGTGTCGCACCACGGCCGCAGCTCACCGGAGAAAGTGTACACCGCGAGCAAGGGCAATCACGGCTATAACTACCCGATTGTCGTGATGGTGAACCGGTCGTCGGCCTCCGCGGCAGAGATTGTGTCGGGAGCGCTGCAAGATCACGACCGGGCCTGGATCTTTGGCGACAACACCTTCGGCAAGGGTTTAGTGCAGACGGTGTATCCGATTATTGAGAACTCCGGTTTAGCGCTGACGACGGCGAAATACTATACGCCGAGCGGCCGCTTGATCCAACGGGATTACAGCCATACGTCGTTCTTCGACTACTATTACAAGGCCAACACGGAAGCGCGCAATCTGCAGGACGTGAAGATGACGGACAGCGGGCGCACAGTGTACGGCGGCGGCGGAATTTCACCGGACGAGAAGTTCTTACCTGCGAAGCTGGATAAGTTCCAGATCGATATGCTGCGCAAGACTGAGTTTTTCAACTTCGCCGCGTACTGGCTCGGCAGCACGAACCCGAAGATCGATAAATCGTGGAGCCCGACCACGGCGGTGGTGGATGCGTTCCATCAGTATCTGATGAAGAACAAGGTGGAGTTTACGGAAGCCGACTTCACGCAACACCTGGATTGGATCAAGCATGAAATCCAGTACGAGGTGTTCTTCTCCGCGCTTTCGAGCGAAGACAGCCGCGTGTTCAAGAAGATCACGGATCCGGCCGTAGCGAAAGCCGTTGAGGACTTGCCGAAAGCTCAGGCGCTGCTGAACTCGGCTAAGAAGGTGGTCGCTCAAAGGATGACCAAATAGGTTCGCAGATCACCGTTCTCGATACAGGCGGGCAGTATTGCCACCTGATCGCGAGAAAGGTTCGGGAGTTGGGTGTGTATGCGGACGTTCGTCCGAGTGAAACCCCGGCTGAAGAGCTTGCCGGGGCGAAGGGGATTATCATCTCCGGAGGACCAGCAAGCGTTTACGATCCGGCAAGTCCGACGATTGATGCGGCACTGCTAGGCCAGAGCACGCCTTTGCTGGGCATCTGTTACGGCCAGCAGATCTTTGCGCACTTATTGGGTGGACAGGTGAAGCCCGGGCGCAAGGGCGAGTACGGTCCGGCGCAGTTGCGGATTGCGCAAAGGAGCCGCTTGTTCGAGGCTTGGGAGCCCGAAAGCCAAGTCTGGATGAGCCATCGGGATACGGTGGAGCAAGCGCCCGAAGGTTTCACTCTTCTTGCTTCCACGAACACGTGTTCCGTTGCGGCGATTGAGAACGTGGATCGCGGTTTGTATGGCGTGCAATTCCATCCGGAGGTGGTTCATACCACGCATGGAAGAGCCTTGCTGCGGAATTTTGTTTTTGGCATTTGCGGCTGCGTGGAGGACTGGGACCCGCGGCATCGCATCCCGCAGATTGAAGAAGAGATCCGCCGGACCGTGGGGGACCGCAATGTGTTCTTCTTCGTTTCGGGTGGAGTGGATTCCACGGTTGCGTTTACGCTATGCCGGCAGGCGCTGGGGGCGGAGCGCGTACGGGGGGTCTATGTGGATACCGGGCTGATGCGCGAGGGCGAGACCGCGTTCGTGCGTGCCATGTTTGGCGACAGCGTGTCAATTGAAGAAGCCGCCGGACAATTCTTAAAGCCGCTGGCGCGCGTGGTGGAGCCGGAAGAAAAACGCCGCATTATCGGCGAGCAGTTCGTTTTAGTGCAGGAACGCATTATCGAAGCTCGCCATCTGCTGGATGGGAATTGGATTCTGGGGCAGGGCACGATTTACCCCGACACGATTGAATCTGGCGGTTCGAAGAACGCGGCCGTGATTAAGACACATCACAACCGGGTGGACGGGATCCAAAAGCTGATTGCGGCGAACCGGATTGTGGAGCCGCTGAGTTCCTTCTATAAAGATGAGGTTCGCGAGATCGGGCGCGAGTTGGGGCTTGCGCCGGAGTTGTTAGACCGGCATCCATTCCCGGGGCCTGGCTTGGCGATCCGGCTGCTTTGCTCGCCAGGTGACGGGCGGCTCCAAGCGTTCGAAGGAGGGTGGCTGGTCCCTGTTTTGTCGGTCGGCGTGCAGGGGGATTCGCGGACGTATGCGCCAATCCTGGCCGTGACTCAGTCCGTCCTCGATGCGAGCGAGATGGTGAATACGCACGCAGAGATTAATCGCGTGATTGCGCAAGTTGCGGTGCGGGAGCCCTTGGAGGGGATGCGGGTCTGGCGGAGTAGCCTGAGTTCCCTGCGTTTGGAACGCTTGCGCCGCGCGGATGCGCTTGTGCGCAGGCTGGCGGAATCGGACGGCTTCGATTCGGATATCTGGCAGTTTCCTGTGGTGCTGATTCCGCTGGGGACGCCCGATGCGCCGGATTCCGTGGTGCTGCGGCCAGTTCGGTCCGTGGATGGAATGACGGCCGATGCGGCAGAGATTCCGGAGCCCTTGTTGCAAATGTTAGCGAAAGAGTTGCTGGCGATTGAAGGGGTGGGCGGCGTCTTTCGCGACTTAACGGACAAGCCACCGGCGACGATTGAGTGGGAATAGGTAGGCAGAGCCGTGACCGTTAGGGAACGCTTTCTATAAACTAAAGCTTATGGCCAAGTTGCTGGAAGGCAAGACCGCGCTTGTGATGGGGATTGCGAACAAGTGGAGCATCGCGCTGGCGATTGCGGAGGCTTTTTCGCGCGAGGGCGCGTCGCTGATCCTGACCTATCTGGGAGAGCATCAGAAAGACGCGATCGAGACGCTCACCAAGGATTTGAACGTTGCCAAGGTACTGCCTTGCGACGTGGCGAAAGACGAGGAGATCGCGGCGCTGGCACAGTCGCTTGCAGGGAGCACGCTCGATGTGGCGGTTCACTGCCTGGCGTTTGCGAATCGAGAAGATTTGTCGCGGCCGTTTCTTGAAACGGAGCGCGCCGGGTACCTTTTGGCGCAGGACGTAAGTGCATATTCGCTGGTGGCGATCGCAAGGGCAACCGCACCGCTGATGACAAACGGCGGGTCCCTGATCACGCTGACCTATTTGGGGGCTACGCGCGTGGTGCCCAATTACAACGTGATGGGTGTGGCGAAAGCCGCGCTGGAAGCCAATGTCCGGTATCTGGCGAACGACCTCGGCCCGCGCAACATTCGCGTGAACGCGATCAGCGCGGGCGCGGTAAAGACGACATCGGCTCGCGGTATCAAAGACTTGACCAGCATGCTGACGGCGGTGGCAGAGCGCGCGCCTTTCCGGCGCAATACCGATCCCGCGGAAGTGGCCGATACTGCCGTATTTCTGGCCAGCGACTTGGGGCGCGGCGTGACAGGCAACACCATTTTCGTCGACGCCGGCGCGCAGCTTATGGCGTGAGCTTTACTGGCGCGCCGTTCTGCTGCTTGCTCCTCTGCGCAGCGTCCAGGAACGCAAAGATCTCGAGCGTTTCTTCGTTCGGCACCGGCGGCTGTTTGGTTTCGAAGAACTTGATGATCTCAACCAGAAGAGGCCGATAGCCTTCGACAGTCTTAGGCTTACTCTCCACTACTGTTTTTTCACGGAACACAACGGCTCCATAGGTACCGTAGGGCCGGAGGGCGCGCGCCGTGCCTACGCGGCCGTCCTTCCACACGCCGGTGATCACATCAGAATCCTTGCCCACCGCGCGCGATACCGTCTCACAACCCGGACCCATCAGGGTGTATAGCAGCTCAATCGGGTGAATCGCATACCAGGCGAGATCGAGTTGATGATGTTCCTCGAGCGGCCCTGGGCCCCAAGTGGAGACGCCGCGCGCGTCTTCGAACTTCATCGATGTGGCGAGTTCACCATAGCGCAGGCTGGAAGCGCTAAACCAGGGCACCCCTGCCTCTTTCGCCAGACGGGCAATTTCGCGCGCATCGGCCAGGGTGGAGGCAAGTGGCTTATCAATGAACAGCGGCTTCCTGGCGGCAATCACCGTGCGGGCCTGCTCCAGATGAACGCGCCCGTCAACGCTTAAGAGCATCACGGCATCCACACGCTTGGCGAGTTGGGCGACATCGGAGTAAAACTGAACGCCCCACTTGGTGCGCAGCTCCGCAGCAAAGCCTTCCACGCGGGAAGCGCTTTCCTTGAGGTCCTTTGAGCCGCCTTTGTAAGCGGCCACGACGCGCGCGCCGGGCAGGTAATCGGGGGAGTTCGGATCGTTAAGAATCTTGGTGAAGGCGACAGCGTGGGAGGTGTCGGTGCCGACGAGTCCGAGCTTGAGTTCCTGCGCGAGCAAGGGGCCACAGCACAGCACGAGCGCTGCGCGAAATAGGGACATGGCGGCATTGTACACTGGTTCCAAGCACCCATCGCAGTTGCCTCTTTCCTTAGACTCTCCACTTGCATCGTTGAAAGGCGTTGGCCCGGCGCGCGCGGCTATGCTCGCCTCGAAGGGTCTCTCCACAGTCGAAGACCTGCTGCAGTATCCGCCGTTTCGCTACGAAGACCGCAGTAACGTCAAGACGATCGGGCAGTTGGCGCCAGGCGAGATGGCGACCGTGATTGCGGAAGTCCGGCAAACCAAGGTTTCGGGATTCAAGCGCCGCAATCTGGGTCTGTTTGAAGCCGAGTTTACCGATTCGTCGCGGGCGATCGTGGTCTGCAAGTGGTTCCACGGGCAGTATCTGGCGGACAAACTCCTGCCCGGTACGAAGTTCGCGCTCTTCGGCAAAGTGGAGTTCGATTCGTACCGCGGCGATTTGCAGATCATGCATCCGGAACTCGAACCGCTTTCCGGCGACGAGGACGGCGAAGCGGCGCTGCACACCGGGCGCATCGTGCCGGTCTACGAAGCCGCAGGCAAAGTGAACACCCGCGTTCTTCGCACGCTGGCAGACTCGATCCTGACGCAACTGGCCCCTGTGGACGACCACCTGCCCGAGGCTCTTCGCCACACGCTGAAACTGCTGCCTCTGGATGCCGCGCTTCGCCAACTACACTTTCCCCCACCCGATGCCGACTTGCGCCTGCTCAATGCATTCCGTTCGCCGGCCCACTTTCGACTGATCCTGGAAGAATTCTTCTGGCTGGAATGCGGACTGGCTTTAAAGAAGGGCAAAGCGCGCATGGTGCCGGGGATCGCGTTCGAGCGCAATGAGAAGATTCGCGAGCGCATCAAGACGCTGCTTCCCTTCAAGCCCACGCGGGCGCAGGTGAATGCGCTGCGCGAGATTGCGGACGATATGGGCGCCCAAAGCCCGATGAACAGGCTGCTGCACGGCGATGTGGGAAGCGGCAAGACAATCGTGGCGGCAGAGGCGATGGTGATTGCGGTGGAGAACAAGTTCCAGGCCGCGGTTCTGGCGCCTACCGAAATTCTCGCGACGCAACACTATCTATCTCTGCAGCCCTTGTTCAGAGAAACTTGGGCTATCAGGTGAACCTGCTTACCGGATCGAGCAAAGATAAAGCGGAGTTCAAGCGCTATCTGGCCGCGGGCATGATTCAGATTGCCATCGGCACGCACGCGCTGATCGAACAGGATGTGGAGTTTCAGAACCTGGGCCTGATCGTAATCGATGAGCAGCACCGCTTCGGCGTGATGCAGCGGTTTCAGTTGGCGCGCAAGGGGCTTGCGCCCGACGTCCTGGTGATGACCGCGACCCCCATCCCGCGCACGCTTGCGATGACGCTCTATGGGGATCTGGATGTCTCCGTGATCGACGAACTTCCTCCGGGACGCAAACCGATCACGACGAAGCACTATACCGCGGACGGAATCGAGCAGGTCTGGAGCTTCGTCAAAGGGCAGGTGGATGCGGGACGGCAGGCGTACGTGGTGTATCCGGTGATTGAAGACTCCGAAACGCAAGCCACCAAAGCCGCGCAAACCGCGCACGATCATCTCTCGCGGGAGGTGTTTCCCGGACGTGGCTGTGGCTCTGCTGCACGGCCGGATGCCCGCCGCGCAAAAGGAAGCCGTGATGGCGGCGTTCAAAGCGGGTGAGACGAAGATTCTGGTGGCGACGACGGTGATTGAAGTGGGTGTCGATGTCCCGAATGCGACGGTAATGGTGATCGAACACGCGGAACGCTTCGGCCTGGCGCAGTTGCACCAGCTACGCGGACGCGTGGGGCGGGGCGGGGAGCAGAGCTACTGCCTGTTGGTAACGGAGAAGATGGGCGACACTGCCAAACAGCGGGTTCGCACGATGACGGAAACAAACGATGGATTCGTGATCGCAGAGGTGGACTTGCGGCTTCGGGGGCCCGGGGAATTTTTTGGGACGAAACAATCGGGGCTGCCCGCGCTGAAGATTGCGAGCTTGGTGAGGGATAGAGAAATTCTAGAAATTGCTCAACGCGAGGCGGCGGACTTTGTTGCCCGTCCGCCGTCGCGCGAAGCATTGGCCGATGCCGTAGCCTACATTCGCGACCATTGGCAGCGAAAGTATGGCTTGGTGCAGGTCGGTTAGAACGTGTAGCGCAGGCTCAGTTGCAATTGCCGCTGAGGCTGGTTGGAGTCTTTGTTGGTGACCTGTCCGAACTGTTTGCTGGTGGGATCGGTATTCGCACCGCTCCAATTCGGGTGGTTCAGGAAGTTGAATCCCTCGGCGCGGAAGGTGATGTATTGCTTTTCCGTGACGTGGAAATCCTTGAAGATGGCTCCGTTCCAGTTCTGGAAGCCGGGGTTGTAGAACTCGTTACGGCTCTTTTGCGTGGTGAACGTACCGGGGGCGGGCGGCGTCACGTTGGGTGTTGCTCCGGCCTTGGCAAGTGCGCCCGTGGACGAAACAAACGTGTACCAGAATTTCTGCTCCGCGTTGCCGTTAATATCCTGGTTGGCGAATTGTGCTGTTTGCGAAGGATTACCGGCGATGATCCAGCGGCTACCCTGGCCCTGACCGTTTCCGCTACCCGTGCCCACGCCACCGAAGTCATCACCGGTTTGGACCGAGAAAGGCGTACCGGTCTGGAATTGGACCACGGCAGAAACCTGAAAACCTCCGAGTAGTTTGCCAGTCCACTTAGTAGTGTCCTTGTAGAAGGGCAATTGATAAATGGAGTTGATCACCGCTACGTGACGGCGGTCATAGTTCGAAGGCCCCCAAACTGTGGTCCGGTCATAGGTGTTTGCAACAATGTCCTTCGGATCGGAACCGTCGTCCATGCTCTTTGAGAGCGTATAGGCGAACCCGAAGAGAAAGCCCTTCGAGAAGCGGCGCTCCACGTCGATTTGGAGCCCGTTATAGCGGGAACTTCCCACGTTTTGGGCTTGGCGAATGGAACCGAAACCTGCATACGGACGGAGAAAGTTCTCGCTGATGCCGGGGTTGGCTTGAATGGTGCCGGGCTGCAATTGGTTGATATTGCTCTCCAACTGTTGATGGAGACCACGGCGCCCCACGTAGGCAATCTCGACCGTCGTGTTGAAGCCGACTTCGCGCTGAACCGCCACGTTGTACTGCCAGCTTTCGGGACTCTTGAAATCCCGGCTCTCGCTGGTAACGCCCAAAGGATACGTAGCCGCCCCGTTGGCGCCGAGTGGAGCGTCAACCAGGCCGTTCGAAACCGAAGCAGTGGGCTGGAGCGGAGGGTTACCGCCCAGCAATACGGAATCGCTGACCCCGAGACGAGTCAGGAAGCGGCCGCCGCCGGCGCGAACCACGGTCTTGGTGTTGATCTGGTAAGCGATACCGAGGCGTGGCTGAAAGCCCTGACCAGGGTGAACATTGCTGTAGTAGCTCGGCACGCTTGGCGTATACAGGCTGTTGTAGAGGCCGCTATCGAGAGCAGGAGTTCGGCCTTTACCAGCAGCAGTCAATCCGGTACCAGGAATGATGACGCCGTCCAGCGGGTTGCCGGAATTCGCAATCGGATTACCCGTCTTGGGATCTACTTTTACAGCGGTAGCCGGGTTGTAGAAAGCAGGGTCGAAGAGCGCTTGGTTACCCCAGAGGCTATGGTAATTCTGAATGATGCTCTCGCGGAAGCCATAGTCCACACGGAGCTTCGGAGTGAGCTTCCAGGAATCCTGAACGAAGAACTCCCACATGAATCCACGGTACGGAGTGTAAGAACGCGGTCCGATTTCAGCGTAGGTGCTGAATAAGCCAAGAGCCGCATCCGCCACGCCCGCGCCGCTACCGCCGGGACGGGAATCGGAGAATACGAAACGGCCATTTTGGTTGTTGGTGCCACCGGGGACGCCTGAGATGTTAATCTGATCGCGGTCATTCTCACCGGCGCGCTCGAAGAGGAAACCGGCTTTAATGGTGTGGTTGCCTTTGATCTTCGTGATGTTGTCCGAGATGTCGTATATGGGACCGCCGGAATTCGAAGGATACGGCAAGCCGTTGATCTCCGAAAAGCTCTGAACCGTTACGGTCGGGATCTTGTTAGCGACATCTTTGCCCTGAGGAAAAATGTACGGATAGTTAATGCCGTAGGTGGTGCGGTCATAGGTATTCCGGCTGGTATCAATCCCGATACGGACATGGTCCGCGCTCGCCGTAACCAACGCTTCATTAATCAGCGTCGGGCTGATGGTCCAGATGTAGTTCAGGGAGATTGTCTGGTTGGGGCGGTCGAACGTTTGCGGCTCGACTCCACCGTTGTCGTTGGGGAAGGGAATGTATTGGTTAAAGCTATAGTTCTGCAACCGCATGCGGATATAGTGCTTTTCGGCGGGCAGGTAATCGACGGAACCGGTGTCCTTGCGCTGATTTTGCGGACCGGCGGCGGTGGCCAGGAAGTTATTCTTGCCTTGCTGATAACCGGGCGTAGGCGCGGGCGCGATATGCAACAACGCCAGACCGTTCGGGCTTAGGAAGCTGGCCGGGATGATGTTGCCGGGGATTGGATTGGTGGTACCGGGGAACACCAGTTGCTTGCCGGTGTAGTACGGGCTTGCCTGATTCAGCAATTCGCTGAAGTTACCCTGACGCATCAGGTTGGTCGGTACGGTTATGTTCTCAAGCGCATCCTGGCGGTATCGAAGATATTCCTGACCGAAAAGGAAAAACAGCTTATTGCGGTCCTTATTAATCTTCGGGATCAGCAAGGGTCCGCCAACGCTAAAACCAAACTGATTGAAGCGGAACGCCGCCGGTTGACCGCTAATGGCCGCGTTGTTGATCACGCGGTTGCGTGCCCAGGTGTTCGCGTCCAGATCGGAATTACGGAAATACTCATACGCCGCACCGTGAAATTCGCGCGTGCCGCTCTTGGTTACGATGCGGACTTGGCCACCCGCCGAACGGCCGTACTCGGCGTTGTAGTTCGAGGTCAGGATCTGCACTTCCTGGGTGGAATCCGCATCGGCCGCGCCGACGCTACTTCCGTTAGCACGGGTTCGGACGGAAACGGCGCCGTCGAAGGTAATCAGGTTGTCCTGAACGCGGCCCCCGTTGATGTTCAGGCCGCCTTGGCTCAAACCAAAGCTGAATCCGCTGAGCGCACCGCCGTTCACGCCGGGTTTGAGGAGCGCGAGGAAAATCGGATTCCGGCCATTCAACTGAAGGTCGCGAATCTGGCGTGTTTCAACAGTGCGGCCGAGCGTGGCGCTATCGGCCTGTACCGCAACCGCTTCCGCCGAGACTTCAACCGAATCGGTGTTCTGTCCGACAGCCAAATCGATGTTCACGGTGGCGGGCACATTGGCATCCGCCTGTATTCCGGTGCGGGACGCTTTACGGAATCCGGCGGCATCGACGTTCACTGTGTAAACAGCGGACGGAACGTTCGTGAAAACGAAATAACCAGTATCGTTGGTGGTGGATTTTCGTTCCTGGTTGGTAGCTTGGTTTACTAGACTGACTTGCGCATTCGGAACTGTAGATCCGGTGGCATCTTTAACGAATCCGGAAATCGACGTGAGATCGGATTGGGCGAATGTTGCGGGAAGGTATAGGGCAAGCATCGCAAATAGCGCGAGCTTGCACCAGGTAATTGGGCGCACTTGGCTCATAAATTTTTTCCTCTGAAGCTTTTCAGCTTTGTTGACTGAATAATCGGATTTTATCAGACGTTCCGCAATGTTTTGTGACAAGCGACATCTTTGCCTAGTCGGCTTGAGAAATCACTGGAAAAGCTGCGGCACAAATTCGTTCATATAATCGCGCCAGTTCAGCCAAGTATGGCCGCCCTCGCTTTCCTGAAACACGGGCGTATAGCCATGCTGTTTAAACATCCCCACGGTTCCGGTGGTGGTGGGAATCAACCGATCCTCTTTGCCGGTGGCAAACCAGAACAGTTTCAGGCCCTTGCGGGAAGCCGGATTGTCCAGGAATTCCTTGTGGCTCTCCTCCCAGGTGGGTCCCGCGGCGGGCGCGGCGCCAGGACGTGGCGGGCCATAAGAACCGATCAGGCCGGAACTGAATACCCCGACATACGCGAACTTATCGGGATGTTTGGCAAAGAGATTAAGCGTCTGTGCGCCCCCCATCGACAGCCCCGCGATTGCGGTGTGCGAGCGATCTGTGATGACGCGGTAATTCTTCTCGACGTAAGGCACAACCTGCTCGCTAAAGTCACGCTGCATTTCCTCCGACTCTTGCGGACGGCGCACCAGATCCGTGTGTCCGTGCGGCATCACAACGATCATCGGCTTGGCGCGCCCATCCGCAATCAGGTCGTCTAGAATAAAGCCGGCCCGGCCCACGGTGCTCCAGGAATCATCGCTATCGCTCGCCCCGTGTAATAGATACAGAACGGGAAACTTGCCCTTGCCGGTCTCGTAGCCCGGCGGGGTATAGACGTGCATGCGGCGGAATTTGTGGAGGGCGGCGGAATAGTACGTCACCGAAGCCACAGCCCCGCGCGGAACATCGCGCGTGTCCTGAAATTTCGAGCCCGGAACCACCACCAGACTCCAGACACGATTATTTGACTCGCTGGCAAGCGGGTTGCTTGGATCTGCGATAAAAACCCCGCCGATATTGAAACCATACCGGTATGCGCCGGCCGGCACAGGCCCAATGGTGACTTCCCAAATCCCGTTATCGGCTTTGGTCATGGGTGCGCCTTGCGCGTTATTCGGGAAATCGCCGCCCGTCATTTTGACCCCCTCCGCTTGCGGGGCCAAAATGCGAAAGGTAATCTGGCGGTCCGCACCGACCTGCGGCGAGATCACCACCGGCGCGGCTGCAGGAGCCTGAGCCAATACCGGGACGGTGAGCATGAATAAGACTGAGGTTCGAAGCAAAAGAGCGTACATGGCTACAGATTAAGGTATCGTACACGTGGCCCTCAGGCTGCAGGAATCAGGGGTATGAGACGCTCAAATCAAATTAAAACTTGGCTTTTCGCTGCCGGAGCCATGGCGGCTCCAGTGTTCGCCCAGAATTATCCGCCGCCCCAGCAGGATTATGGAAGGCAGCCGGCGCCCTATTACGGGCAGCAACCAGCCTATGGTCAACAAGCGCCCAACTATCCTCAGGATCAGCTGCAGAACTTGGTCGGGCGTATCGCTCTCTATCCTGATCCATTGTTGGCGCAGATTCTTACCGCATCCACGTACTCGAATGTAATTCCCGACGCCGCTGGATGGGCGCGCGGCCATTCCAATCTGACGGGTGGTGAGTTAGCGCGCGCCATTCGCGAAGACCGGCTGCCTTGGGACCCGAGTGTCGTGGCCCTGCTTCCGTTTCCAACCGTGCTCGACATGTTGTCGGGCGATATGGGCTGGACCCAGCAGCTCGGGAATGCCGTGCTATCGAATCGTGGCGCTGTGATGGACGCGGTGCAACAGCAGCGGCAGATCGCGCAAAGCTATGGTTATTTGCGCAACAACGAACAGCTTCGCGTTGTGAACGGAGGTCCGGGCGATATTGAAATTCTACCCGCCAACCCCGGCCTGATTTACGTTCCGTACTATAACCCCTACGTGGTTTATTCACGGCCGCGTCCTGGCTTTTTGGTGGGCGGAGCAATTAGCTTCGGGCCCAGGATCGGAATCGGCGACTTCTCTTCATGGGGCTGGGGTGGCGCGCGCTTAGGCTGGAATGATCACCGGATTTTTGTCAATAACCGGCCTTGGGAGCGAACCTGGGTCAATCGGGATAACTATGTGCATCCTTATGAAGGCCGTGCTCCCTTTGTGGAACATCGAGAAGAGCGCCACGATCTGCACGAATACCGGGGCTTTGAGCATCGCGATGACCGGCGGGACGAGCGCCGTGATGATCGCCGCCCGCGCTAACGGCGGTCACGCCCGCACCACCAAAGCCGCGAAGCATTCTGGCTTGGCGTAATGGATATAGAGGTAAGAAACCGCGCTGTCCTGAAACATTCGGGCCAGCGCGGTTTCCAGTTCCGGGCCTTCTGCAAGGTCCGCGTCTTCCAGACTGACTCGGCATGGAGAACCCGGCTTCTTGGTGGCAATCACGCGCACGGCGTGACGTTCGGTAAGCTCTGCATCCTGCAGGCCGTGCAAGAAGGCGCGAGTCCCTTTTCAAACTATCTGAAACTTGCCTTCAGAGAAGGCACTTTCCGATTAACAATGCCGCGCCCGCGACAAACCCCAACCCCGCTTCGTACTCCCGGTTCTTTCGATAGAGCGAAGCTCGAAAGCGGGCTGTGTCTGGAGTCCATGCAAACTTGGGAAATAAGCGCGGCGTGGTTCGGGCGAACTCGGGAAAGCCGGGGAAGATCTCACGAAGATGCTGCTCCTCCAACTCAATTACGGGCAAATAGATGAGCAAAAACACCGCCGCGAACAGTAGCCCCAGCCCCCAACTTGCCGAAGCGATCGCAAATCCCGCGGCGGCCGTCAGCGTTCCGACATAAAGCGGATTTCTGACCAGCGAATAAGGGCCTGTCGTAGCCAGCGTGCTGTCCTTTGCCAGATTGCCGGCGGCCCAAGCTCGGAGAGCCAGTCCCGCAAGCGCAATGGGAAGCCCCCCTTGCAGCGACCGAACCGTGGGATGGGAGAAAACGGCAAACGCCGCTACCATGACAAAACCGCCGGGCACGCGCAACTTGGCCACGCGATCCGAATATGATTTCGGAAACGTCACGCCTGACAGACGACCTGCTGTTTCAGAGCGGCAAGCACCTGATCGGGTGTGATGGCCCGCATCGCGGGGTCGATCTCGGAACCGCGGATGTACGCCCCGCTTCTGCCGTCGGCGCGTTGCAGGCGGGGCTTGGCGGATTTGTCGTAAAGCAGTTGCAAAGTGCTCCCGTACGGGCCATTGCGCGCCGGATCTGTGGGGCCGAAAATCGCCACGCCTGGCTTATTCAGCGCCGCTGCAAGGTGCATGGGACCGCTATCCACGCCAATCACCGAGGTGGCCCGCCGGGTAGCATCGATTAGTCCTTCAATCCCGCTGGTGTGGGTCAGGGTTCCACGAACGGATTCCAAGACGGCGCGCGCTTGAGGCGGCCCGTTCAGCACCATAGGCATATCCAGCTTTTGCGCCAGTTCCGCGTAAAATTCGAGAGGCCACTGTTTGCTTGCCCAACCGGCAAGAGGGCTGGCCAGAACAAAGCCATCTGCGTGGCAAGTCTCCTTCGGGAAAGCCAGCAGGAAGGGGGAATTCGCGCCGTTCCTGGCACCCACCCAAGGCTTTGACCAACGCCAGATTGCGATCCACCGCGTGGACCAGGCCTGCCTCGACGGTTTGCGAATAGAAGAGCGAGGCGGCGCGTTCCCTGACTTCAAAACGCGAGAAGCCCAGGATGCGGTCCGGCGAGGCGGCGGTTGCGATGAGGGCGGATTTCACTAAGCCCTGAAAGTCGAGGGCGAGCCCGAACCGCTTCCGGCGTAACTCGCGCGCTGTAGCCCACCAACTCCCCGGATGCTTGCGATCGAACGGGACGACTGAATCGAGATAAGGATTGTCTTTGAGCAGCGAAACCCAGGAGGTATCGACAACCCACGTGATAGCCGAACTTGGGAAGCTGTGTTTCAGGGCGGCCACCGCGGGAAGCGCGTGAATCACGTCACCCATCGCGCCCAGGCGGACCACCAGAATATTAAGCGCGGTTTCGTCGCTGGACATGGTGGATCAGTTCCAAAGTTTGGGCGGCGTCGGCTTCCGGCTCGTCCTGGATTGCGGCTGCATTTGCTCGTAAGACCGTTGTGTCGCCTCCCGCCACCACGCAATCTATGATGCCCAGCGAAGCGGCCAATTCCGCTCTTGCCTGGAGCGTCAAGAGTGAGCCCGGAACCTCACGGATTACCGCGATCAGTGGGCGCACAGGGGAGGCCATCGCGCCCAGGCTTCGGATGCGCGAAGCGGTAAGCACATCAAAGCTCGCGAACACCACCGCGTATTCCCGATAGCGAGCAAGCGGCTTCTTCGGCCGTAATGATTTTGGTGCGCGTGTCCATTTCGTTAGAGGAGCTGCAGCGCCGCTTCCACCACGCGCGCGGTGGTGACGCGAGTCATGCAGCGATGATCGATCGGGCATTCGCGCAGCAGGCAAGGGCTGCATTCTACGGGCTCCCGAACAATGCGGGCGCGGTCACCGGTAGGCCCAGTAGTGGAGTGGTCGGTGGAGCCGAAGATCGTAACAGTGGGAGTACCGGCCGCGGAGGCGATGTGCATGGCGCCGGAGTCGTTGGTGAGAAACAGCGAACAGGCCGCGGTCATGCTGATAAATTCCGCAAGAGACGTCTGGCCCGCGAAGTTAATCCCGTTGGCCTCTTGAGCCACCTGTTCACAAAGAGCATGTTCGCCAGCGGACCCAAATACCGCGATCGTCCCGCCCAACTGCCGCGCAGCTTCGGCAAATCGTTCCGGCAGCCAGCGTTTCGCGTTGCCATAGGCAGCTCCGGGGCTGACGCCGATGATTGGGCCTTCAATGCCGCGCTTGGCAAAAAGCTGGCGGCCCTCACTGGCGGCCTGTTCCAGCCCGGCAAGCCGGATCGGCTCATCAGGCGGAAGAACGTCGATCAAACCCGCGCGCAGGAGCAATTCCAAATAATAGAAGCGTTCATGAGCGCCAGGGGTGGGCACCGGGATCGCATCCGTAAGCAGCCATCCGCGCCCATCTCGGTTGTAGCCGATGCGCCGGGGAATACCGGCAGCTTTGACAACCGCCGCCGCCTCAAATGCGTTTTGCAGCAAAATGGCGCAATCGAAGTGGTCGCGGCGCAACGCTTGCGCGGCCTTCCACTTCGCCAGAAGATCGCGCCGGCCCGACTGCGCTGTATACGGAATGATGCGGTGAATGCCCGGTTCGCGGCCGTAAAGCCCCGCCACCCAGGGCCGGGCGAGCACGGAAATTTCCGCCTTGGGATACCGCGCGTGAATGGCTCGAATGGCGGGCAGCGACATCACGGCGTCGCCGATCCAATTTGTTGCGCGAATTAGAATCCGGGTCAATCTTTTTGAACAAGCGCCGAGCGAAGGGCTTCTCCGAACGGGCTTGAAGGCTGGTGTGGTGGCGCCGCAGTGGCCGCGGGCTTCGAAGGTGGCACGGGCGGGCCTACGGGTGGATCTACAGATGGGTGGTCCACCGTTATGTCCACAGGCGGCGCGAGAAAACGGGCCTTCTTCAGTACCGAGCGTTCCAGCGCCGAATTGTAGCTGGTGAAACACCCGTCCACTTGGCGGTCGGCTTCAATAGTCTGGCGCATGCACTCCATCTTGGAATCCATGTCATCCAATTGATGAAAAAGCATTGCTTCAGGGAATTGCGGCAGCTTCGGTGAACCGAATTCCAGATGTCCATGGTGGCTGATGACCATGTGTTCGAGTAAGGTGCGCAGCGGTTCGGGAAACTCAGGCAGCCGCGCGATCTTGTCGCCCATCATGCGCAGCGCAATCATCATGTGTCCCAAAAGCTGACCGTCGGATGTGTAAGCGAAACCCCGCTCATAGCTGAGTTCGTGAATCTTGCCGATATCGTGCAGCACCGCGCCTGCAATCATGAGGTCAATATCGATGAATGGATAGTGCGGCGCCGTGGCGAGACAGAGATTCGCGAGCGAGAGCACGTGTTCCAGCAAACCGCCGAGGAAGGCGTGATGAATCGTCTTCGCCGCGGGAGCCCGCCGGAAGCGGCGCGCGATTTCCGGATCATCGAGCAACAAATTCAACAGCGCGCGAATGTCATTGTTTCTTACACCGGACACGATGGAGCGCAGCTCCGTCCACATCTGCTCGACATCGCGCAACGTGGCTGGGAAGAAGTCGGCGAAATCGACCTCGTGGTCTTGCAGCGCGCGCAGCTTGTAGATGGTGAGCTGCGGCCGGTTCATGTGAAGCTGCGTTGAACCCTTGATTTTGATGAAGCTGTCGCGATCAAACGCGGCCAACACTTCGGCCACGTTGTCCCACATCTTCGCGTCAATCTTCCCCGTTTTGTCGCCCAGCATGAGCGACAGATAAGGCTCGCCTGTTTTCTTCTCCCGAATCTCTTTCGAATGAACCAGAAAACAGGCGGTGACGGGCTGATTCAGTTCCAGCTCATTGACAAACGGCGACTTCATTGCGCGGGCGGTTGCGGCGCCGCCGGAACCGGAGTAACCGTCGGGGTGGCGGTGGGCGGCTTAATTCCTACTTTCTGGCCACCCTTCGGAACCATGCCGAGGAATCGCTTTTTCTTGCGACTGGCGACCTCTTCCTTGGTCGTCGTCTCCGGCTTGAGCGTTGCGGGATCTTTCCAGGACGTGTCCTTGCCCGGCGCGGCGCCGCTGTCCACATAGCCACCGCGAATTTCGAGGAACGCGTCCTCACGCAGTTTCGTGAGGTAAGCGCGCAGCGCGGGCTGCATGCGTGGGGTGTAGAGCTGTTCCATTACCTCGTTCTTCACGTCCTCAAGCGCGGCCTGGCCGGCGGCGTAGCGTTCTTCCACTTTGAAAAACGTGTAGCCGTTGTCCGTCTTCACCAAGTCCGTAACATAGCCCTTGTTCTGTTTGAACACGACGTCTTCAATCTCGCTGCGAAGCTGGCCTTTCTTGAACGAACCGAGCTCGCCATCATTCTGCGCGGATTCGGCGGCGGAATAATCACGCGCCAGTTGCGTAAACTTCTCGCCTTTACGCGCACGGGCCTGAATGTCTTTGGCCTTCTTTTCTGCGGCTGCCCATCCCGCGGGAGTCTTGTCCGTCGGAGCAATCAGAATCTCGCGCAGGAACACCATCTCCTCGCGCACGTAATCTTTCTTGTGCTCGTCGTAATACTTCTGGATGTCTTCTTTGGGCACGGAAATTTTCGAGCCCACTTCCTGCCCGATCACGCGCTGCGTCATCAGCTGGTTTTTCATCTGCAGCTTGACGTCCTCAAAACTCTGCCCCCCGGATTGTTGGCGCACCCACTCGTGAAACTTGTCGGGGTCGGAAATTTTGCTCTGCACCTGAAACTCCGCCAGGCGCCGTGTGACATCGGGATCGACATTGATGCTCAGATCCTTCGCGCGCTGCACCAGCAGTAACTGATCGATCTGATCCCGCAGAGCATCGGCCTGATGCTTCTGAACCTCTTTCGCGAGTTCCTCGCCGGCCAAAGTTTTTTGCTGCGCCTTGATTTCGGCTTCCAATTGGCGGCGTGTGCGCTCCAGCTCCCCGCGCGTAATGATGTCGTTATTGACTTTGGCGACGATTTCTTCGATGACGCGAATATTCGGTGCGTCGGCCGCCGTGAGAGAGGGAACCAGCAGGCAGGCGAGCGCCGCGCCCTTGCGCCAATGCTTCAGGTACATATGTATGATTATCTCCGATCCTGAGACGCGCGGCGAGGCGTCCAGGTTCATGTTTTATGACGAATGGGCCCCTAACCCTCCAGCGGCGACAACAGTTGCTCCCGCACGAAGCTCAGCACGCCCGGTGCATCGAGGATTCCTTCCATTGGAACGCGCAACACTCCCGCCGGGGTGAATTGCGCACCCTGCGTTGTGCTCACCAATTGCATCAGCCGCGCTGCGTCCACCTTCGTCTCCTGATGGAACTTGATGTTCAACGTATTATGCCGACGCTCCACATTTTCAATGCCCAACTTCTCAGCCGAGGTCTTCAGTAACGAGTAATCCAGCAAATTCTTGATCTCCTCCGGCACCGGCCCGTACCGATCCTCCAGATCCTTTTCAATCCGCTCGCGATCCTCCGGCTTTCCCGCACCCGCAATCTGTTTATATGCGCGCAAACGCTGGTTGTCGTCACCGATATAGGTATTCGGAATTCGAATATCGAGCCCCAAGTTCAGGGAAGAGTGGATTTCCGGCGCAACCTCCTCACCCCGCATCTCGCGAACCGCATCGTCCAGCATCCGCACATACATGTCGAAGCCTACGCTGTTGATGTGCCCGTGCTGTTCGCCCCCGAGCAGGTTGCCCGCCCCGCGCAGTTCCAGATCGAGCGCCGCAATTTTGAACCCTGCCCCCAAATCGCTAAACTCCTTCAGCGCGGCCAGACGCTTGCGCGCGATCTCCGTCAGTTCCGTATCGGGCGGGACCAACAAATACGCATAGGCCCGCCGGTTCGAACGCCCCACACGCCCCCGCAGCTGATACAACTCCGAAAGACCGTACTTCTCCGCATGGTCGATGATCATCGTGTTCGCCATCGGGATATCCAGGCCATTCTCGACAATCGTTGTGCATACAAAAACGTCGAATTCGTGATGCATGAACTGGAACATCACTTTCTCCAGCGCCGCCTCGCCCATCTGCCCGTGGCCCACGCCGACGCGCACGCCCGGCGCCAGTTCCTGAATCAACGCGGCGCGCTCCCATATGGAATCGATGCGGTTGTGAACGAAGTAAACCTGCCCGCCGCGCTGAACCTCCAGCTCGACCGCGGACTTGATCAAGTCCGGCTGAAAGGGCGCGACCACTGTCTGGATCGAAAGCCGATCTTTGGGCGGCGTTTCAATCACCGACATATCGCGCAACCCCAGGAGCGACATGTGCAGCGTGCGCGGAATCGGTGTCGCGCTCATGGTCAGCACGTCAACACTCTTCTTGATCTCTTTCAGCCGCTCCTTGTGCTTCACGCCGAAACGCTGCTCTTCGTCGACAATAACCAGGCCGAGATCCTTGAACTCCACGTCTTTTGAGAGCAGCCGATGCGTGCCGATCGCGATATCCACTTTCCCTTCCGCGATGTCCGTGATGGATACCTTCATCTCCTTCGGGTTGCGGAAGCGCGACAGCATGTCGATCCGCACGGGGAACGATTGAAAGCGCTTCTTGAAGGTCTCGAAGTGCTGGAACGCCAGCACGGTAGTGGGCGCGAGAACCGCTACCTGCTTGCCATCCCCCAACGCTTTGAACGCCGCACGCATCACCACTTCCGTCTTGCCGAACCCGACGTCACCGCAGAGCAGCCGGTCCATGGGCTGCGGACTTTCCATATCGCGCCGGATGTCGTTGATCGCGGATTTTTGATCGCGCGTTTCCGTGAACTCGAACGCATCCTCGAACTCGCGCTGCCAGTTGCTGTCGGGTGAAAACGAAAAGCCTTCTGCCATGCGGCGGGAAGCGTAGAGCTTCACCAACTCCTCCGCCATATCGCGCATTCGCGCTTTGACCTTGGTCTTGGTGCGGCTCCAAGTGGCGCCACCCATGCGGTCCAGCGCGGGCGCGCCCTCACCGGCACCCCGGAAACGCTGCACCAGGTCCATGCGCGTCAGCGGAACATAGAGTTTCGAATCGCCCGCATACTCCAGCACCATGTAATCGCCCTTGGTATCGCCCTGTGCGATTTCGCGTAGGCCGACGAAGCGCGCCACACCGTGCTCGGCATGCACAACGTAATCGCCGGGCTTCAGATCGAACTGGTCTGCGGAGAACGTGCTTAAATGCTGCTTGCCCGTTAACGGCTTCGCCACCATTTCGCTTGCGTCGAACAGGTCTTCCGAACCGAAGAGCGCGAGCCTCTGACTGACGAAAATCGATCCGCGCGCCACGTTGCCGCGAATCAGGTAAATATTCGCCGCCGAACCAGCCAGATACGGCCGTTTGGCCAGATACTCCGGCGTCGGTTCGTTCTGATCGAGCCCGAGCTGGTAAGGCACGGAATACTCGTGGAAAATATCGGCGACTCGCTCTAGCTCCCCCGTAGTCGCGCAGAAGAAAGCCACCTGGTGACCGCTATCGACAAGAGTACGCGCTTCGGCGATCGCCGCCGGCATGTTGCCGTGGAATGACATCGCGGGCCTCGTCGAAAGATGGATCGCGCCGGTGCCCGTGTCGAGTTCCCGCATCTCGATCTGCGTTGCCGCCCGCGCGCGCTCGCGCAGTTCGTCCCATTCGAGGAATACGGCGTCCGGGGGAATGTGACTGGGCCGGTCATCCGCGCGAAGCCGCTTCCAGAGCCGGTCCGCGGCGCTCCGCGTGAGCTCCGGCTCGTCCCAAATAATCAGCGGCTTGTTGAGGAGCGAAAACAGAGTAGAGGACGGCTTTCGGACCAGCGGCGACAGCATCTCCCAACCCGCGAACGGCTGGCCATCCATCGGCAGTTCGCGCTGCGACATCCCCCCTTCCCGCAGCTTCACCGTTAACTCCGACAACATAGCCCGCGATTTCTGAAACTCCGTGAGCGGCAGCAGCGTGCATTCGTTCAGCTTCATCACCGAGCGCTGCGATTCCACTTCGAATCTGCGGATGGATTCGATCTCGTCCCCGAACAATTCCATTCGCAGCGGCTGCGAAGCTTCCGGCGGAAAGACGTCCAGTATGCCGCCCCGGACCGAGTACTCGCCCACCATCTCCACGGGGTCGCGCTTCTCATACCCGACGCTTTCCAGATGGGCAATCAGGTCGTCCAGCGGAACTTCATCTCCTACGCGAAGCGTCGTGTAAAGCTGGCGATAGAACTCAGGCCCGTCAATCCGCAGCAGCGCGGAAGCGACCGGCGTTACAGTGATCGGGACGCGCTCCGAGGCAAGCCGGCACAGCGCAACGGCGCGGCTCTCCTGAATCTCGGCGTGCGGCGAGATAGTTTGGCCCGGAAGCGTGTCAATGGCGGGGAGCAGTTGGGGCCGTAATTTATCCCCTGAAGCAACCAGCAGCGGGAAGAAGCTCTCGATTGCTTCGAACAGCGTTTCTGCCTGCTTACTTCCATCCGTCACGATCAGGATCGGCCGCTCCGTGACCTGCCACAGCAGGACGGAATAGATCGCGCGCGCCGTAGGAGTCAGACCGGAAAGCCGGATCTGCGAGGGTAACCCGCGCACCGCTTCCTGAAACAAGGGGTCGCGATTCAAACGCAGGAAGAGCTCGCGAATGGAAGGGTGGACCAAAATTCTATCTTACGGGGTCAAACCGCGAGAATCGTTTCGACAATTCCGGTGGTGGAATAACCGGGCTCAAGCGAGAGCGCCAGCACCTGTCCGCCCGCTGCTTCCACCTCTTCCCGGCCCGCGATAAAGTGAGCCCAGTCGGCGCCCTTGATCAGGATATCGGGCAAAACGGCCGCGATCAATTCACGCGGCGTATCTTCATCGAAGAGCGTCACGGCATCCACCGCTTGAAGCGCGCAGGCGATCTCCGCGCGCTCGTCTTGGTGCAACAGCGGCCGCGCCGGGCCTTTGATTCGCTGCACGCTTGCATCGGTGTTCAACGCCAGGACTAAAACATCTCCAAGCGATTTTGCGCGTTCCAAGAGACGGATATGCCCGGGATGGAGAAGGTCATAACACCCGTTCGTAAAAACCACGGTCTTCTGCTGATCGCGCCACAAAGCCCGTGCGGCAACCAGCGCTTCTCTCGAATAAACCTGGCCCATCTGCTAACTGCGTGCGGATACCAGGAAACGGTCGCGGCAATCGGAAGAACAGAAGTACACTGTCCGGCCGTCTACGTTGCGCGTGAAGCGGGATGTGCCCGGCACAAAGGTCCCACAAACGGGGTCCTGGTGAAGTTCGCCTGCGGACGCTAGAACATCGCGCTGGCGAGCTTCCTGCGCCGGGGGCGGGCTGGAGGTGGCTCGAAAGGAACTCACCACCGTACGCAGAATCCAGGTAAGAACTGTACGCGCTACCGCAAAGAACACCAGCAGAGCGATGAATTGAAAGAGATACCGAAACATGAGAGGGAGCTCCTGGCTCCCGCTGGGCTATTTCTTGCCCTTCTTCTTAGACGCAGGGTCGGGCGCGCTAGGATTCTTGTAATTTGTCGCAACGGTGCCGCCGATGGTTTGCAACATTCCCTTTGCGGCATCCGCAAATTGCCCGGTCGGCTGCATTTCCAGATACTTATTGAAAGCTTCCTCGGTTCCGGCGATGGGCGTCACTTTGCCGGTTTTGGGATCGGTATTGGCCTTGGAGAGCATCGTGATGCCAAGCTGATAATTGGCTTCCGCGTAGTTCTTGGTGATGTCCGCGGGAGGAGCCCCGGCCGCCTTTGCCTGGTCATATGCTGCAATCGCTTTCTTGAAGGCTTCCCCTGCCGCATCGTTCTGGTTCGCGTTTACCAGGACAGCACCCAAGTTGTAGTAATAGCGGACCGCGCCCGGGGGGTCCAGCTGCGCTGCCTTATTCAAGGCATCCTGCGCTTCCGGAATCTTCTTCGCCTTCACCAGAGCCAGGGCATAGTTGTTGTAAAGCGCTGGATCGTCAGGCTTCAGTTCAATTGCCTTGCCGTAAGCCTCCAGCCCTTTTTGCCGCGCGGCGTCCGCATCTGCGCCCGTCTTGGTGGAAGCCTGCCCCACATAAGCTTCCGCAAGCTGCGCCCAAATCACGTTTTGCTTGGGATCAATCTCGTTGGCCTTTACAAGGTTGTCAACCGCTGCATCGTACTGCTTCGCGGCAAGCGCATCTTTGCCGGCGTTGTATACGTCATTCAGCTGCTTATTCTTCGCGATATCCGCTTCCCGGGCCTTGTTCGCTTTATCAAACGCAGCTTTCTGCTCGGGAGTCATCTTCTGCGACTGTTCTTTGGTCAGCGTGCCGGTCTCCGCGGCTTTGGCCAAAGCTTCGGCCTCTTTCTTCTGATTCTTGAGATCGAAATTCAGCGGCTGCGGATCGCCCAGTCGCGTGCGGACGTTATCCACGGAATCCACCGGCTTGCCGTCAACTTCCACCGACACTTTGTACGTGCCAATCGGCAGGCCATAGTGGCCATAGTGGCCCTTCTTGTCAGTTTTTACGCTGTAGCTGCCCTTAATATCTTTGCGGTCGATTTTGACCAGGGCCCCCTTCACCGGTTGGCCATCGTCACCTTTGACGATGCCTTCGAGCGCCGTCACTTGCGCGAAAGCCGATAAGGCAAAAAGGAAAAAGGCGGCTGCGGACAGGGCCAGAGTTCGAAGCTTTAGTGTCATTTTAGAGGACCTCAAAAGATTAACAATTACAGCATACACCTAGCGGAAAATGCCTGTGTGGCCCAGCGAATAGCGCCCCGGCTGGGGGTAAACGCACAACCCGTGCGGCCCGCGTCCCACGGGCACCTTTGCCAGCAACTTACCGTCTTCCGTACTGATCGCGTACACCTCAGAATGCCAGCGCCCGGAAAGCCAGAGCACCTTCCCATCGGCAGAGACGCCTCCCATATCGGGACTGCCTCCGCCGGGAATGCGCCAGGTATGAATAATTTTCTTGGTAGCGAAATCGATGACCGCCACGCTGCCTTCGCCCCGGTTTGAAACGTAAAGCGACTTGGAATCGCGGCTTACATAAAGCCCATGCGCGCCCTTGCCCGTGCGCAGAAAGCTTAAGACCTTCAGATTGTCACCATCAATCATAAAGACACCGTCGCTCATCATGTCCGCGACGTACCAAGTCTTTCCGTCGGGCGAGAGCTTCACGTCCTGCGGCATGGCCCGCTGCTTCCCCAACGAAAGCAGCCCCGCTACCTTCTTGTCCTTGATATCCACTTTGACGATCTTGCCCGAGAATTCACAGCTGGCCAGGAGATAGCGGCCGTGCGGCGAGAAATCGAGATGGTCCACGCCCTTACAGGGCACCTTGACGGAGGTAACTAACTGCATTGTCTCGGGATCGCGAAAGTCCAGCCGGGCGCGGGCTTCGGCCACCACCATCGCGTACTTGCCGTCGGGCGTGTAGTACATGTTGTAGGGATCATCGACCGGCACGGTCGCGCCTTTCTTGCCCGTCATGGGATCGATCCGGGTCAGGCTATTTCCCAGATCGTTCAGCACCCACAACGTTTTCATGTCCCAGGAAGGCGTGACGTGCTGCGGCTGCTTGCCGACATCGAAATGCCCGACCACTTTATAGGTCGCAGGATCAATCACGTCGATGGTGTTGCTGCCGCTGTTCGGCACATACACGCGTGATGGAAATTTCTGCACCACCGCGTTCAAAGCGTTCGGCCGATCGGCGGCGTACAAGTCTTTGGGATCGAGCAGAGGAGGCATGCCGCCCAGGGGTTCGGTCCCCACGGGATTATGAAAGGGCGCAACCTGCGGCGCGGACGGCGCTTTCTTTTTCGGTTTGGGCTTCGCGAAACCGAAGCCGGTGAGAAGGATCAACCCGGCGAGCGACGCCAGGGAAAATTTACGGAGCACTTTTGACAAGTTTAGACGATCACCAACCCTGAGATAATACCGGGGAACTGCTGTGAAGCTGTCTTCGCAAATTTACTGGGCTCTCTTCGTGGTTGCCTTCTTGGGCGTGGCTATCTGGGAATCGTTTCGCCCCGGCAGCCGTCCCACTGTTTCCACTGGAAGGCGGTGGGGCCATCATGCACTGCTCTTCGCGGTCTCCGCGGCTCTGGTAACCGCTTTGCTCCGCCTGCTTCCGGTGGGCGCCGCCAGCCTGGTTCAATCAAGCGGCATCGGCATCTTGAATCGCCCGGTACTGCCCTTCGCGCTCCGTTGTATCGTTACCGTCCTGCTTCTGGACTTCATCCAGTACTGGCTGCATCGGGCGTTTCATGCATCGCGTCCGCTCTGGCGCGTTCATGAGATTCATCACTCCGATCCGGATTACGACGTCTCCACGGGCACGCGTTTTCACCCTCTCGAACTGCTCCCCATTCAAGGAATCCGTTTCGCTGTAGTTCTTCTTCTGGCGCCGCCCCCGGTCGCGGTGCTGTTTTCAGAGTTACTGGGGCTGTTGCTGAACTTCGTTGTGCACGCGAACGCTTCGTTTACGCCTGGTGTGGAAGCGATGCTCCGCGCCTTTTTCATTACGCCGGATCTGCATCGCATCCATCACTCAGAAGATCCGTCTGATTATGACCGCAATTTCGGGCAGACCTTCTCATGGTGGGACCGGCTTTTCGGCACGTACGTCGCGGCCCCGCGCTCGGGAATCGTGTCTACGGGCGTTCGTGGAATTGACGGCTCAAGGCAGATTCGCGTGAGCGATTTGCTCACGCGTCCTTTTAAACGGGCGTGACCGGAGAAACTAGCTTCGGCGCCGGCTTCGAAGCACCAACAATCCGCCCGCCAGCAGCGTAACCGCGGTAACACCGGCTGAGGCGTCAATCTCCGGTGCGCGCACGACGCCGGCTAGCGCAACGGAAACCATGCTGGCCATCAATACGGCAATTCCTAATAATTTCTTCATCGTCAAAGCCCTCCTACGAGCGTTGTAGCCGACGAGAGTATCACATTGTCTACCAGAAGCGCCAATCTCCTGAACTCAGTACGTAGACGGCAAGAAGGGCATTTGTGACGGCATGCGCGGTAACCGCATCACCCAAATTGCGGCGCCTGCGATAGACAAGTGCATAAGCCACCCCGGCAACGGTCCCCGCCAGCCATCGCGATCCATGGAGCAGCCCAAAGAGCAGAGAGGACAAAGCTACTGCCCACCACGGAGCCTGATCCGGCCTGACGGTTTCAAAATCGCTTCCTGCCAGGCGGCGCATCAGGTATCCGCGAAAGGCTAATTCTTCCGCTAAGGGCACGACTGTGATTGCGGTCGCCGCCCGAAGTACAATCCAGACAAGATTTGCGCCCGAAGTTCTCGGTGCAGGGACGCCGCCCCAGTCCATCCCGATCCAAATGGCGCACACGGCGACGCCGACCGCCGTTGCTACCCAGTCCCATCGCCACTGCCGCGTGATCGCCCAGTACTCCCGGCGAAATAGCCAGAACGCGCCAACAGCAGCCACCAGCCTCAACCCATAGAACCACTCAAACTTCCCCGAGACCGCACGCGAGACCATGCCCGCCGTAAGAATCGCGAGAAACGGAATCAGGAAAATCGAAACGGAGTCGTCCCGCTTTTTCGGCAGCCGCTCGCCATCCGGCCGGGCTTGCCGCGCAATCCACGGAATCCTGCGAGCGCCAATTGAAATTCCGAGTGCAACTACATTGAAGAGAATCCAGCCCGCTTGCGAGTGGAATCCCTGCGCCGCAACATCTCTCGCCCCCAAGTGCCCAATCAGAATCAGAGTGGCAATCCGGGCCGCATTCAGCACAAACAGAATTGCGACGCCTGCGGGAATTAACACCAGCACCTGCGGAAAGCGGATCTCTTTCCGAAATAGAATGAGCCAGATTGCCAGGAAAATCAGGAACAGCGATATACCTTCCAGGCCCGAACACTCAGGACTGATTACGGCGGTGAAACGTCGCGACCCAACCCTGAAGTTTTCCGGTTGGACCACCATCCCGGATAACACCGGCGAGAGAATCAGGCGAACCAACTGGAAGGTGACGCCGCTCATCGGGACCCACAATCGCCCACTCGCCAGAACCGCGCTTGCCGCCGCTGCCGCACCGGTGGCCGAGTAAATCGCCAGCAGACCCGTCTTCCGAGCTGCGAATTTCCATAGGCGCCAGGGAAGCATTGCGAGCGCGGCAGATGTCAGTACGCTGCCACACCCCACAACCCACGGAATCACAAGGGTGCCGCCCGTCTCTGCCGAAAGCTGAAACGAAATCGCAAAAAGAAATGCCACCGAACAGAAGTGCGCCCCCACCATCCACCCGCTCACAGGCGCGGTTCGAGCAGCCGCCACGAGATGGTCCAGCACCCCACGATATTGCAGGAATAGAAACGTGCACGAGATAGCGGCAAATCCGATCAGAAAGTGAATGGACCAAAGCGCCGATGCACCCATTCGGTTTCCCATCCCTCTACCCAGTGAATGGAAGAGTTCCGCGGAGTCGAACAGTAAAGAGCCCAATAGAGCTTCAGCGCCCAAAACGGCGGAGAAGGTGGCGGCTCGCCAAAACAATGAGTTACTGTTGCCGGGAGGGTTGAGCACCTACGACGTTTTCACGTCGTTACGAAGTCTACTCTGATCTTTCGGCGTTTGCATCTGTGTGCAACCACATCGAACAAGAGAATCAGGGAAGGCTAAGTCCGTCCGCCCGCCAGCGGCGTCGTCTCGGGTACATCGTCCCTGTACTTCTCCCGGCTTTTCCACGCACCCATCAGATAATCCCGGTTCATCATCGCGATTACTTCGATTTTGATTTCTTTAGGACAAACCGCCTCGCACTCGCCGATATTCGTGCAGTTCCCGAAACGCTCTATGTTTCCCTGCTCCACCATTTTCATCGCGCGATGCTGGCGTTCCGCCTGGCCTTGGGGAAGCAAACCCAGATGCGTGATTTTGGCGCCGGTGAACAATGCCGCCGATGCGTTCGGGCAAGCCGCAACGCAAGCGCCACACCCGATACACGCGGCAGCATCCATTGCCCGGTCGGAACGGTCCTTCGGTACAGGAATCGCATTACCGTCCGGCGCACTGCCCGTTGGGACGGAAATGTAACCCCCCGCGGCGATGATCCTATCCAACGCGCGCCGGTCCACTGCCAGATCTTTCAGCACCGGGAACGCACGCGCGCGAAACGGTTCCAGGAACAGCGTATCGCCATCTTTGTAATGCCGCATATGGAGTTGGCACACCGCGGTGCCTTTCTCCGGCCCGTGCGCCACCCCGTTGATCATAAAGCCGCACGATCCACAAATTCCCTCGCGGCAATCGTGCTCGAACGAAATCGGAACGTCACCCTTCAGGATCAGCTCTTCATTCAGAACGTCCAGCATCTCCAGGAAAGACATGTCCGGGCTGACATCTTTCGCCTCATACCGGACCATCTTCCCCTTGTCCGTCGCGCGGGTTTGCCGCCATACATTAAGGGTCAGATTCATTAGGTGTAGTTCCGCTGCGCCGGGTGGACGCGATCGAAGGTCAACGGTTCTTTGACCAGCTCCGGAGGGGCGCCGGTGCCGTTGAACCCCCAAGCCGCCACGTACGCGTAATCTTTGTCATCCCGTAAAGCTTCGTTGTCGGGCGTCTGGTACTCTTCGCGAAAGTGGCCACCGCAACTTTCATTGCGATCCAAGGCATCGATGCACATCAATTCGGCCAACTCGAAATAGTCCGCCACGCGTCCCGCTGCTTCGATAGACGGATTCAAATCATTCGCGTCGCCCGCTAGTTTCACGTTGCGCCAAAAATCTTCGCGAAGCGCGCGAATCCGCTCGATAGCGTTCTTCAAGCCTTCTGCATTGCGCGACATTCCGCATTCGTCCCACACGATCTTGCCCAGCTCCTTGTGATAGGAGGCTGTGGTGCGCGTGCCGTTAATCGACAGGAACTTCTTGATGGTGCAATTGACTTCGGCTTCCACTCTTTTGAACTCCGGATGCTCCGTGGTTACCTTTTCCAGCTTGTGGCTCGCCAGGTAATTCCCAATCGTATAGGGAGCAATGAAGTAACCATCGGAAAGCCCTTGCATCAGCGCGCTCGCGCCCAGCCGGTTTGCACCATGGTCCGAGAAGTTCGCCTCGCCGAGCGCGAACAGCCCGGGGATGGTGGTCATGAGCTCATAATCCACCCACAGCCCGCCCATAGTGTAGTGGATCGCGGGATAAATCCGCATCGGAACGCGATAAGGATCCTCGCCCGTGATCCGCTGATACATTTCGAAGAGGTTGCCGTAGCGTTCTTCGATAGTGTGCCGGCCGAGCCGCTCGATCGACGCGGAAAAATCGAGATACACGCCCAAGCCACCCGGACCCACGCCGCGCCCCTCATCGCAGACCGTTTTCGCGTTACGAGACGCTACGTCGCGCGGCACCAGATTGCCGAAGCTCGGGTAGCGCCGCTCCAGATAATAATCGCGCTCGGCTTCCGGAATCTGGTCCGGAGAACGCTTATCGGCCGCCTTCTTCGGAACCCAGATGCGCCCGTCGTTGCGGAGCGATTCGCTCATCAACGTCAGCTTCGATTGATGATCGCCGGAAACCGGAATGCAGGTCGGGTGAATCTGCGTAAAGCAAGGGTTTGCGAAGAGCGCGCCGCGTTTATGCGCTCGCCAGATCGCCGTGGCATTCGAACCCTTGGCGTTGGTTGAAAGGTAATAGACGTTGCCGTAGCCACCCGTGGCCAACACCACTACATCCGCCGCGTACCGCTGAATTTCGCCGGTCAACAGGTTGCGCACAATAATCCCGCGTGCGCGCCCCTCGATCACCACCAGGTCGAGCATCTCCGAATACGGCAACATGTCCACCGTGCCGAGGTGCACCTGCCGCTCAAGAGCCTGGTACGCGCCTAAAAGAAGCTGCTGGCCTGTCTGGCCGCGAGCATAGAAGGTCCGCGATACCTGCGCGCCTCCGAAGGAGCGATTGGAAAGCGTGCCGCCATATTCACGGGCGAAGGGCACGCCTTGCGCCACACACTGATCGATGATCGCGACGCTGTTCTGCGCCAGGCGATATACGTTCGCTTCCCGCGCCCGGAAATCGCCGCCTTTCACCGTGTCGTAAAACAGCCGGTAGATGCTATCGCCATCGTTCTGATAGTTCTTGGCCGCGTTGATGCCGCCCTGCGCGGCAATACTGTGCGCGCGCCGCGGGCTGCCCTGGAAGCAGAAACACTTTACCTGATAGCCCAACTCACCCAGCGACGCCGCTGCCGAGGCGCCCGCCAGGCCCGAACCTACCACCAACACCGAATATTTCCGCTTATTCGCCGGGTTTACCAGCTTCATGTTGAAGCGGGCCTCGTCCCAGGCTTGCTCAACCGGAACGTTTGGAATCTTCGAATCGAGCATCCTCATTTCACCCACCCCGCCATTACCGAAATCGGGATCGAAATATTCCCGAGAGCAATCAGGAACGCCATGGTCATCGCAAAGCGGCGAATGAGCGGCGTATAGTTTGGATGGTGCGCGCCCAAGGATTGGAACATGCTGAAGAGACCGTGATAAAGATGCATGCAGAGCAGCACCATAGAGAGAATGTAGAACCCGGAAATCAGCGGATTCTGGAAACCATGAACGACATTCGCATACACGCCGCCCTCCACGTATCCAGGTTGCGCAACACCTAACGTCAAATGCAGGATGTGATAAATCACAAAAGCCAGAATGATCGGCCCGCTCCAATACATGGTGCGGGACGCATACGACGAGTGCGAATTGTCCTTCTTCACGTAACCCACCGGCCGCGCCGCGTTCTTTAACTGCACCAGCTGAATAGTCATCAGAATGTGCAACCCTACCGAAATCAGCAGCACCAGGCGCGCCGTCCAGAGTGCCGCCGGGATGCTATGCAGAAAATGGCCATAGGCGTCCAGCTTCTCCGGCCCTTCATAAACCTGCAAATTGCCAATGAGATGGCCCACCACGAAGCCGAATAGAATTAAGCCCGTGACTGCCATGACAGCCTTCTTGAATACAGTGGACTCGTAGAACCGGAAGGCACGGCGCGACGGATTTCCGACGGCGATAGAACTCATTTCAGGATAATTCGATTGTGGCACAAGCACTTACCGCTTGGCCTCTCCTCTTTCCTGATGCGACAGGCGGCGCGCCGGGTTTTTTGAAATTACGGTGTGTCCGCTAACGAATGGTGTCGGCCAACGAGAAGATCGGAAGATAAAGGGCGATTAGGACGAACGCCACGAAGATGCCCATGAAGACCATGATCGCGGGCTCGATCAGTGAAAGTGCGGCCGTCATTTTTGTATTCACGTCGTCTTCGTAGAATTCGGCGACGCTGGTAAGCATGACCGGCAGCGCCCCCGTGCTCTCGCCGACTTCGATCATGTCCACCGATAGGTCGGGAAAGATGCCCGTGGCTTTGAGAGAGGCGGAGAGCGGGTTGCCTTCTCGTACCATCTGTCCGGCCCGGCCCAGCGTTTTGCGAAGCAGGACAGTCCCAAGCGATTCCGCCGCCGTTTCCAGCCCTTGCACCAGCGGAATACCACCGGTGAGTAGCGTGGAGAGCACGCGCGAGAATTGCGCAACCTGGTATTTCAGCCAGATATCGCCGAAGATGGGGACACGGATCTTAACCGCGTCGAGTTTTTCGGCGGCCGCCGGTTTTCTTGCCCACCAGTAGAGCGCTCCGGCGCCGCCAAACAGGACCAGCGCGATCAGGATTACGTAGTCTTTCGCGGTGGTCCCTACGTCAATCAGGATTTGCGTGACGGCTGGGAGTTTCGCCGACATGCTGGTGTAGAGTCCCGCGAAACTGGGCACTACGTAGACGACCAGAAATACGATGAGGGCGATCACCAGCACGATCAGAATTGACGGGTACATCAGCGAAAGCAGTACCTTTTTGCGGACAGCGAGCGCAAGCTTTTGGTACGTGATGTAGCGCTCAAGCACCTCGCCCAGGCTGCCGCTTTTTTCGCCGGCCATGACAGAGGTGATGTAGATCTTCGGGAAAATCCCTTGCTTTTCAAATGCGTCGGAGAGTTGGGTACCGCGGCGGACTTCGTCGCGCACGGACTGAATATAGGGAGTGAGTTTAGGGTCCGTGAGGCGATCGGCGAGCAGGTCAAGACCTTTCAGAATCGGAAGACCAGCGCGGATGAGAGTCACGAACTGCTGGTTGAAGATGAGAAACTTTTCCAGGTTTACTTTCTTCTTCCGGGAGCCGATTTGGATATCGGAACTCAGGGACGTGGCGCCGCGCCGTGGCTGGATGGAGTAGATCAGGAAGCCCTGGCCGGAGAAGCGATCGCGAACCTCCTGCTCGGTCGCGGCGCTGGCGACTTGGGAGTGCACTTCCCCGCGGGAATCCGCGTATTTCAGAACAAAGTCCGCCACCGCTATTTGTCGCCTTCCAGAATTTGAGCGGTGATCGGGACACGGTACTCGAATATTTTCGTGTCTACCGGGATATTCAGACGTTCGTGTTCGAAATGGAATTCAAGCACGGAGCGGTCTTGCGCGAAGATGCGAAGGCGGTCGATGTGGGAATCGGGGGCGACCAGGAATTCGACGCGGGCGTAGGGGAGCGAATCGGAATTGGGGTCAGCCGTGATCCAGGTGCCGGCGGGATCGGGGCGCAGAGTAAAAGCGCGAAATTCTTTGTAGAAGTTGAGCTTGCCCAGCAGAAAAGCGAGAGGGGCGCGCATGTCTTCGGTATCCTTTACGCCGGTGACCTCCACCTGGTTGGTTTCAGGATTATAGAACGAGGTGCGCTTGCCATCGGAAACGAAGACCTTTCCGGCGGGAGTTGCGTAATCCCAGCGCATGCGGCCGGGTTTGCGGAGGGTGAGCGTGCCTGACTCAGTTTGGCCAGGGCGGCGGGCTGCAGTGAGAGTTTCGGTGAAGTCGAGTTTAAGGGACTGGGCGCGGTTATAGTGGTTTTCGACCGCTTTAAGAAGCACATCGAGGCGCGATTCGGCCGGGAAGCTCGAAAGAACAGTGCCGAAGAACAAAATCCCGAGAGCCCGCATGTCAGGTTTGACGCGCGGACGCTCGGGATCGTTTATAGCGGTGGTGTTTAGAAAAGCAGCCGCACGCCTAATTGAGTGGAGCGATTGCCGCCGGCACCCGTAATTCTCCCGAAGCTCGAGCTGGTGATGTCTGTAACCGGGTTATTGAATTGGGGTGTATTGGTCACCGCGAAGGCTTCTGCGCGGAACTCCAGATTCAACCGCTCTTTAATTGCGAATCTTCGGAAAAGTGAGCTATCGAGATTGAAGAGCCCGGGGCCGCTGATCACATTGCGGCCCAAGTTTCCGAACTTCAAGGCAGCCGGGGCGGAAAGGTTAGAAGTATCGAACCAATTGCTTCCGACATTGGTACCGCTCAGGATTTGGATAGGACCGGTAGCGTCGAGCGAATTGCTGTTGCCCGGTGCTTTCAGGCCGGACGCGCTGTAGCCAAAATTGAGAGGCGTGCCCGTGGACAGCGTCAGAACCCCGTTCAGCTGCCAACCCCCAAGAACCGCGGCGGCCACCCCACTTTGAACGAACTGCTTACCTTTACCAAAAGGAAGTTCCCACACATAGCTCTGGACGAAGTTATGACGGCGGTCGAAATCCGTGCGCGCCCAGTTCCGGCGCGGATTGATGTAATAAGCAAGACCCTGGTCTTCGGACTGGTACCCTTCCGCCTTACTCCAGGTGTAAGCGGTGGTAATGGCCAGGCCTCTGTTGAAGCGGCGGTCGAACTTCACCTGGAGGGCGTTATAGCTCGAACCAAAACCAACATAGCGGAGATTGGTATCCGCTTTGCGGCCGTAAAGAGCGTAGAGCGGCTGACCGGCGATATCGGCGCCAATCGTGGTGGAAGCATTCAGATTGTACAAGGCGGGTTGGGCCACACCATGGTTGCCCACATAGGCTACGTCCAAGTTGAAGTTCCCGGGAAGCGATCTCTGGATTGCGAAGTTCCAGCTCTCTACATAAGGTTCGCGAAAATGCTTGTTGATCACTTCATAAGTTTGGGAAATCAACAAGGGCGTGTTCGCCGGAATAATTCCATTTGAGGGAACCACGGCGGGAGTCGGCGCGGGAAACCCGGCCTGGAAAGTCAAAGGGTTGTTGTTCGCATCCACCGCCGGGCCATAGCTGAAATTGGGCGTGAAGGCGTTGTTCTGCTTCACGGGAAAATTGTAGGCGTAGGTATTATCCGGGAAGGGCGAGTAGCTGATACCGAAACCGCTTCGGATCACCGTCTTCTCATTCCAACGATAAGCAATACCGATGCGCGGAGCGAAGTCTTTGTAGTGTTTGTCGAGTCCCAGATCAGACGGATTTCCGGCCTTGCCTGCGATCACAAGGTTATTAGTGGTGGGGTCGTAATTGGAAAAGCCACCGTCGAATTGGGGTTTGGAAGGGGGGTAGAACTCCCAGCGAAGGCCAAGATCCACAGTGAGCTTGGGAGTAACCAGCCACTTATCCTGAACGAAGGCGAATGTCTGCCAAATGCGCTGGGCGGGACTGTAAATCAGAAGATCGCGTCCGGCTCCGTTCGGAAGATCCAGGAGGAAGCTGGCAAACGAGTTCGCGGCGCTGGTTTTAGCGTTCGGTATCGAAGTTTGTGCCTCGCGGAACTGGTAAAGGCCCCGAGGGCTATACGTTTGGGTCTGAATTAAATCATCCCGGACACGGCGGAATTCGCCGCCGAATTTCACGGTGTGATTATTGAGAGTCTTCGTCCAGACGTTCGTAAGATTGATGTTTGTTTCCGCCCGAACCCAGGGGAGGCTAGGCGAGTAACCAAGCAACGGGCTGCTCAGGCCGCTGATGTCGATTCCCACAAAACCGCTGGTGAACGCATTGATATTGACACCGGGGATACCAAAGTCCGTGGACGTCGTCTTCCCATAGTCGATCTGTTGGGCGTCATTTCGGTAGCGGCTCAAGCCGCCACGGACCTCTGTAATGAGAGTGGGCCCGAAGATATGGTCATAGACAATAGCGGCGTTATGCGTGCCTTGAACTCCGGTGGCGGAAAACCCACCGCCGTGCGGCCCCCCGTACAGCCCGAAGCTGGAACCGTCAAAGGTAACCGGCTTTGAATAGCTGTAACGAACGGAGATGCGGTCGTTCTGAGTTTGATTGTGATCGACCTTAATATCGTACGAATCCGTCGTGCGGGTAAACGGGACCTGCTGGAAGAAGTTGTTGGTCAGCAACGCGGAGCCTCCCGCTCCCGCGAGATTCGGTAAGGGAATCAGTCCTAACATTTTTCGCGAGATGTCGTTGAAGCGGCTAGCCGGAATCTGATTGTTCGGGAATGGCGTCCGGCCCGTACCATCCGGATTACCGGTTGCAGGGTCATAAACCAGGTTCGGAAGAAACGCGCTGAAATCACCGTTGCGCTCCTGCACCGTGGGAACATTCAGCTTGTCGTTGTTGTAACGATAGTCGAACTGTTTCAAGTAGTCGCCGAAGAAGAAAGTCCGGTTCTTGATGATGGGGCCGCCAATATTTCCGCCGACATAGTTATAAGTGAAGTGGGCGCGGGCGGGATCGAACTCGGCGCGCGCGGACAATGCACTAACACGGTTGAACTCGTAAACGCCCCCGTGAAACTGGTTGGTACCGGACTTCAGAATCACGTTGATGGCCGCGCCCGTAGCTCGGCCTAACTCCGCTTCGAAGTTACTGGTACTGATATCCACCGTCTGAATCGCTTCCACCGGCGGAATATAAACGGTGAGCAGACCGGTGCGTTCGTTGTTATCGACGCCCTCAATTTGCTCATTGTTGCCCAGGCGGGACTGTCCATTCACCTGCGTCTGAAGAGAATTCTGAGCGTTAAAAAAGGCGGAATGCGAGTAGAAGGTTCGGGTGGCGCCCGGGACAAGATTTACCAGACTTTGAAAGTTTCTATTTGCACCGACGGGTAACTCAGCAAGAAGCTTGGTTTCAATCTTGCGGCCTGTATCGGAGCGGTCCGTTTGCAGGATCGCGGTATCGGCACTGACGGTGATTGTGTCGTTAATATTACCCGGTGTAAGAGAGACGTCGATGCGGACCGAGGAGTTGACCAGGACGTCGATGTTTTCCCTAGCCGCCTTTTCAAAACCAGTAAGTTCAACAAGAACGCGGTATCGGCCAGGGGGCAGGTCCGAAAAGGTAAAGTTACCACTCTCGTTGGAAACAACATTGCGGCTGATTCCGGTATCGGATTCGGTCGCGGTGACACGCGCGCCGGCAACACTGGCACCAGAGCTATCCACTACGGTACCTAGCAAGGTGCCATTGACCGCCTGTCCGAAAGACGAGCAGACGGACAGAATAAACAGCGAAAAACAGGCAAACATCACACGGGGATGCATCATTTTTGTAAGGCTCCTGAAACGAAACTGCGGTTAACATATCACAAAAGCTCCGATTTACGCATATCTTAGAAAGCCATGACTATCGATAGTAACCAGATTGCTGAAATTCAGACCGCGACCGGTACTATGCGTACCTGCTTGTTTCGTCCCGCCGCGCCGGCGTCATACCCCGGATTGCTACTTTATTCAGAGATCTTTCAAATTACCGGTCCCATCCGGCGGATGGCTGCTTTACTCGCGAGCCATGGTTATCTCGTGGCGGTTCCGGAAATCTATCACGAAAGGGAGCCGGCTGGGACGGTCTTGCCCTACGATCAGGCCGGCGCCGATCTCGGGAACAACCATAAGTTCGCCAAGCCGCTCAGTTCTTTCGATGACGACGCGAGGTGCGCACTGAAGTATCTTGCAAGTGACGCGGGATGCACCGGCAAGTTAGGCGTGATCGGAATCTGTATCGGCGGCCATCTGGCATTTCGTGCCGCAATGAACCCGGAGGTTCTGGCCGCCGCATGCTTCTATGCAACGGACCTGCATTCGGGAACACTTGGATTAGGGAAGAAAGATGACTCCCTGGCGCGGGCAAGCGAGATCAAGGGAGAGTTACTCCACATTTGGGGGAGGCACGACCCGCATATTCCGTTCGAAGGGCGGACGAAAGTGCGCGCGCGATTGGAGGAGGCGGGTGTGAATTACCAGTGGCTGGAAGTGAACGCCGCCCATGCCTTCATGCGGGATGAAGGACCACGGTACGATGCCGCGCTGGCGAGCGAATGTTACGGGTTAACTGCGAATCTCTTTCACCGCTGTTTGCGGTCATAGCAGGGAACGCGAAAGCTATACAATTCACGCTAGTGTCCACCGAGCCGCTTACCATCACCAAGTCGCAACAAGGCGACGTTGAAGTTCTGACGCTGGCGGGTTCGCTGACGCTGGCGAACTTGTTCGAATTTCAGGATGCGATCCGAGGCGCGATTACTTCGAAGACGATCCTCGAAATGAGCAGGGTGTCTGATATGGATTCGGCGGGGCTGGGAACTATTTTGAGTTTTCATTCCAGTTGCGGCCGGCACGAACACAAGTACGCGATCGCAGGGGCATCGCAGCGGATTACCAAGCTGCTTGAAGTGGCGAAACTGATGGACTTTTTGAACCTGTACCCGACTGTGGAGGAAGCGAAAACGTCACTGAAATGAGTCGCGGGTTGGGCGTACATGCCACAACCCGCGCGCATGAAAAAACGGGTAAGCCTCTTAACGCTGGATGCGAGCGCTGCCGCCGCCCGCGATATTGCGGACCTGCTCGAGTGTAGCCATCGTTGTATCCCCGGGGAAGGTGGTAAGCAGCGCGCCGTGAGCCCAACCAAGGTTGACTGCTTCTGCCGGACTTGCGCCGGAGAGCAGGCCGTAGAAGAAGCCCGCTGCGAAACCGTCGCCGCCGCCCACGCGATCGTAGACGAAGAGTTCTTTAGTGGGTGCCTGGTGGGTTTTGCCGTTCACCCACGCGACCGCGCTCCAGGTGTGATTGTTGGTGTTGTGGACTTCGCGCAAGGTGGTGGCGACGATCTTCACCTGCGGATGAATCTTGACTACCTGGTCGATCATGCCGAAGAACGCTTTGGTGTCGAGCTTGTCCTTGGAGGCAACCTCCGGGCCCGGGATGCCCAGACCTTTCTGTAAATCTTCTTCATTGCCGACGAGGACATCGACATGTTCCACGATTCGCTTGATGACGGCTACAGCGTGTTCATTGCCGCCTGAGAATTTCCACAGCTTCTCCCGGAAGTTGAGGTCGAAAGAAGTAACAGCGCCGGCTTCTTTAGCCGCCTTCATGCCCTCGATAATCAGTTCCGAAGTCGTGGGTGAGAGAGCGGCGAAGATGCCCCCGGAGTGGAACCAGCGGACGCCATTCGCGAAGATGGCTTTCCAATCGATATCGCCCGGCTTGAGTTGTGCGGCGGCTTCGTTGGCGCGGTTATAGAAGACAACGGGAGCGCGCACGCCATAGCCTCGGTCGCTGTAAACGGTTGCGATGTTCGGGCCGGCAACGCCATCGTGCTTGAAATTCTTGTAGAACGGCCGGACACCCATGGCGCGCACGCGCTCTGAGACCAGATCCCCGATTGGGTAATCGACCATTGCGCTGACCACGCCGGTTTTCAATCCGAAGCAATCGGCGAGATTTGCGGCGACATTAAATTCGCCGCCGCTGACGTGAATCTGGCACTCTGTTGCTTTGCGAAAGGGAATAATCCCGGGGTCCAAGCGATGGATCAGAGCTCCGAGAGAGACGAAATCGAGCGCGCCCTCCTGGCGGATCTGGAGACCGTGTTCCTGTTCTGTTGTTGTATTTGCCATGTGTGTATGTGAATTTTATGCGTTGTAAGTTCCGGAGGAAACGCGGCCACCGCGGCCCGTCCAGTTGGTATGGAAGAATTCGCCTCGGGGTTTGTCGATGCGCTCGTAAGTGTGGGCGCCGAAGTAATCGCGCTGAGCTTGCAGCAGGTTGGCCGGCAGGCGTTCGGTGCGGTACCCATCGAAGAAGGAAAGAGCGGTGGAGAAGGCGGGCGTGGGCACGCCGAACTCAATGGCGTGGATGAGCGCTCGCCGCCAACTGTCCTGATATTCATTCAGCAACTTGGCGAAAAAGTCATCGAGCAGCAGATTAGTGAGCTTGGGGTTTTTATCGTATGCTTCTTTGATCTTGCCCAAGAAGTGGCTACGGATGATGCAACCGCCGCGCCACATCAGCGCGATGGCGCCCATGTTGAGGTTCCAGTTTTGTTCCTTACCCGCTTCGCGGAGCAGCATGTAGCCCTGCGCGTAAGAGATGATCTTTGAGCAATAGAGTGCGCGGCGCACTTCCTCGATGAACATCTTGCGGTCGGTTGCTTTGGGCGGATTGGGGGCGGTCAGCACTTTGGATGCTTGAACCCGTTCATCTTTGAGAGCGGAGAGGCAGCGCGCGAAAACCGCTTCGCCGATCAGCGTGACGGGCATGCCGAGGTCGAGCGCGTTGATCGCGGTCCACTTGCCGGTACCTTTCTGGCCGGCGGTGTCGAGGATATTGTCGATCATCGGTTTGCCGTCGTCGTCCATTTTGGCGAAGATGTCGCTGGTGATTTCGATGAGAAAACTGTCGAGTTCGCCCTTGTTCCACTCTGCAAAAACTTCGTGGAGTTCTTGGGCATTCAGACCGAGACCTTTTTCGAGCAGTTGATAGGCTTCGCAAATAAGCTGCATGTCGCCGTACTCGATGCCGTTGTGGACCATCTTGACGTAGTGGCCCGCACCGGCTTCGCCCACCCAATCGCAGCAGGGCGTTCCGCCATCCACTTTGGCCGCGATGGATTGGAAGATTTCTTTCACGTGCGGCCACGCTTCGGGATTGCCGCCGGGCATGATGGAGGGTCCTTTGCGCGCGCCCTCTTCGCCGCCGGAAACGCCGGTGCCGATATAGAGGATGCCCTTCGCCGCCAGATCTTTGGTGCGGCGATTCGAATCGGTGTAGAGCGAATTTCCGCCGTCGATGATAATGTCGCCTTGCTCGAGATGCGGCAACAGTTGGTCGATCATCTGGTCCACCGTGGATCCCGCCTTTACCATTAGCATTACCCTGCGGGGGCGCTTTAAGCCGCTGACCAACTCTTCAATGGACTGCGCCCCTTGGACCTGAGTGCCCTTGGCTTCGTCGGCAATGAATTCGTTAACCTTGGAAACGGTTCGGTTGAACACGCCGACTTTGTAGCCATGGTCGTTCATGTTCAGCACTAAATTTTGGCCCATCACGGCGAGGCCGATCAGCCCGATGTCACAGCTTTCTGTTTGCATAAGTCTCTGACGATTCTACACTTTGGGCATACTAGGATTTTGACCAAGGGGAGCGAGGAGCGGGACCGGGCAATTCGGGCGGCGATTCGGAGGATTCCTAAAGGGAAGGTGGCGACCTATGCGCAGGTGGCCGCGGCGGCGGGATACCCCTTGCACCACCGCCAAACAGCGCAGGTGTTGCGGAAATCTGGGGGGTCACTGCCTTGGCAGCGAGTGGTGGGCGCGGGCGGGAAGATTTGCACGTTGCAGGATGGCGGGTTGGATCAGCGGCTCAGGTTGCGGCAGGAGGGCGTGGAGTTCCGTGGAAAGAACGTGCGGATGGATCTGCACCGGCACGAGTTTGAATTTTAGGCGATCTGCAGGATTGATTCGCCGCTGTTCATTCTCGGCGATCAAACACAGGCATGGTCCTCAAGTCTGCGAACCGCCTGATCTGGATCGATGCCGTCAACCGCAAAATCCTGCACGATCTTTGGCGGCTCCCGCGGGATCGTCTTTCGCGAGCAGGACCACGCGCGTGCCCAAAGACACTGCTTCGTGCGTGTTGTGAGTGACGAAGAGTATCGTCGTGCCGAATTCTTTCGAAACCCGGCGAATAAGCTGCTGCATATCGCGTCGCGTGTTTGGATCGAGAGCGCTGAACGCTTCGTCCATCAGAAGGATCTTCGGGTTAGTAATTAGGGCCTGCGCAATGGCGACACGTTGCTGCATGCCGCCGGAAAGTTGGTCGGGATATTTCTTCGCATCGGCTTCTGTGAGCCCCATCGCAACCAGGTGCCGGACGGCGTTCTCGTAGAACTCGCGCTTGCGGGTGCGGAACTTGGGCGTCCAGCGGTCGAAGAGGCCGAACTCGGCGAGTTCCAGGCCGAACGTGATGTTGTCGAGAACGGTCTTGTCGGGGAAGAGGGAGTATTTCTGAGGAACGTAGCCGCGGTCGCGGTCGGGGTGATTGTGAGCAACCCCATTGATGAGCACGCGCCCTCTGGTGGGAGTTTCTGAGCCGAGGATCAGACGCAGCAGGGTACTCTTGCCGCAGCCGGTCTGGCCGACGACACAGATGAACTCACCAGATTCGATTGTGAGATTGACGCCCCCCAGCACGTGCTTCGGCGGATAAACAACATGCACGTCTTCGACTTGAATGAGCGCCACGCTAGTCTTCTCTGAACCAAGGGTGCATGCGGCAATTCAGGGCGCGCATGGTCCAATCAACCAGGAACAATAGCAGCGCGACCCAGAGCACATACGGCAGGATGGTGCTCATTCCCATGTTGCGGCGAAGAAGAGCGATCCGATAGGCAAGACCATCGGTGGATGCGATCATTTCGCCGGCGAAGAGGAACAGCATTATGGATTTCAGGTTCAGCCGGATGCTGTTCAGGATGCGCGGCATAATCTGTTTCAGCACCACGCGGTAGGCGATGGCGAAATTCCCGGCGCCGAGCGTGAACCCCTTTATGATCTGTTCTTTCGGAACGCTCTTCGAGAGATTGATGGTGTCGAGAATGATGGTGGGCGTGACGCCGATCACGATGAGCATCACTTTCGAGAGCTCATCGATGCCAAATGCAATGAACAGAATCGGCAGAACAGAGAGCGCGATGATCTTGTCGAAGAACAGGATAAAGCGAAGAAAGAAAGCCCCGAAGTAGGGGAACATGCCGACATGCAGGCCAAGCACCACGGCGGGGATGAGCAGCAGCATGGCCCAGCCGAAGCGTTTCGCGCTGGCGACGGTGTCCTGACACAGCATTGAGTTGAAGAAGCGGTGCGGGAGCGAATCGTGCGCCTCTTCATCGGGACCGAACGCCGCTTCATAGAGACCCTGGCCCATTTGAGGGAGTGTGGGCACAACGCGATCTTCCGGATTCTCTTTATGGCGCTCGGCGGCTACCCAGAGGTAAGCGCCAATCCCGGCGGCGAACAGGAACCAGGACAGAATCAAAGTGGCGGCCCGGCTGGGGCGGGCATTGATAGCGAAAAACTCCACTTATAATTTGCCCTGCGCCGCCATCTGCATGTAGGTGGTGTCGAACCGGAAGCGGACACGGTCGGGCTTACCTTGGATCGCACCATCGGGATAGGCGATAGCGACCTGGTCGGCGGCCTTGGCATCTCCCAGCAGGTGGTGGGCGAAGCAGAACTGGCGGACCAACTCCATTTTCTGTTTGAGGTCGGCGGCTTGCGTGAAGGCGACGGCGGATTGCGGAGTGTAGAAGAGATTGGTTGTGGTGAGCTGTTCTTTGTAAGAGGCCAGAGTATCTTGTGAGTTTGCCGCGATACCCGCCAGCACCTTGTCCTGCTTCATCTGGCTGGTCACTTCATACCATGCACCGGTAATGGCTTTCGCGAACTTCTGTCCTTCCGGGCGTTTCAGGATGTCGGTTCGCACCACCAGCAGATCGAGGATCTCTCCGGGGATCTGGGAGGAGTTGAAAAGGGAGGTCACTCCCTTGGTCTTGAGAATCTGCGAGACCATCGGCTTCCAGGTCACGACGGCCTCCTGCGAAGGGTTTGCGATGAAGGCTGTGGCGATGTCGGAATCGGAGGTATTGACCAGCGGAACGCGCTTGACTTGATCCTTCTGGCCGTTGATCGTCATCGCGCGTTCGAACAGGTATTGCGAAACGGTCTTTTCGACCAGCATCACTTTCTTGCCGGTGAGTTTGGGGAAGGTGAGCCCGTTGCGGACCAGGATGGCGTCGTTGCCGTTCGAATAGTCCCCGGTGATGATGGACGTGGTGTCGACACCGGCGGCGGCGGGCATATCGAGCGCTTCCATGTTGGTCATGGTGCAGGCGTCAATGTTCTTGGCAACGAAGGCGTCGAGCGAAGGCGCGTAGTCGAAGCGCTGCACCTTGATTTCGACGCCGTACTTATCGGCCCATTTCTTGAGAATGCCGGACTTTTCCATGTAGGCATAGGGGTTCCAGCCGACATAAATGGACCAGCCGACCGTGAACTTAGGCTTCTGTGCGGTGAGCGCGGAGGCGGCGATTAAGAGTAAGAGAACAGTTCGGATCATGAAGTTTTGTTGGGCCAGATGGTGAAGTCGCGGAAGGCTCTACGGCGGGGTTGCGTGCCCATCGCGCGGAGTGCTTCGTTCAACTCGAGAAGGGTGCCGCGGGTGAGCGCGAGTGAGTGTTCGTCCGGCTGATAGAGCGTGCGGATTGGGTAGTCTTTGTAGGGCGTGGCGGCTTGTTCGATGTGTGTACCCAGGATATGCGCGACGATCTTGTCCTGCGTGAAATCGACCAGGCGCTGTGTACTCCGGACGAACGCGGGGAAGTCGCGGACATAGAGGCGGCCGGGATACAGGCTGTCGCCGGTAAGCAGGATGCCTGTTTGGCGATCGTAGAAAGCGACGCTGAGGACGTCGTGGCCAGGAATGGGGAGAACGTCGAGGATGCGGTCGCCAAGGTCGACCGAGCCGATCGTGTCCGGCCAATGTTCGATCTTGAAGAACGCGGCAGTGCCTTCGGGGTTCAGCGGAACCAGCGTTGTGTTCGGGAGATTTTGAAATTGCGAATCGCCGGCGATATGGTCGCCGTGCGAGTGGGAGTGGGTGACTATCAGCGGAATCGAAGCGCGTTTATTGCGCTTGCACCAGCTATCGATCACGGTCATAACGGCCCGCGCGGTTTCCGGCTTCCCCGCCCCGGTGTCTTCAAGCAGGGCGCGGTCCCGGCCGAAAAGCAAATAAAGGAAGGGCTTTTCGTAATTGGTGCAGCCGGATTCGCGAAGGATGTAGAAATCTTCGTTGTATTGGTGAACTTGCCAATCGGGAACTTCGACGCAATTGGGGCCGCCGGTGCGCCAATGGTCCGGCAGGGTTCCGGGGCGCACGCCCGCTCCGTCGGGCTCGGGAGCCTGACAGAGTGCAACGGCGGCAAACAGAAGACCACTCAAGAGCCTCATAAACGAGAAAACCGTAGGGGCTGGCGAGCGTGGCCGGCTAGAGTGAACCAGTTTAGCAAACTGGCGTAAACTGGCTCATGCCCACCCGCCGTAGTTTCCTTCAGGTGGCCGCAATGGCGGCCGCAACGACGCCTGCGATTTCATCCTTGAAGAACCGGAAGGCCGAAGCCAAGCCAATCACTCCCGAAGAGCGGCAGGCCCGAATCGCCAAGGCGCAGCAGTTGATGACGGAGCAAAAGATCAACAGCATCTGTCTTGGCTGGGGGGACGTCGCTCGACTACTTCTCGGGGGTGCATTGGGGCAATAGCGAGCGCATGTTCATTATGGTGATCCCGATGCGCGGCGAGCCGTTCTACATTGCGCCGGGGTTTGAGGAAGAGCGATCGCGAGAGCAGATCTCCCTCGGGAATGGGGGAGCGCACGCGCAGGTGTTCACGTGGCAGGAGGATGAAAGCCCCTATACGTTGACGGCTTCGTCGCTGAAGGAGCGCGGCTTGTTAACGGGCAAAATGGGGATTGAAGAGACGGTGAAGTTCGTGTTTGCGGACAGCATCGGGAAAGCTGCCCCTGCCGTTACAATCACCAGCGCGACTCCGATTACCGCGGCTTGCCGGATGATCAAGAGCTCGCATGAAATGCAGTTGCTGCGGTCTGGCGTCGCAGGTGACCCTTGCGGCTTATGAGGCTGCTTGGAAATCGATGAAAGAGGGCATGACGCAGCAGGAGTTCGGGGCGCTGGTGGCGGAAGGCCATGCCCAGCAGGGCTTTCAAGGCTATGCGAGCGTGCAGGTGGGCAAATACTCGGCGCTGCCCGCATGGATCGGTGGCAAAGCAGTATATTCGCGAGGGCACCATTCTATTGATTGATGGCGGGTGCCGCGTGGAGGGGTATGAATCGGATATCAGCCGGACTTTCGTCCTGGGCAAGCCGACCGACAAAATGAAGCAGGTGTTTGAGACGGTGCTGCGGGCCCAGAGTGCCGCACTGGCGCAGGCGAAGCCGGGGGTGGCGGCGGGGTCGGTCGACGCGGCGGCACGCAAGGTCATTGTAGATGCGGGGTATGGGCCGGGATACAAGTACTTTACGCATCGCGTTGGTCACGGGCTGGGGATGGATGGGCATGAGTGGCCCTATCTGGTGAAGGATAATCCGTTACCGCTGCAGACGGACATGGTGTTTAGCGATGAGCCTGGCGTATATATTCCAGGGGAGTTCGGAGTCCGGCTGGAGGACGACATGCACATTACGGCGAGCGGGGCGGAGTTGTTGACGCCGCAGAGTAAGTCGATTGAGTTGCCGTTCGGGTAAGTCTACAGAACGGATCGATCTCGCGCAGCGTGCCAGATTCGAAGAACCTGGATGGCACCAGGATCGAGTACACGGTACCTTACGACATAGCTTTCTACGACTATGCTCTGGGACTCAATGTGGTGAGAGATTTGTTGCAGGTCTTCGACTGCTAAAGGAGTCCATCGAACGCGACTCAACGCCGTTCTTGCGACTCAAGCCACAGGCGAACTTCGTCATCGTCAATTAGCTGCCCGTTGTCTGCCTGGAAAATTCCTTCTTGAATCGCGGCGTGTAGTTCGGCTTCAGACGTTGCAGAAGTCGGTTCCGGCGTAAGTTTCACCGTCATATGAATTCAGTTTATCCGATGACCAAGCCCGAGGGCAGATCTTCCCCGAAAATCCGATCCATGTGGCGACTTTCACCTGCCTCCAGGTCGATGCCTAGCGCTTCGACTTTCGCTTGCACCGCCGCGGGTACGTCTCTTGTTGGGTCGCCGGTCTTGCGTGCAAGTTGCCCGAGGGCGTCCGCGGCTTTGTCTTGTTTGATGATCGCTTCAATCCATCTTGCCGCGGTTGCGGGCGGCAGGACCTGATTGGCCGGCCCGTAGAAAAGCTCCCTTGCGCCCAGCCTGCCGATGCACCAGAGTTCACTTGATCCAAACTGTCGTGCTTTGATGATGGCTTCCCCAAGTTCCGTGCGGGTCGCGACAGGCAGCAGTTCCAGGCTGGAGGCGGTGCGCCACATCTCGCGCACAAGGCTGCTGTTCAGGCGCGGTGCTTTCTTGCCGCCACGCGGGAGCAGGATGGGCGAGAGGCGTTGGAACACGTCGACTTGTTGGTTGCGGTTCAGGCCTCCCGCGATGCGGCCCGCGAAGATCCACCAATCGATTTCGCACTGCACTTGATTGGAATAGGTGAGGCCGCCCGAGTAGACTCGCCGCGCCAGTTCGATGCGATAGTCGTCGCCGGGGAAACCGAAGCCGGGCCGTAAACAGAAGCCGCACAGGTTTAACCATCTGGCCTCAAAGGCGGAACTCTTCTTGCGTCCGTTCGCTTGTTCCAGAAAAGTGTCCGCCAGTTTGCGGTTCACCGAAGCGGGCCAGGAATTGCGCCCTAAGCCGAGGCTCTGCTCAAGTTTGGCGGGAAGCTCATCGGGCGGGAACGGGGATGCGCCTGATGGCGAGAATACCTGCGCCACCAGCGCGCACGCCGCCGCAAGATGTTCTTCGCTGACGACTGCCGCGGGTTTTGCCGCTTCCTTCGCAGTTGCCTTGCGGAGCTGGAACGCTAAACGCCAGCGATGGTCGCTGACCTTCGAATCGCACCACGTTTCCAGAGTCCCCACCTCTGTCAGGTACGCGCCCAACTTCACGGGAATGAGCTTTTCGCCGGGCTTGCCATACCGGATCACCGCTTCCAGTGGGGCGTGGCGATGCACGTCGTCTTCGAGCACTACGGAATCGCCCGCCTGATCGTCGGCGCGTGTCAAGGAACTATAGAGACGGAAAGAAACAGGGCGATTCGTGACAAGTTGCAAATCGCCGCGATCCACTTCGAGCTTGGAACCTTCCTCCGTGCCGCGTGGAACCAGGCACACGGCTTGCAGTCCCTCACCGGTGCCGATGTAATACGAACGCGGCAGACCTCCCCGCACCAACACACCCGAGCCCGTAGACCGCACGTAGGAGTAATAAGCCGCGCCGGTGGCAACAGCGAGATCTAAATCGCGATGGTCGAAAATCTCCGGGCGCTTGCCGTACCAGTGTTCCAAGACCTCGGCGACGCGCGTACGACAGATCTCGGGCAGGAAGAATCCTCCGTTGAAGAGGATGGCATCGGGCGCAATACCCGTGGTTTCCAGAAAGGCGTTCAGGTGCTTGCTGATGGCGGGATCGGTCTCATAGGGCAGGCCCAGCTCGCGGAAAAGGCTGCGCTTCTCTTCTTTCGGCGCTTCGTTGCGGGCGGAGAGCGGAAGGAAGCCCTCAAGCGTGAGTTCGAGCGCTTCTTCGCGCGTGATTTCCGTCTTGAGAGAACCGCCAATCAGCGACGATCCGCCGCCGAGCACGGTAATCTCAACGCTCTTGCGCGTGGGGTCGCCCAGTAGCGCTTCTTTGGCTGCTGAGCATTGGCGGCGCAAGCCGCTGCGCTGCCGAATGCTGAGCTGCGCACCCAGCTTTTGTTCGGCCAGCCACGCGAGCGTGAGATCCAGGTTGTCGCCGCCCAGCAGCAAGTGCTTGCCCACGGCGGTTCGCGTAAACTCTACTTTGTCGCCCTCGCGCGTCACGCGGATCAGGCTGAAGTCACTGGTGCCTCCGCCCACATCACAGATCAGAACCGTTTGTCCATCGAACAGCTTTCGGCGGGATTGCGCGAGATTGTGCGCGATCCAGGAGTAGAACGCCGCTGCGGGTTCTTCGGCAAGCACTACGCCAGGAAGGCCGGCGTCCGCCGCAGCTTTGAGCGTGAGTTCGCGCGCTTCTTCGTCGAACGACGCCGGTACGGTAAGGACGATGTCCTGTTCCTCCAGCGAGCCTCGCCCGGAGGCGTCCCAGGCCTCGCGAATCTTGGTAAGGAACCGCGTGGAGACCTCGACGGGGGAGAGGACGCGTCCGGATTCGGGGGAATCCCAAGGGAGGATCTTCGCCGTGCGATCGACCGCATCATTCGAAAGCCAGCTTTTCGCCGAATGAACCAGGCGCGTCGGCACCAGAGCGCCCTGATCGCGCGCGTAAGCTCCCACGGGTTCGCCTTCTTCGAGCAGTAGAAACGAGGGCAGCGTACGGCGTTCTTCGACGCGTGATGCCGCCACCAGCTGCGGAATCGGAAGAATATGAATGGGTGGGAAGAGTGAGTCTTCAGCTTCCGCAGGGTCGATATAGGCGATGGCCGAATTCGTTGTACCGAGGTCGATTCCGACTTTCAAGCGGCAACCTTCTCGCGCACGTTGAATTCAAGCTTCCACCGGCGCCCATCCGCTGCGACGCACCAGAGTTGCAGGACGCCGGTTTCCGTGACGACCGTTTCAAAAGAAACGCGCACACGTTCATGGGTGCCGCTTTCGGCGGGGAAGTGGACCTCCATGGGGGGCAGCTGCTCCAGTTCTTCGGAGACATCGTCGATCATTGTTCCCGGCTCATCGTCTTTGCGAATAGCGGAGGAGAAGATCTGAAATTCCGCGGGCTCGCCGGTAACCAGGACGAACTCGCGGCCGGGAATGCGGATGTCGCTGCCTTCTTCCATGCCGAACTGGGCTACGGTGAAGGCATGTACCGGCGCGGCGAAACCCGGGACCGCGGGCATCGCGCTTTGAATCCCTACATAGTAGGAGCGCGGAATGCCTCCGCGGATACGCACGCCGCGGCCGTGACGCGCCAGGCCGTAATACGCGGCGCCGCGAGCGACGGCTTGCATCAGGTCCTCGCCCGCAAGTTCTTGGGCGGGGCGGCCCCATCTTCCCAACACAGTCAGAATGCGCTCCCGCACCGTCTGGGAGTGGAGCACGCCTCCGTTAAAGAGAACGTGCGTGGGCGTGCGGCCCTGCAGGAATTTTGCAAGATGCCGGGTGACCGCTGCGTCCGTCGCATACGGAAGCCCAACTTCTTGGACCGCTGCCCGGGATTGGCGCACGGGCATGTCGCTCGCCTCCACCAGCGGAAAGAAGCCTTCCATCGCCTGATCAATATCGGAGCGGGTGAGCGTTGCTTTGATGGTGCCGCCGACCAGACCCGTGCCGCGGCCCAGAATGGTGACGGGGACTTCCGTTTCGGTGGAGGAGGGATCGAGCAGCTTTTCCTTCGCAACGCGGCAGTTCGCCCAAAGGGCTTGCAGTTGGCGCGCATCAATGCGGCCGATGCGGGCTGCCACCAGGTGGGCCAGCGTGAGATCGATGTTATCGCCGCCCAGCAGAATGTGTTCACCTACCGCCACGCGTTCCAGTTGCAGCGTGCCGCTCTCTTCGGTGACGGCAATGAGCGAGAAATCGGTTGTGCCGCCGCCGATATCCACCACCAGGATCAGGTCGCCGACGGTGACGCGCTCCCGCCAATCGTCATGGCGGGCGATCCAGGCGTAAAACGCAGCTTGGGGCTCTTCCAGAAGCGTGATCTTGCCAAAACCGGCGGTCTCGGCTGCTTGTAGGGTAAGCTCGCGCGCGACTTCGTCGAAGGATGCGGGGACCGTGAGGACCACTTCCTGGGCGGCCAGGACGTGATCTGGATGTTCGTGGTCCCAAGCTTCGCGAAGGTGCCGCAAATAAGCTGCGGAAGCCTCGACAGGGGAAACGCGCGCCACACCTTCCGGAGCGCCGATGGGCAAAAGAGCTTCCGTACGGTCCACCCCCGCGTGCGAAAGCCAGGATTTCGCGGAAGCCACCAGCCGCCCCGCATTTTCGACGCCCCGCTTCCGCGCGAGTTGGCCGGCGATGCCGCCTGCGTGGCTCCACGGCAACGCAAGCGAGCCTTCCGGAAATTCGCTCGCGCCCGGCAAATAAAGGAAAGAGGGCAACAGCGGTTCGGCACGCACTTCCCCGGGATTGACCAGTTGACTAATCGCAAACGGAGAGACGGCACCCTCCAGTTCCGCAAACGCCAGTGCGGAGTTGGTTGTCCCGAGATCGATCCCGACTACATAGCGCGCGTTGGACACTGCGGCTTATTCCACTTCAAGCTCGGCCGGGGCAAGGACGCTAACGTCCTGCTTGGGCAGGAGCGCGGGCAAGTTGACGGAATTCACCTTCCATCCACGATGGCGCAGCACGCCGCCCGCGGGCGGAGTGGCCGGGACATTGCCGATGAACTTGACCGAGGCGGGATCTTTTGTTGGCGCAGCGGTGAACGTACCCTCCACGCCATCGATGACGGGCGCGATGGTGAGATAGCGGTTCAGCGTTTCTCGCGCGGGGCCATGCATAGAGCGCGCGGCGGACCCGACCTGCTCATCGCTATAAGCAGTAATATCTTCCATAAAGAAGTCCAGCAGGCGTCCATCGCGCTGCAGAATTCCTAACAGTTGTAATGCGCCGTGGGAGACAGGAATCACCGGTGGGGGAGGAGGCGCGGGCTTTTCCTCTTTTTTGCGAAACAAACCCAATTCCGTGAGCATCTCCGGCGGCAGCTGGCCGTGGGAAAGCAGGGCAAAAAAGGCGCGAAAAGCCATTGAAATCTTAGACATCGACAATCTCAGGATAGCAGCGGATCAGCGCGAGTGAACCAGCGTGGCCTGCTTGAGGCGCTCCAGCTGCTTTCGTGCCACTTGTGCCCAGGAACTGCTGCCATCCAGTTTCAGATAGGCGTTCCAGTAGCCGACCGCGCGCATCTGCTCGCCCGTCTGTTCCGAAACCAGGGCCAGATTGAAGTAAGCGTCGGCGTATTGTGGATTCAGTTTGACGGCCGCCATGTAATGATCGCGCGCGCGTTGCGGGTCCCGGCGCTCCTCATAAAGATTGCCCAGATTAAATTCGGCAAGCGCGTATTCAGGGTCCGACTTTACAGCGCGGGTATACAGGTTTTCGGCTTTTTCGAGTTTGCCCATCCGGTAGTAAATGGTCCCCAGATTGACCAGCGCGCCCGCCGCATGCGGATTAAGGCCCACCGCCTTCTCGTAGGCGTTCAGGACTTCGTCCACGGGGGCGCCGGTCTCTTCGAGCATCAAGCCATGTTGGAACCAGCCTTCGGCTTCTTTTTCGATGACCGCGCGCTTTGGTTTAGGTTTGGCGAGCAACGTGGCGGGCCCACCGCGCCCGGAAGGTTCGAAGTTGAGCAGAAATTGACCAGTCAGCGCATCCATTTTTGAGCCGGACAACTGAACCGAAATTGTTCCGCCTTCCGTATGCAAGGTCAGTTCGGACAGAGGCTCTTGGATGTGTGAAAGCTTGCGGCGGAGGGAGGAGACAACGCGGGAAATGGTGTTTGTCGGAATGCGCTGATCGCGTAATTTCAGGAGCGTTCGCAAGGCCAGAATATCGGCAAAGGAGAACTGCGCTCCGCCCGCGATTAACTTTTTCGCTTCCCAGCTTTTAAGCTGGCGCTCGGAAACGTCCAGCATGCGCCGGACGTTTTCCCGTGAGTAGGACTGGTTCGGAGCGAGCACCGCCACAGTCTTAACTTTAGCTTAGGCGTGCTTAGAACGTATACGCCGGGGGTTTAACGCCCTTCAGGCGCAGGTAAACCTCGGCCTGTCCCCGATGGTGCGCGGTGTGGGTGAAATAGGCCCAGAGAATCTCGCCACCGGACATTTGCTTGCCTTCGGGTCCAATCATCTTCGACTTCTGATCATCGGTCATGGAGTCAAGCTGCTTGGTACAGAAGTCCAGGCCTTCTTTCATGAAAGCGGTCACGGTAGCTTTGTCCATGCTGGTGGGTTTAGCGGGCCCTTTCACTCCGGAGACGCGGCTGAATGCGCTGACATCGGCCAGAACGATGTGGACCATCAGTTCGGCAAAGGACATTTCCTTTGGCTCGACAGTAGAGGGCGGAATGAAGCTGTAGCCATCGGCGGGCATGGCATCCGCCACGGCTTCGGTCAGCGCAACGGAGTTGGCCCAATGCTTGGCGAAATTGTCTGGAAGGGCAGCAAATATGGGTGCAGCGATCAGGCCGCAGAGGGCCAGCAGGGTGGTGCGGAAGGTCTTTGTCAATTGTATCTCCGGGTATAATCGTATCGAACTTCACGAGGTGTTTTCTTGGGAACAACTGTCCGTCCAACGCCACCTGCCCGGCCCGGCGCGCCTGTTCGGGCGTCCGATCGAACGTTTGAGCTGAAGAGCCAGATTCATCGCAAGCTGATTGGTGTTTTGAATATGGAGCGTGTGGCGTCGCTGCCGAAGGATCGGCTCCGCTCGGAAATTGGGCGGGTCGTAGAAAAGCTGCTCGATGAAGAACGCGTCCCCATGACCGCCATCGAGCAGAACCGGATCATTGAAGAGGTGCTCGATGAGGTGCTGGGGTTGGGGCCGCTCGAAACGCTGCTGAAAGAGCCCTCCATCTCCGATATTCTGGTGAACCGTTTCGATAAGGTCTTTATCGAGCGCAACGGCAAGCTTTCCGAAACGCAGGTTCGATTCAAGGATGACGCGCACCTGCTGCATATCATCGAGAAGATCGTTTCCCAGGTGGGGCGGCGCATCGATGAAGCGCAACCTATTGTCGACGCCCGGCTTGCCGATGGTTCCCGCGTCAACGCCATCATTCCGCCGCTCGCGCTCGATGGGCCGTGCGTTTCCATTCGCCGGTTCGGACGGCACGTAATCACGCAGGAAGAGATGGTCCAATACCGGACGATCATGCCCGCGATGCTGCGGTTTCTTGCCGCGTGTGTCCAGGCGAAGACCACGATTCTGATCTCCGGCGGTACCGGTTCCGGTAAGACCACCACTCTGAACGCGCTTTCGCGATTCATTCCGGAAGACGAGCGTATCGTCACCATCGAAGATACGGCTGAGTTGCAGTTGCAACAGCGGCATGTGGTGAAATTCGAAACGCGTCCGCCGAACCTGAACAAGGAAGGCGGCATCAATCAGCGGCAGCTTCTGCGCACGTCACTTCGGATGCGCCCGGACCGAATCATCGTGGGCGAGTGCCGCGGCGCGGAAGCGCTCGATATGTTGCAGGCGATGAATACGGGTATCGAAGGGTCCATGAGCACCGTCCACGCGAATTCTCCGAAGGATGCGTTCTCACGGCTGGAAACCATGGTGATGATGGCCGATCTCGATATCCCCACGCGCGTGATTCTGCAGCAATTGGCAAGCGCCATTAAGCTGGTGGTGCAGGTGTCCCGTCTGCAGGATGGGTCGCGTAAGATCATGGCGATTTCCGAAGTATTGGGGTCGCATGAAGACCATGTGGAATTGCAGGACATTTTCATTTTCGAGCGCACGGGATTGACGGAAGCAGGCAAGGTGATGGGGCAATTCCGGGGCACCGGCGTGAAGCCGAGAATGCTGGAGCGCCTGCGCGTGAGCGGGATTACGCTGCCGGAAGGATTGTTCGACGAAGTAATGAATGTGAATATGGAATGACTCGTAGACAATTGGGAAAATTAGCCGCCGCGGGTGCGGCATTTCAGGCCAAAGCGGCTTCGTCCTACACGGGCCCGCTCGATGGCTTTGAAGACAAGCTGAAGATGGCGGACTTCGATCCGATCGTATACACGAAAGCGCTCTATGCCAGCGCGCCCCTTCAACTGACCTTTAAGGCACAAAATCGGAAGCAGGCCGAAGCGTGGCAGAAGAAGCTTCATGCGAAAGTGATTGAACTGCTGGGTGGTTTCCCGGAAACTCGAGTTCCGTTGCGTCCGCAAACGCTGGAAGTGCGGGATTTCCCCACTTACCGGCGCGAAAAGCTCGTCTTCGCCACTCGGCCCGGCATGATGTCTCTGGTTTACTTGCTGCTGCCGAAGCAGGCTCGCGGGCCATCCGCTTCGGTCATCTGCATTCCCGGTCATGGGCGCGGCGTCGATGACCTTGTCGGCATCGATCTCGAAGGGCGTAGCCGCACGGATAAGCCGGCGTACGAGCATGATTTCGCATTGCAGGTGGTGGAGGCGGGCATGGCGGCCGTTGCCATTGAGCCGCTTGGGTTCGGCGCCCGGCGCGATCCCGCCAACAAAGCCAAAGGGCTTGCGCAGAAGGCCTGTGAACCGGCTGCCGGGTCGGCGCTTCTGCTGGGCCAGACTATTCTGGGCTGGCGCGTGTGGGACATCATGCGCACTATTGACTGGATTGAGACCCGTCCGGAGTTGGATGCGAAGCGCGTCGGAACCATGGGGATCTCAGGGGGCGGCACGGCGTCGTTGTTCTCGGCCGCGCTCGATCCGCGCGTGAAAGCGGCGATGGTGAGCTGCTATCTGAATACCTTCCGCGACAGCATTATGTCCGTAGCGCATTGCATCGATAATTACGTCCCTGGAATTTTGAACTGGGCGGAGATGTATGACGTTGCGGGATTGATTGCACCGCGTGCGTTCTTTTCGGAGGCGGGACAACGGGACAGGATCTTCCCGCTTGCCGCCAGTCTCGAAAGTTTCCGCCGCGTGAAGGGAATGTACGACGTCTTCGGTGCGGGCGATATGGCCGAGCAAAAGACTTACGACATGCCCCACGAGTTTTCGGGAGTGGACGGCATCCCCTTCATGGCCCGCCATCTGTCAGCCGGATCGTAATTTCAACCAGTGGTCGCGAAATTGGCGACACGGGGCAGGGGCGGGCAGACAATCAGGTCATGGGTTCTTTCTTTTGGAACGAAGACCGGCCGCCGACACTGCGGGAATATCCGAATGTCTTGCTTCGCCCGGCGCTGGTGGGCGGGCTGATTGGTCTTGTTGCTTCAGTCCTGATTAACGCGGTTTTTCACCGCGAGGCCTTTCAGGAATGGCCGAAGCTGCTGCTTTATTCGTTCTATACAGGCGCAGTATTTACCCTTTCGTTCTTTGCGTGTTGTGCTCTTCCGTGGAACTATCTGCGGCCTCTGGTGAAGCGCTATCCCGCCTCCCAGAAGAACATGATCACGGCGATTGTTGGCGCACTTGGCGCAATGCTGGCATTTTCAATCGCCACCGGATTGACCGGTCTGATTCCGGATCTGAGTCTTTGGGGACGCGAGCACTTTGGGAAGATGCTGGCGGGGGAGGCTGTGATTGGCGCCGCATTGGCCTTGCTGATCGGCACATTCAAGGCCATGCAACGCCAGATTCGAAATGCGGAGGCTGCTCTTCACGAGAAGGAAACGCGGGAGCGCGCCTTGTCCGAAGCCGCCGCGCGCGCTCAGGCTTTGGCGTTGCAGGCGCAAATCAATCCGCACTTCTTCTTCAACACACTGAACACGCTCTCCGCGCTGATACCGATCAACCCGGCCGCGGCGCAGGAGATGATTGGGCGCCTGGCGGATATGTTCCGCTATACGCTCGCTTGCTCCCGGGACGGGCAAGTCACCTTGACTCAGGAACTGGCATTCGTGGAGAACTACCTGAACCTGGAGAAGGCGCGGTTCTCCGACCGCTTACAGATTACGATGCCGCAAGGGCAATTCAACGATGTTCACATGCCGGGCTTGAGCTTGCAGCCCTTAGTGGAAAACGCGATCAAGCATGGAATTGCCAAGCGGATTGAAGGTGGCGAGGTGAACGTCTCGGTCCATCGGAACGGAACGCAGTGTTCGGTTGAGGTGGTGAATCCGGCGGAAGCGCCGGCGAGCGCCGAGGAGTTTTTCCGGGAAGGGCATGCCTTGTCAATTGTGCGGGAACGATTGGCGCTGCATTCCGGTTCCGTCCAGATCGCTACCGACGAGCCCGGCCGTATCCGCGTCAGTCTCATGGTGCCGATCGGGGTGCCCGCATGATTCGTGTGCTCATCGTGGATGACGAAGCGCTGGCCCGCACCCACTTGGCGCGGCTGCTGCAAGCGGAGCCTTCACTCCAGATTGTCGGAGAGGCAGCAAACGGGCCGGAAGCGCTGGAGATGGTGGAGGAGTTGAATCCCGATGTCGTGTTTCTCGATATCGAGATGCCGGCCATGAACGGGTTCGAGGTTCTCCGCAATATGACCAGAACGCCGTTGGTCATCTTCGCCACGGCTTACGACGAGTTCGCCGTAAAGGCTTTCGAGCAGAACGCGCTCGATTACGTTCTGAAGCCACTGCAGCCTCAGCGCATTCAGCAAACGGTGCAGAGGATCCACGCGATGCTGCATTCGGGCGGCTCGGAATATCGCGATTCCATGCGGGACGTGCTGGCCTTGATGGACAAAGAACGCGGCGCGCCGCCTACCAAATTGGCCGCCCGCCGCGGAAAGCGATTCATTCTTCTTGGACTCGCCGAAGTTCTGCACATCACCATCGATGACAAGCTGGTTTTCGCGCACACACCCAAGGAGAAGTTCCTGGTGGAGAAGACCGTTTCCGAGATGGAGCAGCTGTTATGCGAAGCTGGCTTCCGCCGCATCAGCCGCGCAACGCTGGTCAACATGGAGCATGTGCGCGAACTGGTGCCCTGGTTCAGCGGGACGTGGAAGGTGAAACTTTCAAACGGAGAAGAGTTAGACGTCAGCCGGGACCGCGCGCGCGGGTTGACTGACGCGATGGGAATTTGATTTCACGATCGCCACGCCCGCGAAGATTGTGAACATCGCGATCCATTCGCGCCAACCAAGCGGTTCGCGGTACACCAGCCACCCCAGCACCACGGCGACCACTGCGTTCACATAAGGGTAGACCGAAAACATCGCGACCGGCAGTTTGCCAAGCGCATAAATATAGGCGCTATAACCGACAATTGAGCCGAAAATCGCAAGATAAATGACGGCCCCGATTCCCCGCGCATTCCAGATGACATGATGCTGCGGCAAAGCGACGGCGAGCGGTATGAATCCAAAGCCCGCCGCCAGTTGTTGCAGAGCCCCCGTCAGGACCGGATGCGCCTGGAACCGTTGATGCTTCTGCAGGATGGACCCAAAGCACCAGGCGAAGACTCCGAACTGGCAGATCACGAAGCCAATCAGGAGGTTGTGGCTGGAACCCGCGGCTCGCAAATCAGGAACCACCAGCAGCGCGGTGCCGGCAAAGCCGATCACCATGCCGATGATGGAAGGCAGATGAAGCTTGGCGCCCCCGGGCATAAGAGATTCCAGACCCACCATCCAAAACGGAGAAAGCGTGACAAACAGACTGGCCATGCCGCTGGGGATAAGTTGCTCCGTCCAGGAGAGGCTGCCGTTGCCGACGCCCAAAATCAGAAACCCCAGCAGCAGGGTGTTACGCAGTTCTTTGCCCTTGGGCATCTTATGCCCGCGCGCCGCCATATAGGCAGCCAGAACCACGCCAGATAGAATGAACCGCGCCACGACCAGGATGGCCGGCGGAAAACTTTCCAGTGCCATCCGGATGCCCAGATAAGTGGTGCCCCAGAAGATGCACACGCAGACCAGCGCTCCGTAAGCTTTGCCGTCAGAGTGGGTACGCATATGACAGGTTAACAGGATGAGCCGGCGTATGTGCCAACATGGGAGCTTGTGATTGTGACTCTGACGGTCAACCCTGCGATTGACCGCACCATCAATGTAGACCGTCTGGCTTTCGAAGACCGCGCTTACATTCTTTCGAGCAAAGACACACCAGGGGGGCGCGGCATAAACTCAGCCAGCGTCATTCATTCGTTCGGCGGCCAGACGATCGCAATTCTGCCGGCGGGCGGCGCATCAGGAGTTCGTTTCGAGGAGTTCCTGCGGGATTGCGGCTTTCCCGTGGTTGTCGTGCGGATTCGGAATCGCGTTCGGACAAACCTGACTTTGATGGACCGGCATGGCCTGACCATCAAGCTGAATGAGCCAGGACCGACACTGGATAAATCCGAAGTCGCAAAGCTGGAGAGAGCCGTGCGGGCACGCCTGGAGGGCGTGAACTGGCTGATGTTGTGCGGCAGCCTTCCCCCCGGTGTCCCGGACGACTTCTACGCCGGCTTGATCGCGTTCGCGCACAAGAAGCGGGTGAAGACGCTGCTCGATACCGATGGCGAGGCGTTGCGGCTGGGCTTGGAAGCGCGCCCCACGGTGGTGAAGCCGAATCAGGCGGAAGCGGAGCGGCTTCTCAATACGGCGTTGCTCACGCGGAACCAGTACCTGAGCGCTGCCGAACAGATCGCCCGGTTAGGCGCGGAACGCGTCATTCTTTCGCTCGGCAGCAAGGGTGTGGTGGCGTCGTTCGGTGGTGAGATTACCGAGGTGATTCCTCCGCATATCCAGACCGTGAGCCCCATTGGCGCGGGCGATGCTCTGGTGGCGGCGTTCCTTTGGTCGATGGAAAACAAGGACGATTATCACGACGCGCTCCGGTGGGGCGTAGCTGCGGGGACAGCGTCCGCGGCGCTGCCGGGCATGCGTTTCGCTTCGCTTGAGAATGCGCGGAAGCTGTATCCAGAAGTGGAACTCCGCAGGGTCGAGTGACCGTGGCGGTGGAAGAGAAACAGAGCGCCGGGCTGGCGCGATCGGCCGGAGTCGCCTCCGCCGCTATTTTTCTGAGCCGCATCAGCGGGTTGGTGCGGGAGAGTGTGATGAGCGCTTTGTTTGGAGCAGGCGCAGCGATGGATGCCTTCAACATCGCGTTCCGAATTCCGAATCTGACGCGCGATTTGTTCGCGGAAGGCGCGCTTTCCTCCGCCTTCGTTCCGACGTTCACCAAGTACCTGACAACCAAGGGCAAGGACGAAGCTCGCGAGCTGTACAACCTGGTGGCGACGGGGATTCTGGTCATCGTTGGGACCCTCACTATAGTGGGAATGGTGTTCAGCCCGCAGTTGGTGGAGCTGTTTGCATCCAGCTTTCATAAGATTCCGGGCAAGTTTGAAATGGCAGTGCGGCTGACGCGCATCATGTTCCCGTTTCTGCTGGTGGTGGCGCTGGCAGCGCAGGCAATGGGCGTTCTGAATGCGTGCAAGCAGTTCGGCGTGCCGGCGCTTTCTTCGGTATGGTTCAACGTAGGCTCGGTTGGGTTTGGATTGGTACTCGGGCAGTGGATTGGGCCGTCTGTGGGGATCTCGCGCATTGAGGGCATGGCATACGGGGTGGTGGTCGGGGGCCTGATGCAGCTTCTGTTTCAGGTCCCTTCGTTGATCCGCTCGGGTTTTCGATATTGGCCGGCGGTGCAGTTGGCACATCCGGGATTTCGAAATGTGCTGCGACTGATGGGACCCGCGATCCTGGGGAATGCTTCGGTGCAAATCAACGTTCTGGTCAACTCGAACTTCGCGACCGGCATCACCGATGCCACCGGACACGTCATCAACGGCCCGGTGAGCTGGTTGAGTTACGCCTTCCGGTTCATGCAATTGCCGCTGGGTTTGTTCGGTGTCGCGATTGCTTCCGCATCGCTGCCGGCCATTTCCCGAAGTGCGGCCGCGGAGGACATGCCTGGCTTCCGCGATACCTTGTCGCACGCGCTGGCGCTGGTCATGCTGCTGACCATACCTTCGGCGGTGGGCCTCGCGGTTTTGGGTGAAAGCATGATCGCGGTCATCTATCAGCACCGCGCCTTTACCGCGTTTGCCACCCACCAGACCGCCATCGCGCTCTCCTGTTATGCGGTGGGATTGACGGGCTACGCCGCCGTGAAGATCCTGGCACCTGCGTTCTACGCCCTGAACGACGCCCGCACGCCCATGGTGGTCAGCATGGCGTCGATCCTCATCAATGCCGCGGTGGCCTTCACCCTGACAAAGCAATTCCACTTGGGCCATCGCGGGCTGGCCCTTTCGACATCGGCTGTTGCCTTGTTTAATTTCGCGGTTTTGCTGATGCTGATCCGCAAGCGCATCGGCGGCGTGGAGGGCGCAGCGCTCCTGCGAAGCTTCGTAAAGATCGCTGCCGCTTCGGCTCTGCTGGCCGCGGTCTGTTACGCCTCGGATTACTGGATTCGCGCCATTGCGGGGGCCCGCTTCTTCGCGCTGCTAATGGACCTGGCGATCTCCATGACGCTGGGCTCCGCCGCTTTTTACGCAGCCTGCCGGGTCTTGGGCGTGCAGGAACTGGAGACCGCACAGAACGCCATCGCCGGTCCCTTGCTGCGCCGCTTCCGCCTTCGATGATAAATTGAAATTACATGGTTCAAGATCTTCAGGTAGTGGTACGACTGCAAGAATTGGACAATCGCGTGATGGAGTTGACGCGTGAAATCGCGACGCTCCCGAAACACATTGCGGAAATCGAGAAGAAGCTTTTCGGCGGCGAACAGAAGCTGAAGGCAGATCAGGCCGCATTGACGGCCAACCAACTCACCCGCAAGAAGGCTGAAGGCGATATCCAAGTGAACGAGCAGAAGATCTCAAAGTTGAAAGATCAGATGCTTACGGCTAAAACCAATGAGCAGTACAAAGCGTTTCAGAACGAGATTGGATTTTGCGAAGGCGAAATCCGGAAGTGTGAAGATCGCATTCTGGAGTTGATGACTGCCTCTGAGCCGCTCGATAAGAACGTGAAGGCCGCCGAAACTTCGCTGAAGGAAGAGAAGAAGCAAGTGGAAGCGGAGAAAACTTCGGCAAGAGAGCAAACGGCGAAAGATAAAGCAGCCGTCGCTCAGTTGATGGAAGAGCGTAAGACGTTGGCGGCCAGCATTCCCGCCGCGGTGCTCACGCTCTATGAACGCATTCGTAAGGGACGCGCGGGAATCGCGATCGTGGAAGCCGTGGACGGACGCTGCTCGAAATGCCGCGTTGCCTTACGCCCGCAATTCATGCAGGAACTGAAGCAGGGGCAGAAGATCATGACCTGCGAAAGCTGCCAGCGGATCATCTACTACGAAGCCCCGCAAAGCTTTGAAGAGTTCGCTTCGGCCTAGCTCAAACCGCAGCCTGGGTGGCCGCAATCGCAGGAGATTTCCACATCGTCGCTACCGGCGTCTTTACAGTAGGAGCTGCAATACTTTTCGCCCTTCTCCGGAATGCAGGAGCAGGCGGGGTGGGCGCATTTCTTAGCGGTGTCGGTCATTCCCTTAGTCTACTCGAACTTTTCCACGTGAACCTGCGCAACACCCAAGCGAAGGAAACCCAGCTTCTCCGCCGCCGGATAGTTGACGCAAATCACGTAATCGCTGGGATTGCTACGTTCTGAAATCGAGACGATCACTGATTTCTTGTTGCTGAGATTGGTTACCTTCACGCGGGTTCCCAGGGGCAAGGTGGGATGCGAAGCGTTGAGCGGAGCTTGCTGCGGGTCAGAGGCCGCGTCATTAGGGCGTGAGGTTCTTCTGCCGGTAAAAGCAAGCAGGACCCGTATCGTCGCTCAATTTCTGAAGAGCTACGTCTTTCTTCGGTGCGGGCGAAACCTCAGTGTCATTCGCGGGACGCGCCGCAGCTCTGGCTGCAGCCTCAGCTCGGGAATATCCGATGGGTGAGGGTTTCGAATTCTGCGCCTGGGCGCTTACAGCCAGAACGAATAAAACGCCAGCCGCACGCATCAGTGATTTACTTCCACCTGCTTCGCAGCCAGATCCGACGAGACAGGAAGGCCCGCAGGCGCTTCGGGGTCTTCCAATTGGACGTGCGAACAGATGCGCGTGGGTGCAGAACCTCGGAGGAAGTATTCGCTCTTCCGTGCCGTGCAATCAGGGCCGGCCACCAAACCCGTATAAGGATCGATTGTGACCTGCACCACGGATTTCGGCGGACCCGGTAAATGCTGCGCGGAATGCCGGGACTGAACGGCGCGTTTCATGAACTCAGTCCAAATAGGAAGCGCGGATTTGGCGCCTTCCAGGTCAAGATCGCGGTTGTCATCGTACCCCACCCACACAACGCAGATCAGGTCCTCAGTAAAGCCCGCGAACCAGCCGTCGCGGGATGTTCCGGTCTTGCCCGCCGCCTCCACCAGCAACCCGCGCCGCTTCACGCTTGCCGCTGTCCCGCTCCGGAGCACTTCCTCCAGCATGTCCTGCATGATCCAGGCCGTGCCGGTGTCCAGCACGCGGCGATGCGCGGGCTGCGCGGAATAGATCACCTTTCCTTGATTCGCGAATGCCTGGCTGACGAAAGTCGGCTGAATGTATTCACCCTGATTGGCAAAGATGGTGTAGGCGCCGGCCATTTCGAGCGGCGTGGCTTCATAAGCTCCCAGCGCCACTGCGGGAGTGGCTTGGATGCTATTGTTGATCCCCGCCGCTTTGGCCAGGGCCACTACTTTGCCGAAACCAACCTGTTCCGCCACGCGAACCGCGGCAATGTTCATCGATTTTGCCAGAGCGTTCCGAAAAGTTACGCGCCCATGAAAATGTCCGCCGAAATTCCCAGGCTGATAAATCACGTTGTCGAAGTGGAAGGTAAACGGTTCATCCACTACGGTAGAGGCGGGCGTGAAACGCGAAACGCCATCCGCGCCCGGTGCGAGTGCGGCAGCGTAAACGAAAGGTTTGAACACGGAGCCAGGCTGCCGCATCGCGACGATGTGGTGAACCTGGCTGGCACCAAAGTTGCGGCCTCCTACGGCGGCCAACACTTCGCCGGTATGCGGGTCCATGGCAATCAGCGCCGCTTCAGGACGCACGCCGCCTGTCTTCTTGCGGGCTACCAGCTTGTCTACTTCCGTCATTCCCAAAGCGATGGAATCTACGGCAGCTTTCTGCAACTCCGGATCGAGCGTAGTATAGACACGCTCAACGGAGTCGCGAGACCCGGCCAAATGCGCCTGCAACTCTCTGTTCACAAGAGCGAGGAAGTAGGGAGAACCGCTTCCATCCACGGTCGCGGGGGCCAAATGGACAGGGGTCTCGGCAGCTGCCCTTTCCTGGTCCGCCGTGATCGCTCCATTTTGTAACATCTGGGCCAGCACCAGATTCCGCCTTTCCGTGGCGCGGTCCAGATGGTTGACCGGATCGAAATAACTGGGCCGCTGTACCAAGCCGGCAAGCAGCGCGGCCTCTGGCAGAGTCAACTCCGAAAGATTCTTCCGGAAGAAATACGTGTGCCGCCTCGCCGAACCCTTGAATCGTGAAGCCGTAATGGCGGCCCAGATAAACCTGATTCGCGTAAAGTTCAAAAATCTGCTGCTTCGATAGCTTTTGCTCCAGAACCAGAGTGATGGCCAGCTCAGAAGCTTTCCGGCGCCAGCTCTTCGCGGAATCGAGATAGAGATTGCGGGCAAGCTGCATCGAAAGAGTCGATCCGCCCTGCTCCTTGCGTCCCGACTTTAAGTCGATATAAGCAGACTTGAGGATGCGGAATGGATCGAAGCCGGCATGCTCGAAGAAGTGCTTATCTTCAATCGCAAGAAGAGCATTCACCAGGACCTTTGGGATGTCACGAAACTGCGCCAATCGCCGCTTGCCGCTATTGCCGCCGTTCATCGAGGCGATCGCCTGGGGCTCCAGAGCGTACGAACCAATCTGCCTGTTGTCCTTAAGAGACAAGACCGAGGTGATGCGGCCATCGTGGAACAGAATTTTCGCGGGATCGGCGCGGAAGTAGGAGCGCGGCCCCGGATAGATTTCCACAGCATCGGGACTCTGGGCATAGGAGCCCATCAGATTGCCCTTTTCCGTTCCGTAACCACTTTGGCGAAGCTGCAGCGCTACGGATTCCCCCGTCGCCACGTCTCCCGATTCCAGAATGGTTGGTTTCGAATAGAGTGCGACGGAACCGGAGTACGGCCCCTGTTCCAGCTTGCGGTCAACCAGCCGCGAAAACGAGACGTAGACCGCTCCATACGCGACAATGATCAGAACCACCAATACGCTTAGTACTTGAATAATTCGACGGAGAACAACCGAGTACGAAGGCATGGGAAGAGAGGGTCTGCGAAAAGAGGACTACAACTAACTTTAGTACACTTTCCCGGGGCCGGGCTATCGGGCCGCGACCAGGACCCGGGAAGGATAGAAGATCTGGCGGACCTTTTCGTCTCGAAGAATACGAAACTGCCGAGATTCAATAATCGCGGGTAAACGCTCTTCTACCTGGCGGCCCCAGAATGCCGGCGCCACCCTGGTGCAGACCTGATATACAGAGTTGAAGAAATCCGCATTCTGGCCAATGAGAATCAACGTCAGGCGGCCGCCGGGCCGAAGCACTCTGTGGAATTCGCTGACTGTGGATTCAATGTCTTCGCAGGGCAATAACTCCAGAAGGTAACAGCAGACCACGGCATCGAAGGATTCATCGCGGAAAGGCATGGCTCGCGCGTCCACAGCCTGGCAATCGGCGTTGCTATCGGGGAACTGGCGGCGCGCCACCCGCTGCGTACGCGCGGCCATTTTAGGGGAGAGGTCAACACCAACAGTCTGGCCGGTTCGGTTGGAACGGACCAATCTGCGAAACATCTCGCCCGACCCGGTAGCAACCTCAAGAACCCGCATCCCCTCTTCCAGTCCGGAAAGCTCAAGCGCGCGGCGATGCGCGGAGGAGTGGAACAGCATGGTCGAAAGCGGGTACAGCTCTGAGAGCGCGTCGTAGACTTTGCGCGTCTGTCTCGGTAGTGAAGCGGGAAGTTGCGCCCGTTGAAGCAGTTCCAATTCAGCCATGTCAGGAGGCGGCCGCGAAGGAGGGCTGAAACTCGGGAACTTCAATCGAGATACGCGTACCTTGGCCAGCTTGGCTTTCTATTCGCATCTTGTACTCCGAACCGAACAGCACCTTTAAGCGTTCCGTGACATTGCTCACGCCGATACCCCCCGAAAGCAGAGTCGCCAAACGTTCCTCCGGAATCCCTACGCCATCATCCTGCACTACCAACTGTAATCCGTTCTCCAGTCGATGCGTTTCAATGGTGATCACTCCGCCCTCCACTTTGCTTGCCAAGCCGTGCTTAATGGAGTTCTCAACCAAGGGTTGCAGCAGCATGCTCGGGATAAGCATATCCAATGTTTCGGGGTCGATGCGCTCGCGGAAGCGAAGTTTCTCTCCGAAACGTGTCATTTCGATGGAAAGATAATCGTTGATGAACTGAAGCTCATCGCGGAGCGAGGCGAAGGCGTCATTCTGCCGCAAGCGCCGGCGCAGGATGCGGGACAGCTTCAGGACCACCACGCGGGCTTCCTGCGGGTCCGTGCGGATCAGCGCGGAAACGGAGTTCAGCGTGTTGAAGAGAAAGTGCGGATTGATCTGGCTGGTGAGTGCTTCCAGGCGGGCCTGCATCAAAAGGCGTTCCTGTTCCTCCAGTTTGACTTCCGTGCGGGTGTTGTTCCAGACCTTCAAGGGCAGGGCAACGGCAAAGAACGTCGTCGCATAGACGGCGAGCGACTGGTAGAAACTAGGATCGCGCCAGCTATCGTCGACGGAGAAGATGCGGCCGGGGAAGATGTCGCCGAGCGTCTGGCGCAGGAATTCGGCGACCAGAATCGCCGCCACGAACACGATATGGACCAGCGCGCGACGGTAGTTCTTGCCCTTCGTGAGGGCGCGGATCAGGTTCAGATCGAAGATGGGGGAGAAGCGCCAGATGTCTTCTTTGTCGGAGGCAAGATCCCGCACCAGGCCGCCCAGGATGCCAATCGCCGCGAAGAGCGGCAGGCTTAGATATTCGTGCTTCAGCATGGCGGGGACGGAAATAAGAATGCCGGAGATCATACCGGTAACGTACCCGCCCACCACACCGGCGAGCATGCTGCCTTCAAGGCCGAAATCCACGGCTTCATAAGAGCGCACCAGGACCCGCGTGGCAACTCCTGAAGCGAAGATCGCCGAGAACCAGAAAGAGAGACGCAGGCGCTCCTCAAGCGTGCGCGATTCGCGCATCAGCATGCGGCGCAGAGGCTGGTAACGGATGACGAAAGCGGCGATGGAAGCCACGACGCCCAATTTCACGAGCAGCGTGATAAAGAACCGTTCCACCAGCAGCCATTATAATGTAGCTAAGTCATTCATTATTAATGTTCAAACGAATCGCTGAGGCGGACTTCCCCACGGCTTGGGGCCATTTCCGGATTTTCGGCTTCGAGCGCCATGCCGGAGGGAAGGTGGAAGAGGCTGTGGCGCTGAAGATGGGAGACCTGCTGGAATCGCCGCCGCTGGTGCGAATTCATTCGCAATGCCTGACGGGCGATGTATTCCACAGCTTGCGCTGCGATTGCCGCGCGCAGCTGGAGTTGGCGCTACAAACGATTGCGCAGGAAGGCCGCGGACTACTGATTTATGAGGCGCAGGAAGGCCGCGGGATCGGCCTGATGAACAAGCTGCGCGCGTATGAGCTTCAGGACCAGGGGCTCGACACCATTGAGGCGAACGAGCAGTTGGGGTTCGAATCGGACCTGCGGAGCTACATCCTTCCCGGGTTGATCATGCAGGACTTCGGCGTGAAGGAGATCCGGTTCATGTCGAACAATCCGGATAAGGTCCGCGCCATGGAAGAGGCGGGCGTGCGCGTGGTGGAGCGTGTGCCTTCCATCGTCATGCCTGTCAAGAGCCGGCAGGCATACCTGGAGACGAAACGCGACCGGATGGGGCACCTGCTCGGCTGAAGATGCGATACGCTTCTTCGCTGAAGAGGACGTAAAGGATATCCAGTTGTGGCCAGTTCTTCGCTTCATCAACCGCGATTTCCGCTGCTTCCGCAATGGGATAGCCATAGACGCCCGTGCTGATAGCGGGGAAGCTGATGCGCTTCACATCGTGTTTTTCCGCCAGCTCGAAGCAGGTCCGATAGCAGCTTCTCAGCAGTTCGGGTTCGCCATGCCGCCCGTCCCGGTAGACGGGCCCGACCGCGTGAAATACGTACTTCGCGGGCAGACGTCCCGCTCCGGTGACCACCGCGCTTCCTGTGGGGCAGCGGCCAATTTTGCGAAGCTCCGCCATCAGGCTGGGGCCGCCCGCGCGATGGATTGCACCATCCACGCCGCCTCCCCCTTGCAGCGCGGAATTGGCGGCGTTGACGATAGCATCCACCGGAATCTTTGTGATGTCTCCAAGCTCGAAGTGCAACATAACGATATGGTAAATTGTGCCGATCGATTGGTCACCGCTTACCCTCAGCCTGCGTGTGGCTTTATTGGCCACCGCTATTTCGCTTGGGCTCGGACTGGCACTCGCTTACTTGCTGGCGAACCGTGCCTTTCGCGGCCGGGAACTGCTGGACGCAATTGTGACGCTACCGCTGGTACTGCCGCCGACGGTGCTGGGCTATTACCTTTTGGTCCTGTTGGGCAATCAGGGGCCGATCGGGCACCTCTACGCGTCAGTGTTCGGCGGCCCTCTGGTTTTTACGTGGGAGGCCGCGGTGGTGGCTTCCACGGTCCATGCGATTCCTCTGCTGGTCAAGTCTTCGCGAGCCGCGCTCGAATCCGTTACGCCCGCGTATGAACGCGCGGCACGAACGCTGGGAGCATCGGAATGGCGCGTGTTTTGGCGCGTGACGCTGCCGTTGGCGCGGCGTTCCATTCTGGCCGCAACGGTTCTGGCTTTCGCGCGGTCTCTTGGTGATTTCGGCACGACGCTCATGATCGCCGGTGATATTCCGAAACAGACACAAACCATTTCCGTCGCGATCTATGACGCCGTGGAAGGCGGCCATACGGGCGTTGCTAAAACGTTGGTCCTGGTGATTTCGGCCATTACGATTCTCACGGTCTACGCGGCCAATAAACTGGAGCGCCGATGATTCAGGCACGGGTCGCCAAGCAGTTTGCCGCGTTCACGCTCGATGTGGATTTCGAGGCCCAGCCCGGAGTGACTGTGCTGTTCGGGCCAAGTGGTGCAGGCAAGACCGTGACGCTGGAATGTCTGGCCGGGTTTTTGAAGCCCGATAGCGGCCGCATTCTTCTGAACGACCAAATCCTGTTCGATGGTGATGCCGAGTTCAATTTACCTCCGCGCCAACGTAACTGCGGCTATGTGTTCCAAGACCACGCCCTGTTTCCCCATATGACGCTTTGGGACAACCTGGCGTTTGGGGCGGAACGTCATCCCCGCCTGGAGCGCCACCGCCGCGTGAGCGAAATGCTGGAGCAATTTCGGCTTACGCCCTTTGCTCAGAAATTTCCAAACGAACTCTCCGGCGGCCAACAGCAGCGCTGTTCCATTGCACGGGCTTTGATCGCGGAGCCACACATGCTGCTGCTCGATGAACCTGCGCGGGGTCTCGATTCCGTGCTGCGAAACGAACTGTACTCGCTGGCGCGGCAAGTTCGCGCGGAGTACAGAATTCCCATCGTGCTGGTGACGCACGATCTGGAAGAGTGCTTCGCGCTGGGCGACTGGCTGATCGTGCTGGAAGGCGGAAGAATCCTGCAAACCGGCACGCCCCGCGCGGTTTACGACCGCCCTAAGACTCCGGAGATCGCGCGGCTGCTTGGAATCGAGAATTTGTTGCAGGCGGAAGTCTTGGCGCTGGACCCCGCGCGCAATACAAGCCGCATTCGCCTGCTGGGGCAGGAGATGACGACAAGCTATTTCCCCGGCCGCCTTCTGGGCGATCGCGTGACGCTCTCCATTCCGGCGCCACGCGTAAAAGTCAGGAACACGGCCGGTCCGAATCGCGTGGCGGTGTGGCCGCGAACTATCACCGAACTTGCGGGCCGCGTCCGGCTGGAGTTTGAAAATGGAGTAACGGCCGATGTCGATTCAGCGGAATTTCAGAAGCAGTCCCAATGGTTCGCCGAGTTTCCTCCCGATGCGCTATTGCATTACGGACCGCAGGACAGCTCCTTTGCTGCCGAGTATACAGAAGGCGATCGCGGATGGGGTAGATCTGATCCAGATTCGCGAGAAGGATCTTAGCGCGCGGGAGCTGCTGGCCGTGTGCGGCGAGCTCGCGCAAATCGATCGAAAGAATTCCCGCATCCTTGTGAACGGCAGAATGGATGTTGCGCTGGCAGCAGGCTTAGACGGCGTACACTTGCCCTCAAACTCCATTGCGCCCTCCCGTTTGCGACCGCTTGCGCCGCCCGGATTTCTGCTCGCCGTCTCCTGCCATTCAGTGGCGGACGTTCTGCGCGCGGAAACCGAAGGAGCGGATTTCGCGGTTTTGGGGCCCATCTTCGCAACGCCGTCCAAACAAGGCGAGCCTTTAGGCTTGCGCGTGTTGCATCAGGCCGCGCATTCCTCCGGGTTACCGCTGTTCGCTTTGGGTGGAATTCGCGAAACGAACACGGCGGCGTGCGTAAGGGCCGGCGCCGCAGGAATCGCGGGAATTCGGTTGTTTCAGAAAGGCTGATAGCGCTTGCGGAATTCGCCCCAGCGCTCTTTGTTGTACCGCGTTAATTCCGGAAACGTTTGATACAGGTCGAAGCTGTGACGCGCGGCATCCCGGAAATAGGCGCCCATCAGGGGCTTCTTCGCCTGTAACGCTTGCTCCTGAACGGCGATCGCTTCGTCATCGGCCAGCGCGATGGCTCCGGACCAACTCTTTCGGCCTGCGTGCTTGAAGCTGCGCAAGGAGTGCTGAAACAGAGATTCGGCGAGCGTAGCCGCCTCCGACTCCTCTACGCCGGATTGGCGAAGACACTCCATCGCGGTTTCCAGCAAGGGCGTGAAAAAGCTGCCTGACAGAGTGAGCGCCGCCTGGAAGAGCGCAAGCTGCTCACGGGGCACTTCGAGGGGACGCCCATGAAGAGAACGCACCAGGCTTTTTGCGAAACGTACCGCTGCGTTGTCGCCGACCACGGCGTAGCGATCCGGCAGGCCGGGAATGGAAGAGAGATCCGCGACGGCCGCGCCTCGCCGGCGCAGCTCGGCTACGAAGCAGGGGTCGTCCAGGGTGTCGCAACAGAGGACGATTTTGCGCCTCCAATCGAAGGCGTCCAGGTTCGCCAAAGGGATAGACGACCGGCCTGGAAAACTGAGCAGAAGAATACCGCAGCTCTGCAAGTCCGCAAAACTACGGACCGGCGTCCCCGCTTTGATCGTGTTCGAAATGCGGGAGGCCAAGCGGTACGAAGTGGAACTCACCGGACCCAGTTGACGCGCCAGCTTAGGGATGCGCGCCACGAAGCTGCGGCTCACGAGGCCGGCGGCGGCCAACCCCCAATTCGTCTTCAAGCCGTCGTGGCAGGGATGCCGATTCCCGCTACATCTTTTGTACGCAGCAACTTCACCCTGTCCCGGATCTGAGCTGCTTTTTCGAATTCGAACTTTTTTGCGGCTTCGCGCATTTTGGCTTCCAGCTCCGTGATGAACTGTTCGCGTTCCGCGGGATTCATCCGGGTGTCGTCTTGTTCCGGTTCAGCAGGAACGGTGATGTAATCGCCTTCGGCAATGGCGATGAGAGTCATATCAATCGGCTTGATGATGGATTGCGGCGTAATGTTATTCCGACGATTGTATTCCAACTGAACGGTGCGGCGGCGATCTGTTTCGTTGATTGCGCGCTTCATGCTGTCCGTCATCACGTCAGCGTACAGAATCGCCCGGCCTTCTAAATGGCGCGCCGCGCGGCCGATCGTCTGAATGAGCGAGCCGCCGGAACGAAGGAACCCTTCTTTATCCGCATCGAGAATGGCGACAAGCGAGACCTCCGGAAGATCCAGGCCTTCGCGCAACAGGTTGATGCCGATCAGGACGTCAAACTCGCCCCGGCGCAGGTCGCGAAGAATCTTGATGCGGTCCAGGGTACTGACTTCGGAGTGTAGATAGTTGCACTTGACGCCGACTTCGGAATAATACTCGGCCAAGTCTTCGGCCATGCGCTTGGTGAGAACGGTTACCAGAACGCGCTGGTCTGCCTCCACCCGCTTGGCGGATTTCGCCGAGCAGGTTATCCACCTGGCCCTTGATGGGGCGAATCTCGATTGGGGGATCGACCAACCCCGTGGGGCGAATGATCTGTTCCACCACGACACCGGCGCACTTGGTGAGCTCATAGGGGCCGGGCGTCGCGGAGACGTAAACAATCTGGTTGACGCGGTGTTCGAATTCCTCGAACGTGAGCGGACGGTTATCCATCGCGCTCGGCAGGCGAAAGCCGTGCGACACCAGCATCTCCTTGCGGGCGCGATCGCCGTGATACATGCCGTGGAGTTGCGGCACGGTCTGGTGGCTTTCGTCGATAAAGAGCAAGGAATCGCTGGGGAGGTAATCAAGCAGCGTGGGCGGCGCCTCGCCGGGCAACCGGCCGGAGAAGTGGCGGGAGTAGTTTTCGACGCCATGGCAATACCCGATCTCGCGCATCATTTCGAGATCGAACATGGTGCGCTGGTAAAGCCGCTGCGCTTCGATCAGCTTGCCCTGATGTTCAAGCTGCGGGCGCCAATCGGCCAGTTCCACCTGGATGGATTCCATCGCCTTTTCCTTGGTGGCCTGCGACATTACATAGTGAGTTTTCGGATAGATCGGCAGGCGGACATAAGTCTGGCGAACCTGGCCGAGCAGCGGATCGATCTGGGAGAGCGATTCTACTTCATCTCCCCACAATTCGATGCGGTAAGCGTAATCGTCGTAGGTGGGGAACACTTCGATGGTGTCGCCCCGGACGCGAAAGGTGCCCCGGCGAAAATCGGATTCGCTGCGGTCGTAGAGAATTTCGACCAGCTTCGCGGTAATCTGCTTACGCGCAATCTTCTGCCCCTTTTCCAGCATGAGCAGCATGCCGTAGTAGGCTTCGGGAGAACCGAGTCCGTAGATGCAGCTTACGCTCGCAACGATGATGCAATCGCGCCGTTCGAAGAGAGACCGGGTGGCCGCAAGCCTGAGCTTATCCAACTCATCGTTGATGGTGGCTTCCTTCTCGATGTAGACGTCGCTCGAAGGAATGTAGGCTTCAGGCTGATAGTAATCGTAGTAACTGACGAAGTACTCGACGGCGTTATCGGGAAAGAAGGAGCGGAACTCGGCATAGAGTTGCGCGGCCAAAGTTTTGTTGTGAGCCAGAACCAGAGCAGGCCGGTCCATGGCCTCGATGATCTTGGCCATGGTAAAAGTCTTACCCGAACCGGTAACTCCCAGCAGCGTCTGATGCTGCTCCCCATCGCGAATCCCGCGCGTCAGTTCCGCGATGGCGGTGACCTGATCGCCGCGCGGGCGATAGTTCACCACCAAGTTGAACGGCATAGTGCCAGTATAAGGGGGCTAAGAAGGAGAGGTTCCGGACTGGTCGATTTCGTCTTCGTCATCATCGATGACGTCATATTCCAGAACGACGCCGCTCTGTTCCAGCGCGGATTTGAACTCGTCATCCCGGTTTTCGCCAACGACAAACTCCCAGACTTCACTGCCGAAGGGAAGGAAATCGTCATCCTCCTCCATGCGCTCCTCGGAATGGATGCTATCCGGCTCGATTTGTTCAACAACTTGCGCGTCTTCAATGACGCCCTCGGGGAGATTGAGGAGGAGCTGCGGGGAATCGGAGCCCTCACCTTCGTGGTTGAAGCGCTTCTTGAAAGTTACCTGATATCGCATGGGCGCTTGAATGGCAATTTCACGACCAAGCGCGCCCACGCGACCCCGGAGAGTTACGCTTTGCGTGAGCGGAGGCGTTTGAAACCGGCCAGCAGCACTGTACCGGCAGCGAAGGAAAGCCAGGTGGATGGTTCTGGCGTTGCCGTGGGGATTAGCCGGCCGCCGGAGAAGTAGATGTCGTGAACTTCACCGGTGTTCGAAAGAGAAGCCACGATCAGTTGTCCGTTAAAAGACATGTTGGAAGTGTAATTGGCGAAAGGTGCCAGAAGCGTTCCCGTGAAACTACCGTTGGCAACATTGACAGATGTTGCGGAAGCGATATTGAAGAGCACGGCATCCCCGCTACTGGTGGTCTGCCCAATCAGGTTTCCATCTACTTTAACCACTGTGCCTTTCTGGCTAGTGAAGCTTGTGCCGGCGTTCACGATATTGATGATGACGGTGGCACCGGAAACGGTGTCGACTTCAAAACCGAGGTTTTGATTCTTGAAGAAAGAGGCATCGACATTGAATTTCTGTACGCCGGAACCGGTAACGTTCAAAACGTAATTGGTACCGTTCGAGACGGGAGTAGCGCTGGAAGCGCCAGAGGAGAGAGTGGAAGTGGAAAGGTTGGAGAGGGCGGTGCGCGCGGCTGCGAAATCAAAGTCGGAACCTGCGTTGGTAACTGTGGGTGTCGGCGCGTTGAAAGCGGGATGTGAGCCAGCGACAAAAACTGCGCCTGCCGTGGTGCCATTACCGACCGTGAAGGGATTGGTGATGATGCTCCCATTTACAATCAGATTGAAATTGTCGGGATTAGGGTCGTAGCCTTGCGAGCCGATTTGATACCCATTGCCCGTGTAGTTCCCGAAAACCGCTACGCGGCCTCCGATATCGGAAGTCGGATTGAAATTGCCCGCGTTGGGTGAACCCGACCCAGTTGCTACGTCCAAGAGTAATTACATTAAAGGCGGATGCATCCCACCCGGCGCCACAAAGCGCATTTGCGGGAAGACCCACAGAGAGTACTCGCCGAAGCACTTGTGGGCAGTAATAAAGCCGCCCAAATCAATTAGTTTATGTCCGTATTTCATTCTATTCAGCTTTGCAGCTGAACTATGAAAAAGAAAGACTTACGGCCGTTCTAGCCAATGATTCGGTACCAAATATTAATTAAGTAATTAGTACTATTAATTACCTTTGTATCTAATCGGGATCGAGGGTACTAGTACTTTCTACATCGCCTTTATGGATCCTAGGTGAGAAATCCATTTACTCTCTTCAAGGAAAGTACGTAAGCTCACTTTACTGGCGAGGCAACCAAGACCTATGCCGCTTCAATGCTCCTCCACATTGAAAGGCGGACCAGGCAATATTGCCGGATGTCCTTGAGAGGGGTGTCAGAGATGCCGCTCCTTTCGTTTTGCCGCACCTCGATTTTCATACCACTTCAGATTTTGACTAATCGAAGAGATACAGGCCACGTCAGGAGCGCCATCGCCATTCAGATCGGCGGCTTCGCAAGCGGCGGCAGCCATGTTCCCTTGGTCCAGCAACGCACCAGTCCAAACTTTGTTTTGCCAGGAATAGAGATGAAGAGACCGGTCTCCTGCGCGAGCACCCGCGAGGATCGTGTCATTTCCGTCTCCATCGAAGTCAACCGCCAGGATCGTGTGTCCGTCCGACAGGGAGCTATCGATTACCTGCCGCTCCCAACGGCCCCGGCGCTCACGGTATGCGACTACCTGGTTCCCGTGCCATGGTTCGATGGCGGCCAGGAACTTGCGGCCTTTCGTTTGACCGGCAGCCACATCGCTCGATCCGGATTTCGGCCAAGCTTCCGGCGAACCGGGCGTGAGCACCGTCTGTTTCCACTCCCCCTTGTGTTGCTCGAAATGCGAAATGCCCGACATGGATGCCGAAAGAAAGCCGCCAGGCACCACGCGGATGCCATGTTGCACGCCCTCGTTTGAAGACGGAATTTGGCGGCGCTTCCATTCGCCGGGGACGTAATAGACCAGCGGCACGGGCAGCCGGTCTTCGGGATGGGATGCGGCGGCGTTGGTCAGTGGAGCGTTCAGCAGAACTTTGTGGCCAGAGCCATCGAGGTCCGCCCAACGCAATCGGTGTGACGTCGGGAGGCGATCGATCTCCGTTGCGATCCAAGGCTGAGCCGGATCGCCCTGATGGCGGAGAATCGCGACGATCCCAATGCTCTTCTTCGCGTCGTTAGAGAATTCGTAGGCCAGCGCGATTTCGGGGATGCCATCGCCATCGGTATCCCAAGCCGCACAATTGATCATGCGCGGAACGTTGGAGAGAATCACGTGCCGCTGCCAACCCGGATTCTCGAACCAAACCAGTTCGTTGGTTCCAGGAGCGAGCGCAATCAGGTCCGGTTTGCCATCCCGATTCAGGTCCGCAATCACCACCTGGTAACCACCCTTAAGGCCAGTTGCCACTTCGTGCGAAACGAACTCAGCCGCGGCGGAGGCGGTTGAAAGGAAGACGAGGAGAACGAAAGCGCGCGCGGCGGTCATCTGCATCGCATATCATATGCCCTGTGCGACGTTATCATGCTCTCTTTGTCATTCTGGCGGGATGTCTTGCCTGCGTGGCTTGCAATCGCGATAGCAGGAAGAAGATTGCCGTGATTCCCAAGGGGCAGACCCATTTGTTCTGGCAATCGGTGCATGCGGGAGCGATATCCGCGGCGCGCGAAGCGAACATGGAGATTCTTTGGAAGGGGCCGGCCACGGAGACGGATTTCAATGGGCAGCTGCAGATTATCGATTCCATGATCAATCAGAAGGTGGATGCCATCGCGGTAGCGCCTATCGATAAGAACGCGATGGTCAGCGTGATCGATCGCGCAACGAAACAAGGGATTCCCGTGGTGGTGTTTGATTCGCCGGTGGATACGGAGAACTTTGTGGCGCAGGTGGCGACGGATAATCATCAGGCGGGCGAACTGGCGGCACAACGCATGATCAAGATTCTGGGCGGCAAGGGCGAGGTCGCGATTGTCGCGGTGGAGACCGGCGCGGCATCCACCATGGCGCGCGAAGCCGGATTCGAAGAAGCCATTGCGAAGAATGCCCCGGGGATCCGGATCAGGGACAAAAAGTATGGCAACGCCGATTTCGCGCAATCCATGGCTGTAGCGGAGAACATGTTGACGGCTTACCCCGGTTTGAACGCGTTCTTCGCGTCGAACGAATCGAGTTCGGTGGGCGCGGCCCGGGCAATCAAGACGCGTAAGAGCGCGGTGAAGCTGGTGGGCTTCGATTCCAGCCCCAGCTTACTGGAGGACCTGAAGAGCGGGTTGATCGATTCGCTGATCGTGCAGGATCCGTTCCGCATGGGTCGCGATACCGTGAAAGCGGTGGTGGAGAAGTTGCGCGGCGGCGTTCCGGTGAAGATTCAGAACTTGCCGCCGCGGGTGGTAACGCGGGAAAACATGTCCGATCCGGAGATACAGAAGGTGCTCTCCCCGGACCTGGACAAGTACTTGAAGTGAGTCTGTTAGTAAGTATTAGGAGCGGCCCGCGGTGCGAATGCGCCTGTTTCGAATCCGCCGGCGCCCGTCGGCCAGCAGTTTTTTGAGGCACGCTTCTACGGCGGCTTTGATCTTCTGCTTCGCCTCTCTTTCGGTGCGGCCCGTGACAGTGCAACCCGGAATTTCCGGACAATCCGCCGTGAATTTGCCGTCGGAATCCTCCTTGAAGAATGCCGAGACTCTGATGTTTTTGGAAACGATTCCTTGTAGTAGTTTTTTCATCGATTAAAGACCCAGAGCCGTTAGGTTCAGCAGGCCCACCTGACCGATAGCCACCGTTCCGGCGCCTTGGTTGAGTTGAAAGAACGGGGTGATGGATGTTACCCCGGCAGGAATGACGGTTTCCAGATACCATTGGCCGTCGCGAATATCCGCGGTCCAGTGGTAAAGCGGATAGGCCATGTTGATGCCGGGACTGAACTGCAGCCCCACATCGTAATTCAAACCGCTATACTCCACGCTTGATGTTTTGATCCGTCCGACGAACGCGAGACGGTCGCCCGGTTGAAAGCCTGTCGTGATGGCCGCGCCCTTCACAATGTTCACGCTTCCGCGGTCCGACTTCACCATGGATGCCACGCCTCCAGCGATGGTGTAATCGGGAGCGATGGTGAGGCCGAGAGCGATAGAACCCGAGACAGTGCTTTGAGCCCATTGGGAAGGATTCTTCTGGAACAGCGAATCGACAATCAGATTCACGCCGTCTTTGTCGGATGCCGGAATCCAGGGATACACGGCGTCGAAGATGCCGGTCATGGCTGTTGTGACCAAGTTCGACATCAATCGGTTCGCCTGGCCGCGTGAGGTTCGCGATATCGGTACCGTAATTTGCGTAGATCAGGCCGGTGGCAGGGTCCGTGACCACCGGGGAGAAATCGATGAAGGGAATGCCCTGCTGATTCGCCAGCTTCTGCAGTTGCAGGTTGTATTTGAGCGAGGCGGAAATGAAGCCGGGAACCGGCGGAATGCTGCACAAAATCGGGAGGATGTTGGCTGCCTTAAGAGAGGCGACAATGCTGCCCATGGAGGCCGCCACGGTGGCAGGCGATGTACCGGCCGCAATGTCGGCGGAACCCGCGGCAAGAAAAACTTTGTCGGGGCTCTTCGCAAGAACGTCCGTGTTGAGCCGCGCCAGCATGTTGGCCGTGGTGTCGCCCGCAACCCCCGCATTTCCCAGGTATTGAATCGCGGAGCGCGATTGCACAGCCGCCTGCGCGAACCAGTTCGACGGAACAGCCCACGTTGCGCTGTTTCCCGCGAAGCCGTCGCCGAACACCATGGCTTTGTGGCCGCGGCGCAGGAATGCCGCTTCTGCAAGACCGATTGAAAGGGTGTTCTGCAGGGAACCGCCACCGGTCAGCGGGTACACGGTGTTCAGTTGCTGTGTTGCGGTGCCACGAGTTCCGCCCACGCGGTAAGAAGCCAGCAGGGAATCTCCGGGCTGCGGAACCGCTCCGGTCAGGAAGCGAATGCTGTTCGAGCTCACCGTATAATCCACACCCGCGGTCTGATAAACGCCGTTGCGGTAAAGCTGCAGGCTGGTTGAAGGAACGGGAACGGTTTGCACCGTGAAGTAAGTGTTGTAACCGTCGGTAGCGCCGAGCGGAACTTCCGCGTCGACAAAAGAAGCCAGCGCCGCGGTATCGAAGCAGGTGGAGGCGCTTCCATCCACGCGGACGCAATCACTGGCGTTTCCCGCAACGGATTCAATCTCGCCCGCCGCATTGATCACCGCTGAACGGCCCGGGCTGAAACCGGCGCCCTTGATGGGGCGCAGCAGTAGGTCCGCGGGAAGACCGCTAACCTGAGTCTCCGCAATCGAAGCCGGCGAGGTGCTTGTGCCCGTTCCAGTGCCCGCGGTCACGCGAACGTCTCGCACGCGCAACGCCGTGGTGCTGGGGGGGACGGACCACGTTTCCGTAAACTGTTCCACCCCGTCGCTGTTGTAATGAACGGTATAAACATTGGCGGGCGTGGCGTTTGTGTTCGGCACCAGCTGAACGTACAGAGCGCCATTCACAATCGGAACGCTGAGAGACTGCCTGCCGATGTTTGAGGAGTCGCCCGCCTGAAACGTTGTCCAATTGATGACTGCGGTTCCGCTGAAGTTGGAGCCGTCGGCTTTATAGATGGTGTCTTGAATCGTGGTGACGGACGGTTGGGCCAGCAGAAGACCCGTGGCTGCAAGCGAGATGGCCATGAGACGGCCAGTAAACATGGAAAATCCTCCAGAAGAAACTTCTTTCTGGCCTCAGTCTATGCACGGGTACCGCGGAAACCTTGTTTTCCAGCCGGCATTCCCGACAGCTAAGTAATTTATCGGGAGTAACTTACAAATTAGTCGCGCTTCGGTGACTGGTAGAGGCGGTGAGTGTCGATATAGGCCCGCACCGCGGGAGGCAGCGCGGGGGAGGCCGCGCCAGATGCCAATTGTTTCCGGATCTCCGAAGACGATACCGCGAGATCCAGTTCCTCAAGCCGGACCACGCGCGCGCCTTCCGGGTGCGAATAGTTCGCGCCCGGTCGCGAGACCACGATGAAGGTTACGGCGGCGACGACGTCTTGCCAGCGGAACCAGGTTCGGATCTCTGCAAAGGCATCCGCTCCGATCAAGAAATAAAGCGGCCCGGTTTCCGTTGCCTGAACCCGATCGATGGTATCGATCGAATAGCTCTTGCGCTCGTGGGCTTCCAGGCGCGAAGGTTCAAAGCGCGTGTCGGCTTGGCAGGCGAGCGCAACCATGGCGTAGCGGTCCTCGTAGGACGCGGTAGCGCCTTCCGGGCGATGCGGCGGATTACCCGACGGGACAAAGAGAATCCGCCGCAAACGGCAACGCTCCGCCGCGGCCCGGGCTATAGCCAGATGGGCGTTGTGAATGGGGTCGAACGTTCCCCCAAACAGAGCCAGACCGGGATCGGTGACGTCAGGAATCAGGCTTTCTCGATCTTAAGAGAGTTGATTTTCACTTCTTTACGCGGGCGATCGCTCGCATCTTTTGGAGCTTTCGAGATTTTCTCGACGACATCGTAGCCTTCCACTACCTCCCCGAAAATGGCGTGCTTGTTATCCAGCCACGGCGTTTCGGCGACGGTCACGAAGAACTGGCTGCCATTGGTGTTCGGGCCGGAGTTCGCCATGGAAAGCAGGCCCTTTTTCGAGTGCCGGAGCGAAGGGTGAAACTCGTCGGCGAACTTATAGCCCGGACCACCGCGGCCGGAGCCTTCCGGGCATCCGCCCTGAATCATGAAATCGGGAATAACCCGGTGGAATACCAGACCGTCATAGAACGGCTTGCCCGTCTTGGTGCCATCGGCAAGGGAAACGAAGTTCTCCACAGTCTTGGGCGCCTGTTCGGTGTACAGCTTGGCTTTGAATTTACCTTCCGTGGTATCGAACAGCGCGTAAGTCTCATTCGGCATAGTTTTAGTTTACCCGTCCTCTCGGGAGCGCTGAGCCATACTGCAGGGAGATGCAATGGCAGGTTCCGCAATCGGAACATCGGATGCGCCTGGATGCGGTAGTCTGCCGCCATCTGCCGGAGCACAGCAGAGCGCGCGTGCAGGAATGGATTCACGCGGGCCGCGTGCTGGTGGATGGGCAGACTACAAAGCCGTCTTTTCTGGTGAAAGGCGGCGAAACCATTCAAGTTGACCCCGCTCCCCAGACGCCTTTGAAAGCGGAAGCCGAGGATATTCCCCTCAACGATTTTGTATGAGGACAACGATTTAATCGCGGTCGATAAACCCGCGGGTATGGTGGTTCACGCAGGCGCAGGAAACCACACCGGAACTCTGGTGAATGCGCTGCTCCACCGGTTTCAGGCGCTTTCGACCCTGGGCGGCGATCTGCGCCCGGGCATTGTTCACCGGCTGGACCGTTTCACCAGCGGTGTGCTGCTGGTTGCCAAGCATGACCAGGCGCACAGGGCTTTAGCGAAGCAATTCGCGTCGCGAGAAGTCAGAAAAATCTATGTAGCCCTGGTGAATGGTTTGCCCTCGGCCGAACACGGCCGCATCGAGAAACCGATTGCTCGCGATCCGGTCCGGCGGGAACGCATGACGGCCCGGCTCTCGAGTGGGCGAGCCGCTTGGAGCGAATACACCGTCCTCGAGAGATTCGCGGATCAAACGCTTCTCGAAGTGGTGATCGGGACCGGTAGAACGCACCAGATCCGTGTTCATCTGGCGAGCATTGGGCACACCGTGGTGGGCGACCGGCTCTATGGAGCGCCGGAATCGGAGTTGGGCCGCTACTTCCTCCATGCCCACAGTATCCGCTTCGCGCTGCCGGCAACAGGTGAACCAATCACCGTGGTTTCACCGCTTCCCGCCGACCTGACGGCCTGGATCGATCACATCAAACGCAAATAAATCCCGGCGAGGTCTAACCGATTGAGGTTTCGCTTGTTACGCCAAATGCCAGGCCCAGGAAGCCGTTGCATTCAGCCATCTGCCGCGCCGGCCGATGTACAAATCGGCTGTAGTCAATCGGATTACCACCTAACTCTATGAAATGGAAAGCTTACCGGGCAGCGCTGCTGCTCACGGCGGTGGCGCGTGTGTTCGCCGGGCCCACCCACATACATGATTCTCTTCCCCCGGCAGCGGATGGAACCTTCTCCACGGGCGCTGTTCTGATTTCCTGGCCGGCTTTCACGGGAACAGATAACACTCCGATTAAAGCGGGCCAGCGCGCGGTCGCAATCAACAACGGCATCCTGGACGTCACCCTGCCCGCAAATCCGGTTGGCGTGAATTATACGGCCACATTCAACCTTTATAACCAGAAGACTTTTACGCAGTTCTGGCACGTTCCGGACTCCAGCCCGACGCTTACGCTGGCAAGCATTATCGTGACCCGGCCCGCCACCGTGGGTGCTCTGAACGGGTCGTATCGCGTCGACCCCGCGACCATTAGTCCAGCGGGCGGTTCGGCTGGGCAGGTACTAACTCTAAATTCGCTGTTGCAGTGGCAACCCGCCAGTGCGCCCGTCAACTCGGGTCCGGAAGGTCCTCAAGGGCCGGCGGGGCCGCAGGGTGTTTCGGGCCCCGTAGGACCTACTGGGCCGCAGGGCAACATCGGTCCTCCTGGTGTTCCGGGGTCGCCTGGTTCGCCGGGCGCGCAGGGTCCGCAGGGGGATCCCGGGTCGTCCGGGATCAACGGCGCGCAGGGTCCGGCTGGTCCTGCCGGTCCCGCGGGTCCGAATAACAACTTGGCGGGAAAGACTCTTGCTGCCATCGCACCCACTGATGGGCAGGTGATTGCCTATAGCGCGGCTCTGGACAAGTATCAACCCACAACTTTAATCGCCGAAGAAAGCCGCAAATTGCGGGTTCAGGAGTTGCAGCCGGTGGGCTCGGAGATCAACCTGCCCGCGGGGGGCACGGCGCAGTTGCTGAGCCAGACCGGCGCGGGAAATATCAGTATGATCCAGGTGGCGTTAGTCGCCGTGGGAGGCAGCCCCGATGATCGCAATAACGCGACTATCAATGCCACCATCCAGATCTGCACTAACGGGGAAGCCGCGCCCTGCCAGCACGCCGATATCGGCACATTTTTCCTGCTCCACGGAATCCCGACGCAGCCGTTTTCTTACTCGGACAATTTTGCGGTTACGGAGTATCAGAACGGAGTGGTGGGTGCCTTCCGGCGCATCATGATTCCGTATAGCAATGGGGTGACGGTCAGCATCATCAACGGCAGTACCACGGTGGGAACGCAGGTTTATTCCCAGGTCTATTTCTACTCGGGCGCGCCTGGCCCCAACGTGACCGGTTCCCGGCGCAAGACGTTCCACATGGCTACTACTCCTTTCGTCAGCGTTAATCAATTCGCGCCCATCGATTTGGTAAACGCCACGGGTCGGGGCCAAATTGAGGGCATCCACCTGTTTGTGTTCAAGCAAAGCGGGGGTCCGCCTACCTGGCTGGAGGGCGATATGACTTGGACCGCTGACGGCGTGCAAGTGGGGAATGCCGGCGGTACAGAAGATTTCTTCGGAGGCCAGTACTACTGGTCGCAGCTGCAGTTCGCAACGGATAGTTGGGGCGTAATGAAGAACGGCCCGTTTGCCGGCAGCTTCTACGCTACCGGCATGTATCGCCTGTTCAACAAAGACCCGATGGTCTTCGATTCGTCTTTCAAATTCACCTGGCACAATGGCCAGTTGAATCAAGCCGCGCCGCCGGGGCCGGTGCTGATGTCGTCCATCGTCTTCTACTATCTGGACAATTAGACGCAACAGCGGGAAGCGAGCGCGGCTTCGATACAATCCCTAGGTATGAAGCCGCTGTTCGCTCTCCTGCTTGCCACCGCGCTCCTGCTTGCGCAAAAGCCATCCACCGCGCCCGAGTCCGATCGAATCGTGCTGGACGTGACTCGCGTAAACATGCTGTTCACGGTGACCGATAAGAAGGGCCGCTTCATCACGGATCTGACGAAAGACGATTTTCAACTCTCCGAGGGCAAGAAGGTTCAAACCATCAACCAGTTCACTGCGGAAAGCGATTTGCCGCTGCGTCTGGGCATTCTGGTCGACACCAGTAACAGCATTCGCGACCGCTTCAAATTCGAACAACAAGCCGCCGTGGAGTTTATCAACAGTGTGGTGCGGCCCCGGCAGGACAAGCTCATGATTGTCAGCTTCGATTCGGCGGCGGAGCTGGTGAGCGATTTGAGCGACAACCCGGAAAAGCTGGCGAAGTCCGTCATGGACCTGCGTCCGGGCGGGGGAACGGCGCTCTACGATGCAATCTTCTATGCCTGCCGCGATAAGCTGGCGCTCGATCAGCCCAAGGACAAATTCCGGCGCGCCATTGTAATTCTGAGCGACGGCGACGACAACCAGAGCCGCGTAACGCGCGATCAGGCGCTTGAGATGGCCCAGAAGGCCGACGTCGTGGTGTACGCGATTTCGACAAATATCTCACGCATCGATAACGATGGCGATAAGGTGCTCCGCTACCTGGCGACGGAAACCGGAGGGCAGGCGTTCTTCCCGTTCAAGGTTCAGGATCTATCCCAATCGTTTGAAAATATCGCGAATGAGTTGCGCCACCAGTACAACGTGTTCTACCGGCCGGAACCGCTGGTGACGGACGGCTTGTTTCATCCCGTGGTGTTGAAGGTGAAGACCAGGAAGGATCTGGTGGTGCGCGCGCGCAAGGGATATTACGCGCCGCGGATGTAAGACAATCTCCCGCTAAAGCACGAGCATCGCGTCGCCATAACTAAAAAAACGATAGCCTTCGCGCACGGCATGCCGGTATGCCTCCAACATCAGTTCCCTTCCCGCGAATGCGCAAACCAACACCAGCAGACTCGTCCTCGGCAAGTGAAAATTCGTGAGCATCGCGCCGGTTACCTGGAACTGGTCGCGCCGCCGGATAAACAGATCGGTATTCCCGGTTAGGCTTCCAGTCAGCGCCGCGCTTTCAATTGTCCTTACGCTGGTGGTCCCCACCGCCACCACACGCTGTGCTTTCCCGATCTTCGTCCAGTCTTCCTCGCCAATCCGGTAGCGCTCATGGTGAAGCTGATGATGTTCCAGATCGGCCGTCACAATCGGCTGAAACGTACCCAGACCGACATGCAGCGTGACCTGCGCGATATCAGCACCCCGTTCGCACACAGCCTCCAGAGTTCGTTTCGCAAAATGCAATCCAGCGGTAGGTGCGGCCACCGAACCGCGATTGCTGCCGAACACCGTTTGATACCGGTCGCGGTCTCGCGCCGTATCCTCCCGATGAATGTAAGGCGGCAACGGCATGTGGCCAATTCGCTCCAGCGTTCCGTAAATGTCGTCCGCTCCGGAAAGACGCACAGTCCGTTCCCCGTGCTCACCATGCGCCGTGATTTCCGCTTCCAATCCTTCCCCAAAAAGAATACGGTCTCCCACCAGTGCCTTGCGTCCGGGCCGCACCAGTGCCGTCCATTCAGTCGCTGCTTCGGTCAGCGGCTCCAGCAGGAAGACTTGAATCCGCGCGTCCTTGCCCGGCCGGTTCCCAAATAACCGGGACGGAATCACGCGCGAGTTGTTGAGCACCACGCAATCGCCCGCGCCCACATAGCCGGGAAAGTCCAGGAAGACGCGGTCCTCCCACGTTCCGCGCGCGCGGTCGATCACGAGCATGCGCGCGCCATCGCGCTCTTCGGGTGGCTCCTGGGCGATCAGGTGTTCCGGCAGTTCGTAATCGAACTCTTCAAGGCGCATCTTTTCTCACCTTGGCACAAGCGCTGCATCGAGAGAAACGTGAAGACTAACGCGCTCCGAAAAGACCGGGTAGCTGTAACTGCTCGCGAGACGTTCGGTTACGATTCTCTGCGGCCCGGCCAGAAAGAGGCAATCGACTCGATTCTATCCGGCCGGGACACCATCGCGATCCTGCCCACGGGCGCCGGCAAGTCGGCCATCTATCAGATCCCGGCAGTGATGTTGGATGGGCCCACCGTCGTAATCTCACCCCTGATCGCGTTGCAAAAGGACCAGGTGGACACGCTTCAGGAGCACGATGCCGGTGGTGCGGCAGTGGTGAATTCGCAGACCAGGGCGGCGGATAAGGAGCAGTTCCTGGGTAATCTTGAAGCCGGCGAGTTGGAGTTCATCTTTCTCACACCGGAGCAGCTGGCAAAGGCCGAGGTGCTGGCGCGCGTTCAGGACGCGAAGCCCTCGCTCTTCGTTGTCGACGAAGCGCATTGCATCAGCGAATGGGGACATGATTTCCGTCCGGACTTTCTGAAGCTAGGCGCGGCCATAGAATCGCTGGGCCATCCAAGAGTTCTGGCTCTCACTGCCACTGCATCGGAACCGGTGCGCGAAGAAATCGCCTCTCGGCTCGGCATGAAGGAGCCCGCCGTCATCGTGAAAGGCTTCGATCGCCCGAACATTCGCCTGCGCGTCGAAACCTTTCAGACCAAGGCCGAAAAGCACGAAGATTTGCTGCGCCGCATCGGGTGGGCGGAGGGGTCCGGAATCGTCTACGTTTCCAGCCGCGCTCGCGCGGAAGAACTCGCTCAGGAGATTGCGGAAAAGGATATTCGCGCCATGCATTATCACGCGGGCATGTCGGCAAAAGAGCGGAACCATGTGCAGGACCAGTTCATGGCTGGCGAGATTCCGGTAATCGTGGCGACTTCGGCCTTCGGCATGGGAATCGACAAGCCGGATATCCGTTTCGTCTACCACTTCGACATCCCACACTCGCTCGATGCCTACTATCAGGAGATCGGCCGAGCGGGCCGCGATGGAGAGCCGGCGGAAGCGATTCTGTTCTACCGGGCGGAGGATATGAACATCCACAAGTTCTTCGCGGGAGGCGGCAAGGTGGATGAGGATAAGCTGGAGCGCGTGGCGAGGGCGGTCCAGGAGAAAGATTCCGCCATCACCCCGAAGCAGATCGCCGAAGAAACGAAGCTATCGAAAGCGAAAGTCGCAAAGGCTTTGCAGAGGCTGGAAGATGCCGGGGCCATTTCGTCGGACTCGGAGGGTGGAGTTACCGCGGCCGAGAACGCCGTGGATGCGCTGGAAGCTGCGCACCGGGCGGGGGAAGACAATCAACGCAGGCATGAGGCGGAGTTGAAACGCATGCAGGATATGGTGGGATTTGCTGAAGCTACCACCTGCCGCCGCGCTTACATTCTTCGCTATTTCGGTGAAGAAACGGGGCCTGAGTGTGGGAACTGCGATCACTGCCTGGGGAAGAGCTCCGTGGCCGGAGGAACGCGGCGGGAAGTGGGGTAGCACCCCTCGTTAAATTTGGTGGACAACTTGCTTAACTCGGGCCTGAGGATTCATCATCATGCTCCATTGGTCACTGATTTTCTTAGTCATTGCGCTCGTTGCGGGCGCGCTCGGGTTCACCGGAGTTGCCGGTGCTGCGGCCGGAATCGCCAAGATACTCTTCGTTCTGTTTCTCTTGGTCTGGCTCGTGATTTTTCTCTTCGTCCGGAAAGCCGTTAAACGCTAATCAGACTCCCTACGTGCTTTTCCCCACCTCATAACGCGCCAGCACCTCACCCCAAAGCCCCTTGGCTTTTAATATCAGCTCGATCACCTCACGCACAGCGCCCGCACCACCGGGCGCTGTGGTCACATAGTGCGCTTCCTTTTTGACTTCGTCCCTCGCATTCGCGGTTGCGGCCGCGAATCCCACGCGATGCATGATCACCACATCCGTTAAATCGTCCCCGATGTACGCCACCTGCTCTTTCGTGTGCTTCGAATCACGCAGAATTTCTTCAAGGATCGGGATCTTCTCCGTGTGGCCCTGGTAGACGTATTTCATCTTGGCCTGCTTCGCGCGTTCCGTCGTCGCCGGAGAGTCGCGGCCGCTGATTACGCCGGTAATCAGGCCATAGCGGTTCATCCATTGCAGCGCAATCCCATCCTGCGAATCGAATCCTTTGGTCTCCACAATCTTGCCGTCCACGTCCGGGAAGAAGTAAAGGCGGCCGTCGGTCAGCACCCCGTCCACGTCCATCAGCAGCATCTCTATCGAACTCAGTTGGGCTTCCGTCACGGGCTCCATTGTACAGTGGGGGCGTGATTGAGGAAGGACAACTCGGCGTCGCGGTTTCAGGAGGGGCGGATTCCATCGCACTTCTGCATCTGCTGTTCGAAGCCGGCTTCCCGCTCACCGTTCTGCACGTGAACCATGGGCTTCGTGGCGCTGAATCGGAAGCCGATCAGGAGTTCGTTTCGCAAATCGCCGCGCGGCTTAAGTTGCCGATTATGGTCTACCGCTCTGGTTCCCCCGCGGGCAACCTGGAACAGTGGGCGCGCCGGGAGCGCTACCGGTGGTTCCGAACACTGATCCGCTCGGGCGAAGTCCATCAAGTCGCGACCGGGCATACGCAGGACGATCAGGCGGAAACCGTGCTCTTCCGGTTCTTGCGTGGATCGGGAACGGCAGGGTTGGCAGGGATTCGGGCGGAGTCCTCGGGAGTCATCCGGCCCCTGCTCGGAATGCGGCGCGCCGATTTGCGGCGCTACCTGGAAAGCAGGAACATCCCCTGGCGCGAAGACTCCTCCAACCGGGCACTCCGCTTCCGGCGAAACCGCATCCGGCTGGATCTCCTCCCCTCACTCGAGACGAACTGGAATGCGAACCTGACCGCCGCTCTGGGAAAAACCGCCGATTGGGCCGCTGCGGAGGAAGACTATTGGCGCGCCGAAATCCGCCGCATCACGGCCGATTGGGTTCGTTTCGACGAATTTTCAGCCACCCTCGATGCCGTTTGGCTCGCTCAGCTTCCCACAGCCGTCGCCAGGCGCGTCGTTCGTTTCGCAATCGAAAGCCTGCAGGGCGATCTGCGCCAAGTGGATTTCGCCCATGTGGAGCAGGTTCGCGGGCTCCAATCGGGTTCGTTTTGCACCGCGCGGTGGCGCGCTTGCCGTTCGGGAAATCAACTTCGGCTGGAACGCTCCGCCCCGCAGCCCCGCTGTTATCGCATCCCTCTTCAGGCTCCAGGAACTTACCTCCTCCCTGGTCAACACGGAACACTCAGCGTGGAACTGAAAGCCGCCGCGAACGTATATAATGACGTTGGACAGAAGGTTGACTGGGCATCCGTTTCCGGCTTCGGGTTGGAGTTGCGAAATTGGGAGCCAGGTGACCGTTTCCAGCGCGCGGGCAGCCTTACTCCTCGCAAGCTAAAGCTATTTTTCCAGGAAGCCGGTATTCCTTCATGGGAACGTTCAGGATGGCCGGTAATCACGTGCAACAATTCGCTTGTCTGGACCCGCGGCCTGGGTGTGGCGGCGGCTTTCCTCCCCTCTCTCGCTACGCGGGAAGTTCTTCTGATTCAAGAATTGCCGAATCAGAAAGTGTCAAAGTGACGTCTATCTGGTATAGGTTGTGTGACGAGCGCCTGGTTGGGGCGCGGAGGCTTCCGTGAATTCAAATATAAAAACGATCATTTTCTGGGCAGTTTTAATCTGTGTCGCCGTCGTGCTGTGGGCCGTGGTTCGGAATAATCATGGACGTCCGGAAAAGCAGATCGCGTTTACCGACTTTATCAAGCAGGTAGACGAGAATAACGTTAAAAACATCAATATCACCGGGAATGAAGTCAAAGGCGATTTTCTGAATGAACAGGCTTCGTTCCGGACTTTGAAACCGCCGAATTACCCCGATTTCTACAAAATGCTCCTCGACAAGAAGATTCCCTTCGAGGAGAAAGATGCCGGCGGCTTGAGCTTGGTCTCAATTCTCGTGAATGCCTCTCCCTTCATCCTGCTGCTGGCCTTCTGGATTTTCATGATGCGCCAGATGCAGGGTGGCAGCAACAAAGCCCTGAGCTTCGGAAAGAGCCGTGCCCGGCTTCACACCACTCAACAGAAAAAGGTGACCTTTAAAGACGTCGCCGGCGTAGAGGAAGCAAAAGAAGAGCTGCAGGAGATCATCGAATTTCTTCGCGAGCCCCAGAAATTTCAGAAACTGGGCGGGCGCATCCCTAAAGGCGTACTGCTGATCGGTTCTCCGGGAACCGGAAAAACGCTCCTGGCCCGTGCGATTGCCGGCGAAGCGAGCGTCCCTTTCTTCTCCATCTCCGGTTCCGACTTTGTCGAAATGTTTGTCGGCGTCGGCGCCAGCCGCGTTCGCGATCTGTTTGAGCAGGGCAAGAAGAATGCCCCCTGCATCGTTTTCATTGACGAAATCGACGCCGTCGGCCGCCATCGTGGCGCCGGGTTGGGAGGCGGGCATGATGAGCGCGAACAAACGCTGAATCAGCTGCTGGTCGAAATGGACGGCTTTGAGTGCAACGAAGGAGTGATTCTGGTTGCCGCCACGAATCGTCCCGACGTACTCGACCCCGCGCTCCTTCGCCCCGGCCGTTTCGACCGGCGAGTCGTGGTCGGCCGTCCCGATATGCCGGGACGGGAAGCGATCCTCAAAGTCCACACGAAAAAGATTCCTCTGGGTGACGATGTGAACCTCGGCGTTTTGGCCCGGGGCTGCCCCGGTCTGGCCGGTGCCGATCTCGCAAACCTGGTGAACGAAGCCGCGCTCAACGCAGCTCGACAGAACCGCAAAGTTGTCATGATGATCGATTTCGAACTCGCTAAGGACAAGGTCCTGATGGGTGCGGAACGCAAATCGATGATCTTGAGCGATGCCGAAAAGCGCAACACCGCTTATCATGAAGCCGGCCATGCCCTGGTTGCCGTCATGCTCCCGCATGCCGATCCGCTGCACAAGGTGTCCATCATTCCCCGCGGCATGGCACTGGGTGTGACCATGCAGTTGCCCATTGACGACAAACACTCCTACAGCAAGGACTATTTGGAAGACCAGTTGGCCATCCTCATGTCCGGCCGCATCGCGGAAGAGTTGTTTATGAAGCACATCACGACCGGCGCCGGAAACGATATCGAACGCGCTACCGAGATGGCCCGCAAGATGGTTTGCGAATGGGGCATGAGCGAACTGGGACCTCTGAGCTTCGGCAAGAAAGAAGAGCAGATTTTCCTGGGCCGCGAAATTTCTCAGCATCGCGACTATAGCGACGAGACCGCGATTCGCATTGATGAGCAGGTGAAGAAACTGGTTCAGCGCGGATATGACCGGGCCTATGTCGTGATCTCCGAACGTTCCGCCGCCATGATTCAAATTGCGGAAGCGCTCTTGGAACGCGAGGTTCTGGATGGCGCGGAAGTCCGGCTCTTAATCGATGGCCACCAATTGCCGCCCCTTCCGTCTGTGACGAAGCCGAAAGATAAAGATTCCGACACGCAGCAGGTAATCCGCCCCGAAGGCGGGCGCCGCGTACCCAATCTTTCCGAGGGCGAACGGCCCCAAACCGCATAATATGTGGCGGACCGCCGGTCTGGCCGCTATAGCGGCCGGAATCTTGTCCGCCAGAATGCCGAAGCAATACACGATCGAGCAGTTTCTCGATACCGTTAACGTCCGCGGAGCTGCTTTCTCCGCGGACGAGAAGTCCATCCTGCTCACCAGTAATACAGACGGGTGTTCCGAACGTATACTCCGTCTCAACTTCTGGCGGTGATTTAAGACCAATTACCGCTTCGAAAGAATCCACCTTCAGCGTTAGTTATTTCCCCCAAGACGCCCGCATCCTCTTTTCGCGAGACGCGGGCGGTAATGAAAATTCCCACCTTTTTCTCCGCACGCCCGAGGGCAAAGAAACCGACCTCACGCCGGGCACGAAAACCAAAACTCAATTCATCGGATGGACCAAGGACAAGAAGGCATTCCGGTATCTGACCAACGCTCGCGACCCCCGCTATTTTGATGTCTACCAGATGGACACCGCAGCGTTCAAGCCAACGCTGATCTACGAAGATAAGACCGGTTACAACTTCAGCGGCATCTCTGAAGACGCGGCGTATATCGCCTTCGTTCGCTTCAACACCACCACAGATTCGAATATTTACCTCTACAACACGGCTTCCCGGGACATGAAGCTGATCACCCCACACCAGGGGCCTGTCACCAATGGTCCGCAATCTTTCGATCCGCAATCGCGCTTCCTGTATTACACGTCGAACGAGTCCGGCGACTTCGCTTCCCTGGAACGCTATGAGCTTCGTACAGGCCGCAAAGAGCATGTGGAAAGCAGTAATTGGGACGTAACGTTTTGCGAGTTTTCGGAGAACGGAAAATATCGCGTGGTCGGGACGAATGAGGACGCGCGGACTCGCATCAAAGTCTATCTGGAGGCCACCGGCCAGCAGGTGAAGCTGCCTTCTTTGGGCGAGGGAGAAATCACCTCGGTCAGAATTTCTCCCAGCGAAAATAAGATGGCGTTCTACTTCAGCGGTTCGCGCTCGCCTGCCGATCTCTTTGTTTACGACTTCGGCTCGAAGAACCTCACCAAGCTGACAACTTCCTTAACTACCGCAATTGATCCGGCCGATCTTGTCGATTCCGAAGTTGTCCGGTACTCCTCCTTCGACGGTCTTTCCATTCCGGCCATCCTCTACAAACCGCAACAGGCCAGCGCCTTGGCAAAAACGCCCGCAATCGTGATGGTGCATGGCGGTCCCGGGGGGCAAGCGGTCGTGGGGTACTCGAGCGTAATCCAGTACCTGGTGAATCACGGATACACGGTGCTCGACGTGAACAATCGCGGCAGTTCCGGCTATGGCAAGAAGTTCTTCATGGCGGACGATCGTAAGCACGGCCGCGAACCGCTGTGGGATTGCATCGAAGCGAAAAAGTTTCTTGCCGCCCTGGGCTATGTGGACCCGGAGAAGATCGGCATCATGGGCGGCAGTTACGGCGGCTACATGACCCTGGCCGCGCTTACGCTCAAGCCGAAAGAGTTCAAGGTAGGTGTGGATCTATTCGGCGTCGCCAACTGGGTCCGTACCCTGGAATCCATTCCGCCCTATTGGGAAAGCCAGCGCGAAGCCCTTTACACCGAAATCGGCGATCCGAAAAAAGATCGCGATATGCTGATGACCATCTCGCCGCTGTTCAACGCGGACAAGATTGAGCGGCCTCTCATGGTTCTGCAGGGTGCCAATGATCCCCGCGTTATTAAAGCTGAGTCGGACGACATGGTCGCTGCCGTGCGAAAGAAGGGCGGAGTTGTGGAATACATCGTGTTCCCCGATGAAGGCCATGGCTTTACGAAAAAGAAGAACCAGATTGAAGGCTACGGCGCGGTGCTTGCGTTTCTTAACAAGTACCTGAAGCAGTCTGACAACTGACGCCGCGTTTAAGTATAAAATCGGGGGCATATGAGCGAAATACCGCGTAGAGATTTCCTGAAGTCCACGGCTGCCGTGGCGACCACTGCGGCGGCGTTCACGCGAATCGCGGAAGGGGCCGGGGATAAGGTCCACCTCGGCTGGATCGGCACCGGGAGCCGCGGTATGTACGTAATGGAACACGGCTATCAGTCGAAAGAGCTGTTTCAGGTTACAGCTGTTTGCGATACGTATTCCGGCAATCTTGCAAAGGCGAAAGATCAGGTACAGACCATCGGCGGGAACACGCCCAAGACCTACATCGATTACCGCGAACTTCTGGCGGACCCTAATGTAGACGCTGTTGCGATTTCCACGCCGGAGCATCTTCATTTCTCTATGGCTATGGCGGCGTTAAAGGCCGGCAAGAATATCTATCTCGAAAAACCAATCGCGCACACCATCGAAGAAGGCGCGCAGATTGTCGCGCTCGCGGAGAAGACCGGCTTGGTAGTACAGGTCGGCACACAAAACCGCAGCAACAAGCTGTACAAACGCGCAAAGGAAATGTATGAGCAGGGCATGGCGGGCGAATGCCACTTCACGCGCGCGTTCTGGTACCGCAATTTCGACACGACCGCTGCCGTCCCTGCTGCCTGGCGTTACGTAATCCCCTCCGATTCCACACCGGAGAACACAGACTTCAAACGCTTCCTGGAAGGCGCAAAAGACCAGCGCGTACCCTTCGACAAACACCGCTACTTCCAGTGGCGCAACTATTGGGATTATTCGAGCGGCATTTCCACCGATCTGCTGGTACATCAAACCGACATCAGCAACTTCGTACTCGGTAAGACCGTTCCGAACACGTGTTCCGCCTCCGGCGGTGTCTACATGTGGACGCGCGCAAAAGGCGATGATCGCGAGGTGCCCGATACATTCAGCGCCATCTACGAGTATCCCGATCAGTTCGAGCTAAACTACTCGAGCTACTTCGGCAACGATCAGTATGGCTATGGCGAGCAGTTCATGGGTTCGGAAGGAACCATCGAAGTCATCAGCCGGCAGTATATGAACTTCTTCCCTCAGAAGTTCAAAGGCGTGGCGGTCAAGGATAGGAAGGAACTGCATCTGGATCGCGTGAAGGACCTGGGCCAGGCGGATGATGGCACCGGAGACCATGTTCGCAACTTCCTGATGGCGTGCCTCGGCAAAGAGAAAGCCATTGCGCCCGCCAAGGCCGGACAAATCGCTGCCATTCCGGGACACCTGGCCACGCTCTCTTACAAGAACAACAAGAAGATCTTCTGGGACGATAAGACGCAGAAATACCACTTCTCTTGATCCCCACCGCGCTGGCGATCTTAGTCTATGGCATGATCTCAGCCCTGCTGGGAACCATGCTGCCGGATCTTTCACGGCGCTTGTCATTCACCGATGGCCAGAACGGGACGGTGGCTCTGCTGCAATCCGTGGGGCTGATTGCAGCGTCTCTCGGTACCGGGCCGTTGATCGATCGCAAAGGAATTAAGCTGGCCCTCTTGGTGGGATTGGGCACGGCCGCGGCTGCGCTTCTAAGCTTGGGACGCGCAGCCAACTTCCCCACAGTGGCTAGTCTCCATCCTGTTCTTGGGATTGGGCAGCGGGATGGTCTCAACGGGCACGAACACGTCAGCGAGCGCCCTGACTCCCGAACGGAAAGCGTCCACCCTCAACCGTCTGAATCTGTTCTTTGGGGTGGGGGGACTGCTGACTCCGTTGATCGCGTCCTATTGGTTCGCGGAAAGTACGGCGAGCCTGTGTTCCGCTCTGGCGGCACTGGCCTTCGCTACCCTGCTGCTCCACGTCTTCATCCCCGCGCCGAAACTTGGCCAGCGGGAGACCGGCCGCTTCACCGTGAACCGTCCACTGATGTTGATCTGTTTGTTTCTGTTTCTTTACGTGGCTTGTGAAGTAGGGGTATGGAACTGGTTCGCCCGGTATCTGGTGTCGAAAGGCGTTGCCGAAAAGCCGGCGCTGCAAGCGCTTTCGTTGGGCTTTGCGTTGGGAATCATTGTGGGCCGCCTGCTCGCTTCCGTAGTGCGGTTCCCTGCCCTAAACGTGACTCTCGCCAGTTCAGCACTCATGGCGATCACCACCTTTGCCATGTTGCAAACCGCGGACGCGCGCGTTGCGGGTGTGTTGGTATTCTGCGCGGGCCTGGCCATGGCTCCGGTGTTTCCAACCACTCTTGGATTGGTTGGGGACCGCTTCCCGGTGATGACTTCCACCGCAATCGGGCTTGCCATCACGTCGGGATGCGTAGGATTAGCCGTCAGCTCGAAAGTCATCGGGACCATTGCGGGCAACAATCCGGCCCGGCTCAAGACCGCGCTGCTGGTATTGCCTGCGTTTTCCGTCCTGATGATTCTGGTGAATCTCTTGCTGCGCGTTAGCCTGCGCGAACCTGGCGTTCCCCGCGCCCCACTTCCTGCTTAATGGGCTTTTTTGCGGCCAGTTCGAACCTCCTCAACTGGTCCGTCACGCAAACCAGGAACATCGGCTGCTTCGCGTTCTTCAGAAGGTCCACCACCCGGTCCGGACTCTCTTCGAGGTAAATGTTCTTGCCATCGGTCAGCAGATGAACTTCGGAATCGCTGGCCACCGCGTCGGCGATGCGCTTTCCCATCTCCTTCTGCAGATATCGCAGAACACGGCGAATCTTCTGGAGCGAAAAACCCTTGCGACGGAGGGCCGCAATCACGGAAACTTCCACCACTTCAGCCGGCAGATAGACTCGACGGTGCCCGTCCTGGCGAGGAGAAACCACGTTGCGCTCGTCCCACCATTGCAACTGCCGCAGGCTGACGCCGGAAATGCGAGCCACATCGGCCGAAGTGTAGAACTGCTGTTCCGCGGCGAGTTCCGGAACTTTCGCTCGTTTGGCTTTTACCATGCGGGGCCTCTCAAAGTGTACTACCTTCGCCCCAAATGTGTGCAATCGACGTCAACGAAACGGACCCCATGATAAACTGAGGAGTTATTCCCCGCAAGAAGGATTTGAGTGTCCGAACGAATTGACCGTAAAGATTTGCGCACCGATGGTTTCGCGGTCGCCATAGAACACAACGTAGAGTATGTCTCCAGCCACAGGAGTCAGTTTATTCGCTATGGCGCGATTGCTCTGGCTGGACTCCTGGTTGGGGCGGGCCTTGTCTTCTACATGAACTACCGGCATGACGTCCGGCAGGAGAAGCTGGGCGATGCCATTGCCATTCAGGAGGCAAACGTTACCCCCGGCGTTACGCCCGGGCCCCTTGCCTTTCCCACCGACCAGGCTAAACGCGACGCCGCGACGAAGGCATTTACTGACGTAACCACCGCGTATTCCGGGAGCAAGGAAGGTTTGATTGCCGAATACTACTTAGGTGCCATTGCCGCCGATGCGGGCCGCCTGGACGAAGCAAGAAAGCGCTTCCAGCAAGTCGCTGATAGCGGCAACAACGAATACGGCTCCCTGGCCAAACTGTCCCTGGCGAACATGGATTTGATCGAAAACAAGGGCGCGGAGGGGGAGAAAATCCTGAAAGATCTGATGGACCATCCGACCGTGTTCGTTTCGAAAGAACAAGCGGCGGTCACTCTGGCGCGTTACTACGGCTCTGTGAACCGCAACGCCGAGGCGCGAAAGCTGCTGGAGCCGATTACCGCCACTCCGAACGGCGCCAGCCAGGCTGCCGTGCAGATTTTGGGCGAGCTGCAGAAATAGAATCTTGCTTGCCCCACTCCGGTTTCCGCTGAAGAGCAGCCGGGGGCGAAGATACCCCGAGCCGGACCACCCCTACCGGACAGCGTTTCAACGCGACCGCCAGCGGGTGGTCCATGCGCGTGCGTTCCGGAGACTGGAGGCAAAAACCCAGGTTTTTGCGCCGGGAGTTTCTGATCATTTCCGCAATCGGCTCACGCACACCATAGAAGTCGCCCAGATTGCCCGGACCGTCGCCCATGTTTTAGGTGTCGATGAGGATCTTACCGAGGCGCTCGCGCTGGTCCACGACATTGGGCACCCGCCCTTCGCGCATGCCGGCGAAGCGGCGCTCGATACGCAGATGCAGCAGTTTGGCGAGCATTTCGATCACAACATCCAGGCGCTGCGCACCGTGGAGGCTTTCGAGCAGCGCTATGCCCGCTTCCCCGGGCTCAACCTGACGTTTGAGGTACGCGAAGGAATCGTCAAGCACTCGCGCGACTTCGAAAAAGGCGATTATCCGGAACTGGACGAATACCTTCCGGGGCTGCGGCCCCCGCTTGAAGCGCAATTGATCGATTTGGCGGATGAGATTGCCTACGGCTCGGCGGACCTGGACGATGGTTACGCCGCGTACCTGTTTAGACCGCGCGACGTGGCCGACCATGTGCCCGCCTATGCGGACTTGCTCGAAACCATCGAAACCCAGTATCCAGGAGCATCGGAAGCCGACCAGTTCCAGGAAGTCCTGCGGCTGTTGACGGATTGGCTGGTGAGTGGCTTGATCGAAGGCACCGTTGCGACAGCGCGCGGCGCGGGAATCGAAAACTCCGAGCAGGTGCGCCACTTCCCCCGGCGGATCGCAAATTTCACCGAAGCGGCGGCGGAGACATCGCGGCAACTCAAGCAAGTGATGCAGAAATTCGTGTTCTCCTCCCCTGCGTTGAAGACTGATCGGGAGCTGTCGAGCCGGCGCATGGCCGAGCTGTTTCAGTGGTTTCTGCACCACCCGGAAACGCTGCCCGAGGCCTATCGGCAACGCGCCCAAGGCCCAAAAGCGCCGCGCGTGGTTTGCGACTACATCGCTGGCATGACAGACTTGTTCTTCAATCGCACCTACACTCAGGTACTAGGACCGCAGTAGGTTCCGCAAGATTCTCAGTCACATCTCACCGGGTTCGAACGACTTAGACCCAGGAGATTTTCTCACTTGAGATTCATTACAGTTTTTACCTGCTTCGCGGCCGCCTCTCTGTTGCAGGCGCAGCCGAAGATTAAAACGAACGGCGTTGTTAACGCCGCCAGTTATGCCGCACCGGGGCTGCCGGGCTCGGCGCTTGCTCCAGGCTCCATATTTGTTGTGTTGGGCACAGGCTTAGGCCCTAAGACGCTGGTACAGTCGTCAGGTTTCCCCGTTCCGACTACGCTTTCAGGAACGTCTATGACCGTGACTGTCGGCACCACAACCGTCACTCCCTATGTTCTCTACACGTCCGATGCGCAGGTAGCGGCCGTACTGCCCTCTTCGACTCCCTTGGGCACGGCAAACCTGGTGCTCACCTACAACGGACAGACCAGTTCGCAGATGTTCAGCGTTGTGGCAAATAGCTTCGGCGTCTTCACCAGAAACAGCGCGGGCAGCGGGCCTTCTATCGTGACGAACGCCAGCGTTCGTGTGAATGGGATCGATACCCTGGTCACCGGGACGACCTCCATGAAGCCGGGCGATGTCGGCATCATCTGGGGTACGGGGCTCGGCGCGGTAACGGGCGATGAAGCAGGCAAAGCTCTTCCCGGAGACATGCCGCAAGTTCCTGTAGAAGTTTATGTCGGCAGCAAACTGGCCAACTTGACCTATCGCGGACGTTCCGGCTGCTGCTCCGGGCTGGACCAGATTGCCTTCGTCGTACCCGACGGAGTTGAGGGTTGCAATGTTCCGCTGGCCGTGAAGATCGGCACCAGCGTCAGCAATTACTCCTCACTCGCCATCAGCTCAAAAGGCACCAGCTGCACCGATGCTCTCGGCCTTTCCTCGGCGGATCAGACTCGGCTGCAAGGAACGGGCAATGTCTCGGTTGGCTCCCTGACGCTCACGCGCACCAACATCTCGCTACCAGTGCCGATTTTGGGTACAGCGACAAATACGTCCGACATCGGGGCTGGCTTATTCGAGAAGTTTACGTACGATCAGTACTCCGTATTCCAGAATCCGACGAATTTCAGCATCCCCGGTGCTTGCACCGTTTTCAACTATGTAGGATCCACACCAACCTATACGGACCCCGTGCAACCCGCGGTTCTGGATGCGGGCGACCAGCTCACGGTCACCGGACCCAACGGAGTGAAGACACTGGTCAAAGGCTCGACCACGGGTTTGCAATACTCCCGTACTCTCGGAAACGTGACGACCGGTTTGCCCGGTGGCACCCCGCTCTATTTAGACAAAGGCACTTACACCGTGACAGGACCGGGCGGGTCCGGAGTGGGCGCCTTTTCGGCTTCCATCGCTCTTCCCGATCCTCTGGTGTGGACGAATCAGGCAGGGATCGATACCGTGACCCGCGCCAGTGGACAAACCATTACCTGGACGGGTGGCGACGCCACGGGTTCGGTTCTGATTCTTGGCTTTTCCACGGTGTCAGGAGCAGGGGCGGGACGCGAATTCCTCTGTGTCGCGCCAGCCTCTGCCGGCACCTTCACGGTTCCTCCCGCCGTGCTGCTGTCTCTGGCCGCCACTGTCGGTAGCCCTTCCGGTACTTCAGCCGCGTCCGTCACGGGGCTGCTGGGCGTGGGCTTTGAAAAGGCGAATCCCTTCACCGCTCCGGGAATCGATCAGGGCACGATTGTGGGACTTTCGTATACCGCGAAGGTAGTCAGCTACAAGTAGCCATCGCTTAGTGGTTTTCAGAAATGCTGGACAGCTCCGCGGACCTGACGTTATAAAGTCTGCGGAGTTGCCGGCAGATCTCTTCGGCAATCCGCGCCGGGTCCTCGTCCTTTTCATGATCCAGTTCGAGTTTGATGTAAATATTGGTTCGCACTCCCGAAGTAAACTAGAAAGGAATGGTGCGGGTCAAGCAGATGGTCGACCGGGAACTCTATTCCGCCCGTCCGCGGGAGAGTGTCGCCGACGTCACACGGCGTATGGCGGAACTGCGGATTGGGGCGATTGTCATCATGGAAGAAGGCCGGCTGCACGGTATTTTCAGCGAACGTGACCTTTTGACCCGAGTGGTGATCGAGCGGCTGGATTCTGAAACTACCTGCATCGCCGATGTGATGACGACGGATGTTGTGACCATCGGTGAGGATATCGGGCTTGAGTTCGCGATGGAGACCATGAAAGAGAACCAATGCCGCCACCTGCCCGTTATGCGGGGAGACGAAGTCGTCGGCTTCCTCTCCATGCGCGATCTGATGCATTTTGAGTTGGCTCGGAAGACGGAAGAGTTGAACCGGATGCGCGCCTATATTCACGGGGTTGTTTGAGGACGGGCATCGTGGTCTTTGGGCATGGATCGAGCGTGCCGTCCGCCAATGAAGCAGTGGTGCGCGTAACGGCGGAATCGGCCGAAGCCGGAGACTTCGCGCTGTGCGAGACGGCCTTTCTCGAAGTAGCCCCCACGTTGCGAGATGCGACTGCAAAACTCGTCGAACGGGGAGCGGAAGAAATTCTGGTTGTGCCTTACTTTCTGACACTCGGCATTCATTTGCAGCGCGATCTCCCTGAGATCATCAAACAGCTACAAGGGGAGTTTGGCGGTTTGCCCATGCGCGTCACGCCACCGCTTGACGGGCACCCGTCGCTAAGCGGCATTGTGGTGGATCGCGCGCGGGAGGCTTTGTCGGGAAAGGTATGATTGCACGGCTGTTGGAACATCATGAGATTTCGCCGGAAGTCCGGCATTTTACGTTTGAAGTACCGGGTGATAGCGCGATGGATTTCATCCCCGGGCAGTTCGTTTCCTTCACGGAGCACTTGGGTGGGAAAGAAATTACGCGTGCGTATTCCATTTCGTCGCCCCCTTACCAGAACCGCTTCGATCTCTGCTTAAATCGCGTGCCGGAGGGGCGTTTTTCGCCGCATTTATTCAATCTGGAGCCGGGCGCCGAATTAGATTTCAAGGGCCCGTATGGGAATTTTGTTTTCCGGGATCCTATTGCAGACAGCATCTTTGTCGCGACCGGGACCGGCATCGGGCCGTTTCGCTCCATGTTGATGGCGCAGCTGCCGCACAATTCGCAAACGCAGTTTTCCCTCGTTTTTGGCGTGAGGCACGAGCACGGGATCCTTTACCGTGAGCAGTTCGAGCAGATGGAGCGCGACCATCCGAACTTCTCGTTTCAACCCACGTTAAGCCAGCCTTCGGAAACGTGGAAGGGGCTTCGCGGGCATTTACAGCCGCACGTGATGGCCCTGCTCGGGGAACGCCGTGATGTGGATGTTTATATCTGCGGGATGAAAGAAATGGTGGACGATATGCGCGCGCAATTGAAAGCCGTGGGCATGGACCGCCGCCACGTAATTTTCGAAAAGTACGACTGATTGCGTCGACTTCTTGCGGCGCCGTCTTGTTGGAGTGCCGCGCGCGACTGGCCCGCAAAGTAATTTGGCAGGCCCGGCAGCCCGGGATTCATCGGGACGAACGTAGACCCAACAAGCTGGTTCAGTTAGGCGCAGTTCCTCTCCCCGCGGCTTTTGTCCGGTGGCTTGGAAGTCCCTCCTGGAGTTTTACCTTCCGGCGATCTCCCTGCGAAAAAGTAGCTACAGCTACTTGACAATCACACACTCACATTACATAATGAAGTTGGACTAACGATTCGTTCGTTACGAGGAGTTCATTAATGGGCAAAATTATCGGTATTGACCTCGGAACCACCAACTCGGTGGTCGCCGTGATGGAAGGCGGACAACCCACTGTCATCGCCAACCAGGAAGGAGCGCGTACGACGCCCTCCGTCGTGGCATTTACAAAGTCAGGGGAACGCCTAGTGGGTCAGGTTGCAAAGCGACAGGCCATCACTAACCCTGAAAACACCATTTTTTCGATTAAGCGCTTTATGGGCCGGCGGTCCGACGAAGTCAACGAAGAAATGAAGATGGTGCCGTACAAAGTCGTTAAGGGTGACAATGGCGACGCGCGGGTGAACATCAACGGGAAGCAGCAGACGCCTCCCGAAATTTCGGCGATGATTCTCACCAAGCTGAAGGAAGCGGCGGAAAGCTATCTCGGCGAGAAAGTGACTCAGGCCGTGATCACGGTTCCGGCGTATTTCAATGACTCACAGCGCCAATCCACCAAGGACGCGGGCAAGATTGCGGGCCTGGAAGTGATGCGCATCATCAATGAGCCGACGGCGGCTGCGCTGGCCTATGGGCTTGATAAGAAGAACAACGAAACCATCGCCGTTTACGATTTCGGTGGCGGTACGTTCGACGTCTCAATCCTGGAAGTGGGTGATGGCGTCGTCGAAGTGAAGTCGACCAACGGCGATACGCACTTGGGCGGTGACAACATCGACCAGCGGATTATCGACTGGGTGGTGACCGAGTTTAAGAAGGAACAGAATATCGACATTTCGAAAGACCACATGGCTTTGCAGCGCCTGAAGGAAGCTGCCGAGAAAGCCAAGATGGAACTTTCGACGCTGATGGAAACCGAAATCAATCTGCCGTTTATTACGGCTGATGCAACCGGTCCGAAGCACCTGGCGATGAAGCTCACCCGCATGAGGTTCGAGCAAATGGTGGACGATATTCTGCAGAAGACCATGGAGCCTTGCAAAAAGGCCATGGCCGATGCGGGCGTCACTCCGCAAAACATCGATGAAGTCGTGATGGTAGGCGGCTCGACCCGTATTCCGAAGGTTCAACAGCTGGTGAAGAACCTGTTCGGGAAGGATCCGAACCGGTCCGTCAATCCCGACGAAGTGGTTGCGGTGGGCGCGGCGATTCAAGGCGGCGTGTTGGGCGGCGAAGTGAAAGACGTTCTGCTGCTCGATGTGACTCCGCTCTCGCTTGGCATTGAAACCCAGGGCGGCGTGATGACGAAACTGATCGAGCGCAACACGACCATTCCTACGCGCAAGAGCCAGACGTTCTCGACTGCGGCGGATAGTCAGACGACGGTCGAAATCAAGGTTTGCCAAGGCGAGCGCGCCATGGCCGGTGACAACAAGGTGCTCGGCATTTTCCAACTGGTGGGCATCCCGCCGGCGCCGCGCGGGGTTCCTCAGATCGACGTCACTTTCGATATCGATGCAAACGGAATCCTGAACGTAACCGCGAAGGACAAAGCCACGAACAACGAGCAGAAGATCACGATCACATCTTCCTCCGGGTTGTCGAAAGATGAAGTGGAGAAGATGGCGAAGGACGCCGAAATGCACTCGGCCGACGATCGCAAGGCGAAGGACCAGATTGAGGCCCGGAACCGTGCGGATTCCATGATCTACAACATCGAGAAGACGCTGAAGGACAACCGCGACAAGGTGTCGGGTGAGGACGCTCAGAAGATTGAGGCGGCCATCGAAGATACCAAGAAAGCGATGACCGAGAACGATGCCGACAAACTAAACGCCGCGACGGACAAGTTGACCGAAGCCAGCCACAAGCTGGCCGAGGCGATGTACAAGTCCGCTTCGGCGCCCGGGCGGCCAAACACCTCCCGCGGATGGTGCAGGCGGCGGAAGTCACGAGAAGCCAAAAGACGACGTGATGGATGCCGAGTTCGTCGATGTCGACAAGAAGTAAATAAACTAGCGGTTTGAGGGTGGGGCAGGCGGGCTTGAGAGAGCTAGCCTGCCCCGAGTTTTTTCAATTATGGCTGGGACAAAAGATTACTACGAGACTTTAGGCGTTCCGAAGAGCTCTTCCGCGGACGACATCCGGAAGGTTTACCGCAAGCTGGCGCGCAAGTACCATCCGGACTTGAACCCCGGCGACAAAGGGGCCGAGGATCGCTTCAAGAACGTTCAGGAAGCTTACGACGTACTCAGCGATGAGAAGAAACGCGCCATGTACGACCAGTACGGCTTTTATGCCGAGGGCGGTCCGCAGGCAGGGGGACCAGGTTACGGGGGCGGTTCGGGAGGTGGGGGTGGCTCTCGTCCGCCGAACATGGACTTCAACGGGTTCGATTTCGAGACTTTCTCAAGGCAACAGGGTGCTCGAACAGGGACGAAGCAGCAGGGCGGCAGCGGCTTCGGCGATCTCTTCGACTTTTTCAAGCGCGGTTCCGGTGCCGCTGAAGAAGAAGTGGAGCCGGAGAAGGGAACCGATTTAGAGTACGCGCTCAATATAGATTTCTGGGAAGCGATTCGGGGAACGCAGGCCAAGGTAGAAGTAACCCGCTACGAGGTCTGCGCGACCTGCCATGGAACCGGCTCGGCGAACACCGGTACGGTGACCTGTCCGCAATGTAACGGGAGCGGAAGCGTAACTCAAATGGCGGGATCGATGAAGTTCAACCTTACTTGTCCTCGTTGCAACGGCAAGGGGCGGCTCCAGAACGCTTGTCCGACTTGCCATGGGGACGGGCGGATTACCCATACCGAAATGGTCGAGATCCGGATTCCGGCTGGGGCGCAGGACGGTAGCCGTTTGCGCGTAGCCGGCAAAGGAAATGCGGGGACCCACGGAGCGCCGGCGGGCGATCTCTACATCACCACCCGCGTTGCGGCGCACCCGTTCTTCCGTCGAGAGGGCGATAACATTCAGATTCAAGTTCCGGTCACGATCTCCGAAACCGGCCTGGGCGCCAAGATCGAGGTGCCTACCATCGACGGGCGCGCGCTGCTGAAGATTCCGCAGGGCACTCAGAACGGACAGAAGTTTCGTCTGCGGGAGAAGGGCGTGTACAATGCACGGAAGGATCAGAGGGGCGATCAGATTGTGGAGGTGTCCATCCAAACCCCGAAGGTTCAGGATGAGCGGACGAAGGAGATCTTGCGGGAGTTGGCGCAGTTGCATCCGGGCGATCCGCGCGCGAGTTTGTGGGAGGAATTGTAGGAGCGCACCATGGCGATACGAAGTAAGTCCAAAGCTGCTTACATGATTTCATCGGTTGCGGAACAGTATGAGATTCATCCGCAAACGTTGCGTCTTTACGAACGCGAGGGGCTGCTCAAGCCCTCTCGCAGCGATGGGAATACCCGTCTCTATACGGAAGAGGATCTGGAACGGTTGGAAGTGATCCTGCACCTGACGCGGGACTTGGGCGTGAATCTGGCAGGGGTGGAAATCATCCTGAACATGCGCGAGAAAATGGCGGAGATGCACCGGCAGGTTCAGGACTTCGTGGCCAACGTAAACAGTGAGCTTGCATCGCGCCCGGCTTCGGAGCCGGTGAGCCGGAACTCGTTGGTTCCTTTCATCCGGATTACGACTACCAGACGGTAGCGCCGCGCGTCAGATAATCAGAGTATGTGGAAACCCGCGATAGCGAGCGTGTTGGTGGCGACCGCATCCGCCCAAACACCGCCTAACGCTTTCAACAAAGCTCCCAAGAACGTGGACGACGCGCTGAAAGCACGAGCGATGGAGTTCTATCGAGACCACGTTACAGGTAAGTACAGAAAGGCGGAAGAGCTGGTTGCGGAAGACTCGAAAGATGGGTTTTACGCAGCCACCAAGCCAGTGCTGGACAGCTTTCGCTTCAGCGAGATCACCTATTCCGACAAGTACACAAAGGCTAAGATTACTGTCGTCGGAAAGATGATGATGACCTTTCTTGGCATGGCCGGCCCGCAGATGATGGATGTGCCCTTCCCGAGTTATTGGAAGCTGGAGCGCGGGAAGTGGGTCTGGTATATATTTCAGGATCCGAACCGGATGACGCCGTTCGGTAAAGCGAATGGGAAGATGGCTGGATCGGGCGCTGTCGATCCCGCACAGGCTTTTGCAACCGCCCCCGATGTGGCGACGGTTCTCAGCGGCGTGAAGGTAGACAAGTCAGAACTGCTGTTGGTGAAGATGCCGGGCTCAAAGGGCACGGTCTCGTTGCAGAATCAGCTACAAGGTCCTGTGACTTTGGCGCTCGATGCAAAGGAGTTCCCAGGGTTGGTCGTGACTTTGGAACCGAAACAATTGAAGAGCGGAGAGAAAGCTGTCCTAACCATTCAGACTGACGAGGCGAAGGCGTTCCCCACCCGCGTGATTCGCATTCTGGTTAGTCCTTCGAATCAGGTTATCGATACCCTGGTGAAGTTCCAATAAAAAGCGCGCCCGGACCTTGCGATCCGGACGCGTCTCGTGTCGTTTATTGGATTGCGATCGCGGAAATTTGCGAGTACGTGTAGGTCCCGTTTGAGTTGTATACCGCCACAAGGAACGTATCCGTGCCAGCGGGGAAGGCCACGGGGTCGGTAGGAATGGTGACGGTCATTTCGTATACGCCGATTAGGTTACGGGCGTAAACGGTTTGCACGACGGGAACTCCGATACCGTTAATCCCGGCCACCAGCAATGCGGCCACTTGCGGATCCGAAGTAGAGGGGGACAGCGCGCCGGTAGGAACGGAGGGCGTTACTGGTCCCAGACCCGTCAGGTACACACGGACATTTTCGCCGCGCCTCGCCGGATTGGTGGTAGTGACGACAGTTCCATTCGGGCGAAGGGCAACCACTCGGCGCTGGTTGTCCGATCCCACGGTTTCAAAAATCCCGGGAGCCACAGGAAGCACGGTGACAAAAGCACTGGTAGAACCACCTCCGGTGACAGAGATGGTAACGGGAACCGTGGTGGGCCGGACTTCGAACGGAATCTGAACCGTTACTGCCTGCGCCCCGTTCACGTTGCTGACGTTGTAGATGGGAGCCGGGATGTTGTCGATGGTAACCGAAACGCCCGCGACCGTATATGGGAGGGCGCCGACCAGTGTGCCTCCAACCACCCCCTGAACATTGCCGCTCACCAGACCTTGCGCATTGATGGTGACGATTGAGCCAGGCGAAATGTAGTTTGTCGCAAAACTGGCTCCGTTCGAGTAGGTGAAATTCGTGGGTCCGGGCGGATTGGCGGTTAAGCTGAATGTCTGGCTAAAATTGCCGGAAGTAGCGGTAATCGTGATGGGCCCCGCGATACCGCCAGCGGTGACCGTAGTGGAGGCTCGTCCACCGCCATCGGTCAGAACCGTTGTTGGGGAAACTGATGCTGATCCAGAGGTGACGGTAAAGGTAACCATCGCCGAAGCGACCGGTTGATTGGTGGATTGATTCACCTGGACTACCAGGGGTTGGCCAAACTGAGCACCAATGAAAGCCGTTTGGCCGTCACCCGAGATCTTGTTCAGACCTGAAATTGTGATATTGACCGTCGCCGTGAGAAGCGGAGGATTTGCGACCAGGTTACCGACATCGCGAATGCGAATCTGGAAGGGACCGGGCGTTGTTCCCAAAACCACGTTTGCCGAAACCCGACCGTTCGGGTCGGAGGTGGACACCACGTTTGTGAAGGTTGCGGCACCGGCGGGGATTGTTTCAAACACCACCTGCGCGCCCTGGACGACGTTACCGGCCAAATCGGTCACTACAGCCACGATGGGGGCAGGCAATCTCTGGCCGGGCACTCCCGCTTGATTATCGCCGCTGCTGATTGTGATGATTCCCGGGGGGCCCACTGTCGTCGTGAATTGAAAGGGAAGAGATTGAAAGAAGCGGCCTCCGACGAGGATGGCAAAACTCCCGCTTCCAACCTTTCCGAAGAGTGGCGTGCAGGTGGCCGTGCCCGTAGCATCGGTTAATACATAGGGACCCTCTTTACACCCGACGGTCGCATTCTGAGTCGTATCGCTCTGAAGGGAGACAGCCACATTGGGGATACCCTGCGAGGACAGGATGGAGTTGACGATCACTGTAATCGGAACGCTGCCGGCGCTGCCCGCGCCGCCCCTAAGAACCTGTCCGAATACCGGAGACTGAATAAACGGCTGCACAGTATTTCCACCAGTGCTGGTAATTGCGGAGGTGGTTTCATAGAAGGTGGCGACTAACCCCCCGTAAGAAGCAAGAACGGTAGTTTGCACATAGCTCACGCCACTGGAAGTAGGAATATTTGGCGCGATAAAAGTGGTGCTCGCCATACCATTTGAATCGGTGGTAACAGAAGTTGGTGAAGCGATCCCGTTCGTTCCGCCCTGTGTGTCCTGGAACGTAATTACCTGATTCGGAAATGGCTTTCCGGTACCATCGAGCAGCTGCACAGTGAGTGCATTACCAGCCGCGGAAGCATTTACTACAATTTGTCCCTGGCCGCCGGTAATCGTGAGTGTCTGAGCCAGGCTGTTACCCGCAGCAATCAGCGAGATTGCGGAAAGCAGGAATAACGGGGAGTACTGCTTAAGAAAACTAGATCTCATATAAGTCCTTTTATGGCAGAGCAATGAATGATTTGATCTTACTACCGGATTTGCCTTAACGGAAGTTGCTCACTTACAAAAGAAAAGCTGTAAAACAAAAAGGGGGAGCCGAAGCTCCCCCTTTTTTGGTTCATACTGCGTGCTTAGTTGGTCAGACCTTCGCCAGAGCTCGAGGGAGCGTTGGGAACGTTGTTCGGACCGCGTGATCCGCTCGTGGTCGCCGGATCAGGAATGATGAGCGCCAGGTAGCCTTGAGACAAACCACGTCCCGGGCCGCCGAAGCCATCGGTGATGAACGCGAAGCCGTGTCCATACTGGAACGCGCACTGAGCGATCATGTAGCCCTGGAATCCAGGAGCCAGGTTAGAGACGAGACTGGTGTAAACCGTACCAGCGGTGACGCTCGGGGTGACGATCTGCGCAGGAGCCGCAGTTCCGTAGAAGTTCAATCTACAGGTACCGGACTGTGCGAGCGTTCCGAAAGGATCAACCGATGTTGCGGCGATAGCAAGTCCCGTATCGAAGCCAGCAAGATTCGAGAGGAAGGGGAACAACAGAACGGTCGAGCAAGGATTGATGCTGAAGCCGTTTTGTGCCGTGGAGCTGGGTACGAAGCGGGGGATCGGGCTGGAAGCAGCCGTGATCACCGTGCTGAGAGGAGCGAAATCAACGTTAACCGTCGATTGGCCAACAGCCGGGCTTGCAGGAGTCGAAGCAGGAGCAGCGGAGAATACCGCGATCACCGGAACGCTGAACGTTTCAATCGTGCTCGGGGACTGCTGATTCTGGCTGGTTACTTCGTAGACCGCTACGCCCGAACCAGCGGTCAACGTCACAGCAGCAAAGTTTGCTGGGAGGTTGGTCGTGGTGCCGGCAGAGGTGGCGGAGAAAGAACCGCTGGCGCTGTTTGTCAGTGTCAACACTTCAGAAAGCTGATTGGCAATGACGGTGGTCGGTACATACAGGGTCACGCCGGTCGGGATTGCGTTGAACGAAATCTGGATACGGGTGGCGAAGTCAGCACGACCGATGTTCGGCACGGGATCGAAGTTCTGGACACCGCTCGGAACAAACTGTGATTCCGTATTCAGCGTTGCGCCGGGAACGGAGAGGGGCAGAAGGTTCGACGAACCACTCGAGAGAGGGTTGCGCAGCTTGGTTGCCGTTGCGAATCCTTCGCTAAAGTTGATGGTTTCGGCAAACGGAATACCGGTGGAAGACAGCGCACGGGATACGCACTGCTGGAATGAGCCAGGGCTATTGCCGTTGTACGTGAAGCCATTGGAAGGCATTACGTTCGACGAAACCGAGCTGACGTTTCCGATGGAGGTCTGAATCAAACCACGGCGGACGGAGCCCACGTTCTGCGTGTTGTTGTTGATCGGGAAGCCAGCCGAAGTAGAGGTGGTTTCAAACACCGTGCTCACCGTGAAGCCGGTCGCTGCGCCCAGAGCACTCGCGTTCGCGCGAATGTTCGTGATGCGGAGGGTCAACGTCGGAACCGCGGAGCCTTGGCCAATGTAAGCGGCTGAGGGCTGGCCGGGAGGATCAACGGGAACGCCGAAGAACGTGACCTGGTTGGGTCCAACCAAAGTACCCTGCACGCCGTTGTAACGAGCGCCAGTGGCACCTGGGGTCTGCGCAACGCCAGAAGGGAACGGAGCGAGCGGGTTATAAGTGTTGTTGATACCGCCAGCAATGGCACCGGGAAGACCCGTTGACAGGAACGTGCTCTGGCTGGCGCCGCCGGTACCGAGACCGGTTTCCAAACAGTTGTTGATACCGAGCGAGCTGCTCGCCGGGCAGAAAGACTGGTTGCCCGAACTCGGCTCGTTGATCAATAAGAGTGCCTCAGTGAGGTTCGAGGAACCCCCTAAAAGGCGGCTGGTGATATTTGTGTTGAGCGAAACCGTGATATTCACAGAAGGAATCTGACTACCCAGCGGGGTAATGGTTCCACCTGTACACGTGAGAACGAGATCACCAGCTTGCTCGGTGATACCTTCCGCACGCATATCGAACGGGGTCGCAGAAGCGTTGCAACTGAATCCATTGAAGTTCTGCGCGCTGGCCACACCGGTCACACCCAACATGCAGGCGAGTCCGGCGACGGTTACAGCGTACTTTCTGAAATCTGCCATTCTTATCTCCTTGTAAAGTTGTTACTTCAAAAACAAAAAACCTGAATCGGTCGAAGTTCTCTTACAACCTGAGCCTCAACTACAACCTAAAAACCGTCACTACTTAGGGAACTTCTCCGTGTCGGGCGGAGATCTCAGACTTCCGGCGGCCCTAAAGTGGACCATCCAGCAGATGCAACAGCCTGCGAGTTCACTAACTTACCACAATTTACAACCGCGCTACATATCGTGCTTGCGGGATTGAAGCCAGTATAGCCATGAAACCACGAATGTGCTCATGTCATTGATACCCTATCCCAAACGGCCGCGTCAACAAAAATCTGTGATTTTTGTCTTTATCTTCAACGCGAAACGCACTTTTTGTCACTGGAAAAACCACGCTATTGCAACGCAATAATCACAGTATTGCTATCCTGCCCGCCCTCCCGAATCATCAGCGGAAGCGCCAGGCCCGGTGGGGTGTTCGTAGGAATGGTGACATTTACCTGGTAAAGCCCGACAAACCCCGGAGCCAGCCCGGCAAATGCAACCGGCAACTCCGCACCCCCCAGCACCGCTGTCACTTGCGCCGCCACCAGAGATAACGCGCCCTTGGGCACGACCGCGCCCAACCCCGTTCCATAGATCACAACCGTTTCGCCCCGCTTTGCGGCGGCAGTTTGCCGATTCACAATTCCGTTTTGGTTCACAACCGCGCCCTGGGAGCTTCCATCCGGATTCGTGCCTAAGATGAAAATTCCAGGGGCGAGAGCCCCCACGGAGACACTCTGGTCAACCGATCCATACGCGGACTTCACTGTGAGCGTGTAAGTTCCTGGCTCGAGCGACAGGGGAAGTGCGGCATTCACCTGAAAAGGGGACGCAGCAAAGAGTGTCAACGGCTGGCCCGCAATGCTCACCTCGGTCGGCATGCCTGGCCCGGAAAGCCCGGTGCCGAAGAGAGAGATAATCTCGCCGGGCGCAAGGGCGGGCCGAAAGGATGCTGCATTCACTACGCCTGCGGCAGTGAACGTGACGGACGGCGCCGAAACTACGAAAGCAGGTGACCGCGTGATCTGATATCCTGCCGGACCGGGCGAGGAGAGCGACTGACTTCCGCCCCCCGGGGCCAGGTCTGTAACCTTAGCGGAAAACGCCCCGGCAGCATCAAACGAAACCAGATAAAGAGGCTGGGATCCATCGCAATAGATAAAGGTGGACTCCAAGACTCCGCCCGGCGCAGCGGAGGGGGACACCTGATTCTGGGTGAGGAACGCCGGGCCGCAGGAACCAGCCGCAGACCGCGCATCGATTGCCGGCTCTGATGCGATCGGTTGAGCGATCGACGTAACAACGAATCCCGTTGCGGGAGGCTGCCCGGGCAACAGGCGAACCGCGGAAATAACCCTGCCTCGCCACACATGTCCTGCAGCCTGGAAGCCGTCGCTGTAATCGCTCAGACTCGTACGCGCAAACGTAGGGTTGGGATCGAAAAGCTGAAGAGAGCCGTCGGAGGCCACCCCTGTTGCCACCACGGTGCTCCCTCCCGCGGGCACACCATCTTCCGTTAGCGCCAGACTCAGAATCACGGGCGAACCCGTCGCGGCCAGGTCCCGGACGGCGGGGAGGGTAGGCTCCACCACCGAAGGCGTCAGCCCACCCCCGGCAAACTCGCCCGCGCGAAAGAGATTCACCACCTGTTCAGACGATGTTCCGGTGGTAACGAAGCCGTCGCACACCTTCGTCCCCGGAGCGCAGTACTTCGTCAGAAACTGGTTCAGGGAATTGGGATCGGCCAGGCCGTTCGGGGAGGGGAGCAGGCCTTGATTCTGATAGAAGCGAATTACCGCGGCCGCAGCTGTCAGTAACCCGCCCTTATCGGCAATCGAGTCCGAGCCATTCCCTAGATTGCCCGTGCCCGAGGCCTGAGTGAACTGAGGAAACGAACTGGAAGGGACCGCGCCGGCGGCGCGTGCGTCGAAGATCGCCAGCCGCCCCAGGGAACTGGCACTTACCGCCGCCAAACCGGCCGTTAAGGGAAGCCGGTATTGCGTCGAGGCGACGCCGCTGGCGTCGGTAATCGTTTGCGAGGGCAAAACCTGACTGCCCGGCGAAGGAGTAAACACCACTGCCACACCAGAGAGAGGCGCGCCCGTCTGGTCCTTAAGGGTCACGGCGAGCCGGACGGGCAATAGAGAACCGGGAGTCCCGGTCTGGTTATCGCCCAAGGTCTTGATCAGCGTTGGGTTGGCGTCCGCGATTGTCTTGATCGTGTATCCGCCGGAAGCTTTAGCGCCTGTTGCCAGATCCACAGCGGTGATGGCCACGCTGGCACTCTTGGCTGCCGGATCGATGTTGATGTCCCAATCGTAGGAGCCGCCCTGGGTAGCTACCGTAAAATCCGGCTGCCCAGCGACGGAGACCCGCAGAGTGGCGCCATCGGGAAATCCGCCAACGGAAATGTGCAGGCGCGAACCGGCCAGGGCCGAAGTGGGGTTCGTGGTGATTGTGGGAGTGCGCGGAACCAAATGTTCCTGGGCCCCCGCCGCTCCAGCGGAATAATCGATGTAACCGTTTTCGAAGTTTTCGCGCTGTACCGCGCCCGTGGTGACCGTCTCGCTGGTGGGCAAGCCGAGAGCACCGGCCGGTCCACCTAAGGCAGCATAGCGGGCCAGGATCGGGCCCGAAACAAAGTACGCCTGTCCCGCACGATTGCCAGTCGAGATGCCATAGATGGTTCCTCCGGTGAACTGCTGCGCTTGTCCACCGTAGCCGGAGCGCGTGGTGAATGGTACTGCCGCGGCGGTAGGGACGCCCGCCGCGCCCGCTTCATACTTAAGAAGCGCCCACTTCGCCAACACGGGGCCTTGCACCAACTGCAACGGCGAACCAGCAAGAGCTCCGCCTGCAAATAGCTGCGTACCTCCAGCGCTGACGTCAGAGAGCGGGAATCCCAAGGTGCCGGAAGGGCCACCCGCCTTCAAGTAAGCGGCAAGCTGGGCGCCGGAGACAACGGACGCAATACCGCTTTGGTCACCTTTGGCGATCAGATAGTGCGTTGTGCCGTCGAGCGAGACTAAATCCTGTGTGTAGCCGGTGCTGAGGCGCTGCACCGGATTCGGACCTGGTATCAGCACGGATAACTGGTTTCGGCTCACGGCATCTTGAAATGTCTGGCCGATACTGACGGAGGGCGCTCCCTCCCCCACCGCACAACACGGCGCGGTGACGGTAAACAGAATCTGATTGCTGACCTTACCTTCGCTGACAGCAGTGACAATCGCACTGCCGGAACCAAGACCCTTTACTACGGCAACATTTCCATTCGCCTGAATCGTAACCACCTGGCCGTTTGTTGTGGTCCAGGTTATCGCGCGATCCGTTGCGGGCTGGCTCACGCTGTCGTAAGCGATTTCGGTCAGGGTTACGGTTTGTCCGCTCTTCAGAGCAAACGGTCCGCCCGGGGTAACCTGAACTTCGCTGACAGGCAGCAGAACAACAGGCGTTCCCCCCGTCGGAAATTGGATTTTTCCGCCTTCAAACTGCTGGCGCTGGATTCCGCCCGCGAGAAGTATTTGATCGCTGGTCGGCAATCCCAAGGCTCCCGTGGCCCCGCCATAAGCCTGGAACAGAGTATCCACCGCGCCCGTCACGGCGTAGGCCAGACCTTTATTTGTACCCGACGTGATGCTGTAGACTTCGCCCCCTGTGAAATATTGGAAATTGGCGGTGACTTTCGAGGCCGCCGTAATCGTTTGCTGAGTGGAATACGGAATTCCAAGGGGGCCGAAGACATTATTTTGCGCTGCCCATTTCAGGTAAATGGCGCCGGAAATCGTCAACTGCGGTGCATTCAAATTGCTGGGAACCGAAAAGAGCGCATAGTTACTCGAGAAAGTCTGGTAGGAGCAGGGGGGCGTGCCGGGGCATTGCTGAGTATCGCTGAGGGGATAGCCCGCAGTTGTCACTCCCAGCGTGGAATAAAACGCATAGATCTCAGGATTCACCTGCACCACATCATTCTCAAAACCGAATTTCGTTTGGTCCGCCAAAATCAGCGCGGCCCTCGCGGCCTTGCCAGGCGTATAAAATTCCTGGATCAGGCCCGTAGTGCCGAAAGTATGAACATCGGCCACGGGAGGTTGAATCACAAGGCTTGAAAAGTTTCCGCGCAGGAACGCAATTTGAAAGCGGCTTTGCAGGGGTGCGGAAACGCCGGAGCCTGTGGATTGGGAGAATGACAAGGCAGGAACGCACAACGTCAAACAGATAAGACGTAGAAGGGTACGCACGGAATGTTCTAAACGAGTTTAACCCTTGCAATAACCGGTGGTTTCATTATTTCCACCGTTCGTCGTAAAAGCGCGGCTGCTCTCACTGCCTGTGTTTACACTAAGTTCGTACCATGCAAACTGACAGCCCGATTCTTGTAGACGGACTCAAGAAGCAGTATGGCGACTTTGAAGCCGTGAAAGGCGTTGCCTTCGAAGTCCGGCAAGGCGAAGTCTTCGGACTGCTGGGCCCCAATGGCGCGGGCAAGACGACCACTATGGAGATTCTGGAAGGGATCCGCGCGCGAAGTTCGGGCCAGGTCGCCGTGTTGGGGTTCGATCCCGATAAGCAGAAGCAGAAGCTGAAAGACCGCATCGGCGTGTGTCTTCAGGCGACCAATCTGCCGGACAAGATCACGGTAAAGGAAGCGCTCGATCTGTTTGCTTCTTTCTATTCGAAGAACGTGAATGGCGATGCCCTGCTCAAAAGGCTGCAATTGTGGGAGAAACGCGACTCCGGTTACGGCACGTTGTCCGGCGGCCAGAAGCAGCGGCTTGCGCTGGCCCTGGCGTTGATCAACGATCCGCAGCTGCTGTTTCTTGACGAACCCTCGACCGGGCTCGATCCTCAGGCGCGCCTGGAGATTCGCGACCTGGTAGAAGAGCTAAAGAAGGAACAGCGCACGATTCTGCTGACTACGCACTATATCGAAGAGGCCGAGCGGTTGTGCGATCGCGTGGCCATCATCGATTCAGGCCAGATCATCGCCATCGGCAGCCCCCGCGAGCTGCAGGACCGAAGCGCCGGACAATCGACCGTGGAGATTCGCTGCAACGGCCCCTTGCCGGAGAATATGCCGTCGTGGGAAGAGGTAACGCGGAAGACGGTCACGCATAACGGCGAAGGCTTGGCGCTTGGTTCGACAAAGCCCGCCCGGACACTGGTTGAGCTCGTGAAGTGGGTGGACGCCGCGGGCTTGGAACTGGTGGACGTGAACCTGACGCGGCCCACGCTCGAAGACGTGTTTATTGAAATGACGGGAAAGAAGCTACGCGAATGAAAACCTATCTGGCACTTATCAAGATTGAACTGAAGCTGCTGCTGCGGAACCGGAGCGCGCTGTTTTTCAATTATGTGTTTCCGCTGATTTTCTTCTTCATTTTTGCCCAGTCGTTCCGGGCGGAGCAGGGCGGCGCCATCCTGCAGGTGGTGGCGATGGTGGCGACCATCGGCGTGATCGGCAACGGGCTGTTCGGCGTCGGAATGCGCGCCGTGCAGGAGCGTGAACAGGGAATCTTGAAGCGTTACCGTGTAACGCCGATCACTCCGCTCCCGCTTCTTGTGGCTTCTTATGTAAGCGGACTTCTCGTTTTTCTGCCCTATATCGCCCTGATGCTCACGCTGGCGAACCGGATTTATCACATGCCTGTGCCGGAACACCTCCTTTCCATCTTCTTGTTTGTGGCTTTCGGGATCGTGGCGTTCCGGTCTATCGGGATGATTATCGCGTCGGTGGTGAACTCCATGCAGGAGAGCGTGATTCTGGTTCAGATCGCATATTTCGCCATGCTGTTCCTGAGCGGCGCGTCTTTCCCGATTTCGGTATTTCCGAACTGGTTGCAGAGCCTGTGCCAGTTCATCCCGGCGACTTATCTGGTGTCGGGCCTGCAAAGCATTCTGCTGCGGAAGGAATCCATCCTTCAGAACGGGCTGCCGGTGCTGGCGTTGACTGTGACCGCGGCGGTAGGTCTGTTCCTCTCGAACAAACTGTTCCGATGGGAGAAAGAAGAACGGATTAAGAACTCGTCGAAGCTTTGGGCCTTGGCGGTGCTGCTGCCGTTCTTCCTCTTGGGCGGTTATCAGGCTTATAGCAAGGACAACCTGGGAAAGGCGCGGACCGATACGCGGCTGTTGCGCCGGAGCCGCACGATTCTTTACCGGAACGCGCGCATCTTCGTGGGCGATGGCAAGGTAATCGAAGCAGGCTCCGTGCTGGTCAAAAACGGGAAGATCGAAGACGTGTTTGAGGGCGCCGGCCCCGACGCAAAGAAGGTGAATGCGGAGGAGGTGGAGGCTTCGGGCAAAACGATTCTGCCGGGCTTGATCGACGTTCACGTGCACTTGGTAGCGCCGGGCGGCATGCCGGAGCAACCCGCGGCACCCAGCCCCGAGACCTTCGAACGCAATCTGGCGCAGTATCTCTATAGCGGCGTTACTGCGGTGAAGAGCGTGGGCGATCCGGAGGAGATTGCGCTCAAAGTCCGCGGGATCGAGAACCGGGGAGAGCGGCTTGGCGCCGAGTTGTTCCTTTGCGGTCCCTTGTTTACAGCTGAAGGCGGACACGGCACCGAGTATTTTCGCGGAATGCCGGAGAACATGCGGGCGAGCGCGGAGGCGAGCTTCGTCCGGAAACCGAAGTCGGCCGAAGAAGCCGCGCGGCAGGTAGATGCGCTGAAGAAGGACGGCGTGGATGGAATCAAGGCGGTGCTGCAGGTTTCGCTGCCCGGCTTCGCGTTCAATCGGCTGGATCTTGGGATTCTCAAAGCGATTGCTGAGGAGAGCCGCCGCGTTAACCTGCCCATCACGGTCCATACAGGCGAGGCGAAAGATGTGGAAGACGCTTTGAACGTGGGGACGAATGGGATTGAGCACGGGTCGCTGCGGGACCGCATCTCGCCCGAGCTTTTCGCGCGGATGCAGAAGGCCGGGACCTTCTTCGATCCAACGCTGAGCGTGATGGAAGGCGTGGGGCTGGCGTCGCAGCGCAAGGCGACTACTTTCGAGCGGAGCTTAGTGCAACAAACCTCGACAAAGGCCATGCTGGCAGGCACGCGCAAGTTTCTCGCGTCATCTCCGGCCCCGGGCGCCTTCGCAGCGGATCTCGAAATGGGGAAAGCCAACCTGATGGCGGCATACAAGGCCGGCGTGATGCTGGTTACTGGGTCCGACGCCGGGAATCCGCTGGTGTTCCATGGTCCAACAGTTCAGCGCGAGATGGAGCTTTGGGTGGAAGCGGGGCTGCCGCCCGCCGTTGCGCTGCAAGCCGCGACGGCAAACGCGGCCCGGTTCCTACGCGTCGATCAGCGCATGGGGATGATCCGGAAAGGCCTGGAAGCGAATCTGGTGCTCGTGGATGGCAACCCGCTCCGGGACATTCGCGCGATGGAATCCATCTCATCGGTAATGTTCAAGGGGGAACGCGTCGACCGGAGCGAACTTTTCGATCAACAATAAGACGTGATTCCTTATCGGTTCAGAAGGTTGTCTCTCGAAGAGCAGCGCAGCGAGAGTGTTGCCTTTCTGAACCGGATGCGCGAACGGCGGACGGTTCGCGATTTCAGCGATGAGCCCGTTCCGTTTGAATTGATTCACAATGCGATTCAGGTGGCGGCTACCGCGCCTTCGGGAGCGAATCAGCAGCCGTGGCGATTCGTGGTGGTTTCGAATCCGGAAGTGAAGCGCCGCATTCGGGAAGCCGCGGAGAAGGAGGAGCGGGAGAACTATGAGCACCGGTTTCCTCCGGAGTACCTGGAAGCGGTCGCACCTTTCGAGACAGATTGGCACAAGGAGTTTCTCGAGACCGCGCCTTACGTGATTGTGGTGTTTCGCCAGGATTACGGGCTGGCGGAGGACGGGCGCAAGATCAAGCACTACTACGTGAATGAGTCCGTGGGGATCGCGGCGGGGATGCTAATGACGGCGTTGCATGTGAGTGGGTTGGCCACGTTGACGCATACGCCTAGCCCGATGAACTTCCTGCGAGAGATCCTGGGGAGGCCTGCCAATGAGCGGGCCATGATCGTTCTGCCTGTGGGATATCCGGCGGCGGGGGCGATGGTGCCTGAGATTTCCAAGAAGTCTCTAGATGAAGTCATGGTGGTCATCGCGGAAGATGCTCCAACCCGGCTCGAAACGTTTCCGCCGGTGTCAGCAGACTGAGGATAAGGAAGGCTTCCGAGGGGAAGTCGTAGAAGTAACCCGGCTGGACTAAGACATCGTGATCTTCGAGCAACCGGAGAACCCACTGTTCTTCCGTCAGAGTGCGCGGGACCTGAAGCACGGCATACCATCCGCCTTCGATGGTGCGCGGCCGGAAGTTACGCTGGAGTTCGGCGAGGTTGCGGGCGAGGCGTTCGCGAATCTGGCTTTGCACTGGGCGGCGGGCGCGGAGCAGGGCAGGCAGCGCACATTGCACCGGAGTGCCAACCGAGAGATACGTATCCGCGATCAGTTCCAGGCGGCGGTGCGCCTCGGGGTTGTTGGTCTGAATCCAGGCGAGCTTCATCTGCGGCATGCCGATCAGCTTTGAGAGGCCGTTCAGACTGAAGGCCGTCACATCGGTGGCGGAAGCGATGGGCGTGAAGACGCGGTTCGAGTCGAAGGAATACGGCGCGAAGACTTCATCTGAGATCAGAGCGAGATGGTGTTCGCGGCAGAGATCGCTTAGAGCGCCAAGTTCCTCCGGGCTGATGTAAGAGCCAGTAGGATTGTTCGGGTTCACGACAACGATGGCGCGGGTGCGGGGAGTGATGCTGCCGCGCAGCGTATCGAGATCGATAGACCACGCACCGTGATACACCAGCGGGTAAGGGGCGACCGTGACGTCTTCGAGCGCGGCGAGATAGTCGAAGAGGGGATAGGAGGGCCGGGGAACCAAGACTTCGTCGCCCGGATCGCAGAGCAGCTTGAAGATCCAGGAGTAGGCCTCGCTGGTGCTGCTGGTCAGGATGAGTTCGGCTGGGTCGAGAGAGAACTCGGTTGCGATTTGGAGGCGCGCTTCAAGGAGACCGGCAGATTCAGGGTCGTACTTGAGGATTGCGGGAGCGTGAAACGCATCGAGAATTTCGGCCTCGGGATAGGAGATGCCGGCGCGGGTGGGATTGGATTCGGTGAGGTCGAGAATGCGCTGCTTGCGCGAGAGAAGCAAGCTGATTGCGTTCGGCTGCGCTTCCCAGGCTAATCGGCGCGAGAACATTTCACCTTCCTCATTGAGGGATTTGACATTGACACTTTTCGCATATTCTATAGACTTGCAACTGGTCACCTGGAGTTAAGTCATGTCGAAATTTAGGCCGCCGTCAGATCCAGCCCATCGTTTCCTAAGTGGGGAAGGGGAAACCGCGGGTACGGCTACTGAAGTGCCGTCGCGCTCAGGAATTGAGGAGAGCCAACCGAGACCACCACTCTTCTCAAGCCAATACAAAAACCCGGTGCTGCCGGTTGCTGGGCCAAGCCCAGTGGAGACGAGTAAAGGGCGCATTTGGCTGCCAATCGCCAGTTTGATCTTTGCGGGCGCTTCGTTTCTTGGCGTAGTGTTGATCGCCCTCCAGCTTAATGAGGTAAAGCAATCCGTCCAGCAAAGCAAAGCGGCGGCGGAAGCTGCTACAAAAGCTGCGAACTCCGCGGAGGCTGCGGCAAAGGCTGCTGAGTCCGCTGTGAAAATCAAAGAGCCGACAAACGCCCAACCAGCCACGAAAAACAAGACAGCTCCGCAGCAGCGAAGCAACAAAGCCGCTAAAGGGAGTCGGGGCAGAAGAAGATAGTTTTGTCATGTCCAGTAGCTCCGGTCTAAACTGCGGTACTGCACTGCTTCGGCAATATGTTTTGCGGAGACAATCGTGGACTGGTCAAGGTCTGCGATGGTTCGGGAGACCTTGAGGATCCGGTCGTGGGCCCGGGCTGAGAGGCTCATCTTGCGGACCGCCAATTCGAGAGTTCGTTCACCCGCTGCGTCCAGGGCGCATTCGGTACGGATCCGGCGGGAAGGCATTTGCGCGTTATAGAAGCCGCGGTCCTGCTGAACGGCGCGGGCTGCCTGCACGCGTTCTCGAATCTGGGCGGAAGTTTCGGTAACGGCGTCGCCACGCAGCTCTTTATAAGGCACGGCGGGGACTTCGATATGAATGTCGATGCGGTCCAGAAGCGGGCCGCTGATCTTGCCGAGATAGCGCTGGATGGTGGCGGGCGTGCACCGGCACTCGCGCGTAGGGTCAGAGTAATAGCCACACGGGCAGGGATTCATGTAACAAAAACGGCTGAACTTGGAAGCTAGAGCGCCAGCGAGATCTTCAGACGGCAAACTAGATTGGACCCTGGATTCGGAGTGCGGCCCTGGAGACCCGACTCCCCTGCCCGACGCGAAAGGTGGCATTAGGTTTGTTCCAATCAACGGCTGACGGCACCGCCGAGCGGGTGCGCACGAATGTCACGCTGAATAACTTCACAACTCAAGCGACGAATATGTAGAAGCTGCAATAGCGGCTGGATGCATCGCTTGGAAGAACGTACAAACCGATCCTTATTAGGATTCTGGATAGCTCTTTAGAGGTTGAAGCGCTGACACGCGATCAACGCAAAACCTTAAATGGCTCAGCAGCACCCGAATTTGCCTTGAGACAGCGCCTGAGTTGGTCTTAGTCGAACCGTTTGATGTAGGTGTCCCGGGGCAGTCCCGAAGCACGGGCGCGCTTTCGCAACGCTTCTGCCTTACTCTCAGAAAGATTTCTCCCGATAACAACCAAGTGCCGCGTTCGTTGCGACGGCGGTTGGAAGATCTCGACGTGAAACCTTGGCCATTTGCTGCCGAAATCGCGGGCCCGCTTCTCCGCCGCCCCACGGGCCCCGTAGCTGGCAACGATTACAGCCCACCCTTCATTACGGGAACTACGGATCGTAGGCTGAGGCGGTACGACAGCTTTGGAGCGATGTGCGGGCCCGCTTGCCGCTGGTAAGATCCGTGTGACTGAATCCGGAACGGCTGGATTTGGTGTGACGGCAACCACAGGAATCGGTTTCGGTGTGGCCTTCTTTCGGCCGGTCAGTCCGACCCCCGCGATGACTATCAGAAAGGCTGCTGCTGCCACGCCATAAATCCAATTCCCGGGGCGAATACTCGCAAGAAGAGCCGGGCGCTTCGGAATGCCTAACAGGTCCGCATGCGGAGTAGGTTGATGGAGCGCGTTCTCGCCATCTAAGAGATAAGCTAGAGCTTGTTCCGCAGTCCAGCGCTTGGCAGGGTCAGTCTCCAAGCAGTGACGCACGATGCCGCTCAAAGGCTCAGAAGCTTCTCGGAGGATGTAAGGTGAGGAGATCTCCTCCATCTCAGGACTCTTACGCGTGAGAGCTTGCACCAGCAGAACACCGACAGCGCGCATGTCGTCGCGAGTGCCTTTCGCATCGCTGCGTTGCACACCGGCGCTCCCCACCTTCAGCGTGTTGCCGACTGCGAAAATCTGTTCCGGCACCAATGCCGAGTGCGTGTATCCTTTGTTATGCAGATAGGCCAACACGCTCAGCACTGGCTGCAACATTTCGCGCGCCTCCTGTTCGGAAAGAGCACGCTCCCTGAGAACACCGGCAAGCGACTCTTCGGCATATTCGCTCACCACGTAAACCACCGGAACGCCGTCCAGGATCGATTCACCACAGGTGAGGTTTTGCAGAAGGTTCAGGTGCTTTAATTTGGTCAACTCGCGCCAATGGAGCAGCCGTGCTTCCGAATCTGCCCTATCGGCGCGCCGGATCTCGATCAGACTTGGCTGGTCGGACCCTTCCATGTCCAGCTCGTAGAGAGCTCGTCCTGTGCTCTCATCTAACAACTTACCTAGCTCGCCAACGCCCTTCAGAGCGCGACCCTCGTAAGTGATAGGTCGTTCCATTTTCATGCCTCATCTGCCAGCTTAGCCGGCGCAAGTTGAGTGACGATGTCCACACCTCCTTTGAAGTGGGCCCCATCCTCAATCACGATTCCGGCTGTCCGGATGTCGCCCACCAATTTTCCCCCGGTGCGGATAGAAATCTTGTCCGTGGAATCAACGTCGCCTATAAGCTCACCGCTAATATCCACCTCGCGCGCCTTCGCATTAGCGGTGACTTTCCCAGTACGTCCGACCGTAAGCCGGCAATTTTCCAGGTTGAGAACGCCCTCGATCTCGCCGTTCAGAATCAAGTCCTGTTTGCTGAAGATACTCCCTTTGATTATCATTCCCTGCCCGATCACAGCCGCATACTGGTCTGCCATAGAAGTGCTCTCCTGATTGGTTTAAGAATCGACACAACCTCGCTGTTGGCGTATTTCTTAAGACGTTTCGGATCCGTCAAGTGAAATGTGCGCGGCGTCTTTCGGCATTGAGGTGAGCAAGTACGGCACCAACATCGGGCTCCGCCTATACGGGAAAATCGCGACAAGCGGTTGAGCAACTTGGAATGAGATTTTGATCTGCTGCCTTAGGACGATCCGGGTTCGAAATACATGTTGATCACCGCCCAAGCCATCCAACAGGCGATAGAGAGCGCCATGGCTAACCGCCCGGGGTTTGCCGCAGCGAGCCCGACAAATTGATTGGGGTGAGTTGAACGAGCGAGCGGCTCAGAATGGTTTGCTGCCCCCAGGTGAATGCTGGCCTGTTGCCGGCGCAAAGCGGTTGGGCGGCATCCCGTTTATTGGCAACTTGAACTTTATGGGATGTACGCCTTCTACTGCGTACCGCCCGTTCTTAGAAGCTTCCCAAACATCAGCTTCGACGTAACGCATTTGTCTGTTGACGACTGAGTATAGTAGTGCTATTCAGGAACTGAGCACAAGAACTTTAAGGAGTTCTCCATGCGCTCAACAGTTCAGGAAGCAAGACCTGCCCCGCCACTCGCAAAAGAGATTGAACATTGGCCCCTTAATCGTTTAATTCCCTATGC
>CAWCJC010000002.1:0-386321 GCA_963795835.1 Bryobacterales bacterium | reverse complement strand
GAGGCGAGATCACCCCGGTGTTCAATCCCAACATATTCAGACCGCCGAAGAACCGGGCGTGTTCGATTTTCATGCAGCGGTCCATGACGACTTCCAGCCCAGCCGCCTGGCGCGCTCGGCGGCCTCTTCGTTCACGATTCCCAGCTGCATCCACACCGCTTTCGCGCCGATCGCAATGGCCTCCTCGACGATGGCGGAACCGCTGCTGGATCGCGAAAAATGTCGACAATGTCTACGCGTCTGGAATGTCCTTGAGGCTCGCTAGCTTTTTTGGCCCAAGATCTCTTTTTCTCTTGGATTTACCGGCACCACTTCGTAGCCTCGGCTTTTCAAGTAAATCGCTACGAAGTGGCTGGGGCGGGAGGTGTTGCCGGAGAGCCCCACCATGGCGACACGCTTGCCAAGCCCGAGCACATCGCGCCTAGCTGAGCGCCTGGTCCAGATCCCAGAAGATGTCCTCGATATCTTCGAGGCCGACCGAGAGCCGCACCATATCGTCCGTGATGCCGCCCGCGATCCGGTCTTCCGCGCCCAGCTGCTGGTGCGTGGTGGAGGCGGGATGGATGACCAGGCTTTTCGCGTCGCCCACGTTGGCCAGGTGCGAGAAGAGTTGCAGTGTTTCGATGAACTTGCGGCCGGCTTCCATGCCGCCCTCGATCCCGAAAGTCATCACCGCGCCGGAGCCTTTCGGCAGATACTTTTGCGCGAGCGCATAGTACGGGCTTTGCTCCAGGCCAGGGTAGTTCACCCACTTCACTGTTCATGGGCGGCCAGGTGCTCGGCGACAGCTTGCGCGTTGTGGCAGTGGCGCTCCATGCGGAGCAGAAGCGTTTCCACGCCCTGCAGCAGCAGGAAAGAATTGAACGGGCTGACGGCGGGGCCGAAATCGCGCAGACCTTCCACGCGGGCCTTGATAATGAACGCGAAATTGCCGAAAGTTTCATAGAACCTCATGCCGTGATAGCCGGGGCTGGGCTCGGTCAGCTGCGGGAAGTTGCCTTTGTCCCAGGGGAACTTGCCGCTATCGACGATGATGCCGCCGATGGAGGTGCCGTGGCCGCCGAGGAACTTCGTGGCGGAGTGCACCACGATATCGGCGCCGTGCTCGATGGGGCGGCAGAGATAAGGCGAGGCGAAGGTGTTGTCGACGAAGAACGGCAGGTTCGCCTCATGCGCGATGTTGGCGACGGCTTCGATGTCGACGACGTTCATGCGCGGATTGGCGATAGTTTCGCAGTACAGGAGCTTGGTCTTCGGCGTGATGGCGCGGCGGAAATTTTCGGGATCGTCCGGCTCGACGAAGGTAGTCGAGATACCCAGGCGGCGGAGGCTGACGTCCATCTGCGTGTAGGTGCCGCCGTAGAGGGTGCTGGCGGAGACGATTTCATCGCCTGAGCCGGCCAGATTCGCAATGGCGAGGAATTGCGCGGCTTGTCCGCTGCCGACGGCGAGCGCGCCCACGCCGCGTTCGAGAGCCGCCATGCGCTCTTCGAGCACCGCCGTGGTGGGGTTCATGATGCGGGTGTAGATGTGGCCGAATCGCTGCAGGTTGAAGAGATGCGCGGCGTGTTCGGTGTCTTCGAAGACGTAGGAAGTGGTCTGGTAGATGGGCACGGCGCGCGCGCCCGTTTCTTTATCGGGGATTTGGCCCGCGTGCAGCGCTCTGGTGTTGAAGCCGAATTCTCTTTCATTAGTCATTTTGGTTTCCCTGTGCCGCGCCCCAGCGGTCTCCTCCGGAACTTTCGATACGGAGGATGTCTGAAACGTTTACTTCGAAGTGAACTTTTCCGGGCAACTCTCGGCCGGACAAAGTGGTGCGGCCTGTTGCTCCGGTTGCCACCCGCGATGGTCTCATAATACGCAAACGGCTTCGCGCGGAAGGGACGCTCATTTCGGCTTTTTCTTCTTGGGAGGAGCTTCGCCGGGCGCGGGACCGAGCTTCAGCTCCTCTACATAATCCTTCGCGGGGGCGGATGGCGCGGCGGCGCTTGGCGGCGGAGCCAGGGGGCACTCTCGCCTTTGCACTGTGCCAGTTCCAAAGCAATTTCGCCTACGGAAACCCAGCCCTGTGCGGCTTTCTTTTCAATGACGAACTTTTTCAGCGCCGTCTCGCCCCGCGCGCGCGCAATCTCCTCTTCCGGGGCGGCGGTGGATTGCGGAAGATCAAGAGGCTTTTCGGCGGATTGGCGAATGGCCCAACTGGTGCCTCCGGTCATGGTTTCATAGCGCGAGTAGCGCATTTGATCGCCATCGGACACGCCGCGATCCAGCACAAGGGAGCCACTGCGCGGTGAATCGAACCAGAACTTCTGGATGGAGCCGATACTGCCTTCCGGCAGAACTTCGTGTTTGCGCCAGGATTTTCCGCCGTCGGTGGTCAGGAGCAGAAAGGGATCGCCGGGAAACGGGGTGACGCGTTGGCCGCTCACCCAGCCGGTATCGAAATTCGTGAATTGAACGCGGTCGAGTTCGCCCCCGCGGACCCGCTCCCCCTCTTCGCGCCAGGTGGCCCACCGTCATCACTGGCCAGAAGAATGGAATAAAGAGTGACTTGGGCAGAGTGAATGTTCCCTGTCACAAAGAGTTTGCGGCCGAGCGGATAGACGTGTGAAATTTCCAGATACACGGGGCACGGTTCGGCTTCCGAACAGGTCATGCCGGCCCATTGTAAGTCGTCTTCCGTGCAGGTATAGAGGGACGAAAAGGGTCAGCAGCCCAGGCAGTGGCCGCCATGAGGAAAGAGGAAGACGAGCGGGCGCGATTGTTTGATAGGGGTGAGCGCGCCCGCTCTCTTGGGGATGTGCTGAGAAGACGACACAAGTTCCACCAATGGTTACTCAGGAATTAAAATTTTACTTATCGTCAGTTTTCGAACATCCCTTCGAAGAGGATGCTGCTGAGATAACGCTCGCCCGCATCGGGAAGCACTACAACGATATTTTTCCCTTTGTATTCCGGCTGTTTCGCAAGACGGACTGCAGCGGCGGCGGCGGCTCCACAGGAGATCCCGCAGAGAATGCCTTCTTCCCGCGCCAGGCGGCGGGCCATCTCGATGGACTCTTCGTTTGTGACCTGCTCCACGCGATCAATCAGCGAAACGTCGAGATTGTCAGGAACGAACCCCGCTCCGATTCCCTGAATTTTATGCGGCCCGGGTTTCAGCGCTTCCCCTCCGAGAGTCTGGGTAATCACCGGGCTGGCAGAGGGCTCTACAGCAACCATCTGGACCGGCGCGCCTTTCTCGTGCTTCAGATACCGGCCCACCCCGGTGAGCGTGCCGCCCGTACCGACACCGCTGACGAACACATCAATCTTGCCTTCCGTATCTTTCCAGACTTCCGGACCGGTGGTGCGGAAATGAATCTCCGGGTTAGCGGGATTCTTGAACTGTTGAAGGATGACGTAGCGCCCGGGATCATCTTCCAGCATCTTCTCCGCTGTCCCGATAGCACCATTCATTCCCTTCGCGCCCTCTGTGAGGACCACGTTGGCGCCAAATACCTTCAGAACTTTTCGCCGTTCCATTGACATCGTATCCGGCAGGGTCAGGGTGACCTTGTAGCCACGGGCGGCGCCCACGAAAGCGAGCGCAATCCCGGTATTTCCGCTGGTAGGCTCCAGAATTTCTTTGCCGGGCTTGAGTACACCACGTTGCTCGGCATCCCAAACCATCGCGGCGCCGATGCGGCACTTCACGGAGTATGCCGGGTTACGGCCTTCAATCTTTGCGAGGACCGTTGCTCCCGCCCCATCCACCACGCGGTTCAGCTTAACGAGCGGAGTCTTGCCAATACTTAAGGAATTATCTGCGTAAACCATTTATAAATCTCCCAATTCGGTACAAAACGGGCACGTTTCTCAGACCAGTCGCGGCAAATGGTAGCGAAATTCACGGTATCGAGTTCGCGCGAAATGGCCTGCTCCACTCTTTGCCAAAGGTCTCCGAAAGGCGAGTCAACGGGCCTGCGGATCTGTTCTTTTTCATTTTGCCGGCCATCGACGAAGCGGAGGACGCCGCCTACAGTAATGGTGTCGGCAGGACGGGCCAGAAGATAACCACCTTCCGCGCCTCGTTTCGACTCCACAAATCCCGCTTGTTTCAAACTGGCCAGAATCAACTCGAGAAACTTCTGGGGAATCTGCTGGCGGCGGGCGATATCGGCAATCTTGATCGGTTCGCCCATCGGCTGCGAAGCCAAATCGAAAATTGCTTTGACGGCGTACTCTCCCTTGACGGAAAAATGCATGGCTTTGAAAACCGCTATACCCTACTAGAGATTATGGACAAAGCGGCAGGAAAAGACAAATTCCGCAAAAAAAGCAATAAAAAAGCCGCGCGTTACCCCTGAAAAACTGGGGCACTCGCGCGGCTTTTATTTGCCCGGAGGCAATAAACTACTTGGCAGGAGGAGTGGTGGTCTTGCTATCGTCCATCTTCTTCTTTTTCTTCATTTTCTTCTTGTCCATCTTGCTTATCGTCCATCTTCTTGTCGTCCATCTTGTCCTGCGCGAACGAGAAGGAACCGAGTCCGATACCGAGGCCGAGGGCCAGAACCATCAACTTTTTCATTTGTGTGATTTCTCCTTGGGATTTAACAACTTGTAACGAGGGCTACTCGTCTCAGGCTGTATCATAGCGAAGGATTCATGAATTGTTTCTATACGAGGAATTAAATTGACTTAATCTGGTGCTAAGAAGTCCAGTCACGTGAAGACCAATACGCTAAGGTGCCTCTTTATAACGACTTGGAAAATAATTAACGGATCTCGAGGAACCTCTCTGATAGCTTCGGACCGGATGCGAAAGACTCAATTTGCCAGCAAACTGGCCCGACGATCCGGAGTCACGCGGGCCGAAGCGGCGGACCAATTGGATCAGGTTGTTCATAAGATCGTCACGAACCTTCGGAAGGGCAAGCCGGCGTCCTTACCGGGTTTGGGCCAGTTTCAACCCGGCGTAACCTGGCAGTTCGAGTTCGATCCCAAATCTGGAAAGGGGCGCAATGACAAGGGGGACTAGGGCTTCTCCGCGACTGGTTGCCCGGGTGATTCGTGAAGCTTTAGAAAGCGGTTCCTCCATTGAGATCGACGGCTTAGGGACGTTCAGGCCGGATGGGAGAACGGGGTTCGTCTTCGAGGGTAATACAAGGCCGACAGTCTTCATCGCCTATGTTCATGAAGACGCCGACATCGCGGAGCGGCTTTATGATTCATTTCTGGGCGCCGGCTTTGAACCCTGGCTGGACCGGCGAAAGCTCCTGCCGGGGCAGAATTGGCCGAGGGCAATCCAGGACGCTTTAGAAACCGCGGACTTCGTGGTGCTTTGCTTCTCCTCTTATTCAGTCCGGAAGAAAGGCGGTTTTCAGGCCGAAATCCGGTATGCGCTGGATTGCGCGTCCCGGGTTCCGCTCGATAGGATTTTTCTGGTTCCGGTGCGCCTGGATGGTTGCCCGGTGCCTCACCAGATAAGCCGGGTGGTGCAGTATGTGGATCTTTTTCCCGATTTCCAAAGCGGCTTCCGGCGGATTCTCCGAGTCCTGAAAAAACAGCGTCTGCCGCTGGCGGCCTGAAGGTTAGTGTTCCGGCTGATCGTAGGGCCGAATACGCCGGATCCAGATGTTGCGATACCGGTCCGGTGAGTTGTGGTTCTGTAAAACCAGCGGACCTTCCGCGGGCTGAGGCTCATAATGGGCTACCTGCCGGTACACCATCGGCCCCATCGACGCTTTTCGGTTGTGGAGCAAAACGCCATTTAAGAAGACGGTAATGTAAGCGGGGGTGATGAGTTTCGCGCCTTCAAACTTCGGGGCTTCGAAAACAATGTCGTAAGTTTGCCATTCACCCGGTGGCCGGGTTGCATTGACCAAAGGCGGCCACTGCCCGTAGATCGCACCGGCCTGGCCATCGGCGTAAGTCGGGTTCTGGTAGGAATCGAGAACTTGAATTTCGTATAGACCCATCATCAGAACGCCGCTATTCCCGCGGCTTTGACTCTTGCCCTCCACTTTGGCGGGCGCGGCCCATTCGATGTGCAGCTGGCAATCCCCGAACTTTTCTTTCGTTGCCAGGTCGCCGGTGTGTGGAACGATCTCGACATACCCATTCTCGAGTTTCCACTCTACTTTGGCCGGGTCGCCGGCTTTCGTGATGGAACTGGCGTGGCCGGTCCAATTCGAGAGATCGCGGCCGTCGAAAAGAACGAGGGCGTCGGAAGGCGCGCCGCCCAGATTCGGGGCGGGCGTGACAACCGGGGGATGCGGGCGGGCCGAATCGTGGACGTGATACGGAAGCCCGGGCAGCATGGGCGTGTCCTGGAAGCCAAGATCGTGGTTCGGCGTTTGTCCGAACAGACCGGAGGGAGTGAGCAATAAGGCAACAAGAAAGGCTCGGCGCATGCTGCCTAATATCCTACTGGCAAACGGGGTTGCGGGAGAGCGCGCCTGTAGCTAGCGTCACGGATCTCCCCATGGGCACCAACTGGGGAAGCGCGCGGCACTGTTCGGCGCCGGAGGAATCGAGGATGGCATAGGTATAAAACGCGTCCCCTAACTTGCGGTCCACAGTTACCGAACAGCCTGAAGAACAATCTACGGAATCGCCAAAACCCGCTGTGTTCTGGCTATACAGATAATTGGTGCGAAGAATGGCGCGGGTACCCGCGGTATCGGGCTGGAAGTTCACCGTATCAATTCCGGTTACTGTTGTGGTCTTGGGGAACAAGTAAAGGGCACTCTCCCCGGCCGCAAGAGTTGGCGCGTCGGTAGTAACGTCGCCCAAGCTTGAGAGTTTGATCCCTGTATCGGTAACGCGGTACCGCAGAACACTGTTGCCGGTCCGGTATGCGGACAGGTTTACCGGTATGTTCCTGGAACTGTCCCAGGTGTTTACGACGAAGAGAAGATTGCCGTTCGTTCCCAGGCGGGCGCCGGTGACGATGTTCCGTCCAAGATAAGGGCTGTTTACCGGCTGGCCCAAGACAAATTCCTGAAGCGATTTCGTAAGCGTGGCAGCGGCGAACCCCATAGCTCGCCAATTCAGGATTTCTCCGGTGGAGGGGCCCCCATCGGATTCCACCTCAATGCCTGTGCCTGTATCGTTGGAACGCGCAAGAAAGGATTCGTCGAACTTATAAACTTTGACGCCGGCCGTTCCAGCCGCGGCGGCCGTCATGATCCCGCTTACAACCGCTCGGGGTGTCTCGCCGACATGGACCAGCTGGTCCTTGGGCGGCGTATAGGCGGCGACACCCGAGGGGGAAAACTTCAGGTAATCGATTCCCGCCATGCTTTGCTCCAGCAATTGCGGGCGGTTTATGTTGACCAGGGATTGTCGGGAGAGGAACGCGGCAAGCATGGAGCTTTGGGTTTCGCGCGCCCCCATGCCGAAGATGTAGGTGCGGCGCTGCTGAGTGCTGTCCCAATAGTGCGAGGCGTAATCGCTGATGCCGCCTGCTTTCATCCAGTTGCCCTGGACAGAAGGAGGAGCGGTGCCCAAAGGTGGCCAACTGATGGGAACCGTGGCGGAGGCGGTTCTGAGCCAGGACGCGATATCGGTGAGAAGCGAGTTTGCGAGCGGCGGGTTGCACATGGCGTTGTTGCTACCCGGGCAGGAGGTTAGGCCGGAAAACCAGAGAAAGTCCAGGCTTGGGGCAGTCGCCGACGTGAAGGTTTGGGCTCCTGCCAGCGAATTCGGCAGAGTGACGTTGACGGTGGAACCGGTAATGCCGGTGATGGTCGCGGCACGGCCAGGCGGTGTGGCTAAGGCTGAAGAGCCGCCCAACACGAAAGTACGGCCGGCGCTTAGGGCATCGTGAAATAAAGACTCGGACGGGCCGAGCAGCGAGGGCCACTGGAAACTACACTGCGCGCCGGAGCAGGCCGCTGATTGGAACGAGTGCGCGCTGCCGATCAAGCCTACGGGTGAGGGGTTTGATCCCCAAAACAAACTGGACTCATCGATCACGTCGACTGCAAGGCCCGCGCCGCTTTGTGCAAAGGTCTGCATGGCGTATTGCACGGCTTGGGGAGCGCTGGGCCAGGTGGAGATCCACATTCCTTCAAATCCAGGACGCCGGACGATATCGTCGCCCGACCCTAGAACGCGGAATCCATTCGCTGCGGACCACGCGTACGACGAGGCAAACGCGGCGACATCAAAATTTTGTTTCCAGGTGGCAAACGGCGTGGTGATGTCGCTGGTTTCCTGGAACATGCCCTGATTCAGGGTGTTGATGCCGGCGCGCTTCGTCTCGGCGGTCAGCTGAGGATCCGAAATGAGGAGACCAGGAGTTAGTTGGAATGGTGCCACCACAAAGAGCGACTTACCGGGAACATAGGTGGTCCCCATCTTCCCGGAGTCCTGGAACTGGGGAAGCCCGGGAGTATTTCGTACCCAGACATGAACCATGGCGGTTTTCCCGGAATCGGCAACGAGGATATCTCCATAGCCTTCCTGGGAAGCGAATATCAGGCCGGAGGCGCTGACGTGAACTCCGGGGGAACTGGTTTCGGGGGCCACTGAATAAGCGGGAGCGGAACAGGAATCACGGTAGCCATCGGTGTAAGCGCGGGCGCAAGTAAGTTGCACACCGGTGGAGACGGGAGTGTACACGAAGAGGTAATTCGGCAGGATCTCCATCAACGCACGTCCGTTGTTGATATTGACGTTCTGCGTCACCATGCCCCGGAAGTCGAGGCCGGAACTGCCGCCAGCGGGCGCGGGGTAATCGTTCGAATGAAGAGCGAAGTGAAACTCATGCCTGCCGTTCGGATAGAGCGTGGTATCGAGCGTGGTGGCGCGGCTGTTTGAATGCACTCCGTCCTGATCCGAAAACAGCAGGCCGCTCACGCCAGGTAAGATTTCGCCGTCAAGGAAAATCTGCCAGTAAGCAGGGAAATGCGTCTTGTCGTAAGCGGAAAGAACTAAGGGAACCTGTCCCGTTAACGCGGGGGCCAGGGGAGCAGCAGCCGAATTACCGAAGTTACTCAAAGTGATGGGGCGGATGTCCTGAAAGATGATGTTATCCAGGTAATCGCGCGCGGTTACTTCCACTTGGCTGTTGCCGTCCGCGGCGAGGGCGGAGTTCCAGGTGACCTGAAAGTTAGGGTTGGCATTCTGTGCGGCCACTAACCCGATGCGGTAAGCACCGAGGGTATACTCCACTGACGCTGTCTTCGAAAGATTAGGCCCGGTTACAGAGAAGGTAGCCATGCCGGTAATTACCTGATTCATACGCGGACTGGCCGTAGTCAGGACAGGAATACCCACAGTAGCCGTGTATTGGAACTGTACATCGATGAAGCCGTTGGGAGGAATGAGGATTGTGGCGGATGAGCCGGTTACAAAGGACGCCGCCGGATGCTGCGTGCAATTGGTACAGAGCGAATAGGCGACGGAGAAACCAGCGGGGATGGTGGAAGTTACAGTATGGGTATCTGCCGAACCTACGCTGGTGAATGTCGATGCTCCAGCCGGTATGGTGAGAGCAGTGTCCAAAAGAAGGGACGCCGCGGTAAATGCAGAGCCGTCTGAAAAGACCCTTGAACCCTGCAAGATGCCTGTTTGCGGGGCATAAAGCCAGGAGACATCAACCGAACCCCCGATCGGCACGGCTACCGAAAAAGAAGTGCCGTTGATGTAGCTGGCCGCCAGGTGAACGGTGCAATTTACGCACACGGAGTACGAAATAAGATAGCCGTAAGGAGCGTTTGAAGATATGGTGTGAATCCCGGGGAAGATGGGTGTCTGAAATGCCGGGTTCTGCGATCCGAAACTCTGGTTGCCATCAATCGAAACGATGCCGACAGGAGAAGCAGCGCCGCCAGGAACAATTTTCGTACCCGAAATCGACTCTGCCCTCCCAAGCAAAGCCGTGGTAAGTAAAACCAAGAAGAGGCGCACTGAATGAGGTCCTGAGATTATATCTAATTGCAATGTTCCTAACCTATAGAGGGCGAAAAAGTGGTCTATTGGAGTTAGTGTCATCCCGAATTTTTTCTCTCATTCTTTGCTCTGCGTCTTGGCTTGGAGCACAGACTCCCGCATGGATTGCGGTGAAGGATCTGCCGAAAGTAGACATGACTTCCCTCACGCCCGCGCAGAAACTGGCCGCGCTGAAAGTGATGCGGGAAGAAGATTGCCCTTGTGGTTGCGGGCGGAAAATTGCGCAATGCCGGGTGGAGGATACGGAATGCACGGTGAGCCGGGGGGCGGCGGCCAAGATTGTGCAGGGTATCCACGATGGGAAAAAGCCGGCGGAAATCAAAGCCGCCATCGCGGCGGGTGGAAAGCAGATCCTGGACGACGCTGTAACTCTTAATACAACGGGCGCACCTGTTAAGGGTCCTGCAAACGCGCGCATCACGCTGGTTGAGTTTTCTGACTTTCAATGCCCCTATTGCTCCCAGGCCGTTCTGGAATTGGAAGCTGTTCAGAAGGCATTTCCGAATGACGTCAAGCTGATCTTCAAACAGTTCCCGCTCTCCCAGATTCATCCACAGGCCACGCTTGCGGCGCAGGCTGCGCTGGCGGCTCACGCTCAGGGTAAGTTCTGGCCGCTCCATGACCGGATGTTTGCCAATCACACGAAGCTGACGCGCGAGAACTTGCTTGCCTGGGCGAAAGAGATTGGCTGCGACATGGCCAAGTTCACGGCCGATATGGATTCCGCAAAGACGAAAGAGCAAGTTGCGCGCGATCTGGACCAGGGCGAAGCAGTGGGCGTGGAAGGAACCCCTACGGTGTTCGTCAATGGAAAGCATTACAACGGGTCGCTGGGGATGGCGCAGTTTGGTGAGGTATTGCGGCAGGAGTTGAAGACGCAACGTGCCGGACATTCATGAGCCCCTGCTGGTCAACATTGTTGGCCATACGGCGGGCGCGGTTATCTTCGGGCTGTTCTTAATCCTGTTTCTGAAGGACCGGGCGGGATCGAGATTCCTGCGGGGTAGTTGGCTTTCCTTTGCGGCAGCGGCTCTGGCCTTCTTGTGGGACGCCATTTCGCTAACGGCGCTTTGGGTCTCTGAACCCAATGTACGCGCCATGGCGGTGGCTTTAAGCTTTGCGGCGCTAAGTTTGCTTCCGGCGGTGCTGTTGCAACTGGCTTTGGAAGGCAGGCTTCGGGGAATCGTGATTACCGGTTATGGGCTTGCCGCCGCAGCCGTAGTCCTTCATCTTTTGCAAATCAAGAGCGCCGCTTTAATCTTGATTCCGGTGGGTTTTGGGATTTTGACGCTGGCCGCGGCGGTAACACTTGCGGTGCGGCGCGTTCCCGGCGCGCACGATGCGACGCGCATAGCCGGCTCCATGTGTTTGTTCCTGTTCGCCATTTCCTTCGTCCACTTCGGTTCTGAATCGCCCAACCATGGATGGTCCGGCGAATTGGTGATTCACCACGCGGGAATTCCCATTGCGCTTTTCGTACTGCTGCAGGATTACCGGTTTGTTCTGCTGGATGCGTTCGTTCGATTCCTGGCGAACGTGCTGCTCGCGGGTTTAGTGTCCCTGGCCACCGTGAGGCTGCTCCCGCTCCAGGTTTACGGACACAGCCCCGTGCAACCCGCACTCCTGATCGTCGGCTTCTGCCTGGTGCTGATCGGCTTTGCCATCCTGCGAACCGGCGTACAGAAAATGCTGACGCGCGTGGTTTTCCGGCGGCCACCGCTCGAGAAGGCGCTGGAAACATTCCGCTCTCGTTCGGCGGATGAAACGGAGGCCGATTACATTGCGCGAAGTGCCGATCAGATGGGGCGTTTCTTCAGCGCTTCACGGACTGAGGTTACCGCTGAAAGCGCCCGCGGTTCCGCACTGTTCCGCTGGGCTGAAGCGGTGGTGCCACTTCGGCTTTCGCAAGGAGAAGTCCGCTACATTCTCCTGGGACGGCGGCAGGGCGGAAGGCGCTATCTGAGTGAGGACCTGGAGTACCTGAACCGGCTGGCGCTCGCGGTTTCCGAGGAAGTGGAGCGCTTCCGGATTTCCGAAGTGGAGAGACTGGTTTCGCGGGCGGAGTTGCGCGCGCTGCAGTCTCAGGTGAATCCGCACTTCCTGTTCAACGCTTTGAACACTCTGTATGGCATCATCCCGCGGGATGCTCCGGGCGCGCGGAAGACGGTGCTGAATCTGGCGGAGATCTTCCGATACTTTCTCCAGTCGGAGCGGACTTTCATTCCGCTTGGGGAAGAGTTGCAGATTGTGAAAGCTTATCTGGAGATTGAAGCACTCCGATTAGGGCCGCGGCTCACCAGTGAAATTGAAGTGGACGATGCCGCGCTACCCATTCCGATCCCGATCCTTTCCATCCAACCGCTGGTGGAGAACGCGATCAAGCACGGCGTGGCGCGGCGCGCGGAGCCTGGTTGGCTCCATCTGCGAGTGCGTGCCGGGACCGATTCCGTGTCGGTGACGGTGGAAGATAGCGGCGCGGGAATCGAGCCCAATCCTGGCGGGGCGGGCGCGGGTGTGGGGCTGGCGAACGTCAGAAGACGCTTGGAGCTTTGCTATGGCGCGGGAGCTGCCATTTCCTTCCGCTCGGGCGCGGATGGCACGTTGGTGGAATTTCGGATTCCGCTCGCCGTCGTTTAGGGCAACACGGAAGACAGTCTATTTCCCGGCCCCGTTCTCCACGGCTCGCATCACGCGCAAAACGTTTCCGCCGTAGATCTTGAGAATGTCTTCGCTGCTGTATCCTTTCTCGAGCAGAGCGCGGGTGAGCGCAGGGAACTTGCTGTAGGAATCGAGATCGGGCGGAACACAGCCGACGCCGTCGAAGTCGGTCCCAATGCCGACGTGGTCGATACCGCCGACCTTCACTGAATGCTCAATCTGTGCGACCACATCCGCCATAGTCGCGGGCGGCAGCGCGGCGCCCGATTCAGCTTGAATCTTCTCTATTGCGGCTTCCCGCGCGGCCGGATCCGTAATTGCCATGGCTTCCGTGTAGCGGGGGCGGAACTTTGCCATTATTGGTTTCGAAGCGTCGTAGTAGCGCTGGGAGAGGAAGTCGCAGCCGAAGTTGATCTGCATCACGCCGCCATTTTTCGCGAGAGCTTTGAGCATGTCGTCGGTCATGTTGCGGGTGTAGCTGGACACAGCGCGGCTTCCCGAGTGAGAAGCGATAACCGGTACCCTGCTGGTTTCAATCACGTCGAAGAACGTCTTATCCGCGGTGTGGGAGATATCGACCATCATGCCCAGACGGTTCATTTCCCGGACAACGTCCTTCCCGAACGGCGTCAGGCCGTTATGGTGAGCGATTTTGTCGTCATCGACGTCGCCTTGCGCATCGGCCCAATTGTTCGTGTTGAAGTGGGTGAGCGTCATGTAGCGAACGCCTAGCGCGTAGTAGTCCCGCAGCAGGCGCAGGGAATCTTCGATGGCGTGGCCGCCTTCAATGCCCATGAGCGCGGCGATCTTATGCTCCTTGTGAGCGCGCACGATATCGTCGGCGGTTGTCGCAAAGATGAAGTCTTGGGGATGCGCCGCGATGATATCCGTGCGTACCGTGTCGATCATCTGGAGCGTTCGGTTGGCGGCGTGATTATCCTTTACGTAGTTCGCGCCCACATAGACGGCGAAGAATTCCGCGCCCAGAAAACCTCTCATCCGGGGGAGATCCGTCTGGCCGGATTTGTTCGGGGTGGCGATGTCGTAGCCGTCGACCGTCTTTGAGGTGATGTCGTTGTGGGTATCGATCAGGATGGCTTCGCGGGTGATGCGGTCGACTGCCGCTTGAGAAACCGGCTTTTGCGCATTCAAGCCGAACGCCAGGAGCACTCCGGCAAAACAGATTCTGAGCATGTGACATGGTACAACCTGCCGGCAGTACCCGGTAAACACTACTTCGGCAGGACGCTCTTATACACTTCGCGTTTGGAAAGGCCGCGCTGCCGGGCAACCATCTTCATCGCCTCCATACGCGAGAGCCCGTTGCGCATACAGCTCTCAACGGCATCGTCGAGAGGCGTCGCATCGATCTCGGGTTTCAGAGCCTTGGCGATCAGGATTGTAAACTCGCCGCGGACCTGATCTTGCGATTGGAGCTGCGCGCGTACTTGAGCCGCGGTGCCGCGCAAATACTGTTCGTGAAGCTTCGTCAGTTCGCGAGCCAGAACGATCGGACGGTCGCCCAGCGCGGATTCAATATCGGTAAGCGCGTCCAGAATTCGGTGCGGGGCTTCGTAGAAGATTGTCGTAGCGGCTTCGTTCTTGATGGATTGAAGACAGTGGAGGCGCTGGCCGGACTTGACCGGGAGAAAGCCCGCGAAATGGAACTGATCCGTGGGCAGACCCGATGCCGCAAGGGCCGTCAGCGAGGCACTCGCGCCTGGCAGCGCCTGAACGACGATGCCCGCTTCCACGGCGGCCCGGACCAGACGGTAGCCTGGGTCGGAAACCAGAGGCATGCCGGCATCGGAGACCAGCGCGCCGGAACTGCCCTGCAACAGACGGCTAACCAGCTCTTTGGCGCGTTCCATCTCGTTGTGTTCGTGGTAACTGACCGTTGCCGTATCGATCCCGTAATGTTGAAGCAGCTTCTGGGTCTGGCGAGTATCTTCGCAAGCGATCCAGACCACTTCTTTCAGGATGCGGACGGCTCGAAACGTCATGTCTTCCAGATTGCCGATCGGGGTTGCCACCACGTACAGTGTCGCGGCGCCTTGAGGGTGCATGCTGCCCGTATTATAGATCCCGGTAGCAGGTAAGTTGTATCCGATTCTGCACTAATAAGTCCCGGACTTCCGCGGAGCAGAGCGCGCGATGTTCCTCCTGGCGCGATTGCTTGAGCCGGGTGCGAGCTTGGGCGAGTTCGGTGGTGAGAAAGCCCGGGTGGCACATCAGTTCCGTGGATCCTTCGGGGAGCGCGGCAAGCGTGGCAGCGAGAGTCGCCGTCGTCATCCGGCCGGTGAGTTGGAAGCCCGTGAAATGGTGGGTCCGCCGTCCGTGAGCGGCGGCCAGCTGGCGGTCGAATCCGCGGAGCGCCAGGCGCATCAGGGCGGCAGTTGCCTGTTTGGCCAGCGGGGCGGACCGGTCGCGAGCGAAATCCAGCGGTTTGCGGATAAACGGAATCGCAAAGTCTTGGGAAACCCTAAGCACCGCGTTCCGGACGGAGGGGATCAGGTGCGTGTGCTTGTGCGTATCGAGATGCGTGGGCTTGAGGCCGGCTTTGAGAATGATGTCGATCTGACGCGCAAATTCCTGGTACGGGTCGATTTGGCGCCGGCTTAAGGCTCGAATGAGTGACGGGATATCAGGCGGCTGGTTGGGCCCTTGCACCAGAACCAGATGACAGCCGATGTCGAGCGTGGGGGTGCTCTTGGCCAGTTCGACCGCGTGCACGGAAAGCCTGGCCCTGCGCCATGAGCGTGGTTGCGGTGAGAATGCCGTCGCGATGGCTGGCGACGATGCCGTCGTTCACATCGCGGCTGAAGCCGAAGTCATCCGCGTTAACGATGAGTTGGCGGCAGAGGCTCTCGGTCGGCACTCTTAAAAGAGCGCTAGCTTAATCCGCAAGTATTTCTTCGGATTCTGCCGCATGGCCTGCACCAGCTCCTGAGCTTCTCTGGTGGCACCGTTGAGCGAGTCGTAAAGCTGCGGGTTCACCAGCAGTTGGCCCAGCGTACCCTGCCCCGAGTTGAGCTTATCCATGGTGCTGCTCAGCTTAGTGGCAATCAGGTTTAACTGCCGATAGACCTCATCGTCCTTGAGCAACTTGCCCGCGGTTCCCTTCCCGGCGTTCAGGTCGTCAATCATGTGGTGAACTTCCACCAGACTCTGATTCGCTTCGTCGTAAAGCGCGTTATCGTTCAGCAGCCTGCCCGCGCTGCCCTTTCCATTCTGAACCTGCGCGACGATCGCATCCAGCCTTTGAATGGGTTTGCGAATGTCATTGTAAAGTCCGTCTTCATAAAGCAGCTTGTGAATCGTGCCATCGGCTTTGCGCACGTCTTTCACCAGCTGATCCAACTGCGCCGCGGTATCGTTCACACGCGTGTAGAGTTCTTCGTCCTTGAGCAGCTTGCCGATGTTGCCCTTGCCTGCGTCGACGTCCTGCAGAAGCGCATCCACGCGCCCCGCCACGCTTTGGAACTGCGAAAGAATGGTGGATGCTTGCGACACCAGTTGCGGAATATCCTGCACATTGGCGCTGCGGAGTTCGCCCTGCGGCTCAATGTGTTTCGAGCTTTTCCCTTTTGTAATGTTGATGTACTTGTCGCCCAGCAGGTTTGAGGCACTGATCCCCGCTATGGAATCTTCCGGAATCATGTTGAGGAACTTGCCGCGGATATCCATCTGAATCTCGACGGTCCGCTTCGGATCGTTCGAGCCGGAGAGCTGGATCTTGCGAATGTTGCCCGCCAAAATGCCGTTCAAGCGAACAGCCGACCCCTCCGCCATGCCAGCGGAATCGGTCATGTAGGTTTTCAGGACCTCACTCCCCTCAAACAGATGCCCGTTGCCGGTCAGCAGGAAGATCAGGACCGCCGCGATCAACATCGAGGCGACGGCAACCAGCCCGACGCGCAGTTGCGCCCAGGAGACCTTTTTCGGATTTGCCATATCAGTTCGGTTGTTTCACAAACTTCATGATGTAGGGGTCCTTCTGGGTTTCCAGTTCCGCCTGGGGCCCATCGAAAATCACCTTTCCTTCTTTCATCACTATAAACTTGGTGGGTTTGGAGTTCTCGCCTTTCGCGGGATCGAGATTACTAGTTTCCGGGTTGTAGCGGAAGTTCGCTACCAGATTTCCATCCTGATACCGGTGCGTGACCACCAGGGCGGACGTGTTGTCCAGATCGCGCTCCTTGATGATGAGCTTCATGATGGTGGTGGCGGTAATGGGATCGAGACCGGCCGTGGGAGAGTCATAGAGCAGCAACGGTGGTTTGGTGACCACGGCGCGGGCAATGGCAGCGCGGCGGCGCATTCCGCCGGAGAGTTCGCTGGGAAAACTTTTCAGGGTTTGGCCGAGCTCCACGAATTCCAGCGCTTCCTTTACGCGCGGACGCACCTGGCTGGGCTCACACTTCACGGCGGTTTGATTCAGCAGCGGGTAAGCCACATTCTGTTCGATGTTCAGCGAATCGAAAAGGGCGCTCTCTTGAAACAGCATTCCCATTTTGCTTCTTACGTTGAACAGTTCCTGTTCGGGCAAGACCGTAATATCCTGGCCGAAAAGCAGCACTTTGCCGGACCAGGGTTTCTGTAGGCCCATGGCTGTTTTGAGAAGGACCGTCTTGCCGCTGCCGGCCACGCCCAGAATGATGCCGGTTTCACCCTTGCACAGTTCGAACGAGACGTTCTGCAGAGCGGCTGTTTCGTCGAAACCCGTAGTGACATCGACAAACTTCAATGCATCATTGCTGTCGCTCATGAAGGAGTCACGCTAACGAAGATACGCGTGAGAAAGAACGTCAGAACGAAGACAACGACGCTCGATGTGACCACTGCCTGCGTGGTGGCGCGGCCCACGCCCTGCGTGCCGCCCGTGGTGCGAAGGCCGTAATAGCAGCCGACAAGTGAGATCACAAAAGAAAAGACCAAAGGCTTGAGAAGACCTTGCGTGACGTCGTTCCATTCCAGGGCGCGCCAGGTGCTGGACCAGTATTCGTGCGTATCGATGCCGTAGATGAAGCGGCCCACCATGAAGCCGCCCACCATTCCCACGAAATCGGCGATTACTGTGAGACAAGGCAGCATGATGGCCATCGCGATCATGCGGGGCGTCACCAGTTTCTGAATGGGATCTGTGCCCAATGCGCGCATCGCGTCGATCTGCTCGGTGACTTTCATGGAGCCCAATTCGCTGGCAATGCCGGAAGCGTTGCGGCCTGCCATCACGATCGCGGTGAGCACCGGGCCCAATTCGCGGACCAGAATAATGGAGACCACCTGTCCCGTGCGTCCCGTTTGCCCATACTGGCCGAGAGCGCGGCCCATCTGAAGGGCCATCACGGCGCCGCTGAAGAAGCCGGTCATGATCACAATCGGCAGGCTGCCCACCCCGATGGTGTCCATTTGCAGCAGGATGTCGTCCGTATAATGCGGCTTGCGCCAAAGGTTGCGAAGCGCGGTGCCGGCGAGCGAAAAAAAATCCTGGGTGGCCTGAACGGGTCCTTTTAATGAATCCAGCAATCCGTCGGCATCCTTGGTCGATGCTAACATGGCGGGCAACGAATGAAAGGACTTACGGACATTCCGGGCATTCGCGTCGGGCACATTTCGGACTTTAAGGCCCTGACGGGCTGCACGGTGATTCTGTGCGAGAGCGGGTGCGTGGCGGGCGTGGATGTGCGGGGCGCCGCATCGGGAACCGCGGAGCTGGATGTGCTCAGCCCGCTTCATGTAACCGACAGGATTCACGCCATTGTTTTAGCGGGCGGCAGTGCCTTCGGGCTGGAGGCCGCGGCGGGAGTGCGAAGGTATCTGGAGCGGCGCAAGGTTGGGTTTCCGTTCGGTGGCGGCGTGGTACCGATTGTGCCGGCCGCGATTCTCTTCGATTTGGCGATTGGGGACGGGCACACGCATCCTACCCGGGAAATGGGCGAGGCCGCTTCGGCTGCAGCGACTACGAATGCCGTGGAAGAGGGTTGCGTTGGGGCGGGTACGGGTGCGACGGTCGGCAAGATGTTGGGAATGAAGCAGGCGATGAAAGGCGGAATCGGCAGCTTCACCGTAACCTTGGCAGGCGGCGTGATGGTCTCGTCCTTGGTAGCAGTGAACGCGCTTGGAGACGTGCGGGATCCGCGGAATCGGGAAATTGTGGCGGGCGTGCGGATATCGGCGGATTCGAAGGAGTTTGCCGATGGTGAGCGTTTGCTGCTGAACGGTACGCCTATTGGGGGAGCGCGGTCAAATACTACGCTCGCTGTGGTCGCAACGAATGCGCGGCTGACGAAGATCGGTGCGACCAAGCTCGCGCAATTTGCGGGTCTGGGAATGGCGCGCACCCTTTCGCCGGTGAATACCAGCGTAGATGGAGATCTGGTATTCGCGCTTTCGGTTGGAGATGCCTCGGCGAACCTGGATTCGCTGGGCATTGCCGCGGCAGAGGCCACGGGGCAGGCAATTCTGCGCGCCGTACGGATGGCCCGCACCCTTGGTGGGGTGCCGGGGCTGAGGGCCGCTTAAACTGCTTCCGACAAGCTCGTAAACGGAAAATCCTTCACGACGAGCGGAGGCGCGATCATCCCATCGCCTTCCCCGCCCCGCACGCGAACGGGCTTGCCCATCGCGACGATGTTCTGAAGCAGCCGGACGGGCGATTCATTAAAGCGGAAGTTCACCACGGGGCTGGTGACCTTCCCGTTCTCAATCAGGAACAGGCCATCGCGCGTCAGGCCCGTGAGCTGGACCGTTTGCGGGTTGACGAAGCGGATGTACCAGAAGCGGGTGACCAGCAAGCCCCGATCGACGGAAGCGATCAGTTCGCTCAGCGGCTTGTCGCCGCCGCTCAGCACCAGGTGGTTAGGCGTGGGTGTCGGCTGTTTTCCAGCCTTGCCGGCATAATAGCGGTCGTAAGCAAGATTCCTGACGATGCCTTGATCGATCCACGTCATGGGACCGGTGGGAAGGTTTCCGCCTGCCCAGGGGAGCACGGAATACTGAGCGTTCTTGGGGTCTGAACGCAAGGTCACCTGTTCCGGAAACATCTTGTCGCCCAGTAGCGTTCCGCCGCCTTTTTTGCTCAGAAAGCTTCGGCCTTCCTCGGCTGCGCGGGCCTGCATGTTGAAGCCGAGCAGTTGGACCAGGTCACCCACCGCAGTGGGTTCCAGAACTACCGTGTACTTGCCGGGATCGAGTTTCTTCGGGTTGCGCCAGGCGGCGCATTTTTCGACCGCTATCTTACCCGCTGCCGCTCCATCGATCTCTTCAATGCGCACCGCGGGCTGCGATGCCCAACCGGAACTGGTGCCCTCAGGCGTTCGGACAGTCGTCGAGAGATTGCAATCCGTCACGCGTCCATAGCCGAAATTACCGGCTTTGTTCGCTATTGCAGAGGCGGATGCGGAACGCTCAAAGAAGCCTGCCGCCACAAATTTTGCCGCCTTCGAAGCCTCAATGATCGCGCGTACATGCGGAATCATTTGAGCATTGCGGGCATTGGCAGTGGACGTGGCGAAGTTTTCCACCACTGGGTATTTCTGCGGCTGAAGGGGAGGTTCGTGTTCAGGATTTGCGGGTGTCAGCAGCGCCAGAGTTTCGGTCCGTTTGACGGCGGCCTGAATGGTGGCATCGTCGAACTCATCGATCACGGTCGTTCCCACGCGCCCGTCCTTGCTCGACGTGATGAAGAGCGAGCGCTCAATGGTGTAGCCGGAGGTGGTGATGCCGTTCAGCGCGAAACGAATGGAGGCGTTCTCCTCGCTCGAAACGGAGACGTCGCACTCCGGAAATGTAGAGTAGCTGAGGGCCTTGTCGGTCAGTTTCTTTGCTTCTTCGCGGGTCAGCATGTTTAATCGGTCTGGATCACGTTAATCTGGCGAAATCGCGAAGGGCTGCAGCCGTGGCTGACGCTGTTGATCTGTCCGGGTTCGCCTTTGCCATCGTTGGGCGCGCCCCACTGCTGCCAGTAACTTGGGCCCGCAATCAGGTCGCAAGCCTGCCAGAAATCCGTGGTGCGGCTTTGATAAGCCACACGCGCGAGCATGCCCTGCTTCTTGCCGCCTTTGATCTGCCAAAAGGCATCGCCGCCGAACTGGAAGTTATAGCGCTGTTGATCAATCGAGAAGCTGCCATCGCCATCGATCAGGATTCCGTCGTCAACGCCGGAGATCAGGTCGTCGAGCGTGGTTGTGGCTTTACCGGGCTCCAACCAGACATTCGGCATCCGCTGGAAAGGAACGCTGGACCAGTTGTCGGCATAACAACAGCCGCGCGATTCCTTCTCCCCGATCAGATGCGCCTGATCGCGAATGGTCTGGTAATGCTTGAAGATGCCGCGCTCGATGATGGGGAACTTGGTGGCTTTTACGCCATCATCGTCGTAGCCGGTGGTGGCGAGGCCGCGTTCGTTCGTGCGGTCGCCCCAGATATTGATGATGTCGCTGCCGATGCGCTGTTTGCCGAGCTTATCGGTCGTGAGAAAACTGGTCCCCGCATAGTTGGCTTCGTAGCCGAGCGCGCGATCGAGTTCAGTGGAATGTCCAAGCGATTCGTGAATCGTGAGCCAGAGATGGGAAGGCATCAGGACCAAATCTTTCTTGCCGGGAGTGACAGCAGGCGCGGCGAGCAGTTCGAGCGATTCCTCCCGAACCCGGCGCGCGTTTTCGACCAGGTTCATGATCGGAACGTATTCATACCCGGCCGTGACTTGAGGCGGCTGATAACGCCGCGTGCGGGACAAAGCGGCCGCACGGTCCACCGCCGTGGCGTTCACCACCGCATACGTCTGCATGTTGAGCTGCTGAATGGAAGAGCCAACGGAAGTGGCCAGGTACTTATCTTCCGACCGGAAAGCCAGAATACATCCGGAGGAAAATACTTTCTCGTCTTTCTTGGCCTGTGCGGCGGCGGAGCGAATCAGTTCCAGCTTCTCTTCGAGCGGAACGGAGAACGGGTCGCGCTCAAAGGGAGTTTGCCAGCGGTCGCGGTAAGCAGGCACGGGCGCGAGTTCGACGGGGCTCGACTTCAGCACCGCGTTGGCGCGGGCGACATTCACCGCTTCACCGGTGATGCGCGCGATCTCTTCCTTGGTCACGATGGGAGAGGCCGCAAAGCCCCAGGCGCCGTCCGCAATCACACGGACACCAAAGCCGAAGGAGCCTGTGTCGGCCACGTTCGGAACTTCGAGCGTCTTGCCGGTACCACGCTCGGGATTCAGGCGCACGGTGACGAACTGACGGCGATAGCGGATGATGCGGATATCGCTATAGGTTGCTTTCAGCCGCTTGGCTTCGGCAAGGGCGACGGCACCCAGGGTTTCGAGATCCGGGTTGGGCTTCGAGGGCCCTGCCGGGGCGGCGGCGAACAAACTGGTAGCAAGCGCGGCGCTGCTGGACTGCAGAAACGTACGTCTGGTGACCATCTTGGAACCTCGATTATACAGCGCCAGCCTAAAATAGAAGCATGAAACAGAGAGCTTATAAAGTGGCTGGTTGCGCGGCCTTGATGGTTGCCGGGGTTCTTTTAACCGGCATGGCCTCCACCAAGAAAGATTTCAACTTGCCGGCCCCTTTTGCGACTCCTTCCGCTGACAATCACCCGGAGGTGGTGGCGCGGCCCGCAGGGGCAGAGCTCAAGGTGCCAGCCGGTTTCAAGGTGGAAGAGTGGTCCAGCCGGTATCAGATGCCGCGATTCCTGTTGAAAGCCGCAAATGGCGATATTCTGCTGGCCGACAGCGGCAGCGAAGCGCGCTCGGCGGCGGTCGGCGGGGCGAATCCGTTTGACACCGGGGGCGCTGTTTATATCTTTCCGAGAGGCGATGCTTCCGGACGCAAGAAGCTGATCAGCGGATTGGACCGGCCTTACGGGATGGCGTTTTACAAGAATTACTTGTACGTAGCCGAGACGGAATCGCTGAAGCGCTACCGCTACGATGCCGACGCGCGGACCGCGACGGAAGGCAAGGAAGTAGTTTCGTTCAAGGGCCTGAGCAAAGGGCACTGGACGAAGGCGGTAACGTTCGATGGTGACAAGATGTTCGTATCGGTGGGATCCGGTTCGAATGTGGATGCGGGCGAAGACGAGCGCCGGGCCGCGATTCTGCGCTACAACCCGGATGGATCGGGCCAGGAAATCTGGGCTTCGGGAACGCGGAACCCCGTCGACATTCATTTCTACCCGGGTACCCACACGTTGTGGGCGGCTGTTCAGGAACGCGATGCCTTGGGTGACGATCTGGTCCCCGATTACTTCACACACATCACGCCCCACGCCTTTTATGGTTGGCCGTACGCGTATATCGGACCCAATGAAGATCCGCGGCGCAAGGGTGAGAAGCCGGAGCTGGTGAAGAAGACAATCGAGCCCGACATGATCCTGGGCGCGCACGTCGCGGTCCTCAGTTTTGATTTCTATCAGGGCAACCAGTTTCCTGAGAAGTACAAAGGCGGAGCGTTCCTGACTTTCCATGGCTCCTGGAATCGTTCGTCGCGCGTAGGGCAGTCGCTCGCCTTTATTCCGTTTCGAAATGGCAAGCCGTCCGGTCCGCGCGAGGAGTTTCTGACGGGCTGGATGATCGCTCCGGAGTCGCCCAAGGTTTGGGGCCGGCCTGTGGGCGTCTGCGAAATGGCGGACGGCAGCCTTCTGGTTTCTGACGACGGCGGCAAGAAGATCTGGCGAGTCACCTACGGCGGCTAAGTCCTCCCGGGTGGCCCACTTGTGGCACGGATTGCACACAGCCGCTTAACAAATGTTTTACGAATCATAGACTTGGATTCCGGAATCCATATTGCAGAGACCACCCGGAATGAAAATCGCGGCGATTACAGGACAAGGCTTACGGTGGATTTCCACGCTGGTGCTGCTACTCTGGTGCTGCATTCTCATGGAAAACTCGATGGTGAAGCATGCCCGGCGCGATACGGTCACGGTTTTAGTGGAATTACAGCGCTTGCGTGGCGGGCGGTCGATCCCGGTGAGCCAGCCCATTACCAAGCCCTCGTCCAGCGCCAAGGGTGCGATTGGGTAGCCTGCGGCTTCCGTACGGCCCGGCGCCACAGCAGTTCGGAGAGCTTCGCGTTCCGCAGGGCAAGGCGAAACACCCCGTAGTCATCGTTTTGCACGGGGGATTCTGGCGCAATAAATACCGTTTGAACCTGATGGACTCGCTTTGCGAATCCCTGGAGCTGATGGGCGTCGCGAGTTGGAACCTGGAGTACCGGTCTATTGGCGATCCGGGCGGGGGATGGCCGGGAACCTGTCAGGACGTTGCCTCCGGCGCCAGCTATCTGCGAATGATCGCCGATGCACACCATCTGGATGTTTCGAACACCCTCGCGATGGGCCATTCCGCGGGTGGACATTTGGCGTTGTGGCTTGCTTCGAGGCAGAAATTGAAGGCGGCTATCGGGCTTGGGGCGGTTGCGGATCTACAGCGCGCCCTGGATTTGAAGCTGAGCGATTCGGTGGTGGCAAAGTTTCTGAACGGCGCTCCCCTTCGGGATGCCGACCCCAAGCAGTTGCTCCCGCTGCATGCAAAACTGCGGCTTGTTCCATGGCAAGAACGACGATATCGTACCCATCGAAATTGCGGAGTGGTTTACCTATTCGGCGAAGGCGGCCGGTGACGACGCGCAACTCTTCCCGCTGGACGGTGGCCACTTTGAACTGATCGATCCAAAGTCACATCAGTGGGCTTCGGTGAGCGCGGAGATTTCGCGGATCGTGAAATCGACCTCGTCGTCAGCCGTATAGAAGTGGGGTGCGATGCGGATACCGGCTCCGGGCCGGTAGTCGACTAAGATGTTGCGCCGCGCGAGTTCCTGAACTACGGCTTTGCCGTTCGGGATGGCGAGCGTGACCGTGCCACCGCGCTGCGCAGGATCGCGCGGACAGTTGAGAGGCAGGTCCAGTTCATCGGCAAGTGCAATCATGCGCTCGGTCTGGCGTTGCGACTTCGCGCGTATCGCCTGAACGCCGATCTCGTTGACAATTTCGTATCCCGATCGCGCCGAGTAAAGAGCGGGAACGTTCGGGGTGCCGCTCAGGAAGCGGAAGGCATCGGGAGCATAGTCCATCTCGCCTGAATCGAACGCGAATGGTTCGCGATGCGCCTGCCAGCCGGTCATGGCGGGTTTCAGATTTGGCCACAGGTCCGGCCGAACGTAGAGGTAGGCCGCGCCTGGGCCGCCGCAAAGCCACTTGACCGAGCCTCCGGTGGCGAAATCGACATTGAGCGCGCGGATATCGACCGGGACGGTTCCGGTGGATTGGTAGAGATCGGCGACGACCATTGCGCCCATCGCGTGAGCGCGCTCCGTGATGGCGCGCAGGTCTTGGACGAAGGAACTCTTGAAGATGACGTGAGAGACGGAGACCAGTTTCGTTTCCTCATCGATTGCGGCGAGGAGGCGCTCGAGCGGGACGGTGATTCCGTCTTCGGAAGCGACGGTTACTACGCGCGCGCCCTGCCGTTCGACGCCTTGGAAGAGATACAGATTCGAGGGGAAGTTCAGCGATTCAGTGACGATCTTGTTCCGAGGTTGACTCCAGTCGAAGCAGGAGAGGATCACGGACTGGCAGACCGAGACGTTCTGGTGCATCACCACTTCGCCCGGGCCCGCGCCGATCAGTGACGCGATCAGGTTGCCCACGGTGACGGGGAGGTCCCACCAGCCCTCCTCCCAGGCGCGGATCCCGCGGGTGGCCCAGGTGTCGGCAAATTCATTCAACCGGTCGCGGGTCCGGAGGGGCATGGCTCCGAGCGAGTGGCTGATCATGTAAGTGGTGTCGGCGAGGATCGGAAATTCCGCGCGCCAGCGGAGAAGGTCGTCAGGCATTCGGATTATTGGATGGATATTGTGCTCGCATTCGACATGGTCCCATCGGCAACCATTACGGTCACAGTGCCAGAGTGTTGCAGACTCGGGGGCAATTGGATATTGATCTGATCTAGACCCTGGTAGCCGGGAGCGGGACCGGCGTAGAGGACCGGCGCAGGGAGACCATTTACAAGTACGCTGACGTCCGATAACGCCGCGCGATGCCGGATGCCGGTTCCGTAAAAGCTCAAATAAACGGGCACGCCGCTGACATAAACGGGGTAGCCTGCCATGTTGAACAGAGTGGGCGCGACACTCTGTATATTCACGGCGACAGTCTGGGCGCCGATCTGAATTTGGGCCTCGCCGGGGAGCGTGTCCGGGGGCACAACGAAGTTGATCTGTTGCGGAGAAGCGTAGAGCAGTGAAGCGTTTCGCGAAAAGCCTGCGGCGTCGGTGAGGGTTACTGAAGATCCGAGGTTCGTGCCGTAGACCGAAGCCAGTGAATCGGGAGCGAGCGCGGGGAGGCCTGCTGCCGCGGACTGCACTGTAAAGCCGGCAATCACGCCGTAGTAGCGGCCCATCCAGTAAGGCAGGATGTAATCGATACCGGGCGACTCGATGGTGCCTCCGCCGCCGCCTGAGATTTGAAACGGATCGCGCTGCCAGAGGAAGTCGGTAGGGGGACGGAACGGAACCGGTACCGGGGATTGGGAGATCCTTGCTGGCGGGAATGAGCGCAACGTCACGCTTCGGTCGCTGCAGCCACTGATCGAGGAGGGAGCGCATCTCGGCATCGCGCGCGGCGTCCGCGCCGGAGATGGAACTGTCTATAATGTCGAAAAACGCGTTCTGATGAATCGCCGTGAAGGCGCGGAGAAGCTTGTAGGCATTCTGATTTTCGCTCGAGTTCTGCAACCGGATCAGATTGTAAAGGCTCATGTAATCCAGGTTGAACTTGAAATAGGAATTGAGGCTGGTGATATCGAAGGCCACCGCGTCGCTTACGCCCAAGAACGAAAACGGGACGGAAATCGGGTTCGCGGGATTCACATGATTCGCAACCTGGATCAACATGCGCAGCTCTTCCGGCCTCAGCAGGAAGGTGTTCGCGACGTCGTCATTGGGCGACCACTGGTGCTTCTGGACGAAGCCGATCAGCCGTCCGATCAAAGCGGCGGCCGCGCCCTTCACCGAGGGGTCGTCCACGAAGTCGTAGGCGATGGACAGGCCAAAGAATGCGCCCACCACTTCGTCGCGAGAGGTGTTATCGAGCCACACGAAGGGCGGGCTTTGATGCACCGTATTGTGCGCCTCTTCGCTTTCGATCCCCGCGGCGAAGGGCGAATCAGCGGGGACGATGCAGCGGGCCAGGCGGTTATCCCCGGTGACATCGGCAAGCGACTTGAGGCCGGCGAGCGCAGCCTGAACGTTGGCGAGCGCGTCGGCCGAGGGCTGGACCTTGTACCGGAACGATTCGGCGGCAAGATAGGCGCCTGTCCACAAAGCCGAATCGCCGCAGCGCGTGTAACCGATGATCTGGTCGCTGGTGGACGCGGCGTACATGGGGTCCAGAATGGTGCCGAACGGCATGTGCTTCGCGCGAATGTTGGCGGAGATGGCGAGCGCGTCGGCTTCCGAAGCAAAAAGCGGCGAGGCGCAGAGCAAAGCGGCGAGAGTGAGAGCGCGTGCCGCCATTAGTTAATCGGAAGATCCTGCGATTCGTGCCTGACCGCTCTTGCCAGCTTTCAACTCAGCGAGCATACGGTCTATTTTATCGTCCTTCACCAGGCGCTCCAGTTGCTCCTCGGAATCTGCGGCCAGCAGGCCGGCGCGCGCCTGGCTTAATGCGCTGGCTTGCAGAATCTTGTCTTCGGCTCGTGTGAGGGTGGTCTTGGCCGACGCTGCGTCTATGGCTTTGCCCAGCGCGCGCGACCGCCGGTGTTCGGCGAGCAGCATATCGCACTTGGCGCGAGCTTCGGCGAGTTTGCCATCCAGCTTCAATAACGCGCTCTTCAGATTTTCGACTTGCGTCTGCTGGTCAGCAAGCTGTTGATCGAAGCCCGGCGCCAGTTGCTCATGCGAGAGCCGGCGCTCCAGCGCGGCGCGGGCGAGTTGCTCCTGGTTCTTCTCGAGAGCGAGTTCCGCCTTCCGCGTATACTCGTCCACTTTCGCCAGGTTCTCCTGCCGCTTGCGCTGCAGCAGGTGTTGATCGGCGAGCGAAATCGCCACCTGCGTCTTGACCTGCATCAGCTGGTTCTCCATATCGAGCACCAGCTGTTTCATCATCGTCACGGGTTCTTCGGCGCGATCGGCCAACTCATTGAGATTGGCGCGAACCAGCGTCGCGATACGTTCGAGTAGTGCCATGTGCGTGCTCCTTATCTAGACGTTTTGTCGCCGATGGTTTTTACCTTCGAAAGCAGTTCGGACATCTGCATTCCGGAGAGCGCTTCGAAAAGCGCGGGAACCTGCGCGGCCATTTGGGTGATGTCGCCGGTAATCTTGTGCATGCCGGTGGTCGCGGCGTCGCCTGTTGAAACGACGGTGATCTTGTCGACATTCGAGAGCGGGCTCGCCAGAGCTTTCACGATCTCGGGAAGACTGGTGATGAGCTTATCGACCACCGCGGCCTGGTTGTACTCCTGATACGCTTCGGCTTTGACGTTCATGGCGCGGGCTTCGGCGTCGCCGCGTTTGAAGGTGATCTCCGCTTCGGCTTCACCCTGCATGCGGATGGATTGCGCCAGACCTTCCGCGACGGAGATGGAGCGCTGCCGCTCGGCGGAAGCAAGCGTTTCGATGCGCTTGCGATCGATCTCGGCGGTTTTGAGAACCGTCGCGGTAAGTTCCCGTTCGCGCCGTAGAATTTCGGCGTCGGCCACCTTAACCTCGGCCTCCTTTTCCACCTGGCGGATCTTCACTGCCTCCGCGCTTACTTGCTGCTGCATGATGTTGGCCTGAATTTCGTAGGCCTTATCGGCTTGAGCTTTCTGGCGGTTTACGGTTTCGAGATAGGTGGCGCGCTTGATTTCGAGATCGCGCTGCGATTCGGCCTGATTGGCGAGCGACAACGTTTCGGCCAACACGCGTTCCTGATCGGCTTGCGCTCTTGCGACTGCCGACGCGCGTAAGGACTCGGCGCGCTTAATCGCGGTATCGCGCTCGGCTTCGGCTGACGCGACGTCGGCATCGCGTTTGATGCGCGCGATATCCGGGCGCCCCATGTTGGTGATGTACTCGTTCTTGTCGCGCACTTCCTTGATGGTGAAACTGATCACCTCCAGCCCCATTTTGTTCATATCGTCGGCGCAGGTGGAACGCATGCGCTCGCCCACCATTTCAGGCTCCTTCACGATTTGTTCAACGGTGAGCTGGCCGATGATGCCGCGCAGATGGCCTTCCATGACGAGGCGGATGAGCGCTTGGCGGTCGTTATCAGTCTTGGTGAGGAACTGTTCGGCGGCGGTGATGATGCTTTCGGGATCGCTCTTCACTTTGATCTGCGCTACGGCTTCAACCGAAACCGCAACGCCCTGTCTCGTGTAGAGATCCTGCTGCGGCGCGACGTCGAAACTCATCAGCTCAAGCGAGAGGCTCTTGACGGTTTGGATGACGGGAAGGATGACGATCCCGCGGCCCTTGATGACCTTGGTGCCGCCGTGGCCATAGACCACCAGCGCTTCATGCGGGCCTGCTTTGCGGTACAACCGGGCGATCGCGCCCATGACGAAGATCACGCTGAGCGCGACCAATAAACCCATCCACACGATGTTCTGCATATTGCTCCTCCTTAACTGCTCAACTTATTGATTCAACTCATCCCACTGCTTGACATAGGCGATTCCGCGTTCGAACCGCGTGACCACAACTTCCGTTCCGCGCTCAATCGAGACGCGGTCTTCGCTGCGCACCGGGACACCACGGCGCGTTCCCTGGAGCGAATAGATCATCTCTCCGGTGCCGCCTTCGCGAATCGGACTGGACACCCGGCCCAGGACGCCGATCATGCGGTAGTCGTCAGCCGAGAGCGGGTGCTCATCGGCCAGCATGGGTGAAAGCAGGCGCAGGATCAGCCAACTGCCCAGAGCTCCCACGGCGAGGGCCCCCGCGAGCGCCAGGATCGCGGAAAAGCTGGAATATTGGGTCAGTAAATAGCCCGCGGCTCCGAACCAAGTAAGGAACGAAACAATTGCCGGAAACAGCGTGGCGCCGCCCTTGCCATGAGCGTGCAGGTGCACGTGCGGCAAATGCAGCGCCCCGCCCAGGAAAGAGAAGAGGCTCATCGCGAAGCCCACGACGAAAGAAAGCAAAAAGATATTCGACCAAGTCATGGCTTAAGTACCTGTAGTAAACGTTCGGCCAACCCTGGATTTTCCAAGATGGCTTCGAGGAGTACCAGACATCCGCGCGAATCTTCATGGCGCGAGATGGCGAGAAGAGCGCAGCTTAGATCAGGATCGCGGCGGAAACGTTCGGAGCCGGCGATCAACCAGAGGTCGAGCTTGTCTTCCGCTACGCCGAGGTCGGAAACCAATTCGGTTTGGAAACCTTCGGGATCGTCCACCAGATAGCCGGGGTGGACCTTGAAAAACTTCGCCAGCAGAGAACGCGACGTATTGGTGAGATGGGGGCGCGCACCACTTTCGATCTGCGAGAGATAGCTTTGCGAAATGGACTTGTTGGCCTCCTTGCGAATGGCTGCGACGAGTTCTTTTTGGGTGAGCGCGCGGTTCAGGCCGCGAAGGGTTCCTTCCACCTCCCGCAAGTAACGAAGCTTTTCCCCTAACCTCATATAGCAATCTGCAAACTTAGTATTGCAATCAGCGATACGTTTGTCAAGCAAAAAAAACGCGCCGTCAATGGTGACCGGCGCGGAGGAAAATTGAGGCGGTTAAGCCCGGTTTGTGGATTGAGAGGTACTGTGAGTGACACCCGGCCTGTTGTTACGGAGCATACCTGCAAGACCGGCGAGTCCCGCGAGACCAATCCATCCGTAGTTGTGATTTCGATTGTCGGTATTGTTCCCCGATCCATTGCCAATGCCGCCGCTCGAAGAACCTGAACCACTCTGATCAGTGATCCCGGCCGCAGGACTACTGGAGTTGGAGTTCACGCCGGTGGACTGGCCGCCCGCTCCCATTGACTGAGTGGAACCATCGGTCGCCCCGGGAGTTGCAGAGGAGCCGGAACTGGAGGATGAGGAACCTGTGGAACCTGAGCCGGCGGAACCGGACCCTGACGAGCCGGAGCCAGTAGAGCCGCTTTGTGCCAGCACCGGGAAGGTAGAGAGCGCCGAGATAAAAACAAGTGTCTGAAGAGTTTTGGTGAATCGCATTGGAGTTGCTCCTGAAACTTGATGAGCATTGGCTTCGCCAACCAAACGAAACACACAAATCGGCGACCCGAACTGTTGGCGATATTACGTCGCGGCCGAGGGTTCTAACTGGTCTGACATCCTGGCGCGTGCTACTTACCGGTCAGCGGAGCGTGACCGCAAGCGCCACAGATAGTAAACGGGAACCCCGCCCGCAATGAATAGCACTCCCCAGCCGACGGTTCCCGGTGACTGCGCGAACATACTGCCGAGCAATACCAGCGCGGCGGCTATGAACAGGACTGCCGAATAGGGGTAGCCCCACATCTTGTAAGGCCGCGAGAGTTCCGGGCGTTTGCGCCGCAAGATGAGGACGCCCGCGACCGTGAGTGCGTGAAAGATCCAGGCCGCGAACACGGCGAGAACGATCAGGCGCTCATAGGTGCCTGTGAACGCAAGCAGCACTGCCCAAACCGCCTGGATGGCGATGCCGAACGCCGGGGTTTCAAAGCGCGGGTGCACTTCGCCGAACTTTGAAAAGAAGAGACGGTCGCGGGCTTGCGCAAAGTAGATGCGGGGCGGCGTGAGGATGGCGCCGTTGAGCGAGCCGATGATGGAGAGAAGGATGGTGATGGTGACGAGTGTTCCTCCAATCGGCCCTAAGGTTCGAAGCGCGACGGCCGCGCCCACGCGGTCTGTCAAGGCGATGGTCGCGACCGGCAGAATGCGTAGGAACGCTGCATTCAGCAACACGTAGACGACGGTGACTGCCGCAACGCCCAGCCCCAACGCGAGTGGCACGTTGCGTTGCGGGCGTTCAATTTCCCCCGCGATGAAACTCATGACATTCCATCCGTCGTAGGCGAGGAGACAAGCCACCATGGCGAGTCCGAGGCCGCCCGCCGTGATTTGGCTGAGGTGCGCGGGGCCGGGGAAGAGCGTGCCTTTCGCGGAGTAAGCACCCGCGAGCAGGATTGCGATCCCGGCCAGTTTGAGAAAGAGGAACAGCTTCTGAACCAACGCCCCGCCCTGTGTGGCGCGGTAATTAATCGCGCTCAAGACGACGATCAGCAGAACGGATACGGCTTTCGACTGTACGGGCGCCAGCGTGACGAACTGCGCCAGATACAGCGAGAAACCGATAGAGAGAGAGGCAATCTGGGCGGCCATGGTAACCAGGAACAGCGTCCAACCGCAGAGGAAAGCCCAGAGCGGGCCATAAGCTTCGCGCAGGAACACATACTGGCCCCCGGTGGCGGGCATCATGGCGCCTAATTCGGCAAAGGCGAGCGCCCCGAAGAAAGAGAGTACGCCGGAGACCAGCCAGACCAGAAGGATCGCCTGTGCAGAGGGCAAGTGCTTTGCGATGACCGTGGGCACCAGGAAAATGCCGCCGCCAATGACGCTGCCGATCACGATGGAGGCCGCGTCCAGCAGAGTAAGCCGGCGCGGGAGGTTTGCTCGTTCGATTTTTGTGCTTTGTGCCATTCGTTTCTTCGGATGGGCTGCGATCAGATCTCACCTTCGAGGAGAAGCGCCATGAATACAGTACAGGAAATAGAACTAGCGATAGACGCTCTGACGCCCCTGGCAGATAGAAGAGCTCTATTTGTGGCTTGACCAGCGGCAATCCGCCTATCGACCTGCAGCTTAGAGACGATCTTGACGCCGAGGCATTTGACGACCGCATTGATCGCGTTTTGAGCGACCATAAAGCCGGGAACACGCAACCTCTCTAAGACCGCTCAAGCTGTTCGCAAGGTAGCACTCGTGGCGAGCGGCTTGGGTCAGGTGACGAATGCATTCGGGCGTGGGGCCCGCATGAACAGTGAGTTTCGAACCTAGAACGCTCTTGTGATCCGGATCGGCTTCTCGTTTCCGGACATCGCGGCGTGGCGTGTCTCTTCACGATCGACGTCTAAAAGAGCGTGCAAAGCCGCAGGTTTGACGTTCGGACAGTTTCGTCCGACTATTGATGGATGAAGGGGGCGGAGTTCGAACGGCGGGTAAGGCGATTGGCGAGGCGCAGAAATCTTGATTGTGTATTTGTCGGCGATAAGGGCAAAGGCAGCCACGGCCGCCTTTACTTGGGTGAGGAGTTTACAACCTTAAAGGATCGAAAGAAGGAAATTGGTCCCAACTTGATGGCAAAAATGTGCCGGGATCTGAAGATCAATCCGCACGACCTGTGAGAGTCAAAAACATGTCCGCATTTACATATCCAGCGAGATTTACGGCAGGTAGGGACGGCCGAGTTCTGGTGGAGTTCGTCGACCTTCCGCGTGTTGCAACGGATGGCAAAGATGCTTCTGAGGCAATGGCGGAAGCGATCGATGCGTTGGGTTCGGACCTTTCGATTCGGCTTTCGCGCCGGGAAGAGATTCCCGCGCCCTCGGCTGCGAAGAGAGGCCAGCGTCTGGTGTCCGTGCCGCTTTGGCTCGCGCCGAAACTCGCTCTTTACCTGGCCATGCGCGATCAGGAGATTACTAGCTCCGAACTAGCGCGCCGCCTTGGCGTTCATGAGCGCGCGATCCGCCGTATGCTCGATCCCGGACATAGTTCAAGACCTGCGGGAATTCAAACGGCGCTGGCCGCCTTGGGGAAGCAGGTGACGGTTGAAGTACGAGACGCAGCCTGAAAAGAACGAGCCAGCAAGAAATGGTTTTCTACCCAGACCGTGCTTCCATACGCGCTTCGCGATAGGGGAGACTCAATAGGCTTATGGCCAGCGTGCGGTGACGCTCAAATTAGCTCGAACACGGGTTCCACCACCACTTCCGTCTTTAAGCTGTTCGCAATGTAGCATTCGTGATGCGCGACTTGGGTCAAGTGATAAAGCCGTTCGAGCGTGGGGCCTGAATGAACAGTCACTTTCGGGCGCAGGACGATTCTTGTGATCGAGATCGGTTTCCGGTCTTCGGGCATTTCGGCGTGGGCCGTGTCTTCATAGCGCACCACGTTGATGCGGGCTCGCGCCGCTACAGCCAGGAAGCTGAGCAACTGACAGGATGCCGCGGCCAGCACCAGCAGTTGTTCGGGCGTGAGCAGCGAGGGATTGCCGCGAAAGGCGGGGTCCGAACTGAGCGTGAGGGCGGTCTCGGCGGGAGGCGCGGTGACGGTGTGCTCGCGCGAGTAGTGTTCATAACCCACACCGGTGCTGCCTTGCCAACTGACCGTTGCGTTGTATTCGTGAATTAGAGCCATCGTTTCAGGAACGAACAGATGTGATAGCCATCGAGGAACTTGAAGGGCGCTTCGCCGATGGTGTAGTGGCCGCACGGCATCTCGACAAATTTTGCATCGATGTTGCGCGTGGTGATGTGTTCGCGCGTGTCGCGCGAGAGGTGAATCGGGAAGGTGGTGTCGTAGGTGGCGTAGATGAAGAGGCTCTTCTTCTTCTCTTCGGCGAAGCGGTCCATATAGTGAACCGGGCTGATGGCGGACCAGGCGCGGCGCAAGCGGTCCAGATCGATATCGTTCTCAATGCCTTTGCGGATGTGCTGCGTGGAGAGCCCCTGCCAGACGACGTCGGCAACGTAGGTAGAGCAGTGATTGAAGACGTTGACGGAAATGCGCGGATCGTGGGCGCTGGCGAGGAAGGCATAGCAGGAACCCAGGCTGGTGCCGACGATGCCCAGGCTTTCATAACCCTGCTGCTCGAGCCAATCGAACGTGGCGCGGACGTCGATCACGGCTTGGCGCGTGGCATCGATGGTGCGGGCGATGTTTGAGGAGACGGCGTAATCGGCGCGCTCGAGTTCGGGCGGCATACGGTGATCGTGATAAGGCAGGCTGAGGCGCAGGGCCGTGATGCCCAGCTTGGCGATGCCCGCGCACAAGGCCATGTGCTGGTTCAGGCTGGCATTCCAGTGCGGGAGCACAACAACCGCTTTCTTTGGCCGGCCGGGAGTCTGCTTGGCGCGGAAGAGGCGCGCGTTGACGGTGTTGTTCTCGGGATACGGAGTGTCAACGGGCGACGTGAACTTGAGCCAATGGTCTTCCAGGCGGAAATCGGTCGGCGATGTGTATCCGTAGAAAGAATCGCTTTGCGCGAGGGCGGCGGCGTTCATTTCCGCGATGTATAGTTCGGGTTCATCGTCCGACCTTGGCCGTTCGAGCGCCGCGGGCCAGTTATCAGTCCATTCGACGCCCCAATCGAAAGGGCGCACCACGCGGTTTGTAGAACGGAACGCGAGGCTGTTTTCCCAGCGGCCCATCCTGCGGCCGTACCACTGCTTCACAATTTCCAAGAGCCTCTATTTTACCTGATCGCTCAGGAAGCGGCTGTCGTCCGCTTTGGCAAGCCCGGCGAGCGGCTGGTTCAAGAAGCGCATCACCGGGAGCGCCGCTTGCAGCGCTTGCGAGAGTTCTTTGAAGAGATCGGGCGTGGTGGCGAGGGCCGGATCGAGTTCGCGGCCGAAGTAAAACTGCTTTTGGCGGATGAGCGCTTCGGCTGGGTGATTGACGGCGAAGCCCTTGGGGACGCGATTCAGTTGAGTGCCTTGCAGCTCGCCCAGGGCGGCGCGGAGTTTGGGCGCGCGGCAAAGTTTGGCGAACTCTTCATGGTGGTCGGCGATGTGGGTGCGGAGTGCGCGGAGTTCATTAGGGCCGGGCATGTAGCAACCGGCTGCGATGACGAGTTCGGCGGCCGAGATGTGGAAGTAGAAGACCGCGCTCGCGTCACGGCTGAGCCCCTGCGCTTTGAGCGCGGCCGAGATGTGGGTCTTGTAGGGCGTCTTATCTTTGCTGAATCGCGTGTCGCGGTAGATGCGGTAGACGCACTTTGCGGGGTCCTGCTGGTACTCGGGAGCGGTTTGGGCGATGCCGCGTTGCAGAGCCGCGACCAGTTCCGTCATAGGCGCTTTGACTTCAGTCTCAAAGATCTCTTTTCGGGGCTGGAACCATTCGCGGTCGTTGTTCTTCTTCAAGCCGCGCAAGAACTTGATTGCTTCCGGGCGGAAGCCCGGGAAGGCTCTTCTATAATCGGAATCGATGGCCACCACGGAAGAGACGCTCCGGAGTCTCGCCGCGATTCCCTATGTTGCGATAAAAGAGCGTGTTCCCCTTTCCCTGTATACGCGGTTCGGGATTGGGGGCCCCGCGGATGCGATGGTGGAGACCGACGACGCTGAGGCGTTCATGGCTGCGCTCAAACTGGTGCGCGACAGCGGCGTTCGGTATGTGGTGATCGGCGGCGGATCAAACCTGATCGTGGCGGACGAAGGGTTTCCGGGAATTGTGCTGAAATTTGGTGGGCATGCGATCCGGATTGAGGGAACACACGCCACCGCGGAAGCAGGCGCGATTCTGCAGGACTTGGTGGATGCGACGATCGCGGCCGGATTGGCGGGCATCCACACGATGACGGGAATCCCGGGTTGGGTGGGCGCGGCGGTGTACGGCAATGCCGGAGCCTACGGACACTCGATTTCCGAGTGGGCGCGTTGTGTGCGGTTTTTCGATGGTGAGCGGATTCGCGAGTTCACCAATTCGGAGTGCGAGTTTCACTATCGAGAAAGCATTTTCAAGAAGCAGAAAGACTGGATTGTGCTTTCGGTGGAGTTGGCGCTTGTGGCGGGCGATGCGGTGCTGTTGAAGGAGGAAGCGGACAGGATTCTGGCGATCCGGAATGAGAAGTATCCGCCCACCATGAAGTGCGCGGGCAGCATCTTCAAGAACTATCTGCTGGCGGAGTTGCCGGCCGCGGTGGCTTCGGAGCTTCCGAGGAATGTGATCCGTGAGGGCAAGGTTCCTTCGGCTTACTTTCTGGAACAGGTGGGCGCGAAGGGAATGAAAGTGGGAGATATTCATGTCGCGGATTACCATGCCAACCTGATCTACAACGTGGGCGGCGGGACGGCGCGCGAGTTGGTGGCGGTGATCGGGGAATTGAAGCATAGGATCGGCGAACGGTTCGGGATTCCTCTGGAGGAGGAAGTCCAGTATATCGGGCAGGTATGATCTGGGCTCTGGTATTCCTGCTGTGCGTTGACCTTCGGGACGCGATCCGCGCCGGAAACGTTGAGCAAACGCGGGCCGCGATTTTGGCGGGCGCTGATGTGAACGCACCGGACGCCTTGGGCGCGGCGCCCTTGCTGGACGCTGTTTGGAGCGGCAACCTGGAAATGGCGCGTGTGCTGTTGGACGCCAAGGCGGATGTGAACACCCGGCACAAAGAAGCGGGGTCGACCGCGCTGCACTATGCGGCGATGAAGAACGATCTGGCGATGGCGGAGTTGCTGCTGGCGCATGGGGCGGACGCGAAGCTGACGAACAAGGCGGGCGCGACGGCGCTGCATACGGCGACGGTCCGCGGCTATACGGAGATGGCGAAGCTTCTGCTGGAACATGGCGCGAATGTGAATGCCGCGGACGACCACAGGCTCTACGGCTTTGAACGATGCGGCGATTAAGCAGCATGCGGAAACCGTGGCGCTGCTAATTCAGAAAGGCGGAAACATCGCGACGCAGGAGAAGTCCGGTCCGGAGTTATTGCAGGAGGCTGTAACGAAGGGGCAGACGAATGTGGTGTCGATGCTGGTGCAGTTAAATGTGAACGTCAATGCGCGTTCGAGAAGCGGGACCACGCCTCTCTGTGAAGCAGCAATCAAAGGATACGACGAGATCGCGGTGTTGTTGGTGGCGCATGGGGCAGATGTGAACGCAACCGAGACGGAGAGTGGCGCGACGCCGCTGTATTACGCCGCATCGCTGGGCCGGGCGGAAATGGTGAAGCTGTTGGTGGATCACGGGGCGGACGTGAACGCTGTGACGAAGGCCGGTTTCAGCCCTCTGCATGCATCGGTAGGGAACGGGTACACTGCTGTAACCGAGATTCTGCGGGCGCACGGCGCGAAGGATCTTGCGCCTAAGCCCTGACATGTGGATCCCAATCCTTTTCCTTCTTGCGCAACCGGCGCAGTATGACCTGATCGTTTCGGGCGGGCGCGTGGTGGATGGCGCGGATAATCCATGGTTTCGCGCGGATATCGGAATCAACGGCGACACGATTGCGGCCATGGGAGACCTGTCGAAAGCCGCGGCGAAACAGCGAATCGATGCGCACGGGTTGACGGTAGCGCCCGGGTTCATCGACGTGCATTCGCATGGGCGGCGGGGCATCTTCCTGGTACCCACGGCAGAGAACTATCTGCGTGAGGGGGTGACGACCTTCATCGAAGGCCCCGATGGCAGTTCGCCATTGCCGCTGCCGCCGTTCTTCGACAAGCTGAAGGCGACGGGGATTTCGGTAAACGTGGGGAGTTTCGTCGGGCATGGGACGATTCGGGAGCAGGTGATCGGTCTGGCGAATCGCAAAGCAACGGCCGCGGAGTTGGAGCGGATGCGCGGGCTGGCGCGGCAGGCGATGCTCGATGGCGCGTTCGGGCTTTCGACCGGCTTGTTCTATGTGCCGGGTAACTTCGCGGAGACCGAGGAAGTGATTGAACTGGGCAAGGTGGTGGGCCCGCTCGGGGGGATCCATCAGTCGCACATGCGGGATGAGGGGGAGCAGATTGAGGACTCGGTTCGCGAGACGATTCGCATTGGCGAAGAGGGGCATCTGCCGACGCAAGTGACGCACCACAAGGTGATCGGCAAGGCGAACTGGGGCAAGAGCGCTGCGACGTTGAAGCTGGTGGAAGAGGCGCGGGCACGGGGTGTGGATGTGACGATCGATCAGTATCCGTATACGGCGTCCAGTACGGGCTTGGCGGCGCTGCTCCCGCAATGGTCACTTGAAGGGGGACACGCGGCTACCGTGGAGCGGCTGAATGCGCCGGACGCACGCGCGCGGATCAAGCAGCAGATTGTGGTGAACCTGCGGGAAGGGCGCGGCGGAGGCGATGCGAAGAACGTGACGGTCGCCAACTGCGGCTGGGATGAGAGCTTGGCAGGCAAGAGCCTGGCCGATGTCACGCGGGCGCAGGGCAAGGAGCCAACCTTCGACGAAGTCGCCGAGACTACGATGGCGATGATGAGGCGCGGGAACTGCTCGATGATCTATCACGCGATCGGGGAAGAGGATGTGGCGCGCATCATGCGGTCGCCGTACACAATGATTGCGTCCGATGGAGACATTCCAGAGTTCGGCAAAGCTGCGCCGCATCCGCGCAGCTATGGCACATTCGCGCGCGTGCTGGGCGTGTATGTGCGGGAGCAGCACGTGCTGACTCTGGAGCAGGCAGTCCACAAGATGAGCGGGATGCCGGCGCAGCGGATGAGCATTCCGGACCGGGGACTGCTGCGCGTGGGGATGAAGGCGGACCTGGTGGTGTTCGATCCGGAGACGGTGGCGGATCGCGCAGAGTTTGCGAAGCCGCACCAATACTCCGTGGGCTTTGAGGACGTGGTGGTGAACGGGAAGCCGGTGTTGCTGAAGGGCGTGGTTACGGCCGCGCGTCCCGGAAAGGTGCTGTATGGGCCCGGGCTTCGCCTACCAGAAACAGCGAGCCGCTGATGAACGTGGCGCCCGTGATGAGCGCCATGGCTTCCGTGAGATTGCTCGTCGTGCGAAGGTGGGGGTGTTGAACCAGAGTAGCCATCTCTTCGGCTGGTAGCGCGCGGGATTGGTTTGGGGTGGTGAGTATCACTTCGTCGAAGAGCGGGAACAGTTCGGCGGCCATCTCCGTGACCGCTTTGTCCCGCATGGCTCCGAAGATCAGCTGAAGGCGCTCGCCCGCGAAGAACTGGCGGACGTACGCTGCGAGTGCTCTTGCTCCGGCCGGATTGTGAGCGCCATCGACGATGATGCCGGGGGCGATCTGCTCGAGGCGGCCGGGCCATTTGGCTGCTTCGATACCGCGCGGATCAAAGCCCAAAGTATCAAGCGCCAACGCGGCAGTGCGAGCGTTTTCGGCTTGGTGCGCGCCGGCGAGCGGGCAACGGAGCGCGTATGGGCCTGCTTCAAAGGTACTGCCTGCACGGGTGACTTCCAGATTCCGGAATGGCCATGCGTCGGACCTGCGCAAGGGCCGATGATGTTCGAGCATCGCCATTGCTTCCGGGCGTTGCGCGGAGGTGACAGCGGGCACTCCGGGCTTCAGAATACCGGCCTTTTCAGAGGCAATCTCCGCGAGCGTGTTGCCAAGGAAGATCTGGTGATCGTAATCGATGGGAGTGATGACCGATAGCTCCGGAGTCACAACGTTGGTGGCGTCGAGGCGGCCGCCCAAGCCTGTTTCGAGCACCACCATTTCCGCTTCACGGGCGAAGATCACGAAGGCCATGGCGGTGACTGTCTCGAAGTAAGTGGGATGCACCGGCATGAAGCCGGCGGCTGCGTGGACCTGGTCGAACGCGGCCGCGAACTGTTCTTCCGAGATCGGGACGCCGCCGAGCTGGATGCGTTCGACAGCGCTCACCAGATGCGGCGAGGTATACAAGCCCGTCCGCACGCCCGCGGCGCGCAAACCGCTTTCGATCATGGCGCAGGTGGACCCTTTGCCGTTGGTTCCCGCTACATGGACGAACTTCGTCTTACGGTGCGGATTGCCGAGTGATTCGAGAAGAACGGTGATGTTCTCCAGGCCGAACTTGGCGGTCTTGAGCTCATTGCCGAGCGAATAGAGGAACCGGACTGACTCCTCGAAGTTCACCCGCGCGAGGGTCCCACGAAGAACGTGAGCGCCTGCGAGATGTAGGCCTTGAGTTCGGCGCGCGGAACCACGGCATCGAGCATGCCGTGCTTAACCAGGAACTCGCTGCGCTGAAAGCCTTCGGGCAGCTTCTGGCGGATGGTCTGTTCGATAACTCGCGGACCGGCGAAGCCGATCAACGCGCCGGGCTCGGCAATGTTGAGGTCGCCCAACATGGCAAGACTGGCGGTGACGCCCCCGGTGGTGGGGTCGGTCAACACGCTGATGTAAGGAATGCGAGCTTCATCCAGGCGCATCAACGCCGCCGAGATCTTGGCCATCTGCATCAGACTGATTGCGCCTTCCTGCATGCGCGCGCCGCCCGATGCGGAAACCACGATCATGGGCGCGGATTCCGCGATACTGCGTTCAATGGCGCGCGTGATGCGCTCACCCATAACGGAGCCCATGGAGCCGCCGATGAAGCGAGGGTCCATGGCGCAGATGTTCACCTTCCGGCCATTCAGCAGACCCTTGGCCGAGACCAGGGCATCGGAAAGCTGGGTAGATGCCTGCATGGCGGCGAGACGGTCGCTATAAGGTTTGGAATCGACGAACGACAAGGGGTCAGACGAGCGGATGTCGCCATCGATTTCCTGATAGCTTCCGTCATCGAACAGCAATTCCAGGCGGGCGCGCGCGGTGAGACGAAAGTGTGAGCCACAGCGGGGACAGACATTGAGCGTGGCTTCCAGGTCCTTCTTCCAAATGATCTCGCGGCAGTTGTCGCACTTTTGCCAAAGCCCTTCGGTCTTGACGGTCTTCTCCGCCTCATTGACCTTGGCTTTCTTTTCGGGATTTTGTTCTTCGCGTTTGAACCAGGCCATAGGAGCGCAACATACGAGCGCAATCTTCAACACTAGCGCGGGTACGGATGACCCCGCAAGATGGCCCATGCGCGATAGATCTGTTCGGCGAGCATGGCGCGGGCCAGTTCATGGGGAAATGTCATGCGGGACAGGGAGAGGAGCAGGTTGGCGTCGCCGCGCCAGGCAGGGGGCAGGCCGTCGGCGCCCCCGATCAGGAAGACCAGGTCGTGCCCGGCCATTTCGGCTTTGCTGAACAGGGAGGAGAACTCCTGGGAGTCCATTGCGCGGCCAGCCGGGTCAAGATAGATGCGGAAGGCGGTGGGGTGTTTGGCCGGTAAATCGGCCTTATCCGGCTTGATCTCCAGCATTTGCGTGGCAGCGTAGTGCCCGGCGCGCTTCAGGAAGTCTTCGGCGATGGCGTTGGCTGCAGCGTCTTTAGGTTTGCCGATGAAGTAGACGAAAACCTTCAAACTTCGGGAATTTCGACGACTTTGCCGGCGCGCCAGAGGCGTTCGAGACTGTAGTATTCGCGAGCCTTCGGGGAGAAGATGTGGACCAGAAAATCACTGTAGTCCGCCAGAATCCACTCGGCGCCTTCATAGCCTTCCAAACTGACGGGGAGATCGCCCACGGCTTTCAACTTGAGACTGATTTCGTCGCTGATGGCCTGAGCCTGGCGGGAATTGCCGCCGGTGCAGATTACGAAATAATCCGTAAACGAAGTGATCCCGCTCAGGTCGAGGACGATGATATCTTCCGCTTGTTTCGACTGCGCGGCGCGCACGGCAATCAGCCAATGCGGCGTTTCGGTCTCCGGCGTCACGACTGGTTTATCGATTTCCTGGTTGGCGATTTCCCGTACTTCTACTTCAGGTAGTTGCAGAACACTCTCCCGCCCTTATCGTACACTAAGGGCACAAGCTTTGAAACCGAGATTGCGATGGGTAGCGGCTTTGTTCGCCGTTCTGGCTAGTGCCCAAAAGCCTCCCGTCCCCGAACCGGCGCCCTCCCCGGCATCCACCCGCAGAAGCCTCGCGGCCTACACCGGCCGACCTGGCGAACGAAGATCCCTCCGTGCTGCGCGCCCGAATGGAAGTAGACCGGATGCGCATTCTGGTTGAGAACGGGACGGTGGCGCGGTCGCGGTTAGAGAAGGCCGAACTGGATCTGTTGGACAAACAGGACGAAGCGCTGATTACGAGAGCTCTTTATGGCAGGGACATCACGTCAGCGCAAGCCGCGGAAACGGTATCTGCCGCGCAACGGCGCCTGGACCGGCGCAAGAAAGCGCTCGGCGAGCAGGAAAAGCAGTTAGCCGCAGGGTTGATTTCGCAGCAGGAGCTGATCGCCACCAGGGAGGATGTGGATCGCGCGCAGAAGGATGTCGATTGGGCGATCGCGCGCGGCAAGCTTGTGAAGCAGGTGGAATTCATGGCCGCCGCGGAGGCCGACATGATGACGCGGTTGATGAGAATGTCGCCGATTGAAGCGCGAAAGTTCGTGGAGCGCTATGACGGGAAAGGGACGTTTACGACGCAGGATCGCGCGAAGGTAGAGGCGTCGTTCTACGTTCGGTTCGCGCACAAACTGCCGGTGAGCGCGGATGGCGAATCGGCGACGCATCGATCCATGGGGTTTGACCATCGCGGGCGGGTGGACGTGCCGGTGAGTCCGGATTCACCGGAGGGCGTTTGGCTCAGGCATTATCTGACCGCGAACCGGATTCCGTTCTTTGCGTTTCGCATGGCGATTGCGCACCAAGCGACGGGAGCCCATATCCATATGGGACCACCGAGCAAGCGCTATGTGGCGGGGGCGAGCGGGTTCTAGTTTTACCCGATCATCCAAGCTCGATAGCGATCAGGAACTTTATTTCCGAATTCAGCCCTTAACTAAAGTTTTCTTAGGCGAAGATATAGCGAAGATTCGCGAAAGCGGATACAATCGGAACAACATGGAAGAAAAAGAGCGGGCGCGGGCGCTGGAAGCTACTTTAGGCGCGATTGAGAAGCAGTTTGGGAAGGGCTCGATTGTGCGTTTGGGGTCGAAAGAAGCGGTGATTCCGATTGCTGTGATTTCGACCGGTTCGATTGCGATGGATAATGCGCTCGGGACCGGCGGATTTCCCCGTGGCCGAATTTGTGAGATTTATGGGCCGGAATCGTCCGGTAAAACCACGATTGCGCTTCAGGTTGTAGCGGAAGCCCAAAAGATGGGTGGCATGGCGGCATTTATCGACGTGGAGCACGCGCTCGATCCGATTTATGCGCGGAAGTTAGGCGTCGATGTCGATAACCTGCTGGTTTCGCAGCCGGACTATGGGGAGCAGGCGCTGGAGATTACGAACGCGCTGATTGCATCCGGGTCGATCGACGTTCTGGTGGTGGATTCTGTCGCGGCTTTGGTGCCTAAGGCTGAGCTTGATGGCGAGATGGGGGACAGCCACATGGGTCTGCAGGCGAGATTGATGTCGCAGGCTTTGCGGAAGCTGACGGGGTTGGTTTCGAAGTCGAAAACCTGTTTGATTTTTATCAACCAGATTCGCGAGAAGATTGGCGTTATGTTCGGAAGCCCGGAGACAACGACGGGCGGGCGGGCGTTGAAGTTTTATGCGTCAGTACGCGTCGATATCCGGCGGATTGCCGCAATCAAAGATGGGGATGCGGTGGTGGGGAACCGGACGAAGGTGAAGATCGCAAAGAACAAACTCGCTGCGCCGTTTCGCGAGGCGGAGTTCGACATTATCTACGGCGAAGGCGTTTCCAAAGAAGGGGATTTACTGGATCTCGGGGTGGCGCAGAACCTAATTGAGAAGAGTGGGTCTTGGTTCAGTTATAAGGGCGACCGGATTGGGCAGGGGCGCGAAAATTCGCGGCAGTTCCTGAAGGACAATCCGGATATTCGGGACGGAATCGATCTGGAATTGCGCAAGGTGCTGGGCTTGATCCGGGTGGAACCGGCGGTGAATGGCGCTGGCCTGGAAATGCCTCCGCCGGTTCCGCAGAATCGGCCGCAACCGGTGGCTCGCCCGCGCCAGTGAAGCGGTTCACCAGAATACGGTAAACTGCGGGTTCATGCGCGCAACCATCGAGAAGATTGTAAATCGCACGGTCGCTTCAGACCTGCATACGCACTTGTACTCGCCGGATTTCGGGGGCATTCTGCTCTGGGGAATCGATGAGCTGGTCACTTATCACTACCTTGTGGCTGAGCAGTTTCGCTACTGTTCGTTGAAGCCGGCGGAATTCTTCGGGATGTCGAAAGTACAGCAGGCCGATCATATCTGGCGGCTGCTGTTTGTGGAACGCTCGCCGATTTCCGAGGCCTGCAGGGGCGTAATCGGTGTCCTGAAGGCTTTCGGGCTCAATACCTCGGCGCCGGATCTGACGGAAGCCCGGGAGTTCTTTCGGGCGCAGGACGCGCGGAAGCACATCAAGACGGTGTTTCAACACGCTGGGATCAGCGAATGCGTGATGACGAACGATCCGTTCGATCCCAAAGAGCGGGCCGTGTGGGAGCAGGGCGTTCCTTACGACCCGATGTTCCATGCAGCGCTGCGGATCGACCCGCTCCTGAACGATGCTTCCGTCGCTCCGACTTTGGGAGGCGTTTCGGGGGCACGGGAGTTTCTGGACCGCTGGATCGCGAAGATGAAGCCGCTGTATCTGGCAGTGTCGCTGCCGCCGACGTTCGCGTATCCGGAAGAATCGCTGCGCGGGCAGATGATTCGGGATGTGGTGCTGCCTACGTGCAAGGCACACGGACTACCCTTCGCAATGATGATTGGGGTTCGCAAGCGCGTTAACCCGGCGCTGGGCGACGCAGGAGACTCCTTGGGGCTGGCCGACCCCGCAGCGATCGAGCGAATGTGCCAGGAAAATCCGGACAACCGGTTCCTGGTGAGCATGCTGGCGCGAGAAAACCAGCATGGCCTGTGCGTGGCGGCGCGCAAGTTCAGCAACCTGCTGCCGTTTGGGTGCTGGTGGTTTTTGAATAATCCCTCTATTGTTTCCGAGATTACACGGGAGCGCATCGAACTGTTGGGCACCAGCTTCATCCCGCAGCATTCCGACGCGCGCATTCTGGAACAGGTGATCTATAAGTGGGCGCACACCCGGCGCGTGATGGTGGACGTGCTGGAAGAGGCATATAACGCGCTGGCTCTGGACGGCCGCACGGTCACGAATGACGAAATTCAGCGCGATGTGGATACACTATTCCACGGAAACTTCAATCAATGGCTAACATCAAAAACCACACAGACCTCACCGGCCGCTTAGCGGTCGTAATGGGAGGGACGTCCGGGCTGGGCCGGGCGATTGCGATCGGAATGGCGGAAGCGGGCGCGGATGTAGTGGTGTCCGGGCGGCGCGAGGCGCAGATCGACGAGGTGGCAAAGCAGATCGAGGGGTTGGGGCGGAAAACGCTGCGGCATACGTTCGATGTGGGGAGCCGCGCTTCGATCGATACTTTCCGGGATGCCGTGGTGAAGGAATTCGGGCGCGTGGACGTGCTGGTGAATGCGGCGGGTAAAACCAAGCGCACGCCGACCAAGGACCTTTCAGAGGCGGAATGGGCCGACATCATGGATACCAACCTAACCGGGATGCTGCGCTGCTGCCAGGCATTTTACGAGCCCATGCTCAAAAGCGGCAAGGCGCGGGTGATCAACATTGCCTCCTTGAGTTCATTCCTGGCGCTGTTTGAGGTGGCGGCTTATGCGGCTTCGAAGGCGGCGGTGTTGTCGTTGACGAAAAGCTTAGCGATTGAATGGGCGCGCGTGGGGATCAACGTAAATGCGATTGCGCCTGGAGTGTTCCGGACGGATTTGAACGCGGCGCTGCTCGACGGAACCGACCGCGGCCGTGAGTTTTTGATGCGAACGCCCATGAAGCGCTGGGGACAAGCCGAGGAACTGGTAGGGGCGGCAGTGCTACTAGCATCCGACGCGGCCAGTTTCATTACCGGGCATTGCATCGCTGTCGACGGCGGATATCTGGCGAGCGGTCAGAATTCCTGAGGTCGTCCTGAGCACAAGCCTGATTGAGTTTGAGAACGTCACGCTGATGCGGGGGGAAACCGCCGCGCTGCGCAGCTTTTCGCTCAAGATTGCGCAAGGGGAGCACGTCGCGATTTTAGGACCGAACGGCTCAGGAAAGTCGTCGTTCATTAAGGCAATTACGCGCGAGTGCTACCCTTTGCAAGGTTCTGTGGTGCGCATTCTGGGACGCGAGCGCTGGAACATTTTCGAGCTGCGCAGCCAATTAGGAATCGTGACAAACGACCTGATGCTGGCGTGTTCGCGCGATTATACGGGGCGCGAGACAGTGCTCTCCGGATTCTTCTCGAGCGTCGGTTTGTGGCCGTACCACTTGGTGACACCGGAGATGGAAGTCAGGGCGGACGAGCTGATCCGATTGCTGGAGGTGGAGCATCTGGCACTTCGGAACGTGTCCGAAATGTCCTCGGGCGAGGCGCGGCGATTCCTGATTGCGCGCGCGCTGGTTCACGATCCGCACACGCTGATTTTCGACGAACCGACGAACAGCCTGGATCTGCACGCGGCGCGTATGCTGCATGAAGCGATGAGGCAAATCGCACAATCCGGGAAGAGTATCGTGCTGGTGACTCACAACCTGCCGGACATCATCCCGGAAATTGAACGCGTGGTAACGATTCAGGACGGGAATGTCTCATTTGACGGACCAAAGGGTGAAGCACTTACGTCCGAACGGCTGAGCCGGCTGTTCCGGGGACCGGTGGAGGTCCACGCCAAAAACGGGGTTTTCCACGCGTTATACTGACTCGGTGACTAAAACTCAACTGATTGACGCCGTTGCGAACACTTCCGGACACACCAAGAAAGATCTGGAGGCTGTGATTGACGCCGTCCTTGAACACATGGGGGAAGCCCTAGCCAAAGGAGAGAAGGTCGATCTCCGCGGATTCGGCAGCTTTACCTCCAAAGCAAAGAAAGCACGCACGGGCCGCAACCCGAAGACCGGCGAACCGATCGAAATTGCAGCCCGCAATGCAGTAGGTTTCAAGCCCAGCAAAGAGCTCGCCACCAAAGTAAACCCGTCCTAAGCGGCGATTCGAAGCCGCTTGCCGATTCCGGGAATGGCGGCCTGCAGGACCTCACTGACCTTTTCGGCAAAGATGAACTCCATCTCCGCGCGGACAGGTTCCGGCAGGTCGCGCAAATCCTTCTGATTGGCTTTGGGAAGAATGACCCGCTTAATGCCCAGGCGGCGGGCAGCCAGCATCTTTTCCTTGATTCCTCCTACGGGAAGCACCAGTCCGGACAAGGTGACTTCGCCGGTCATGGCGGTGTCGGAGCGTACGGGCAGGCCTGTGTAAAGGGAAGTCATCGCGGTAACCATGGTGACTCCCGCAGACGGACCATCTTTGGGGATCCCGCCCGCAGGAACGTGGACGTGGACTCCGTTGCGGCGGAAAAGAGCCTGATCGATACCCAGATCATCAGCGTGGCTCCAGACGTAGCTCTGTCCTGTCTTGGCCGATTCCTGCATCACGTTGCCAAGCTGTCCGGTGAGCGAAAGCCCTTTGCCGTCGCGCAGAAGGACAGCCTCGATATAGAGGACATCCCCTCCGGCTTCGGTCCAGGCAAGGCCTGTAGCGACGCCGGCAGCAACGTCGCGGCGGGCTTGTTCCGGCGAGATTTTCTGAGGGCCGAGAAGATCCGGGAGGATTTCCGCGGTGATCGAAAGAGCGTCCGTCTTGCCTTCCGCGTGCTTGAGCGCGATTTTGCGGGCGACTTTGCCGATGGCGCGCTCCAGTTGGCGAACTCCGGCTTCCCGAGTGTAGCCGGTGATGATGAGGCGTAGCGCATCGGGCGTAAGGATGCAGTTTTCCGGAGACAAGCCAGCTTCTTTCAGTTGGCGCGGAAGCTGGTAACGGAGCGCGATTTCCAGCTTTTCTTCTTCGCTGTAACCGGCGAGACGGACGACTTCCATACGGTCGAGCAGCGGCTGCGGGATCGAATCGAGCGTATTCGCGGTGGTGACGAAGAAGACTTTGCTGATATCGAAGGGTAGATCGAGATAGTTGTCGCGGAAGGTGCGATTCTGTTCGGGGTCCAGGACCTCAAGCAGCGCGGCAGCGGGGTCGCCCCGGAAATCGCGGCCGAGCTTGTCGACTTCATCGAGCATCAGGACGGGGTTGTTGACGCCGGAGCGGCGGATTGCCTGGATGATTCGGCCGGGCATGGCACCGATGTAGGTGCGGCGGTGGCCGCGAAGTTCGCTTTCGTCATGCAAGCCGCCCAGGCTGAGGCGCTCAAATTTGCGGCCCATGGCGCGGGCGATTGACTGGCCCAAGCTGGTTTTGCCAACTCCTGGGGGTCCAACGAAGCAGAGAATGGGGGCCTTGGCGCCGCTGTTTAGCTTCAGCACGCCCAGGTGTTCCAGGATCCGCTCCTTGATTTCTTCGAGGCCGAAGTGGTCTTCGTTCAGAACTTCGCGAGCGACGGGAATGTCAAGGATGTCAGGGCTGGCGGTCTTCCAGGGAAGCTCGAGGACCATATCGAGCCAGGTGCGGGTGACGTGATAATCGGGGGCCTGCGGGGAGAGCCGTTCCAGCTTGCCGAGCTCACGGGTGGCCTCCTTCTTGACTTCGTCAGGGAGAGCAGCGGTGGCGAGGCGCTCCTTAAGAAGTTCGACTTCGCTCTCCTGGGGATTGCCCCCGCCCAGTTCCTGCTGGATAGCGCGGAGTTGCTGGCGCAAGACGTACTCGCGCTGCTCTTTGCCGATTTCGCTCTGGGCGTCCTTGGCAATCTTGCTGCGAAGCTCCAGGACCTGAAGTTCGTGGGAGAGATGCGTGTGCATCAGGCGCAGCGTGGCAACGGGAGTTTCCGCTTCGAGAAGCTTCTGTTCCTGGGCGGAATCCATGCTCAGGATAGAGGCAAGCAGATAGACGAGCTGCACAGGGTTTTCGGAGCGGGCGAGAAGGCGCGCCAATTCTCCGGGAGCTTCGAGATTGGAGTGCTCCAGGACCTTACGGGCGAGGTCCATCAACTCGCGATGCAGGGCCTCGGTTTCTGTAGCTTCTTCGTCAGCGGGAAGGGGTAGCGGGCGGATCTGCGCGGTAAGGTATTCGCCCTCTTCGATCTTCAGGATGGCAACGCGTTCCACACCCATGACGATGAGATCGAACTTACTTTCGGGCTGACGCACAGAGCGCTTGATCACGGCGCGGGTGCCGACTGTGTAAAGGTCATCCTGCAAGGGAAGCTCGACGTTTGTGTCGCGCTGGGTTACGACGAGAACTTCCTTCTCTTCCGTTGTAAGGGCAGCCTGAATTGCAGCGATGGAGAAGGCGCGCCCCACCGAGAGGGGCAGAAGCAGGTTCGGGAACAGAACGGTGTTCTTGATGGGGAGTACGGGCAGGGACTGCAGGAGTTCGCTCATGATTGTTCCTATATAAGAAAAGATGAGCGAAGACGACTAAAGGTTGCTATTTAGTAGAGGCGGGTCTTGGGTTCACTCGGGATGATGATCCAGGCGATCAGGTATCCAAGTACCCCTGTTCCCGCTCCGAAGATCAACAGAAACCAGATCAAACGGACAATCGTGACGTTCCAGCCGAGGCTATTTGAAATCGCAAGGCAGACACCCGCGATGCGACGGCCGACTCGAGGACGGATCAACCGGTCCTGCACAGGCAACGGGCCGCCCCCCAGATACAGGGTTAACCGGATGCCCGCACGAGGGACAAAACTTAGCGGCGGAATCAAGAACAGAACCGCAGTTGGTGCAGTGCATAGTCATCCATGATTACGCACTACACCCCAGGGAAGTTCAATTAACGAACGGAGTGATGAACGGTGAAACTTTGCGGAGCGAGAACAGGTGCAACGCGCGACTTTTCAGCGCCTATTCGCATTTCAGCCCAATTGTAGTCAAATTCTTTGCCGCAATCGAGACAGGTTACGTACGTTTTGCCTTCAGAGCCGTGCGCCAAAGTGGAACGTCGGGCGGGAGTGATCGGGAAAGAAGTGCGGCGATGCGCACATCCAAATATAGCGTTCAATATTGAAGTAATCATTCTTTTTCAGTTACCCCTCGTGTTCTCACTTGTTAGATCCCGTGAGATTGTCTTTGGCTTCAAAGATGGCAATTTCTCTGCCAAGACCGAGGGATGATGGAATCTTAATTTCGAACGATGGCTTCGGCTATGATTTTCCCGTGAAATCGGCCGTTTTCGATGAATATTTCGCTGGTGTGCATGCCCGCAACAATCACCCCTGCCAGGTAAACCCCTGAGCGTTCGCTCTCAAGAGTGGCAGGATTCAGATTCGGACGGCCGGTCGCGGGATCGATGCGGACACCGATCGATTCAAGCAATTTTTCATCAGGTTTGTAGCCGATGAGAGCAAAAACGTAGTCGTTCGGAATTGTCTTCGAACCGGCGGGGGTGACGAGATCCACTTCGTGCTCGCGGATAGCGGAAACCCGGCTCTCGAAATAGCCGGTGATCTCGCCGCTCTTGATCCGGTTTTCAATGTTTGGCTTGATCCAATATTTAACGGACTTCGAGATTTGCGTACCCCGGTGTACCAAAGTGACACGGGCACCGGTCCAGAGGAGTTCAAGCGCGGCAATGGCGGCAGAGTTTTTCGCCCCCACGACCAGGACGTCGTGATCGAAGTACGGGTGCGCGTCCTTGTAATAGTGGAGTACCTTGGGAAGGTCTTCCCCGGGAACATTGAGCAGATTGGGAACGTCGTAATACCCGGTGGCAAGGACCACCTTGCGCGCGCTATAGGCGGTGCGAGTGCCGTAAGGATCAGAGGCGGAGACTTCGAATGCGCCGTCTTCGCCAGAGACGGCGAGCACGTTCTGCTCCTGCCGCACATCGAGCTTGTAGAACTGAGCGACGCGGCGGTAGTACTTGAGAGCTTCGATTTTGTTTGGCTTGTCGTTAAGGCTCGTCATCGGGATGTCACCGATTTCGAGCAGTTCGGGCGTGGTGAAGAAAGTAAGGTTCGTGGGGTAGTGGTAGATGGAGTTGGCGAGACAGCCTTTATCGAGGACGACGGCGCGCTGATTCCGGCGGCCGAGCTCTATGGCGCAGGCAAGGCCCGTGGGTCCGGCGCCGACGATCAGAGCGTCGAACTGTTCCATCTTAGATTTGCGATTCGACGGTGCGATAGATTTGCTCGAGCGCCGCATCAAGCCCGGAAGCATCTTTGCCACCACCTTCCGCCATATCGGGACGCCCACCGCCTTTGCCTCCTGTTGCCTGCGCGACGGCGCCTGCCAATTTGCCCGCCTGCACCTTTTGGGTGAGGTCTTTGGTGACGGCGGAAACGACAGAGACGTTGCCGTCGTCGGCGCCCGCGAGAACGATGACGGCTGATTTCCACTTGTTCCGGAGCGAATCGGCGAGGGTGCGCATTTGCTGGCGGTCCATACCGTCCACGCGGGCGGAGAGGATGTGAGAGGAGCCAACGGTGCGAGCTTGCGATTCCAGACCGGCGCTGGCGGCGTGGGCGAGCCGGGTCTTCAGTTGTTCGACTTGGCGTTCAAGCTGGCGGCTTTGGCCGATGATGCGCTCGACTTGTTCTACCAATTCGCCGTCGTTGGCGCGAACCAACTGGGCGACTCGGGACATGGCGTCGGAGGTCTGTTGATATTGGCGGACGGCTTCGGAACCCGTAATAGCTTCAATGCGGCGCACACCGGCGGAGATGCTGCCCTCGCTGGTGATCTTGAAAAGGCCAATATCGCCTAAGCGGCGGACGTGGGTGCCGCCGCAGAGTTCCCGGCTGAAAGTCTCGCCATGGCCGCCAGGGACGGAGACGACGCGCACTTCATCGCCATATTTTTCGCCGAAGAGCGCCATGGCCCCGGTAGCCAGAGCTTCTTCAATGGGGAGTATGTCGGTCGAGACGTTAACGTTGCGAAGGATCTCAGAGTTGACGATGCGCTCGATCTCGCGGGTTTCTTCGGGGGAGAGAGCGGCGTAGTGCGTGAAATCGAAGCGGAGACGGGGCGGTTCGACGACGCTGCCGGCTTGTTTGACGTGGGTGCCCAGAACATCGCGGAGTGCGGCGTGGAGAAGGTGGGTGGCGGTGTGGTTGCGTTCGGTGGCTAAGCGAAGCTCGGTTGCGACCTGGGCTTTGAGTAGATCGCCAACGTGCAGCGGTTGCAGCGTGTGAATGCGATGGATGGTGAGGCCGGGGACGCCCGGGAAAGCGCTCGATACGCGCGCGACGGGTTCGCCGGACTCGGCGGAGTAGAGCGTGCCGTGGTCGCCTACCTGGCCGCCGGTTTCGGCGTAGAACGGGGTTTGATCGAGTACGAGTTCGGCGTCGGTGCCGGCGGGGATTTCGTTCACGAGCTGGCGATCGATGAGCAAGCCCACAACCGTGGCGCTACTTTCCAGATGCTGATAACCCAGGAATCGCGTTTTGCCCTTCGCGAGCAACTCCTGGTAAGCGGGGACAACCGCGCCTTTTTCCGCGCCCTTCCAACTGCTGCGGGCGCGCTCGCGTTGCGCGGCCATGGCGGAATCGAAACCGGCGCGATCGATGGCGACGCCAAGCTCTCGCGCCATGTCCTCCTGCTCATCGGGGGCAAGGCCGTAGGTATCGTACAGCTTAAACGAAACAGCGCCGGGCAAGGGCGCTCCGTTGAGTGAAGCGACTTCGGCATTGAAGACCTTCTCGGCGACGAGGAACGTGTTTTGATAACGGTGTTCTTCGTCCTTGACGATGCGGGCTACGCGCGGGATGCTTTCCATCATCTCCGGGTAAGCTTCCTGCATGAACTCCGCGACGAAACTGGTGAGTTCATACAAGAAAGGCTCTTCGCGCCCGATCAGGTGCGCGTGGCGCATGGCGCGGCGCATGATTTTCCGGAGGACATAACCGCGGCCATCGTTCGCGGGAAGCACGCCATCGTGGATCAGGAAAGCGGTGGCGCGGCTGTGGTCGGCGATGATGCGGAGCGCGGTATCGATTTTGGGATCAGTGCCGAAGGTGACTCCCAGCTTGTCCGCCGCATGCAGCATGATGGGGTGAATCAGATCCGTATCGTAGTTCGAGAGCTTGCCCTGGAGGATGGCGGTGATGCGTTCGAGACCCATGCCGGTATCGACCGAAGGCCGGGGAAGCGGCGTCATCACGCCCGCGGCGTCCTTGTTGAATTGCATGAACACCAGGTTCCAGAATTCGACGAAGCGGCCGCCCCCATCGAGCGGAAACTGTTCGTGTTCGCGGCCCGGTTCTGCTGCTTCGATACCCAGATCGTAGTGGATTTCGGAGCACGGACCGCAGGGGCCGGTCTCGCCCATTTGCCAGAAGTTGTCTTTCTCATCGAGGCGGAAGATGCGGTCCTTCGATACGCCCGCGATCTGCTGCCAAAGCTCTTCGGCTTCGTCGTCTTCCCGGAAGACAGTGACGTAAAGCTTTTCCTTCGGGAGCTTGTAAACTTCCGTGATCAGTTCCCAGGCGAAGCGGATGGCATCGGCCTTGAAGTAATCGCCGAAGGAGAAGTTGCCGAGCATTTCAAAAAACGTGTGATGGCGCGCGGTGTAGCCGACGTTCTCCAGATCGTTGTGCTTGCCGCCGGCGCGGACGCACTTCTGCGAGCTGGTGGCGCGCTTGTAATCGCGATGTTCCTGGCCGAGGAAGACGTCCTTAAACTGGTTCATTCCCGCGTTGGTGAAAAGCAGGGTGGGGTCGTTTGCGGGCAGCAGGGAAGAACTTTTCACGATGCGGTGGTTCTTGGACGCGAAGAAATGGAGGAACTGTTGGCGGATTTCGTTGCCTGTCATGGTGGTGTTGGGGGACTAAAGGAATGCTACGGTTTTGATGCCGGAGATTTCGAAAGGACGCCGGCAGCGCGGGTTCTTACAAGTGGCTTTGTCGTCGAGCAGCAGCAGATAGCTTTGTGCTTTGGCGAATTTCGCGCGGTCGCGATCGTCGCCGCCCGGGGGCAGGCGGTCTTTCTTTTTACGCTGAAGCCAACGGAGCTCGTAGGTTTCGACGGTCTTGCAGAAAGGGCAATTCAGCGAAGCTGATTTTGTGGTGTTCGATTCGGTGAAGTAGGCGCGCTCGTCCACTAGCTGGCTCTCATTAGCGTTGGGTCACAGGGATCCAGGGCATGCCGTCCGGGTTGCCCTTGTAATCGGCGCGGGGCCGGATGAGGCGGTTGTTGTGGTACTGCTCGAGAATGTGTGCGGTCCAACCGGACATGCGGCTGATGGCGAAGATGGGGGTGAAGAGATCGATGGGGATGCCGAGAGAATAGTAAGTGGACGCCGAGTAGAAATCCACATTCGCGTTCAGCTTCTTTTCCACGCGAATGGTTTCTTCGACGCGCTTCGACATGAGGTAAAGATTCTCCTGCCCGGTGCTCTTGCCTACGGCCTCGCTGAAGGCGCGCAGATGAGTGGCGCGGGGGTCTTCAGTGCGATAAACGCGGTGGCCGAAGCCGGGAATTTTCGCCTTGCGAGCGAGCATGGCGTGAACACGCTCGACGGCTTTATCGGCATCGCCGACTTCAAGCAGCATGCGGATGACGTCTTCGTTGGCGCCGCCGTGCAGCGGGCCTTTCAGTGCACCGATGGCGCTGGTGACGCAGGAATAGATATCGGAGAGCGTGGCCGCAGTAACGCGGGCGGCGAAGGTGGACGCGTTCAATTCGTGATCGGCATGCAGGGTGAGCGCGACATCGAAGGTGTGCGACATGACTTCGTCTGGCGTCTTTGCCTGTGAGGCAATAAAGGAAGTTCGCGGCGAAACTGAGTTCAGGATTAGCCGGGAGCGGCTGTTGACCGTTGCGGAGACGATCGTAAGTGCTGACGATGGTGGAAGTCTGCGCCATCAGCTTTACGGCCTTGAGTTCGTTGGCGGCTGGAGACATATCGCGCGCCGCGGCATCATACAGGCTCAGCATGGAAACGGCGGTGCGAAGGACGTCCATGGGCAGCGCGGATTTGGGCGCGGCGCGAAGGAACTCCACGACCTCAGAAGGAATGGCCGCGTTAGCAATCAAGCTTTGTTTCAGGGCATCGATTTCCGCCTGCTTCGGCAGCTTGCCTTTCCAGAGCAGGTGGATGACTTCTTCAAAGGTGGCGTGATCAGCGAGTTCGTGGATATTGTATCCGCGGTAGCTCAGGATCCCGTTGTAGCCATCGATGTAACAGATTTCCGATTCCCCGGCGATGATGCCTTCTAATCCCGCTGCTGGTGTGGTGGCGCTCATGTGCCCTTTAGTTTTATCAGTTTAAGAACGGTTTCCGCAGTTTACCGACTGTTTGATGAATCATGTTGGCCAGTGGAGTTTTATTCGGACAGGAAGGAAACGGCGAGAACCCCATGGTCGGGTTGCTCTTCTCAATCCAGAGCTTCTCCTGTTTTGTGCCGTCCTGATCTTTGGCGACGGTGACAATCACGCCCGCGTTGCACGTCTCACTGTCCGAAATACGCATAGAATCCGAAACGGCTTTCGGTCCCCAATCTTCCAGAAACTTGTTGTAATCGTACCCCGGGCAGGGTTTCTGATCCGTGCAGCCCCACATCGCGTAGGCGGCCTTGTAATCCTTGGCGCGAATGGTGGCGAGAAAGTGTTTTACGGCCGATTCCTGAGCGTGGTTCTTGAACAGATAATAGCCCAGCGTGCCGAAAATCAAGAGGAAGAGAATCGACCCGATCGCCCATTTCGCGATCCATAAGCGCCGCTCTTCGCCTGCGCCGTATTGATCGAGATAGCCCGCCATTTTTAGCCTAAGCCGCCCTACTTAACAGGATACGCTTTGTCGTAGGCGGCGATTGCATCGGTAGTGATATCGACCACTGGTTTCACGAAGATGGCGGTTTGCGTGTCGATCACGACGTCGAAACCTTTGTCTTCGGCAAGCTTTTTCACTACAGCTTGCATCTTCTGCGATGCCTTACTCAAGATTTCATTACGGTCGGCTTCGACATCGGTCTGGAGGTCCTGGCTAAGGCGCTGCAATTCCCGCTGGCGGCGCGTGCCTTGAGCCTGGAGTTCGGCTTCGGCTTGCGGTTGGAGCTTGCCCTGCCCATTCTGGAGTTGCTGCTGGATGTTTTGCAGCTCCGTATTGATCTTTTCCGCAGCTTGCTGGCGCGGTTTGTATTTGTTTTCGAGGTCGGCAGACGCTTTCTTGATTTCAGCCGATTCGAGCACCGCCCGCTGTAGGTTCACGACCGCCAATTTCGTTTGCGCGGGAAGGGCCTGAGCGAGGGAGAACAAAGACAGGGCAAGCAAACCCGTCCTCACGGCTGGAAAACTAAACATGCTGGTTGGAACTCCTTTAAAGTCTGAACAGCGGCCCGCCTTTGCAGACCGACTCTACTAATTTACTTCTTTTGTGAACATTTGGGAGAGCACCCGTCCGGAGACGCCGCTTGGCTGCTCCACACCCAACAGGGCGGCAAGCGTGGGAGCGACATCATTGACGGTAATAGCGTCATAATACTTGCCCGGACGAACACCGGCGCCCATGAAGATGACGGGAACGTGGGTGTCGTAATCCCAAACGGTGCTGTGGCTGGTACCTCTGGTGCCCCCGCCGAAAAGCCAGAAGGGATCGAGGATGACGAAGAGATCGCCCGAGCGGCCCGCATAGAAGCCGTTATTCATGCGAATTCCGGTTGCGTCCAGGGGAAAGCCGCCGGAAAGCAACTGCTCCCTTGTGTAAACGCGCGCGACGTGCGGAAGGGCGATCAGCGCATCGGCCGCGGTGCGAGTAACTTCGCCGCGGTTCAGCTTCTTTTGGGCGATAAGTTCCGTGTTCAGGTAAAGCATGCTTTCAAAGGACCCCGCGACCCACTCGGCCTTTCCATAGCGCTGTTCGAGGGCGGCTTGCACCGTCTTTTCGACAGTGCCTGAGCCGAAGCGGCCGCCCGGCATTTTGCGTGCGATGGAAACTTCGGGAACGGGCGCAACGCCGTGGTCCGCCGTCATCACGATCAGTATGTTCTTCATACCGACCTTGGTCTCGAGATAAGTGAACAGCTTGCGGAAGAGCATGTCCGTGCGGAAAGCCATGTCCTTCACTGCGGGATCGTCAGGGCCGAAGGCGTGGCCGACGTAGTCGTTTGAGGAGAAGCTGACCGCGAGCAGGTCCGTCACACCGCGCTGGCCCAGCATTTCGTGAGTGACTGCGGCCTCGGCGAAGGATTCGATCAGTTCGTTGCCCCACGGCGCGGCCGCCAGGCTGGCGTTCAACGCTTCGCCGGGGGCTTCGAACTTCTTGCCCATCCATTCCGAGTGAGCGAACTTATCGCCGGGGCGACTGCCGTTATAATCCTTCACCCACGCCGGCAGATCCGGAAAATAAAAGGTGCTGCTGACGAAATTCCCACTCTTGTTGTCGAACCAATAAGCGCCATCGGCCATGTGGCCGGCCGGCAGAATCGCCGCGCGGTCCTTCAGCGAGATGCCGACCACTTTCGATTTCTGGCTCACAATTTTTAATTCGTCGCCAAGGGTGCTGGCCAACATCCGGTTCGGTGACGACGCGGGCCCCTCCGCGCCAAGCAGCTTCACCGAAGCATCGGAAACGCTGGTCACGTTGGCGTGCGCCGCGCGGTCATACCACTCATTCGCGATGATGCCGCTCACGGACGGCGTGGCCCCGGACAGAAAGGTGCTGTGGCCCACGGCGGTGACGGTGGGGAACTGATTGTAATGCGCGTTGGTGAAAACCGCTCCCTTGGTGAGCAGCGTATCGATGCCGCCTTTATAGCCGACCCGGAAGCGCGTCAGATAGTCGTACCGGAACTGATCGACTACGATGGCCAGCACCAGCTTCGGTTGTGTGGTGAGTTGGGCGGGAAGAGAAAAGGTAAACAGCAGGGCGGCAAACAGCAATCGGCGCATTTTAGACAGCGTACCAAAAACATTGTTAACGGACGATGATATGGACTGCGCGTAACTCATTGTCGGCAGCAACAAAACGAATGGTCACATGGGCTTTTACTTTCAGCGTGCCTTCTTTCGTGGTGTTTTCGTCGATGACGAACGTCTTGGTCACGGCGGAATCTTTCCCTAAGCCCTGACGGTTCACCGTTACTTCATTGCTGCTGCACGAAATGACCGTTCCCGAAAAGAAGTCGGCGGCCGGAGCGGAATCCTGAGCCCAGGCTGCCAGCGCGGCAACCAAGCAAAGCAAAAGGGTGTAGATCCGCACTCTTTCAGGGTATTCCAAATTGTCGGGCTTACCGCGAATGCGGGATTAAACTTTGTTCATTCCTACGGTCTCCGCTATCTCCGCATAGTGCGCAGGGGCCTCGTTCGGCATGGTGATCTTAAACGTGGTGCCTGAGCCAGGGGTGCTTTGCACGTCCACCGAACCTCCGTGAGCTCTGACAATCCAGGCCACGAAGCTGAGCCCCAAGCCCTAGGCCTTTCTCTGGACTTGCTCCCGATTCAGACCGGGCCACGCGATAAAAGCGATCGAAGATGTGGGGCAGGTGGGCGGGGTCAATTCCCCGCCCTGTATCGGCAACCGTGAACGTGAGTTGGCCGGCTGAGCAGACCAATTCCAGACGGATGGAGCCTCCGGCTGGAGTGAACTTCAGCGCATTCGACAACAGGTTCGAGAGCATGCGCTCAATCTGAATCCGGTCCAGGCAGGCTTCGCACGTTTCCGGCACTTCGACGGTGAGATCGATGGACGCAGTCTCCGCCGGAAGCTGAAACTGTTCACCGATTTCGCGAACCAGTTCGCTGAGATCGAATTGCGTCCGGGCGAGAATCACTTGGCCAGTCTCTGCTTGGGATAGCAGAAGCAGCGCGCGAACGATGTGGGTAAGGCGTTCCATATCGCCTAGAGAATCGACGATGGCATCGCGGTACTGTTCTTTTGTTTCGGCCGTCATCAGCGCCACTTCCAATTGGCCGCGCAGGATCGTTATTGGCGTCCGCAGTTCATGTGAAACGTCGGTAGAAAACTGCCGCACCTGAACGAAGGAAGCTTCCAGGCGTTCGATCATCTGGTTGAAAGTTTCAATCAGGAAGTCCAGCTCATCTCCGGCGCCCCGCGGGGGGATGCGGAGGCTCAGGTTACTCCCTGTAATCCGTTGTGCGGTCTTGGCGACCTGGAGCACGGGCCGCAGACCTCGTCCCGAGAGGATCCATCCCATGAGACTTCCGCTGATGACCAACAACGGAAGTACGCCGAGCGCAAGAAAATCGAAACGTCGAACCAGATTGCGATTCTGGACCAGCGAACGGCCGATGGCGAAATAGTATTTTTTGTAAGGAGGGCTCTCATCCGTAATCAAGCCCTTGCGGATCAGGTAGGGCTCGTGTTTCGAATTAAACGCTTCGATCCATTTATCCGGCTTCGCCGCCGCAGCCCGCACTGCTGCGGGATTATCGAGCCCAAGCGAGAGAAACTCGGCAGACTCCTGCTTCGCGGTTCCGTCCAATTCCGCCAGAAACTCGATTTGGCGCAGACGCGCGGCGACTCCGGCCTCATCGGGGTCGTTGATATCGGCGTACCAGTTCGGGCTTCCGTGCTCGATGCGCAGATAGCCTTTCGCGGTGCCCCATTCCTCCTCCAGAACTTCCCGCGCCTGCATATCCAGACTGGAAACCAGAAACTGGCGGAACAGGATTGCGGAGATTGCAATCAACAGCGTAAGAAACAGCGCGTAGCTGGCCGTAAGGCGGAACCGCAATCCCCGGACAGCAAGCCCCTGCATTTCAGTAAGGCCGTTCGAACGGCATCTCCGAAGCGGGGGGCGCGGCCGGTTTATCCGTGCCTTCAATCATGTAGCCGATCCCGCGAACGGTTTGAATCAGCTTGGTGGGGAACTTGTCGTCGATTTTGCTGCGCAGGTGACGGATATAGACGTCGACGATGTTGGTGAGGCCATCGTAATCCAGGTTCCAGACGTGCTCCACAATCATGGTGCGGCTCAAGGGGCGGCCCTTGTTGCGCATCATGTACTCCAGGATTCCGAATTCTTTCGGAGCAAGCTCGATCACTTCATTTTCCCGCATCACCTTGCGACGCATCACATCGAGTTGCAGATCGCCAACCTGGAGTTTTTCGGGAGCAGGCTGGCCACGGCGGAGAAGCGCTCGGACACGGGCCAGGAGTTCGACGAATGCAAAGGGCTTGGTGAGGTAATCGTCGGCGCCTTGCTCGAGACCTTTCACGCGATCGTCCACGGCGCCGCGCGCGCTCAGGATGAGAACCGGGGGGCCACCCTTTTTTGTGCGAATCCGTTCGAGGACTTTGAGGCCGTCCATATCGGGCAGCATGAGATCCAGAATGATGAGGTCGTAATCGGTGCTTTGGGCCAGGTGAACGGCGGTGGCACCATCGGCAGCGGAATCGACCGCGTAGCCTGCGCCTTGCAGACCTCTAACCAGGAAATCAGCAATTCGTTTTTCGTCTTCTACTACCAGGAAACGCATCTGCACATAGTTTACGCCTCCCTTACGGTCGGGGCTCCGAGTGGGGTTTTAGCGACAGTTGCGTGGTTTGGGTTTGCCGCTACTTTAGTTTTTCTATTTTTTCTTGCGGACGTTGATGCGGCCGTTGTAGGTGGTGAAGCTGGCTTCCTGGCCGCCACCGTTTACGGATCCGTAGATGGTCCGGTCAGCCTTGAAGATGGAACCGGCCGCCTTCGTTGACGGGCGTGGCGCGGCTGGCCGCGAGCTTGATGTCGAAGTCGCTATAGATGTCGCCGTTATCGGTCTTCATTTTGAGATTGGCGCGAAAGTCGGCGGGCAGTGTAACGTCCACCTCGCCATTCATGGTGCTGAAGGAGATTGGTTTGGCGGGGTCGACGCGATCCATGGTGGCTTTGATTGCGCCATTGAGCGAGTGGGCGACAACGGTGCCTGAGATGTTCGTGAGCGTAATATTGCCGCTCAGATTGTGCGCGTCCACTTCGCCATGGACCCCATTCACGACGATGTCGCCGCCCATGGTGCAGTGGATTGTGACGGAGCTTTCTGCCGGGACCGTGACGACCAGGTCGCCCGTGTTGCTGTTGCGGGTGCGGATGTTCACCTGTGAATCTTCGGCCTCAATATCGAGCCCGTTGCCGCCGGGGAGTTCGACGCGCTTCATGCCATCGACTTCGTCCGGTCCGCGGCGGCGATCGCGCACAGGCTTACTCGAAGCGTGTGACTCCACGATGATCTCCTTGCTGGAGGAAGCCTTGACGGTAACACCGCCGTTTAGCGTGTGGATGTCAATCAGGCGAGGGCGCGCAGACTTACTGGCGGGGACGACGACGCGATCGTCCTGAGCGAGTGCCGTGACGGCGAAGGTGAGGAGAGCGAGGGTCAGTTTCATAAAGAGTTACCTGGTGTGCAGCCGGATGCCGCCGTTAACGGTGTCGAAAGTAAGTTCGGGCCCGCCTTGCCCGGCGCGGCCGCCGGTGAGGCGATTCGATTTATAGATGAACCTGCCGTTTTGCTGTTCCGCGGTGGTGGCCTGGCTGGGGAGAGGAGTGAGAGTGAAGTCGCTATACACTTCACCATTTAATGTTTTGAAGCGGAAATCGGCATTCAGGGAAGGCTGGAAGTAGACGTCCACTTTTCCGTTGACGGTTCTGAAAGTGCACGCGCTGGTGGGGTTGCGATTAAACTTCGCGGTGAGCCCGCCGTTGACCGTTTGTACGTCTGCCGCGCCGGCAATTTTATCAAGGTCAATGCCGCCGTTGACGCTTTTCATAATCAGTTCGGTTGCAAACGGCACTTCCACTTCGAAATCGACGGACACCTGATATCCGTAATAGCGATCGCCCCGATGATTGTTGCCGCGAAAAGGACCGTCCAGATACACCCGGGCGAAGCTGCCCTGCTGGTTCATATCGATTTTCACGTCACGTTTCGCTTCCGCCATCGCCTCCGGGGTTTCGGCGCGAAAATGCATATCGGCCTTGACGCGAATCTCAGGGCCACTGCCGCCGATGACGTGGATGGTGCCGTTAACGTTGTCAACAAGCAGCTTCGTGCTGGCCGAAAAGGTGTGAGTAATGGGCTGATGCTCGTCGAACTTGTAGCGGTCCGAGGCGAACGCGGGCAGGGCGAAAAGCAGAAGTAGCAGATTTCGTGACATTCTCAGGCAGCTCCTAATTGGTTCAGGCCCCACTGCGCGCGCTGGCGCACGGCAGGGTTCGTTTGCGGGTCCCCGATCAACTTACGCAGAGCGGGCGTGACATCGGTTTCATTGCGGCCCACCAGCAGATCGATGAGGCCGATCTGGACGAGCGGAGAATCCTGTGCGGGCAGTGCTTCGATCAGCGCCCGCCCGACGGTAGGCGTAGCGGCCACCTTCTGCAGAGCGTCAAGCGCGGAGAGCCGGACGTTAATGTTCGAATCGTGGCTGACCGCATACAGCAGCGCGGCTTCCACCTGTGGATCGGCGCGTTCCATCTTGTAGCTGTAATTGACGCCGCGGAGCCGGGCCCCGGGCGATTGCTGCTGCAAAAGGGAGAGCGTCACCAACTGGCGCAGGCTTTCGATTTCGCCGTTCTGCGAAGGGCGGAGGCCGCGGCCCATAGCGATGCCGCCGATCAGCAGCAAGCGCGGAGGCCGCCACAGCCGCCCACGTGGGAACGAAGAACCAACTTGGGCGCGCCTTCCTTTGTTGGGCGGCCAGACCGCTCTGGTATGCCGCAAGCATTTCTTCAAAACGCCCACGCAAATGTTCTGAAGGCTCTGCCGCGGGCAGCAGATCGAGTTTGCGCCACACGGAATCGAGGCGCGTCACTTCGTCGCGACAGGCAGCACATGCGTCAAGATGCGTGAGCACGCGCTCCCGGTCGGCGTCAGCCAGCGCACCCGACAAATACTCCGGAATCTGTTCTTTCATACGTTCGCAAATCATGAAGCTTTCTCCCCGCGCAAAGCAAAAAACCGGTCGCCCAATTCCCGCAGCGCGCGATAGGCACGGACTTTCACCGCGCCAGGTTCACATTTCAAAATGGAAGCAATCTCTTCATACTTCATGCCGTGGAAGCGGCTCAGAACCAAGACTTCGCGCTTATCGGCGGAGAGCGCAGCCAGAGCGCGGCGAAGCAAAACAGTTTCCTGTTTGCGGCCGAATTGCTCCTCGGGTTGAAAATCAGGGCTCGGAAATTCGACCGTGCGTCCGTCCAGATCTTCAGGCATTGCCGCTTCGCCTCTGTGCCTAGAAGCAAAATCGATATGAACGTTGCGCGCGATCTGATACGCCCAGGGCCGAAACAGCGTGCCGGATTGAAAGCTGCCGCTGTATTTCAGGATGCGGAAGAAGACTTCCTGCACCAGATCTTCACTCGGCTCGCGGCGTCCGGTAAGGTGGTGGAAATAGCGGAACAACGGGCGGTGGTGGCGTTCGAAGAGCAAGGAGAGCCGGCCCGCATTGCCGTTTCGAACTTCAGCCATGAGTGTCTCGTCAGTCACGCGGGTATCCGGTTTCCAAAGCTAGATACCCAGCGAACCGCAAAAGGTTACAGATTAGACCGAAGATGCGTTTTTTTGGGCTTGTTTTTACTGCTGCCCTTGGGAGTGGAGGACGGCCAGCGCCATTCTTTTTGACGAAATCGTCTGAATGCGCCAGGAGATCAGCGACTTGCTTGTCGCAGAAGGGCATTGGTATCCGGGAAAGCCGCGCAATAACGCGAGCGGGAGCACCCTGAGCATCTTATTTCAGGATTAGAAACTCCGCTTACTTGCGCGGGCCTGCCCCCTTCTTGCGCCGGCTTTCGACTAGTCGCCCTGTGCGGAAGGTTGCACTAACTTGAAAGCTTCGGGCAAGGACGATTTCGCCGCGCGCCGCTGTTCCAATTCCCGCACGCGCTCCGCGGCTTTCTTACCCGCCAGGAATGCGTGGTCCGAGTTGTAATACTCCCATTCGCTGTAGCGGCCCGAGAGCACGATATCGCGCTGGCTTAACCAGTCGCGAATTTTGGCCACGCTTGCGGCGCGGCTATGATCGTAGACCACGTAAGCGTACGGCATATCGACCTGGTTCGCCGTTAGGATTGGATCGTCGGCGTTGAAGAAACCGACCTTGATGCAGTCTTGAATGCAACGCTCGATAAGTTCGGCTCCATCGCACGGCAGCGGCTTGTATTCGGAATACGTGATTTCGCAGGTGAGCCCGAATCCGCCTGGCGGGTTGCAATGCGGGCTTGCATTACCCTGCACGAAAATCCGGTGAAACACGGAATCTTCCGGGTAATAAATCCAATGCTTTTCCGTCAGGTTTTCACGCCCCACGCCAATGTTCACGCAGCGCACCGAGACATGCCGCAGATTCGACGCGGCCTCGTGGATCTCTGCGGGAGCTTCGTCGCCGATTGCGCGAATCAACAGCGGCAAGGGCATGGTGCTCACCAACGTTTGATAGCCGAACGTGGTGCCGTCCTGAAGCTTCACCTGATGCGCGGAGGGAGAGATCGCCTTCACAGTGGTATTCAGCCGCACCTCGCCTTTCATGTGCGGGAGGAAGCCGTTCATTAGTGCCTGAAAGCCCCCGCGCAACGGATATCCAAAGCGCGCGTTCGGGCCCATGGGCTTCGCCACGGGACGCAGGGCGCCTTCGATCATCTCCCCCAGATCCGGAATGGGAACCCGGCCGCCCAGCCATGAAGTCTCCATCTCTTTCAGCGGCACGGCCCAGAGCTTGCGATTGTAGGGAACCGCGAAGTGCTTCGCAATCCCGGCACCCCAAACCTTGTAAATGAACTCTTCGAAATTGCGGGGTTCCGCCGGTGTATCCCCTTCACTCGGCAGCGCGTAATCCGATGCGCTTGCACCGGAGATATCGGTGATGGATTCGGCCTTCCCTTCTGAAGGCGAGGACGACGCATGTCCGTTTTTCTTTGGGCCGGTCTTTTTCGCAATCGATCCGAAGCGCGATTCAATCGCGCCTACGATGCACTCCTGAATCACTTCAGGGGGCAAGCCGTACAGGGCCCCTTGGAACGGGTATCGCGTATAGACATTCTTGCTGTAAATCCAGGCCTCACGATCCTGCCAGTGAACGTTGTCGCCCAGGAGCATGCGGTACAGCTCATGCACGTAAGGATCGTTCGAGAACATGATGTGACCGGCAAAATCGAACGTGAATCCTTTGTCTTCGATGGACCGGCACCAACCGCCGACACGGCTGTTCTGCTCCAGCAGCACCGCATCCGCGCCTAAATGGTAAGCCGCGCTTAATCCTGTGGGCCCAGCGCCGATGACCAGTGTGGGAGCGCTGGTCACATTAGCTCCCGTGGTCTGATTTCCGGCCGCGCTCGCCGGGATAAACACGCCATCTTCCAGATTGCGGTTCTTCTGTATCGCTTTTTCGATTTGCTCTTCCATTGCTTTGGCTGTTCCATCCCACGACGTTTTCCGCAAAACTTCACGCATCCCTGCAATTCTGGATTCGCGCTCACTGGCCGACGCATGCAAGGCAACTTCGCATGCGGATGCAAAAGCTTCCGGAGTTTCGCCTAAGTACACGATTTTACCGTAAGGCTCCTTCACATCGGTAATTGGAGTACTGACGATGAGGCGCTCCGCCGCCATATATTCGAGGGTCTTGGTCGGGCTGATGAACTTTGTCGAATCGTTTCGAGCGAACGGCAGCAGGCAAAGATCCCAGCCGCTGATAAACGACGGCAGTTCAGAGTATTGACGCTGGCCGAAGTAATGAAGGTTAGCGCACCGGGGAAGCGACTCGGGATCGATCTTCACCACGGGACCCACCATCACGATCTGCCACTCGGGATGCGACTCCGCCAAGTAGCGAAGCAGGTTCAGATCGACGCGTTCATCAATGACGCCGAAATAACCAAGGCGCGGGTGAGGGATTTGCGCCTGCACCTCCGGTTCGACGACGGAGCCATCCACAGCGCGGCGGAAATGCTCCGCGTCCACGCTGCTGGTGAAGTTGTAAACATTCGGATGCCGATTGCGCTTAGCGCGGTAAAGACTGGGGCCGCCCGTGAACACAAGATCTGAAAGCGCCAGAAGTTTCGATTCATAATCGAGCAACTTGGGGGGCGCGTGAAGGAATGCCGATAACTCATCCATGCAGTCATACACTACTGCCTGTGGAACGATTACCTCAGAGAGCGGCAACGCCATCGGAGTGTAAAACCAAGCGATGTAGTGCTTCAGATTCTCTTCGGCGATTAGGGATTTCACTAACTGCCGTAACACTGGCATTTGCGCATCACTGAACCCGCCCTGCTCAATGGGAGTATGCGGGCGGAAGACAGTAACATTGCCCCCGACCGTCAATCCGTTCCCAATAAGGCTCTGCGTCAGTATGAATTGGTTCTTCAATAAAAAGAACTCGGCGGGTTTTCCCTAAACGAGAAAGCAAATGCTGCGGCCGTTGCAAAACAAAATCCCACCGAAGATGGGAAAAAGTCACGATATCGAACGTGGGCCGCATAAATTCTCCTTTGATGTTGACGGACAGGCTAGAGCGCGGATTTTTTGGCCGCGCGATGGCCCCAATACTGCAATTGCTGTGCCAGAACGATTTACTGAGCGTTTCGATGCAATAACTGCTTTTGAACTGCGCGTAACGCCTCGGCGTACGGCTGGTTCAGGATGCGCTGCAACTCGCCCCCGGTCTGTTGAGTATAGTCCCACAATCCGCTGTTGTGCCAGTGCTCGGAATCTGCCCAGTCATATCGGTCCAGAATTGGATATAAGCAAACGCCTAACACGGGAGTGCCCTCCTGATGCGCAAGAGCGAGTTGATTTCCGATCTCACGAATCCAACTGGGCCGCAACGCGCCGACGTGACTTGTTTCCGCGAGAAACATTGGAAGGTGGTACCGATCCCAGACATCTTTCAGGAGCAGATGCAAGGGGCGCCACCGCGGGTCGGGCGGATCCTGATTCCAAATAAGCCGGGAACCATCATCCACCTGCCATTCATTTGAGGAATAAAAATTGGCGCCGATGATGTCCAGGAAGTCCGGCTTGCCACCCAACTCGGGATTTTGATAACCAGCGATCATGTCCCAGGCTTCGTACTGAGCAAGACGCCAGCGTTCCGCACGCCGCGCGCTTTGCGGACGCCCTGGTTGAGGCACGACATGAATCAAAGGCTCCGGGTAAATAAACCGGGCACGCGAATCGACGGAGCGGATTGCCTGGACCGCGGACACGGCGGCGCGGATGAGTTGGTGCTTGAGTTCAATGTCCTTCCCTTCAGCGTGGGGATACATGAGTGTGCGCGCCGCAGCCCAGGCGAAGAACGAAATTTCATTCACGGGCGCATAGAAGGGCACGTCCTCCGATTCAGAACGTATGACGCGCGCCGCTGCCTCCGAGAAGCGCGCAAAACGATCCGGAAACTGGGGAGAAAAGATGTCGATAAAATCCGGCCAGCCATAGTGGCAGACATCCCAGATAACCTGGATGCCTTGGCGGTTCGCGGCCTGCAGCATCGGCAGGAACGACGACCAATCGTACACGCCGGGTTCGCGCTCAATCAGATGCCATCTCAAGCCATCCCGCGCCGTCAGCATATTCACTGTTTTTAGCAGCGCGTAATCAGACTCCGCCTGCACATCGTGCTGAGTTCCGGCGATCATGTCGAGCCGAAAATTTTCCGGATTGCGGTGGGTGGCACATTCGAAGCCGCCCATCCAAAACGAACGGAACACTAATGACGATCCTGAGTCTTATAATCCTCCGCGGGAACCAGGTATTGATGCCGTTGAAAATGCATGATGCGTTCGCGCCAGAAAAACTCCATTTGCCGGTCCTGAGAAAACCGGGTCCCGCGGGTGGCGACGGCAATTTCTTCCAGAGGAAATTTCGGCGTGCGATCGGCATAGAGAATCCCGTTCGCTTCCTGATACGTATCGGTGAATTGCGTGTAGCAGAAGCCCGCCAGAGAGACCAAGCTGCGAACCACGCCCAACAAAGTGGAATAGCGCTCCGCAAATTGGGCGGACGATTCCGACCGCGTGTATCCCCATGTACCCTGAGTATCCGGCGAAAAGGCAATGCCCCCGAATTCCGTGAGCATGATTGGTTGATCGGAGCGCTGCCCATCAAGCATCAAAAGACGCCCGCCGGGACGCTCGCGCTTGAACAGTGCGGTCTGCACTTCATCGATGCCGTAACGATTAGCGATGCGCGAAGGCTGATCGTCGTAGTCGTGAATCCCAATGACGTCGGTTGCGACACTTTCCCAACCGTCATTTCCAATGACAGGACGAGTGGGGTCCAGCGTCTTGGTCATGTGATAGAGAGCCTGGACATAGTGGCGCTGCGACGGGCTATCGGGAAGGTCCGGCACTCCCCACGATTCGTTGAAAGGAACCCAGGCGACGATGCACGGATGACTGGAATCACGCGCGATCGCCTCTGCCCACTCGCGGCTGAGGCGTTCGATAGAATCGCGGGTAAACCGGTAGGCGGAGGGCATCTCCTCCCACACCATAAGGCCCAGGGTATCGGCCCAATATAAATAACGCGGGTCTTCGATTTTCTGGTGCTTCCGAACGCCATTGAAGCCCATCTGCTTCGCCAATTCGACATCGCGGCGCAGCGCATCGTCGCCCGGCGAGGTGAGGCCCGTTTCGGGCCAGTAGCCCTGATCGAGCACCATGCGAAGTTGGTAAGGCCGGGAGTTCAGGCAGAAGCGGTCGCCTTGGAGAACTACCGAGCGCAGGGCCGTATAGCTGAGAGCGGAATCGATGATCTTCCCGTTTTCGTCGAGAAGGGAAATCTGGGCCTGAATGAGCGTGGGTGAGGACGGCGTCCAGAGCAGATCGTTACGGTAATCGTCAATGCCGGGGTCCGACAGTCCGATGCGGCGGTTGACTTCGCCCGCTACGACACCGTAGGTATCGTCAGCGACCAGAAAATTGCCAACATGAAGCCGAACATTCAATTTCAGCCCATCGATCCGCTTGCCCGCGATGGAAGCTTCAAAGGCGATTTCCCAACGCTCTACGTTCGGTATCCAGCGCAAGCTATCGAGAAAAGCAGCGGGAACGCGCTCCAGCCACACGGTTTGCCAGATCCCGGTGGTGCGCGGATACCAGATGGAGTGGGCATCCAGTTGCCAATCCTGCTTGCCGCGAGGTTTTGCCAAATCGGAGGGATCGTCCTCGGCGCGAACTTCGATCGTTTGCTCCCCAGCTTCGTGGAGAAGATCGGTAACGTCAAAATGAAACGGGCAATAACCGCCCGTATGAGCCCCGGCGAAGCGGCCATTCACCCATACAGACGCGCTATAATCGACCGCGCCGAAATGGAGATAAAGGCGATGGCCATCGGTCAGCGCAGGGGCGGTAAAGCGGCGCCGGTACCACACCGCGCGGTAGAAACCCGTATCGGAGATCCCGCTCGCCGCCGTTTCAGGCGAGAAAGGTACTAGGATTTCGCGGTCAAATGTTACCTGACCGGGGAGCGAAAAACGCGCCTGATGGTCAATCGCAAACTCCCAGGGTCCGTTCAAAGATTGCCAATCCGCGCGTTCGAGTTGGGGCCGGGGATAACCGTGAGAATAGGTGAGATCCGAAGTGGTCTTCAAAGAAACTCCATGTCTAAGGACGGCCTGCCGAGCCATGCGTTACAAACTCCCCCAGGCAAATTCAATCATACGACGCGCTCCGGTCCATGAATTCCGACATTCGCCAGGTCGGTAAGGTGCTTGGGCTGGAAGCGTTCCCGTGACCATTGCGCGCCGGGGGCGAAGGTGAGACCCGCGAAATAACCGAGCTCGCACCAGCGGCAGTATCGAACCATTGCGCGCGTTTGCACGCCATTCAAATTAATTAAGACCACCGCGAAGAGGGGGATGGCCACATCCAGTTGGAGACAGACGCCCAGCTGGGAAATATCTTCAAGTAAAGCGATAGCGGTTCTGATCGCACCGCGGGCATCTGTCCACACCACCTCCACCATATCGGCGCATAGTAGACGGCTTTCCACTCTTCTTTCGTACATGTGTACTTAATCGGCGGGGAAAGGGGGAAACTTTAGGTGCGCCGCGAATTGGTGCGCGGGGAATTACAAGAACAAGGTAAGCCAGGGTCGCTTAAGCACGCGCTTCAAACTTCTCAATCGCCGGGGCTTGCTTCAAAATCCAGCCTAATTCATCCACGCCTTCCAGCATGCACGCTTTGCTAAATGGGTCCACGGGGAACACCACCTCGCTTCCGTCGGGCAACTTTAACGTTTGAGAAGCCAAGTCTATTGCCAGCACCGCATCGTCCGCCATGGCGAACAACTTCGCGTGTACATCAGGAGGAACGATTAAGGGCAGCAGCGAGTTCTTCAGCGAATTCCCCGTAAAAATGTCCGCGAAACTGGTGCTGATCACGGCGCGAAAACCAAACTGCGTTAACGCCCAGGGAGCATGTTCCCGTGAACTGCCGCATCCGAAGTTATCCCCTGCGAGTAAGATTTGTCTTCCCCGCCCCTCCGGCCGATTCAGAATGAATTCCGGGTTGGGACTTCCATCCGGTAAGATAGCGCCAGTCGTTAAATAATTGCTGATCCAAACCTTCTTTCGAGGTAGTTTTCAAGAAGCGCGCCGGAATAATCTGATCGGTATCGATGTTATTTAATTCCATGCGCACCACTTTGCTTTCAAACGGGACAAACGGCTTCACATCATCCTCCGTACGTCAGTCACTACGCCGGTTACCGCGCTGGCGGCCGCGGTAAGCGGACTTGCCAGGAATGTCCGGCCACCTTTACCCTGCCGTCCCTCAAAGTTGCGATTGCTGGTGGAGACCGAATATTCGCCAGGCTGCAACATGTCGCCATTCATGGCGATGCACATGGAACAGCCGGGCTCCCGCCACTCGCAGCCTGCCGCGCGGAAAACATCGGGCAGCCCCTCTGCTTCGGCCTGCCGCTTGACTTCCTGCGACCCGGGAACAACCAGCACACGCACGCTCGGATTCACCTTCCGCCCCCGCAGTATAGACGCCGCGCTCCGCAGGTCGCTGATTCGCGAATTGGTGCAGCTGCCGATAAAGACGACGTTTACCGGATGGCCCAGCAGAGGCTTGCCGCCTTCGAGTCCCATGTAACGCAGCGCCTTTTCCAGACTCTCGCGCTCCCGGAAATCCCCGATCGAAGCAGGGTCGGGGAGCGGCGCCGTGATCGCCATCCCCATTCCGGGGTTGGTGCCATAAGTAATCATCGGTTCCATACTGGCCGCATCGAGCGAAATGGTGTGATCGAAGGTCGCACCCTCGTCGGTCGGCAATTGCTTCCAGCGCGCCACGGCGCTGTCCCAAGCCGCGCCCTTCGGTGAAAATTCGCGGCCCGCCAGATATTGAAAAGTTTGATCGTCTGGGGCCACCATGCCCGCGCGAGCTCCGCCTTCAATCGACATGTTGCACACCGTCATGCGCTGTTCCATATTGAGGGCCCGGATCGCGGAACCCGAATACTCGAACACACAGCCCGTTCCTCCGCCGATGCCGATCTTCGAAATCAAATGCAGGATGATGTCTTTGGCCCCGACACCCGGATTCAAGCTACCCTCAACCCGCACTTCGAATGTCTTCGACTTGCGCTGCAGCAAACATTGCGTCGCCAGCACCTGCTCCACTTCACTGGTCCCGATCCCGAAAGCCAGAGCGCCAAAGGCGCCATGCGTCGCCGTATGAGAATCACCGCAAACTACGGTCATTCCCGGTTGGGTCGCGCCATACTCCGGCCCGATTACATGCACAATGCCCTGCTGCGAGCTATGCACGCCGAAGCACTGAATACCGAAATCGAGACAATTTTTTTCTAGCTGCTCTAATTGATGCGCTGCGATTTTGTCCACAATCGGCAGTCGTCTGTCCGTGGTCGGGATACTATGGTCTGCCGTGGCCAGCGTCTTATCCGGACGCCGAACCTTCAGCCCACGCTCGCGCAAGCCTGAAAATGCCTGGGGCGATGTTACTTCGTGGACTAAGTGCAGGTCAATATAGAGAAGTGTCGGGGCACCCGGTTGCTCGGTAACAACGTGGTTGTCCCACACCTTCTCGATGATCGTTCTCGGCTTCATAAGCTATTCACGATTGCGGTTCCTACCTGTTCGGTAGTAGCCGTTCCTTTAAGATCAGCAGTAACATTACCGCTCGACAGCACCGTCTCCACCGCACGGTTCACGCGAGCAGCTTCATCCTTCAACCCAAAGCTATATTCCAACATGGCTGCCACGCTGCCGATGGCACCCAGCGGATTGGCCTTATTCTGCCCCGCGATATCGGGCGCCGATCCATGGACAGGTTCATACAGCCCCGTCCACACGCCCGAAGCTTTCCGCTCCCCGAGCGAGGCGCTGGGCAGCATGCCAATGGATCCCGCGATTACGGCGCCTTCGTCGCTGAGGATGTCACCGAACAAGTTTTCCGTAAGTACAATGTCGAACCGGCGCGGATTCAGCACTAACTGCATTGCGCAATTGTCCACTAACAGATGATCGAGCATCACGTCCGGATATTTAGCCGCGACTTCAATCACGACGCGCCGCCACAACTGCGAGTTTTCGAGAACGTTTGACTTATCTACGGAAGTCACTTTCTTCCGGCGGTTCCGGGCCAAATGGAACGCCATATGAGCCACACGTTCAATCTCCGCCCGCGTATAAACCATGGTATTCACGGCGCGCTCTTCCGCACCCGGAACCACTAATCCCTCTGGGCGTGCCGTAGTAAATGCCGCCCGTCAATTCCCGGACGATAATCATGTCCGTTCCGTCGACTAACTCGTTTTTTAACGGTGACGAATCGAGTAGCGAAGCATAGGTGCGCACCGGGCGCAGATTTGCATAGACGCCCATCGCTTTACGAATGCCCAGCAACCCGCGTTCCGGCCGTTTTTCCGGCGGCGCATCGTCGAACTCGGGCAGGCCCACCGCGCCCAGTAAAGTGGCGTCGGCAGAAGAGGCTGCCTGAGCAGTCTCGGGAGGCATGGGCGTGCCGGTCTTATGGATGGCAATTCCACCCAGCAGACCTTCTTTCAACTGAACTGCGTGGCCGCTCTTTTGAAGAACTGCCTCCAACACCCGAACTGCCTGCGCTGTTACTTCCGGCCCTATGCCGTCGCCCGGCAACACCAAAACTTGAAACGTCAATGCGCGGCCGCTCCCACTTGTTCCCGAATCGTGGCGATCAGCGCCATAATCTCCTCATCCATAATTCCCTTCTTTCTATCCGCCAACTCGGTGAACCGTGTGTAAACGGTATCCAACTCATCGCGCGTTAGTTCAAAATTCAGCTCTTTGCAGCGCTGTCCCAAGGCATGCCGTCCGCTGTGCTTGCCCAAAACCAGCTTGCCTTCGGGTACGCCCACCGTGCGCGGATCGATGATTTCGTAAGTTGTCTTCTCTTTCAGGTATCCATCCTGATGTATGCCGGCCTCATGCGCGAACGCATTGCGCCCCACAATGGCCTTGTTCGGCTGCGGTCCGAAACTGATGATGGAACTGATCAACTGGCTGGTGGGAAACAGATGTTCTGCGTGGATCCCCGTTCGATAAGGGTAGCGGTCATGCCGGGTCTTCATCACCATCACGATTTCTTCAAGTGAACAATTCCCCGCGCGTTCACCAATTCCATTCACGGTACATTCCACTTGCCGCGCACCAGCTTGCACCGCTGCAAGCGAGTTTGCGACTGCCAGCCCGAGATCATCGTGACAATGCACGCTCACTACGGCCGAATCGCCCAGGGCCGCAACCACGCGCCCGATCAGCGCCCCGTATTCATCGGGTGTCGAATAACCGACTGTGTCCGGTATGTTCACGGTCCGCGCTCCGGCGGCGACTACCGCGCGCGCAACCTCGATCAAATACTCGGGGTCTGTCCGCGCGCCATCTTCAGCAGAAAATTCCACATCTTCCACGTAGCGCCGTGCCAGTTCGACAGCGGCGACCGCGCTCTCCAGCACCTGCTGGCGCGAACGCTTCAATTTAAACTTCAGATGGATATCGCTGGTGGCAATAAAAGTATGGATGCGCGGCCGTTTGGCAGCCTTTAAAGATTGTGCCGCCCGCTCCACATCGCCTGTTGTGGAACGCGCAAGTGCCGCTACCTGCACCCACGGAAATTCGCGACTGATTGCGTCCACGGCCTGAAAATCGCCTTCCGATGCGATCGGAAATCCGGCTTCCATGATGTCGACGCCCAGCTCCACGAGTTTCCGGGCAATTAGCAACTTCTCCGGAACCGTCATGCTGCAACCGGGCGATTGCTCGCCATCTCGCAGCGTGGTATCGAAAATCCAGACTCTGTCTTGCATAGTCTTTCCCAGGTTATGCCCGTCTACAATATTACGCAAATTTATTCTGTTTGCGGTACCTATAAGCTTCGCCTATAATCCAGCGATGGAACTCTATCCTCTCCACGTGTTCCTTACCGTCGCGACCGAAAAAAGTTTTTCCCGAGCTGCCGACCGGCTCCATCGGACTCAGCCGGCCGTGTCGCTGGCGCTCCAGCGTCTGGAGGCCCAGCTTGGCGAGAAGCTGATCGACCGTTCCGCGAAAGACTTGCAACTCACCGACGCCGGCCACGCCGTAATCGATTATGCCCGCCGCTTTGAAAGCCTGAAGGCCGAGCTTCTAAACTCACTGACAGAACTGCGCGACAACTCGGCGGGACGCCTCGTGATCGGCGCCAATGAATCCACCACGCTCTATCTTCTCCAGCATATCGAGCGGTATCGATCCCTCTACCCGAAGGTGAAGGTTCAGGTCCGCCGCAGCCTTTCGAGCAAGATCCCCACCGAGATTCTGAACGGAAACCTGGAGCTTGGCGTGATCAGCTACGACCCCCGCGACCAGCGGCTTACCGCACCGGTTATCTTCAAGGATGGGCTGGCCTTCGTTGTCTCGCCCGCGCACCGTTTGGCCGGAATGAAAACCGTATCCATTAAGGAATTGGGACAGGAAAATTTTATCGCGCACAACGTACTCTCCCCTTACCGGGAAGTGGTGCTACGAGAATTTCAACGCTATCAAGTGCCGCTGAACATGAATATCGAGATGCCTACGGTGGAGACGATCCGCAAGCTGGTCCTGGCCAATGTGGGTGTCGCTTTCCTGCCGCGCATGTGTGTGGAGAGCGAACTGAAGCAGGGTTTGCTTCGCGCTGTGCAGGTGAAAGAGATCGCGGTGGAGCGGAAAATCCATCTAGTGCGGCACTCGCAGCGCGCGCTTAGTTACGCCGCGTCGGCGTTTCTGGAGGTCTTGGACCAGCTATGATTCGCCTGAAGAGACTCGCGCAACTCGCTTTTCATCACAGCGGCGCGTTGGCGCTGCTCAGGCATGCGAATCGCAGGACGCTTCGGATCCTGATGTACCACCGCTTCCCCGCAGAACATACCCATACTTTTCGGCTCCAGTGCGAACACATGGTTCGCCATTACCGCCCCATCTCTCTGACCGAGGCCGCGAATCATTTCAAGACCGGCACGGCTCTACCGGAAAACGCGCTCGCGATTACCATTGACGACGGCTACCGGGATTTTTACTACAACGGATATCCCTCGCTGAAGCAATTCGGCATTCCGGCGACGATGTTCGTTACCACGGGCGTGATCGATGGCTTGACCTGGTTTTGGTGGGACAAGCTGCACTTTGCCTTGCTCGCCACGCCCTTGCAATCCGTCTCCTTGGCGGGGGAGCAGAACGTGCCGCTCCGAAATGCGGAAGAGCGGGAAGCGGCGCTGCACAGGATTGCGGATGCGATGACGCGCGTGCCGAATCGGGAGCGGCTCGCACTGATCGATTCCCTGCCCGCGCTCCTGCAAGTGGAGGTTCCTGTGAGCCCTCCCGAACGCTTCAGGCCGCTCGGCTGGGCGGAGATCCGGGAAATGCGGAGCAACGGCATTGAGTTTGGCGCTCATACCGTCACGCATCCTATCCTCTCCCGCGTGGAAAGCATGGAGGAATTACGCCAGGAGATAGAAGTTTCCCGCGATCGTGTTGCCGAAGAACTTGGCGTTCCGACTCGCCACTTCTGCTATCCCAGCGGCCGGGCCGAAGACTTAAACGCCAAAGTGCGGCAACTTGCCGCAACGGCGGGATTTGAGACCGCTGTCACTACGGAACAGGGGCTGAACTTGCCGGGCGCGGACCTGCTGCTCATGAAGCGTATCGGTGTGGAACCGGAGTGTGAAGACTTCTATTTTGCCCGGCAAGTAGCGGGATTCCGGCTTAACCATTAAAAGATTCCAAATTTGCCGAAACTGTTGAGGCGGGTGGTATCACTGTAGAACATGAAAACAATTTGCCTCATTCTGTTTTGCTGCGCCCCAGTGACGGCGCAGAGCACCGTGTTCGCCAGCGGTCTTCTGAATCCTTCGAAACTGCTTCTCACTCCGGCTGGAAATCTCCTGGTCACCGAGGCCGGCCCTACCCCGAATTCAGGCCGAATTTCGCTTGTTGATAAGTCCGGCACACGCAGAACCATCATCGATGGCCTGCCTTCCGGGCTTGCCGCGCCGGACCTTGCACCCGATGGACCCAACGGAATCCTTCTGCGAGATAACATCCTCTACATCCTCAATGGAGAAGGCGACGGGTTCCGCGCCGGCACCAAGCCGAACACCATCGTACCGAACCCGGACGCGCCCTCCTCACCGCTGTTCAGTTCCATTCTGCAAGTGACTCTTCCCAGTTCTGTCGATACATTCGCCGGCAGCGTTGCGCTTACCTCTGCCGACCATAAGACACTGGGCGACGGGAACACCTACACTGGCCAATCCGTCACGATTGATCTGCTCACAGCGTTTCGCACTGGAACTTCCGATCCGGTAACCGGATGGCGCAATTCCCACCCGTATGGGATGGTGAGCTTTCCTTCGCGCCCCGAACGCATTTACGTGGTGGACGCGGGAATGAACTGCCTTTATGAAGTGAACACCGCGGCAGGCGGCCGGTACCGCGTCGTCACCTATTTCCCGCCTTTCCCGAACACTACACCGGGCCCGCCGGTCAGCGAAGCGGTACCCGACAGTGTGCGCGTGTATGGCGATCAACTCCTGGTCAGTTTTCTGAGAGGATTTCCGTTTACGCCTGGAGGTTCGGAGGTCGTTTCGGTCGACCCCGCAACCGGAAAAATTACTCCCTTTATTGCTAATCTCAGTTCCAATATCGACGTGCTTTCCATTATGGGCCAGGCTGCCCGGCCAGTGTTTTTTACTCTTGAATACAGTTCGAACCAATTGGCCGGCGCTCCCGGACGCGTTACACGCTATGACACGGCGCAAGGCCAGATCATCGCCAATGGCTTAAAGGGCCCGAGCAGTTTGGCCTATGACGCCGCTTCCCAAACTCTGTATGTAGCGCTCCATGACAATGGCACTATCGTGAAAATCGCCGGCCAGTAAACAACGCCCATGCAAGCCTGACTGTTAAGATTGGGGTTCCCAATCATGTTAACTGCAGGCATCGTCGGCCTACCCAACGTAGGCAAATCCACGCTCTTCAACGCCGTCACACAGACACGCAAGGCAATGGCGGCCAATTACCGCTTTTGCACCATTGAACCGAACCAAGGCGTGGTCACCGTACCTGATGAACGCCTGGACGTGCTCTCGAAACTGAGCGGCTCACAAAAGGTGGTGCCCTCGGTTTTCGAGTTCGTCGACATTGCGGGGCTGGTGGCCGGCGCGAGCAAGGGCGAAGGCTTGGGAAACCAGTTTCTAGGGCACATCCGCGAGGTCGATGCCGTGGTACACGTTCTCCGCTGCTTCGAAAATTCCGACATCGAACACGTGATGGACACGGTTGATCCTATCCGTGACATCGAAGTTATCAATACCGAGTTAATTCTGGCGGATCTCGAAAGCCTCTCGAAGCGCCGCACGCGCCAGCAGAAAGTCGCGAAAGCGGGCGATAAGGCTGCGCAAACCGAGCTCGAACTGATCGATCGCCTGGAAGCTCACCTCAACGGCGGCAAGCTGGCGTTCACGCTGGACACCACGCCCGAAGAACGCGCGGTAATCAAACCTTTGTTCCTGTTGACCGGCAAGCCCATGCTCTTCGCCTGCAACGTGGCCGAAGACGAACTGGCAAATCCCGATGCCAACCCGTGGGTGGTGAAGGTGAAGCAATACGTCGCGAACCATCACGGCACACGCGTGGTCGTGGTCTCCGCCGAGATCGAAAGTGAACTGGTGACGCTGCCGGCGGACGAACAGGCCGAATACCTGGCGAGCCTGGGTGTCGAGCAATCCGGTTCCGGGCTTTTGATTCAGGAGGCCTATCGGCTGCTCGGACTCCGGACTTATCTCACGACGGGCGAAAAGGAAACGCGCGCCTGGACCATTCACGCCGGCGACAAGGCCCCTGTGGCGGCGGGTGTGATTCACTCCGACTTCGAAAAGAGCTTCATTTCCGCCGAAACAATTGCCTATAACGACTTAGTGGCAGCCGGCAGTTTCGCGAAAGCACGAGAGCTAGGCAAGCTCCGGACGGAAGGCAAAGAATACGTGGTGCAGGACGGCGACGTCATGGAATTCAAGACGTTCCTTTAGATTTCTTGATCGCCCCCACGCGGTCCACCTGCAAGATCAGGTCTCCCTCCGGACTTACCTGGAAGGCCGAGTCGAACGCGGCTCCCCATAACACTTCATCATGCGTATACGAATACCTCACGTGCACGCTCTGGCTAAAGGTTTCGTCGTAGCCCTTGATTAAAATAAGTAACTCGGCCTGCGCCCGCTCCAGGTCCGCCGCGGTCTTTCCCCAAAGGGGGCTCCTCTCGTCGATCGGATGGACCACCGTCCACGTGAGCGGAAAAAAGTAAACGCTGGAGCGCTCCAGGCGCAAAGCCGCGAAAGTCGCGCTTTAAGCCTTCCGGGCTCGCGTCGACAGTCATAAGCAAAACTTTGGCCTCCAGCTCCATCAGGCTATTTGACCGCTGGTTCGCAATTCGGAACTGTAAACTTGTCCCGCCCTCATAGGGCGCCACAAGGAGCTTGTCGCTAAACGCAATTCGCGCCGAAGGCTGTGAGACACGCCCAACCAAGAGGCCGGTCGCAACGGCAAACCCCATCAATCCCAGCAGCGCTTCGAAGGAGGCGATCGCATTTGTCGAAACATTTGAGGGCGAGATCGCTCCGTAACCCACCGTGGTCAGCGTTTGCGTGCTGAAGAAAAACGCGCTTAGGAAGCCCCGGAAAGGCGTCGAGACATCCGCGCCTGTCAGGTGCCGAACGCCCACCAGACAATAGAGTCCCGCAAACGCAAAATTCAGAACGGAATACGCCAACAGCACCATACAGAGAAACCTGCGCCAGCTCACCTGAACCAGATGCGAGTACAAGTTCATGTCCTGCCATCGCGTGCCGGTCCGGTGGACATTGAATGTGCCGTCCTTGTTGACCGCCCTGCGCAGCCTCCCGCCGTATTGCTGCGTCAGGCCGGGATCGAACGATTCGTGTGACGTAAGGGGACGATTTGCCATATTTTGCTTGTCTTAAACCACCACGAACAGGCTAGCGCAGTGGCTTACTTGCTTCGCAGCCCTAGGGTATTGCACGCTGGAGTGAATGAAACGCGAACAGGCCGGCCCAGGACAGGAATCCGTTTGGGATTATCCCAGACCTCCTCGACTGGAACGCTCCTTCAAGATGGTGGCGGTGAGCTTCAACGGCCAAGAGATTGCCAGATCAGCCGAAGCGTACCGGGTGCTTGAAACCAGCCATCCTCCAAGCTGGTATCTGCCACCAGACTCCGTGAAGACGGACCTGCTGATCCGCACACCAAAACAATCGTTCTGCGAGTGGAAGGGCATGGCGACTTACTGGACGGTGCGAGTGAGCGGCAAGACCGTGGACAATGCCGCGTGGTCCTATGCTTCGCCTACGCCTGAGTTTGCCGCGATCCGCGGTTACTTCGCGTTTTATCCCAACATCTTCGAATGCTTCGTGGAGGGTGAGCGTGTTCAGCCACAGCCAGGAGGCTTTTATGGCGGCTGGATTACGAAGGATCTTGCCGGTCCTTTCAAGGGGATTCCGGGCAGCAGCGGTTGGTAGTGGGCTGAGAAATTCTAAATCGCGTCCGATATTGATGGCAGCGGGAAATCCGTCGCCACCAGCGCGGGAGCGATCATCATTCCGCCTTCCAGCCCTCGCACACGGACTGCCTGGCCCAGCATCTTCGTATTCTGCAGCAACCGCACCGGGCTTTCGAGGAAGCGGAAATTCATCACCGGCTGGGTAATTTTTCCGTTCTCAATCAGAAACAAGCCGTCACGCGTCAGGCCGGTCTGTTGCAGTGTCTGCTGATTTACATACCGTATGTACCAGAAGTGCGTCACCAACACGCCGCGCTCCACGCTTGCGATCAACTGATCCAGCGTGGCATCTCCACCTTCCAGGATTAAGCTACCCGCGCCACCGCCGCCGAAGCCGCCACCACCACCACGTCCCCCACCGCCCCCGCCGCCGAACCCCGCACCGGGAGTGGGCTCCTTTCCTGTCTTGCTCGCCCAATACCGGTCATACGCCAGATTGGCCACTTTCCCGTGGTCGATCCACGTGATCGCGCGCGTGGGCAACTCGTCGCTCGTCCAGGGAGAGGACGGTTGCCGCGCGTCGAAGGGATCGGTCCGCAGAGTGACGAACTCCGGAAAAAGCTTTTCACCCAGCAAGTTTCCGCCTCCGCGCTTGCTGAGGAACGTGCGCCCTTCTTCAGTGCCGCGCGCGGAAAACGCGGGAGCCATCAAGCGCACCAGATCCCCCGCCGCCGTCGGTTCCAACACCACGGTGTAATTGCCGGGATCCAGGCGCTGCGGGTTGCGCCATCGCTTGCACTTCTCGATCGCCGTAGCCGCCAGCTTTGCGCTCTCCAGGCCAGAAATTTTGGTCGAAGGCTGCCCCGCCCACCCTGAGCTTGATCCGTCCGCCATGCGAATTGTGGTGGTTAACTGCGAATCCGCCGCGTTATGAAAACCGAACAGCCCGGCTTTGTTCGCAATCACGTTCACGTGGTGCGATCGCTCAATCAACCCTGCGGCGACCAGCTTCTGCGCCACCGCGGCATCCACAATCGTCTTCACATGCGGAATCATCTGAGGCGAGCGCGCCGTTGCAGTCGCTTCATCGAAATCATTTACTTTCGGAAATTGCTGGCCTCCAATCGCGGGCAGGCGCTCAGGATTCACGGGTGCTATCGCAGCCAACTCTTCCGCCTTCTTCACAGCGTTCTTGAGCGACGTGTCGTCCAGATCATTGACCGAATAAGAACCAGTCTGCCCCTCGCGCGTGACGCTGACGTTCACTGAATGGCGCCGGCTGAACGACGCCGTGGTGATCCCGTTGTTCGCAAAGCGCGTATAGGCCTGTTCCGTCCCGCTAATGTTGACGTTGCACTCCGGGAACGTCGAGTAGGCAATTGTTTTTTGGGCCAGCTTCTGGGCTTCGTCTCGTGTGAGCATCGCTTGTCGGGTCCTTAGTCGGTGAGAATTACGTTGATCTGGCGGAAGCGCGTGGGCGCGCAACCATGGCTGATCGAGTTGATTTGTGTGGGCTCACCCTTGGCATCGCCGGTGGTGCCATATTGCCGCCAGTAGGCGGGCCCGGCGGTACCGTCGCATGCCTGCCAGAAATCCGGGGTACGCGCCTGATAGGAAACGCGCGAAATCATCTGGCCCTTCTTGCCGCCCTTAATCTCCCAGAACGCATCGCCGCCAAACTGGAAGTTGTAGCGCTGCTGATCGATGGAGTAACTGCCCCGCCCGTCGATCAGCACCCCATTGTCAATCCCACCGATCAAGCTATCGAGCGTTGTCTCCTCCGGGCCGGGCCGCAGAGAAACGTTGGGCATGCGCTGGAACGGCACGGTCGCCCACGAATCGGCCTGGCTGCAGCCATGCGATTCCTTATCGCCCACCAGATGCGCCTGCTCACGGGTTGTTTGATAGTTGCGGAAGATGCCTTTATCGATGATGGTGAAGGATGTGGTCTTCACGCCGTCATCGTCATAGCCGCATGTTCCTAACGCCTTCGGAGAAGTGCGCTCGCCGATGAACGTGCAATGTTCGCTCGCGATCCGCGTTCCGATCTTATTCGGCGTAATGTAACTTGTACCCGCATAATTGGCTTCGTATCCAAGGGCGCGATCGAGCTCTGTTGGGTGGGCGACGCTTTCGTGAATGGTCAACATCAGGTGATTCGGCATCAGGATCAGATCCTTCTTGCCAGGAGTGACGGCAGGCGCTGTGAGATGCTCGACGACTTCATCCCGCACTCGCTGCCCGTTCTCTTCCAGATTCATCTCCGGGACATATTCCCAACCAGCCGAAGCCTGTGTGGGTACATAACTGCGCGAGCGTGAAATATTGTTCTTCCGGTCGACGGCGGTTGCGTCAATGTTGCCGTAGATCTGGAGGATGTACTGCTGGATGGACGAGCCTTCGGTGGACGCAAAGTATTTGTCCTCACTCCGCAGATTGAGGCTGGCCGCGCCGGAGAACACTTTCGGGTTCTTTTTTACCTGGTCGGTGACGCGGCGCATCAGGTCTAGCTTTTCCGCCATAGCAACTTCGAAGGGATCGCGATCGAAGGGCGTCACCCACTTATCCCGATACGCTTTGACGGGGGCCAACTGCACCGGCTTGGGCTGAATCGCGGCATTGGCCTTGGCGATGATCACCGCTTCGTTCGTGATGTTCGCAATCTCTTCCTGCGTCACCATTGGCGACGAAGCGAAACCCCACGCACCATTCACGATCACGCGGACACCGAACCCGAAGCTCGAATCCTCCGCCACGTTCGGAACGGAAACCGTCTTGCCTGTACCGCGCTCGGCTGAGGCACGCAAAGAGATCCGCTGATCGCGAAGGCGGACGATGCGAATATCGCAGTAAGTGGCCTTATATTTTTTCGCTTCGCGCAGAGCCGCCGCGCCCAGCTTCTCCAAATCCGGCGAAGGCGTTTTGCCTTCCTTCGGAGCTCCAAACAAATTCGCCGCTAGAACGGCCGAACCGGCCAAGAATTCCCTGCGCGTCAACATGATTAGGCTAGTTTAAACGAAACCGCTGGATCAGCGGCTTTAAAAGCGCCGTTGGCACCGCTTCTCGCGACGGAAGCCCACCCCGCCGACAATCGTTAAAACGCGGCCGCGCCCGCTTCCGCCACCAAGTGATCCTGCTCACCCGACCCGCCGCTCACGCCGATGGCTCCCACCACCTTGTTCTCACGCTTTAACGGGATGCCACCGGCGAAGATCATGATCTTGCCATCGTTGGACGCGTGAATTCCAAAAAACTGGCCGCCGGATTGAGAGTGAGTGGCTAAATCCTTCGTCGCGATGTCAAAGGCGCGGCTGGTGAATGCCTTCTTGATCGAGATATCAATGCTGCCCAACCAAGCGTTATCCATGCGCACGTGCGCAACCAGATTCCCGCCCGCATCGGCCACCGCAATGTTCATCGGCTGCCCGATTTCTTTCGCTTTCTTCTCGGCCGCAGCAATCACGCGCCGGGCGTCTTCCAGTTTGACCATATAAAACAATTTTATGACGGGGGCCGTGAATTGGGTGTTAACTTAGGAAAAATTACTTCAGGAGTGTGATTCAAAGATGGTCCGAAGTGTACCTGTTCGTCCCCTTGTTCTGCTTTTCACCATGGCTGTTTCGGCGACAGCGCAAACCAGCCGCGGCACTGTTTCGGGAATCGTGACCGACCCTTCGGGATCGACCGTTGTGAACGCGGCCGCATTGCTACGTAATACGCAGACGGGAGTAACGCGCGACACCACCACCAACGGCGCAGGCGTTTATCGCTTCGACGCCGTGGATCCCGGCCCTTACACGATCAACATCAAGTCCTCCGGATTCCGCGCTGCCCAAAGCGCCACCTTCCCGGTTACAGCGAACCAACTCGCATCCGTAGACATCAAGCTGGAAATCGGCGAGACCGCTTCCACCGTTGAGGTTTCCGCCGACACCACCATTCTTCAAACAGAGTCTCCCGTGCGAGGCGGCAGTATTGAAGTCAAGAACATCACGGAGCTTCCGTTTGCGAATCGGAACCCTGTGTCGCTGGTGCTCACTCTGCCTGGCGTTTCGACAAATCGGTATGGCAACGGAGTCGGTACCTTTTCCGTTAACGGGACTCGGGGACGTTCGAACAACTTCCTGATCGACGGCACGGAAAACAATGACATCTCCGTTTCCGGCCAGGCGTTTCAGTTCAAGAATCCCGATGCGGTGCAGGAAGTCTCGGCGCAGACCTCAAATTTCGATTCCGAATTCGGCCGCGCTGGCGGCGCTGTTGTTAACACGATCACGAAGGGTGGGACGAACGGTCTCCACGGGTCAGTAGGCTATTTGCTTGATGTCACGAACGACGACGCGATTACAAGCCAGCAATCGCTCGACCCTCGCGTAATTGCGCGCAAGCAGCCCAATCCCGGTACCGACCAGTGGTTCTTCGGTACGCTGGGCGGTCCCATCGTCAAGAACCGCACATTTTTCTTTGGAAGCTATTTCGAAGAACGCCAAAACTCCTCAGGCAGTTCGAATTTCACGGTGCTTTCCGCAGCCGGACGCGCCACGCTGAATTCTTTGTTCCCCGCGGGAGTTAGCAAGAATGTGGATCTTTATAATCAGGTGGTCGGAAACACTTACGCCACCAGCCAGTTCACGACGGTCGCCCTCGGCAACGGGCGTCCCGATCTTCAGTTCGGCACGGGGTGGTCGGCTATGCCGCCCCTTATCGTGATCGCTCTCCTACCATCCGCATCGATCACAAGATCAGCGACAATGATCAGCTCTCCGGCCGATTTCTGTTCGACGACGTAAACGTGGGAACGTCCTCGGTCAGCTTCACCGGGTTCAACACCAGCCAGAAGAATCGTTACCAGAATGCGTTAGTCACGGAAACGCACGTTTTCAATCCCACGCTCACGAACGAATTGCGTCTGGGCTATAACCGGATCACGCTTTCCTTCCCAGTGGATTCCGCCAATGCACTGGGGCTCACCCTGCCAAATTACGGCATCGCGGGGGTCAGCGGTTTTGGCATTGCCACAAATCTGCCGCAGGGGCGCATCGCGAATAACTACACCTTGCAAGACACGGTCACGAAGATCAAGGGCAACCACAGCATCCGCGCCGGATTCGATTTGCTGAAGCAGCGCTCACGCCAGTTCGCCCCCATCACGCAGCGCGGTTCCCTTTCTTATGTGGCGGGTGGCGGTTACACGGCGTTTGCGAATTTCGTTGACGATTTCGGCGGCGCTGGCGGCGTTGCGCGGCGCGATTTTGGCAGCCCCGCTTACTATCCTGAGCTTTTTCGGCAAGCCTATTTCGCGCAGGACCGGTGGCGCGTGAATCCGAACCTGACGGTTACGCTCGGCGTGCGGTATGAAAATTTCGGCAACCCGGTAAATTCCCTTCGTACGCCTGCGTTCACAGGGCTCTTCAATGTCGATCCGGTCACGCTCGCCGGTCCGTACAACCAGCCGAATAAAGTAAATAACGACAACAATAATTTCGCGCCTTCCATCGGTATTGCCTATGCTCCTGCTTATACCGATGGGCCGCTCTACTGGATGTTCGGGAACAAGAAGTCGGTGATCCGCGCCGGCTACAACATCGGCTACGATTCGTTTTTCAACAACATTGCTTCGAATGCATCCACTTCATCGCCAAACGTGGTGAACACGCTGTTCACTTCAGCTGTGACGACGGCGCTGCCCCGCGGCACACCGAATTTTTCAGTGCAGTTCCCGCAAACCCCGCGCGCGCTTCTCCCAGCGGATGCGCAGAACCTGGTGGATAAGAACCTGGTCAACCCGTATTACCAGCATTGGTCTTTCGGCATCCAGCGCGAAGTGGCTGGGCACGTCGTGATTGACACTTCTTACGTTGGCACCAAGGGTACCAAGCTGTTTGCGCAGGAAGATTTAAACCCGATTGTCCCGCTCGCTTTGCGGATTACGCCGGCTAACGCGCCCGCATCGGCGCTGACCGGGCGTTACGATAATCTTCAGGGCAGCCGGGTGATCCGCACCAATAATGGGTCTTCCACCTATCACGCGCTGCAGACCAGCGTCTCCCGCCGTTTTTCAAGCGGTTTTGTCTTCAATAGCTCTTACACCTGGTCGAAGTTGATCGATTACAACTCGGACGTCTTCACCACCAATAACACTCCTGCCACGTCCGTGATCCCGACCATCTTCGGCGGCTTGCGGCAGGAAAAAGGCCTCTCGCTCTATCATCGCGGCCAGCGCGCGGTCTTTACGTACGTCTACGAATTGCCTTTCTACCGCCAGCAGAAAGGTCTACTGGGCCGCGCGCTCGGCGGCTTCCAGATTTCCGGAGTCACCACGCTTGAATCCGGTGTGCCGTTTACGGTGCTGAACGGCGTTGATCCCGACGGAATTTCGAGCGACCAGGGTAACGATCGTCCGGACGATAATCCCTTCGGACAGAAGGGCGTGCGCGCCGTTCCCAACGCTTCGAGCCCCACCGGCTACGTTAATCCCGATAATGGGAACGCCCCTATCGATCCGAAGACCGCCCAGTTTATTGGTCTCGCCGCCAACTCCGGCCGAACGGGCAACCTGGGACGGAATACACAATTCACACCCGGCCTGAACAGCACGGACGCCAACGTTCAGAAGACTATTCATCTCACCGAACGCCTTGGCCTGCAATTCCGCGCGGAGATGTACAACGTCTTCAATCACCACCAGTACGGCACAGGGAGCGTGAGCCCCTTCTCACCAGGCGGCGGCACTCTTGCAGGGAATGTGTTTTCTTCTCCGGCGGGTCGCTTCCTGAATCAAGTACTATCTCGATGCCGGTGGGCGCGTAATCCGCTACCAGCTCAAGCTGACGTTTTAAGGTGAGGGCTTACCCGATAAGCGCTTACCGAAGCGCTCATCGGGTAACAAGTTAACCTTAAAATCAATGCCCAAAATCCGCCGCGCTCTGCTGAGCGTTACCGATAAAACCGGTCTGGCCGAATTCGCTCAAGGTCTCCACCAGCTCGGTATCGACCTCATCTCCACGGGCGGTACCGCCAGGCTACTGCGCGAACACTCGCTGCCCGTCCGCGACGCCAGCGAACTCACCGGCTTCCCCGAAATGCTCGATGGCCGGGTCAAAACCATGCACCCGAACATCACCGGTGCGATTCTGGCAATGCGCTCGAACCCGGCCCACATGGCTTCTCTTGCACAGCACGCCATCGCCCCCATCGATATGGTGGTCGTCAATCTTTACGATTTCGCCGGCGTCGCCCAGGACCCCAACGCCCCTCTCGAAACACTGATCGAGAATATCGATATCGGCGGTCCGACCATGATCCGTTCCGCCGCCAAGAACTATCAGGATGTCGCCGTTCTTACTTCACCGGAAGATTACGCGCCCATTCTCGCCGAACTGAACGCCAGGGGAAGCGAACTCTCTCGTGATACCCTCTGGGGCCTGGCCCGCAAGGCATTCCGTACCACCGCCGCCTACGATGCCGCTATTTCCGAACGGCTCGACGGCAACGACTCTGCCGCGCTTCATATTCACGCCCCAAAGCGTTTCGACCTTCGCTATGGGGAAAATCCTCACCAGCAAGCCACTCTTTATGGCTCCGCAACCCACGGTATCGCCGGGGCCGAACAACTCCACGGCAAGGAGCTTTCCTACAACAACCTTGTGGATTTGGACGCCGCCTGGCAGCTTGTGATGGAGTTTGAACAACCCGCCACCGCCATCATTAAGCACACCAATCCCTGCGGGTGCTCCGAACAAGCGTCGCTCGCTGAAAGCTTCACCCGTGCTCTTGAATGCGACCCTGTCTCAGCCTTTGGAGGCGTGATTGGATTTAACCGCCCGGTGGACTCCGCAACAGCCAGCCAAGTGTCCCAGTTATTCGCGGAAGCAATCGCCGCCCCGGACTTCGATCCCGAAGCGCTTGCCATTCTGAAGGCAAAGAAGAACTTGCGCGTCCTCCGCATCCACCCCCAGCCGGATGCCCGTACCGTTCGCAGCATTGAGGGCGGCTTTCTAACACAAACAGCGGACCGGCACCGGCTGGAACCGCGCTCTGCAAAAGTTGTTACGCGGCGCGCCCCGACGGATCGCGAATGGGATGCTCTTGAATTTGGCTGGAAAGTGGCGAAACACGTGAAGTCGAACGCCATCGTTTATGCGCGGCCGGGCCAGGTCGTCGGCGTAGGTGCGGGCCAGATGAGCCGCGTCGATTCGGTGAAAATCGGAGCGGCGCGCGCGCACCTGTCCTTGAAAGATTCGGTCGTTGCATCCGACGCTTTCTTCCCTTTCCCGGACGGCCTGGAGGAAGCTGCCCGGAATGGCGCAACGGCTTTTATCCAGCCGGGAGGATCGATCAAAGATCCCGAAGTCATCGCTGCCGCGAATAGCTTAGGGTTAACTATGGTTTTCACCGGGATTCGCCACTTCCGCCATTAACACAGGCTAGAATAAATTGGTTAAACCTGTTGGTCTGGAAACGTACAGAACTGCTGATCGTGCTCGTTGCGACGCTTGTAGTTGTCGCAATTACCTTAATGTTCTATCAGAGCTGGAATACTGCCTGGCTCGACCGTGTAGCGGAGTTTCACTCCCGCGCTATTCTTGAAAGCGTCAACAGCTTGGTTCGTTCCGTAATGGAGGCCGAAACGGTGCAGCGCGATTATCTGCTGACCAAAAGTCCCAAATATCTGGCCGAATACAAGTCCGCGTCTCGCCTTATTTCAGCTGAAGTGAGCCGCCTCAAGAAAATGCTCCCGCGCAATGCGGATACAGTACGATTTTTTGAAGTGATCGAGGCGAAGATGGCTGAAGCGAGCCAGCCCATCGAAGTACGAAACCAATCCACAGAGTTACTCAAGTCTACTCAACAGAAGATCACAACTCAGCTCTATCGCGATCTGGCCGACAGCTCCGCGCGCAGAAGAGCCCGTTCTGTAAGGTTCGCATTTGTCAACATTGGAGGAGGATTGGTCCTCCTGGGCCTGCTCATCGTCTCCGCGGTCCTGATTCATCGCAGCACTCGCCGGCGCGAACAACTGATCTCTCTCCTTCGCGAAGATGAGAAAAGCCTTCGCAATTTAAGCACTCAGGCGAAAGACGCCGAGGGACGCATGCGAGACATCCTGGAGAGCATCGCGGACGGGTTCGTCTCCGTAGACCGCAATTTTGCGATCACTTACGTCAACAGCGCGGCCGAACGTATTTTCGGACGGCCGATGAACGAATTGCATGGGACGTAACTTCTGGACTGAATTCCCGGATGCAGCCACCCCTGAAGCCGAGGCGCGGTACCGGCAGGTGATGGAAACGGCAACGCGTTCAAACTTCGAACTGTTCGTGCCCCAGCGAAATGCATGGTGGGAAGAAAGTGTCTATCCCTCTAAAGAGGGCGGGCTCTCGATTTACCTCCGGGATGTCACTGAACGCAAACGCCTGGAAGAGCGCGGCCGGCATGCGCAGAAGTTGGAAAGTCTGGGCGTGCTTGCGGGGGGCATCGCGCATGATTTCAACAATCTGCTCACCGCTATTCTTGGGGGCGCCAGCCTTTTGCAGGACGAACTGCGGGACAATTCCGCTGCCGCGGGCCACGTAAAAATCATTCTCAATGCCAGTGAACGTGCCGCGCAACTCACCCGCCAGATGCTCGCCTATTCCGGGCGCGGCCGCTTCGTCGTCGAGCCGCTCGACATCAGTCAGCAGGTTCGGGAAATCGCGCAGCTTCTGGAGTCTTCGGTGCCGCGCGACATCGAACTGACCCTCAACCTGGATGACAACGGAGTGCTCATCGAGGCGGATGCCGGGCAGATCCAGCAACTTGTGATGAACCTGGTCATTAATGCCGCCGAGGCAATTGAAAAACCTCCTGGAACCGTCGTTGTCACCACCCGCGTCGAGGACCTGGATGCCGAATACGTACGGGAGAACATGGCCGGCGACAACGTGGTGCCCGGGCGTTTTATGATGCTCGAAGTTCACGACAACGGCAAGGGCATGGATGAAGCCACCATCGCCAAGATCTTCGACCCGTTCTTCACGACAAAGTTCACGGGACGCGGTCTCGGCCTGGCCGCGGTTATCGGTATTGTGCGGGGCCATCGCGGCGCGATCAAAGTTTACAGCCATCCTGGGCAGGGAACCACGTTCAAGGTTTTCTTACCGGTAGCCCGGGATCAGACTCGGATTCCCGCGGTTGCCGACGGCGCTTTGAATCTGCGAGGCGATGAAACCATTTTGCTGGTGGACGACGAAGAATCCGTTCAACAGATGGCGCGCACTACTCTTGAACTGTACGGCTACAAAGTTCTGCAGGCAACAAACGGCCGTGAGGCCCTGGAAATTTTTGAGCTGAAGAGCTGGTCCATCTCCCTGGTGCTGCTCGATATGACGATGCCCGTAATGAGCGGCGAAGAGACGCTGAAGCGGCTCAAGCAGATTGATCCTGATGTACTCGTGATCGCCTCCAGCGGTTATAACGAGATTGAGGCGCTCCGGCGTTTCGGAACAGGCGTTTTCGGGTTTCTCCAGAAGCCGTACCGCGCGGCTACTCTCGCCCGAACGGTGAGAGGCGCACTAGACGGGCGCCAATCCGCTGTAACATAACAACTCATGAAGAAAACGTTTTACGGCTGGTGGATCGTAGCAGCCGCTTTCTGCACCTTTGGCCTATCGGTCGGAATTCCTTATTACAACGCGCCTTTCTTTTTCGATTACTACAAGAAGGATTTCGGCTGGCCCCTTCATGACATCACGCTTGGCTTTCCCTTAGCCGCGCTGCTGACACTTTGGGTAGGGCCTTTGCTCATCCCACGTTTCAGCCAGAGAAAACTCATCATCGCGGGCACGGGCCTCACTTTTCTCGCCTTTCTTGGGCTGAGCAAAATGAGCGGCAGCATCGTCTGGTACTACTTTCTTTACTTCATCTATACCGTGGGTTATTTACTCTCGGGCCCGATTCCGCATCAGGTCATCATTTCGCATTGGTTTAAGAAAAATCGCGGTACCGCGATGGGAATCGTCTATGTGGGGGTCGGTATCTTCGGAGCGATCGGAACCCAGATGGTCAAATGGCTGACGAATTCCTACGATTACCGCACGGCCTTGCTTGCCATCGGCGTCCTGATGTTTCTCGCCTGGCCAATCGCGCTGTTCCTGCTTAGGGATCGCCCGCAAGAGATGGGCCTGTTTCCGGATGGAGAACTCGCGGCGCCCGCCCAATCGCCCGTGGAAGCCAGGAGCCTGAAGTACCTGATGGGCCAGGGCTCGTTCTGGATGCTGCTCTGCGGATCCATCTGTTCCATTGGCGCTATCGGCTCCATTAACTTTCATATGAAACTGGTGTTCAAGGACCAGGGCTTCACGGACCAGATCGCCCTGAATAATGTATGGTCTACCGCCCAATTCTGGATTCTCATCTCCAGCATTGCCGGACGCCTGCTTATCGGGAAACTGAGTGACATGTTCCCCATGAAGTATGTAATGACGGCAACTTATTTTGTGGTGGCGGCGGCCATTCCATTGCTGTTTACCGTTAAGCCCGGGGAGGGCGCAATGACTTACGTCTTTGCGGTGATTTTCGGCTTCGCTATGGGGGCTGATTATATGTTGATTCCGCTAATGGCCGCGAAACAGTTCGGGGTGAACTCACTGGCCAGATCCATGGCGGTGATCCTCCCGGTGAATACAATCGGACAAACCTGGATCCCGCAAGGAGTCAGCTACCTGAGAGAAAGTTTTGGCAACTACACGGCGGCGATGGGCGTAGTGTTGGCGATCGCCATGATCGGCGCCATCGCGATTACGATTCTTCCCAAAGAGGGCGCTGAAGCGTAAGAGTAACTTGGCTAAGAGCTAAGCCAGCGCTTTCTGAAACGCCTCCGCGATTTCTTCCACAGGGCGGCCATTGATGGTCTCGTTGATCTGCAATTGAGGCGCGGCCGCGAGCGTAATATCGGCTTTTTGCAGCCGGACGCGAAGTTGTTCCGGCGTGATGCCTGCGACAGACATCCGGACGATATTCGAACCGTTAGGGACCTTCTCGAATTGAAAACGGCCTGAGGTTTCGAGCAAGCTAATGAGCTTGCCGCCATTGCGGACAGCTTTGCTGAAGCGCTCTTCGAAACCGTCCATATAGTGCATGGCAATTAATGCCGGCTCCCAGGCGTGTGTCAGGCCTCCTCCAAACTGGCGGCGCAGCAAGGGCGTCTTCGCAATTAATTCTTTCGGGCCCGCGAGTATGGCTCCGAACGGCGCGTTGAAGTACTTATAGAGCGAGACGTAGACGGTATCGAAAAGCGCGGCGTATTGCCGGGGCGAGATGCCTGTATAGGCGGAGGCCAGAAAGACTCGCGCGCCATCCAGGTGCGTGCCAATTCCTTTCGCTTTCGCTGAGCTCGTGATGCGTTTCAGTTCATCGAAGGGGACCGTTTCGCCCTGGCGCCGGCGAATGGGCGATTCGATAGAGACGGCGCCTACGGACATGGGATAGGGCGGAGAGAGAGAATCGTCGACGGCTCTGTTGAAGTCGGTGAAGGGGATCAGGTTCAACCCGCTGATGAGTTCGGCGCAATCGCTCTCATCGCGGTAAAGATGGCTGTCTTGTTGAACCAGCACGCGGCGTTTATCGCCCGCGAGAAGCCTGACTGCAAGGTGGTTCGCCATCGTTCCCGTGGGAAGGAAGATTGCGGCTTCCTTGCCGAGCAGTTCGGCGAATCGATCCTGCAGTTGTTGAACGGCACCTCCTTCCAGATAGCGATCCGTGACCGGCCCCGCTTTCGCCAGCAATTCTTGCAAAAGCTGAGCATATTGCAGAGGCTGAAGCGCGACGCCATCGCCCGTGAAGGAAACCACGCCGCGGGGACGGGAAGCGCTTTGGGCAAGTGCGAGTCCAGGTAGCGCGCCCGCGAGGAAAGAACGGCGGAGAACGGAGGGCATAGGCAAATTCTACGAGGTTCGCGGCTTCCAGCGGTAGGCGTTGATGGAATTCTTGTAGAAATATTTCTCTCGCGCGGATTGCGGCTTAGCCGCAAAATAATCGTTGACCACTTTGAAAACTTCGGCATAGGTACCACGCGTATCGCTGTTGGGCCAGTCGCTACCGTAGAGCAGCCTGTCTTCGCCGAATAAGTTCCAGATCAGATCCAGGCGGTCGGGGTATTCCGTAACGCCGTGTTTCACCACGGCCGAAATCTTCACGAACACTTGAGGCCGCTTCGCGAGCTCCGCGAGATTCGATCCCTTGGGGTCCATCGCCGGTAAGTGATCCATCACCACGCGCAGATTCGGCACTTTGTCGGTAAGTGCAATCACCGAATCCACCAGGGCGGCATCTGGGTTCGCGGTGTCAAGCGTGAGCCCGGTCTGAGCGAACAGCTTCATATCGGTGACGATCGCTTGCCGCTCAATGTCTAGCTTGCGGTCCCAAAGATTTCCGCATCGGATTCCCAGGAAGAGCGGGTTCTTGTGAAAGCGCTCCAGGTTATTTGCAAATCCGGGTTTGCCCGGTTCCAGGTTCCCGATCGTGCCCAGGATGAACGGCTCCTTTTCCGCAATGTCGAGCACCCATTGGTTATCTTCGAGCCACGGGCTGCATTCGATTTCGATCGCGCCGGTGATGCCGAAAGGCTCGCACAGGGCTCGGAGGCGGGCTGGCAACGCAGGCTTATAGAGGACGGCGTTGTCCTTCGACGGCCACGGGACGCCCTGGGGTCGCGTGGGGTCGAATAAGTGGATGTGAGTGTCGATGATGGGCATGGGCGCAGCCAACATACTGCTTGCGGCGGCTCCGGTCAATAAAGCTCGGCGCGTCATGTTCTCTAGAATGACGCTTTCCAGAAAAACTGCAAGTTCGAGGCTGGCCTAAATCTGGTTGCGCTTTCGGAAAAGCAGGAGATCCAGGCTGAAAGTGACTCGTTGAGAGCGGAGAGGCTCGGCGCGGAGGGGGCGATAGATGGAGTGGAGAATGTCGGCAACAGAGTAGGAGCTGAGGTCGGCTGAAGTGGTGACGCGGTGTTGGCGTTCGAGAGCGAAGAGCGGTTCGAATTCGGCGAGCGCGGCGGGAACGCGGTCCGGGGCGGCGGGACCGCGCAGTTCGATGAGATCGTCCGGCGCAGGAAGAGCCAGCAGGAAGCGGCCCTCCTGCTGCAGCACGCGGTGGAATTCCGTGGGATTTCGGCGCGCGGTGATAGAGAGCAGAATGTTGAAGCTGCGGTCCGAGTAAGGAATCTGACGGTCGGCATTCGCGACAACCCACGTGTTCCCGGGATAACGGCGGGCGGCCACGTCAATTGCGGCGGTCGAGATATCGATGCCGTGACCATTGCGTTCAGTTAGCGAGCCGAGGTAGAAGCCGTCCCCGCAGCCAGCGTCGAGGATGAGTTCGTCGGGGGCGATCTTACAAAGTGTCGCGATCGCCTCGAGCAGGGGCGCGGTCACTCCCAGATCGTGAAGGCGGCGGCGGGCGCGAACGGCCTCCAACGTATCCCCGGGGACTGCGGAGCGGCGGTCCTGCGGCTGAAGCAGGTTGAGATAGCCGCTCTTGGCGACGTCGAAAGAGTGGCCACGCCCGCAGCGCACCTGGCCCTGTTCACGCGCGAGCGGAAGTCGGCAGGCGCGCACGGGACAGATCAGCATTTAAGGCAATACGGGAAAAGTGAAGTTTGTACCATCGGGGCCGCCCGTATACACGCGTTGCGTGGCTTTTGTGAAGTCCGCCGACAATGCGTTTGGGATTTCCATGAACTTCTGCGGGTTGCGATCCGTGATGGGGAACCAGGTGCTTTGGATCTGGATCATCAGGCGGTGGCCGGCGCGGAACGTATGGGCCACGTCGGGAAGGTTGAAAGTAATCCGGTCTGGTTTGTTGGGTTCGAACGCTATCGGCTTTTCGAAGCTCTTGCGAAATTTGCCGCGGAAGGGTTCGCCGCGCACCAGTTGTTGGTAGCCGCCGAATTTGATAGCAGCCGCGGGCTGTAAGCGCGCGTTGACGGGTACCGCGGGCGCATCGTAATCGGGGTAGTCGCCCGGATAGACATCGATGATTTTCACGTCGAAATCGGAATCGGTGCCCGTTGTGGAGACTTTGAGATCGCAACCGATGGGCCCCATCACGGTGAGATCCTGCTCCAGAGGTTCGGTCCGGTAGACAAGCACGTCGGGGCGGGTGGCGGCGAAGCGCTGATCTTCCGTCATGTAGTCAAATCGTACGCCTGTGCTGACAGGGCCCAAGTAAGGGACGGGTTTGTTCGGGTCCGAGAGGTATTCGTCAAAGCGCTGGGCGGCGCTGGGCGGCGCAAACGTGAGCGAGCTTTTCGCATCGAGATACACAGTCTTACGCTGGATCTGGGAAGGCGGCCAACTGTCGAACCGGCGCCACTGATTGAGGCCGGTTTGAAAGACCCAGGCCTTGGGAAAGATGCTATCTCCGCGGTTCTTCAGCTGCCTGAGAAAAAAGGGAAACTCAATGTGTTCGCGATACCAGGCGGCGGTCTGGGAGCCGAAGGTGACATTGCCGACGCGGTCGCCTTCGCCTCGCGCAAAGCCGCCGTGGGTCCACGGGCCCATCACGAGCATGGCGGTTTGAGGCGGGTTGTGATGCTGGATAAAGTCGTACTGGCGAAGCGGGCCTTGCAGGTCTTCCTGGTCGAACCAGCCGCCGACAATCATGGTGGCGGGCCTAATGTCTTTCAAATATTTCCAGATAGCACGCGATTGCCAGGTCTCGTCATAAGTGGTGTGCGTGACGTTGAGAGTCCAGAGCGGATGCTTGCGGAGGAAATACTTTTCATCGGCGTTCGAAAGCGAGCCGAGCGCAAGATAAAAATCGTAGCTGTCGGGGGTGCCGTAGTCGAAGGGCACGGTAGTAGCCGGCGCGGCGGGTGGTTGGCCTTCCTCGCGAAGCTTGAAACCCTGATAGAAGCTGAAACGGTGGGCGAGCATGAAGGCGCCGTTGTGGTAGGAATCGTCGCCAAGATAATAATCGGTCACAGGCGCCTGGGGGGAGACAGCCGCGAGCGCGGGGTGGGCATCGAGCAGGGCTGCCGTGGCATAAAAACCGGGTTGTGAGATACCCCAAATGCCGACTTTACCGGTGTTATTAGGAATAGTTTTAATCAGGAAATCGATTGTGTCGTAGCAGTCGGAGGATTCGTCGATGTCCTGAGGTGTTCTTTTTACAGGCTTGTACGGGCGCATGGGCGAGTATTCGCCCTCGCTCAGGTTGCGGCCGCGCACATCTTGATAGGCAAAGATAAATTTATCGCGCGCGAAAAGGTCGCTGGGTCCAAGTGCGGCAGGATATTGGTCTTCGCCATAAGGCCGGACGCTGTAAGGGGTGCGCTCGAGCATGATGGGGTAAGTCTTGCCTTCGGCCGCCGCGTCTTTCGGGATATAGACGGAGGTGAAGAGCTTGATGCCGTCACGCATGGGGATGCGGTAATCAAACTTCGTGTAGTTTTCCCGAATGTAGGACACGCCGACGCCGGTGACAGCCTGAGAGGGGATTTCGCGGATAGGCGTGCGTTGGGCAAGGAGAGGAGACAGGGCGAGAAGCAGAAGTGCAAGCGAGCGCATGGTTCTGATTAGGATACCGATTTTAGGATTTGACCGGGCTTGGCGCCTTCTGAGAAAGCAGCAGTATGAGTAGAGCAAGCAGGGTGACCATTAGGCAACTCGTTGCCGGTTCCGAGATGCGGAAAGTTTTAAATTATGCGGGGCGCTAATTTCCATGTCTTCTAAGTGGAATGCTGATCTCGACAAGTTATATTCCCAAGCTAATAGTTGATAACTTAATACACACTAAAGAGAACACAGTGAGTAACTTTATAACTGTTACAGTAATTTGTGAAGTTATTTTTACTTTTGGTAAGTTTCTCTTTTTCCGCCGCGCAACTTACAGCGGGCGCAATTCAGGTTGATCTGGGAACCGCCAGTTCTTTTGCTGTCCTTAGCGGTTCAACGGTCACTAATACCGGTTCCAGCGTTGTCACTGGTAACGTTGGCGTTTGGCCTTCCGCCGCAATTACGGGATTCCCGCCGGGAATTATTACCAAGGGAACTTCAAATGCCGGCGATGCGGTCGCGCAACAGGCGCAAACGGACCTTCTCACGGCATATCTTTTCGCGGCGTCTGAACCGTGCGGAACCGTTCTGAGCGGGCAGGACCTGGGTGGCAAGACCTTAATTGCCGGAGTTTACTGCTTCGGCGCAGCCGCCCAATTAACCGGAAGTCTGACCTTCGATGGCCAAGGCTCCTCAAACCCCGTTTTCGTTATCCAGACTGGCAGTACTCTTATAACGGCAAGTAACTCGTCCATCATTTTCGAGAACGGAGCCAGCGCCTCCAACCTATTCTGGCAAGTGGGAAGTTCCGCTACCCTGGGCGACCACACCGCATTTGCAGGCGATCTTCTTGCGCTCACCTCGATCACGGTAAACACGGGCTCGACAATCGGTTGCGGGTCCGTACTGGCCCGGAACGGCGCGGTGACGCTCGACAGCAATACGATTTCGGCTTGTTCGAGCACCGTGCCCGAACCAAGCACCGCCTCACTGTTCAGCCTTGTGCTGCTAGGTGCGGGTCTCACGATCGTGGCGGGTGGCAAGCGCTGCCACGCGGCAATCTAAAAAACGTTCTGAATTACCGGTGGCGTCCTCCCGGGGCAGCGAACCAGCTTGCCGGGATGTCCAAAGGCGCAAGAGACGGAGCTAGAATAGAGGCTAACCACACGCCATAGTTAAGGAACCGTTCTTGAGAAAGACAGCCCTCGCTATTCTGTTCGCTGCAACCTCGCTCCAGGCTGCCGCTTCCGGCACGGACCTCTTTGAATCCAAAATCCGCCCCGTCCTGGTCCAGAGCTGCTACCCCTGCCACTCCTCGAAGATGAAAATGCCGATGGGCGGCCTCGCTCTTGACACGAAATCCGGTGTCCTGGCGGGCGGTAACTCGGGCCCTGTGATTTCCGGAGTGAACCCGGATCAGAGCCTCCTCATCCGCGCCCTGCGTTATCACGATGTCCCCCGTATGCCGCCCTCCGGCAAGCTGGCAGACCCCGTGATCAAAGATTTCGAACAGTGGATCGCGCAAGGCGCGCCTGATCCCCGAACCGAACAGCCCGCCCCCGGAGCCAGCGCCGGCGGCAAACGCGTGATTGACTACACCAAAGGCCGCCAGTGGTGGGCTTTCCAACCCGTTGCCGAACGGGCCGCGCCTAAAGTTTCTGCCCCGAAGTGGGAACGCACCAAAGTGGACGCTTTCATCCTCGCTAAGCTCGATGAAAAACACCTCTCCCCCTCGCCCGAAGCCGATCCCCGTACCCTGATTACCCGTGCCTATCTCGATTTAGCAGGATATAAACCTACGGTTGATGAGATCGAGGCTTATATTGCTGATAAATCCGCCACCCGCTACGAGCAGTTGATCGACCGCCTCCTCGCTTCGCCCCAATATGGCGAACGCATGGCGAGGTATTGGATGGATGTCGCCCGTTATGCCGAAGACGGTCTTGCTGGCGCTCAATTTTCGTACGCCTGGCGCTACCGCGATTGGCTGATCGACGCCTTCAATCAAGACGTTCCGTATAATCGCTTCGTTCAACTTCAGCTGGCCGCCGACCTGATCCCTAATACCCCTCGCAAAGACTTAGCGGCGCTCGGATATCTGGGTCTGGGCCCAGTCGAGCACAAAGAATTCAAGCTTTCGAAAGACGTGATCGAAGGCTTTTACCTGGATGAGTGGGATGAACGCCTCGATTCCGTAAGCCGTGGCATGCTGGGTCTTACGGTAACCTGCGCCCGTTGCCACGATCACAAATTTGATCCGATTTCGATCAAAGATTACTACTCGATGGCCGGCGTCTTTGCCTCCACGCAGAACGCGGTCCGCCCGCTGAACGACGAAGATCCCGCAATCGAACAACGCTTCATTTGGGCGCGCCAGCGTTATTCCGATCTCAATGCGGCGATCGGCGATCTCTCCGGCAACAAAGATATTGATCAAAAGACCGCAGCCGTTAAGATCCAGGCCTGTAAAGACGAACTCGCCGTACTCAAGCCGGAACTCGACGCCATGCGCCAGCAGCATCCGGAACTCGCGGACCTGATTGCCAAGACTATCGACCCCAAGGCCGGCAAGCCCGCCGGCCCGATGAAGAAATTCACGCCGGACCCCAAGGATTCTCAAGCTCCCTACGTCAATGCAGTCTATGACGCCGGCCTTTGGCTCGACGACTCTCATCCCGATTACACCCTGGTGGACCTCAAGCCCAATCAGCCCCGTGATCTTGCTGTTTATTTCCGCGGCACCGGTGGTACAGCAACGGAGAAGCCGCTTCAACGCTCTTTTCTAACTGTCCTGGCCAAGAACCCGAATCAGAAATTTGGCCCCGGTTCTGGCCGTCTGGATCTCGCCAACGCGATTGTCAACGATGCCGCCCCACTCACCGCGCGCGTCATCGTCAACCGCATCTGGGGCCAAACCTTCGGCTCTTATCTTGTAGGAACGCCCAGCGATTTCGGCGATCGCGGCGACCGGCCCACCAACCCCGCGCTCCTCGACGACCTGACGGCGCGCTTCATCGCGCACAACTGGTCTATCAAGTGGCTTCAACGCGAAATCCTGCTTTCCGCAACCTATCGCCAGTCCAGCAAGCCCCGCGCTGATGCAATTGAGAAAGATGAGGCCAACTCGCTGCTCTGGCGCATGAATCCCCGCCGTGTGGATGTCGAGGCTTTCCGCGATACGCTTCTCCGCTCTTCTGGCTCGCTCGACCCAACGATGTTTGGCCCTTCGCTTGATCTGGAAGCATCCGGCAACACGCGCCGCACTCTCTACGCCCGCATTAGCCGCGCTAAGCTCAATGACCTTCTGCGGCTTTACGATTTTCCAACGCCGATGCAGCACAGCCCCACGCGCATTGACACCATGACGCCTCTGCAGCAGCTCTTCGTGATGAACAGCCCGTTCATTGAACAGCTCGCGGCAACGCTCGCCAAATCCGTGGAATCCGAGCAGCCCACCGATCAAATCCGCGATCTCTACCGCAAAGCGCTCGCGCGCAACCCTACCGCCGCTGAAATCGATTCCGCCCTTACCTACACCGCGAAAGCGTCTCTTCCCCGCTTCGCCCAAACACTCCTAGCCACCAACGAGGAAATTTTCTGGCCATGATTCCCACACGCCGCTCTTTTGTCACTTCGCTCGCCGCAGGTTTCGGCGGCGCCGCACTTTCCGACCTGTTGGCCGCACCGCTTCGCCCTGTTGGAACGGACCTTCAGCCCAAGGCCAAACACGTCATCTCGCTGTTCATGACGGGTGGCCCTTCGCAGCTCGATATGTTCGATCCTAAGCCTGGCCTGCTCAAGTATGCCGGCCAGCGCCCCGACTCGGTCGATCTCCGCACCGAACGCAAGACGGGCGGCCTGCTCCCCAGCGCGTTTGAGTTCAAGAAGTATGGCCGCGGCGGCATTGAGATCAGCGAACTGCTTCCAAAACTTGCCGAATTGCGCCGACGATCTCTGCGTCGTCAAGTCCGTTTACTCCTTCATCGCCAACCACGAGCCCGGCCGTAATCTGTATTTCACGGGCAGCCTCATCTCTTACCGGCCCTCCATGGGATCGTGGGTCACCTACGGCCTCGGCACGGAAAATCAAAATTTGCCCGCTTTCGTCGCGCTCAGTCCCGGCGGCGGATCGCTCTTTTCGAATTCCGGCTTTCTTCCCACTAAGTACCAGGGGACCGTCATCAATACTTCGGAAACGGACCCCGACACGATGATCCGTTACCTTCGGAACAAGGGCATGGACAATGCCGAGCAGCGCGCCCAAATCGATCTGCTCCAGTCCATGAACAAAACGCATGAGGCCTCCTTCGGCCAGGATTCGTTTCTCGATGGCCGCATTCAGTCTCTTGAGCAGGCATACCGCATGCAGTTCACCGCCTCCGACGTTTTCGATGTGAGCAAGGAGCCTGAATCCGTCCGCCTGGAGTATGGCGAAACGCCCTACGGCACGGGTTGTCTTCTGGCCCGCCGCCTGATCGAAAAAGGCGTTCGCTATGTGCAGGTCCATTACGGTCCGGGCCAGCCCTGGGACGATCACAAGACCCTGAACAAGAATCTGCGGCAGCGCTGCCCGGATATGGATAAAGCTACCGCGGCTCTCATCAAGGATCTAAAGCAGCGCGGACTGCTCGATGAAACCGTCGTAGTCTGGGGCGGCGAGTTCGGCCGAACGCCTGTCTCCGAGGCCGGCGACGGCCGCGACCACAATCCGTTCGGCTTCACCATGTTCATGGCCGGCGGCGGATTTAAGGGCGGTATGTCGTACGGCGAAACCGATGAATTCGGCTTCAAAGCAGCGGTCAATCCTGTATCGATTCACGACGTCCATGCCACGGTTCTGAACCAACTTGGACTCAATCACGAGAAGCTCACCTACCGCTACGCGGGACGCGATTTCCGGCTTACCGATGTCTATGGCAACGTGGTGAAAGACATCCTTGCGTAAGCTGGCCGCTTCTTTGATCCCGCTCGCACTCGCCGCTGTGCCAAAAGGCGACACAGGGCGGGGCAAGGCCGTGTTCGAGAAGCATTGTCAGGAGTGCCATGAGACTTCTACCAAAGAGGAAAAAGTCGGACCTGGCTTACAAGGCCTGAGAACGGGCAAGCTCCCGGACGGCCGCAAAGCCGGACATGATGAACTGCTGGATATAGTCAACACCGGCCCCGCCGAAATGCCGGCTTTCAAAGACACGCTCACCGAGCAACAAAAAGAAGACCTCGTTGCATTCCTGATGACGCTCTAAGCAGCGTTATGCTCTTGGGCCAAGCCTTGCGAAAATGAGCGCCAAAGCTTCAGGGCAGCGGTTCCACCCCTGATAGAATTTAGAGCCATGCGAATTCTTTTGCTTCTGCTTTGCGCTGCTTCCACGTTAGTGTCGCAGACGCGTACCATTCGAATTTTTACCCAACATCCTTTTGATCCGGAAGAGATGACGCAACTGTTGGCTGCGGCCCCGGGCGTGCGCGTGGAGTTCGTTCCGGAATCTCGGCGCAGCGAGGCCGATGTGCTGTTTGGGGAGCCGAACGGTGCTGTTCTCGACGCGATGCCGAAGCTGAAGTGGGTTCAGGTGGGCGGCGCGGGCATGGAGTGGATGGACGACACGTTTCGCAAGAGCCCCGTGTTGACGACAAACATGCAGAGGATTTTCGCACCGGGCATTTCGGAGACCGCGATGGGGCTGCTGCTATGTCTGACACGCGGCATCAGCATCAACTATATGCCGCAATTCTACCGGCACGAGTGGAAGCCGGTAGGCACGCCGAAGTCGGACGACCAGATCGAGCTGGTCGGCAAGACGATGGGCATCGTAGGGATGGGCGGGATCGGAACAGCGATTGCCCGGCGGGCGCACAACGGCTTCGATATGCATGTAATCGCGACCGACGCCAAACCGATTCCGAAGCCGGAGTTCGTGGATGAATTGCACGACCCAAGTTACTTTCCAGAGATGGCGAAGCGGGTGGATGTGCTGGTGCTGGCCGCGCCTTTGGTGAAGGAAACGCGCGGGATGATGAACGAAGCGATCTTCCGGAGCATGAAGAAGCATTCGTATTTTCTGGCGATGTCGCGCGGTGGTTTATATGATGATATGGCGTTGGTGAAGGCGCTGAAAGAGGGCTGGATCGCGGGGGCGGGCCTCGATGTGTTCCCGATTGAGCCGGTGCCGGCGGACCACCCGATCTTTACGCTAAAGAACGTTGTAATGACGCCTCATACGTCAGGGTGGAGTCCGGACCGGCAAAAGCGGCTGGTGGCGCATTTTGCCGAAAATATCCGCCGTTATAGTCTGGGGTTGCCGCTGGTGGGCGTGGTGGATAAGGCGGCAGGGTATTAGCCGTTTATCCATTCTTGGGAGCAGGGCCCGGTAGTACAGTGGGCTGATGGGACACCATAATCATCAGCACACAACTCCTTTAGCCCGGAACAAGAAACATTCCCATGGCGCGGTGGAAGCCAATGTTTACGGCGCGCTGACCGGGACCTTCGACCACTGGACGCTTAGCGCGCACGATGGCACGCATGCCGACGATAATCACATTTACCTGTGGCTCAACGTGGAGAGCGTGCTCTCCACGGGGAAGTTCGAAGTGGCCGTGAATGTGGAGAGCAGCAAGGCGGTGGGGAACGCTACGCCGGAGAAGTTGGAGCTGCGGTACTATCTGCACGATGAGACTGTGGAACAGGACCAGTGGCCGGTGGACGGTTTCACCACTGATGCCGCGCTTTCTTATGGAAAACTGGGGTTGAAGGACGCGGACTTCACAATCGTGATGAGCGGAGCGCTACGGACGCTGGTGGCGACGGATGCCCTACAAGCCCAAAAGGTCTCCGTGCACGGCACCACCTATTCGGACGGCACAGGGATCCACGATGTCCACATGAATGCTGGCGATCGCGACGGCGCACTGATCTTCTATTTCGACGAAAACCATGGCGGACCCAAAGCGCGTTGGGTCTTTCTCAAATTCGCGAATCAGCCGCTCGGTTAAGCGCTATTTCGGGACCGAAATCATGATGTTGCGGTACTTCATCCCGCCGGTGTGATCGCCCTGAATGTAAAGGGACTGCGGTTCGGCTTCGTGGCTATCGAGCGCGCCTCCGGTGATGCCGGGAATTTCCAGGTTATCCATCGTGGTGATCCCGTCACGGACTACGGTAATGTGGCGGCCGACTAAAGTAACGTCCAGAGTTTCCCATTGGCCGGGGCGGGCAGTGACGGCCTTCTGCGGTGCGAGAAAGCCATAGATGGAGCCCATAGCGTTTTCAGGATTGTTATGCCCGGCGGGTTCATACTCCACCTGAAACTCGTAGCGGCCCCGCAGATAAACGCCACTGTTGCCGTCTTTGGGGCAGTTGTATTCCAAATGGAGTTTAAAATCCTGAAACTTGCGCGTGGTGCGGATATTGGCGCCAGGAGCTTCGTTGACCAGTTCACCGTTGATTGCCTTGTAGTGGTTCTCGGGCGGCTTGCCCTGTTCGGTGATCAGGGGCGTCCAGCCAGTCAGGTCCTTTCCGTTGAAGAGCGGCTCGGGCTTGGACCAGGAAGTGGGCATTTTTCGATCGAGGGCAGGGGCACGCTCACCGGTAAGTTTACCGATGACGCCGGTCTCACGCTTTTGTTGGCCGGTGAGCTTTCCGCCTTTTTCGGTGATGTCCCACGTCATTTTGATCTGTTTGCCGAAGTATTCCATGCTGCTGAAGGTGAGGTGGTTGCCTTCGAGCTTGGTGTCCTGAACGGGATGGACAGTGGCGACACGGCCTACGATACGGACGGCACCGGAATCTGACACCTCCATCCAGGAGGGATAGGTGTAGCCGTCGGCGTTGATAGTAAGGTCCCAGCGGCCGGTGAAGGGCGAGGCAGCGAAGGTGGCGGAGACAGTGAGGATCAGGAGCGTGAAAAATTTCATTCCGGTCTCATTGTATAAGGGATGAGAGCATAACCGGCCCGGAGACCGCTTTCTTCGATGTGCTGTTCAGAGTTGATGGGAGAAGACGCATTGGCTTTCCCAGGAACTCCGGAGACATCGATTTACTGGTAAGACCGGGCCCCGACAATGCTGTCCGGACACCTCGAGATTAATGCATCACCCATCCTCCATCCACGTTCAGCGTTTGGCCAGTGAGTCCATCGCTGAGTTCTGAACAAAGAAACAGGCAGGTTCTTGCGATATCGAGCGGGAGCAGGCGGCGCTTCAGGCTCTGTTGCGCCACGATTTCCTGAAGCGCTTCTTCGGTCTGTACAGCCTTCTCCGCTTCGACCAGAATCGCGCCGGGAGTAATGCAATTGACATGAACGTTGTGTGGCCCTGCCTCGCGCGCCGTTGAACGTGTCAAACCAATGATGCCGCCTTTCGAGGCGACGTAATGCGCGAGATTGGCAGTCCCGAGGTGGAATGTCACCGACGAGATGTTGACGATTTTGCCGCTGCCTCGAGTGATCATGGCAGGCAGAACAGCTTTCGTCATCAGGAATACGCTTTTCAAATTGACGGCCTGCATTCGGTCCCACTCTTCCTCAGTGGTTTCGAGCAGTGCCTTGCGCGGATAAATGCCGGCGTTGTTGATCAGGATATCGGTGGGGCCGGCTTGGGCAAGGGCGCGTTCAACAGAGGCGGAATCGCTGACGTCGCAAGTAATGGCTTGTGCTTTCAGGCTTCGCGCTACGGCTTCATTGCGAGGTGCGTCACAATCCAGCAGCACTACTTTCGCACCTTGTTCTGCGAAGAGCCGCGCGACTCCTTCGCCGATTCCCGTGGCTGAACCCGTAACGATAGCGGTCTTTCCTGTGAGCAACATCGTTCCCTCAGTTTGCTACACTCGCGGCATTTGGGGTTGCTCAATCAAATTCGTTATTTTTTGCTGGCCGCAGACCCGGGTTTGTCGCAGCTTCGGCATGGCGCAAAGACCGTACTGGCCGTGGTGATCGCTCTTGAGGCGATGCGCTTCTTGGGATCGGACGTTGCGCTTTATGCGGGGCTAAGCGCGGGCTTTCTGATGCAGTCGACCGCGGGAACCGCCCGAAGGACGCGGCAGATCTCAATGGCGGCAATGGGCTTCGTGTCGACGATTGCGGTCGGGGTGGGAAGTGAACTGTCCGGGCACGCGTGGATGAAGGAACTGTTGCTGGTCGCCGCCGCCTTTGCGGCATTTTATGTTCGGCGATGGATTCATGGCAAGGCTATGTTTCCGGTGTTCGCGTTCATTTTAGCCCTGCTGGCGACAGTGCAGCCCGGCGGTGAGAAAAGCGCTCTGCCGATGATGGTGGCCGTGTTTAGTGGCTTTATTTCGGCATTTTGCGTGTACTTTTACGTGCTTCGGGATGAATCGTTATACGCGTTCCGCAATGCGGCGAACTTGTTTCGTTTCCGGTTGCAACGGGGAATGCAACAGCCCGGAGCCGCGCAGGCGGACCTGAGCGTGATGCATCGTGCGGTGGCTTTCGAAGAGGAAGAACGCGAACATCTGGGCGGATTCGCGCCCCCCATTTGCGAAACCGTGCTGAGCCATCAATATGAAGCGCTGCAAGTGTTGATTCTGCTGTTCGATATGGAACGGTCCAGGGACGGCGGCGAAGTCTTCGCGCGGTTCCGCGGGACAGATTGCGCAACAGCATAGCCGCGAGTATCTGGAGCAGATTTTCGATGAGTTAACGCACGGGCAGGCCTTGCTGAAAGCATGACTGATACAACGCGAACGGCTCTGCGGGCAGCGCTGGCGGCTGCCCTGGCAATTGCGGCGAGTCCGCTGGTCGCTGCCCAGCGGCCCTACTGGATGATCCTGATCGCGGTGGTGGTCGTCAACGACACTTGGGGGAGCAGCCTGCGCAAGACGTGGCATCGGATCGGCATGACAGGCGCGGGTTGCGTCGCCGGATGGGCTCTGCATTTGATGTCCAATGGGCATCTCGCGCTTGAGCAGGCATTGTTACTCATCGCGGTGTTCTTCGCCGCATTCTTTCGCAAAAGCTCCTATCCGTGGATGACGTTTTTCATCACAGTGTATGTAGCGTTCCTGATTACGGTGCTGGGGCAGTGGTCTGTCAGCCTGATGGTGGCGCGGCTGGTGGATACGGTGCTGGGCGGAGCCATTGCGATTTTGGCATCTTTATTGGTTCCTGCCCCGCGTGTGGGGCTTCGCATGGAAGAGGAGTTGGCGAGCCTTTGGCAGGATTGCCGGGAGCAGGTGGATCAGGGATTTCGGCTTTTGCAATCGGGGGACACTGCAGGGAACGATTGGCGGGAGGCCCGGCGTGAACTGCTGCGCCGGGTGGAGCAGGCGCGGACGTGGGCGCGTGAAACCGATTACGAAATGTTTCTGAAATATCGGTCGTGGCGAAAAAGCCGGCGGGTTTTTCGAAATACCGTGATGCTGTGCCATCAGTCGTTGGGATTCAACCGCATGGCCCGGCTTGCGCAGGCCGGAGACGTTGATGCGCTCCATCGGGAGACGCTTCGTCGCTTCGATTTGCTAACCGCGCCAAAAGTGGACGATCCGAAGCTTGGGGCTGTCGATTGGCCCGAAGATCAGCCGTACGCCGTGCATTACTTCGGGCGGCGCGTGGACGAGTTGTTAGCGGAAATATACCGCGACCTCTGAGAGGAATAGCTCCAAAGAGACACAGTAGTCCTCGATTGCGCAAATTTTGGTCCATCGAGCGGAGGGCTTCGGCACGCAGGGACTCCGTGGAGCGATTGCGATTTCTGCGTCAGGTTGGGCTCCGCAGGCAAATGTGGCGAAGGCGCGGCAGAATTCTACTGGCGGCCGTGGTTCTGCTCTGTGGGAGTCAGTTGGGCCGTTCCAAGCCAAACTCCTTAAGGGTGTCAATACCGGCTGAACCTGCCGCCCGAAGTTCGGTAGTCTGGACGGTCGAAGAGAACGCGGATCGCGTGCTGTACAGCAATGGGCTTTCAATAAGCCGCGCTTACGAGACGGAGTCGGCTGGGCGTCACTTCCGGAGTTATAGTCGCGATCTTCTTAAGAGAGAAGCCGTTGCGACTGCGCCCGTAGGAATCGTTTTCCACAGCACGGAAAGCGAAATTTTCGCCTTTGAGCCTGCCCAGAACCGCGCCTTGCTCCGAGGCCGGGAAAGCATGCTGGAGCATGTACGCAGCGGGCGTTCTTATAATTTCGTGATTGACCGGTTCGGGCAGGCATACCGCATTGTTCCGGAAAACCAGATTGCCATGCATGCGGGGCATTCCATTTGGGCCAGCGCCGAAACAGTCTGGATAGATCTGAACGAGAGCTTCCTCGGTGTGTCCTTTGAGGCGGAAAGCCGGGCCCCCTTTGAGCCTTCGCCGGCGCAAATTCATACAGGGCGTTTGTTGACGGAAATGTTGCGATTTCAGTACAGCATTGCCGAAGCGAACTGCGTTACGCACGCGCAAGTATCGGTTAATCCCGACAACATGCGAATTGGGTATCACACGGATTGGGGCGCAAGCTTCCCCTTCGCGGCCATCGGGGTAAATCCGGGCTACGGTGCTGCGGTAGCGGCGGTGGCCGTCTTCGGATTCGGGCACGACCAGGAATTTCTGCGCAGCCTCGGGAATCGGGCGTGGCCGGGATTGCTGGCTGCGGAAGACGACCTTTCCAGACGGGCGGCGCGAGAAGGCATCACCGCACAAGAATTCAGAATACGGTTGCAACAGCAATATAAAACACTCAGGAGACAACGGAATGGATAACGCAATTGGACTCGATCTCGGCACAAGCCGGATTGTTACCGCCCGCCGGAATGGTGATGGCTTCACTTATGGAACGGAACTGAATGCGTTCCTTCCGCTTCCTTATTCGAAGCTGACCCGGGCTTCGCTCGAAAAAGAGAACGTTCCGCACAAGGTGGACGGCTCGCAAATGATTGTCTATGGAAATGAGAGCGAGCGGTTCGCAAACATGTTCCATCTGGAAACGCGCCGGCCGATGACGAATGGTGTTTTGAATCCGGAGGAGCCTGAGGCCATTGCGGTGATGCAGCAGATTGTGGAGCGGCTGATTCCGGAAGGCGAGCGAACGGGAACGCGGCTGTGCTTCAGCCTTCCGGGTGCTCCCGTCGGGTCGCCGAGCGACTTGACCTACCACGAGAAAACGCTGCGGCAGGTCCTGGTCAATATGGGGTTTCAGGTGGCTTGCGTGAATGAGGGGCTGGCGGTGGTGTTGGCGGAGTTGGAAGAGACAAACTTCACCGGAATCGGGATCAGTTGCGGGGGCGGGATGTGTAATGTATCGCTCGCGTATCTTTCGATGCCGGTGTTCAGCTTTAGCGTGCCGAAGGGTGGCGACTTTATCGACCGGAGCGCGGGCGAGCGTAGCGGGTGAAGGCGCGACCCGGATCCGCGCAATGAAAGAGGAAACGTTTCACTTCAACGGGTATTTCGCCGATAAGGTGAATCAGGCGCTCACCGTCTACTACGACGACATGATCGGGAGCGTAATCGGGAGCTTAAAGGGCGTATTGGCGGAAGCGCGGAACGTGCCGCGGCTGGACCGTCCGATTCCTATCGTGATTGCGGGAGGAAGCGCGTGTCCCAAAGGATTCCGGGAGCGGTTTGAAAAGATGCTGGCGCAAACGCCACTGCCGATTGCGATTTCGGGGGTTCGAATGTCAGAGGATCCACTGCATGCGACGGCGAAGGGCGCGTTGGTTTCCGCTCTCGCGGAGATGTAGGACGGTAATCAGGCCAACTCGTCGTCGCTTTCCAGCCGGACCTTCCACAGGAGAACCGCAACGACAGCCGCGGTGATACCGGCCGCAGCGAGAATCATAGGCAACGGATCGGGCTTGGCCGGCGGAACATAGCGGATCCCGCGCTCATCGGTTTGCGCGGGTTCGGGAACGTAACGGCCATGTTCGGGAAGCGGAAAGTTTTGTGCCAAATCGTTGAGTTCGATTGCAACCTCTGAACCGGACATTGGTGGGCCATGTCCGCAGCCCACGGTCCGGGGCGCTAGTTTCGCAAGCGTCTTCACGGATTCGCGGGCTTGCTGCCAATCGTACGTGAACGGTGCGGGAGGCCTGGAAATCCGGGGTTGCTGAGAGATCAGACCGATCGCCGAATCCAGATCCGCAGTTGCGAACGCATCTCCGGCGAGCAAAAGTCCAAGACTCTCGTTGAAAATCGCGACTTGGCCTGGAGCATGCCCAGGAGCCGCAATCCAGCGCCATTCCGAATGGCCTGGAACTTCACCCTGCGAAGGCAATTCGCGAAGGTGAGGCTGAAGCCGCGCCGATTTCACGGGAAAGAATCGCGAGAGAAAAGCCATAGCTCCTCCCACGGTTGGATCTTTCGGCGGATAGGGAGAGATGCCGGTCAAATAGGGGACTTCCAGAGCATGAGCGTAGATCGGAACATGCCAGGCTTCAGCCAAATCGTAGGCTGACCCGGAATGATCGAAATGCCCGTGAGTCAAAAGAATGAATTCCGGGCGGGCATCCCGCCCATAACGCGCAGCCGCCGCCTTAAGCACGTTTTGGGATTTGTCCGGCGTGCCCGAATCCACCAAGAACCACGTCTCACCCGGAGCGCCTACGAAATAAACATTGGCTATGCTGACGGGCATGCGCGCCACACCGGGCGCGATTTCCTGAAGACTCATATCGATTTACACTTAGCAGGCTCAGGGCCACGTCACGCGAGCCGCACAGCAAGCGGCATCTTTGTGGGTGAGCCGTCCGGGGCAATGGGGGAAATGGGAGCATTTACGCCCATCGGCGTAATGCGCATTTGGCTGCCTTCAATTTCAACTACGGTGAAATGCAACTCCGCCGCCCACCCTTCAATCTTCGCCTTGGCCATCTTGCCGCGGACATCTCCGTGGCGCAGTTCGCCGCCCGCGCCAGAAATTACGAAACGAACCCCGAACGTTTCGTCCGTCTGTTCGCTGAATTGGAAATTGTGCTCATGCCCGCTGAATACGGTTTTTACACCGGCCTCTTTGAAAACAGGGAGGAAATGCTTTAGGTCCTTGTAAGCGGAATGATGGAAAGGGCCTGCATTGAAAACGGGGTGGTGCCAGAACGGAATGCGCCAGGGCGTTTTTGCCTGCGCGACTGTCTTGCGGAACCAGCTGAACTGCTCGCCGTTCTCGTCAAAGATGGGACGGGTGGAGCCGCTCTCGGTATTGGTGGTGCTATCCAGGGCGTAGAAGTGGGCTAAGTTGGCATACCGAAAGTCGTACCACCGGGCGGGACGGTTCTTGGGAAAATAGAAATTATCGAGGTATGCCGTGAGGTCGGCGCGATTCTCGCTGCTGTTGCCATCGTGATTGCCGAGCGTAGGGAAAAACGGGATCTCTCGGAGCAACGGCTGGTAGGGTTTAAAAAATTTATCTTCCCAATCCGAATCGCTATCGCCTGAATGCACGGCGCGAAAACCAACGTTAATGTCGGCGTAAATGTTGTCTCCCGTAGTAATCACAAAACGCACGGGAGACGCCGTGCCTGCGCGCTTCTTATATTCGCGTTCCATGGCGCGGGCCACCTGAAACTGGGCTTCTGTGCCGTTACCGTAATCGCCAATTACGAAGAAGCAGAGAGAGGTGGCCTCCTCTGGCCAGGTGTGAAACTTCCCTTCCCCGATCTTTTTGCCCCCCACCGCCACCTCATAGGGGTAATCGCGATCCGGGTCAAGATCGGCGATCTCAGCCCAATTTTGATGAGAAGGGATTTTGCGGCCCGCAACGGTAACGATGGCCTCGCCCATGGGAGTAGAGGACCGGCCGATGGTATTTGGGCCTCGCGTAGTGCCCCAAGCCAGAAGAGCGCTTCTGGAATCCAGGTTACCCACGTAGGTGTAAACGGAATCCGCCGCAAGGGCTGGTGCAGCCAGTGAGAGGGGGAGGAGAAGGAAGCGGCGGCGGAGCAGCACAGTTCCATTGTTACGCGAATACCACGGTGGCAGACCAACTGCTCGCCTTAGCTCCAGGGAGCATCGCCGCGAATGACATGGGATCGGATTGAAAGAGATTGGAACAAGTTGGCTGCAAGTTTCAGCGATAAGTTCGAAGGACTTACTCAGCAAGAATTGGACGACTTATCCGGAAAGCGGGACCAGCTTTCAGCCGCGCTTCAGACGAAATACGGCTACACCAAAGAAACAGCCGATTCGCAATTAGAGGATTGGAAAAATTCCCTCCCCGACGGTGGCGATGCCGTGCCTACCTCAACCTCTGGCGACCCGACCTATTAAACTTTATTCCACTTACCTTTCACGCTTTAAACATATAAACATCGCGTTAACGCATTTAATTGCCGCATAACCGTTTCAGATTGCCGCTAAATTGACAAGGGTGAAGCCCTTCGCTATATTCCTAGAAACTGCGTATTATCAGTTGCTTACTGTAATCTCTCCCATGTGAGCGAATCGTTACGGTCGGTGACCTGGGGAGTAGCATCATGCCGGAGAACGAAACCAAAGAGCACTTGGAATCAACCGCTCCCATGGAGCCGGAAGATTACGAGCATCTGCTGGACGATTACAGCCACTTCGTTCCCCCGGCGGAAGACGAAGTTCTGGAAGGACGCGTTCTCAAGGTCACATCCAAAGATGTAATCGTCGATTTCGCTTACAAATCCGAGGGGATCGTACCCTTGGAGCAATTCCAAAACGCGGCGGGTGAAATCACGGTTCAACCCGGCGATGTGATCGACGTCATGGTCGATCATCAGGCGGAGCGGGTGGAAGGCTACGTCACGCTTTCACACCGCAAAGCGGCGCGCTTGCGGATCTGGACGGATTTGGAGAAAGCCTTTGAAGAGCAGTTGACGATTTCGGGGCGCATCATTGGGCGGGTGAAGGGCGGCCTTTCCGTAGACGTCGGGATTACGGCATTCATGCCGGGCTCACAGGTGGATGTCAGGCCGCTGCGGAATCTTGATCAGCTCATCGGACAGGATGCTCCGGTAAAGATCATTAAACTCAATCGCCGCAGAGGCAACGTGGTTGTATCACGCCGGGCGGCGATGGAGCAGGACGTCACGGAGCGCCGCACCATCACGCTTGAACATTTGCAGGAAGGCGCCGTGGTGACCGGCATCGTCAAGAATTTGACGGAATACGGGGCGTTTATCGATCTGGGCGGGATCGACGGACTGCTCCATGTAACCGATATGTCACACGGCCGCGTGGGCCACCCTTCGGAAATCCTGCAGCCGGGCGATCAGGTGACCGTGCAGGTCTTGAAGTACGACCCGGCCAAGGAACGCATCTCGCTTGGGATGAAGCAGTTGATGGGCGATCCTTGGGAGAACATCGAGCAACGTTACGCCGTAAATACCCGGGTGATTGGCCGCGTGGTCAGCGTTGCCGATTACGGAGCGTTCGTGGAGTTGGAGCCTGGTGTGGAAGGGCTGATTCATGTCAGCGAAATGACGTGGTCACGTCGCATGAAACATCCGTCTAAGGTCGTGAAACCGGGCGATCAGGTGGAAACCGTGGTTTTAGCGATCCTCCCGAAAGAGCGCCGCATTTCGCTCGGTTTGAAGCAATTGGAAGCAAACCCCTGGAGCACCATCGAGGAACGCTACAGCATCGGCAGCGTGGTGGAGGGGCGGGTCCGTAACATGACGGATTTTGGCGTCTTCATTGAAATTGAAGAAGGCATTGACGGGCTGGTGCATGTCTCCGATCTTTCCTGGACCAAGCGCGTCAAGCATCCATCCGAAATACTGCGGAAGGGTTCAGTCACGCAGGCAGTGATTCTGGGAATCGATTCGCAGGCGAAGCGGCTTTCCTTAAGCGTGAAGCACTTGCAGCCGGATGCCTGGGAGAGTTATTTCCAGGCCCACAATGTGAACGATCTGGTTCACGGAAAGGTTTGCCGCCTTTCGAGCTTCGGTGCATTCGTCGAGCTCGCCGAGGGCGTGGAAGGCTTGTGTCATTTCTCAGAAACCCCGGGTTATTCGGGCAGGAAAGGGGAGGCCCCCCCTCTCACCGTGGGCCAGGAAGCCAACTTCAAGATTATCCGGATGAATGAACAGGAAAAGAAAATCGGGCTGAGCCTCAAGGCGATCCTGGAAGACGAAGAGCGGAACCGGTTGCAGGATTATCAGCGCCACGCCGCTGCGGCGACCTTGCGAATGGATAACTTCCGCAGCTCTGGCAGGAACGATCCGGGCCGCTCCGGCGAGGAAGAGTAACCCGGTTATTTGCCAAAACCGGCTTTTCAGGCGATACTCGGATAACCCGTAATCGCTTGATAATAATCGTGGGAGACTCTTAAATCATGACCAAAGCCGACCTGATTGAAGAAGTATCCCGCGTTGTGAATGAGACGCGAAAGGATGCCGAGGTGATCGTGGAGACGATCTTTGACAGCATCGTGCGGGCACTGCGGTCTGGCGACAAGATTGAGATTCGCGGATTCGGCAGTTTCCGGACCAGGCAGCGTCAGCCGCGCATAGGCCGGAATCCGAAAACGGGGACTCGCGTGGAAGTTCCGGCCAAGAAAATTCCATACTTCAAGCCCAGTAAAGAGCTTAAGGATGTCGTGAATCATCCGCACTCGAATGGCGCGGGCGGGTTCGACGACGAGTTCGATAAAGATCCCTCCGGCCAACCCGCAAATTAGCCCAGGCCACGCGAATGGATTACCTTTGGAGCCCCTGGCGGTTCCGGTATATTGCGGGTCCCCGTCCGGAGCGGGAATGTGTGTTCTGCGCGATTGGCAAGTCGCAAGAAGATGAAGCAAATCTGGTGGTCCACCGGGCTCGCGATAACTTCCTGGTCCTGAACCGCTTCCCTTACTCCACCGGTCACCTGATGATTGTGCCCTATGAACACGTGGCCTCTCTTGGAGAGGCTACCGAAGCAATCACAGCGGAGATGATGCAATTGATGCGGCGCGCGGAAACGGTACTGGGGAAGGTGTATCATCCTGAAGGGCTAAATATGGGAGTTAATTTGGGAGCAAGCGCGGGTGCCGGAATCGCCGGGCATCTGCACATGCACGCCGTTCCTCGCTGGCCGGGCGATGCGAATTTCATGACCACCGTGGCGGAGACTCGTGTACTGCCGGAAGACCTGCAAATCACTTACACAAAGTTGAGAGACGCATGCTCGCAGTGGTAGCGGAGTTTCTGGGAACACTCGTACTGATCATGTTCGGCAGCGGTGTGGTCGCCATGACCGTGCTCTTCGGGAAAGGGCTGCCCGGCGAGATTGTGAACGGCGGATATACGAACATCACCATCGCGTGGGGAATCGGCGTGACGATGGGCATTTATGTGTCGTCCAAGGCCTCGGGAGCGCATTTGAATCCGGCGGTGACGGTGAGCCTCGCGGTATTTCGCGGATTTCCCTGGCGAATGGTGGTGCCGTACATTCTGGCGCAGACAGCCGGGGCATTTTGCGCCGCCGCGCTAGTGTTCTGGAACTATCGCCCCGCGTTTCATGCCTTCGACCCGGGGCTAACGAAAACGGCAGGGGTCTTTACGACCTTCCCTGCGTTTCCGGATCAGCTCAGCGCCGGGTTGCTTGACCAGGTCATCGGTACCGCATTGCTGATGTTCGTCATCCTGGCAATAGGGGAGCACGACACGAATTTGGGGCCGTTGCTTGTGGGTCTGTTAGTCGTCGTAATCGGGATGTCGTTCGGGGGCTTACACGGATACGCTATCAACCCAGCGCGGGATTTCGGTCCGCGCTTATTTACGGCCCTCGCTGGGTTTCAGAACAACGGATTAACGAATGGCGCGCCGGTATTCTGGGTGCCGGTGGTAGGGCCGATTTTGGGTGGCCTTATCGGGTCGGGCATGTTTGAGTGGACCTTGGGAAGAAAGAACGCATCGCTTAAGAGTCGATAAGAGCGGACGCGCGCTTCGTGGCTGTGCAGGATGTTAACCAAAAACACTTCCGAGGCTCCGTAAGCCGCGGCAACCGCCTCGATCGCGGGTTTCAGAGTTTGGGGCGATCCCGTAAGGAACCGGCGGCCGGCGGCGAGCATCTCCAGCGGAAGCTGCTGTTCCTTCAGGAATTGTTCAGCCCGCTCCACCGTCGGAATCGGAATCAGGCGCCCGCGCTGTAGCATTGCCATGGTCATGCGGACACTCAGGGAGAGGCGCTGCGCTTCTTCATCCGTCGGGGCGCAAATGGTCCAGAGCGCAACGGATACTCGGGGCGTGGCAAGACGCGCGGAGGGCTGGAAGCGGTCCCGGTAAAGCGTCGCTAGCTGTTCGCCATTCGCGTGGATGAAATCCGCGAATACGTACGGCAACCCCAGTTCGGCGGCCCAGATTGCGCTCTGTTCGGAGGAGCCCAGCAGAGAGACTTCAGGGGAACCGGGGGCTTCCGTATAGCGGAGAAGTTCGTCCATCTGCTCGCGAAAATCGTCGGGCGCGGGGGTACGACGGTCGCGCTGGAGCATTCGGGCGACGTTGGGACTGGTGCCGTTGGCGCGTCCAATCCCCAGATCGATGCGCCCGGGGTAAAGTGCCTCCAACATGCCGAACGATTCGGCCACTTTCAGGGGGCTATAGTGAGGCAGCATAATTCCGCCGGATCCTATCCGCATCCGTGTGGTGGCCGCAGCGACGGGACCGATCAGGATTTCGGGGCTGTTCGAAGCAAGACCCGGGGTGCCGTGGTGCTCGGCGATCCAAAAACGCTGGTACCCGAACGCTTCGGTCTGGCGCGCCAGATCAATGGAATTGTGAAGGGCATCGCCGCGCGTGTGACCTTCAGGAATTGGGGATTGATCGAGCACACTCAGTTGTAAATTGGCCACATTTGTTGGATGTTTGGCGTGGACGGGGGATTCGGCTGCGTTATACTGGGGAATCCAGGCCTGTTTGCCGCTATTTGAGCCATGTTGCTGAGTATTCAGAAGTTAGAAATTAAGAAGATCCGGTTCGATGAAACTCTGGAACCCGGTCGGTTGGACTGGTCGGAGTCGGGGCTGGAGCAGATCTCTCCTTTGCACGCGGAGGGGGAGGCCGAACTCCTGGAGAATACGGAAGGCGAAGTTCGCGTAAAAGGCCGTCTGCGCGTAACTATGGCCGCCGATTGCGACCGCTGTTTGGGGCTGGCTAAATTCGCGCTGGACCATCCTTTCGATCTGTTTTACCTGCCGAACTCGGCCGTGAGTGGCGCCGACGAGGTCGCGATTGACGAAGGCGCTGCCGAAATTGGGTTTTATCGCGGCGCCGGGATCGAGCTGGACGAGTTGTTGCAGGAGCAAGTTCTGCTATCGTTACCCATGCACCGTTTGTGCAGTGAGGAATGCCGGGGGTTGTGCCCGGTTTGCGGTAAAAACCGCAACGAGAGTGAGTGTAAGTGTGTTGAGGTTCCGGCGGACGATCGTTGGAATAGTTTAAAGCAGTTTCAAATCAGCTAAGAGAAGGTTTTGAAGTAAGAAATGCCGAATCCGAAACGTAGACATTCCGCCGCACGCACCGGCAAGCGCCGTGCGCACGATCATTTGAAGAAAGTTGTTCTTTCCGAGTGCCCAAATTGCCACGCGACCAAGATGCCCCACCGGGTGTGCCAGTCCTGCGGACATTACAAGGGCCGGGAAGTCATCGAAGTCGCAGAGCAGTAAGTGCTGACGGTCGCCCTTGACGCCCTTGGTGGCGACCATGCTCCAAAACCCGAAGTTGCGGGTGCGATTGAAGCGGCAAGGGCTTTCGAAGTCAAAATCAAGCTGGTGGGTGACCGGGAGACGGTCGCGAATGAACTCAAGAAACATCCGGGTGTTGACCGGCTGCCGATTGAAATTGTTCACGCGTCTGAACGCATCACCATGGAAGATAGCCCGGCAAAAGCGGCGCGATCGAAAAAAGACAGCTCCATTCATGTGGCTTCCCGTTTAGTTGCTTCGGGCGAGGCGCATGGCTTTGTTTCTGCAGGCAATACCGGTGCTTGCATGGCCATCGCAAAAATGGTGCAGGGCAAAATTCTGGGCGTGGATCGTCCGGCTATTTCGGGGGTGCTGCCCACCGCTACCGGCCGTCCCGTGGTGCTGGTTGATGTCGGGGCCAATGTGGATTGCACGGCTGAGATGCTGGCGCAGTTTGCGGTCATGGGAGAGCTCTACTCCCGCTTTGTACTGCACGTGAAAAAGCCCCGCGTGGGTCTGCTTTCCATTGGCGAAGAAGAACATAAGGGAAATGAGCTGACGCGCGCGGCCACCCCTCTGTTGAAAGAATTGCCGATCGATTTCATCGGCAATGTCGAAGGCCGCGACATCTATGCGGGTTCGATCGATGTCATCGTTTGCGACGGGTTTGTCGGAAACGTCGCACTCAAGGTGAGTGAGGGCGTGGCCGACATGATCAAGGGCTTGCTGCGGGACTCGCTTCAGGCGAATCCGCTCCGCAAGGCCGGGTATTTGCTCTCGCAAGGCGCCTATAAAGACGTCCGCAAGCGCACCGATTATTCCGAATACGGCGGCGCGGCGCTGCTTGGCGTAAAAGGCGTGACCATCATCTGCCACGGGCGGAGTGACGCCAACGCGATCAAAAACGCAATTCGCGTGGCACGCGATTTTTCAACCGGCAATATTAACGAGCAGATTGAGCGCACGTTGGCGTCTGCGGGAAAGAATCGGGCATCAGGCGCATCTAACGTTTAGATTATGAGACTTTTTGCGCTCCTCCTCGCTGCTTCACTTTCCTGCCTGGCGCAAACGGGCCATGTGAAATGGTCGCTAGAGATTTCTCCCGCGGCGGCGAAGCCGGGCTCAGAGGTGGTGGGCAAACTGACCGCGCGGATCGATCCGGGCTGGCACTTGTACTCGCTGTCCACGCCTCCTCCCCCAATTGCGACCACAGTCCAGCTTGCGGACAATCCGGCTCTGGAGGGGATGCGTGTTCTTCAACCGAAGCCCATCCGAAAACACGATCCGAACTTTGATGCCGATACGGAAACGTTTGAGGGCTCGCCGGTTTTCTATCTGAAAATGCGTGTGCGGAAAGAGGCTGCGGCGGGAGCGGTGGATGTAACCGCGAAGCCCCGGTATCAGGTTTGCAGCGACTCTTCCTGCATCCCGCCGAAACAGTTCGATATCTTGGGAAAGTTTACGGTAGATCCTGCGGCTTCGGGCAGCGCCGAAGCAATACCGGCGGAGTACAGCGAACCGAAACTGCCCTCGGCACCTTCGACGGGAACCAGTAGCGATCAATCGTTAGGCGGCTTTCTGTTGATTGCCTTCGGTTTTGGGCTGGCCGCGATTTTTACCCCCTGCGTGTTCCCCATGATTCCGATCACGATGTCGTTCTTTCTGAATCAGGAGAACACCACCCGCCGCCAGACTCTGACGCAGGCCGGCTTGTTCTGTCTTGGGATTGTCGTCCTCTTCGCCGGAATGGGTCTCCTGACGACATGGATACTCGGGCCGTTCGGCGTCGTTCAACTGGGTAGCAATCCATGGGTGAACGGCGTAATCTGCGCCATCTTTCTTGTTTTCGGGCTAAGCCTGTTAGGCGCGTTTGAAATTACGATTCCCTCGGCTGTCCTCACCAAACTCAACAGCGCTTCGCAAAACGGCGGCGTTGTCGGCACACTGCTGATGGGGCTGACGTTTTCGCTTGCCAGCTTCGCGTGCGTGGGCCCCTTTGTCGGTACGCTTCTGGCCGCGTCGGCGCAGGGCGGCGGCGCGCGTCCCGCGTTTGGGATGGTGGCCTTTGCCACCGGTCTTGCCATGCCGTTCTTCCTGCTGGCGCTGTTTCCTGCCTACTTAAAAAAGCTGCCGCGCAGCGGTGGATGGTTAGGCCGCGTGAAGGTCGTCATGGGCTTTGTCATTTTGGCCGCGATGCTCAAGTATCTGGCGAGCATCGATCAGGTTTTGCAGTGGGGTTTTCTTACGCGCGAACGGTTCCTGGCGGCATGGGTGGTTCTTTTCGCGGCCGCCGGGCTTTATCTGTTGGGCTTCCTTCGCCTGGAGGGTTCCGGGAAGGATGAATCGATTGGGCTGGGCCGGCTTCTGACAGGCTTAGGCTTTGCGATCTTTGCGATCTCGCTGCTTCCCGGCATGTTCGGGGGCAAGCTGGGGGATCTGGATGCTTACGTTCCCGTGGCGACCGGCGTAGGTGCCTCAGAAGTGGTCTGGATGAAGAACGATCTTCCTGGCGCGCTGGCGAAAGCCAAGGCGGAGGGGAAGCGGGTGCTGGTCAATTTCACCGGCTACGCCTGTACAAACTGCCACTGGATGAAGGCTAATATGTTCACGCGCCCTGAGATCGCCGGGCTGCTGAAGAACTTCGTGCTGGTGGATCTCTACACGGACGGCAATGACGCCGCTTCGCAGGAGAATCAGAAACTGGAGGAATCGAAGTTCGGCACCATTGCCATTCCGTTCTACGTGATTTATGACGCGGACGGAAATTCTGTCGCAAACTTCCCTCAGCTAACTCGCAGTACTTCGGAATATGCGGCGTTTCTCAACACCATGTCCGCGACCAAGACCGTGATGGCGGCAGCGCCTGTCTCAAACGGCGAACTCGATGCCCTGCCGCTCACCACTCTTGCCGGGGCGCCCTATGATCGTGCTTCGCTCAGCGGCAAAATCGTGATCGCGGATTTCTGGGCCACCTGGTGCGTACCCTGCCGCAAGGAAATTCCGGAGTTCAACGCCATGACTCAGCGTCTGGCTGCCAAAGGAATCGCGCTCGTGGGAATCGATATGGATGAAGAAGGTGCAACCGCTGTGCCGCCCTTCCTCAAAGAATTCCCGATGAAATACCCGGTGATTCTCGGCGCTCAAACCATCAACGAACAACTGCCGATTACGCAACTCCCCACCACCGTCATCTACGACAAATCCGGCAAGATTGCGGCGCGCTTCGAAGGGTTGAGCAGCGTTGACGATATCGTGAAGAAAGCCGAAGCTCTGCTTTAGTGGTGCAGGCTTTGCGAAGCCACGTCCACGCCGGTGTCGACGTGCGCTTCTTTCGTCCAGGCCGTGCTCTTAAACTTATAGTCGGTCAGGAACCAAAGCACCAGAAGACCGAAACCTAATCCGTAAAACAAGTGGCGTTCATTGGGCAGATGGCTGAACCCGAAGATCAGGGGGATGAACGGAAACACCGCTCCCACCACCAACTCGATCATGCCGTGCAGCGGAAACGGGAGCATCTTCACCAGCCCGAGCGGGGTATCGGAAATAGCCGTCACCAGCAGATGAACCGCGCACACGGCCCAGAGTATCCAGCGCGCTTCGCCCTCAATCCCAAACAGAATTGGCGCCAAAAACAGGAAGCATATCAGGTAGACGTCAAACAGGCTGTGCGCTTTCGGGGTGAGTTGTCCCATTCCTGTCCATCATAATCGATGGGAGAGGCATCTTAAGTATTCATGGCACATCGCGTCGTAATTATCGGAGCTGGATTCGGAGGGCTCAACGCGGCGAAAGCGTTAAAGCATGCCGATGTAGAAGTCACTTTGATCGACAGGCGCAATTTTCACCTCTTCCAGCCCCTGCTTTATCAAGTCGCGACGGGAGCGCTGTCACCGGGCGAAATCGCCGCGCCGATCCGGGGCGTGCTGCGCAAGAACAGGAATACCAGGGTCCTTCTGGGTGAGGTTTCAGGAATCGATGCCGCCGCGAAAACAGTGCAATTGGCGGATGATGGCGTGATTCCCTATGACACGCTCATCGTTGCGGCCGGGTCCACCGACAACTATTTCGGGCATGCGGACTGGGCGGCGTTGGCGCCCGGATTGAAGAGTGTGGAGAATGCGACCGAGATCCGGCGGCGCATTCTGATGGCTTTTGAGAATGCGGAGCGAACGCACGATCCGGCGGAGCGGAAGGCGCTGCTCACCTTCGTAGTGATCGGCGGGGGAGCCACAGGAACAGAGATGTCGGGCGCTATTTCCGAGATCGCCCGCGATATCATCTATCACGATTTCCGGTCGATCAACACGCGGGAGGCGGAAGTCATCATGGTGGAAGGTTCACCGCACGTGTTGAGCTCCTATCCGCCTGACCTTTCGAAAAGCGCCGAAGATCAATTGCACCGGCTAGGGGTGAAGACGCGATTAGGCACGATGGTCACGGGCATCGATGCCAATGGCGTGACGATCAAAATGGGTGACCAGGTGGACCGGATTGACACGAAGACGGTGATCTGGGGGGCGGGCGTGAAAGCTTCGCCGTTGGGGAAGATTTTGAGCGAACAGACGGGAGCCGAAGCGGACAAGATGGGCCGCGTGATGGTGGAGCCGGATCTGTCCCTCCGCGGCCATCCGGAGATTCTGGTGATTGGGGATCTGGCGAATTTCTCTCATCAAAATGGCAAACCGCTTCCGGGAGTCGCGCAGGTAGGGATTCAGATGGGAACTTATGCCGCCAAATTGGTGCAGGCGCGAATCAGGAACCAAACCCTCAAGCCTTTCAGTTATTGGGACAAAGGCAACATGGCCACCATTGGGAAAGCCTCGGCGGTAGCGCAGATAGGGAAGTTGCACTTCAGTGGATTGCTGGCCTGGCTTCTGTGGCTGTTCGTTCACCTGATGTATCTGGTGGGCTTTCAGAATCGCATTGTGGTGTTGATGGAGTGGTTCTACAACTACATGACGATGAACCGCGGAGCGCGCCTGATTACCGGAACCAAGGAGGAGATCAGTCCCCAAAAGGTAGTATCCTAGCGAAACTATGGGGCATTTCTTCAGAACGTTGGTGATTGCAACGTTGGCGGCAACGTTGAGTTTTGGGCAGAACGGGCTTTCAAGGATCTCCGGCAGCGTCACGGACCCTTCTGGCGCCGTGATTTCCGCGGCGCAAGTGGTGGCCCGGGATGAAAACACGGGTCTGGTGTATAGGCAAAGCACCACGGATGCCGGGCTGTTCTCGTTCCCTTCCCTGCCCTTGGGACCCTACACGATCACCGTGGAGGCCGCAGGCTTCAAAAAGTACTCGCGCTCAGGAAACGTGCTGGAGGTGGGAACTCCGCTCACGGTCAATGTTGCGTTAGAGGTAGGCGCTGCAACCGATACCGTGAGTGTCGAAGCAACGTCAGAGGCGCTCGAAACCACCAACGCGACCCTGGGCAACGTGGTAACCCAGAAAGCAATTCAGGATTTGCCGCTGAACGGGCGGAATCCCCTCTCGCTCATCACGCTGGAGCCTGGCGTTGTGCAGCGTTCGGCCGGCGGTGCCGGTTCCGGGCTGCACGTCAATGGGTCACGCGACCGGGCGTTCAATGTCACCATCGATGGCATTGAAGCGAATGAATCGACCGTCCCGAATCCGGTGGCGAACCTGTACCGGCTGACTCCGGACGACGTAGAAGAGTACAAGGTCACGACCAGCAATGCATCGCCAGAGGAAGGACGCAACAGCGGCGCGGCCATCTCGATTGCCACCCGCAGCGGCACCAATAAGTTTCACGGCAGTCTCTTTGAGTTCGTGCGCAATACCGACTTCAACGCCAGCGATTTCTTTGCAAACGCCAACGGCACGCCCAAGCCGCAAATCAAGCTGAACCAGTTTGGCTTCGAAGTCGGCGGCCCCATTAAGCGCAACAAGACGTTTTTCTTTGGCGGATGGCAGCAGACGGTCGCGCACTTCACGCAACCCATCGATCAGAGTTTAGGCATCGTGCCTACGGTTTATACGCCGCTCGCCAAAGCCGGCACGTTCCGGTACTTTGTGGCGAACCCGAACGCGCCCCTGGTGATCAGCGGCCAAACCATCACGCGTAACAGTCCGCAGCTGGTGGACCGAGCCACAGGCGCTTATGTTCCCGGCGTTCGAAATTGCGCGAGCCCGACCGACCTGGGTTGCATCCAAAGCTATAACTTTGCCGCGAACGACCCCCGGCGTCTTGGCGTGGACCCTACCATCAGCACGCTATTCGGCAAACTCCCTGCCCCCAACAACTACGGTGCGGGCGATGGCTTGAACTTCGCCGGATATTCCTGGAACCCTCCGACCCAGGTAGGCGGACCTTCCTACAACGCGCGCGTGGACCATTCCTTCGATCAGAACAACACCGTCTTCGTTCGTTATTTGCAGGCCAAATATGACACGCACGGCGGCGATCCGTTGAACGGCAGGCCCGTGATTTACCCTGGTTTTCCGCCCGAGGGCGAAGTGTTTCGCGACACCAAGAACCTGGCGATTAGCTACCGGCGCGTATTCTCCGCGCGCGTGGTCAATGAGTTCACAACGGGCTTTGCCCGCTTCGTCTATCTCTTTACGCAGGGCGAGGCGAACCCCGCATTCCCGAATATTCCCCCTTACAGCTTTAACAATGTCACCAGCCCCTATACGAATACGCCGCGAACGGCGCGCGCGGTAACTACGCCGCAGTTTCTGGACAACCTGAGCATCACCAAAGGCGCGCATTCCATCCGCACCGGCATTAACGTGCGGCTCTATGAGCACAACGATCAGCGCGGCCAGCCCGGCGGAACCAATGTGACTCCGGTGCTGAGTTTTGCCTCGGGAACGCGCGCCCCTCAGGGCTTCAACACCCCTTCAGTCGGAACCGGCGGCATCAATTCCACAGACAGTACCAACTTGCTGAATACCATCAACGACGTTCTGGGCATTCCGGCGCAGTTGCGGCAGGTGTTCCTGGGCGATATCAAGAGCAATGCGTATCTGCCGTTTCTTTCAGGCAAGGGCGTCACGCTTTGGGACCAGGGAATTCGCGCCAAGCAATACAACATGTACGTCCAGGATGAGTGGCGCATTCGCCAGAACCTGGTAATCAATTACGGCGTGCGATGGGAAGTGAATCCGGCGCCCAAAGAATCGGGGGACCGCGCATATGTTCCGGATAAGCCGGTCGATGGATCGCAGGGGCTGGTGGGTTTTGTGCATTCCGACCGGTGGTACGGCAACAACAGCCTGGGTGCGCTCGGCCCGCGCATCGGCGTGGCTTGGCAGCCGGGAACCAGCGGCAAGACAGTGATCCGCGCCGGCTATGGCATCTCGTTTGATCCCATCTCCACCTTTCAGGTGACGGCGGTGGCGGGCAAGGTGCCGGGCCTGACCACAACCTGTACAGCCAACATCGGCTCCCAGACCCCAGGGTGCTCTCCTGTACCGGACCTCCGGGTCGGTGAGGGATTTCCCCTGCAGCTTGCGCCGCCTGTAAACAAGCCGACCGATAGCCTGACACTTCAGCCCTCACTGTTGAACTCGGCTCCGAACTTGACGGTCTTTGATCAAAACCTGAAGCTTCCCACCGTACATGAGTGGAACCTGACCGTGCAGCGCCAGTTGCCGGGGAACGTGGTGTTGCAGGCCGGGTATGTCGGCAAGCGCGGAATGCGGTTGTTGCGGAGTTACGATTTGAACCAGATCAACGCGGATGGCATCCTGCCCTCGTTCCTGCTTCTTCAGCGGAACCGGGCCGCCGGGTGCAATGCCGATGGAAGCGGATGTCCGGCGGGCGTAACCGGAAGCGCGGTACCGTTGGTGACCAGTGGCATTGTGACTGGCGCGTTTGTAAACAGCAGCACCACTTCCACCGATCTGAACCAAAACGCCGCCGGGAACTTCGCTGGGCGCATCGAGCAGACAACGCTGGCTGCGCACCTGCGTCCGAACCAGCAGTTCGCCCAAATCAACTACATCGATTCGGGTGGCGACTCCTACTATCACTCGTTCCAATTGACGGCGCGGAAGCGTTTCAGCCAAGGCTTGCTGATGGGTTTTGCCTATACCCTTGGAAAATCGATCGACGATCAATCGGTGGATCCAGTCGGGGCGTCCTCGGGCGGCGGCCTTTCGACCACGAACTCCCGGACGCCAACTGACATCCGGAACTGGCGCAATGAGCGCGGGCGCAGCGATTTCGACCGGCGCCATGTCCTGGTGACGAACTTCGTGTACGAACTCCCTTTCGGGAAGAACAAGTTCTACGGCGGCTGGAGCGTGAATGGGATTTACACGTTCCAGACCGGCGAGCCGTTTAGCGTCCGTAGCGGTTCTCGCACCTCCAACTTCTCCCATGAATCGCGGGCGGATATCGTGGGCGCGCTGCCGCAAACCGGGCTGTTCAATGTGCCCGGGATTGTGGGGCCGCTCGTGTTCGCGGATAAGACCGGGTTCGCGATTCCTGCGCCCGGTGGGGATGGCGCGGGGCGGAACATCTTTACGGCGTCTAACTTCCACAATCTGGACACCAGTATCGTGAAGAACATCAACTTTACGGAACGGTTCCGCTTGCAGTTCCGCGCAGAAGCGTTCAACGTGCTGAATCACGTGAACTTTGACAATCCCCGCGATGCATCATCGGGCAGTCCGAGTTTTCAATCGTCGCTGTTTGCCCAGACCTGTTGCGCCGCCGTGGCACCGCCCTCCACTCAGACTGTAATCCAAACAGGGGAAGCGGCTCGCGTACTTCAGCTTGGTTTGAAGTTGTACTTTTAGCCCCAAGGATCAGAAAAAGACTCCCGCGTTTGGAGTAGCTCATGCTTCTTGCTTGCGCGGGAGTTATTCATGACAATCGATACGTTGGATGGCCTGCTGGAAGAGCAGTTGAAAGATTTGTACGATGCGGAGAAACAGCTGACTAAGGCTTTGCCTAAGATGGCGAAGGCAGCCAAGAATCAGGATTTGAAAGACGCGTTTACCCTGCATTTAGAACAAACCAAGGGACAGGTTGCGCGCATCGAACAGGTTTTCGGGCTGCTCGAAAAGAAGGCGAAGTCGAAACCTTGCGCAGCGATGAAAGGCTTGGTGGAAGAAGGGCAGGAGACAATCCAGGAAGATGCGTCCGATGAGATGAAGGACGCGATGTTGATCGCCTCGGCGCAGCGGGCGGAGCATTATGAGATTGCCGCGTACGGCACCGTCCGGACCATAGCGGAAACCATGGGCAACCAGGAAGTCGCAGACCTGTTGCAACAAACGCTCGACGAAGAGAAGGAGACGGACGAGAAGTTGACGGAAATCTCAAAGCAAATTCTTAACTCGGCCAGTGAAGAAGCCGAAGAAGACGAAGAGATGGGAGAAGACGACGAACTCGACGAGGATGACGAGGACGGCGAAGAAGATGACGAGGAAGAAGAAGAGGAAGAAGCTGTTCCTGTGAAGAAAGCGACTCCCGCTCCTGCGAAGAAGAAGAGATAACTAAAACCAACTCCAGTTAGCGACCGGGTGAGCGGGCCACGTCTTGTAGTCGAAGTGCCACCACTCGCTTTCGTTAACGGTAAAACCTTGTTGTTCCATGGCACGGCGGAGCAGATCGCGATTGGCGCGCTGCTCCGCCGTGCCCCCTTTGTATGTGGGATAAGAACGCTCGGTCATCTCGTCGTAATCACCGGGCATGGGAAGCGGACGCTTGGTTTTGAGGTTGTAAAGGGTCAGATCCACCGCGCATCCGCGATTGTGTTTCGATCCTTTCGCGGGGTCGGCCACGAACTCGCGTTTCGCCGGGGGTGTGGCGTCCCAGAACGCTTTGGTGACGGACCAGGGACGGTAGGCATCGAACACCAGCAAGCCGAGCCCCTTGGCGTGGAGTTGCGCATCCACCACGCTGAGCGCATCCGCGGCCTCCCGCTGCAGGTATGCGTGCCCCGTCTTGTAGAAGGGGCGGCCCATGAAGTTGTTGGCAGTAGCGTAGCGAATATCAGTGCGCTGAGGAAGCTCCACCAGGTCGCCACTGAGGACAACGGTGACGGCTGCGGGGGTAATCTCGACATGGTCGATGCCGTGAACAAATTCGAACCATTGGCCGGTGACGGCATCGGGGTGTGAGGGACGCACGTAGGAATCCACCAGCCAGTCGATCAACTTGCCCTGCACGACAAAGCCGGCAATTTCGGCATGGTCGACATCCACCCGGCCTTTGCCATCCCCGGACGTGATGCGGGCCGTAGCGGAAACAGGATGTTCCCCGCGCAGCAGGTTCTGAATGAACCAATTCGGAGCCTGGCCGGATTTGCGCTGCACCTCGGCAAAATCGACCGATGCGGAGGCGGTAACGCGGCCATTCGAGAGTTGAATGCGAGGATTGTGAACTCCCGGGGGGACCTGCGTTCTCACCCAGTCATTCCATTCGGCGGCGGGCATCACAACGTGTGTGCCCGGGCGCAGCTTTTCCGATTCAATCTGCTGCATCTTGTGTTCAAGCGGACCGGGCGCCACGATCAGCAAGAGCGCAAGCGCTTGTTTGCGGCCTCGAAATGCTTCGGCAAGGCCTTTCCACTTGCGCAAGATCAGCTCGGCCAGATTGAGGACCAGCGCCAGCGCAAGAAGGCCGGGCCAAAGGGCGAGGGAAGAAGGAACGAAGCGGCCGTCCGAGTTGAAGACGCTGGCCGGGTCCGATACCGAGGGGTGAAATACGCCGCCTGTCGATTGCGAAATCTGTTTCAACAAGAGCTGGTTCGAACCGTAGTCGCGCAGCTCAGCTTCGTCACGGTAGAAGCCGACCTCAGGGAAGGCTCGCGAATCCGCCGCCGGGCGGATCCGGAACAGGCCCTGGTTGGCCCCGATCGAAATGGTCGCTCGATACGTGCCCGGGGCGAGTTTCGCCACCTTCATGGGTTTGGCAAACTTGTTCGGACCGAGCACAAAAAGGTCGGGCGTTTTCGCGGGTTCGGGAACGTTCCGGCCCGAGGTGATAGTTGACGATCAGGTCGCCCGACGCAACATCGAAGGATGCCACGGCTTCGGTGGCTGTCGCATGCGGCAGCAGGTCGCGGAAGACGTTGGCCCAGAACTTGTCGAAGCCGGGCCAATCCACCCAGGCAGTTGCCCACCGGCTTTTCGCGTCGGATGTAAAAACGGCGGAGCGACCCAAGCCATACTGCCAGCGGGCGAAAAGCGGATCGAACTTGCCTTCATACGGGACATCAATCTGAAGAAGCGGGGCAGCGCTCGGCTTGTTTTCAAATCGAACATAGCCCTGGAGAGCGGGAGCTTTGTCCATGCCGACCCCCTCCAGCATTTCTGCCTGCTGAAGCACTTTCGCGTGAATGGCCTTCTCGACGGCGGTGGTCCCTGTGTGCTCCTGAACGTCTTTGAGCAGAATCTGTTCCAGGCCGGTAGGGTCATTCAGAAAATACGCCTTGCCTTTCGAAAAAGAGGCGATCTTCTCTAGATAAGCCCTGTTGACGTCCTGGCCCAAACCAACGGTCGAAATCGTCACCTTATTGTTCGAGGCCTCGCGCGAGAGGGTCATCGAATCGCCCTCTTCGGAGATACCGTCGGTCAAAAGCACGATGTGCTTGTACACGGCCTGCACTGCGGAGATTTTGTGATACGCCTCTGAGAGCGCTGGGGCGATCTGGGTTCCGCCATCGGGAGTGATGCCGGAGATGAGGCGCTTGATGAGGGTGCGGTCTTCCGCCTTGCGAATCGGCACGGCCCACTGGAAGGAATTGTCGAAGATCAGAACTCCGACAGAATCGATCGGGCGGAGATTTTCAACCACGCCGATCGAAGCGGAGCGGGCAAGCTCCATCTTCTTGCCTTCCATGGAGGAGGATTTATCGATGATCAGAACCACGCACGTTCCTTCAGGCGAGCGCGGCGGAGCAAGCTTGGCGGGGAAAGCGCGTTCCAGCGGATCTTCAGGCGTACCCGGTTTCTTTTCGACGTACTGGTTTTTTTCGCCCGCAATCCAGAGCAGTCCCCCGCCCTGCTGCTCAAAGGCTTCGATCCGCTTTTTGTCGGCGGCGGCGATGGCGTCCATATCCCAGTTGTTAAAAACCACGAGTTGGTAATCGTCGAGCGCCGCCGGAATCGTATCGCCTTTCAGGACCCAATCGAACTGGTTGGCGGAGAGCGCGTGCGTAAGGTGGTCTTCCGAACCAGCCGGGTCTTGCGAAAGCAGCAGGACTTTGGGGCGGCGGACACTCACGGCTTGCTCAAATCGCGCATCGCCCAGTGAGGGAGTATGAAGGACGCCGGCGAGATCGATAGCGCCGGCGCCGGAGATGCTGGACCGGACGCGCAGGTGATTTTCGCCTGCTTCCAGTTGGACGTTGCTCACGCCCAGGCGCTTGCCTTCGGCGGAGATTTCGACGGTGGCGGGAGAAGCGGAAGGCGAGGTAACCGTCAGATCGATCGGAAAGTGCTCACCGGAGAACACCTCCGACGGGAAAGAGACGGCTTCGGTGCGCAGGCTCGGCTTGGGGCGGCCGGCCATGGCGAAGGTGTCGATCGGGATACTGAGTTGTTGCGCTTGCCAGGTGGCGCGCGTTACGGTGCCGGCGTTTTCATGGCCATCGGAAATGAGCGCAAGGCGGTGCACTTCACCGGAGGGGAGTTGGGCTACAGCATCGCGAAGAGCACTTTCAAGATCGGTGGCTCGGGAGGCTTCGCCTGTGGCGGGTTGAATATTCCAGCCGTTGGCGGCGCGGATCTCCTGCTTCGGAGTGCGCGCAAAAGAAAGGACCGTGAGCGAGTTCGAGCCGCGTTTCTTGTCGATCGTGTTGAGAAGCGCGTTGGCGTTCTTAATGTCGTCGGGCGAGGTGCTGGCGCTGGTGTCCACCAGGGCAGCTACGGCTACTTTCGTGCCGTTATAGTTGAGCTCGGGCTCCGCCAGGGCCGCCCCGATGGCCAGGAGTGCGAGAGCTTTCAGGATCAGGCTGCGTTTGTTCGGGGTGGCCCGCCATGACCAGGCCGTCCAGGCGATCGGGATCAGAGTCAGAAGGAGCAGCGCTGGGTGAAGGACGGTCATGCAGCCTTCTTGAAAGACGAAGAAGATGACGTGATACGTTTCGCGGATTGGCCCCAACGAATCCATTCAAAGAGCAGAATCAGGGCGGCGATGACGGCGAGAGCCTGCCAGATGTCGTGAGAAGAGGTGGTTTCGCGAAACGTCGGAAGGCCTTTGCGGGCATTATCGGGGACGGTCCATTTACTGTCCGCAAGTTCAGGCAGGCTGAGGGAATAAATGCTTTCCCGATCTCCCGTGAGGACGCGGACGGTGCCGGGCGTCCCGGAGAAAAAGTGGACGGATTCCCCCTGAATGGTGAATGGGATGGCTGTACCATCGGGGCGGAGGACGCGGATACTGGAGGGGTCGGTGCCGGCAGGAACGGACACGTTGACGGTCCCGACCGGTTGGGTATTAATTTGTTTCTCGAGGAATGTATCGGGAGCCATCCAGCGCAGGATATTGGCGAAGAGCAAGGGCGTGGCGAGTTCATAACGGATCGCAGTGGTGTTGAAACCGACGGCTACCAACTTCGGATTCGTGGGCCGGGCGACGATAACAGGACCCTGATTGATTTCAGCCACCTTGATATCCCCAGGCGCTGTGTTGAAGACAGAGGCCGCAGGAAGGTGCATGTCGCGCGTCCGGAGACCGGCGCCAATGGCGTTATCTGTGAGCCAGCGGAGTTGGGGCGGGCTGGTAACGCGAGCGCGAATCGGAATGGGAGAGTTAGCGGCGGGGGGATCGATCCAGATGCTGGGAGCGGTGGGGCGCGTCTCCGGACGGAAACGGTCGAGGACAACCAGGCCTTTGTCGCTCGGTGCGTACTGGGCCGTGGGTTTGTATACAGGCGTGACCTGCTTGTTGGCGGCAAGGATCGGCTTGAGCTGTGACGGATCGTCTGAATAAACCGTAACCGCGAGCGGCTCATCGGCGGGCAGTTCTACCTGGGCGCGATTGTCTTCGGGAAAGGCGTCGTTGGGAAGCAGTCGCAGGTTCAGAATGCCAGCGGCGCGGGTACGATAGTTGAACGTGGCCTCCCGTTCGGAGTTACCGGGAATCAGCAGCCGCTGCGCTCCCGCGGGCGAGTTTGAGACGGCTGCCGACAGCACGGCCTCCCGTTCGCGCGCACCATAATTGCGAACAGACACGAGAATGTCCCAGGTCTCGGGGTCGGTGGCGGATCGGCGCAGGCCGATTTTGCGCAGGCCGAGATTCTCACTCGTGCCGCCGACTTGCAGGACACGCAGATTGTTGGTCTTGGCAGGGACCGCGTCGGACTCATTGACGCGTCCCGAGCCGATAAAGACAATCTCCCCACGGCTATGCGCGTTCGCTTGTGCAGTTCGGGCAACGGAGAGCGCTTGCTCGATATTAAGAGCGCCGGAAACCGGTTGGGATTGCGCAATCGCCGCTTCCAGCTTGCGGCGGTCGGCTTCGAAGGGAGTTACAGGAGTGGCGAGCGCGTCGGCGCGGATGATCATCACCTGATCGCCCGAAGGAATTGCCCGAAGATAGGCCCGGGCGCGGGTGCGCGCCGTATCCATCAGGCTTTGTCCGTTCGCCCGCGAAGCCATCCACGCGGAAGTTTCGAGTATCAGGACGTGCTTGCGCGCGGCCGCGGCTTCGGTGCCAATGCGAAGTTGCGAAATGGCAAGGAGCAACAACAACATCGCCAAAAGTTGGAGCGCAAGCGAGAGCGGCTGCTGAATATGCTTGCGGCGCTGGACGGCGGTGGGTTGATCGGCGGCAGTCCAAAAGCGAAGGGTGGAGACGACGACACGGCGGCGAGACCGGTCAAGAAGGTAAAGCGCGACCGAGACAGCGGCTACGGCGCCGAACAGGAGCGCGAACTGGCCCAGGCCGAGGTTGGCGAAGAACACTTTACGCTGCGCCCCGCCCGAGATTTTTTAAGGACACCCGGTTAAGGATCGGCGAAGCTTCCATGGTTCATCTTATTATGCGGGACAAGGCGGGGGGCTATGAGGGGGCGAAATCCGCCCGTTTCACGGAGAGAATCTAGACTTGGCAGGTGCGTGAACGCTTTTAGACGAGTGGATTATGCGCACGTCTAGGGACGCAGAGAGCGTGTGTGGATTGGTTTGCTGCCGATAGGCGCCGGAATCGCACTGGTTTCCGCCGATGTTTTTCTTCAAATTCCAAGGTTCGGCGGGCCGGTTCAGCGGGTGTCCGGGGAGGGTTGATTCAAATTTTCCGAAACGAAGCCATCGCCTGGTAAGTCGTTTAAGTCTAGCGGTTCGGGCAAGTTTAAGAGGGGTTCGTCCTGCTCGACTTCTTCTGGTTGGTTAAGCCGATCGGCTTTCAGTTGTTGCAGTTGCTCGATGGCTTTAGCGACGGTGCGGTTGAGTTGGTAGATTGCCTTCAGGATGGTTGGATAGGCGGTGACTTTCGCGGGGCCGCCATGCGATGCGCCTGCGTGGATATCGGGAAGGTAGGCGACCATTCTCCGGCTGAGCAGGAAGGCGTGCAGAAGCTGTTCGATGAGGATGAGTTCAGTTGCGGACTGGGGGTGGTAATCGAGGAGAAGTTGGTAGCGGTAGTTGTTGTAGGACTCCTCGGTTTCAGTGTCGATGCGGAATTCGCGGGCGTGGAGGCCGTGTTTCATGGCGTTCAGGGCGCTGATGCGTTTGCCTTCCGGAGTTTTGGGGCCGGTGGATTTTTTGGCGTTTGCGCGGTTGGATGCGAGTTTGCGGTTGGTGACCATTTCGATGGTGCTCTCCCGCCTGGAAGGTAACAACGAGGAGGGGCGGCGCGGCAATTTTGGGGGAGGGTGCGTTGATTCCGGGGGAGATAGAGAGTTTCGGGATTGGTGAATGCAGAAGTTGGGGGGCAAGCGTGAAGATGCCAGGTGATGAGACTTTTTGGCGGTCACGGTTCGCGTCTGGTAAACACAACGCCGTTACGCGCGGGTTTAGAGCGCTAACGGCAACTTTCCGATAAGGGCGTTACCCGTCCAACTGGCCCTGAATTTCAGAGAACGCCGTCTGGGCGTCGGCTCGGGGACCTCTACGGGACGCAAATCCTGGGATATCCTCGGAGCTATGGTCATTACCGAGAGCCAAGTTGCGCAGGTCGCCAGCGAACTCAAGCGGACCCGTGGGGGTGTAAACAACGACTATTTCGGCCTGCTCTTTATGGAGAAGGAATTCAGACTTCCTCGCGAAGAAGCGAGTGAGCAGATTGCATACGGCGGCAACGACTTTGGTATCGACGGATACCAAGTCGATCGGCAGACCAGAAATCTCCATTTACTGCAATTCAAATTCTCGAAATCTCCTGACCAGTTCGTTGGCTCAATGCAGCGGCTCATTACCGCAGGTCTGGCACGCGTGTTTGACGCCAAGAGCCAGCAGTCGGAGAACCCACTGCTACGGGATATCAGATCCAAGATGAACGAACTGCGGCACGTGATCGACACTGTCTACCTTGAATTCGTCTTTACCGGAGACCCTAAGAAGGCTCAAGAAAATGAGGCACTACAGAAACTCCGGGAGGACCTTCAAAGCCGCTCCTACCTATCGCAATCTTATTTCGGAAGAGCAGTACCGATAGTCGTCCGCTTTCGTTCGACTCTGGGGCCGGGCCATGAGGAACTGTACACTCCGATGACCTTTGACCTGAGCATGTCCGGCGATCTAAGGTATCTCGGACCCGATGGGCAGACGATGCACGTTGGCTTCGTCAAATTGAAAGATCTTCACAGCATGTTCTTGGCAATGAAAGAACGCTTCTTAGACCGAAACATCCGTACTCTTCTATCTGGCAGAAAGCCGGGCCAAGAGACTGCGGTTAACCGCCGACTCCTTAAAGCGTTTGAAGAAATTAGCATCACCAAGAAAATTGATCCCGCAGTCTTTGCTTTCAATCACAACGGTGTGACATTGTCCGCTGAGATGATCGAAGGCGAAGATGGCCAGTATCGGATCACGGAGCCGAGGCTGCTCAATGGCGCGCAGACCGTTGGTTCGTTTGCTGCATTCGTTGATTCCCACAACGAAAATGCAATCCTGGCTCAAGCCGTCGACAGGCTTGACGCGATCACGGTTATGTGCAAGGTGATAGCAAACAGCGACGCAGATTTTATAAGGAATGTGACTATCTGTAATAATCGACAAAATCCGGTGGCCTCCTGGAATCTCCGGGCGAACGACATGATTCAGCTTCAGCTCGCTGGGCGTTTCCGCGAAGAGTTAGGCCTGTTCTACGAGAGGCAGGAAAACGCTTTCGAATACTTCAGCGACGAAGAACTTCAAGAGAAAGGGCTGAAAACCGGTGAGGCCATCGAGTTGGTGCGCCTTGCGCAGACGTTCTTGGTAGCGGACGGCAGCATCGATAAGCTGAGCAGGATGACCGAGGTATTCGAAAATGATAAATCGTACGATCAAGTTTTTTCTCCCTCACGGCTCACTGCCGATTTTCGGGCCATCTGTCTCTGTTATAAGCTCCAATTTAAACTACGCCTACTAGTCCAATCTATTGTTGAACGGGGGCAGAATAAGTACTCTTTCATGCCGCGCGCGCGGCCCCTATTATGGGCGCTTATGTGCCAAGCAATGTTGAACGATAATGACTTCGATCAATATGCCGAAAAGTACGGTAGCGACCTACGGCACCCGCAAGCCCTAATGGACTGGTGGTATTCACTGGCGGCGAATTCCTGTCGGCTCATCATTGGGGACTTGGTAAAGCTTCCCGAGAATGTCGAGCGCGTCCGGGACGGCAACTTCAGTTTCCTGAAATCAAACGCAACGTTCGACCGGGCCATGGAAATCGGGCGAAAACGAAATCGTTGGCTGCATCGTCGGCTCAAGTAATGCACCGCGCCACCATGTAGGCCGGTGAGGGGGGGCTCGGCGCGGTCCGGCAGGTTGTGGAGTATGACCCTAATCTGCGGATGTGCAGACAGCCATGTACCCTGAAAGTCCGTATGAAGGAACTTGTCACTTGGCCGCTTTGTCGGCAAACCGTAGATCTCGGCGACCACGCCGCTCGAGCTCAGGCGAACAACAGACGTCCTCTTGGCTCGGGAATCGGACGGCCCAAAGCTTGGGCGGCTTCAATCCACTCCTGAATGACCGTCTCGGCTTCGGCAAGCGCTTCCTGCCGAGTCGCGCCATCCGCTGCGCAGCCGGGTAGCTCGGGCACCTCTGCAATGTAGGCGCTCTCTTCGTCGCTCCAGTAGAGGATGATCTCGTATTTCGTCATTTGATCCCTTCCGCCAGTTTATATCGGACCATTACTGCTCGAACCTGCCTCACCTGATATGGCTTGGCCAAGGAGCCCCGTGGCTGTAGATTCAGGATTTCGATCACACCATCTTTGGAGTAGATGTGGTGGTCGCCCTTGATTCGCTCTGAGAATCCGTGCGCGCGCAGCAAAGACCGAAGGTCTTCGAACCGGATATTGGCATCCGTCAAGCCACTGAGCACCTGAGCCAGAACCCGCTTGCGCACACGTCCATTGTCGCTGCAGCGGCGAAGCCCGTGAAGGTCGTTTAATCGGCGCTATCGTGGTGATCGCTGGCCGGATCACGAGGTTACTGGAAAGTTAAGCAAGCTACTTGAGTGAGAAGTCGGCAAACCAAACATTGAGATTAACCTGCGGTTACTCTGTTTCGAAAAGTGATCTTGGGAGCCGAGACTGTCGAATGATGCTCGCCAGCGTGCCGCGTCGGAGCGAGTCATGAAGAGGTACCGGAACCGTGATCGTAGTTCCCGCCAGTTCCTTTTGCATGATGCGATGACTGCCTCGCTGACGGACAGCGACGAATTCGTTTTGTTCGAGAATCCGACACACTTCCGAGCCCGAAAGAACTCGGCTTTTACCCAACCGGTACCTCGACCTGAGTTACGAAGATTTCATAGTGAGCACGCCGGGCGATTTCCGATGGGGCTGCGGTTTCGAAAAACAGCGTCAATGCTTCGATCAAATTTGCCCGCGACTCTTCAATTGATTCACCCTCGCTGGCGATATCCAGTTCCGGGCACAACGCAACGTAGCCATTGTCCTCGCGCTCGATAATCGCGGTTAACCGTTGCGGTGACTTCATGGTCCGAGTCTACACCGATTAAATTCGACGGTTTGTCCCATTACCGGAAACGGGCGATCAAGGCAGACTTGCAGCGCAAACCCCTCCCTTGTCCGGCAGCGTTTAGGATGAACTAGATTCACGCACGCACAACAAACACTACCCAAACGGTGATCTGCAAATGCCGGACTCTATCGATAATTTGAGTAAACCGGCTCTCATCCTTAACGTGAGAATGCGGGGCGATCCGCTGACGTTTGAAGAACAAGATGGCAACGAGGTGACGAAATTCGAATTGAGAGTTGTCGGCGAAGGTAAGGCTGAGTTAACGTTCTCGGACGCTCTGTTTCGGATCAAAGCCATTCGGTTCGCCCGCAAGTAGCACAGGACAGCTTCGTTGCTTGCGTCCTTTCGATGAATGAGAAAACCCAAACGCGGCTACGGGCGAGATGGAGATCGAGGAATGGTGTTTACGCCACACCCTGCACTCGCATCAGCGAACCGAAGACAATCTCATCGAGGGGCATCGCTGTCGAAACGCCCACGTACTTTCCATTGTTGCGATTCGCGAGCTGCTCCACCCGTTCTGTAAAAGCATCGAAAGCCTCGGTGTAATGGCGGCGGGCAGCGTCGTCGAACTGAAGTTTCATGGTCGCGCCCGTCTCGCCATCTTCGAGCTCGAGTTCTCCCGACCAGGGCGGAGTGCGGTCCTGCTCGGTCCAGAGCTGGATCAGGAAGAGCTCATGGCCGAAATCGCCCAGGTATTGCAGGGCGCGGTCCGAATCGGATTCATCGAGGAAGTCGGAGATGACGATCAGCAGGCCGCGCTGGCCGAACGTTGAAATAAACTCGCGGACCACGGCGGGGAAATCTGTGCGGCCCTCGGCTTTGAGCGACTCGAAATACTTAAGCGAAGTGGAGAACTGGTGGCGCCCGCCGCCGGTACGTTTGCCTTCCCCCAGGTGCGAAGAGAAAGGATGGATGGAAATCATGTCATGGCGCACCAGCCCGACATAGGCGAGCGCCGCGGCAAGTTGCCGGGCGTACAGAAATTTTGACCCATCGCCGGCGGCCATCGAAGCGCTGGTGTCAAGCAGGAGCCGGACGGGAACGCGCGGCTCAATCTGGAACATTTTGAGGAACATTTTGTCCAGGCGCATATAGGCACGCCAGTTGACAGCGCGAAGGTCGTCACCCTGATGAAACTGGCGGTGATCGAGAAATTCCTGGCCTCCGCCGGAGAAGCGAGAGGGATTATGGCCGCCGACCAGACCGGAGAAAGAGCGCTGCCATCGAATGGTGAGGCGTTCGAGTTTCTCAAGAAAGTGCCGGTCCAGGATGGGCGTGGCTTCCATGGTTCATCTTATCTTGAGAAAACGTTCGCGTGCCTTGAGGATTCCAGCAGGTCTAAAGGATTCGCTCGATCCCCGAACTCCGAATAATCCGCACTTAAATAAATCGGCAAATGTACGACAATTTACAGTTATTATGGCTGGGATGCAATATTCCAGCCGCGCCATATTTCTTTTTATTACAGTTCTATTACTTTTCTTAGATGCAATTGCGGCATTCGGAGCACCCCCGGATCGCATTTCGCGCAGCATTGAAGCGCGCTCCACCAGGACGTTGAAGGGCCAGGTGCATCGCCTCGCAACGCCCGCCAGCGACCTGGGTCCGGTCGATCCGGAATTTCTTCTGGATCACATGGTGCTCTCTTTCAAGCCTTCCCCTGCCCAGCAGAGCGAACTCGACCAGCTGCTGCTGGACCAGCAAAATCCGTCATCTGCGGCTTTTCATCAGTGGCTAACGCCTGAGGAATTTGCCGACCGTTTCGGCTTGAATGCAAGCGATTCGGCGAAGGTCACGGCTTGGCTGCGCCGCGAGGGCTTCACCGTCAATGAGCAGGCACGCGGACGCAACTGGATCGCGTTCAGCGGCAGCGCCGCGCAGGTCACACGGACGTTCCGCACGCCAATCCATCGTTTCAAGGCCCAAGGCACCACTCGTTTTGCCAACACAGCCGAACCGGCGGTACCGGCTGAGCTCGCGGAAATCACGGACACCATGCTCGGTCTGAACGATTTTCTGCCGCAATCGAGCGCTAACTTACCGGGCGCGGTTGCGGTGCCGAACTTTACCTCCGGCGCTAATCATTATCTTTCGCCTGAAGATTACGGAACCATCTATAACCTGTCGTCGCTCTATCGCGCCGGTCTCGATGGCGCCGGACAGAGTATCGCGGTGGTGGGCGCCTCGGCTTTGCCCATCGACGATGTAAGAGCTTTTCGTACCCGCTTCGGGCTTCCCGCCAACGATCCGATTCTGATTCCCTATGGCAACGACATTATCAATCTGAATCTCGAAGCAAATCTGGATGTGGAGTGGGCGGGCGCCGTTGCGCCGCGCGCCACCATTTATTACATCTATGGCGCCAGCCCGTTCACAGCCATCACTTACGCCGTGAATCTGAACATCGCTCCCGTGATTTCGGTTAGCTGGTTCACTTGTGAAAACGATGTCTCCCCGCAGTTCTACCGGAGCGTGATGCAGCAGGGCAACGCTCAGGGAATCACGATTCTGAGCGCTTCAGGCGATGGCGGAGCGGCTGGCTGCTTCGATCAGTTCACGGCCGGCGCAACGCACGGCCCGCAGAATCAATTCCCCGGTACATTGCCGGAGGTCACCGCGGTGGGCGGAACCATGTTCGTCGAAGGCGACGGTAAGTATTGGACCTCCGTTAACTCCAGCAACCAGGGGTCGGCGCTCTCCTATATTCCCGAGGCGGCCTGGAATGAGAGTTCCTTGGGGCGGTCGGTAGCGGGAACCGGGGGAGGCGCGAGCGCAATTTATCCCAAGCCCGCGTGGCAAACCGGACCCGGAGTTCCAAACGACAACGCCCGCGACACCCCCGATATTTCGCTCACGGCCGCCGCTCACGATCCTTATTTGGTGGTGTACAACAACCAGACTTACAGTGTTTCCGGCACGTCGGCCTCGGCGCCTTCCCTCTCAGGCATCATTGCGATCCTGAATCAATCTCAGGTAACAAAGGGCTTTCAGAAAAAGCCGGGATTGGGGAACATCAATCCCCAACTTTACCGGCTGGCGCAGGCCGCCCCTGCCGCATTCCACGACATCACGGCTGGTGACAATATCGTTCCCTGCGTTCAGAGTTCGCCCGGGTGCGTAACGGGGACTTTCGGCAATACAGCAGGCCCTGGTTACGACCTGGCGACGGGGCTAGGTTCGGTGGAGGCTTACAACTTCGTAACCATGTGGAACACCTCTGCCGCCACGCCTGTTGTCACCCTGACCGCGAATAATCTAAAGCCCACTCTGAATGATCAGGTGCAGCTCACGGCAACCGTGTCCGTCGTCCGTTCCAGGCGGAACGGGAACGCCGACGGGAACGGTTGAATTTAGCGTCCTCGGTTCGGAGGTAGCGCTCGGCTCGGCCCCGGTGGAAGTTACTGGTAAAGTGGCTTCCGCCACCGTCACGGTTCCCGCATGGCAGCTGAGCAGCGGCGGGACCAGTACCTATACAGTTTTTGCTCAGTATTTTGGCGACGCCTCATTCACCAGCGCGGGCGCGAGTGTGCGGATCGCGGTTACGGCTCCTAGCGGCGTGGCTGCCATCGTTCCTTCACTCTCCGCATCCACGGCGTTTCCGTCCTCCGATACGCAAGGTTTCATCTGGACGGAGCGCATCACTTTGCGCGACGCAGCGGGCGTACCCTCGCAGTTAACCGGCTTCACCATCGATGGAAAGAACCAGCCGGTTGCGCAATACTTCCCCTCCGCTTCCATCCCCGCCAGCGGCAGCATCAGCAGCATCCAGATTGCTTTTCGGAATCTCTCCGGCTTTCCGGTCACCAAAACCTTCGGGTTTACGGGAACAGATGTGAACGGGCAAACCTGGACGCGGCAAATCTCCGCTGTCTTGCTTGGGCCCACCACGTTTTCAGGCGGTTTCAATCCCACCCTGATTCCTCTCACGATGGTGCAAAACCCGTCTGCCGACGCTTCCTGCCAGTGGTCCCAACAGCTCTACGTTGACGAAACCGGCGGAGCCAGGACGAGCCTTGTCACAGTGACGGAAGGAGCACTGGACCTTTCCAGCCAGATTCCGTCGCTTTTTGGAACAACGCGCCTGACCGCGTTCGGCTCACTGAGCGGTACGCTGTGCTGGAGCGGATATTCGCCCGGCGATAGCGATTTCGTAACCGTGGGGCTTTCAAACGGGTTGAGTACAAGTTTACAGGTTACTTTCGCGGGCCCGCCAGCGGCTCCGGCGCAGCTTTCCGCCACGCCTGCGGCGTTGAACATGACCACTTCGAGCGCGGCACTGACCGCGAGCACAACGCTGAATATCGGGCTTTCGGACAAGACGCAGGCCTGGACCGCGACCGTGCTGCCCGCCAACCGGACCACGGCGTGGCTCACGCTTTCGCAACGTTCCGGAACCGGCCCCGGCCAGATTACGCTGAAGGCACTGGGCACCGGCTATGAGCCAGGAGGCTATCGCGCGTCCATCGTGCTGCAATCGCCGGCATCGTCGGCGACGGTAACGGTGCCCGTAGTGTTCGTGATTGGCACCGGCGGCGATGTCACCATCACGTCGGCTGGGAACGCTGCGACCTTCACGAAAATGGCGAGCCCGGGAATGCTGTACTCCGTCTTTGGCAGCGGGTTCGCGTCCGCAACCAGCACCAGTTCGGGGTCGCTCCTGCCTTTTGCGGCCGGCAAAGTCTCTGCCCAGGTGAACGGCTTGGCCGCGCCTCTTTCTTACGTATCGTCCACGCAGATCAACTTGTTGATCCCGTATGAGGCCAGCGCGGGTCCGGGCGTCCTGGCGGTGAACAATAACGGGCAAGTCGCGGCGATTCCGTTGCAAATTGCTCCTGCCGCGCCCGCCATCTTTACCGACGCGAACGGTTTCGTTGCCGGCAACACGGCCGCAAAGTTGGGCGGCACCGTGACTCTCTATCTAACCGGCGACGGCGACATTACTCCCTCATTACTTTCAGGCTCGACTATCGCAACGACAACGGCTGCGGCGAACTTGCCCAAGACCCGGCTCCCGTTCGCGGTCACCATTGGCGGAGTACCGGCGTTCCTGCAAAGCTATGGAATTTCGCCAGGTCTCTTTGGGGTCACTCGCGTAATCATGACGGTGCCCAATTCGGTAGCTACGGGTGTTGAGCCCGTCGTGGTGACCGTGGGCGGGGTGTCCAGCGCACCCGCGAAACTTACCGTTCAGTAAAGCGCAAGCGAGCTGGATCTTGCTTACAGTTACACTGGCTGAATGAAGCGTAAACCCGCTCACCTGCTTCTTCTCGCCATCTTTGCTCTTGCTGCGGCCGCGCCTCGCCCAGCGTAACGCCGAACATCCTGCTCGCTTTCCCTCGCGGGGAACCCGCGCCGCCATCTCCGCCGGTTCCGATTACGCCACCGACGCCGGTATGCGCGCCTACTATGCCGGCGGCAATGCCGTCGATGCCGGCGTTTCCGCTATGTTCGCCGCCTCTGTAACCGAGTACTCCCACTTCGGCTTTGGTGGCGAAGCCCCAATCCTGATTCGCACCGCCGACGGCAAAGTCCATGCCATCGCAGGAGTCGGCACCATGCCCAAGATGGCGACTGCCCAGTTCTTTCGCGATCACAAACTCCAACCCGGTGAAATTACCGCGCCCTTGGAAAAGGGCGGCTTGAAGGGCATGGTTCCCGTGGCGGGCATTCTTCCGGCGCTGGTTCCCGGCATGGTGGATGCAGGCCTGGTGGCCCTGCGCGAATACGGCACGCGCTCTTTCTCTGATGAAATCGCGCCCGCCATCGAATTGGCGGACGGCTCGGCCATCGACGAAATGCGCTCCAATACCATCGCGAACAGCGCTCCCTTCTTCGATCTCTGGCCCACCTCCCGCGAGCACTTCCTCCCGAACGGCCGCGTCCCCCGGACCGGCGAAATCTTTCATCAGCCCGATCTGGCTCGTACCCTTCGCGCCATGGCCGCCGCCGAAAAACAGGCGCTCGCTAAGGGCAAATCCCGCACCGCCGCAATCGACGCCGTCCGCGATTACTTCTACCGCGGCGAAATCGCCCACAAAATTGATGCCTTCTCGAAGGCCAACAATGGCCTGCTTCGCTATGAGGATATGGCCGCGTTCCGTCTGCAGCCGGAGGAAGCCGTCTCTACGAAATTCCAGGGCTACGAAGTTTACAAACCTGGCTTCTGGAGCCAGGGCCCCGCGATGATCGAAGCGCTGAACATTCTCAACCCGATGGATCTCGTGTCCATGAAGCTCAATTCGGCTCTCTATATCCACACGCTGGTCGAAGCTCTGAAGCTGGCCTATGCGGATCGCGATACTTACTATGGAGATCCGCTCTTTAACAAAATCCCCACGGAACGCCTCCTCTCCGCCGCATATGCCGACGAACGCCGCAAACTGATCGGCAACGACGCCTCATTCGCTTTCCGTCCGGGCAAGATCGGCCCGCACCCGCCCATTCATCCATCCGAATCGGAAATCACGCGTCTTCATATTGACGACGCGCTGATGGCGAAGGACACCACTTGCGTCGACGCCATCGATAAGTCCGGCATTACGTTTTCCGCTACCCCGTCCGGCGCCTGGCTTCCCTCCGTGATCGCGGGTGATACGGGAATCCCTCTCACCGAACGCGCCCAAAGTTTTCTGCTGGTACCCGGCAACCCGAACGAACTCGCGGGAGGCAAGCGGCCTCGCGTCACATTAAGCCCCACCATTGTCACGAAAGATGGCAAGCCCTATCTCGCGCTCTCTACGCCGGGCGGCGATAACCAGGAACAGTCGCTCTTGCAGGTCCTTCTCAATGTGCTCGATTTCAACATGAATGCCGAAGCCGCTCTTGAAGCCCCGCGCTTCCAGACCCGGCACTTGGTATCCAGCTTCGACAATCACGCCATGAACCCCGGCGATCTCTTGCTCGACGAACGCACTCCGCCCCAGGTCATGGGGCAGCTGGGCGAGCGCAAGCACCAGCTTGGCACGCGCTCCCGCTGGTCCAGCGGCGCCGCGCCTGTCATGGTCCGCATCACCCCAGGCGGTGTTATTGAAGCGGGCGCCGATCCCTACGGGTATCGCTCCGCGCGGGCATGGTAAGCAAAGCGCAAACTTCTCTTTTCGAAGATCAAGAAGCAGAAGCGTCCCTCGCGCCTCTGCTCCGCCCTCGTCTAGCCAGACTGGCTGCTAATAACATCCTTATCGGCGGAAGCTCATGGAAGTATGAGGGCTGGCTGGAAAAAATTTATTCGCCTTCGCGTTACCTCACCCGCGGCCGCTTTTCGAAGAAGCTCTTCGAACAAACGGCTTTAAGCGAATACGCGGAAACGTTCCCTACCGTCTGCGGTGATTTCGCCTTCTACCAGTTCCCCACGGACCAATTCTGGGCGCGGCTGTTTGCCCAGGTGCCGGACGCATTTCAGTTCGGGTTCAAAGTCCCGGAACAGATTACTTGTCGCGCTTTGCCCACCTATCTCGATAGCGAGCTGTTCCAACGCTCGTTCCTCGATCTTCTGGAGCCGCACCAGCACCAAACAGGCGTTCTCATTTTCGAATTCGGCTGGTCGAAAACCGCGCCAAGGGATTTCGTAGAGCTTCTGGCGCCTTTCCTCACGCGCCTTCCCCAGACCTTCCGTTATGCCGTGGAAGTGCGGAACGAGGAATACCTGTTCCCCGCCTATTTCGAGCTCCTGCGCGACCACAACATTGCCCACGTCTACAACTCCTGGACGCGCATGCCGCCGCTCGACCAGCAGATCCGCATCCCCGAATCCCGCACCGCCGATTTCCTGGTCACGCGCGCGCTGCTCCGCCCCGGCCGCGCCTATGAGGATGCGGTCCGTCTCTTCTCCCCCTACACCGAAATTCGCGATCCCAACAAAGAAGTGCGCACCGCGCTGCGCGAAATCATGGAAATGTCCCGCGCCGAGCGCCGCACCAGCTTCCTGTTCATCAACAATCGGCTGGAAGGCCACGCCCCCGGCACCATCGTCCACATCACCGACGATGATATACTTTGAAGTTGTTGCCTAAGGGCTCTTAGCTCAGTTGGTTAGAGCGCTACCTTGACACGGTAGAGGTCACAGATTCGAATTCTGTAGAGCCCACCACTTGATTTCGTTGCGTGCCAGTCAAAGTTCGAGACATGATCAGGCTACTCGAGGCAAATGGCTGGTCCCACATCCGTACCAGCGGAGATCATCGCATCTTTCGCAAACGGTCGGGACAAATCACAGTCGTTTCCGGCAAAGGAAGCGACGAAATTCGCCCTGGCACGTACAAAGCAATCCTCAAACAAACCGGTTTGGACAATCCTGAAAAATGAAACGAACCTACGCAATTGTTGTCGAAGGAAATGCAGAAGATGGCTACAGCGCGTATGTCCCGGAACTTCCCGCCATTCTTGTGACTGGGGCAACGCAGGAGACTCTTACCTCTCGCGCCGCCGAAGCGATCCAACTGTATTGGGAAGCTTCGGCGGCTGAAAGATCACCGGATGCGGTTGTTCGAGAAATTGAGGTGGAAATTCCCGCCCTGGTTTAGGTGATTACGCGGATCTAAAGCGTCCCCCTTCGCTCACTGCTTACAACCTTCTTCACCGCCGCCGGCTTCTCCCGATTCATCTCCCACATATCCACGCTCTGATCGAAATCCCCCAACAGGTGTTTGCAGAAGTAATCGTTCCGCACCCAAGAGAAATACTCCGCGTCCGCAGCGTACGCATGCCGCATTCCCGGCAGGAAGAACTGATCGAAGCGTTTGTTGGCTTTAATCAACGCATCGATTAACCGCAACGTATTCGCCGGATGCACGTTGTTATCAATATCCCCTGTCGATAACAGCAGGTGACCCTTCAAGTTCTTCGCGATCTCCGAATTTTTCTCGATGTCGTACTCGAACGTGGTCTTGCCGTCCTTCCCGGCAACTTCTTTCACGCCATGGTGTTTCTCACTCCAAGTCCGGTTATAGATGTTGTTCTCATGATTGCCGGATTCCGATACCGCGGCCTTGAAGAAGTCCGGATAAATCAACATCGCCGCCGTCGACATAAAGCCACCACCCGAATGGCCGTAGATCCCAACGCGATCGAGATCGATGAACGGATGTCGCGCCGCTAACTGCTCCACCGCCGCCTTCTTGTCCGCCAGACCGTAATCGCGCAGGTTGCCGTAGCCGAACGTGTGATACCACTGCGAGCGGTGCGGATTGCCGCCTCGGTTTCCAACTTCAATCACGATAAAACCCAGCTGCGCCAGCACCACGTTCGGGCTCTTCGGAGTGAATGTCTTGGTCACCTGCTCCGTCTGCGGCCCCGGATACACTTGCTCCACAATCGGATACTTCTTCGCCGGATCGAAATCGAAGGGCTTGTACATCACGCCATACAGATCCGTGACCCCGTCGTCGGCTTTGATCTTGAACGCCTCCGGATACTTGAATCCGGCCGCGAGCATCGGCGCCACGTCCACCGCCTCCAGATCCAGCGCATGCGCGCCCCGATTGTCATAAAGCACAGCCTTCGGAGCGCTGTCCACGCGCGAACTGTTGTCGACGAAGAACTTCCCGGAATCGGACATGTTGACCGCATGCGATTCGTTCCCGGGATCAAGCAGTGTCATCCCGCTTCCATCCAGATTCGCGCGATACACATGCGTATAGTAGGGGTCTTCGCCATCTTCACGGCCTTCCGCGGTGAGAAACAACGCCCGCGCCTTCTCGTCCACGCCGGTGATGTCTTCAGTGACGAACTCGCCGTTGGTGATCCGGTTCTTCAGTGTTCCATCGGCGCTATACAAGTAGTAATGGCCCCAGCCATCGCGCTCGGACCAGTGAATCAACTCCGCGCCATTGTTGATCACTCGAAGCGGCTTCGATTCCACATAGACGTTCATGCGCTCCTGAATCACTGGCTTCACCTCACCCGTTGCGGTATCGGCCACGCACAGGTCCACGCGATGCATGTCGCGGCTGGTGCGCTGAAAATAGAACTTCGCTGAACCGGGACCCACCCAAAGGGGCTCCATCTTCTCGTGTTCGCGCGCATGCGCGGAAGGGCGCTCCGTCTCAATCGAAAGCGTCTGGTCGGCAAACGACTCGGCCTTCATCTCCACCCGGCTCTTGGCCGCGATGTCGAACACTTCCAGGTGGGGCAACGGCCCATCCACCTCACCCGGCATCTGATATCGGTACGTCTCAAGCGTCGGCCGCGGCTGCGCGAGCGAGTTGATCACCCATAGTTGGCCGACCTTGCGCGCGTCCTGGCGGATCACGGAAAACTTCTTCGAATCGCGGCTCCAGGCAATCATAATCGCGGGCACGCGGGCATTCTTGTCTTTGCTATCGGTCTGCTGCTCCAGTTCGGCCCGCTCCTGCTCGGTCAGCTGCTGGTCCTGCTGGCGTTCGAAATCGCCGGCGCGCCGCGTGTAGCCAAAGTCCTCAACTCCGTCGGTTGTGAGTTGCGTCTCGACGATGGTGGTGTCGGTGGGCTTCTTCAGCGCCTTCGCATAATTCGCCGCGTCCATCAGGAACAGGTTCTGATTCCGCGAAAACACAATGAAGCGGTCGTCCGGAGAAACAGACGCCCAACGAGGCTTGCGCGGCGTACGTTCCGGCAGCATTGTTAGGTTGCTCGAGCCCAGGTCATATTCAAACGTGAGCGTTTTGTTGATGGACGCGGGGATGGCGGCAGCCGCTCCGGCGCGGCGCTGTTGCGGATTGTCCTCAGGCTCTTTCTTCTCACCGGGGATTGCGGCATCCTTCGGCACATCCAGATCGAATTGAATGCACCCATCGCCCTTCACGTACTTGATGGTCCGAATGGGCAGGTGCTGCGACTCGAACGGCACGCCGGTCTTTTCGGTGAGCAGCGCTGCCAGGCGGGTCGAGTCAAAGACCTGAGTCTTTGTCTTCTTCACCGGGTCCACCACATAGAATCGGCGGCCCTTGCTGTTCTCCCACGTGTACCAGAAGCGGTCGCCCGTATCGAGCCAGTGCGGTGTTACCGAAGTATCGAACACCAGCTTGCCGACTTTGGCAGGTGTCCAGCGCGTGGCAAGTTCGTAATTGGCGCGCGACACGTACTCGGCCGCAATGCACGGCAGGCAGAACAGAACCAGAAGAATTCTCATTCTGCAAATGATACCGTTTCAGCGGTCGCCGACGAGTTATTTGGCCATTTTCTCCGCGAACGTCAGATATTGCTCCCAGTCATACTCCGTCACGTCATGTTTGCCCGCGCGAATGTGAAAGCCGATGTCGTTCATCAGGGGCTGGTGAAGCGGCGGCATCTCTTTCGCCGTAATCCCGGTCTTCCCGAACATCTCGTACACGGGCGTCGCGGCCTTAGCCGCCAGGAAGCCACCATGCGGGTCCGCCCCCTGATCGCCTTCGGCCGTGCCGATGTAAAAAGGCCGGGGAGCATGTAAAGCGATCAGTTCGTGCTGGTCCACCGGAAGCTGGTCCGCATGGCCGCTATAGCGCCGGAAGTTGCGGCAGAACCAGTGCGGGAAGGCGGTGTTCAAGTGCTCAATCGTTTCTCCATAGTTCCGGTGGAACAGGCTGACCCCGCCTGTACCGGAGCAATTCGAGACAACCATCGCGAAGCGCTGGTCCTGCGCGCCGGCCCACACGGCGGCCTTGCCCAGGCGCGAGTGCCCCATCAACGCCACACGATGAGCATCCACATCGCGATCGGCATCCAGATAGTCCAGCGCGCGCGAAAGCCCGAAAGCCCACGCGCCCAGCGCGCCCCAATCCTCATCGCCCGGCGCCGGAAACAGCGAACGCACACCATGCGCGATGCCGCCATCGAAATCAGGTTCGATGTCGCCATAGTAGACAGTGGCCAGCCCATAGCCGCGGGCGATGATTTTCTCCACCTGCCATTGCGACGCGCCGGCGCCGCGCGATTTCTCAGTAGCATCCTGAACCACGCCCTTCACCCAAATCTGCCCCAGATGAATTCCCGGGTCGGTGTGCACGGTTTGATTCCCGCTGAAATTCAGGCCCAGAAACGCGGGCACAGGCTTCTTCGCTTCCGTGGGCACGTAGAGCAACAGGTCCATCTTGGGACCGCGCCTGTCTTCCGACAGATAGATCCGGACCTGGCGGCGCATTGCCTTCCCCTCAAAAACCGGCTCGTCGGGCGAGAGCCGTTCCATCACAGGCGAAAGCTTGTTCCCAGGCGTGCGCCCATAAACGTGAGTCGCAAAAAGCCGCAGCAGCTCCGGCCTGCGGCGAGCGTTCCAGGCACGGACGTCATGCACGGTCAACAGCTCAGGCAAGCGATAAGGTCCGGCCTTCGCTTCGTCGTAGTTATAGGGAGTCTGCGCCTGCGCGAGCACGGACGCAGGAAGCAAAGATAAAAGTTGCCTGCGAGACAGCATGGAGCGTATTGTACTCAAATACCTTCTTGCCGCTTGCCCGCCAACTGAATCTTTTCGATATCACGATGATCGTGATGGGCGGCATCATCGGTTCCGGCATCTTCATGAACCCTTATGTCGTGGCGCGCCAAGCCCCGAACGCATGGGCCATCTTGGGCGTGTGGGCTTTCGGCGGCGCGGTGGCCATGGCCGGCGCCTTCGTCTATGCGGATTTGGCCGCGCGCAACACCGCGGTCGGCGGGCAATACGCTTATCTGCGGGACGGGTGGCATCCTTCCGTGGCGTTCCTTTACGGATGGAGTCTGCTGCTGGTGATCCAGACCGGCGGCATGGCGGCTGTCGCGGTCACGTTCGCGCATTATCTTGTCGAGATGACCGGCCTTCCCTGGCCGCCTGCCGTAATTGCGGCGCTCACGCTGATGGCGCTTGCGGCGGTGAATCTGATTGGCGTTCGTTCCGGAAGCGCTGTGCAGAATCTTCTGATGGCGCTCAAGATTGCCGCCATAGCCACTCTGGTGTTCGCAGGCTTCTTTGCTCCCGCTCATGCGCAGCCCACCGCCAGCCGCGTGGGTTCTCTCGCGGGAGCGCTCACCCCGGTGCTGTTCGCATACGGCGGATGGCAAACGGCCAGCTTCCTTTCGGGAGAAATGAAGAATCCCGAGTCGCGACCTGGCCCGAGGTTTGATTCTGGGCGTGAGCGGCGTGGTGGTGCTCTATCTGGCGGTGAACTGGATCTGCGTGCGCGCCCTGGGAGTGGATCGGCTGGCTGCAACGCCAACGCCGGCCAGCGCGGTGATGACGCTCGCGTTTGGCGCGGCGGGGGGCCGCCTGGTCGCGGCCGCCATCGCGGTTTCCACACTGGGCTTCTTAAGCCAGGGCATGCTGACCGCGCCCAGAATCTACTACGCCATGGCGCGCGATGGCGTCTTCTTCGAAGTGATCGGAACACTGTATGAACGGACGCAAGTGCCCGCCGCGGCCATTCTTCTGCAAGCAGTCTTAGCCGCGATCATTGCGTTTCTCAGGCACGTACGACAAGATCCTCAGCTACGTCGTTTCGATCGACTTCATCTTCTTCGGGCTGACCGGTGCAGCGCTGTTTCGCCACACCAGGCCGAATCATACAGTGGACGACGGTGTTCTTCGTGATTGCCTGTTTCGTAACCGTTGCCGCCACCATTCGCGCGGAGCCCTCAACCAGCGCAATCGGGCTTGGCATTCTGGCGGCGGGCGTGCCAGTCTACTGGCTATGGACTCGCAAGACTCGATGAAGTCGGACTACATGCACTGGGCGAAAACCAAGTCCAGGGCAAAGTACAATCTCGCGACCAGCGGCGTGCCAGGCTATCCGCTTGCGGACTTAGGCGCCACAATCGAGGAGCTGGAAATCAACGGTCCCGGCGGTTACGGATACACCCCGTTGCGGGAAGCGATCGGCAAAGAGTACAACGTGCCGGTAGAGTGCATCGTGCCGGGCGGCGGAACCTCCGGTGCAAACATGTATGCGTTTCTGTTGCTGCTACGCGCGGGTGATGAAGCGCTGGTCGAATTTCCCACCTATGAGATTTTGCCGAATCTGGCACGGTTCACAGGCGCCAAGGTAAACCATTTCACCAGGGGCACCGACGTCGCCGATGCGATTACGCCACGCACGAAACTGATCGTCTTGACCAATCTACACAACCCCACCAGCGCCCTGATGGAGGAGGCTGAACTGGTGGAGATCGGCCGCATAGCCGAGAAGCAAGGCGCTTACGTTCTGGTGGACGAAGTGTATCTGGATTGCGTCTGGGACCGGCATGTGCGCTCCGCCTTCCACTTAGGCCCAAACTTTCTGGTGACCAGCAGCTTGACGAAGGTGTACGGCTTAAGCGGACTGCGATGCGGCTGGATTTTCGCGCAACCGGAGATCGCAGAACGGCTTTGGCGGCTCATCGATCTGTTCGACAACATCCCCGCGCATCCGGCGGAACTGCTAAGCGTGAAGGCCTTCGAGCAACTCCCCAAAATCCGCGAACGGTCAAAACGATTGATAGAAACGAACCGCGAAACCTACCGCACTTTCGCCGAAAAACACGGCCTGGAAGTACCGGCGCAGGGCACGGTGGTGTTCCCCCAAATTGCCGACACAATCTGCGGCGAACTGCGAGACAAGTACGAGACCACCGTAGTCCCCGGAAGCTTCTTCGGCAAGCCCGGCCACATCAGAATCTCGCTAGTTGCTGAGCCCGAAATCCTAAGAGAAGGCCTCCACCGCCTGGAACAAGCACTCGAATCCGCCCAAACGCACAGATCGTAAAGAGCCGTGACCGTCAGGGAACGCCTTCAATTCCGCCGCCTTCGCATCATTCCCGCAGGCCGCACATCAGCCGTTCCCGGCACGATCCCCAGCTCCGCCCCATCAAACGGGCAGTGCTCCCATTCGAATAATTCCGCGCGCTTGCATACCGGGCAATACTTTCTTAACTCAGGCAGCGGGTGGACCGCTTTCGAACCCAACCACGCCGCTTGCAGCGCTAACTGCTCCGAAGTGGCCTGTGGAACGGGGACTAACTCCAACGCAGGCGATTCCGTCAGAGTCACTTCCACGTCCCGCTTTCCCGACCGGCCCTCCACGTTCAACTTCACCTTGTCCCCAGGTTTATGCGAATTCCCCCACTTCGTCAGATCCTCCTCACTCTTCAGCACCTTCCCCTCGAACTCCAACACCTTATCTCCGCGATCCAGCCCCGCCAGGTAAGCCGGGGAATCCCGCAGAGTCGGCCCCGTAATCTCCATCCCGGAATCGCTCATCGCATATCCCTGCGCTCCGAACCAAATATGCGCACCGGGTTGCTTTTGCAGCGTCAATCCCGCCCGCGCCAGCAGATTCGCGTAATCCATGGCCTCCTTCCCCACGATGTAACGGCGAAACACGTCCGCCGCAAACTCCTTGTTTCCCACTGCCGCGCCCAACGCCGATTCCAGGTCGGCCAGCGTATAAGGCTTCTGCACATCCGGATGTTCCTTCCACATCTGCCGCATCCAGTCGTCCAGACTCTTGCCCGGGAACTTCGTCCGGATCGTCAGATCCAACCCCAGCGCGATTACTTGCCCATACGTGTAATAGGAGATGTACGTGTTTTGCGTGTTCACAGGGTCGTTCGCTGTAGCAGCATCCACAAAGGGCGCCTGCCGCGCCATCTCCACCACGTTGAACACCTGGCGACCCGGCGCATTCAAGACGAAGCTCACCCCGAAGCCCATCTGCTGAGCGAACCGGTCGACGCTCACCAACCCCGCGCGCTTCAGAATTAACTGCCCGTAGTAGTTCGTAAAGCCTTCTGCGAACCAAAGTTCACCCGACATATTCGCCCGTTCGAAATCAAAGGGCTCCAGCGCCCGCGGCCGGATCCGCTCCACATTCCACGAATGAAAAAACTCGTGCGACACCGTCCCGATGTTCTGCGTGGCCGCCTGCTTCAACTGCCGCGTCCCCGTGATCACCGTGGAATCGCGATGCTCCATGCCATCTCCCGATGCGAACGGCAGATAGTCGATCAGAAACGTGTAATTCCCCGTGTCGTACTTCGGAAACGCGCCGAATACGCCCTCTGCTTCCGTCACCACCGCCTGCGCCATCCGGGCGTAAGCAGCCGCTTCTTCTTTCGTCCCCGTGTGCGTCAGCGCCATGCGAAAGTCGCGATCACCGGAGCGCCATTGCTCCAGATCGAAGTTGCCCAACACCACGGGGCTATCCATCATCATGTCGAGATTGGGCGAGCTATACGTCCCATCGGCATTCAGCGCCATCTGGGTTGCCACGCGCCAGTTCTTGCCGTCCGGAAGCACAAACCGGAACGCTGGCAGGGTGCTTCTCCATCCCATGCGCCCAGACGAAACTCGCCGGCATATTCAAATGCGCCTGCGTTCCATCGATCCCGTCGTAAGTGCCGTCCACCCTGTCTCCGAACAGCGTGTACTCCACCACCACCGTTCCCTTGTGCCCGGAAACTTTCCAGCTGTACGGATCGCTGCGGTCCACGTTCAACACATGTCCTTCGCCATCCGTCACCCGGACCCCGTAAACGTTCTTTGCGAACTCATGAATCGCATACCGTCCCGGGGAACTCCGGCTCATCACCACCTCCAGCACGGGCTGCTTCACCTCGGAAAACGTCGCGCGCACCTGCGCTTCATGGTGCACCGCATTCGGGAATGCGACTTCGTAACGAATAGGCGCTTGCGCCCACACGGAAGCCGCAAGCAGCGGCAGGAACAGGAATCTCACGGTATTTGGAGGGAGTATAGCAAGCCCCGCGATGTACAATTCTCACCATGCGAGTCATCGTCCCGCTCCTCTTCCTGGCCACCACTCTCAACGCAGCCGAGACCTTTCCCACCAAGTGGGAAGAGCTCACTGCGCCCGATTTCGTCAAGGCCCTGGAAAAATCGCAGGGCGTGTGCGTTCTCCCCTTCGGCATCATCGAAAAGCACGGCCCCCACCTCCCCCTCGGCACCGACCTCATCAACGTCCGCTACGCCGTCCTGCACGGAGTGGAGCAGGAATACGCCATCGTCTTTCCGGAATACTATTTCGGCCAGATCTTCGAAGCCCGCCACGAACCCGGTACCCTGGCCTATAGCCAGCGCCTCCAACTCGAACTGCTGCAGGAGACAACCGACGAAATGGGCCGCAACGGCTGCAAGAAAATCCTGATCGCCAACGGCCATGGCGGCAACAATAATCTGCTCCCGTACTTCGCGCAATCCCAACTCGCCGCGCCGCACGACTATGTGGTCTACGTCTCGCTCCGCCCGCCCACTCCCCCGAACCGCCCCGCGCAGAAAACCAAGAACGACGGCCACGCAGGCGAGTCCGAAACCTCTCGCACCGAAGTCTCGCGCCCTGACCTGGTCCATCTGGATCGAGCCGCCACTCAATCAGGCGCAGACCGCAACCGCCTGGATCTCCCGACCGGCATCTACACAGGCATCTGGTGGTACGCCAAGTATCCCGACCACTATGCGGGCGATGGTTCCGCCGCCACGCAGGCACTGGGCGAGTTCGACACCAAAGCCGCTGCCGACTATATCGCGACAGCACTTCGCGCCATCAAAGCAGACCGGATCAGCCCCCGCTTACAGGAAGAGTTCTTCACCAAGACCAAACAACCCGTGCAAACCAAACAGTAAGGGTACGTCTATCGCGGAACCGGCCCGATCCCCATCTCCGGCATCTTCACCACATTCTCAATCGGATAACTCTTCGCCAGCGCTCCTTCCACGAACTTCAAATTGTGCGGGCGCAGCTTTGGATCCAAAGACCGCACCACCACGCTATTGGCCAGCGTCGCGCCATCGAATATTGTGCGCGGCTCAATCTGCCCGAACCCGTGGTTGGGAGGATGCAGCGGTTCGAGCGCATAATTCGTATCGAGCGGCAGCGCCAACTCCGCGGCCACGGCCGCATCGAACTCCAATCCCAATGCAGCTGCCTTGCTCATCATCCACGCGAGAGGAATATCGGAAATCGATTTCGTCCCCATCGGCACCTCGTTCACCGCCCCTCCCACATCGCTGTGGTACCCGGAAAACCAAACCTGCTGCAACGTTTGTCCCGCTTCCGCCACGTTCCAGAGCAACGGCTGAAACTGCGGCCGTTTCTCATCGATCGCCAGCGCCTGATACGCATGCGAAATGTTCGGATGCAGATTGATGTCCAGGCCTTCAGCAACGGGGCCTACGCCACCCAACACCGAAACCAAACCCAGCGCCCCGATCGTTTCCCAAACGCCCACCATCGCAATCTTCGGAATCTCCATCGGAAACGCGCTCAGGGACTTCATGAGTTCCTCGCGATTTCCCCGCTCGCGATATGCATCGAACACGGTATCCACCAGATGGCTGGAAAACTGCGCCGTGGGCACGCCGCAAGTCCCAATCACATTCGCCAGATTGCGCACCGCAAAGGCGCCCCGGCTAAACCCGAACAAATAGATCTGGTCGCCCGCCTCATAAACGTGCGCGATTTTCGTATAACCGTCTTTGATCTTCTGCCGCAGTCCGATCCCGAAGGCGCCCTCCACCACCTTCAGGATGAAGTTCCCGTCCGCCCCGATGCCATCGTCGTAAAACGGAATCTGGTCCGCCGCCACCAGAAGCGCTTTATACAGCCTGTACACATTGCTGTTCGATCTTGCGTTGTCACCCGTGCCATCCGCGCAGAAAATAATCCGCTTCGCCATAGGCTTGTCCTCCGATTAATAAGTCAACCGCACCGCCACCCGTTGTGCGAATCAGTATATAAGCTTTCGGCCCCGCCTAAAATCCGGGATGATAACTTCGCTCCGTATGCCCGCGTAAGTCCGACTTATAAAAATACACATCCCGCAACGACCCCGAACTATACCGCCCCGCCTCGTCGTTAAAGTGCTTTGACCCCGGGTGACCGCTCTCCCCACCCGCCGTCACGGCCTTCGCCCTCACCTTGTCCCCAAACTCCACCACCGCCACAAAGCTGTTCCCACTCGTCCCATACCACTTCTTCGTCCCCGGATACGGCCGCGCGCCAAAGGACGCCAGCGATCCCCAAACCGCCGAAGGAAACGGCACCGGGATACTCGGCCCCGCGTCGTTGAAGGGCTGCACGATATCGCCCGTCAAGCGCTGGAACCGGTTGATCGCGCCCCACTCCGTTTTCCACGTGCCGAAGTCTGCCGTCAGCCTCTCCGAAGCGGCGGAAAGCGCCTCCAGCGGATGTTCACTCCCCCGCCGCCGCAGCTCCTCGCCCCAAAACACGGCCAGCGACGTCGCCACGGAATTCGCGGCCCACCGCAAATCCCAAGCCCGCAACACAGCTACTTGTTCCGCTAACTTCCCGCGCGTCGCATCCCCTTCTGGCAATGCGTCGAAAGCCTTCACCAGCGCCGGAATGGGCTCCTCGAACCAGGGCAGATAGCTATCATAGGCCGCCGCCATCAGCCTCTCGAGCGTAAAGTCCTTCTTATCCCGCAACACTCGAATCGCATGCAGCCCTCGCGCCGATTCCGTCCCATTCTCTACATACGCCGGAAAGTCGGCTTTCTTCAAACTGCTCTCCCCCGCCCCCGACCAGGGCGAGTTATTCACATTGAATAACCATCCGCTCGCGGGATTCAGTAACTGCGGAATCTCCGCCACTGTGTGCAAGCCCTGCCACTCCGTCGCCGGCGTACTCCCGTCCACAGGCTTAGTCCAGTCGAACCGCGTGTCCCGCTTGGGAATAAAGTTTCCATGAAAGTAAGCAATCGTTCCATCGGCGTCCGCGTAAATCGTGTTGTTCGAAGAATTCGCCTGTAACTCCATGGTCTTCCGGTAACTCTGGTAGTCCCGCGCCTTGGTTCGCAAGTAAGATTGCTCCAGTGCCTTAATCGGCTCCTGCATCAATCGAATGCTTACCCACTTACCGTCCTGCTCCCGGATCACGGGCCCGTGATGACTCTGATAAACCGTAAACTTTTTCTGCGCCATTCCAGCGGCCGACTTATAGGGCACAACAATCTCCCTTGCCTGAAACGCACGCTCGCCGTCCCCATACTTGTAACTCGCGCCTGCGCCCTTCTTCACCACCGTCTCCAGATACTCATCCACCGCGTCCACGCCGCTCGACGTATGCATCCATCCCGCGCGGTCGTTGAATCCCTGATAGATAAAGAATTGCCCCCAGGTTGCCGCCCCATAAGCATTCAACCCCTGCTCACTGGTCATCTGTAACTCGGACCGGAAGAAGAACGAAGTGTGCGGATTGATCAGCAACAGCGCATGGTGCCCCGCAGTATTTGCAGGCGCGATCGCCATCCCGTTCGATCCAGACGGCTCCCGCTCCCGCTCCCGAACCTCCGCCACCGGCTTCCCTCCATAAAACGCCTCCAGCCGGTTCAAATTCACCCGCTCGATATCGCCCCCGATGCTTCCTTCCGTAAAGCTCAACGCCATCCAGGGTTCGAACCGCTGGATCACGCGCGGCTTCGTTTCCGGATGCTTCAAAAGGTAATAGTTCAGTCCATCCGCAAACGCGTCCATCAACTCCCTCAGCCACGCGGGACTCGCCGCATACTGCCGCTGCAAATCCGCCGGATCGATAAACATCTTCATCCGCAGATCCTGATAAATCAGCTTCTCCCCTTCGGCTTCCGCCAGCCTCCCCATCGCGTTCAGATAGTTCGTCTCCACGCGATTGAAGTCGTCTTCGGCCTGCGCATAAAGAGCCCCGAAGACCGCGTCCGCATCCGTCTTCCCAGAGACATGAGCAATCCCCCAATCGTCCCGGACTATCGTGATGCCTTTCGCCCGCTTCTCCCACTCTCGTGCCGAATGCCCCGCCTCGGACGCGGCGCTCACCTCGAAAGCACAGATCAGCAGAAGCAATAGAATATGCATACCGTCTATGCTAATCGCTATGCGCTTCGAGCGGGCTCTGTCTCTGAATTCCCGGCTCTTCACCGTCTATCTCTGAAAACTCACTATGAAAGTTGCCTACATACTCGCCACAAACATGGCCAGCACTTACAAGCTGGCCACCATGATCCTGCCGCAGTTGGAGCAGAACACTCACGGAGCCGATGTCGTCGGCATCTTCTTCTTCGATGACAACGTCTTCTGCCTTCGCAAAGAAGACCCCGTTGGAGAGCGCCTCGCGAAAGTAGCCGCGGCCAAAGGCATTCTCTTAATGGCCTGTGACCAGTGCGCCGTTCGCCGTAATCTGGCGGAAGGCACCTTGGCCCAATGCGGCAGCGGTGAGGTGAAACCCAGCGGCATGGTCACCGGCGCAGCCGTCGGATGCTTCCCGCAACTCTATCAGGCCTTAGCCGGCAGCCCGCCCGATTACGTAATTACACTTTGAATCAACTTCGATTCACCTACAACTTCGCCAGATCGATCCGCCAAACATTATGCGCCCGTAAGTTCGATAACCAGATCGAGCCAAATGCCACTCGCACCGAATCCCCACCGTCCCCGAACCACTGCCGCGTCACCTTGTTCGTCCCCGGATCGATTTCCGACAACGGAATCTGAAACACCGTCGCCCACACATGCCCCTCTCCGAAACAGATCTCCCCGCCACCGCCCGGCACCCCCACTTCCACCTGCGCCAACACCTTGCCTGACTGTCGCATCCACCCGCGACACCGTCCCATCCCCCTGGTTCAGCGTCCAAATCGAGCCGGCCCCGTAAGTCAGAAAACGCGGCCCCGGCCCCACCTCGATGGAGTGCGTTACCTTGTTCGTCTTCGCGTCCACGCGCGTCAGCATGTTCTTCTCCGGAGTGGTCACCCACACGCCGCCCTCCGCATAAAACACCCCCGCCGAATTCGCCGGAATCGTAATTTCCGCCGCGACCGCGTTCGTCTTCGGATCAATCCGCGAAAGCTTCCCCGCTTTGTCCGTCACCAGCCAAATCGCATCGCCGCTCGCCGCAACCAGCCCTTCACTCTCCGAGGGGCCCACCGGCACCGTCGCCTCCACCGTATTGCTCGCCAGGGAAACCCGGCTCACCGTGTGGCTGCCACAGTTCGGAACCCAAACGCTCCCGAAGCCCACTGTCAGTCCGGCGCACGGCTTCTCCCCCACGGTAACGGTCGCCGCAATTGTATTGGTCTTCGGGTCCAACCGGTGTACCGTGTTCTTCGGCCCGTTCGCCACCCAGATCGCATCCGGGGTCACAACCTGCCAATCCGGCGTGCCCCCCGTCTCAAACACAGCCAGCGGCGTGATCGACGCCATCTCTCGCCGCACCCCCGCAGTCGCAACGCCCGGCCGCGGTTTCCGTTGCGCGTCCGCCGAAACCAAACAACCCAGTAACACCAACATCAGCCGCGTATGTCTCATAAGTTATTCCGCCAGCGTTGCTACGATGCGCTTCGGATCGATTTTCCAGACCGTCCCTTCCGCCACGTTGGAAAGCCAAACCGCCGCGGGGCTCGTCGTAATCGCGCCGCCCCCCTTCCCTACAAATTGCTGCACCACAGCCTCCTTCTCCGCCGTCGGGCTGATGCGCGTAATCGGAAAACCGGTCATTGTCACCCACACCGAACCCTCGCCCACCGCAATCGCCCCCTCCGCGCCAGGCACGCCCAGTTCAATCGACTTGGTTACTTTGTTCGTCTTCGGATCGATGCGGTCCACCTTTCCCTCTTTCCGGCAGAGCACCCAGATGGATCCCTCGCCCACGGCCAAAGCCTGCGGCCCGGAGGACACCTCGATCAGGTTCGTTACTAAATTTGTCGCCGGGTCCATGCGAAGCACCTTGTTCTCCGCCGGACATGCCAGCCACAACGCAGTCTCGCCAAAAACCAGACTCCGGCAGCCCGCGGGAACCCGCAATTCACCCACAACCGCGTTCTGATCGGGATCGATCCTCGACAAGGTAGTCTTGTCGTCGGTCAGCAACCAGATGCTATCCGTGCTAGCCGCAATCGCCCGAGGCGCGGTGCCCGTCCCCGTAGCGAATCGCGCGGTCTCCTTCAGAGTCTTCGTATCGAACCGGATCAGCGATCCCTCCGCGCAGGATGCCACCCACAGGCTCCCGAATCCCGAAGCCATCCCCGCACACGGCTTCGCTACCTTAGGCAAAACCGCGGCGGATTTACCGGTCTTCCCATCGATCTTCTCGACCCCGTCCGCAGCGTTCGGATAAAACGCCGCACCTTCGAAGAACACCCAGGCGGGCTTTCCCGGCGCCGCCAACTCCGTTTCCGCCTTCAAGCTGGCAAACGGAATCTGAATCCCCGGAGTCTTGATTCCCTTCACCACTGGCGCGGGCTCACGCTTCGCAGCAGTCAAAAAGCCCATAACGGCAAACCCAAATAAAATCGCCCGGCGCATAATGCGTCTCAGTGTAACTCGTTCACAGCCCATCTCCCCAATCGCTGCAACCCGCTCAAATCATCGCGGCGGCTCATGGCCGGTAATCGAAATCGTTTGCGCTCGCCACAACTCCGCTTGAACTTCGTCGCTCCCATGAATTAGAATCGATGCAGGCGTTTTCACACGAAAATACCCGGCCCCCGTAGGCCCTTGGTTCCCAGCGCTGAACCGGAAGTCGCTTTATTCGTCCCGCCCCACTCATAAGGGGCAAAGAGGTTTATGCGCCGACTAGCCGCCATCCTGGCCTTCCTTCCCGTTACCGTTCTCCGGGCCCAATCAACTCCCGCTGCTTCCCCGGACTATTTCGAATCCAAAGTCCGCCCGATCCTTGCGAATAACTGCTACGGGTGTCACACGAATTCCGCCCTAGGCGGACTCAGACTCGATAGCCGGGAGGCCATGACCAAAGGCGGCGCCCACGGCTCCGCGCTCAAACCCGGCGATCCCGCCGCAAGCTCTCTCATCGCCCGCCTCAAAGAAACGGACGCCGATCTTCGCATGCCGAAGGGCGGCAAGCTCAAGCCCGCCGATATCGAAACTCTCGAGGCCTGGGTCAAGGCCGGAGCTGTCTGGCCGAAAAGCGCCGCCATTCTCTCCAAGTCCGACGGTAAGTACACCATCTCCCCGGAACGCCGGAACTTCTGGTCCTTCCAGCCCCTTAAGAATGAGCCCGCGCCCGCCGTCAAAGACACTCGCTGGGCTCGCACCGAAATTGATCGGTTCGTCCTTGCCAGGTTGGAAAAGGAAGGCCTCCATCCCGTTCGCCAGGCCAGCAAGCATGACCTGATCCGCCGGGCCACCTTCGACCTCACCGGCCTTCCCCCCACGCCGGAAGAGATCGCTGCTTTCGAAAAGGACGTTTCGCCAGACGCTTACCCCAAACTGATCGATCGTCTCCTCGCCTCTCCCCACTATGGCGAGCGCTGGGGCCGCGAGTGGCTCGATGTCGCCCGCTTCGGCGAAGACGATTACCGCAGTCTCCAGCCTTTCCCCCGAGGTTATCGCCCCTACCCCAACGCCTATGGTTATCGCGATTGGGTGATCCAGGCCTTCAACGACGATATGCCGTACGATCGCTTCGTCAAAGCTCAACTCGCGGGCGACCTGATGGATCCCAAAGACCGCACCAAGATGCTCCCCGGCACCGGCTTTCTGAGCCTCGGGCCCTGGTATTACGACAACGGCTCGAACGAAGTCACCCGCGCTGATGAGCGGCATGACCGCGTCGATGCCGTAACCCGCGGCTTCATGGGCCTGACTGTCGCCTGCGCCCGCTGCCACGATCACAAGTACGATCCCATTCCGCAGACCGATTACTACGCGCTTGCCGGCGTCTTCTACAACACCGTGTATGAAGAGTATCCGCGCGCACCGAAGAAGGTGGTCGATGAGTTCACCAAACTGGAAGACACCGTAGAAGCGAAGCAGAAGGTCGCCCAGGAAACCAGCCAGGCCCTGCTGAACGAACTCCAGCACTCGCTTGCCTTCCAAACCTCGAACTACCTTGAAGGCGTTTGGGAGGTCACCGGCAAATCGAAGAAGCCGATGGATCAGGTGGTGGAAGCACGCAAGCTCGATTTCGAATTGCTCGATCGCTGGATCAAGTACATGGCCAAGCCCACCGATAAGTACAAGAACAAGGAAGCTTGGCAGGCCATGATCAAGAAAGACGGCGGCACGCTGCCCGCCGCCAAGAAACTGGCCACTGAGTTTCAGGAAGAGGTGGTCACCGCGATGTTGGCCAAGCTCGAAGTCGATGCCGAAAATCGCGTCATCACCGACAAAGACATCGAAGGCACCAAGCCTAAGAAGCGCACCGATAAGCCCAGCAACTTCGTCTCGAACCGCGACTTCAACCCGGGTTCCTGGCTCCGTCTCAAGAGTCTCCCCGACGATCAGAACAGCTTCTGGACCGAGATCTTCCAGCGTGAATTGAAAGATGCCGACGATCCGACCGCCATGATGGCCGCGGGCAACCGTATGGGGAATCCTGGTGTCCTGATGTTCCGCGGATGGGGTCTGGAATCCCGCGTCGGGCCCGATGCCCAACTCCGCATCAAAGCGATTCAGAACGATCTTGAAGCCGCCCGCAAGAAGCTCGATCCTTACTATCCCTTCATTCACGGGGTCAAGGACGCGGAAAAGCCCGTCAACATCCCGCTTGCCCTTCAGAGGCAATCCCGAAAACCTGGGGCCGGAAGTGCCGCGCCACTTCCTTTCCGTTTTCGCCAAGAAAGATCCCACTCCCTTTCTGCAGGGGAGCGGCCGCCTGGAACTGGCGGAAGACATCCTGAAGCAGCCCATTACCATGCGCGTCCTTGTGAACCGCGTCTGGAAGGGCCACTTCGGAACCGGGATTGTCGATACGCCCAGCAACTTCGGCTTCGGCGGCGAACGTCCCACCGATCCCGAACTTCTGGAATACCTGGCCACCAGCTTCGTCCAAAACGGTCTCTCGATCAAGAAGCTGCAGCGCGAAATCATGATCAGCGCTGCCTATCAGCTCTCAACCGAACTCGATCAGACCGCCTTTGAGAAAGACTCCGGCAACCGCCTCTACTGGCGCCAAAACCAGCGCCGCATGGATGCCGAACAGCTCCGGGATTCCATCCTGGCCGTCGCCGGAAATCTGGACACCACGCTCGGCGGACCCTCGAAAGATCTCACCCCCACCTTCCTGCGCCGCACCGTTTATGGCAAAGTCAGCCGCTACAAGCTTGACGAATTCCTTCAACTCTTCGACTTCCCCAGCCCCTCCATCAGTGCCGAAAAGCGCTTCACCACCACCGTCCCCCTGCAACGCCTCTTCCTGATGAATAGCGATTTCGTGCAGGCCGAAGCCGAAGAGCTCGCCAAGCGCGTCGCGCCCGAACCCGATAACCGCGCCCGCATTCGCAAGATCTATCTGCTCTGCTACGGTAGGGAGCCGAAAGCCGAAGAACTGGCGCTCGGCCTCGAATATCTGAAGAGCGAACCCCTTCGCGAGTACGAAGAAGAGAAGAAGAAGCCAAAGGACGAAAAGCTCAAAGAGGGAAAGAAAGGTGGCGCCGAGAAAGCCGCCCCGGACGAAATGCCCGTCATCTCCGATGCCGGAAACAGCGCCGCTGTCGCCCCTCCTGAAGGCGCCATGGGAATGGGCATGATGCAGGGAATGATGATGGGCCGCCGGGGCAAAGGCTCCGCAACTCCCGAAGTGAAGTATGAGCCGACCGCGTGGGGCCGCTACGCCAAAATCCTCTTGAGCTCCTCAGAGTTCATGTTTATAAACTAATGTCTTTTCATAAATCCAGAAACCCCGTAACTCGCCGTGAAGCGCTTCGCCGCGTCGGCAACGGCTTCGGCATGATGGCCTTCGCCGGCATGCTCGGCCAATCGGTCGAGCGGGCCAGCGCTATGGCGCTCGATCATCCGCAGAAAGTCAAACGCGTCATCTTCCTCTTCATGAACGGCGGCCTCTCCACCATCGATTCCTTCGACCCCAAGCCCGCCCTCGCCAAGTATGATGGCCAACCTCTTCCCGGCGGCGATATCAAAACCGAACGCCGCACCGGCGAGCTCATGAAGTCGCCGTTCGCTTTCAAGAAGTACGGCCAATGCGGCATGGATGTCAGCGAGTTGTGGCCTCACATCGCCGGCGTTGCCGACGACATCTGCTGGGTTCGCTCGGTTTACACCGAAATCCCGAATCATGAGCCTTCCTGCCTCATGATGAACACCGGCGCGAACCAGGCTGGCCGCCCGTCCATGGGCGCGTGGATGACTTACGGTCTCGGCACGGAGAATCAGAACCTGCCCGGCTACGTGGTTCTCTGCCCCGAAGTTCCCACCACCGTCGGCCCCCCTCTCTGGAGCAACGGCTTCCTCCCCGGCATCAACCAGGGCACCTTCATCGCGAACAAGGTCGAAAACCTCGGCCCCGATGGCATGCCCGTCGATGAGCCCGAAGAACCGAAAACCCACGAGAAAGATAAAGACGGCAAGGAAATCCCTAAAAAGATCGTAGTCGAGAAGAACTTCGATCCCAAGAAAGTCCTGGGCTTCGTCAACAACCCGAAGTTCTCTATGACGGAGCAGCGCCGCGAGCTCGATCTTCTCCACAAACTCGAAAACATTCGCTCAGGCGGAGGCGCGCCGGACCCGCAAGTGGAAGGCGTCATCAAATCGATGGAAGTCGCCTACCGGATGCAGACCGAAGCGCCCGATGTTTTCGACGTCCGCAAGGAATCACAGGCCACCCTCGACATGTACGGCCCCGGCAACGTGGCCCGAGGCGCGCTCATGGCGGTCCGCCTCGCGGAAAAGGGCGTGCGCATGACCCAGGTCTACTATTCGAAAGGCGACCCCTGGGACGCCCACGGCGACATTTTCGCTCACAAGGTAAACGCCAAAAACTCCGATCAGCCCTTCGCCGCAGTCATCAAAGACCTGAAAGCCCGGGGCCTCTGGAAAGATACCCTGGTAGTCTGCGGCTCCGAATTCGGCCGCACGCCCGTCCGCGAAGTGGGCGGCGGCGGTTCCTCGGTGAAGCGCGGCCGCGACCACAATCCATTCGGCTTCACCATGTGGCTCGCCGGCGGAGCTGTCAAAGGCGGCACCATCTACGGCGCCACCGACGATTTTGGCTTCAAGGCCATAGAAAAGCCGGTGCACGTCCATGACATCCACGCAACCATCCTTTACCTGATGGGCATCGACCACACCAAGCTTACCTATCGCTACAGCGGCCGGGATTTCCGCCTGACCGATGTCTCCGGCAACGTGCTCCACGACCTGATCGCGTGATCATCTCGTACTTAGAAGATCAGCTTCATGCCTAACTGAATTTGGCGGGAGCTGCCCAGATCGCCGCGCGTGGTGCGGGTTTGCGTAATCTGGCCGAAGGTGGCGGCTGTAAGTGTATTCACCGGCTGGCCGAAGTTCGGATGGTTCAAGATGTTGAAGGCCTCGGCTCGGAATTGGAGAGACACCCGTTCTTTGAGGCGCGTGTCTTTCGAGAGCGCGACATCGACGTCCTGAAGGCCGGGGGCGGTCAGGATGTTGCGGCCCGCGTTGCCGAAGCCCAGGTTGTGGCGGACGAAGGCGTTCGGGTTCAGGTACTGCGCGGGAGTCGGGTTGCTGACATAGAGGGGTTGTCCGGCGACGTAGTCGGGGCGGTCGAAGCCTTCCAGGCTGCCGCTGTTGTAGATCAAGCCGGGGGTGGGCGCGACTCCGGGAGTGACCGACCGTGTGAGCGCGACGATCGGGCTGAACGGATTGCCGGATTGCAGGTTCACGATCGGGGAGATGGTCCAGCCTTCAATCAGCCGTTTGGTGAAAGCGGAATCGGCATGGAACGGGAGCTGGTACACGCCGCTCAGGACGAAACGGTGGCGCGCGTCGAAATCGGATAGGGCCCGTTCGGCTGCGATGTTGTAGAAGTTCTGGATCTGCGGATTGGAACTGCCGACGGAGTTGTTGTCGATGGATTTCGAAAGCGTGTAAGAGGCAGAGAAAGTGAGGCCGCGTGTCAGGCGGCGGTTGGCGCTGAGCCAGAGACCGTTGTAGTTGGAGTTCGAAACGGACTCCTGCACGGTAATGCTGGAGAAGGACGGGTTCGGGCGAAGACCGTTGATGCCCTGGTTCGCGTCGCCTGTCAGACGCAGGTGGCGGCCCTGGCTTCCGACATAACCGACCTGGAACACCGTACCGAATTGCTCCCTCTGAATGTTGAGGTTATAAGAATAAACCACGGCGCTCTTGAAATTCGGGTCGACTGCGGCGATCGCGCTGCCGGTACCAGGGGGCAGGCTGAACGGGTTCGCGAGGTTGACGTTGGCGGTGTTGTTGACCGAAGTCGCGAAGGGCGGATTCGAGCCGAGGCCGCTGACGATGTTGGTGACGGGCTCATCGTAATAGAGACCGAAGCCGCCGCGGATGACGGTCTTCGATTGACCGGTGGGATCGTAGGCAAAGCCTAGGCGCGGGCCGAAGTTCGAGAACTGGCGCTTATAGGGGCGTTCGATTCCGTTCGTGCCGACCTGGAAAATGGCGTTTCGCGAGAAGTCATACACACCTAGGCGGTTGTGGATTTCATTCGGGACGCCATTGTATTCCCAGCGGATGCCGAGATTGAGCGGTGAGCTTTGCGCTGAATCGGAAATCGTCCTGCGCGAAGGTGCCGAGAGCGTTGGCGCGCAGGCCGGGAGTGGCGGGCAGAGCGGTTTCGGTGGCGGAACTGGGTGTGCCGGCCAGGAACGCGGCGAGGTTCGGGAAGTTGATGGTGCCGCCCGTGCCGCCATTGAAATTGTTGTTGCGGAAGCGCCGGAATTCGGCGCCGAACTTGAGCGAGTGGCGGCCTTTGATCCAGGAGAGCGAATCGGAATACTGGAACGTGGTATCGCCCCGGCCCTGGGGAAAGCCGGAGATTCCGCCGAAGACCGCGCCCCCAGAGATGGAGAACTGGGGCAGGACCGCGGAAGGCGATGCGATGCCGTAAGAGGCGGGGGTGGCGGTGTCGTTTTGGGTGAACGAAATGAGCACGCGGTTCAGCCCGGCGCGCAACTCGTTCGTGATGGCGGGCGAGAAGACGTGAGTGTAACCGAGCGCAAGCAGTTCGCGTTTCGCGGGGCGCGTATCGCCGAAGCCGGGCAGGTTGTTGCCTTGCAGCGTGGGCTCGGTGCGCTGGTCGCGGTTTGAGATGAAGTTGCCGAAGACGAAGTTGCGCTCGGAGAAGTTGTGATCGAAACGGCCGGTGAACTGGTTGAGGCTGCGCGTGCGCCCGGCGGGTCCGGTGAAGAAGGTGCCGGTGGGGTCGTTGGGTTTGGGGAGTAGGGGGAGGAGCTTGAGAATAACGGGGTTCGTGACAGTGGCAATCTGCGCGGCGTTGGGGACCTGCGTCTTAAGAGACGCGACTTCGCGGCCCTGGCGGCCTTCGTAGCTGGTAAAGAAGAAAGTGCGGTTCCGGATGACGGGGCCGCCGACGCTATAGCCATAGATGTTGCGCTTGAAAGGGATGATATTGCCGGCGGGGTCAAAGTAGTTCTTGGCGTCGAACTTTTCGTTACGGACGAATTCGTAGGCGGTGCCGTGGAAACCATTGGTTCCGGACTTTGAAACGGCACTAATAATGATGCCGGCATTTCGGCCGTAGTCGGCGCTGAAGGCGTTGGTCTGGACCTTGAACTCCTGGATCATATCGATGTTCGGCTGGAACGTGATCTGGTTCTGGGCCATGTCGCTCAAGTTAATGCCATCGAAGAGGTAATTCGTGGAGTCTTCGCGGGTGCCGGAGGCGTTGATGCCGGAGATGCCGATGCCGCTGGGCACGGCGAGGAAGGTGCGGTTGTTGGTGCTGGGCGCGACGGTGCCTTGGGTGAGCAGCGCGATATCGAGAAAGAAGCGGCCGTTGAGCGGGACTTCGACGATCTTGCGGTTGGTGACGACTTCGCCCAAGGTTGCGGATTCGGTCTGTATGCCGGTGCTGGAGGCTTCGACAGTGAGAAGGCTCGAGGTGTCGCCGATCTGCATCACAATATCGAGGCGGGTGCGATCGGCGACGGCGAGGGTGATTTGGGGTTGGACGAAGGTTTTGAAGCCGCTTTGTTCGGCTTGCAGCTTATAGCTGCCGGGCTTGATGAAGGGGAATTCGTATTCGCCGGCGGAGTCGGATTTGGTGGAGAGGGCGACGCCGGTGTCATTGTTGGTGAGGGTGAGAGAGACGCCGGGCATGGCAGCGGCTTTAGGGTCTTTGACGTCGCCGGTGAGGGTGGCGTTTTGTGCGGCTAAGGGGAGGGCGAATAGAGTGAAGGCGAGGATTACGTGACGGAATTGCATGAGACTCCTGAAGGTGGTTTACCTGATCGTAACTGAAAACTAGTCCACGTTCCGCTGAGGACACCCTGATGTATACTTTCATACCATGCTCGTTCATAGTCTAAGAATCCGTTCCGTGTTGATTCCGATCCTCGCCGTCAGTTGCACGGTCGCAGTACGCGCGCAATCCACGCCCGATACTGCAGTTCGAACCTTTATGGACGGATTCAACTCCGGCGATTTAAAAAAGTCGGCTGCTGTCAATTCGCCCTCAGGAACCAGCATCATAGACGAGTTCGCTCCCTACACTTGGAACGGCCCGAAGGCGTTCGATGACTGGAGCGCAGCCTTTGACTCCAACTCAAAGGCACTTAGCATCACCCAACCGAAGGTTGTTCTTAGCGCGCCTACCGTTAAGAACGTCACCACTGAGCAGGCGTATCTTGTCTATCCCTCGCTCTACACTTACAAGCTGAAAGGTGTCTCCATGCGGGAAACCGGACAAGTTGCCGTCGCCCTACGCAAGGAGGCGTCTGCCTGGAAGGTCGCCGCTTGGACCTGGACCGGTACCGTCCCGAAACCAGTTAAGTAAGAGCCAGCCAGTCGATAACCCGGCTCTGCCACGGGAATGCGCATCCGTGCGCAATATCTGGCTGCGCAAGTTCGATTAGAATTGCAGCTATGCCAAATCGACTCGCATTCGCTCTGATGGTATCGGCGCCATTCGCGTTCGCCGACTTCTCTTATGACTCCACGACCAGCATCACCGGCGGGGCGTTGATCGGCGTGATGAAGATGGCCGGCGCTTTTTCAAAAGACGCGCGTAAGGCTCTGGAACCGATGACCACCACAACCACCGTCAAAGGCAACCGGATGATGACCAGGACGGCGGATAGCACTCAGGTGGTGGACCTGGACAAAGAAACCATCACTCACATGGATTTCACGAAGCGCACGTATTCCGTGACGACCTTTGCTGAGATGAGGCAGGCGCTGGAGGAGATGGCGAAGAAGATGAACCAGCGCGGTGGAGGCGCGGATCCGGCAGCGATGCAATTCGATATCAAGATGCGCGATACCGGTCAGCAGCGCACCATTAGCGGTAGCCCCGCGCATGAGGTGATCATGACGATGAACCTGCAAGGGCAGGACGCTAAATCAGGCCAGAAGGGCGGGCTGGATATGACAAACGACATGTGGGTTGCGCCGGGGATTCCCGGTTATGCGGAAGCGCGCGATTTTCAGATTCGCTTGGCGCAGAAGCTCAACTGGACCCCTGGCGGCAACCCGATGCTGAACCGTCCGGACGTGCAGCGGGCGATGGCGGAGATGGCGAAGAACGGCGGAAAGCTGGATGGCATGGTGATGCAGGCCAGCATTCAGATGGGCGGGTCGATGGAGGGCATGCCGGCGCAGAGCGCGCGCCAAAGTGGGCCGAGCCAGACGAGCAGCGCAGCCCCTGGGTCTGTGAGCGACGCACTGGGTTCCGCTCTGGGCGGCCGTTTGGGGTTGGGGGGTTTGGGCCGCAAACGGAAAGAGCAGCCGGTTGCGAGCACGAGCGAGCCATCAGAGAACGGTAGCGCCTCCGGCAACTTGATCGAGATGAGCACGCAGGTGACCCGGTACTCAGCATCGCCGGTGGATGCTTCTCCGTTTGAAGTCCCCGCCGGATTCACGCAAGTGCAGGAGAATGCGCTTGGACAGCGGCGCAAGTAGGGCCTGAAAGGCGACAAGTCATGGTTTGGCGAGACTAATACTTCATTTTCGTCAGGTCCTCAATCAGCCCCGGCCCGGTGGGGTTCCATTCAGCGTTTTGCGCGTCCTGGAACGTTTCGTATCCAGTATCCGGCTTGGCCGATTCACCTTGTCCGCGTCTAGTGAGGCCAAGAACGTGGAAGTGGTCCATAAGGCTAACTGCGAGTGGCTGAAAGTCCCTAGCGGTCCCCCCGAGGGAGGTCAAAAACAACAAAGCCTCTCCCCTACCGCCCCAATCTAAGTATTGAAGCTTGACTCCGTTCACAGTCGCAAATTGTGACGCCGGCCGGTCGGGCGCAGTTTTAGAGCTGGTGGCTTGAGCATAAGCCCCTATTACGTACATTTGCTATAAAAGGCAAGAACGCATGACCGCCGAGGAAGCTCGTACGCACATTCGATATTCTGGCTGGGCCTCGCGCAAGGTGATGGACGCCGCGCTCGCCCTTCCACCCGAGGACCAGATCAAGCCGATGGGCGTCTCCCATGAAAACATCGCGAAAACGCTTGCTCACATTTATTTCGGCGATGCCATCTGGTACTCGCGCATAGCAAACCCCAGCTATCCCGTGCCGAACCACGATGCGCTCCCCTCGCTCGATTTCGTGGTCCAGGAATGGCCTCGCCTGCAGGCCAAGTGGGAAGCCTGGGCCGATGCGGCAAACGACGCCGACATCACCCGCCAGATTCCCTTCAAATCACGCTTCGTCGGCAACGCCGGGCTTCCTGCCTGGCAGATAGTGATGCACGTGGTGAACCACGGCACACTGCACCGCGGTCAAATCGTCGGCATGCTCCGCCAGCTTGGGGTGACGCCCCCCTCGACGGACATCCTCTTTTATTACTACGAAAAAGCCGCGGCTGGCGCGAGCTAACCGGGATCAAAAGTCGGTGAGCTCACTTTGAGGCGTTGTCGCAATACGCGTTCATCGACGACCAGAGCGGCGCCCAAGTCTTGCCTAGCCCGCGCCTAGTCCAGCAGCGTTTAGGATGGGCCGGAGTTCGCGGACAGCAATCGCTAGGCCGTTGATGGCGGGTAACCCTTCCCGTTATCCAGCGACGGTTCGCTGCAGCCCATGCTCAGCAGACTATAAGCGATTTGAGAAACAAGGGCAATGAGGGGCTTATCAGGAATAAAGGCGACTCACCATCATCATCTGAGTCGCCCATTGAGAACGGCACTCTGAATGGCTTTGGTTAGGCACTAGTGTCGGGTGCCAGGAATCTTTGCCCGTGTTTACGGGCGATGGCGAGCACGCGCTCGACTTCGCCCGCAGAGGGTGCCGACGGTTGGCTCGGTACTGGCGCTGCTGCTTCAAGAAAGAATTCCTCGATACGGGGATGTGCTGTAATCAGGCACTTAATGTCGCGATCGGAGCTATTCCGGAAGCCGTGCACTGAGTCGGATGGAATGTTAATCATCTCCGGCGCGGCGACTTGCTTCCATTGGAGCTTTCCATCGACGAGTTGGGCAAATTCGCCGGTTCCCTCCAGCATGAAGAAAGCCTCCTGTTCCACGTGCTGATGCGGCGGCACCATGCACTGCGGTGGCACTGTAGCCAGGAGGGCGCAATACTGCCCATCTGTATCTTGGCTCCGCAGTTGCCATTGGAGCAAAACGCCTAAGACGTCAAACGGCTGCTTCGTATCTGTTGTCATTGTATTTTCCTTTTTCTTTTCGATTTGGAGTGCAGATCGTCCAACAACGTGGTTAGTATCCATGCGACCGCTTCCTGGGATTCGTCCGCGGAGAGTTCTCCCCGATTCCGAAGAAGCTGCCAGAACGGAGCGCTGTAGATTGCCACGAACGCTCCTACGATCCACCTGCGTTGCTTTGCAGGGAGGCCCGTCAATCGCGGCCTTAGGCTTTCCGTAAAGGCTTTGCGGCCCTCGTAACCTGGCATCCTACCGATGCGGGCACCCGCTACGGAGAACATGACCGCGTTCACCAGTACCTCGTTGGCATCCATCGCTCCGAACACCCGTTTCGTAAGAGGAAGAATCTCCTCCTCTGAACTCGGGAACTCGATCTGCATCATTTCTCTGAGGCGCTGCCACACAGCGAGCATTAGCGACACTCGATCCGGGAAATGGCGATACACCGTTCTCGAACTCATGCCAGCTTTGCTTGCGATCAACTCGTGCGGCACCTCAGAATTTTCAGCGATGAGCTGCATCGCGACATCAACGATCTCCTCGCGAGTCGCCTTGGTCTGCCGTTCTCTTAAGGCCGAGCCGCCTTTGGGACTGAGCTCTGCACTCATGTCATAAGTATGACACGAATTGCGATTGAACCAAAAACCGCCTCGATTTCCTCTCCGAGTTCACGGGTCCGATTAGGGTTTGAAGGACTAGCGCCCGGTGCTGAGGCACGCTTCATCCAAACCGCAAAGAGCGTATGATCTGATGATGATTCTTCGAGCTCCCACCGATGATTAAGTCTATAGGCGTCGTGATAGGCAGTTACCTCCTGTCCGTTCTTCTGGTTTTCGCAACCGATCCTCTTCTGTCGTTTTTGTTCCCTGGTGACTTTGTGAAAGGCCGGATTCCTTCAACCAATCCACTGCTCGCGAGCACTGCATGCTTTGTGGCGGTCTCGATTTTTTGCGCTTGGTTATGCGCACGTTTGTCACAGGATCGGGCCTCGCGAAACGTACTATGGGTTTTTATCCTCGGCCAACTTATGGGTATCGGGGCAATCATTCCCAATTGGAGCAACGGCTGGCCACATTGGTACTGGATATCCTGGTTGCTCACTTGGCCTATCTCCTGTTGGATTGGTCTGCAACTGGCCGAGCGCTGGCGAGTTCGCTAACTGTGCTACTCAGGGGCTGCAACGCTATGTCGCTCATGTGACATAGGCGTTTCGCGAAGCTTGGCCCGCCGCGATGTGTTGTGAGTTAATCGTAGGCAGTAGAACCACCTCACACGCAAAAATTCACCCCCATGACGATTAGTGGTTGGAACCAACGTTTTCAGGCCTTGAAGAATGTGCCGCCCATTCTGAAGATGGTTTGGGATGCCAGTCCACTCCTGACGGGCCTTGTGATCGGCCTGCGCATCTCAACAGCTCTGATTCCTGTCGCGACACTTTGGATCTCAAAGCTGATTGTCGATCGCGTCGTCGCAATTGTCGCGAATCACTCACCTGTTTCGAACGACCTTTGGCTGCTGCTGCTCGCCGAATTTGTTTTGGTCTGTTTGGGCAATGTACTTGGCCGCACAATCGACTACTGTGACGGGCTACTTGCGGAGATGTTCACGCGCCACGCGACTCTTCAGGTGATTGAACACGCCACGCGGCTGGACCTTGCCTCCTTTGAGGACCCTTCGTTTGTCGACAAGATGGAACGGGCACGGGTGCAGAGTACGGACCGTCTTGGAATGTTGACGGGCATGGGCCGGATGGCTCAGCAGGCAATCACGCTGGCTACCCTGGCGGTGGGAGTGTGCGTGTTCTCCCCATGGTTGCTGGTCCTGCTCTTCGTTTGCGTAATCCCTGCGTTTCTGGGCGAAAGCCATTTCGCTTTTCTGGGTTATACGCTTGCCCACGAACTCACGCCCTACCGGCGAGAACTTGACTACTTGCGAGTGATTGGCGCGAGCAGAGAAAGCGCCAAAGAAGTCAAAATCTTTTCGCTCGGCCCTTATCTTTGCGGAAGATACGCCGAAATCTCGGCCCAAGTTGTGCGGCAGACGCGCGCCCTGTCGGGCCGGCGAACCCGAGCCGGTGCGTTCTTCGCGGTTCTGAGCGCGGGCGGTTACTATGCAGCCTACGCCCTGGCCGTTTACAGGACTATCTCCGGCCACCTCACGGTTGGCGATCTTACCTTTCTTGCGGGAGCGATCGCAGGCACCAGCTCCAATATTCAAGCCCTGTTCTCTACCTTTTCCAGCATCGCGGACCAGGCGCTTTTTCTCACCGACCTTTTAGAGTTTCTCAACGTGCAGCCCCGTATCGTTTCGCCACCCAACCCGCTTCCCGCGCCCCGCCCGATCCGGCAGGGGTTTGAATTTCGGAAAGTCTGCTTTCAATATCCCGGCTCGCCCCGTTTTGTTCTTCGGGATCTGGACTTTCGGCTGGAACCTGGAAACCGGGTTGCTCTTATTGGGGAAAATGGCCAAGGCAAGACCACGTTCGTCAAACTCCTGGCGCGCCTGTACGACCCCACGTCCGGCACGATTCTACTGGATGGTGTGGACCTTCGGGATTACAGCGTGGAAGAACTTGGGAATGAAATCGGGATCATCTTCCAGGACTTTATGCGTTACGAGATGAGCGCCCGGGAGAATATCGGCGTGGGCAGGATTCAGGAAATCGCTAATGAGCGGCGGTTGGAGGAAGCGGCACGCAAGAGTCTGGCCGATAGCGTCATCGCGAAGCTTCCCCACGGAATGGACCAGATGCTTGGCCGGCGCTTTGAAGGCGGGGTGGACCTTTCCGGCGGAGAATGGCAGAAATTCGCTCTGGCCCGGGCTTACATGCGCGATGCGCAGCTGTTGATTCTGGATGAGCCAACAGCTTCGCTGGACGCGCGCTCGGAATATGAAGTTTTTTGCAGGTTTTCAGAACTCACCGAAGATCGCATGGCACTTCTGATTTCCCATCGTTTCTCCACTGTTCGGATGGCGGACCGCATACTGGTATTAGAAGGGGGCGCGATTCAGGAGCAAGGCTCGCACGAGCGGTTAATGGCTTTAGGCGGCCGCTATGCGGAAATGTTCGAGTTGCAGGCCTCCGGATATCGTTAAATGCCCTCGGTTAAGACAGAACCGCAGATTGTCGACTCCGAAGACCAGAGCCTTGCCCGTTCCCTGGCGCTGGAGCGAACCTGGGAGAGCGGGCGGTACCCGCCACTCTCTCTAGTGCCAAGGCTCGACAGCGCCTTGCAGTCGCTGACCCATTTGCACCGGCAGATTGCGGATGGCCGCATCGATGAACGCCAGATTTCCGCCCCCGCCCGCTGGCTTTACGGAAAACTACAGGTTTCTGCGGAATCACGCGCGCCAGCTTCGACCTGAACTTCGGCGCTTACGCCGAAATCTGCTCCCGCAATTGCGCAATGGGCCGCTGTTCGGTTATCCGCGGATTTACGAAATCCTGACGGCGCTCGCCAACGATGCTCAATTTCAGGTACCGGAATCGCGCATTACTGGATTTTTCAACGAATACCAGAGTGTTGCGGCATTGACTCTTGGGGAACTCTGGGCCACGGAACCGATGCTGCGCTTGGCGCTTCTGGAAGAGTTGGGCCGTTCGGCTTCCCTGATCTCCGCCTCTCAGGAAGCCGACCTCCAGGTGATTCCCGAGTTTGTGGAGTCCGGAATCCGTACTCTCGACGCTCTTTCGAAAGTTTCCTGGCGGGAATTTGTCGATGAGAACAGCCGCGTAGAGCAGATTCTCAGCGAAGATCCGGCCGGGGCCTACGCGCGGATGGATTTTGCGACTCGCGACGAGTACCGGCATGTGGTGGAAGAAATTGCCCGAAGGTCCCCCGCGGATGAAGAGCAGGTGGCGCGCGCGGCCGTTCAGTTCGCCCGGGACGCCGTACGCCGGGAAGAACCTGTTTTAAGGACCAGGCATGTAGGGTTTTTCCTGATCGGCCAGGGATCAGCCCATTTAAAAAACGTTCTGCACTATAAGCCCTCGTTCCAGGGCCGGGTACAGGAGTTGGTTCGGACCTATCCCACAGGGTTCTACCTGATTGGCATAGAACTATTGACCTTGCTGCTTGCCGCCCAGGTTCTCTCCTATCTTCCGGCACACATGCACCAGGTTGCGCTGATTATTTTCCTGCTTGCCACGGAAGCGTCCATCACGTTCATGAACCAGCTAGTGACCCGGCTTTTGCCTCCAAGCCGCCTGCCGAAGCTGGATTTCTCTAAAGGTATCCCCGATCATTGCGCCACCATGGTGGCAATTCCAACCATGCTGATTTCGGAAGACTTCATTTCGAAATTACTCAACGATCTTGAGGTTCGGTATCTGGCAAATCCTGACAAGCAGCTTACATTCGCGCTGCTTACCGATTTTAAAGATTCCGCACGGCGCGAGGGAAATGACGCCTATCTGGCTCATCAATGCGCTGAAGGAATCGCTGTTCTGAACCGCCGCTATAGCAAATGCGGCCGCGAACCCTTCTACTTGTTTCACCGCCGCCGCGAATGGAACGCTCAACAAGGCACCTGGATGGGTTGGGAACGCAAGCGCGGCAAATTGATTGCCCTGAACCGCCTGCTTCGCGGCACTGAAGATTCGTTCGATCTCAAGGTGGGAGACATGGCCGCCCTACCCCGGATCCGGTATGTAATCACTCTGGATTCCGATACGGAATTGCCCCGCGATGCGGCGCACAGGCTGGTGGGGACTATGGAACATCCTCTAAACCAGCCGGTGGTCAACAAGCAAACAAACATGGTGATTTGGGGATACGGAATTCTGCAGCCCCGTGTGGGCGTAAGTGTTCATTCCGCGCGACGCTCCCGTCTTGCCTCCATTTACTCCGGCCAGACCGGATTTGATCTCTATACGACTGCCGCTTCCGATGTATACCAGGATCTTTTCGGCGAGGGCAGTTACGTCGGCAAAGGCATTTACGACGTGGATGCCTTCGAGACAACGCTGAGCGACCGCTTTCCACCGGATCTCTTGTTGAGCCACGACTTGATTGAAGGAGCCTACGCGCGTGCTGGATTGGTCTCCGATATCGAAGTGATTGATGATTACCCGTCCCACTACAGCGCCTGGTCTCGCCGGAAGCATCGCTGGGTTCGTGGGGATTGGCAAACGGTGCTTTGGTTGTTGCCGCGCGTTCCCGATGCACACCATCATCGCGTTCCCAATCCGCTTTCTGTACTGTCCCTCTGGAAGATCGTCGACAACCTACGGCGAAGCCTGATTGAGATTGCGCTGTTTATCTTATTAATCGCCGGATGGACGATTCTGCCCGGCGGCCCGGCTTACTGGACCACGGCTGTTTTACTGACGACGCTCTTACCGGTTTACGTCCATCTGTTCTTTTCGTTCCTGCGAGTTCCCGGCCCGCGAATGTTTCTCAGTTTTCCTTGGCGCTTATGGTGGCGTGATCTTGTCTCCTCCTTTGTCTCCGGGAATATCGAAGTGCTGTTGCGCCTTGTTTTTCTGGCTCATCAAACCTGCTTGATGCTGGATGCTATTCTCCGCACACTGATCCGCACTACGCTCACCGGCCGACGGCTTCTGGAGTGGGAAAGCGCCGCCCAGGCCGAAATAACTGGCGCTACAAGGATGGTGGGTTCCATTGATCGGTATATCTGGCTGGCCACTCCCCTGGCCCTTGCGTGCGGCGTGGTAATTCGTTTTGTAAACCCGCGCGCGCTGGTGTTTGCCGGGCCATTCTTACTCGCGTGGATGCTCTCGCCCCTGATCGCGATCTGGCTCAACACGTCGGTCCCGAGAAGGAAAACAACGGTCCGGGCGGAAGATGAGGCTTTCCTTCGAGACGCCGCCGCTCGCACCTGGCGTTTTTTCGACCATTTTTCAAAGGCCGAAGATCACTGGCTGATCCCGGACAACGTTCTCGAGAAAACTGCCTTCGCCGCTCATCGTATCTCTCCCACGAACATGGGCTTTCTCTTGAATGCGCAACTCGCCGCCTACGACTTCGCTTTCATTACGCGTCAACAACTGGGTGAACGCCTGAGCCTAATTCTCGATTCACTAGAAAAATTAGAGCGGCATCGCGGACATTTCTTCAACTGGTACTCCACTGAAAGTCTGGCGCCTTTGAGTCCCCGTTATGTGTCAACCGTCGACAGCGGGAACCTGGCGGCGTGTTTGATTACCCTGGAGTGCGGGTGCACAGACTTGGGCTTCGGCGAGCTTGCACAGCGGGCTTCGCGGTTGTTCCAGGAAATGGATTTTGGCTTTTTACTGAATCAAAAGACCAAGCTGTTTCACATCGGCTACAGTGTGGAATCCAGTGCTTTAGACCCTGCTCACTATGATCTTCTCGCTTCAGAGGCGCGTTTGGCCAGCTTCATTGCAATCGCCAAAAGTGATGTTCCACAAGAGAATTGGATCCGGCTTGGGCGAGCCTTGACGAGACAAGCGGGCTACCAGATTCTACTTTCCTGGTCCGGTACGATGTTCGAGTACCTGATGCCGCAACTCTGGTTTCGAAGCTGGGAGGGCACCCTTTTAGACGGCAGCATACAGGCTGTGGTGGGTTGTCAACGCGCCTTTGCTAGGCGGAAGAAGATTCCGTGGGGCGTTTCCGAATCAGCCTGTTCCCAGCCGCTTCACGAATCGGAGTTTCGGTATCATGCCTGGGGGGTTCCCGAAATTTCATTACGGGAGGACAAGCCGGATCGCCTGGTGATTGCGCCGTACGCGGCTGCGCTCGCGCTGGTTAGTTGCCCGCGGGAAGCAGCCGAAAATCTGAAGCAGCAGGCCGAACGGGGATGGCTGGGGGAATATGGATTCTATGAAGCCGCCGATTTCACGGACGGACCACAGGAAACGCTTGTGAATGGTTATATGGCCCATCACCAGGGGATGATTTTGCTGGCGCTGGATTCCGCCTTGAATTCGACACCGATGCAACGCCGATTCCATTCTTCGCCGCTGGTTCAATCCGCTGAGTTGCTCTTGCAGGAACGCCTGCGGTTTTCTTCCGCTGGTACCAAACAATCGCAAGATCTTTGTAAAATGCGGGTGCCAGTTTCCTAAAGCGGAACCCGGAAATTGCCGATACGTCCTTATACTAAGTGTCCAAAAAACACCCAACCCGGCGCGAGTTCTTGTGTTTGCCGCTGCTTACAGCCGCGGCGGCCCGCCTGCAGTCCTCTACACCAAAGCATCTGTTGTTAAAACCCTTAGCCTTTCCTTCTCCCTCGCTCTCTCTCGAAGAACAGTTCTTTTTAGGCGACCTGAGCAAGCGCTCGGTTCTTTACTTTGTGGAACATGCCAGTCCCGTTACTGGGATGGTCCGTGACCGCGCACGCAATTTCCCTGAAGATCCGTCGCAGCCGAACCACAGCCCGGCCAGCATCGCCGCCACGGGCTTTTCTTTGGGCGCGTTATGCGTAGGCGTAGAGCGCGGTTCGCTCCACTCGACTGACGTACAGCAGCAAATTCTAAAGACTTTACGGTTCTTTGCGAAGGATGCTTACCAAAATCATGGGTGGTTTTACCACTTCATGGATGCGGATACCGGTGAGCGCAAGCTACGCAGTGAAGTCTCGTCGATCGACACCGCCATTCTGGTTGCGGGAGCACTTACGGCAAAGCAGTATTTCCATCGCGACCCGGAAATTGGGCATTTGGCGGACCTGATATATCGCCGTCTTGATTTTCCTTGGATGTTGAATGGTCATCGCCACCTTCTCTCGCACGGTTGGCGGCCGGGGTCTGGCTTTATAGGCCATCGATGGGATTCCTATAGCGAGCACATGATTTTGTACTTGCTTGGGCTCGGATCGCCTTCCTACCCTCTTCCCGCTGAGTCTTGGTACGCTTGGCAGCGTCCCGCTGTGAAGTACCGAGATCATCTCTATATCTCTGGGTCAGGGCCTTTATTTACCCATCAGTACTCGCATGCATGGGTGGATTTTCGGAATCGCCGTGAAGCCTTATCCGGGGTTGATTGGTTCGAAAACTCGGTTGCGGCAACCCGGGCACACCGCGAGTTCTGCCTGAGCCTTGCGTCAGAGCACGGCTATTCGGAAGAGAGTTGGGGTGTTACATCTTCCGACAGCCAGCGAGGCTATCGCGAGTGGGGCAGTCCGTTTTCCCGCTCTTCGCTTGATGGAACAGTAGTGCCCTGCGCGGCGGGCGGCTCCCTTATGTTTACGCCTGACATTTGCGTTCCGGCATTGCGCGCAATGCGGAATCGCTTTACCGACGGACTCTACCAGCGCTACGGCTTTTCCGATGCTTTCAACCCCCAAACCCATTGGATCGACACGGAAGTGGTCGGAATTGATCTGGGCATTACCGCTTTGAGCGCAGAGAATCTTCTTACCGGTGGCGTGTGGCGCTGGTTCATGAAAAATCCCGAAATCCCTTACGCTTTGGAACGGGCGCGCCTGCTGCCTGCCTGAATTGAAGCTTTCTAAAATCGATAAAGTTTTCGTGCGTTTTCCCGAAGCACCATGCGCGCGAGTTCTCCGGCTCGGGAGCGGGTAATGGTACCTTCCCGCAGCATTTTCGTCAGCGCGATTCCTAAGGCTTCCCTGCCCTGCTTCGCCGCGATCCAGGCAGATTCTTCCCAGCCTAGTTCTTCGGAGAACGGGTAGCCGTCAGTGGCGAAGAGAATCTTTTCGGGGATGAAGGAGAGCCACTCAACTAAGGTTTGCGCAAGGACGGGAGGCGGCAACAGGAGTGACTGTTGGGAGAAGTCGAGGTAGGCGTTCGGCTTGATGAGCAGGGCGGTGATTTCTCTTGTGTACGGCCAGCCGCCATGGATCATGACAAAGTTCGTCTTGCGAAGCCCGGGGTCGTTCAAGACCGGTTCGAGCAGGAGCGGGTTCACGCCGGCCGTGTTGAAATAGCCGCCTCCGCCGGCCATCGTATGGAGGTGAATTGCCATTCCTAAGCGGCCGCATTCGGCGGCAATATAGCGGAACAGGTAGTCCTGCAGCTGTTTATAGGGAGCTTTGCCCTGGTACGCTCGGTCGGCATCGGCACGGTCTACCTGGTCGAAGGCGAGCGAGCGGAGATAGGCGGCTTCGAACTTCTCGGCGACGGCACCTGCTTGCTTATGGCGCTCCAGGGTGGGAGTGACGACTTCGGCGAGGTAAGCAGCCAGGGTCTCGGGGCGATTCTGCTTTCCGGATTCGGTGAGATAGCGGCGCAGCAGGGTGTCTTCAAGCGCGAAAAGAAGTTTGCGATCGGGGTTCTCTTGGGCGAGCGCGGCGTTATCGAGCGGAAAGAGGAGGGCGTCCGCATAGGGCACCCAGCGGAAGCGTGGCGGCGTGATACTCTCGCCCATCTCGACGCGGTTGGCTAACATGATTTCGACATTCATCTGGTCAAGCACCCATTCGGGATAGCGCTGCCCATGCGCGGCAATTGCGCTTTGCTTGCCTTGCGGAAACATCTTGGGGAAGGCGCCGGGGCGGAGTGCGATGGGGTCTGATGCGGGCTCCATATTCTCCACGGGGAGAGCGTCGAAGAAGCGGTCCTGCTGGTTTTTGGGCATAACGCGAACAGGGTGTGCGTGGTTGTCGATGGCTTTGATGCGCGCGATTTCCTGGGCGAGATCGGGATCCACCAGCGGTGCGGTGCGGCAGGCAATAGAGAGGAGGGAGAGAAACGGAGTGGACCATCGTAGTAGGCTGGAGGCAAAGCTCATGAGCTATTGTCGGATTGCGTTCGGCCTCTCCGCCATGGCTCTGGCTTTGTTCGGTCAGCGTTTCATGGCGGAGCGGGAGGAAGAACCCCGGCCGGCATTTTCACAAGGGGCGGAGTTTCACTTTTTGCGGCTGGAGTATACGGATCTGCCGCAGTTCCATCGCCGACGCGGTTTTGCTTCGCGAAGCGCGAGCGGCGAAGGCTGGTGGATGGTGGATTGGCCGGATGCTGACGATCATTTCTCATCAGGCGTGCAGCGTCTTACGCGGGTTGCCACCGGAGATCCTCGCCACGTTCGATTGACCGACGAAAAGATCTTCGATTACCCGTGGATCTATGCGACGCAGGCGGGCTGGTGGGGTCTCACAGACGCGGAAACCCGGCGATTGGGCGAGTATTTGTCGCGTGGCGGATATCTGGTGGTGGACGATTTCTGGGGAGCGGAGCAGTGGGAAGTCTTCCGGGAAACGATGGAGCGCGCGCTCCCGGGTCATGCCATTTCGGATCTGGAACCGCAGGATGCGGTGATGCATGTTTTGTATGACATCGAGGAGAAGGACAGAACGTTCATTCCGGGGACGCGGCATCTGCGACGTGGTCCCGGCGGTGGGACCGTCATTCAGCAGCCGATGGGAGCGATGCCAACCTGGCGCGCACTCTACGATGACCGGAACCGGATGGTGGTGGCGGTTAACTTCAATACGGACGTGGGGGATGCGTGGGAGTATGCAGATTCGCCGGAATATCCGGCGGAGATGACTTCACTGGCTTACCGGTATGGGATCAACTACCTGGTTTACGCGATGACGCATTAAGGTCAGGGCCCGCAGCCGGGTTCTTGTTCTTGGCCTGTTCGCGCCGCATCGCAGCCCGGGATAGACTAGGGTCGTGAATCATCGGCAGAACTCCCTTCGAGTTGTATCCTTCCTTCTTCTCACGGTGGCTGCGCGGCCGGCTCTGTTGGCGCAGCCAGCCCCGATGCCTCCGGGACAAAATCCCAGGGGCATGCACGTTTTTATCTGGGCCGGACTGAAGTCTCATATGGCGGGCCAGCATGACTATCCGCAGTTTCTGGCCGACTGGAGCAAGGTCTTAACGGAGCACGGTGCCGTGGTGGACGGGGCTTTGCATCCGCCGGGGGCTGCCGATCTGGAAAAGGCCGATGTGCTGGTGATCTATAAGGGTGACGCGGGTTATCTGACGAGCGAAAGCAAATCAGCGATTGAAGCGTTCGTCAAGCGGGGCGGCGGCATGGTAAACCTGCACGATTCGCTGTGCGGGCCCGACCCAGCGTACTTTTCCACGCTGCTGGGTGGAGCGAAGAAGCACGGGGAAGTGAATTACACGCTGGACGCGCCGATCCACTACACAGTGGTTGATAAGATCCAACCCGATCATGAAGGGCATGTCGGACGTGACGTTGTTTGATGAGGCCTTCTTTAATATGACCTGGGCGAAAGATCCCGCGGTGCATGTACTGGCTACAACTGAGATCCCGGCGACCAAGAGCGCCGGTGAGCACAAGGGCGAGGTTGCACCTCAGATTTGGACATATGAGCACACGGTACCAGGCGGACGGCCTGCGCGGGCGTTTGTCTGGATGCAGGGCCACACGTACGCGAACTTTTCCAATTACCAGATACAGCGAATGCTGCTCCGGGGGATCGCCTGGGCCGGGAACAAGCCGGTGGACGAGTTGGTCGACTACATCGCTCCGCCGCGGCCGGTACGCGCCACGAACTAGAATTCTCACGCGGCAATTTGCCGTTCTTCGTTCAGACGGAGGCAGCCGAGGACATCTCCGCCTTGCGTTACCTGGCGGAATCCTCATGAGGCTGTGATGTTGCCCGCGGACGCAAAACTTTGTATCGAATTGACATTCGCGATTCCCGCGAATATATTGACTGCAATTCGCTTTTGTCCCAAGGAGCCTTTATGCAGCGCACAGGGTGTTCACTTCGTCCTTCTTTGGCGGTTGCGTGTTTATTCACCGCAATGCTGAATTTTGAGGCTGCCGCGCAAGTCGGCACGGCCACCATCACGGGGTCGGTCACCGATCCCACGGGAGCCGCCGTCGCGGGCGTCAAGGTGCTGGTCCGGGAGACGGAACAGAATTTCGAGTCTCCTTCGGAGACAAACTCGGCCGGCTTGTATCGCGTACAATCGCTGCAACCTGGAACGTATTCGGTGACTTTTGAAGCGGCAGGTTTCAAGCGCACGATTCTGAGCGGCTTGCAATTAAAAGTGGGCGATGTGCTGCCGGTCGATGCCAGGCTTGAGCTCGGCAATGTCACCGAACAGGTGCAAGTCACCGGTCAGGCCGCGCTGCTCGAAACAGAGACTTCGTCGACAAGTACGGTGACGGAGGGCGACTTTCTGTATAAGATGCCGCTCTATCAACGGTATGTGTTGAATACTCTAAACTTTTCGCCGGGCGTCACGATGAATGGCTATGCGTATGGCGGATCGCTCGGGGGCTTCAATGTAGCGGGGCAGCGTTCGACGGGAACCACGGTGTTTGAAGATGGCGTGTTCGGGAACGATCCGCAGTCGAGTACGGGAACGGATATCAAGCCGGTTGAGAATTCCGTGGGAGAAGTCCAGGTGGTCTCGGGCACGCTTCCCGCGGAGTATGGGCATACCACAGGCGGCGTGGTAACCGTGGCGAAGAAGGGTGGAACCAATGACCTGCACGGCACGGCTTCCGACCTGGGACGCACACGGCGCATGACCCACCGGCAGTTCTTCAACCTGTACCGGACCAGCGACCCACAGCCGGGCGCTCCAAACGGGGTGCCTGCCTGGTTCATGCAGCTGGATGCGAGCATCTCGGGGCCGATTGTGATTCCGAAGCTCTACAACGGTAAGAACAAGACGTTCTTCTTCTTTGGGTACCAGAAACTGATTGAAAAGAAGACGGCGGCATTCACCAGCCAGACGCCGACGCCGGATGAACTGAATGGGGATTTCACATTTGGCGGGATCGGTCAGCCGATTTACGATCCTTCCACCACGCGCCAGCTGGCGGATGGTACCTGGACGCGCGATGCAGTGCCCGGCAACGTGATTCCTGTGAGCAAGATGGACCCGGTTTATCGCAAACTGCTTTCCTATAATCCATGGATTGCGCCGAATACGCCAGGATCGTTGACGTCGACGGGGCCGGTTAGTAATTACACGTGGGGTTCAAAATCGCGCACGTTCTTTAGCGACTATTCGGGCCGCGTGGACCATCAATTCAACAGCGACCTAAAGGCCTATAGCAGTTACACATTCAACGGGCAGAGCGGGTTTCAGCGGCCAACGAGCATTGCCGTGCCCGCATTCGATGGCGCGAACGGAATCTATGCGCCCTTCGGTCAACAGAATGTGTCGGCGGGAATTACGAAGTTGTTTGGGCCGGCCATGTTGAATGACGCACGCATTGGGTTTTACCGGCTGCGAAACGATACGACGGTCCCTTCCTATAACCAGAATTGGGCGGCGATGTTGGGGATTCCAAACGATAGCGGGGCGCTGTTTCCTTCATTCAGCGGGACTGCGGCTTCCGGAAATTCTACTGCTCCCGCGTTAAATACCGCGTATGGGTTGACGGTCCCTAGCCCGAACCGGCAGATTCGCCAGACATGGACCTTTCGGGATGACTTCAGCAAGGTGTTAAGCCGGCATGCCCTAAAAATGGGGTACGACTTCTTGTATCTGCAGGGCAATTACTTTCAGTTAGGGCAGCCGAGCGGGGTATTCCAGTTCGATAACACCACCGCCGCGCTCCAGCCGAATGGGCAGCCGGTGCCGAACACAGGAAACCTGCTGGCGGGCGTGGAATTTGGATATGTACGGCAGGCGAATTTTACGGCTTACACAACTACCTGGCTGCCGCGCGATTCGATTCATAGCGTCTACTTTCAAGACGATTGGAAGGTAACTCAGAACCTGACGATCAATGCGGGGCTCAGATGGTCGACAGAGAGCCCATTCCATACAGCTCACGGGCTAGATAGCAATTTCAGCCCAACAACGGTGGATCCGGTGAGCGGGTTGCTGGGGGCGATCGTGCATCCCAAGGGTGGGTTGACGGACCGTTATCTGAAGAACTTCCAGCCGCGGCTCGGGATGGCTTGGCATCCTCGGGAACGGCTGGTTTTTCGTGGCGGATTCGGCATCAACACCGTTGATATCCGGTTCCCCAATGCGCTGCAACAATTCGATGAGTATCAAGCGCAAGTGGCGCAGCAGCAAGCTCCCGGAAACCCCACACCGCTTTATCGAATTAGCCAGTTTCCGGGCGTGGCAGCGTTTCCGATCCGCTCAGACCTGAGCTCACCGTTTGTGGGAACGAATTACAGTTCGAGGAATATCTATTGGATGGACGGGCATTTACATCCCGGGTATGTGATGAATTGGAATGCAAGCGTCCAATATCAGTTGAAAACGAATAATCTCTTGAAGTTGACCTATCAAGGTTCGGCGGGTGTTGACCTGGTGGAAAGTTGGAACAACAATGTGTTCCCCACCAGCTTCGGTGCGAACGATCCGGCGTTGCGGGCGGCGGCTTTCGCGGCTCCTCAAAATTATCTGCCGTATAAGCAGTTTGGCGCGATCAATTACATGTCGAACACGGGGCATTCCACTTATCATTCAGGAACCATCCAATTCCAGAAGCGGTATTCGCAAGGCGTTGTGCTTGATTCGTTCTACACCTTTTCGAAAGCGATCGACGATTGCGATAACGATTACGGCGTCTGCAGCGGCGTTGCCCCCGTGGAGAACCGGAACCTGAACAAAGCGCGTGCGGGTTATGACCGCAGCCACGTGTTTGTGACCAGCGCAACGGTTGAGCTACCGATTGGGAAGGGCCGCAAATTCATCAATAACAACAAGTTCCTGGATTACTTGGTGGGCGGATTCAACGTTGCATGGATTCAGAGCGTGGAATCAGGAAATCCGTTCGGGTTTAGCTTCTCGAATAGCGGAAACAACTACTTCTCGGTAGGCAATCAGGTGCCGAACCTGACTTGCAGCGGAATCAGCATGCCGGAGTTTGGCCTGGGGAACAAGATCGGGGGAAACCGGTTCAATCAGGCGCTGGAGAATCCAGTGCTTCCGGTGAGTTGTTTCTCGGCTCCGGCTCCGTTCACTCCGGGCAATGCGGGGCGAAACATCGTGACAGGACCGGGGATTCTGTATTCGCAAGCATCGGCCAGCAAGAACTTTCACATCACCGAGCGGGTGAATCTGCAGTTCCGGTTTGATTTCCAGAATCCATTTCATAACTATGGATTCAACAACCCTTCGAACACTGTGGACTTCAAGAATCCGCAATTGTTCGGCAAAATCACGGGCGACCAGACAACGGCATCGTTCAATGGCCAGCCCCTCATGAACCTGATGCTGCGTTTGAGTTTCTGAGATTGATAAAGTAATGGAAATGAATCGAATCTTTGCGAGCGTTTTGCTATTAGCGTTCGTGTGGATCGGCATTCGGACAGGTGCCGATGCTCACGCGCGAGCAGTTGATGAAGTACACGGCGAAATATCAGGGAGAGCGGTTCCCGGATGGGCGTCCGAAGGTGGATGACCGGCTGTTGAAAAAGATGGACGGTCTCTCGGCGGAAGAAGTCTGGGCGGTGCTACCCGGGGAGGGATACAAGAATCAGTACGAGGGCAACTTCCGGATTCTGCATCCGGAGAAGAAGCTGATTGGGCGCGCGGTGACAGTACAATTCATGCCGGCGCGGCCCGATATGAAAGAGCTGAACGACGCCGACGCGCGCGCTCATGGCGTGATCAACCCAGGGAATCAGCGCGTGCTGGACATGCTGCAGGAAGGCGATGTCCTGGTGGCCGATATCTACGGGAAGATCGAGGGCGGCACGCTGGTAGGCGACAATCTTGCGACGTATGTCTACGCGGTCACTCACAAAGGAATGGTGGTGGATGGAGCAATTCGCGACCTGGAGGGAATTTTCCCGATTCCGATGGGCGCGTATTTTCGCGGTGTGCATCCAACGCCGATCTCGAACGAGGTAATGATCACGGGGATCAACGTGCCGATCCGGATCGGGGATGCCACCGTACTGCCGGGAGATGTGGTGTTCGGAGACCGCGAGGGTGTTTACTTCGTGCCGCCGCATCTGGTCCGCAAGGTTCTGGACAAGGCCGACGAACTGCACATTCACGACGATTGGACCCGGGAGAAGTTTGTGAATGAGACGAGCAAGTACAAGTCGAGCGAAATCTACGGCTCTCCGCGCGATCCGAAGCTGAAGGCAGAGTATGCGGCGTATTTGAAGAAGAAATTGGCTGAGTTGCACGAGAAAGAAGGTGAGCTTCCGAAGGAGTAAGCAATGAAAATTTCACGCAGACAGGCTTTTCAGGCTGTAGGAGCCGGTGCGCTGGCGGCGCAGGTTGCGGGGGGCGCACAAGTTCCGCCCGCCCCGAAGGAAAGCGCGGGTACGCCGAAGATCGCGATAGGAATGGAGTACGGCAGCATGGGCGGCACGGATCGCAGTACGTCGCCCGTGCGCACGAAGCAGTTGGGCGTAGATCATGTGCTGGGCGGGGGTCCGGGGATGCTGCCTTGGACTGTGGACTCGCTGAACGCGGTGATGGCGCCGTGGAAAGCGGCCGGAGTAACGGTAAGCAATCTGATGATCAATCTGTCTCCGGATATTCTCTATGGCAGGCCGGGTGAGAAGCGCGATCAGGATATCGAGAAGGTGAAGCAATCGATTGTGGCCGCGGGGGCGGTGGGGCTGCCGGTAGTGGAGTACAACTTCTATGCGCATCGCGCGATGGAGGGGTACTTTCTGGAGATTGACACGGCGCGTGGCGGGTCTGGCTGGACCGGCTTCGATTATGAGCTCGTGCAAAACGGGGCGCAGTACCAGACCCGTGCGGAAGAAAAGGGGATGGCCTTCAAGAATTTGCCTGCGCTGGCGAACGAGGGCGCGCACAATCTGAATGAGATGTGGGCGAACATCACTTACTTTCTGAAGGCCGCTGTGCCGGTAGCGGAGAAGGCGAACGTTCGGCTGGCTTTGCATCCGAACGATCCGCCGGCGCCAATCAGCCGCGGGTCCGAGCAGATTATGGGAACGGTGGCGGGGTGGCGGAAGCTGATTTCGATTGTGGATAGCCCCTCGAATGGAATCACGTTCGATTGTGGGGTCACCCGGGAGATGGGAGAGGATCCGGTGGAGGTATGCCGGTATTTCGCGTCGCGTGACCGGATCAACCATGTGCATTACCGCAATGTACTGGTGATGAAGCCTTACGAGCGATACCGGGAAGTTTGGATCGATGAGGGCGTGAACAACATGTTTGCGATCATGAAGGAGCTGGTGAAAAACCGGTATAGCCATTTAATCTACCCGGAGCATCCGCGGCGCCTGGATTATGACGCGGAACGTGGGACGATTCCGGGGTATCCGGGAGCCGGCGGGTATGCGTCGATTGCGTATAACGTGGGGTTTGCGCGGGCAATGATGCAGGCGGCGATGTCGTAGCGGAAGCTACTTCAGGCTGCGTTCGATTTGTCCGACCAACGCGGTTGCTGCGGCGCGGTTAGCGCCTTCCCATTTGATTACTACGAAGTAGTTCCCGTTGAAAACCGTCACCGTTTGAGCCGAAGCTCGCCAACGTTGTTGCATATCCAGTGCTTCGGCGGGTGAATTCAGCCGGTAAATGTCGACGTAGGCTTTTCCGGGACCTTCGTATTCAGCGCGCCAGCCTTGCCCGGCCTTTGTTTCGCTGGTGGTTTTCAGTTTCCAACCGAAGCTGGCGCTTTCGGGGAGCTTGGGAGGACCAGAAGGTGCACTGCTGCAGCCCGCCAAGGAGAGTAGGCAACAGAGAGTGAAAAGCTTCATGCTTCTACTTTCGCAGTTGGTGGGCCGGATTTCTAACGGCCTCTCGGTAAGATGGGAGAGTTACTTTGTCCCTTTCCCTACTGAACGATCCGCAACGCGAATCCACAAATCTATTTTTTGAGCGCTTCCAAACCGAGGGAGTGCTGGCGCGTTTGCGCTCGCTTTCTCCCGATGATGATCTAACCGCACTGTTGACCGACGGGCCTGTGAAGCGGGCGATCGGGATTTTCGACCTGCCTTGGAAGGCGGCTGATCATCCGGAGTGGGCTGCGGAGATCACGGCCGAAGCAAACGGCATTCGGGCGCGTTTAGAGAGTGAGCAGGGCGTGCCACTCCGGTTCATTCTCTGGGCCGGCATGGGCGGGTCCGTGGAGGATAAGACGCTGTACAACGCGGCGGGGATGCTGCGCGGCGGTCCGCGTCTGTACTCACTCGATTCCACCGACCCCGCGAAGTTGAAGGCGATTGTGGAAGACATGCAGCGGATTTCGGGAGAGCCGATTGCGGCGCTGCTGAAATCGACGCTGGTGGTGGGGATGGCGATGGGAATGACGTCGTATGAGCCCGTCGTGAATCTGGAGCGGCTTGCGGAGATGTTCGACCGCAACGGGATTGACGGGCGGCCCAACTTTATTTACATGACGCTTCCCGATTCGTTGCTGGACAAGTTTGCGGCGCCGCGCGGGTTCACACGCATCGTGTTGCAACCGGATGGATTGAACACAACGGCGGGGCGGCATAGCGCGCCGATGACGCGGGGGAGCTTGTATCCGCTGGCGTTCGCCGGCGTAGACCTGGCGGAGTGGATGGCCGGCGCGCAGCTTACTGAGGAGGAAGTAGGGCCTGCCTGGAAGCTGGCCGCGTTCCTGCATTCGCAGGGGCTGGAGGGGCGCGACAAAGTATCGTTGTTGCTGCCGACCTCCTGGGCTGCCGCGGGCTTATGGACCAAGCAGGATGTGGAAGAAAGCTTGGGAAAAAGCGAGGAGTTGGGGATCAAGATCGTCATCGATGAAAAGGTGCGGCTGCGGAGCTTCCGGCGTACCGATGACCCGAAACAAGACCGCTGTTTTCTGGTAATTCAGCGCAAGGGCGAGGCGCATCCGGAGGCGCGGCAGATTACGGCTTTGCGCCATGCCGGGTATGCGGTGGCGATCGTGACGTTTCCCGCGGCCAAGCCGCTTTCGCACTACATGCAGTTTATGCATTACGTGGTGGGGGGCTTGGGGTATCTGCGTTCCATGAACTTTGTGACGCAACCTTCGGTGGAGTTGTATAAGCAGATCACTTCGGAGATTGTTTCCGACTATCAACCGCTGTGGCAGGAGTTGCGGATGCCGGAGCCGAAGGAGTTGGCGGCCCGGTTGAAAAAGGCGGATTTCGAGTATGGGGAACTGACCTGGTTCGGGGACCTTCGGTACAGCGAGGAGGGGCGCGCCATTCGGGTGTCACTGGAGCGCGCGGCGGACCGGTTGTTTCGGTCACGGTTGAAGATGCCGGTCGATATCTATGAAGGGCCGGCGATGAACCACTCCTATCACGAGATGATCATCGGGCATGGACGTTGCTTCAGTATCGTCATGACAGCGGCGCATCAGGTGCGGTTTCCGGCGGCGCATTATGAACCGGACTACCACATGGCGCAGTTCCTGGCGACGAAGCTGGCGCTTAGAGCGGCGCGGGCGGCAAGTTGCGGCCTTTCCGGTAGAAGCGCCGGCCATGCTGGATGAATACTTTTTGGCTGTGGCGAGTTATCTATAATGGCGAAGTTTAAACCGGTACGCGCGAAGGCGAAGCAGCAACCACAAATTCGCGGCGGGTTGCCTTGTGTGGTGATTGTGATTACTGGCGTTCTCGCGATTATGGTGCTCTTGTTCCTGGTGATGAAATATGCGGGCTGAAGATGAGAATCGATAAACGAGCTGTATCGGAGTTGAGGCCGGTCGAGATCCAGACCGGATTCCTGGTGACGGCAGAGGGTTCGGCGCTGATCACTGTGGGTCAGACGCGGGTGCTGTGCGCGGCCAGTGTCGAAGACGGGGTGCCTCCCTTTCTGCGCGGGCAGGGCAAGGGATGGGTGACGGCGGAGTACAGCATGCTTCCTCGGGCGACTTCGAAGCGGACTGCGCGTGAGGTAAACAAAGGGAAGCCTTCGGGTCGGACGCATGAGATTCAGCGGCTGATCGGACGGTCGTTGCGGGCCGTGGTGGATATGGAAGCGTTAGGTGAGCGCAGCATCATGATTGATTGCGATGTGTTGCAAGCGGATGGCGGAACGCGGTGCGCGTCCATCACGGGGGCATTCGTCGCGCTGGCGGTTGCGCTTCGAAAGCTGGTGGATACGAAAGTTGTGAAACGGATGCCTTTGAAGGACTATCTGGCGGCGGTGAGCGTGGGGATTGTGGGGAAGGAGGCGATGCTCGACCTTTGCTACGAGGAAGATTCGAAGGCTGAGGTGGATATGAACGTCGTGATGACGGGCGGGGGAAAGTTCGTAGAGGTGCAGGCGACCGCGGAACATGAGGCGTTTGACGACGACCAGATGGCGGAGTTGACCCGCCTCGCGAAGGGCGGCATCGCGGAGTTGGTGGCGGTGCAACGCGGATTAGTGGCAATTCCGTGACTTTGTATTGCGCCACGGGAAACCCGGGCAAGCTGCGGGAGTTTCAGTTTGCCGCCGGGCCAGAGTTTGAGATTCGCGCGCTGACGGGAATTGCAGCTCCGGAGGAAACGGGCGCGACATTTGAAGAGAACGCGGCGCAGAAGGCGATTTACTACAGCCGGTTTGCTCCGGGTTTGTTGTTCGCAGACGATTCCGGCCTGGAAGTGGACGCCTTAAGCGGCGCTCCGGGGATCTATTCGGCGCGGTATGCGGGGAACGATGCTGCGAACAACGCGCGGGTGTTGCGGGAGTTGGAAGGAGTCGCGAATCGGGGCGCGCGGTTTGTCTCTGTAATTGCCTTGGCGGAAGCGGGTGAGTTGGTGAAGACCTTTCGCGGCGAGGTGGAAGGCGAGATTCTCACCGAGCCCCAAGGTGACGGCGGCTTCGGGTATGACCCGCTGTTTTACTATCCGCCGTTCGCGTGCTCGTTGGCCCAAGTGCCGTCGGAACGAAAGCATTCGGTAAGCCATCGCGGGAAAGCGCTCGACCAAATGATCGAGTGGCTCAGTTCCCGAAAATAAAGCGGCCCCGGCGCGGGTCGGCTGCGCCTTCCAGGACGTGGTCGCCGATTTTGATGACTACGGGTGCGGACATGTTGCTCCATTCTCCGGTTACGTTGACTTTGTGACCGAGCGCGGAAAGGCTTTCAATGGTGGCTTTCGGGATCCGGAGTTCAAGATTCAGTTTGCCGGGAACGAACTCGTGGTTGGCGAATGATGCATAGAAGTGCTCGGTTTGAAATCGCGGTGCTTCCACGGCTTCCTGCGGAGTCATATTGAACTCGATCAGGTTGAGCAGGACTTGGAGGAGCGCCTGATCCTGGTTATCGCCGCCGGGGGTGGACATCGCGATGAGCGGCTTGCCGTCTTTCATCACGAGCGTCGGGCTCAGTGTCACGCGCGGGCGCTTGCCGCCTTCGAGCATGTTTGGGTGTCCGGGTGTCGTCACCATCGATTGAAGTCTGGTGCCGAAAGGAATACCGGTGTCACCCGCGATCACCGAGGGGAGCCATGCGCCGGAGGGGGTGGCGGAGAAAACGTTGCCTTGGCGATCGACCACATCGACGCAGGTGGTGTCTTGGGCACCGGCGGTCGGGCTGCTGATGGAATTTGGGGGAAGAGCCGGAGCGAATGTGCCGGGGCGCGACTCCATGGAAGCTTGAGAGGGATCGATCAGCTTGCGGCGTTCGGCGGCGTAGTTCTTTGAGAGCAGCGTCTCTTCAGGGATCTTTGAAAATTTCGGGTCGCCATAGTAGCGGTCGCGGTCGGCGAAGGCGAGCTTGACAGTCTCGACAACGGTGTGGAGATAGGCGGGGCTATTGTGGCCCATGGCTTTCAGATCATAGGCTTCCAGGATGTTGAGGGCTTCGAGCATCACCGGGCCCTGGGTCCAGAAGCCGGGCTTGACGATTTCGTAGCCGCGATAGGTCGTGGTGCGCGGGGTGTCGATTTCGGCATGGTATTTGGCAAGATCGTCATAAGAGATGAGCCCGCCGTTCGCTTCGGAGAACGCGGCCATGCGATGGGCAAGGGGACCCCGGTAGAAGTAGTCGCGCACAGCTTCGATCTTCTTTTCGCGCTTGCCGTGGGCTTTCTTCTCGGCGGAGGCGAGTTCGCGCAGGCTGCGGGCGAGATCTGGCAAGTGCATGACTTCGCCGGGCATCGGAACGCGATTGTTCGGGAGGAAGAAGGCGGTTGAGACGGGCCAGAGGCGAAGCAGGGCTTCGTTGGTGCGGATGAATTGGGAGAAGATTTCGGGAAGCGGGAAGCCGTCGGCACGTTCGAGCGCGGGTTGGACCACCTGGGCGAAACTCATGGTGCCATAGCGCTCCAGCGCGAGCATAAGGCCATCGAAAACGCCGGGGATGGTGGCGGCCAGGATTCCTTGCGCGGGGATGGGGGCCAGCTTCTCTTTCGAACCTTCCTCCCATTTCTCAGGTTTGCGAGCGTTGTAAAAAGCGACCGTGGCTTTGGCGGGCGCAGGCCCTACGCCGCTGATCACAATCGGGGGGCGCCAGCCATTTTGATGATGACCGGCATTTCGCCGCCTAGGCCGAAGTGGTCTTGTTCGGTAACAGCCGCCGCTAAGACGCTGGCAACGCCTGCATCAACTGCGTTGCCGCCTTGCTGGAGAATGCGGAATCCGGCTTCGACTTCCATGCTGTTGCCGGCACCGGCCATTTCATGGGTGGCGCGCACGGGCGGGAACATCGTGGCAGCTTGGAGTGATGTCAGGGTAAGGATTGCGAAGAGGACGCGCATGGTTTAGTTTAGAACGGCGTTGCCTGATAGTAAGCGTTTAGGCGGCTTTGATTTCGGTCCAAATGCGGTCGCGGAGGCGCATGGCCGGTCCGGGAAGCGCTTTGGGCCAGATGGCTCGTTGTCTTGTTGCCGCATCAGGGTACAGCGTGGCACTCTCACGCATTTCCATGGGGAGGAGCATTCTGGCGGCTTCGTTGGCCGTGGCGGTTTCAGCCCCCCTCGCGTTGGCGGCAGCCACTTCCGGGCGAAGCAGGTAATCGAGGAATTCCTGGGCTAGTTCGGCGCGAGTGGATTCCCGGAGGATGACCGCGTTATCGGCGTAGAGTGGGAAACCTTCTTCTGGATAAACGAAGGCGAGGTCTTTCGTGGCTCCTATGGCTTGCTGCGCGGTGGTGGACCAGGCTTGGGCAGCAAGGACATCGCCTGAGACTAACTGGTCACGAACTTCGGCATTCAGATAGGCGCGGATTTTGGGCTTCTGGGCGACGGCTTCCTGTTTGGCGCGGGCGAGGTCGGCGGGATCGGTGGAGTCGAAGGGGAGATGGAGTTTCTTAAGGCAGGCGCCGAGGACGTCTTCGGGATCGTCCAGCATGGTGACGCGGTTTTGCCAGCGAGGACTCCAGAGGTCGGACCAGCGGGTGGGAGCGGGTTCGATTCGGCGGTTGTAAACAATGCCTGTTCCGTTCCACATGTAAGGGATACAGTGCGCCAGCGAGGGGTCCCACGGCGGAGACTGAAACTGCTGTGCCAGATTGTGCACGTTCTTCATTCTCGAGTGCACAAGAGGGGCGAGGAGGCCGGCGGCGACCATGGGCTGAATGCGGTTGTGCGTGGGGAACACAACATCCCAGCCGGAATTGCCCGTCATCACCTTGGCGAGCATTTCCTCATTACTTTCATAGACCTGGTAGCGGACGCGAACCTGATATTCGTGCTCAAAGGCGGGGATTGTGCCAGCGGCGATGTAGCTGGACCAATTGAAAACGTTCAGCCGAGGGCGGCGGTCCATCGTGCAGGCTGTTGTGCACAGTGCAGCAGGGAAAAACGAACCCAGGAAGAAATGGCGGCGTTTCATTTGGTTTTCCGGCTAGTTCGAATATAGCCTTCCCCTGAGCGAAATCGTTCCGAGAGCAGAATCAAGGTGCCGAACACAACGACCGTGAGGGAAGAGACGGCGTTTAAGACCGGGTTGACCCCCCTTCGCGCCATGGCGTAGACAACCATCGGGAGGGTTTCGGAATCAACGCCCGCGACCATGCTGGTGATCACGTAGTCGTCGAAGGAGACGACCAGCGAGAGGAGCGCGGCGGCCGCAATCGCGGGGGCAAGCATCGGCAGCGTAACGCAGCGGAAAGCTTGCCATTCGCCTGCGCCGAGGTCGAGCGCGGCTTCTTCCAGGGAACGATCCATTCCGCGAAGTCGCGAAGAGACGACAACCGTGACGTAGGCAATGGAGAACGCGACATGGGCGAGGATGACCGTGGCGAGGCCGAGTCGAAAGGGGAGATATCGGAAAAGCCATTGAAAGAGAGCGAGTAAAGAGATGCCGGTGACAATCTCGGGCGTGATTAGCGTGAGGTAAAGGGAGCCTTCGAGCAGCGGAGCTTTTCGCTTCCACATGGCGTAAGCGGCGAGCGTGCCAATGGCGGTAGCGAGCGCGGAGCTGGCAAGAGCAATGGCAATGCTGTTACGGGTAGCTTCGGCAAGTGCAGGGTCTTGGACCATGGCACGGTACCAGTGGAGGGAAAAGCCTTCCCAGAGGGAGAAGCGGGAGCTATTGAAGCTGAAGACGATCAGGATGAGCAGGGGAACGTGAAGAAAGGTATAGGACAGGGTGGCATAGAGGCCCAGGAGTGAAGGGAGTTTGGTTCGCACGTCAGCGGGCTAACTTTGGTTTGACCATGGCGGTCGCTTAAACGTCAAAACCGTAGCGGCTGCGCCATTGCTGAGCCCAGTGTTCATTAGCGGGCCATTGGAAGCAGAGGCTGTACCCGTCCGGATCGCGGAACGAGAGTTGCCTCATCCCGTATGCCGCTACGCTTGGCGGCTCTAGAGCAATGTCGTGAGTTTTCAGGTGTTCGTAGGCAGCATCTAAGTTCGCGGCAGGCGAAGTATAGGCTGGTGTCCGCGTGAGCGGCTGTCCGAAGTGCGTCCGGTCTCGGCGGCCGGAGGTCTGCTTCGTACAGGGTGTTCAGCATGATTTCGGCGCCTCCGCGAGAGAGCAGACACCAATCGAACTGCTCGCCCTCACGCGACTGATTGATGAGCTCAAAACCGAGTAAGTCACGGTAGAACCTGACGGCTTGGGGCATATCATAAACCTGTAGGAGAGGCGCGACACCGTAGAATTCTGCTTTCATGAGAACCTGTTTCTCTATCTTCGCCCCGCTATGAAGATTTTCGATCTGGTTTTTCTCGCCTGTTTTGTCGCAAGCGTAGCCACTTTGGTTACGGTTGTAATCTTCGCGTTGCGCGGACGCGGCGGGGTCGCGCTCCGCATCTTCCGCGTCTGGGCCACCTGCGTGTTGCTCTATTTCGTTGCGGCTTTGGCCATGGATTACTGGACGCCTCAGCGCAGGATAGCTGTTGGCGCGCCCTGGTGCTTTGATGATTGGTGCATTCAGGTGGAAAACATCCACCGTACGCCTCTGGGACGGACCATCGCTTACGATGTTGAGTTCCGAATTTACAGCACTGCCCGGGGCATCTCTCAGCGAGCTAACGGGGCGTGGATCTATCTGCTCGATGAGCAGGGACACCGTTATCCGGCCCGCACGAATCCGTCCGAAACTCCCTTAACTGTTCTTCTGGGGCCTGGAGAGCAAGTCACCACGTCGCGGGTGTTTGAAGTACCCGCTGATGCTCGGGGCCTGGGGCTGATTACCGGGCATGGCGGACCTTATTGCGGAGCAATGAGCTTGCTGATCATCGGGGATGGCGGGTGTTTGTTCAACCGGCCCGCGATCGTACCGGTGGAACCGTGATTCGAGCGTTGCTTGCGGTCACTCTTCAAAATCAGGTAGTCGTTTGTAGAGCGTTAGCAGGATTGCCGTGAGCGCCATTAACGCCAAAGAGAGCGCTGCGCCGAAGGGCCAATCTCTCGCGGTGGTGAATTGGTTTTGGATCAAATTGCCGATCATCACAGTTCTTCCTCCCCCCATCAAATCCGGGGTAAGATACGCGCCGAGTGCGGGGACGAAGACCAGGATGGACCCCGCTATGATGCCTGGCTTGGCTAGCGGGACAATCACTTGCGCGACGATTGCCAGCGGGCCTGCGCCTAAATCAGCCGCAGCCTCTTCGAGCGCTGGATCGATGCGCTCGAGCGCGGCATACAGGGGCAGCACCATAAACGGCAGATAGCCATAGACCAACCCGAGCAGCACGGCGCCGTCATTATAAAGAAGCGGGAGCGGGTGGTGCGTTAAGCCGATCCGTTGGAGCGCGGTATTGATCAGGCCAGTGTCGCGCAGCAGAAAGATCCAGGCGTAGGTCCGGATCAGAAAGCTGGTCCAGAAGGGAAGAATTACGAGTTGCAGGAGCAGGTTACGGTACCGAGTTGCTCTTGAGATGAAGAGCGCCAGCGGAAACCCCAGCAGAAGCGAGATTGCGGTGGCGGCTGTCGCCATCCAAAGGGATCGCCAGAGAATGGCGAGATAGAGGGGATCGAGGAGGCGCGTGTAGCTTTCGAGGGTCCACGGGTGTTCAGCACCGCCGTAGTCGCCGCGAGTGAGCAGGCTTAAGAGGACCACGATCATCATGGGGATGGCGAAGCAAAGCACCTGCGTGGCTCGGGCGGGAAGAAGGAACCAGCGGCGGAGTGTCATAGTTCGTCGGCTGGGTCCCAGTGAAGATAGGCTGTCTGGCCAGGGTGAAACGCCGGTTGATGCGGGTTGAGTTGCGCGGTGACGACGCCGTATTGGGATTCGGCAGTCACGCGCACGAAGTGGCCCAAGAAAGTTGCATGCAAGACCCGGCATTCTATGGATTGGCCGGTGGGGGTGCTTTCGATTCGCGTGGCTTCCGGGCGGATGTCGGCGCCGCCGATGGTGTTCAGTTCGCCAAGGAACGAAGCGACAAAGCGTGAGGCCGGACGCCGATAAGCTTCCTCCGGGGAGGCAATTTGTTCCAGCCGCCCGGCGTTCATGACACCGATGCGGTCTGAGAGCGAGAGCGCCTCCTCCTGATCGTGCGTGACGAAGAGGAAGGCGATGCCGGCGTTGCGCTGCAGAGTTTTCAGTTCGGCGCGTACCTGCCGGCGCAGTTGGGGGTCCAGCGCGGCCAAGGGCTCATCGAGCAGCAGGACTTCGGGACGGAGGATGAGAGAACGCGCGAGAGCCACGCGCTGGCGTTCGCCGCCGGAAAGTTCTGCGGGCTTGCGTTTTTCTTTGCCCGATAGATGCACGGTGCGCAGTGCTTCGGCGACTGGAACAGCGCAATCGCGGATGCCTTTTCGGCGGAGTCCGAAGGCTACGTTCTCTTCGACCGTGAGATGGGGGAACAGAGCATAGCTTTGGAAGACAGTCGAAACATTTCGGTGCCGCGGTTCGCAATTGTTAAGACATTGCCCGTTGAGGAAGATTTCGCCCGTGGTGGGTTGTTCGAAGCCCGCGATCATGCGCAGCGTGGTGGTTTTGCCGCAGCCCGACGGTCCGACGAGGGAGAAGAATTCGCCGGGCTGTAGCGTGAAGGAGAGGTCTTGGACTGCGGTGTGGCTTGGGAACGATTTCGATACCGATCTCAGCTCCAGCGACATTACTTCGGCGGCTTGGGAGCAGCGGGACTTTTTTCGTCAGGAAGAGCGTCAGGCGTATCGAAAGTGATAACGGCTTCGGCGGAGAACTTCTGATAGGAGCGGAATTCCACGTCGTTCTTGGTTTCGTAGTGGCCGCGATCCAGACGAACTTGCGCTTTGAGGGGCAGGAGGAACTGTTGATCGCTAAGCTTGATGAAATCGTAGTCGAGGGTGGTTTGCGCGAGCTGGATCGGGAAATCGGAAGGAATGTCCACGCTCTGCATGAAGATGCGGACCACCTGATTCGATTCGCGGTCAACGTAAATTTGACCGTTATAGGCGGGAGTCACGCTTCTCTTGGTCTCGCCATCCATGATGCCCCAGGACGAATGAGCCTGATCGACACTGAAATTGAAGACGTGGGTCACGCGATTGCGAATGCGGCCCCAGCGGTCCCAATGAAATTCGGCGTCGGATTTAGGATCGAAGATGTACTTCAGCAAGCTGCCGAATTCGCCGGTGGACGTCGTACCTCCGAAGCTGTGCATGTCCTTATTTAAGACGGGCGCTCCGTTGGCCAGAATCACGTCGTACTTTTCCTGCTGCTCCGAATAGCTGAGTTTACTGACGATCGTGTCGGAGGTGCGCCAGTTTTCATGGCCCTGCGGATCGTAATAGCGCCGGGTAACCTGCTTGCAGACGAAGTTGGGAAGCGAATTCGAGTAGTTGAGCGCGTACTCGCGCATCTTATCGATTACGGCTTGCTGGTCCGCGTAGCTGGGCGGGGGGATGGATCGGCGCACGGGCGGGGGTGGCGGCGGTTCGGCTGCCTTGAGGGATTGTGAAGCGGCGCCGAGTTCTTTGAGCGCGGCTACGGTTTTCGGACCCGCGCCCTCGCCTTGCAGCATTTCGATTTTGGTGTCGTCCAGCTTTTCAGAAAGATGAAAGTTGTGCAGTTGGGCGGCTACCTGTTTATCCGGGTACTTAAGAGAGATGGAGGAGCGCACGAACTCGACTAACTTCTCGACCGGCACGGTGGATTGCGCGAAGGCGAGAGTGGACGCGACCAGCGCCGCAGCGTACCGCATAGGAGTATTGTCGCATTCGGGGGGGATTGGGTTCCATACAAAGTGAGGGCGTCTCCCTGGCCCTCAAGGTTCACAAGCCGGACAGGGGTTAGCGGCGATCCAGCTCTTCCCGCAGGAGCTTGAGCGCGCTTCTGGCCCAAGTCTTCACCGTGCCCAAGGGCTCGTTCAAGTGTTCGGCCATTTCCGTCTGGCTCATACCCTGGTAGTAAGCCAGTTCGATGACGCGCTTGTGTTTGGGCGGGAGTGAATTGAGGGCGGAACGGATTCGCTTCGCCTGGTCCGCAGCGACGATTTCCTGTTCGGCATCGGCAAACAACGAGGGATGCTCCCGCTCTTCAATCTCGAAACTGTTGCGGGCGGCGCGGGAACTGGCGGAACGAATGTAGTCGATCGCGCGGTTGCGCGCAATGGTAAGCAGCCATGAGCCGAGCGCGCCGCGTTCCGCATCGAAGGCGTTCATTCGGTTCCAGACACGCAGGAAAGTTTCCTGCACTAAATCTTCGGCAACTCCGGTGTCCCTGACGATAGTAAAGATTACGGAATAGGCGGTGCGCCCGAAACGATCATATAGGTCGGCCATCGCTTTCGGGTCGCGGCGCTTCAAACGGAGAGCGAGTTCGCGATCGGCCTCGGCAAAGGAGACGCACAAGAGCAGGGCTAACGGGATCAGAAGTCTTCCTTGATTTCGACGATGCGGCGGTCCGGCGCGACTTTGCGGAAGTTGCTGGAGGTGGTGACGCTCTCAACGGAGAAACGCTTCACGAGCGCGATTCGTCCGCTTCCTTTGAAAGCAACCTTCGAGACCACCCAGGTTCCATCGGGCTGACGAATCTGCAACAGCGAGAGATGTCCTCCCGGATTGATTTTTGCGATTACCGAGAAGCCCAGGCTGAATGCGTCAACGACGTTCGCTTCGGCTTTGGCCCAGAGAAAATCTTCCTGATCGATCCAGATTCGGCCGCGAATATGCGGGAACATCTGCGCCTTCAACTCTTTCGGCACATAGCCTGGATGAGGTTCGGCATCGAGGACCCAGGCTTTGCGGCCTTCAAGCGACTCTTGGCCGACCACGTGAAAATCGAAAGCGCTAAGAAGTTCGTGCGTGAAGCGGTGGTCCTTCTCGATCTTGTCCCGGACTTCCGCAAGGCGTTTGTCGCGGGCCTGCGGCGTCTCAGATTTTCTCTGGGCAACCAGGCGGGCAATGCGCGCTTGTTCTTTCTTTAGCTCGGGCGCGCCTAACGGCTTGCCATCCTTCGCGACAAGAGAGCGAAGGTGAAAGCCTTCGACAACGACATCATCAAACGTCTTTACCTCTTCCGACTTTGTGGAGCCGTCCGGTGCAAACTGTTTGAGATCGGATTGCGAGCGGCTCACGTAGGAGCGCACACGCACCTCATTGCGCTCGCCGGCCGCAAGAGATTTTTCGACGAGATCGCGCCCGTTCGGAGCCTCGGAAGAGGCGGCTGCCGTGGCGGAAATCAGCAAGAAGGGCGCGAAGACGACCCAAACATTTTCGATGAACTTCGTTTTAACAGAAAATGAGTGAGCCATGATGCATTTTTTCCTTGACAATTTTTTCGAACAACCTTATATATGAATCACATTGCGATTTTCGAATCGCAAATTTAAAGTTAGGGAGAATCACATCGATGAAGAACGCAACGAAGAAAGCGCCCGCGAAAAAGAAAGCTGCTCCTAAGAAAAAGAAGTAGCAGCCGCGTCCCGATAGGGATGATAAACACAACATAAGGCTCCGGGCAACCGGGGCCTTTTTTAGTTTGTGGCAGGCGATTTTGAAAGCCATAAGGTGCGGAACGATTCGCCCATGCCGAACAGTAGGGTCTTCAACTGAGATTGAACGCGCAAACTTTCGTCCGAGTCGGCGGCAGGGAGAGGCCGGCGCTGAAGCGCCATGAGCAGAGTTTGCGCGAGTGGCTCCAGACGGATGTTGGTGAAGCCGCATTCGCGCGCCGCATCGATAAGCGCGGGGAAAGCAACGTGAGCGGTGATGTCCTGAAACCCCGGATCGGCGAGTACATCGGAAACAGCGCTGTGGCGGCGGTAGCTCATCAGCGTTCCTTCCGGGAAGCGAAGGTACTCAGCGCCCGTCCAGCCGTAATCGACGATCATGACGGTTCCTTCGGAAAGGCACTCGTTGAGAAGACGAACGGTATCGACAGCGCGTTCCGCAATCTCAAACCTGGCACCCTCAGGCAAACTTAGGCATGTATCGTTCCACATAAGCACGATCGCTGGGGGAGAGGACTGCACCTACCTCCCAGGTATAAGTAGATGCCTTGCGATGAACCATGAGTTCACGAAGTTCGGCGCCTTGACGGATGCCTGCGCGCACAGGGAGAGCATCGAAAAATTCATTGGCGAAGATGTTTCCGCTCCATTGAGCGGGCAGTGATTGACCGTGAGTTACCGCCTGGTAACCTCGGGCGGAAAGCGCCTGGCGCATCTCGCCACGGCCGGGGCCGAGTTCGAGGACCGGACCTTCGGGGAGTATAGCGTCGATCAGGTGGCCGAAGGTGGGTTGGAGTTGTGAGGCGGTGAAGAAGTCGCCGCGTTTGCCAAAGGTGAATTCGGGGGGCCGGGAGTAATAGCCAGTTCGGGGATGGTAGAGGGCGCGATCCATAAAACGGCTGAACGGAATTCGGCGGGAAGGTTTTAACAAGAGTCCACCAGCTATGTCACGCGACGCTTGCGGAGTTCGTCCACAGCGACCGCAAGAATGATCACCGCTCCAATCACAACCTGTTGAACGTAATTCGAGATACCCAGCAAATCACTGCCGTTCGAGAGCAGGCCCATGATGAACGCGCCGACCAGCGTGCCGACGACGCTGCCTTCCCCGCCCCGCAAGCTGCCGCCGCCGATCACGACAGCCGCGATCGCCTGCAGTTCATAGCCCTGTCCGGCGGTGGGCTGCCCGGTCATCAGGCGCGAGGCCTCAATCATTCCGGCAAGACCGGTAAGCAGGCCGCCGATGGCGTAGACAGCCGTGGTGTGAAACGCGACGGGAATGCCGGCGTACAAGGCAGCGGCGGGACTGCTTCCAATAGCGAAGGCATACCGGCCGAGGCGCGTGTGTTCCAGGAGAATGTGGACCGCAACAGCGCAGAGGAGAAGCAGCAGGAGGACATAAGGCACGCCCGCGATGCTGCCTTCGCCCAGCGCAGAGAAACCGGGCGGAAGCTTATGGACCGGAAGGCCGTTCGAAATGATCAGCGCCGTGCCGCGGTAAATACCGAGCGTGCCCAGAGTGACGATGAACGGCGCGATCTTGAGCCGCGTGATCAGGAATCCGTTCAGGAAGCCGCACGCGAGGCCGGTTGCGATTCCGATCAGGACGGAGAGCAGGATCGGCGTGCCGCTTTCCATCGCCATCGCGCCGGTCAGACCACCAAGGCCCAAGATGGAGCCGACGGAAAGATCGATGCCGCCCGAGATGATGATGACGGTCATGCCGAGCGCCATGATGTTGATCACGGCCGTTTGCCGGACGACGCTCGAAAGATTGGTTGCGGTGAGGAAATGCGGTGAGGCGATGATCAGCGCGACGAAGAGAATGAAGAGCGTGAGGAACGGGAGCAGGCGCTGAAGGCGCTTCAAGCGGCGAACTCCTGAGCGGAGGTGGAGGTAGCGAGCGACATAATGGCTTGGGGAGTGGTGCCTCCGGGAAGCTCACCTGCGATGCGGCCTTGGGACATCACCAAGATGCGGTCGGCGACTTGAAGGAGTTCAGGAATTTCGGAGCTGACCATCAGGATGGCTGCGCCGCGGCCTGCCAGTTCGTGGAGGAAGTCGAACACTTCGACTTTCGCGCCGACGTCGATGCCGCGGGTGGGTTCGTCGAACAGGAACACGCGGGGCTCGCGGAAGAGCCACTTGGCGATAACGACTTTTTGCTGATTCCCGCCGCTGAGGCGTCCGGCGGGCTGCTTGGGGGATTGAGCTTTGATGCGGAGACGGGTGATGTAATCGGCGGCTGTCGCGTTCTGGCGTTGGAGATTCAGGATGCTGAAGCGGCTGATGGCTTCCGTGTTGGCAAGCGTGGTGTTTACGGAGATGGGGAGCGGGAGAGCAAGCCCGGTGATTTGGCGGTCTTCGGTGACAAGCGCGATGCCGGCGCGGACGGCGGCTCGCGGGGAAGTGAGTTTTACGGGGTGGCCCGCGATCCGGATCGTGCCTTCCGTTAAGGGATCGATCCCGAAGAGGGCGCGGCAGAGTTCGGTGCGGCCTGCGCCCACCAGGCCGGCCATACCTGTGATTTCGCCCGCGCGCAAGGTGAGCGAGATTTTGTGGAGCTTACCTTTGACGGAAAGATTCGTGGCTTCGAGAACCGGCGCGCCGGGCGTGTGGGCTTCGCGCGAATACGTTGCGGCAACTTGGCGCCCGACCATGTGCGAAATGATTTCGGGCGTCGAGATTTCTGCAAGCGGGCCGGTGTGAACCGTTGCGCCATCGCGCAGGATGGTGACGCGGTCGCCGATGGCGCGCAGTTCTTCCAGGCGGTGGGTGATATAGATGACGCCCATCTTGCGCTCGCGCAGGGTGCGGACGATTCGGAACACTTCTTCGGTTTCGGCGCCGGAGAGGGAACTGGTGGGCTCGTCGAAGATCAGGAGGCTGGAGCCGAAGCTGATGGCGCGGCAAATTTCGACGAGCTGCTTGCCGGCAGGGCTGAGTTTTTCGACCAGCGTTTCGGCTTTGAGTGGGAAGTTGTGTTGTTCAATGAGCCGCGCGGCTTCCGCGACCGCCTTGCGCCGTGAGATCCAGCCGAGTGGATGGCGCTGTTCACGGCCGAGAAAGATGTTTTCGGCGACGGTGAGTTGCGGAGCCAGGAGCGACTCCTGATGGACCATCGCCACACCGATACGAGCGGCGTCGGCGGGAGATTTCAGGTGGACGGGGGAGCCGTTCCAGAGGATTGCGCCGGCATCGGGCTCAACCAGACCGGCGATGATTTTCATGAGCGTAGATTTGCCCGCGCCGTTTTCGCCTAAGAGGAGGTGGACTTCGCCCGCGGCTACGGAGAGATTGCCGGAGCGGAGCGCTTTGACACCGCCGTAGCTTTTCTGAATGTCCTGAAGTTGAAGCAGCACCAGCGTATTAGTCTATATCGGCTTGCAGCCTGCGATAGTCAGCATTCGGACGCGCGCAGGCTTCGGAGCGTTATGGTTCGGGAGTCCCTTCCAGGTCTTCGGAGCGGTTTTCAAATTTTGTTAAGGCGTGGAGGAACACCAGGTCTACTTTGCCGATCGGGCCGTTTCTTTGTTTGGCGACGATCAGTTCGGCTAACCCGCGCAAATCCTCGCGGTCGCGCTTGTAGACTTCTTCGCGGAAGATGAAAGCGACCAGGTCGGCATCTTGTTCGATGGAGCCGGATTCGCGAAGGTCACTCAATTGGGGGCGGTGATCGCCCTGTCTGGTTTCGGGGGCGCGGCTGAGCTGAGAAAGGACCAGCATCGGGACTTTCAGTTCTTTCGCCAGCAACTTCAAGCCCCGCGAAATGGTGCTGACTTCCTGGTTGCGGTTTTCGAAGCGGCCGCGGCCGCTCATGAGTTGCAGGTAATCGACGATCACCAGGCCCAGTTTCGAATCGCCGCCTTGTAGCCTCCGCAGCTTGGCATGCATGTCCATCAGATGGACTCCGGCAGTGTCGTCGATAAAGAGCGGCGAATCCACCAGTTTCATGCTGGCTTGCGTGAGCTTGCGGCGCTCTTCGGCGTTGAGATACCCCATGCGGAAGCGCTGGCTATCGACATAGGCCTGGGCGCACAGCATACGGGTGAGGAGGCTCTCTCCCGACATTTCGAGCGAGAAGATGGCGACCTTCTGGTTGAGTTTCGTCGCCACGTGGCTCGCGATGTTCATGGCGAACGCGGTCTTGCCCATGGAAGGGCGCGCGGCCAGAATGATCAGTTCACCTTCGTGCAGGCCGCCGGTCATTTCATCGAGCTTGGTGAAGCCGGTGCTGATGCCGCGAATGCGCTTGCTGGGATCGAGGAAGGCGTTCAGGCCGCCGGTGTAATCCTTGATGATGTCGCCAGGGCTTTTCAGGCCCGCGCCGATTTGGGTATCGCCCAGCTTGAGCAGCGCTTCTTCCGCGCCGGCCAGAATTTGGGTAGGGTCTTCCTCGCCGACCAGCGCGCGGTTCATGGTCTGCTGCGAGGCGGTGATGATGCGGCGCAGAACGGCTTTATCGCGAATGATTTTTACATAGCTATCGAGATTCGGGATATGCGGCAGGCCGTCATCGAGCGAAACCAGGTAGGTGAGGCCATCGACGGATTCGAGTTCGTTGAAGCGGAGGAGTTCGTTGGCGAGCGTGACGCGGTCGATGCGTTCGGAGCGTTCGTTGAGCTCGACCATGCGGGTGTAGATTTTTCGATGTTTTTCGAGCGCGAAATCGGTGGGCTGAAGAACGCCGGCAACATCGAGGAATGAGGAATCGTCAAGCAGAATGGAGCCGAGGACGAAGCGTTCGGCGTCAAGATTGGCGGGGAGGCCTTTTTCAAGAGCGAGTGCGGTGGGAGAAGTCGTCATACCGGGACCTGACAACGGTAAGACAGAAAGAAGTGGATTCTGCAAAGATCGTTCTGTGAATTTCTGGTGACGGCCTGCGGCAGTTGCGGAACATCGTGTCCACTGGAAATCCACAGGTGCTGCACAGAAACAGAATAGCGCCAAAATGTTGTGGCGGCGGTGAGCTAGGCTAAGCGCGCGGCCGGGTCTGGCATCGAGACGCCTAGTTTGCTAAACTACTTCTGTTATGGCAATTCCCAATGTAAAACGGTTCCGGCCGTTCTGCCCCACCTGCAACGATAGCTTCACCGTGATGGCTGTGCTGCCCCGCGATGCCAGCGTGGAAACATACCTGGCCGACACTGTCGCCCGGCACGATCATAAAGCGTTTCAGGATGCGAAGACCGCGATGTTTAAGGTCCGCGTTGGTCAGCAGAAACAGGTTAAGAAGAAGTAGTTTCGCCCACCAACACAGAATACAAAGTAGGATCAGGAAGCAAATGGCCAAGGTTTGTCAGGTTACAGGAAAGAAGCCGATGTCCGGCAATCGCGTGTCGCACGCGAACAATAAGACGCGCCGTACGTTTGAGCCGAATCTTCATACCAAGCGGTTTTGGATGGAGAGCGAGAATCGGTTCGTCACACTGAAGGTAAGCGCGAAGGGAATCAAGACCATCACGAAGCTCGGCGTGGATGCTGTCGTTCGCGAAATGCGGGAACGCGGGGAGAAGTTTTAAGCAATGCGCACGATTATCAAGCTGGTTTCAAGCGCCGGTACCGGCACCTTCTACACGACCACGAAAAACCCGAAGACTAAGACCGAAAAGCTGGTGCTGATGAAGTACGATCCGCGCATTCGGAAACACGTGGAATTTAAAGAAGCTAAGGTCTAGCGGCGTTTTCTAGGTCTCACGGCGCGGAAGTGCCGCGAGCGGCCCGAAGATTTTTCAAGGCGCGGAGCCCTTCCTGGGCCACCTGCGAATCAGCGTCACGGCTGACTTTTTCCAAGTGCGGTAAGGCTTGGGAGTCTCCCGTGGCGCTTATAATTTGGGCCAAACCAATTTTGGCCTCGCGAGTGCCGCTTTCTAGCGGGCCATAGAGTTGAAGGCGAACCCCTGGATCTTGCGCCAATTCCGTGAGGTAGGCGTTAGCGACATTCTTATAAGGAGCGCTTCCCAGACTGTTCACCAATACTAGAAGCGGGCTGTTCTCCGTGGTTTCGGTTCTGCCATCGAGCACCATCGCAAAAGCAAGGGCCAATTGCGGCGCGCGCTTCGTTTCGGCGTCGTAGGATCTTTGCAAGAGCGGAATATCGGCAGGGTTGCGAAGGCGGCCCAGGCCTTCTGCGGCGGCGGCACGCATTCCTTCGTCCTTGTCGGGAAGCATTTGTGTATAGAGCGGCCGGTTTGCTTCCTCCGGGAACATCGCCAGTGCGGTTAATGCCGCGCGGCGAACTTTGGGCTTGGTACTGGTGTCTAGGACGCCTCGCAGGTCCGCTACGGCGGCACGGTTTTGCAGAATGCCCGTAGCTTCGATGACGGCGATCTGGACGCGCTCATTGAGATCCCGAAGCAGAAATTGGAGGCGCGGCGCTGATTGCGGATCGCGAATCTTCTGGATGGCGATGACGCTTTCGTAAAGAACGTCCGAATCTCTGGAGCGGAGACCGGCATAGAGTTCGGGCAGAGCCTGCCTTCCGCGAAGAATTCCAATCGCGCGAGCCGCATCGGCGCGCGACTCCATGCTGCTTCCGCCCCGCACCAATTTGGCGATTGCTTCAATCACTTCCGGCCGGACAATTACGTAAGGATCGATGATCTGATCGTTACGGTCAACAAAGCGCTCCCTGATTGAGGACCCGGCACGCTTCAGATTCGCGGTAAGACCCATGGCCACGTAGCCGGGAAGGTAAAAGTTCACCAGGCCATCGACGGCGCGGATCTGGATTTGCTCATCGTTATCACGGGTGGCCTCAATCAGCGGATCAAGCGATTTCGGCCCTCCGATCTCGATCAAGCCTTTTACCACTTCCGTTCGTACTTTCAGATCAGAATTGTGTAAAAGCCCCGTAAGTTCAGGAATTGCGGTAGAGCCATCCTTAGCGAGAGCACGAATTTCGCGGGTAGTTTGCGCGCTCGCGGCCCACACTGCGACCAGGAGAAAAGTAAGGGAAACGCGGCCTACCGTACGAACTCCACTTGGACCCGGTTCGGAATCAAGCCTACCTCATGACCTAAATCGAGCAGTTTCTGCGCGGCTTTCGGAATAATGTTGCCCGCGTCCAGGGTGTAGTGATTGACATACATACCGACGAACTTCTCAGCCAGACGCGGGTCCATATCGCGGGCAAATTGCAGGGCGTAGCTCAATGCTTCGTCGTGATTATCGAGCGCGTATTGAATGCTTTCCTTCATCATTCGGCAGCACTCGCTCTGGATATCGGGCGGCAGAGTGCGCAGAAGTGCGTTGCAGCCAAGCGGCAGAGGCAGGCCGTATTTGGTCTTCCACCACTTTCCGAGGTCGACGATCTTATGGAACCCGCTCTTGTTGTACGTGAGTTGGGCTTCATGAATGATCAGGCCGATATCGGCAGCGCCTTCCTTTACGGCGTCCAGGATTTGGTCGAACGGCGTGACCACTGCCTCGAAATCGGGCTGCATAATCTTAAGAGTCAGATACGAGGTGGTTAGTTTGCCGGGAATTGCGATTTTTTTACCGCGAATCTCTTCAAGGTCCATGGGGCGGAGCGCGACCAGCATCGGCCCGTAGCCGTCGCCGATGCTGCTGCCGGAGGCCATGAGAACGTACTTATCTGCCACGTAAGGATAGGCGTGATAAGAAATTGCCGTCAGGTCATAGGCACCGTTTACGGCTTTCTGATTTAAAGTTTCAATATCGGAGAGGACGTGTTTGAAGCTCACTTTCGGTGAGCGGATTTTCTTTGTGGCGAGGCCATAAAACATGAAGGCATCGTCGGAATCCGGGCTATGGGCGCTAACAATTTCCCGGGGGTGCAAATCGGACATAGGAAGGGTTTGAACTCCAGTATGGCATGATGCTTCAGGCAGGCCGCTGCATTTAAATGTTACGGATTTTTCACAAACTGAAAGACTGGTGGAATCCTCAACCTAAACCTGCGCAAGGGGCACGGCGGGTGAAAAACTATGCGGCTCAAACCGGCTTTCAGTATCAGTATCAGTTGGAGAACGCCTCGCCCGGGGATTATCGGTTCCTCATTTGGACAAGTGGTGAGCTGCGGCACCAGCTGCGCGTCAGGGTACCGTTACCGGAGGTTGCGGCGCGGGACCGGTATGCGCTGGCGAAACTGCGGCTTTTTCAGGCGTTTGACGAAGTGGCGCCGGAGAGGCTTCCAGCAGAGTTGGAGGTGAGGGATACCTCGGCTTTGGATGCGCTGTAAACAAAGGCGCTCACTCGGCGGTTACGCTATGATGTTACTCAACAGAGATGGCCGTCCCATCCTTGCCCACACCTTTGGAACAGCTCGGCAATCGCCCGTTCTCGTTCTATCCACCCATTGTTGGCGTAGAGCGCAACGAGTGGATCTTCAGGCGCGCGACATGGCCTGAGGTGCTGGTGACGCACGCTCACACCGGACAGCATCTCGCGATTCCGCGGCGGTTCGTGGGGGAGGTTTCGCGAATCGAAGAGCCCGTGGTGATTGTAGGCCTGCTGAAAGAGTTGGAGTATCGCGAAGGCGCGGTCTGGCCGCACCGGCGGCGCGTGTTACAGATGCCTGTCGCGGTGGGCGCGGAAGAGACTTTCGCCCGGCCCCGGCGGAGTGGGCCCGCCCCCGTAATCGGAATCAGTCTTTCTGCCGCGCCGCGTTTTCGCCGAGGGCGGATGATTGTGGGCGCGATTGTCGCCGGGATGCTGGCCGCGCTGGTAATTGGCGAGGCATTGCGGGAGTCGCATCCGAAGGGCCGGCCGTTGTTCCGGCAAGCTCCGCGATGAAGACGCTGCTATGGGTGGGCGTCTCCTGTGGCGCGGCGATTGGGCTGGGCGCGATCGCGACGAATCGCGGAGAGCCAATTAACAGTATCTGGCTGATTCTGGCGGCGGTCTGTATCTACCTGATCGGATTTCGCTTCTATTCAAAGTTCATTGCGACTAAGGTGATGATGCTGGATGACCGGCGCGCCACGCCTTCGGAACGGCTTCGCAATGGCCATGATTTCGAGCCGACAAACAAATGGATCGTGTTCGGCCACCATTTCGCGGCGATCGCAGGACCGGGGCCTCTGGTGGGGCCGGTGCTGGCGGCGCAGTTTGGCTATCTGCCGGGGACGCTCTGGATTCTTGCTGGGGGCGTTCTGGGGGGCGCGGTGCAGGATTTTGTGATTCTGTTTGCGTCGCTGCGGCGGGATGGCAAATCGCTGGGCGCGATGGCTCGGGATGAGATCGGAAAGGTGGGCGGTTTCGTCTCGCTGGTGACGGTGCTGCTCATTATGATGATCCTTCTCGCCGTGGTGGGTCTGGTAGTGGTGAACGCGCTGGTGGGCAGCCCTTGGGGAGCGTTCACCATCCTGGCGACCATGCCTGTCGCGCTTTTTATGGGCTTGTACTTGCGCTTCGCTCGGCCAGGGAAAGTTCTGGAGTGTTCGGCCATCGGCTTCGGGCTGGTGTTACTGAGCATCTTCGGCGGCCAGTGGATTTCGCGCTCCGCGTATGCCGGCGCATTCACGTTTTCAGCGATCGGGATTGCGGTCGCGATCATTATTTACGGCTTTTGCGCGAGTGCGCTTCCGGTCTGGCTGCTGTTGGCGCCGCGGGATTACTTGAGCACGTTCGTGAAGCTGGGCGTTGTCTTCCTGCTCGCAATTGGTATCCTGCTGGTCCATCCGCAGCTGCAGATGCCGGCGCTTACACGGTTCATCGATGGCACCGGACCCGTTTTCGCGGGCAAGGTTTTTCCTTTTGTCTTCATCACCATTGCCTGCGGAGCAATTTCCGGCTTTCACTCGCTGATTTCATCGGGCACTACTCCCAAAATGCTGGCCCGCGAGACGCACGCCCGTCATGTGGCTTACGGCGCCATGCTGCTCGAAAGCTTTGTGGCGATCATGGCAATGATCGCGTCCTGCGTCTTGAACCCGGGAATCTACTTCGCAGTCAATTCACCAGGAGCGATTCTGGGGAAGACTGCCGATGCCGCGGTAGCCACAATTAGCGCCTGGGGGTATCCCGTGACGACGGCGCAGATGGCGGAGCTGGCGCATCGCGTGGGAGAATCAACCCTGTTCAGCCGCACGGGGGGCGCTCCTTCCCTGGCGCTTGGGATGGCGCAAATCTTTTCGGCTACAGGAGGGGGCGATGCGGTGCTGGCCTTCTGGTATCACTTCGCGATCATGTTTGAAGCGTTGTTCATCCTGACGATTATCGATGCCGGAACACGCGTCGGGCGCTTCATGCTTCAGGATCTGGCGGGAAGTATTTACAAGCCGTTGGGGCGCGTCAGTTGGATGCCGGGCGTGATCGGGGCGAGTGCGCTGGTGGTGATGGGCTGGGGCTATTTTCTGATTGCGGGCGTGCTGGACCCATTGGGCGGCGTGAATACTTTGTGGCCGCTGTTCGGGATTGCGAACCAGCTCCTGGCTTCGATTGCGCTCTGCCTGGCCACCACGATCCTGATCCGCATGCATGGGTGGAAGTACTGCTGGATCACCCTGGGACCGCTTGCCTGGCTGGTGACTGTAACCTTTACCGCCGGTTATCAGAAGATCTTTTCGCCGCTGCCGCGCATCGGTTTTTTGGCGCAAGCGAGAATGTCGGCCGGGCAGAGCGCGTTCAACGCCCGCCTGGATGCCGGGGTGACGGCCGTGTTTCTGATTCTGGTGGCGGTGATTCTGATCGATTCCCTCCGTGTGTGGGCTCGGATACTTTCAGGCGCGCAAACGCGGGAAGCAAGAGAAACTCCGTTCATCGCTTCGCATCTATCGGCTGAGGGCTTATGACATTCTGGCGGTACCTGCGCGATTTGTTTCGCGAACTGAGCGACGAAACCGCCTACCAGCGGCACCTGACGCTAACCGGGCGTCCGCATTCCGGCGCAGAATGGAAACTCTTTTCCGATGAGCGCCATCGGGCGAAGTATGCCCGGGCGAAGTGCTGTTGAGAGCACTCATTCTTCACTTAGCGGCATTTTTCTCGTCCCTGGGCGGGTTCGGATTGCTGCTACTCGGGATTTTGGATTCGTCGTTTCTCTTCATCCCGCTGGGGCTCGATCTGCTCATGGTGGCGTTGACGGCGCGGCATCATGACCACATGCTTTATTACGCGGCCATGTGCGCGGCTGGGTCGGTAATCGGTTGTTTTACGACGGATTGGTTAAGCCGGAAGGGGGGCGAAGCGGGCTTGAAGGACCGCATATCCCCCCGCAGGTTGAAATATATTCAGGCGCGCGTGGAAAAAAGCGCCGGCGTAGCAATCGGCGTCGCCTCGATTGCGCCGCCGGGCTTTCCGTTCACCCCGGTTGTCGTGGTCGCGGCCGCTTTGCAATATCCGCGGCTACGTTTGCTGACCATCGTGGCTATTTTTCGCTTTCTGCGTTTCCTCGTCGAAGGGCTGCTTGCGATTCAGTTTGGGCCTCGCATTCTAAAGTACGCGGAACAACCCTTGGTACAGCAAGTGATTGTAGCGGTCGTCGCAATTTCCATCCTGGGGAGCGCGTGGTCCCTCTACAGGCTGTACCGGAGCAGCAAGAAGCAATAGAATAGCTCCCATGAAATGCGTATCGATTCTGTTGTTTGCCGCCATGGTATTGCCCGCCCAGAAGATGGCGATTCCGGAGTTGTTGAACCTGGCGCGAACCCCGGCAAATCCGGGTTTTGCAATGGCGCTGAATGAGACATTAACGCCTGCAGCCATCAAGAATGGGACTGCCAATGCCGGTTATGGCGGCGACTATCTGTTCGCGACGGAAGCCGCTTCCGCGCCCGATCTTTATATTGACGACGTGCGTGCCGGGACTCTTCAAGCCTTGCCGGGCCGGCAAACGTGGTTCATGCAGGCTAAGCTGCGCCCCGGAACCTCGCACAGCTTTTATTACATGGTGAATGGGCAACGAATGGGCGGTAAGAACGATTTGCCTGCGTACCTGCCTGAATCCTATGTGCAGGCCGGCGTACCTCAGGGGACCCTTTCGGAGAAGATGACGCACACCAGCAAGCTTTACGACGGCATGGTTTCCGACTGGTGGATTTACGTTCCCGCTCAGTACGACCCGCAAAAGGCCGCGGCGCTGATGGTCTGGCACGATGGGCAGGGCGTAGCGACCCGAAACGGCGCGGCCAACGCGCTCAATGTATTCGATAATCTGACCGCGCAGGGCAAAATCCCGGTGATGATCCAGGTGATGATCGCGCCGGGCAAGATCGGCGACAAGGCCATGCGCAGCATTGAGTACGATACCGTGAGCGATAAGTATGAGCGCTTTGTCAACGAGGAGATTCTGCCGCTGGTGTATGCGAAGTACAACGTGCGGCGCGATGGATACAGTCACGCGGCGGCGGGAAATTCTTCGGGCGGGATTTCGGCATTCAGCATGGCGTGGTTTCATCCCGACCAGTTCAGCCGCGTGCTGATGCGCATTGCCAGTTTCGCGAATTTGCAGCAGAACCACCCGGGCGAGTTCGATGGCGGCAACACCTATCCGTATCGCGTGCGTCGGGAAGAGAAGCGCCCCATTCGTGTCTGGTCGGCGGATGGCACGGAGGATTTGGAGAATCCGTTCGGGAGCTGGCCTTCAAACAACATCAACATGGCCAACAGCTTGAAATTTCGTGATTACGACTTTCACATGAGCTGGAGCACCGGCACGCACAATGGCGCACATGGAAATTCCGAGTTGCCCGAAGAAATGGTGTGGTTGTGGCGCGGGTACGATCCGGCGAAGACCAGCGATACTTATCCGCCCGACCCTGACGAGAAAGCCAAGCCGTTCTTCCGCGTGAAGTCTTTCAACCGGTAATTTCGTTGGCTACTTTGCAACTCGCCAGAACTCGTCGAAGAGTCCGGCGAGTTGCAGATCCGGAACGTCTGAGCCTTCTTTCACTTTGACAATGGCGTAGTCTCCCCATTGCGGCATGCCGTAGTCGCCGTTGTACTCACGCTCCGTGATCGTCAGGCCGGTGTTCAGGACTACGTACTTCGACGCGTTCAACGGATTCGGATAAATCAAAGCCGGGAAGCTTTCGGCCGCGGGATAACTGTGGCCTTGAAAAGTGAGCTCCGCCTTTGTCCACTGCACGGGCAGTTTGCCGTTCATCTTTGCGATCAGGCTGTTGCTGCCCGGGTCGCCGAACAGGACAAGGTGATATTTCGCGATGTCTTCAGCGGTTACTTGGTTATCGTCTTTCACGAAGGGATGGCCGCGGAAATATTTCGCCCAAAGCCTGTCGAAGCGGTCCATGGTTCGGAGAGCTTGCTGATTTACGGCAACGTTCCAGGGGGTTCCCGTAGGACGCACCAGCAGGAAAGGATCAAGGAACGCATCGTCGATGGGACCCTTGCAGCGCGTGAGTCTTATGCAGACCCGCCGGCTTTCCGCGCGCGACCTTCCATCGGCCGCCCTCCTTTTCAAGCGCAATCTCAGAACCGCCTTTTACTTTCAATGCCTCGCCATCGATAGTGATGCGCTGAGCTTTCTCGGTCTCGCGAAGCACCAACCGGCTCACGTTCTTCGTGCCGATCTGGTATCTCTTGCCACCCTCGCTTCGGGCCGCATCCACGTCAGCGCGATCGTAGGTCTTAGTCAGGCCATCCACCGAGATCCAGTAGTCTCGGTTGTAGCGCGTGGTCCAGGTAACGAAGCGTATGTGTTCGGGTGAGGTCTGCCCCTTGTCGCCCCACTCCTTCAAGAACGCATCCAGGCGTTCGCGAACTAACGGGCTGGTGCCATGCCCCGTCTTTTGCGAGATCAGAAAGATCGCGGGCGTACCTTCAGAATGCAGGAAATCGGGAGCTCCCACGGATTTATAGCCCTCCTTCTCCAATTGCGCGCGGGTTCGGAGAGAGGATTCCAACTGTCCGCGATTCGGCGTGCCCGCAGGGGGCGGCGGCAACGAAGGGACCTGCGTATCGGAGTCGCCATCGTGCCCGGCCAGCGGAAGATTGAAGACATTCGCGGCCCACTCCGGCATGTTCTCCCAAATGTGCAGCACCGCCATTTGATAAGGTTCCAACCCCGGCAACTCCGACCGGCGTGACCATGTCCCGGCGCCGATCTCCGCCGCCGCAAACCGGTCGGGATAATGGAGCGCGATGTGCCAGGCACCTTCGCCGCCCATGGAAAAGCCGCGCAGAAGGATTCGTTTTGGGTCGATCAGGAAGCGCTTTTTCACTGCGGCAATGGCTTCGAAGATGTCGGCCTCTCCCGCCCAGTGGTAGCCGGCGCTGTTCAGTCGCCCATAAACGTCCAGCTGGATTTGGCCGTTGTCCGCGACGGCGGGCTTGCCGGTGGTGCCGTTCGGAAAGTTGAAGAGGAACTCGGATTCAGTGGTGGTGTTCGCACGCCCATGCATCCAGACGTAAAGGCGCGCCGGCTTGAGAGCATTGTAGTTTTCGGGAAGGGTGATTCCATAGGGCTGTACCGAACCATCAATAGCCGAATAGTAGCCGTGAAGCTGGCGCTTGCCTGTTGTCCAGGAGGGCGTTCCCGCTTCCAGTTCACGCGCCCGCGCCAGGCCCGTGTTTACAACTTCAATGGCGTGGTCGATGCCTCTTTGCGTAAAGAACTGGTCCGGGAATTCGATCAGCATGCGTCCGGCCTTCGCGTAAATTTCCACGTCGCCCAACAGAACTGCGTCCGCTTGGCGCGCCTTCAGGGCATGGACCGCGGTTTCAAGTTCCTCCGTCTCTCTTTTCACTTGCGCTAGTTCTTCCGGTTTCGGCTGAATGGGCGGCTGAGCAGTTCGCGGCTGCGGGGCAGTGGGAGTAACAGGCCGGGATTTGGGCAGTTGGGCCAGAAGACTGCCTGTAAGAGTCAAGAACAGAACAGCGAAGCGCATGCAAACATCTTAAGCGCGAAACATGGCTAGACACGCGCGGATTTCAAAGCCGCGGCGATCTTCGCGATCCGCTTGCCGTGGAAGCGCGCCTCATCGACCCCGGAGCGACTATAAGGATTCGCGATAATTGAGGTTTGGCCCGCCTGGAAATCCGCAATGTCACAAAGACCTATAACTCCGTTGGGCAACCCTTAACGGCTTTGCACGGTGTTTCCATCGACGCCGAAGCCGGCACAGTAACCGCGCTACTCGGTCCGAGCGGGTGCGGCAAATCGACTCTGCTGAATCTTTCGGGCGCGATGGATTTCGCGACTTCCGGCGAGGTGCGGATCGATGGCGAATCTACGGCGGCTCTTACGGATGCGCGGCTTACCCACTTGCGTCGAACGAAGATCGGCTTCGTGTTTCAGTTTTTTCAATTATTGCCGACGCTCACCGCCGCCGAGAATGTGGAGTTGCCGCTGCTGCTGGCCGGCTCCCCGAACGCGCGCAAAACGGCGCGGGAGCGCCTGGATTGGGTCGGCTTGCCGGATAAGCTGCTTTCGTATCCGCACCAGCTTTCGGGCGGACAGATGCAGCGCGTCGCGGTAGCGCGCGCGCTGGTGCATCGTCCCCATCTGCTGATTGCCGATGAACCCACGGGCAACCTCGATACCGCAAGCGGCGCTCAAGTTCTGGAGTTGATTCAGGCCGCCGCGCGTGATTTCGGGGCAGCCGTCCTGATGGCCACGCATTCTGAAGAAGCCGCGGCGATTGCGTCGCATCGTATCTACATGCGTGACGGCAGGGTTGTTTAGCGGTTTGCGAATTTTCTGGCGAATTGTGGTCCGGCCGCTTCTCGAAGAGCCGCTTCGGACAGCCCTCACGCTGATTGCCGTAGCACTCGGGGTCGCCGTGGTCATCGGAATCGAGTTGGCGGGCGATGCCGCGTCGGGATCGTTCGAATCGTCGTTGACCACTCTAACCGGCAAAGTAGATCTACAGCTTTCGGCGAACGGCGGCCTCGATGAAAGAGCGATGGCGGTGGTAGCGCAACTGCCATTCAGCCTGCATGCTTCGCCCGTGATCGAAACTCCTGTGATGACCGCCCAAAAAATCTACACGACTCTGTACGGCGTTGATTCCACCACGGATAACATCATCGTGACCGAGGCGCTGGCGAAACGGCTTCGCGTGCATTCGGGCGGAACGCTCACACTGAAGCTTCCCGCCGGAGCTGGCTACCTTCACCGTTGCTCCGTTACTGGCCGCGAAAGAGGCCGAGTTTCTGGTGCTCGATATCGCGGAAGCGCAGCGTGTTCTGGCTCGCTATGGAAAGCTGGACCGCATCGACATAACTGTTGGCCCGCACGAAGACTTTGGAAGAGTAGAAGCCGCGCTTCGCGCCGCCGTGGGCACGGGCATTTTGATCGACAAGCCGGGCACCCGCGGGGTGGAGAATCAACGGATGCTGCGCGCATTCCGCTGGAATCTGCGCGTGCTCAGTTATATCTCGCTGGTGGTGGGTGCGTTTCTGATTTACAACACGATTTCGGTTAGCGTCGTGCGGCGGCGGCCGGAGATCGGCATCCTGCGCGCGATCGGGACATCGCGCGCAACCGTGTTCCGTTTCTTCGTGTGCGAAGCGCTGCTGTTCGGTGTGGCGGGGGGCGCGGCGGGCGTATTGCTGGGGCGGGCAATGGCGGAAGGTTTAGTGGGAATGATTTCGGCCACAGTGAACTCCCTTTACGCCTCCAGCCGGCCCGCGGCGATTGCACTGACTTGGCCGACAGCGATTTCAGCCGCGCTCACGGGCATCGTGATCTCGGGGTTGGCCGCGCTCGCGCCCGCCATGGAGGCAATGGCTGTGGTTCCCACGGAAGCCATGGGCCGCGGGTCTCGCGAAACAGTGTTTCGAAGCCACACAGTCCGTAATTTGGCGGCTTCGCTCGTTTTCTTGTTGTTCGGCGCCGCAGCGAGTGCGCAGGAGTCGGTGGGCGGCCGCCCCCTATTCGGGTATTTTGCGGTTCTCCTGTTTATTTCCGCCGCGGCGTTCGCAGCTCCTCCGCTGGTGTTGGGCGGCGTCGCCGCGCTCTCGCCTTTGTTGCGCGGCCTTTTTTCCGCCGTGGGCCTGCTTGCCGGGCGCTCACTGGTCACCTCGCTCCGTCGAACCTCAGTGGTGATTGCGGCCCTGGCGACGGCTGTCGCGATGATGGCGAGCGTCGCCATTATGGTCGGCAGCTTTCGCGAGACCGTGATCGCATGGTTGGATAACCAGTTGCGCGCGGACCTTTACGTTCGCTCATCCGGGCTTTCGGTCGCCGGTGTGTATCCGCCACTGCCGGCCGAAGTTCCCGCCCTCTTGCGCAACATTCCCGGCGTGGAAGCGCTCGATTCTTTTACTGCGATCGACATTCGCTTCGAAGGGCAACACGCATCGCTCGGCGCGGACGATCCGGACATTCTGCTCCGTTATGGACGCCAGCGTTTTCTACCCGGTGAGGATCGGGAACAGGCAATTCGTTCATTGAAGAATTCGAACAATGCCTTAGTGACGGAGGCTTTCGCCAGTAAACACCGGCTTCACCAAGGTTCGGAGTTCAAGCTCCGGCTAGGGGACCAGGAAGCGGACTTACGCGTTGCGGGCATCTACTATGACTATTCGAGCGAGCGCGGCTTCGTGCTGCTAGACCGCGCCACGCTCACGCGCTATCTGCCGGGGCTTGCACCGACGAACCTGGCGATCTACTTGAAGCCGGGAGTATCCGTAGATGCAGTGAAGCGCGCAGCCGCCGACCGCACCGCCGAATACGCGATCGATATTGCGCCCAATCAGACGCTGCGCGCCGGAGCAATCGAGATCTTCGACCGGACATTTGCGGTGACCTATGCTCTTGAAGCGGTAGCGATTCTGGTGGCGATGTTAGGAGCGGCAAACTCGCTCTTGGCTTTGGTTCTGGAACGCCGTGAGGAATTGAAGCTTCTGAGTTACTTAGGCGGCGCAAAACAACAGATTCGCGGCATGATTCTGATCGAAGCGGGCCTGATGGGCCTGCTGGCCGACATACTTGGCCTGGCGCTAGGGTTCGCGCTGAGTTATGTATTGATCTATGTCGTAAACCAGCAGAGTTTCGGTTGGACCATCCAGTTCCATCCTCCCGTTCGATTGCTTGCGTTGGCTTTGGGATCAGTCTGGTTGGTAACCGTGGTCGCGGGAATCTATCCGGCGCGCCTGGCAAGTAAGCAAGCTATGGGACAATAAAACCTCCCGCCATAACATGAGCACTACAACTACGCGCAATATCGCGATTATCGCCCACGTCGATCACGGCAAGACTACGCTTGTCGACGCCATGCTCAAGCAAGCCGGCCTGTTTCGAGCCAATGAAGAGACCGCTGACCGCATGATGGATTCAAACGACCTGGAGCGCGAGCGCGGCATTACGATTCTCGCCAAGATCACGGGTCTGAGTTTCAAAGGCGTGAAGATCAACATCGTTGATACGCCTGGCCATAGCGATTTCGGCGGTGAAGTGGAACGCGCGCTGAAGATTGTCGATGGCGTGATGCTGCTGGTGGACGCGAGCGAAGGCCCGCTGCCGCAGACGCGTTACGTGCTCATGAAATCGCTCGAACAGCACCTGAAGCCAATCGTGGTGATCAACAAAATCGACCGGCCGGATGCGCGCATTCAGGAAGTTCTGAACGAGATCTACGACTTATTCATCGATCTTGATGCGACCGAGGACCAGTTGGATTTTCCCGTAATGTATACCAACGGGCGCGCCGGCATCGCGAAGAACACGCTGGAAGATCCGTCAGAGACGTTGGAGCCCCTATTTGAAGCGATTCTGAAACACATCCCGATTCCGACTGGTGACGCGGCCGCCCCTCTGCAACTTCTGGTAGCAAATCTGGATTACAGCGACTATTTGGGGCGCCTGGCGATCGGGCGCGTGTTCGAGGGCACGGTGCGCCTGAATGATGAAGTCGGCATCGTGAAACTGGATGGCTCGCTTCAAAAAACGCGCATCACGAAGATGTTTTCGTTCCAGGGCCTGAAACGCGTTGATGAGACGATCGGCGTCCCAGGCGACATGCTGGCACTTGCCGGAATTGAAGGCATTACGATCGGTGAGACGATCACGAATCCGGAGACGCCGCACGCGCTCAAGACAATTCAAATCGATGAGCCGACGATCGCGATGACGATGTCGATCAACACGTCTCCTTTTGTTGGACGCGAAGGGAAGCTGGTCACATCCCGCAATCTGAAGGACCGGCTGGATCGCGAACTGTTGACGAACGTTTCCATCCGGGTGGAGCATGCGGGGGGTCCCGACGCGTTTAAGGTGATGGGCCGCGGTGAACTTCAACTCGCGATTTTGATTGAAATGATGCGGCGCGAAGGCCATGAGATGAGCGTGGGCAAGCCGGAGATTGTGACGAAGACCATCGAGGGCAAGATGCATGAGCCGGTGGAACTCCTGGTCATCGATTGTCCGGAGAGCAACCTGGGCGTAATCATGGAAAAGATGGGCTCGCGAAAAGGCAGGATGACGAAGATGGTGAACCACGGCTCCGGCCGCGTGCGCCTGGAGTTCGACATCCCCTCGCGCGGCTTGATCGGCCTGCGCAGTGAGATCATGACCGACACCCGAGGCATGGCGATCATGAACTCTTTGTTCAACGGGTACACGGAATGGCAAGGCGATATCCCCTCGCGCCCCACCGGTTCTCTGGTGAGCGATCGCGAGGGCAAAGCGACAGGCAATGCGATCTGGAATCTGCAAGAGCGCGGCGACATCTTCATCACACCGGGAACCGAAGTGTACGAAGGGATGATTGTGGGCGAAAATGCTCGCAACGCCGACCTGGACGTGAATATCGTAAAGGAAAAGAAGCTCACCAATATGCGCAGTTCCAGCGCGGATGAAGCAATGCGCCTGGTTCCTCCGCGCCTGATGAGCCTTGAGCAGGCTATCGAGTTTATTCGGGAAGATGAGTTGGTAGAAGTTACACCCAGCAGTATCCGGCTGCGGAAGAAAACATTGAAGGCGAACCAGCGTTAGTTCCAACGCTTCGCGCTGGTCTGCCGTCAATCCTGACCGCTATTTCGCCAGTAAGTCCTTGAGCGCCGTTTCCAAACTCCTCGCCTTCCACTCAAATCCGAGACTGCTCGCTACCTTCGGCGCCACCTTCGCGCTGCCGAGCACCATCTCGCTCATTTCGCCCATCCCCACGTGAAGCACAGCGGCCGGCACATGCCACAACGCGGGTTTGCCCACCGCTTTTCCGAGAGCCTTCGTGAAATCCGCGTTGCGCGCCGGCTCCGGCGCTACGCCGTTTACCAAACCTGAAACCTCGCCCTCCACAGCCCACTTCACCATCGCGGCCAGGTCGTCAACGTGGATCCAGCTCATCCATTGCCGGCCCGATCCTAAGCGGCCTCCCAGGTACGAGCGGAACACCGGAAGCATCGCGGCCAGTGCTCCGCCATCCTTTCCCAAAACCACTCCGATCCGAAGCTTTACCACGCGCAACCCCAAGTCCACGGCGCGATCCGCTTCCGCTTCCCAATCGCGGCACACTTCCGCCAGGAATCCTGTTCCCATCGAGGAAGTCTCGTCCAACTGCTCTTCCCCACGCGACCCGTAGTAGCCAATCGCGCTCGCGCACACCAAAACCTGCGGCCGATGCTCCACCTTTGCGATCGCGTCCACCAGACGTTTGGTGCCCAGCACGCGGCTATCGCGGATTTTCTGCTTTGCCTCCGCCGTCCAGCGCTGCGACACTGGCTCGCCTGCCAGATGAATCACAGCATCATAGCGGGTAAGACTTTCCTCAGCCGGCTCTGCGCCCAAGGGGTCCCAATAAAACGCGCCCACCGCGTTGCGAGTCTCCAGATTGGGCTCACGGCTCCACACAGCGACGTAGTGCCCGTCACGCAGCAGCGTCTCCACCACGCGACGGCCAATGAAGCCGCGTCCCCCTGAAACGATGCACTTCATAGCTTTGTTTGGTCTCGCCCTGTTCGTTCCATCTCGGCAACTTCTTCAATGTACGCGCCAATGTTCGTTTTCCGCTTCATTCCGTCAAAACTCATGTAACGCAAGCTTCCAAAAATCGGCCGCTCTCCCCAGGGACGATCATGTAACCCGAAACACCACAAAATGTTTGTATATGTGTTCGGATCGCGCCCGTCCAGGCAATATCTGTCGTGGAGATAAATCATGGTTTTGAGCGCCTCTTCGTAAGTAGCGGACCACTCAATAATCTTCTTGCCCCAGTACATTCGGTAATAACCATGAACTTTGCCGCGGAGCAGCATTTCTTTCTGCGTGGCGTTCCAGAGCGGGTCGTAGGTCTCTGCGCGCTCCAACTGCTCGGGGGTGAATACGGGGTCGCGCTTGTCGTGGGCGTGCTTCGCCATCGTCTGCCGGCACCAATCGGGAAGCGCGCTCAAATTCTGCACATCCGGGGTGAAGCGCGCGAAGTTGAACGCCAACTCGCGCCGGACAATCAATTCCTCCAGATATTCACTCGCAACCAGGCGATGCTCCGCGGCGTAATCCTTCGCGCGCAAGGCGATGTGAAGGCTGGAGATCATTCCGAAATGCAGATACGGGCTCATGTGCGAAGTCGCGTGTTTGCTTGGCTCATTGCGATCCTTCGCATAGGTACGCAAATGTTCTTCAAGGAACAGGTCCAGTAGCCGTTCCGCCTCGCTTTGGCCGCCGCGAAAACTCAAGGAAGGGGCCACACCGTGGTCGATTTCGCAACTCGCCACAAGCTCGGCCACATTCTTCGCGCTTACCTCGACATGCCACTCCGGATGCCCCTCCTTCCACTTGTGCTGAAGCTTCACTTCCTCCACCGGCGCCAAATATTCCGGCAGCATCTTGGTGATCCGCGGCCGGATGGTGTAAGCGCCGTAATTCCGCTTCTCATGACGGCTCATGGGGACGATGCAACTGGCGTCCACCGCATAAAACGCTACGCCGATCTTCTGAGGAACGCTCGCATTATGGATAGGCGCGATGAACACCGGGTAGTCATCGGTCACCACCAGGGCCGCATGTTCTGCGGCTTTGTAAAGGATGTTGTTTGCGTCTGTCTTGCGCCGCCGCAGATAGAAACCATAGCCAATGCCGCGGGCCTTCAAGCGCTTTTCCGTATCGGGCACGCCCTCGATGATGAAGGTGTGAAGCCGATCGTTCGCGTATTGGTAAGTGTTTCCCAGGCCCTCGTACACCAGCAGTGGCAACGCAAGTCTGTTGGCCTGTTCCGCCGCATATTCCAGCGCCTGGTTCGAAGGCACGCGGCGGTTCATCTGGGCCCAGTAGAGTACATAGCGCGCTTCTGCCCGCTCCGGCATCTCGTTCAGTTTGCGAATCCGGTCTTTCATTCCTACCCTAGGCTACCGTCTTGGCCACTTCCTCATGCAAAAAGTACCGAATTCGCTTCTCTATCCGTCTCAGTAACGTGAGAAACTGCTTGTTCATGTCGAAAGCGTTGCTCTCCTTGGTGCTGCTGGCCGCCCTACTTCAGGCGCAGACACGCCAGAAGGAGACCCTGGAATACGCCGTGGAGTGGCGTTTGGTGCCCGCTGGAAGGGCGAAGCTTTCGTCGGGACCGCCGCCCGCTTCGGAAAAACGATCTGAGATGGAAGCGAAACTCCATTTGGAATCGACAGGTTTGGTTTCCAGATTGTTCCATGTCAACGATGACTACACGTCCGAATACAAGGGCAGTCTTTGCGCCGAACAATCCTTTATGACCGCCCATGAAGCCGGCCGCAATCGCGAAACAAAAGTGGTCTACGACGCCTCCACGCACAAGGCCAGTTACCGCGAACGCGATCTGACCAACAATGCCGTGGTGACGCACGAAACGGAAATTCCCGCCTGTGTTCACGATATTATCGGCGGCCTTTATGAATTACGCACGTTGTCGCTCGAACCCGGCAAGAGCACGACGATCCCGGTAAGTGACGGCAAGAAGACCGTGATGCTCAAGGTGGAGTCGCACCGGCGCGAGGAGATTAAGACGCCGCTAGGGGCTCGCAAGTGCATCGATTACGAGGTCTATGCGTTCAACGACGTCCTCTTTAAACGCCCTGGCCATCTGCATGTCTGGCTTACCGACGATGCGCGCCGCGTTCCGGTACAGATTCAAATCCGGCTGCAGTTCACCATCGGGACCATCACGTTGCGGTTAGATAAAGACGAGAAATCCTGATGCTCATTCCTTTTCTTCTTCTTGCTCAAGCAGCCTCGCAGACGCCCGCGCCCAGTCTTCCCGAGAGAATCAGTCAGCTAATGGAGTCGACCGCGGCCGCCGTTCCCGGTCTGGCAAAAACCAGCGCGGTACTTGCGGAAAACTCTCGCGCGACTTTAATGAAGCTGCATTCCTCTTCGAACAACCTGCCCCTGAATTACGAATTTCTACAGGAAGCCCGCGCTTACCTGGCTTTGGCCGATGCGATGCCGAAGCCTTACCCGCTTCCTGAAACACCGCGGCGGCAATTTGTCGAACTGCGCGACGACGTCGAACACCTGGACGTCGTGGTTCGCGAACTTCTGGACCGAAATCAGCGTCAGTTGCGCAGCCCGGACCGCGATAATCTGCGCCGTTACGCTGAAGCAAATGACCGCCTGCCGCTTCCCTCCGCGAACCAAACCCGTGTGGTTTTCATGGGCGACAGCATTACGGATTTCTGGCGCTTGAACGAGTACTTTACGGGTAAGGACTACATCAACCGCGGCATCAGCGGACAGGTAACGGGCGAGATGCTGGGCCGTATGAAAGCCGATGTGCTCGATCTGCACCCGCGCGTGATGATCGTGATGGGCGGCATCAACGATATCGCTCGCGGCACGCCCACCCGCACGATTCAGAACAATCTGGCCATGATGGCGGACCTGTGCCGCGCCAACAACATCATCCCGGTGTTCGCGAGTCTTTTGCCGATTGGCGAGGCACGGCGTACGGAACGCCCGCCGTCTGAAATTGCGCAAGTTAACAAGTGGATGCAGGAGTTCTGCCTGCGCAACAACTACGTGTACGCCGATTACTTCACGCCGCTCTCACAGGGCGGCATGCTGGACCCTCAGCTCTCAGATGACGCACTGCACCCGAATGCGAAGGGCTATCGTCTGATGGCCCCGGTGGCGGCGAAAGCGTTAAACCAAGCGCTCAGCGAAAGACCAGGGAAAAAGCGATAGGGCGACTAACCCTCAGCTCCATCGCACCCCCCAACTCCATCGCAACCCCAACCCCACGCACTCCCCAACTCCATCGCACACCCCAACCCCATCGCGCACCTCAACCCCACTGCACACCCCAACTCCATCGCACACCTCACTCGGAGTAGTGACCGTAAGGGAACGCCTTTCTGTCTCCCTTAAAAACAACGCCATGGCCTCCCCTTGCTCATAAGCCACGTACCGCATAGCGTCACTCACGCTCCGGTCACTCCACAACCAAACCGTGCTGCCATGTTTCGTCCAGCGTTTCCGATCAGGAAAATCAAACCCAGCCCGGTTCAAAGCACGGCTTGCATACGACTTAAACGCATTCATCAACAACTCAGGCCGCACTTCCGCTTCGGCAACGACATGCACATGATTTGTTCGGACATGTGCAGCCCAAAGCACCCAGCTGTCTAAAACGACAGGTCTCCTGAATTGCAAGAAGCACCACAACTCGCCGTCTGCAATCAAGAAAATACGGCTCCTGATGCATACGTTCCCGCGCGATTTCCGCCTTTCGAGCGTCGACATCCACGAACCGGCTGCCCGGTAAATTGTGTCCGGCATCGACGGAAAGCGGACTGTCGCCATGCACATGGCTGCCGTAGCAGGTGAAAGTGATGAGATAACGCATGTCAAAAACGTTCCCTGACGGTCACTGCTCCCAGTTGGGGATTGCATGGTGGTCGAGAATTGTGTTCGGTGAGCACTTTCAAAAGCTCAGGTGCCCCTCACGTTCCCGATTTCTCCGTACCATGGAGCTATGGAACTCTTAGACCTGCGCGAACGCGGAGGCGTGCGCGACGGCCAGCCTACGTTCTCCGACAATCGCCTCTTCATGCAACTGCTCGCCTTTGGCGACGTCACTCAGACTGACGCTCTGGCTGCGGATCTTGAACGCGCCAACCTCCCTGGCGTTCTCTACGCCGATGTGAATGACCCCCGCGGAATCGCCCTGCTCACTTGGAGCATCGACCCCAACCACTTCACCGATCGCGTTCGCCCCCTTGTTTCGAACCTCACCCCCAAGCCCGAATATTCCATGCTCGGACGCACCTACGCGATCGGCCACGAACCCAACCTGCAGGACTGGCTCATCGACAAACCCATTCGCGCCGCAACAGACCCAACGCAACCCTGGGCCATCTGGTACCCGCTGCGCCGCAAAGGCGAGTTCGCGCAACTCACGCCCGAAGAACAGGGCCCCATTCTGAGCGAACACGGGCGCATCGGACACTCCTTCGGTATGGCCGGATTCGCAAACGATATCCGCCTCGCCTGCTTCGGCCTCGACAAGAACGATAACGACTTCGTCATCGGCCTCACCGGCAAAGAGCTTTTCCCGCTTTCTGCATGTATCCAAGCCATGCGAAAAACGAAGCAGACTTCGCGTTATATCGAAGCCATGGGACCGTTCTTTGTCGGAAAAGCCGTTTGGCAGAACGCGCTAGTATAAAAGTTTGCCTTGTCCATGGACGAACCCCTCCTGAAGCGCACGCCTCTATATGCCGTCCATCGCGCCAGCGGCGCGAAAATGGTCGATTTCGGCGGCTGGGAGATGCCCGTCCAGTACTCCGGCCTGGTGGAGGAACACAACACCGTTCGCCGCGCGGTCGGTCTGTTCGATGTCAGCCACATGGGCGAAATTGAAATCACCGGCCCCGACGCGCAGCAGCTTACTGAGTACGTCACCACCAACAACGTCGCGAAGCTGAAGCACGGCCAAGCGCACTACTCCGGCCTGCTCTACGAACACGGCGGCTTCGTTGACGATATCCTGGTCCACAAAGTTGCGGACGAATTCATCTTCATCTGCGTGAACGCCTCCAACCAGGAGAAAGATTACGAGCACATCGTAGCCGCGCAAAAGAGCAGGAATTTCGACGCAAACGTCGAGTTCGCAAGCGACAAATATGCCCAGATCGCCGTCCAGGGCCCGCGCGCGCTCGAAACGCTGCAGAAGATCACGCCCGTCGAACTGGCGCCAATCAAGTACTACTGGTTTGAAGAAGGTCCGGTCGGGGGCATTCCGGCCCGCATCGCTCGCACTGGCTATACGGGCGAAGATGGCTTTGAGCTCTACGTAGAACCCACTCAGGCCCCGCATGTCTGGAACGCGCTGCTTGAAGCGGGCGAAGAATTCGGCATCAAGCCCTGCGGTCTGGGCGCGCGCAACACGTTGCGCCTGGAATCGAAAATGGCGCTCTACGGTCATGAGATCCACGCGTCCATCTCGCCCCTTGAAGCCGACCTGGGCTGGATCGTGAAATTCGACAAAGGCGACTTCATCGGCCGCGGCGCCCTGCTCAAACAGAAAACTCAAGGGCTCACCCGCAAGCTTGCCGGATTTGAAATGACCGGGCGCGGCATCGGGCGCGATGGCTATGAAGTTTCCATCTCGGATCAGCCCGCCGGATGGGTCACCAGCGGCTCGCCCGGCCCCACGGTCGGCAAGAACATCGGCCTTTGTTACCTCCCCATCGATAAAGTTGAGCCGGGCCAGCCGATTCAAGTCATGGTCCGCAACCAACCTGTCGAGGCTGTAGTCGTCCCCACACCCTTTTACAAAAGATCGAAATGACTACCTATCCCGAAACTTTTCTCTACACCAAAGAACACGAATGGGTGAACGCCGCCGATGGCGTCGCTACCATCGGCATCACGGATCATGCGCAGCATGAGTTGGGCGATATCGTGTACGTCGATCTCCCGAAGGTCGGCACGCGCCTGGAGCAGGGCAAAACGCTTGGCTCGGTGGAATCGGTGAAAGCCGTTTCCGATATTTACGCGCCCATCTCCGGCGAAGTCACCGAAGTGAATGAAGCTCTCAACGACGCTCCGCAACTCTTAAACGAAGACCCGCACGGCGGCGCTTGGCTGGTGAAGATCAAAATCGCCGCGGCGGACGAAATAAAGAAGCTTCTCTCCGCGGCGGATTATCAAGAGTACGTGGGAGCGGAAAGCTAAGTTGCGTTATTTACCAAAGTCAGATTCAGAACGGCAGGAAATGTTGGCCGCCTGCGGCATCGCTACGGCGGAAGCTCTTTATGAACATCTGCCCGCGGAAGCGAAGCTGAACCGGCCGCTGAACCTTGCGCCCGGCATCTCCGAGTACGAAATCATCGAGTTCTTCAAAGATCGCGCGCGCGACACCTCCGAAGGCTACGCCAGTTTCCTTGGCGCGGGCGTTTACCGGCACTTCCGTCCCGTGATGTGCGACACCATTGTGAGCCGTGGAGAGTTCCTCACGTCCTACACCCCCTATCAGGCGGAAATCGCGCAAGGCACCCTCACCGCCATCTTCGAATTCCAGACGATGATCTGCCAGCTTACCGGGATGGATGTCGCCAACGCCTCGATGTACGACGGCTCAACGGCCGTACCGGAAGCCGCGATGATGGCCGTACGCGTGACCGGGCGCAATAAGATTCTGGTCTCGCACGTGGTGCACCCCGAGTATCGCGAAGTGCTCACCACGTACGCGAAACATCAGGGAATGCCCGTTGAAGAGTTTGGCTATGAAGCCGAAACCGGGCAGATCGATCTTGACGATCTGGAAGCGAAGCTTGATCCGGATACCGCAGCCGTTATCATTCAATCGCCAAACTTTTTTGGCGTAATTGAAAAGGTGCAAGCCGCCGCGGATCTCGCACACAAACGCGGTGCGCTGCTCATCTTCGTCTTCACCGAAGCGGCTTCGCTCGGCATTCTTGAACCGCCAGCCGATGCCGACATTGTCGCCGGTGAATTGCAATCCTTCGCGATCTCGCCTTCCTATGGCGGCCCTTACGCCGGCATCATTGCCGCCAAAGAAAAATTCCTGCGCCAACTGCCCGGCCGTCTGGTCGGCGAAACGGTGGATTCCAACGGTAACCGTGCTTTTTGCCTCACTCTTTCCACCCGCGAACAACACATCCGCCGCGAAAAAGCGACTTCCAATATCTGCACGAATCAGGCTCTGATTGCGCTGATGGCGACGGTATACATGACCGTTTATGGCAAAGAAGGCCTGCGTGAACTGGCTACCCAGAATGTCGCGAAATCTCATTACCTCAGCTCAAAAATCAAACCCCGCTTCAGTGCGCCTTTCTTCAACGAGTTCGTAGCCGAAGCACCCCTGGGCGTTAACGAACAACTGCTGAAGAAGAAAATCATCGGCGGCCTTGAGCTAGGCCGCTTTTATCCCGAATTAGGCAACGCAACACTCCTGTGTGCCACCGAAATGTCGCGTCGCGCCGATATGGATACCGTTGCCGAGGCTTACGCCTCTGAGGTACGTCAGTAAATGGTCCGCAAAGTCCGTCCTCACATCACGCAAAACGAAGCGCTGCTCTTTGAACAAAGCTCGCCCGGTAAGAGCGGTTACCAGCTTCCCGAGCTCGACGTTCCTGCAATCGACGCCAAGGAAGCGCTCGGTGCTTCGAACGTCCGTTCTGAAATCGAAGGCTTCCCCGAGGTCAGCGAAGTCGAAACCATTCGTCACTTCACTCGCCTCTCCACCTGGAATTACGCGATCGATCTCGGCCTGTACCCTCTCGGCAGTTGCACCATGAAGTACAACCCGCGCGTGAACGAATTGGTCGCGCGTCTCGATGGTCTCGCCTGGTCACACCCGTACCAGCCGGAATCTCTCTCCCAAGGCGCCATGCAGGTAATCGCGGACCTGGAAAGCGCCCTGCTCGAAATCACCGGCATGGACGCCATCACTCTGCAACCCGCTGCGGGCGCGCACGGCGAACTCACCGGCATCTTACTGGTTCGCGCTTATCTGGAATCGCAAGGCAATCCGCGCAAGCGCATCCTGGTTCCCGATTCCGCACACGGTACCAATCCCGCCACCGCCAGCATGGCCGGTTACTCGGTTCAGAACATCAAGTCGAATGACCGCGGCATGATGGATGTCGAGCAGCTCGCGAAATTGCTTGAAGACGATAGCGCGCACGATGTCGCCGCGCTCATGGTCACCAATCCCTCCACGCTCGGCATCTTTGAAGCCGATATCGCGAAAGTCGCCTCGCTTCTCCATGCTAAAGGCGCCATGCTTTATATGGATGGCGCGAACATGAACGCGCTGGTCGGCATCACGCGGCCCGGTGATTTCGGAGTCGATGTCATGCACCTCAACCTGCACAAGACCTTCTCCACTCCTCACGGCGGCGGCGGCCCTGGCAGCGGTCCTGTCGCCATCAAGAAGCATCTGGAACCATTCCTCCCCGTCCCCGTCCTCAAACGTGTCTCCGATGCCTGGCACTTCGATTACGATCGCCCGCAATCCATCGGCCGCGTCCGCGCTTTCTACGGCAACTTCGGCGTGCTGGTCCGCGCGCTGGCTTATATCCTCGCCCATGGCGGGCCCGGTCTGCGCAACGCCACCATCGATGCGCTGATGAACGCGAACTATATCCGCCGCAAACTCGAAGGCCACTATGACCTTCCGTACTCCAGCCCCAGCATGCACGAAGTGGTCTTCAGCGATGATCGTCAATCGAAAAAAGGCGTCCGGACCGGCGATCTTGCCAAGCGCCTGATCGATTACGGCTTTCATCCTTATACAGTCAGCTTCCCGACCATTGTTCACGGCGCCATCATGATCGAGCCCACCGAAACCGAAAGCAAGCGGGAACTCGATCTTTTCATCGATGCCATGATCTCGATCGCGAAAGAGATCGAGGACGATGCGAACGCAATCCTGAAAGCGCCCTACTCCACGCGCACCACGCGGGTCGATGAAGTCACTGCCGCCCGCCGCCCCATTGTCCGCTGGAGGCCTGACCGAAGCACCGGCACCGCCGCGGATTGAAATCGGCGCTCATCATCATCGCCCTGGTCCTGCTGATTCGGCTTCCCTTCCTGAATCAGGCGGTCCAGGGCGACGATGTGTATTACCTTGCTTCCGCAACTCACGCGCAGATCGATCCCGCCCATCCCAACCACGTCCACTACATCTTCGAAGGCCGCGATGTCGACTTCCGTGGCTATCCGCATCCCCCTCTAAACGCGTGGTGCCTGGCCGCGCTGATCGCGATCTTCGGCACGGTACGGGAGATACCGTTCCACCTCGCATACATAACGTTCTCCCTCATCGCTGCGTTTTCTGTGTGGACCCTCGCGAAACGCTTTTCGCCGCGTCCGCTCCTGGCCACGGCTCTCTTCCTGGCAACCCCGGCCTTTGTCGTCAACGGCAACTCTTTCGAATCCGACGTTCCGTTCCTTGCGCTCTGGCTTGCGGGTATTGCGCTGTTCGTTTCGGAGCGGTTCTTGTTCGCGGCGATTTTCCTCGGGCTTTCTTCTCTTGTGGCGGTGCAGGCAATGTTCGCGATCCCCATCCTGCTGCTTTACAATCGCCGCCGCTGGCCCGTCGCATTCGCCCCGCTGATTGTCTTCGGAGCCTGGCAATGCTTCGAATACCTGTCCACGGGCCAGTTCCCGTTCCTGGTGCTGACCGGCTACGTGCAATCCTATGGACTCGAACGGCTCACCGCGAAGCTGCGTGTCGCGGCGGCGCTCACGGTGCACTTGGTGTATCTCACGTGGCCGTTGCTGTTCATCCGCCACTTCAGGCAAAACTGGTTTCTCTATTCCTGGATCGCCATCTGTTTCGCGTCGGCGGTCGCCCTCTTTGCGGAAGGTTCGGCGCGTTATCTGCTCCCGCTTGCCGCCCCGGTCGCGCTGCTGGTTTCCCGCCTTCCGTTTGCGCCCGCCTATTTCGCCGTGCAGATCGCCATCTCGCTCCTGCTCGCGACCGTGAACTACCAGCATTGGGACGCCGACCGCCAGTTTGCGCGCTCTCTCGCGAAACAAGCTCAACAGCACCGGGTCTGGGTGAACTCCGAGTGGGGGCTCCGCTTCTATCTCGAACAGGAAGGGGCCCTCGCCGTCCGCGAGAACCAGCAGATCCCTCCGGGCGATCTCCTCGTCACCAGCGAACTCGGTTTCCCCGTCCCGGTGCTGCACGGTGGCAGCACCCCCGTGCTGATCGCAGAGCGTGACATCCGCCCCACGCTCCCGCTTCGTCTGATCGGAATCGAAAGCGCTTCAGCCTATTCGAGCGCGCAACGCGGCTTTTTCCCTTTTGGCCTCTCCACCGGCCTGATCGACCGGCTTCAAGCGCAGGCATTTACGCCCAAGCTCCCCACGTCGCGAGTACGTCAACCTGGCAAGCCCGGATGCGGACGATCAACTCCTGTCCGGAATCTATGCCGCCGAAGGGAACCCCTGGCGATGGATGGCAAAATCGGCAACGATTCTCCTCAAAAAGCCGCCCGTGCCAACTCCGGTCGTGATCCATCTGTATATTCCGGATTCCGCGCCCTCGCGCACCATCTCCCTGCTCCTGGATGGCAAACCGATCGCCTCCAGAACGTTCCCCGGCCCGGGAACGTACACCCTCGAAACCGCCCCGCAATCGGGTTCCGTTCTGACCATCGAAGCCGATAAAAGCTTCACGGTGCCTTCGGACCACCGCGAACTCGGCATTATTCTCACTGGCGCGGGCTTCGCGAAGTAGTATCCTGAGGCTTATGGGATGTGGAGCAGGCGGGCTGGGTGCCCCTTCAACAGAGATTCCGGCGGGCGCGCGCAAAGTTTTCTGCGTAAAGTTTCAAAAGGAAATGGCCGGCCTGGATGAAATCCCTTTCGAGGGTCATCCCCTTGGGCCAAAAAATCTACGACAACGTCTCGAAAGAAGCATGGAAACTCTGGATTGAGCACATGAAAATGCTCATGAACGAATACCGCCTCAACCTGGGCACCGCCGAGGCCCAGGAATTTCTCATCAAGCAAATGGATGACTATTTCTTCGGCGAAGGCGCCGCCCTGCCCGCCGGCTACGTCCCGCAACAAGCGAAGTAATCCGGTCCGTTATTCATGCGGGAATCAGTGGAAGGCTCTGAGTAAAGCTGAACTTCAGCTTTCCATGCGCGCGGCGCAGTGAGGCATCCGGATCGCCGCCCCTCGCAAACAAAAAGCCCAAATAGCTCGATCCCTCCGGCAGTGGCACAACGTTATAGCCTTTCTTAGCGGTGATAATGCAGTCCGTGATGCCAGGAACGGCAAGCGCCTCCTCCACCCCCTCAACACCCTGAAAAACTCCGCCCTTCCCGATCGGAATCATCATCACGCCCGCCGGTTCTGCCTCCCGCACAAAGCCGGTGACATCTTCGCCGGAGGCATGCCGGAGCAGAACTTCCTCCAGCGGCACATTGCCCGAAAAGCGAAGCACGCCCGCGCATAAACCGCCGATCGGCCTTGCGGCAATCTCCAGCACGAACACGCCTTCGGGGTTCACCCGCACCTCGGCGTGGACAGGCCCATGCGACAATCCAAGCGCCAGGCAAGCGCGCTCCACCGCCGCAATTGGCTTCGTTTCGCCAGAAATCAAATAAATCGATTCCTCGAAATACGGCCCGTCGAGCGGGTCCGGCTTTTCGAAGACGCAGAATGTTTTGAGCACCCCCTGGGTCATCACGCCTTCAAGGGCGTACTCTCGGCCGGGAATGAACGTTTCCACCTGAAGGAACTCATCGTCCACCATGCGCGCAATTCGGCTTCGGGCCGCTTCGTACTCCGTTAAATTGTTGGCTCGGATCACGCCCCGGCTGGCCGAGAGATGTAAAGGCTTCAAAACACAAGGAAAGGGACCGGTGGCTTCGTTTTTACGAGCGGAGTTTTTACCGAGTCCGGCGAGGGCAATCCCGCCGCCTGCATACGTTCCCGCGTCAGCCCCTTGTCGTGGCAAATGGTAGCTGCTTCCACCGAATGGAACGGAATGCCCAGCCGTTCCGCCGCATGGGCCGCCAAAACGGCGGGCAGGTCGCCCACCGCAAGGATTCCGTCACAGGCGGGAATCTGCTCCATCGGCGGATCGAATTTCACCGGCACGGCGCGGTCCGCCCAGGGGTCCTCCAGGATGTGACACCGGTCCGTCGCCAGCGTCAGCCGGATCCCCAATCGGCGTGCGGCTTCGTCGAACATCCGGATTTGGTAGCCCGTGGTAGCAGCCACCAAGACGATGTGCTTCATATCAAATCAAGCGTCAGAGCCACCTGCTCCGGAGTAGGCTCCGCTCAGCAGTACCAGGGTTCGTTCAGATAAGGGATGGTTCCGCGATCAGGCAACAGGAAGTCGAGCGGCCGTTCATGAGCCGCCTCCCAGACAGACTCGAAGATTTCGCGCCGGCTTCGCTGCCCCTGCGCGATCAAGCCAATCTGAGCCGCCAAGCGATCCATCTCCGGATCAGGATGCCGCCAAGGGTGAACCAACCGCGCGGCGTCGAACGGCTCGACGTCCAGGTGCCCCAGCAAGAGTGACCCCGCCGGGACTAACAGCCGGATCGCATATTGCACCGGCGCAACGTGTTCCACCAGTCCAAGATCGGCGATGGTCCACAGCAGTTCACGATAAGACTCGAGGGTCGTCCAGGGAGTAAACGCAACAAAGGTCGGGCTGAGCGGTAAGCCCGCTTCTCGCATAGCTGCAACTACCGCGAAGAAATCTGAGCGGGTGTGCCCTTTTGCGAAACGCTCCAAGACCGCGTCGTCCAGACTCTCCACCGCGCTGGTCACGAACGCACAGCCTGTTTGCTTCAAGGTCGGGAGCAGATCGCGATGCCGCAGCAGATGCTCCACCTTGATGGTCACGTCATACGTGACGTCCGGAAACTCCCTGTGGAGTTCTTCCACAAGTTTGATGGCGTGCCCGGGGCCATTGAAGAAATCAGGATCGCCGAAGGTAATATGCCGCGCGCCCGCCTTGACTTGTTGGCCGATGTCGCCCAGAACAATGTCTCGTTGCACCACGCGAAACTGACCCTGGTAAACCGGAACGATGGGACAGTGCCTGCACATGTGCTTACATCCGCGCGAAGCCTCGGTGTATCCCACCGCCCTGCCTTGTAAATGCGCGTATCGTTCAGCTTCCGGCAATCCCGAGCGGTCCGGTACTAAGAACTGTTGCCGCCCGATCGACACTTCGGGAGTGCTCTCCCCGCTGGCCCAGCGGACCAACCCCTCCTCAAACTCGCCTGCGATCAAGGCATCTACCTTTCCCGCGAGCATTCCGGCATACAGCCCATAAGCCGCGATCTTGGCGGATGCATTCATCGCGCGCAAACGGGGCAACAAACCAAGCGTCAACACCGTCGCCGTATGCATCGGAACATATAGGGCGATCCTTTCCGCCTGCTGGACGCTGTGGGGCTCTAATTTGTCCCGGCTTAGATCGACTAAAACGACCGAATGCCCCGCTTTTCGCAGCCAAGCCGCTGGAGATGCGAGTCCAAACGGTTGGCGGCCCATCTCATAGGTAGAGAGCAGCAGGATTCGCACAGGTAGAATAGAGGGGTAGTAATAATGTTAGCAACTCAGACCATAGCCGAAGAGATCCTGGACCTGAAGCGCGACCGGCGCGCGATTCTCCTGGCGCATCATTATCAGGAGGCTGAAATCCAGGAGCTCGCCGATTCCGTTGGCGATTCGCTCGAGCTTGCCCGCAAAGCCCGCTCCTTCCAAGGCGACGTAATCGCATTCTGCGGTGTTTGGTTCATGGCTGAGACCGCGAAGATCCTGAATCCGGACCGCATCGTTGTTGTCCCTGATAAGGCCGCCTCCTGCAGTCTGGTGGAAAGCTGCCCGGTGGAACCCATTCGCGAATACCGCCGGCGGAATCCCGACCACGTCATCGTGAGTTACATCAACACTTCCGCCGACGTGAAGGCGGAAAGCGACATCATCTGCACCTCGCGCAACGCAGTGGATGTGGTCAATTCCATTCCCGCCGAAAAGATGGTTTTGTTTCTGCCGGACCGCAATTTGGGCGCTTATGTTCAGAAGCAAAGCGGTCGGGCGAATATGAAAATCTGGCAGGGTGCCTGCATCGTTCATGCCACATTCCCGGAACGCCGTCTGCTGGATGCCATGCGGGAACATCCAGAAGCCGTCGTGATTGCGCATCCCGAGTGTCCAGAACCCGTGCTCAAACACGCAGAGTTTATCGGCTCGACATCAGCACTGATCGATTATTGCGTCCGCAATCCCGCGCGCGAGTTTATCGTTATGACCGAAAGCGGTGTGAAATTCTCAATGCAGAAGTTCGCACCCGGAAAGCGATTTTATTTCGTCGCGAATGAAAATTGCAACTGCAGCGAGTGCCCCTACATGCGCCTGAACACGTTGGAAAAATTACGCGACTGTCTTGTGAATCTTCAGCCCCGCGTCGAGATGCCAGCCGACCTGATGCAACGAGCTCTGCTGCCGATTGATAGAATGCTGGCGCTGTGACGGAACTTCGCGACACCTTCGGCCGCCTGCACGACAGCTTGCGCATCAGCGTAACCGACCGCTGCAACATTCGCTGTTTCTACTGCATGCCGGAAGAAGGAGTGAAGTTTCAGGCGCGCGAAGAGATCCTTACCTTTGAAGAAATTGAGCGCGTGGCTCGCGTGGCCGCGGCCAATGGAGTAACGAAGTTGCGCCTGACTGGCGGTGAACCGCTGGTGCGTCAAGGTCTGCCGGTCTTAATCAGTAAACTGCTCGCGATTCCCGGCATTCATGACCTGGCGCTCACCACCAATGCCGTGCTCCTTGCGCAACATGCCCGTGCGCTCTACGATGCCGGTCTGCGCCGCCTCAACATTCATCTCGATACGCTTGATCGGGAGCGCTTCCTGCAGATGACACGCCGCGATGACTTGGGAAGAGTACTCGAAGGTATCAAAACCGCCAGCGACGCCGGATTTAAGAACATCAAGCTCAATGCGGTTGCCGTCAAGAATCTAAACGAGCCGGACATCATCCCCATCGCGCGCTTCTGCCGCGAACGCGGCATGGAAGCTCGATTTATTGAGTTCATGCCGCTGGATGCTCAACACCTGTGGGATCGCACCAAGGTGCTCTCCGCCGATGAGATCCTCAATCGCATCCGGGCCGAAATTGGTGAGTTGGTGGAAGTTCCCGATGCCGATCCGCGCGCTCCGGCCACGGAATACCGCTACGCCGATGGTTCCGGGCGCGTGGGTGTGATTGCCTCAGTCACGAAACCGTTCTGTCTAAATTGCAACCGGCTACGGCTCACTTCGGATGGCAAAATTCGCTATTGCCTGTTCGCTATCGAAGAAACTGATATCAAAGCGCTTCTGCGCAACGGATCACCCGACGAATCAATCGCGGCCGCTCTGCGCCAAACTACACGGGAGAAGTGGTTAGGCCACCAAATCAACACTGCCCAGTTTGTTCCGCCCCCGCGCCCCATGTATTCTATTGGCGGCTAGTAAGGTTCAACAACAAAGTCAAATTCTTTAGACGGGAAATCTTCTCTATTTCGCGTTACCAGCTTGATTCCATGTACTTCCGCCAACGCCGCCTGAAACGCATCCGGCAATTTCCATTTATGCAACCGTCTCAGTGTGGCAGCCCTATCTGCCACTGTTCCGTCGATCGGCAAAGAAACAAAGGAGTCCAGCAACCGAAGTACTTGCGCCACATCTGATGGTTCGTAGGGCACCAACACCTCGGCCCGCGTCACCATGGAAATTGCACAGTAGGTGTGAACTTTGAAAATATAATCCGTGGCGGCTTGGATTCCGTTCAGGTGATCAATCAGGATCACCGAATCCAGCAGATATTTCACTCCCACTCAGAGCGCACGCGCCTCTGATACTCTAACCCGTCCCCTTCGTTCCAGGTCCCACTGGTTGCCTCCAGCAAGCCTTGGAGAGCGCGCTGCCGGTCATCACGCAGGAAACGAATTGCGATTCGAACGACCTCCGTCATGGGCTTCCCGATACGCCTGGCTTCTTCGTCCAGCCATGCCTTATCACCCTCGTCGAGACTAATAATCGTCCGGGACACAGTCGACCCCCAAACCAGATCCTACATCAGGATAGTCGCCGATATCAAGAATACAGAATGATGATTGGATCATGCGTCGTCAATACCAGTGATATTCTTAGGCCGTGGACATCGATCTCGACTCTCTCAAACGTGAAATCCTGGAATTTCTGGAAGCATCCGGATTCGCGGTATTTCGAAGCTACGCGGGCGGGCTCGAAGGCCTGTCGATGGTTGGCTGGGACACTGACGCTTATCCTGATTACCGCATGTTTCTCGAGACTGCCAAGAAGGTGAATGCAAACCTGATTCTGTTTGCCTCCACACAATTCGACGCCGCCGAGGAAATCGATACGCAGATCGAAGAACTGGAAGACTGCGACCTCACCCGCGAAGACCGCCGCGAATACGAGCGACGGCTTCGCGAGTTCCGCGTTCACGATGGCACCACCTGCGCCATAGAAATCGGTTTCGATCACAACGCCCGGCTTTATATTTACGAGGTCGCTTCCGATTGGTATGAGGAGTTTATGGAGCTTACCGAAGAGCTCACCGCGCTGATGCCCTCCACCACCGAAGATGACGAATCCGGAATGGGCGGGTTCTATTCCAACAATTGAACGCCGCTGGGTAATGCCGGCGGAACACGCCGGGGCCGACGCTCTGGCGCGCGAGTTAGGTATTGCGCCCGCTATCGCCCGGCTGCTCATAAGCCGCGGCTTCGGGGAAGCCGGGGCCGCCCGCCGGTTCTTGAATCCAGCTCTCGCCCATCTTCACTCGCCGCACCTTCTGCTCGGGATGGATCAAGCGCTCGCACGCTTGCGACGCGCAATCCAGGATCGGGAACGAATCCGCATCCACGGCGATTATGATGTCGACGGCACGACTTCCACAGCGATCCTGAAGACGGCCATCGAGCTCGCCGGTGGACATGCAAGCTTCCACATCCCGAATCGTCTGAAAGAAGGCTATGGCATCTCCGTCAATGCCGTGGAGGATTGCGCCCGCGATGGGGTCAAGCTGATGATCAGCGTGGATACCGGAATACGCGCCACGGCCGTAGTTGCGCGCGCAGCGGAACTCGGAATTGACGTCATTATTACCGACCACCATCTGCCTGATACCGCGATTCCACCCGCCATCGCCGTCCTGAACCCCAATCGCCCTGGATGCGCGTACCCCAACAAGAATCTCTGTGGTGTGGGAGTGGCATACAAACTAGTGGAAGCGCTGCTCGGTTCGCTTGGTTGGCCGGAGGCGAAGCTGAACCGGGTGCTGTCTTCGTTCCTCAAGATGGCGGCAATCGGTACGGTGGCGGACGTGGTTCCGCTTACAGGTGAAAATCGCGCCATGGTGAAGCATGGTCTCGCGGCGTTGAAGGATCTGCGGAGCCCTGGTCTACAAGCGCTCTTTGCGGTTTCCGGAATGACTCCTGGCGAAGCCCCCTCCGCCCGCCAGATCGGTTTTCAAATTGGGCCGCGCATTAACGCAGCCGGACGAATGGCAAGCGCAAACGATGCCGTTGAGCTGTTCCTCACTCAGGATGTTTCGCGGGCACAAGCGATTGCCGCGCAGTTGCACGAACACAACACCGCGCGACAGGCCGAAGAAGCTTCCGTGACCAACGCCATCCTGGAGCAATGCGTTGCCACCCCTCTCAGCGAAGACTGTTTCGCGCTTGTATTCTCCGCCGCAGGCTGGCATCGCGGCGTGCTGGGCATCGTGGCGAGCCGTCTGGTGGAGCGCTTCCATCGTCCCGTATTCGTGCTCAGTGAAGAGGACGGTAAAGCCACCGGCTCCGGCCGAAGCATTGCAGGCTTCCACCTGCTCGATGCGCTGGACGCAATGCCAGAACTGTTCTCGAAGTACGGCGGCCACAGCCACGCTGCTGGCCTCACGCTGCCCGCCCACTCCGTCGAAGAGTTTCGAACCCGCTTCAACACCCACGCGCGCGGCCAACTCACGCCGGACCACCTTCGTCCCGCGATCGAAATCGATGCGCTCGCCTCCGTCCCCGAACTCAACGATACGCTCTTTGCAGGTTTGGAAGCGCTCGAACCGTTCGGCCATAGCAACCCTGCCCCGGTCTTCGCGGCCCTGGGAGCCGAAGTCGCCGGCCCGATCACGTTTATGAAAGAGAAGCATATCCGCGTCCCTCTCCGCCAAGGCGGCCGTACCTTCTGGTTCAAAGGCTTCAACTTCGCCGAACGCGCGGGCGAACTCCCCTTGGGCGCGTGCGTCGACCTTGCGTTTACGCTGGAAGAAGACCGATATTACGACCGCTGGTCACCCACCCTCCGCGATTTCCGTCCCGCCCATTAACCATGCCCACTCTCTCCGGACTTCTTGCGCTCGCCGTAGGTTCCGGAATCAACTTGTACGCCACAATCCTGACTGTCGGCCTTTCCATCCGTTTCGGATGGCTCACCGGCCTGCCGGATGAATTGCACGTTTTAGCGCATACCTGGGTCCTGGTCGTCGCCGGAGTCATGTACGCGGCCGAATTCGTTGCGGACAAGATTCCGTTCTTCACCCCGATCTGGGATGGTTTCCACACGTTCATCCGCCCACTCGGCGCGGCTCTTCTGGCAGCGCAAGCCACCAGTCATCTCAGCCCCGAAGCTCGCATCGCTGCCACGTTGTTCAGCGGAACCGTGGCGCTGGGTACACATTCCGCAAAGATGGGCGCTCGCCTCGCAGCGCACACCGTGCCCGATCCCGTCACGCATTCCCTGATCAGCATTGGTGAGGATATCGGTGTCGTAGCCCTGGTGACCTTAGCGTGGCAGCATCCCTGGATCGCTCTGCCAATTCTCGTCTGCCTTGTAGTTCTTCTCGCCCTTTTGATTCGGACCATCATACAAGCGATCCGCCGAATTCCGAAGCGTGTGCGCACGCTCTGGTCACGCTAATCTAATAGCGATGAATACCGATACATTGAAAGGCGCGGCCGCACTCGGGGCAGTCGCGGGATTGCGGAGCATGATGGCTCCGGCGCTGTTGAGCCAGGCAGTTAGAACAGGCTCGATCGAGCTGGAAGGGACGCAATTGGAGTTCCTCTCCACGCAGCTTACCGCCGACATCGCCACAGGTGCGGCTGTATTGGAACTGATCGCCGATAAGCTCCCCTTCACGCCCGACCGGACGTCACCGGGCCCGTTGATTGCGCGCGCGGCTTCGGGCGCGTTGGTTGGAGCGGCGCTCTGCGCAGCGCGCAAGAAAGAACTGCTTCCTGGCATCCTCGTTGGTGCGTTTGCCGCGGTTGCAGGTGCGTTCGCCGGCTACCTTGTGCGCCGAAGCCTAACGCAAAACTTAGACGCTCCCGATCTCTTAGTAGCCCTGGCGGAAGATGCCGTGGCAGTCGGCGTGGGTACGGTCGCTCTGCGTCACCAAGCGATCTAGCGGTCCAGCCAGTTTCGCAGGAACTGTTCGGCGCTTCCGTCTAGGTCGACAGTCTCATGGCGTTCCGGATCGCGATACCACGCTTCGATTCCCGTGGGCGTGGGCCTGAGATCGAGTCTGCGTTCCTTCGCCTCCAACTTCAGCGAGGAACCCAGCCATGCGATGAAGATCTTGGTCCGACGCTCATGGCCCAGGCGCGCGGCCTGTTTCATCAGTTCCGCCGTCCAGGGTCCCGTCTTGAGCTTCTCCGCCCAGGGCGCTGCTTCGAGAGCGGCGACGCGATCTTTGTCCCTTTGACGCCGGTCTTCCGGACCGCTCTGATCGCGCCCTTCGAGCGCTTTCAGGCTATTTTCGAGATTATCGAGAAAGCTCATAAAACTCGTCCAAGCACATCGGCAAAGTGATCCAAGTCCGCTTCGTTGTTGTAGAAGTGAGGCGAAATACGCAGCCGTCCGTGCCGTGCCGCAGTGATGATCCCCTGTTCCTTCAGCCGAGCCGCAATCGCGGGAGCATCCGCGAAGGCTGCCGAGACAATGGGCGAGCCCTCGTAAAGCACGCTTGCTCCTTTGCGTTGCACAATCTCGCGCACACACTGGCCCAATTCGAGCACTCTGGCTTCGATGATGCCGGTGCCGATTTCAAGCATCATGTCGATTGTATCGGCCATCGCGTACAGCGCCGCGAAATCCAGCATTCCTGCCTCATACTTTTCGGCGGATTCCGCGAACCGGGGAGCACCATTGTGGAGCGCGTTGACAGACCGCCAGTTCTTATCGCTACGCCAGCCAATGACGGAAGGATCGAGCTTCGCCCGAAGCCCCGGCGCAACATAGAGGAACCCCGCGCCGTTCGGCGAGAGCAGCCATTTATAGGCGTTCACCGCAAACATGTCCGGCTGCACCGTGCCAAGATCGATTTGCAAAGCCCCAACGCTTTGGGTTCCATCGAGAAAGAAGAGAATGCCGCGCTCCCGGAGCACTTCGCCAATCTCCCGGACGGGCGCGGTATAGCCGTTCGAATAGTTCACCGTGCTGATCGCGACCAGACGCGTCCGCTCCGTCACACATTCCAGCAGTTCGCCGCAACGGGCGACCACTAACTCGACACCCTTTAGTGGCCAGGTACTCTGCGTAATAGAACTGATTCGGAAAATCACCTTCAAGGGAAAGAATCTGATCGCCCGGCTTCCAGTCCATTCGGCCCAAAAGCGTTGAAAGACCAACCGAAGCGTTCGTCACGAAGGCGATGTCCTCCGGCCCGCAACCGACTAATCTTGCCGACCGATGCCCGCAGGCGGTCCATATCATCGAACCAGGTGAGGAAGTCCGAGCAAGCAAGCTCATTGCGATGTTCGAAGTGCCGGTCCAGCGCCGCTTTTGAACGGCTGGGAACCTGGCCGTACGTCGCTGTATTGAGATAAGTCCAGCGCTTCAGCGCAGGAAACTCTTCGCGTATCGCAGTCCAGTTCAAGACGCGATTGCCCTTTGTACCGCGGATGCGGCCTCGTCCACCGGCACATCGAAGGAAGTCTTACCCCGGCGCTTCACGAACTCCACGAGACCCTGCGCCAGCTTCTTGCCCACTGTAATCCGGTAAGGGATTCCAATTAACTCGGCATCCTTGAACTTCACGCCGGCGCGCTCTTCACGATCGTCGAGCAGCGCATCGATACCCAAAGCCTTCAACGATTCGTAGATCTCGGTGGCCTTCTCTTTTTGCGCCGCATCGGCAATGTTAACCGGCGTCACCACCACGGTAAACGGCGCAATTGCGACGGGTAACATCATCCCATCGTCGTCGTGATGCTCCTCGATTGCGGCGCTCAGGATGCGCTCGATACCGATTCCGTAGGAACCCATGATGGGCGCAATCTCCGCCCCTTCCTGATTCAATACGCGCAGCCCCATGGATTCCGAATACTTATAGCCAAGCTTAAAGATGTGCCCGATCTCGATGGTCTTCTTTAGCTCCAGTGTGCCCTTGCCGCAGGAGGGGCAGAGATCGCCCGCTTCCACCTGGCGCAAGTCGGCGAACTTTGCCGGGAAGTCTTTACCGGGTGTTACGTTCCGTAGATGATGATCGTCTTTGTTTGCGCCCGCGATCATATTGCGACGCCCTTCGAGGGCGCGGTCCGCCACTACTGTCATATTAGTAATGCCGACGGGTCCGAGCGAACCAGGGTCCGCGCCGAACCATTCGCGAATTTCATGGGGATGCGCGGCGCGAACCTCCCGAGCCTGCAGAAAGCTCGATAGCTTTGTCTCGCTGGCCTGATGATCGCCGCGCAAGAGCACCAGCACGGGCTTTTCATCCGCCACCATCACCAAGCTCTTCATCTGTGAAGTAGCCGGCAACTTTGTGAACTCCGAAACCTCCACAATGGTCTTCTTGCCGGGCGTATGAAACTCTTCCGGAGCAAACTCTCCCTCGGGATCGGGCTGCTCGGCGGGTTGATGCGTGGAGGTCGCCTTCTCTAGATTCGCCGCATAACCACATTCCGGGCACACCACGACGAAGTCCTCGCCGGCGCTTGACGCCACCATGAACTCGGTGGATTCATTGCCGCCCATTGCGCCCGAATGCGCCTCTACCGCCAAATACGACAGTCCGCAGCGGCTGAAGATCTTGCAGTAGGCCTCATAGTGTTTGCGATAGGAAACATCCAGGCCTTCCGGCGCAAGATCGAACGAGTACGAGTCCTTCATGATGAACTGCCGCACGCGCATCAGGCCGCTCTTCGGCCGGGTCTCATCGCGAAACTTCGTCTGGATCTGGTACCAGATCTGCGGAAGCTGTTTATAGCTTCGCAGTTCTCCGCGCGCAATCGAGGTCATCACTTCCTCGTGCGTCATGGCGAGGCACAGATCCCGCTCGAAGCGGTCTTTGAGCCGGAACATGTCATGGCCCATCACGCCCCAGCGGCCCGATTCCTGCCACAACTCCGCCGGATTCAGCGCCGGTAACAACATCTCCTGCCCACCGATGGCGTCCATCTCTTCGCGAACGATCTTGGTGATCTTCAGCAGCGTTCGTTGGGAGAGAAACAGGTGGTTGTAGACGCCCGCGGCAAGCTGACGAATGTAGCCCGCGCGCAAGAGCAACTTATGGCTGACGACTTCGGCATCAGCCGGCGCTTCGCGCAGGGTGGGAATGAAAAGCTTACTCCAGAGCATGATAGGGAAGCCTCTCAGTTTAGCAAGCGCGGAGCTATTCTTCGTACTCTTTCAGCTTCGCCTGCAACGCTTTTACGGTGAGACCCAGAATCTCCGCGGCCTCCGCTTTGTTCTGCTTGGTATGTTCCAGCGTTCGCATAATGAGTTCGCGCTCCGCTTTCACCAAAGTCGTTCCAATCGGCAGCTTGAGATCCGCCACAGACAAAGCGGTAGCTGCCGCGGCGGCGGCCATCTGCTTCGGCTGCAAGTTCACCGGCAGTGCGCCTAGCGTGATCGGCCCCTGCCGGGTCAGAATTACCGACCGTTCCACGGCGTTTCGCAGTTCGCGAATATTTCCGGGCCAATCGTAGGTTTGCAAAGCATTCATCACCTCCGGAGAAAACTCCGTTGCCTGCATCTCGTGCTTCTTGTTCATGTCGATGAGCAACGCTTCCGCAATGGCAGGAATGTCTTCTTTGCGCTCGCGCAATGGCGGCAGATGGATGTGGAAAACGTTCAAACGGTAAAAGAGATCTTCCCGAAGATTCCCGCCCCGCACCGCGTCATCCGGCACTTTATTGGTGGCCGCGATCACCCGGACATCCACCTCAAATTCCGCTTTACCGCCCAACCTCCGCACCTTCGAATCCTCTAAAACACGAAGGAGTTTCGCTTGCGTCAACATCGGCATCTCGCCGATCTCATCGAGAAGCAACGTGCCATGCTGCGCGATCTCAAAGCATCCCGCACGGCGCTCCGAAGCGCCCGTAAACGAACCCTTCTCATGCCCGAACAATTCACTTTCGATTAAGGTTTCCGGCAGCGCGGCGCAGTTAATGGCCACGAATGGCCCCTGCTTCCGGGGGCTGAGCATATGCAGCGTTCGTGCCACCAGCTCTTTGCCGGTTCCGCTCTCACCTGAAATCAGCACGCACGCCTTGCTGGGCCCCGCTTGTTGCAGATGAGAAAAAATCTCCTGCATACGCGGCGAATTGCCCACCATCTCCCCCAACGATCCTTTATATTGCAGCGTGCGCTCCAAAACACGCACTTCCTTGCCCAACACGTTGTGCGTCGCGGCCCGGCGAAGCAAAGTCTGCATCACATTCGGCTGCACCGGCTTTTCAAGGAACCAGTAAGCGCCCATCTCATGCACTGTGCGGACCGCCGTATCCACATTGCCGAACGCAGTTACAACCACCACGGGCGTGGTGTTGCCTTGTTCCCGCAATGTCTTCATCAACTCGTAGCCATCCATGCGAGGCATGTTGAGGTCGGTGACGATGACATCGGGCGAATAAGTTTCCAGCTTCTCGAGCGCGTCGCCGCCGTCGGTTGCGGTTTCAGCCTGCATCCCCCAGGCCTTCACCATACCGGCAAGCCCCGTTCGCTGGCTGCTCTCGTCATCGACGATCAGAATTTTCAGGAGTCGATCCATTTCACGTTTTCAATCAATTTTGACATACTCAGGAATTGGCTTTACTGAAGAAGAAGCAGCCCGCGAAAGCGGAAAGCTGGCTGGACAGCTATATTTCAAATCCGCCAGATCCGCAAAATATGATCGACATCTTCGCGGGCGAATGGTCTTCCAAGTTCCCCAAGGAATGTAACGTGAATGCCGGTCCGGTCCCTCTCTTCGAGGACCCCCGGATTTACTGGATGTTGGGCGAACTGAACGGCATTGCGGATATGCGCGTGCTGGAGTTGGGGCCCCTGGAAGGCGCCCATTCCTTCATTCTGGACCGCGCCGGCGCAAGCCGCGTGCTGGCAATCGAATCGAATCGCCGTGCCTTCCTAAAATGTCTGATCGTGAAGGAACTGCTGGGCATGCCGTCGGTGGAATTTGTGCTCGGCGATTTTCGCGGCTACTTCGAACGGCTCCCGGAGGACCGCTTCGACCTTTGCGTGGCCAGCGGCGTCCTGTATCACATGAAGGAACCGGTGGAATTGATCGCCCAGATTGCGCAGCGCTGTAACCGGCTTTTCCTCTGGACGCACTACTACGAAGAGGTGAGTATCAGGCAGGATACGAATTTGCCGCACCGCTTTACTGATGTTTTCAGCCGGGTCACCCATGGCTATACTTACGCTCTACGCCGCTACAGTTATTTAGAAGGCCTGGAAAACGCAGGCTTCTGCGGCGGCAACGCCGAGTTTTCCCATTGGCTAACGCGGGAAGATTTGTTCGGGGCGTTGAAGCACTTCGGATTTCGGGACTTTCGGGTTTTCGATGAACAAACCCGGCACAAGCACGGGCCTTCTCTTAGTATCCTGGCAGTGAAACAGGCCGCCCCGTTTGCGGCGACATAATAAAAACGGGAGCTTCGGTTGATCTTCTCATTTATTGAACGGGCAAGACAGCGGTATGTATGGAACGAACTGTGGGCGCAATCGGCGTGGGCAGTCTCCTTGCTGCTGGGCTGCGTCATCCTGCTGCTGCTTGCCGGAACCCAACTGCTCGATTGGCGGATCGTGCTGGCGCTTGCTGTTCTGGGCCTCGGATTTGGCCTTTACCGCATTCTGAGCCGCATTCCTTCGCCTTACCGGATTGCCGTTCTGGTGGACGCGCGCGCGGGTCTGAATGACGCCCTTTCCACCGCGCTGCACTTCGAGCAGCATCCGCCTTCAGGCGCAGCCCTCCCTGCCATTCGAGAATTTCAGAAAACGCAGGCCGAACGGCTCATTCCTTCTGTGAACCTGCAAACGGCCGTGCCTTTCCGGACGCCGCGGGCGATGTACATCGTCGCCCTTCTCGGGATACTAGCGTCCGGATTGTTCGCTTTACGCTACGGCATTCGCCGCACCATGGACCTCCGGACTCCCCTGCCCCAGGTGGTAATGGACGGCTTTGGCCTTCATGCTCCGGAAGACAAGCTGGCAGCTGACGCGCGCAAGAAAAATGGCGATCCAAAGACTGCCGAGACTTTCGATGAAAATGGCAACCCGATGGCGCGCTCCGATCAGAAACGGGCCGGAGAGTTGGATGCCGCGCCGGCCTCCGCTCTGGAAAGCGTAAGCGATCCGGATGTAAATAACGAGAAAGCGCAATCCGCTTCCGCCGGCAAAGACGGTAACTCCAAGGGCGAAGCGGGGGAGAAGGAAGGCGATCAGAAAGGCGCCTCCGAACAGGCGGAAAACGGGCAGCCCGCTGCCGGCAAGAATGCGGCCGATAATCCCTCGGGAAGCAAAGAGGGTCAGCAACAAGGGGAACAGAGCGCCAGTAAACAAGGCGGTGAGCCGCAAAGTTCCAGCATGATGTCCAAGCTGAAGGACGCCATGCAAAATCTAATGTCGAAGGTGTCGCCCCAGAACGGCCAGGCGGGACAGAAACCGAATGGTCAGCAGGGCCAGCAAAAAGGGCAATCGCAGCAGGCGAAAGCGGGCGAGAAAGGAACACCCGGCGAAAGCAAGGACGGAGGCCAGCAGGAATCCGCGGAAGGGCAGCAGGGCCAACAAGCAGGCGACCAGGACAATTCGGATCAGGGCCAAGGCAAAGGGAACGGCAAGAGTTCCGAGCAGCAGGCTGCGGCGCAACCGGGCAGCGGCGTCGGCAAGCAGGATGGCTCGAAAGACGTTAAAGCCGCTGAGCAGAAGGCGGCCATGGGAAAGCTATCGGAAGTAATCGGCAAGCGCTCCGCCAGTGTCTCGGGGGAAATGATGGTGGAATCGCAATCCGGCCCGCAACAGCTTCGGACTCAGTATTCGAAGCGCAGCGCCACCCATGGAGAAGCCGCCGGCGAGGTGAATCGGGACGAGGTTCCCGTGGAGTTGCAGGGCTACGTGCAGCAATACTTTGAGGAAGTTCGCAAATCAGAACGTGCCGCGGGCGCGCATAAGGCTGAACCCAAAGTAAAATAGAAGCAGTACATGGTCCGCGACGGAATCTATTACGCCTTGGCATTCACGGTGGCAGGGGCGATTGTCGGCTTTTTAGCCGGACCCTGGTATGCGCTCCCCCTGTTCCTGGTCGGTGCGTTCTGCGCCTACTTCTTCCGCGATCCGGAACGGCTTGCCCCTGCGGGAAACGTAGCGGTTTCGCCCGCCGATGGCAAGATCGTCGCCGTGGTGAAAGAAGACAATGAGACTCGGATCAGCATCTTCCTTAACGTTTTTGATGTTCACGTAAATCGCAGCCCCATCTCCGGCGTAATCTCGGACGTGCGGTATTCGAAAGGGAAGTTCCTGGTGGCGAGCCTTGAAAGCGCGTCGGCTGAAAACGAGCAGAATACCGTTGTCGTAAAGGGCGATGGCACGACTGTTGTGTTCAAGCAGATTGCCGGTCTGATTGCGCGCCGAATTGTGTTTACCCGCAAGCCGGGCGAGTTCGTGCAGGCGGGGGAGCGCGTCGGGATGATTAAGTTCGGTTCGCGCGTGGATGTGATTTTTGGGCCCGAATGGCATTTGGAAGTGAAACCCGGGATGCGCGTCTCCGCCGGTTCCAGTATTTTGGCCCGCCGGGGTGACCGCGTGGAGGCGTTGAAAGTGATGGCGCTGCCGCTCGATGTGGAAGAAGGGCTTCTTTGCCAGACGTAGATTCCAACGTAGAGCCTGCAGTTGCGCGTACGCGGTCCCGCGCGGCCTTTGCGCTACCCTCGCTTTTCACCGCAGGCAACATACTCCTCGGTTATCTGGCCATCCTGCATACGATTCAAGCCTCCTTGCTGGTCACCCTTCGGCCCGGCGAAGCGGCGGAACATTTCGGATTTGCCGCGAAAGTAATCGGGCTTTCCGTGCTTTTGGACGGCCTGGATGGCCGCGTGGCGCGCATGACGAACACCACGTCCGCATTTGGCGCAGAGCTGGATTCGCTGGCCGATGCCATCAGCTTTGGAATCGCGCCGGCGCTGCTGGGTTTCTGCTGGGGCATTCAGTTTGTAGACGTCGGGGTAGGTGCGGTCGTGAATGAACATCTGTCGCGCGCAGGCAAGTTGGTTTCGTTTCTGTTCCTGCTTTGCGGCGTCGCGCGGCTGGCTCGATTCAATGTCCAGAAGAATCCTATGCCCAAGAATCCGGGGCGACGGGATCGCAAGTACTTCGTTGGGCTCCCGATTCCAGCGGCTGCCGGTATGGTGGCGGCCGTCGTATATTTCGCCGATGGCTATCCTGTCAGCTTTTGGCGGCCCGCTGTGGTCTGGCTCTGCCTTCTGGGGATGCTGGCATTCCTGATGGTGAGCACATGGCGATATAACAGTTTTAAAGAACTAAACCTGTTGCGCCCGCGTTCCCCACTCACAGTGATTCTGCTGGGGGCGTTCATCTTCGTGCTGGTCTCTTACTCCCAACCTGCTTTGCTCCTCATGGCAACGGCTTATGTGGGGAGTGGCGTAGCAATTCGGCTGGGCGGTTTGCTGAGAAGGCTCCGGCCTGCGCGCCACCCGGAACCGGAGCATCAAGTTGGCTGAAACCGTGGCGTTGGTCGGGGGCGAGTCTCTGTTGGGACGGGAGATCCGGGATACTGTTGGCGAGAGCGGACTGGGGTTGCAATTGCGCCTGGTTGCCGCGCCCGAAGAAGAGGAAGGTAAGCTGACGGATGCGGCGGGTGAACCTGCCGTAATCGCGAAGCTCGACCGGGAGTCGTTTGTGGGCGCAAGCGCGGTGGTTCTGGCGTGTTCTGCAGAAACGGCGCGTGAGGTTTCCGCCTTTGGCCTGGAAGGAACACTGGTCGATCTGAGTTACGGCCTGGAAGACAAAGCGGAATCGCGGCTTCGCGCTCCCATGCTGGAGTCTTACGATTTCCGGGTTGCGCATGATGCCATCCAGGTGATCGCGCATCCGGCCGCTATCGCTTTGGCGCTGCTGTTGGACCGTATTCATCCGGTGTTTGCGATTGAGCGTTCCGTGGTGCAGGTGTTCGAGCCGGCAAGCGAGCGTGGCCGCGGGGGCATTGAAGAGATGCAGGAACAAGCAGTCAGTTTGCTCTCCTTCAAGCCACTTCCGAAAGCTGTTTACGATGCACAGGTGAGCTACGTCCTTCTGCCCCGCTTGGGAGACGACGCGCCTGTGCAGTTGGAAGAGGTCGAGGCGCGCATTGAACGGCATCTGGCGACGCTGCTGGCCAACGGTTCCGGAGCGCCCGTGCCTTCACTGCGGCTGGCGCAGGCGCCAGTATTTCACGGTTACAGCTTTTCGCTTTGGATTGAATTTGCGGAACGGCCCAGCGTAGCCGCGCTTGAGCAAATTCTGGAGGGTGCGCCCATTGACGTGCGCGGCGGATCCATGGAGCCACCAAACAATGTCGGTGTCGCGGGACAGAGCGGAGTTACTGTGGGGGCAATCTCGTTTGATCGCAACAATCCGCGCGCCCTTTGGATCTGGATGGCCGCCGATAACCTGAAACTGAGCGCCGATAATGCTCTTAAAGTCATCCAAGAGGTCCTTTGAAGTATTGCTCGCCGATCTTGGCTGTCCTCCTGATGCTGATTCTGGCCGGATGCGGCTACCATGTCGCTGGAACCACAGACGCGCTTCCCAAGACCATCAACACCATCGCGGTTCCTGCATTCGGCAACGTGACCACACAATACAAGGTGTCCGACCTGCTGGCCACGGCAGTGACGCGCGAGTTCATCTCGCGAACGCGTTACAAGATCACAGCGGACCCACAGAGCGCCGACGCTGTACTCTCCGGGGCCGTCGTCAACTTCATCTCCTATCCGACGATTGTCGATAATGTGTCCGGGCGGAATACGGCTGTGCAGGTGATCGTTACCGTATCGGTTACGTTGCGCGACAAGGCAGGGACCGTACTCTTCACACGGCCTAACTTCGAGGTTCACGAACGATATGAGATCTCGATCGATCCGCGCAACTACTTCGATGAGAACGAGCCGGCCATGCAGCGCGTGAGCCGCGATGTGGCGCGCAGTGTGGTGAGTGCTGTGCTCGAGAAGTTCTGAAAAGCAATGACGCCAACGCAATTCCTGACGCGGATCAAGCGGGGTGACGTTCCGTCAGTGTCGTTGCTGCTCGGTTCGGAGTCTTACGAGCGGAGGCGATGCCGGGAGGCTCTGTCCAGCGCCCGCGCAGAGCAGGAAATCACGCACTACGATCTCTCCGAGGTAGACCTTTCCCAAGTGATTGACGATGCGCGGTCACTTTCGCTCTTCGCGTCCGAGCGGCTGATTGTGGCGTCTGCGGCGGAGGCAGCGCTGCCTCGTGTGGAAAGCGAGGAATCGCCAGGAACCGCGCAGCTGTCGGCTTATATGAAGAGTCCAACGCCGGGCACCGTCATCCTGTTCGAATCCACCCGCTTCGATTGGGAGGGCGACGACAAGAAGAAGAATGAACGAGTGCGGAAGTTCTTCGCCGCGGTGCCGGATGTGGTGGAACTGAAGAAGTACTCGCCGGACGAGGCGCGCGCGCTGTTGGAGCAGTTGGCGCGTAAGGCGCAACTGACACTTGGCCCGGGCGTGGCGGAGATGTTATCCGAATCGCTGGGGGGCGATGCGGGGCGGATCGCGGTGGAACTGGAAAAGCTCTCAACCTTCGCCGGTAGCGGGACCGTGAATCTGGAGCACGTGGCGGAGCTGATTCCCGATGCGCGGGAAACAACGATCTTCGTGCTGGTTGGCGCTTTAGGCCGCCGTGACCGTTCGCGCGCTCTGGGCGTGCTTGACACCTTGTGCCGCGATGGGGAGTATCTGCCCCTTGCGCTGTCGTTCCTTTCGGGACAGTTCCGGATGGCGCTGATTGCGAAAGAGGCGAATCTGAAGAGCGCGAGCCAGGTGCAGGGCCACTTCACCAAGCAGGGCGTACCGATGTGGGGATCCCGCGCCGAACAGGTGTCCCAAACTGCGTCGAAATTCACCAAAGCGCAGATGGAGCGCGGCTTGCAGCTGATCTTCGCTGCGGACCGGGACTTACGCAGCGCCAGACCAGATGACCGGATCGTGATGGAACGGTTTGTGGTGGAACTGACGGCGGCTTAGTTGGCGCCAGCCGGATAAACTTAGAACAGCACTTATGCGGAAAGTGCTTTGACTTTGAGGTGCAGGTTGGACTTGTAACGCGCTGCTGTATTTTTCTTAATGATGCCCAGCTTAGCGGAGCGATCGATAACCGAGAAGGTCTTCGGTAGAAGACCCTCGGCTGCGGAGTTGTCTTTCGCGATCAGGGCCCGGCGCATGGCGCGGATTTGGTGGCGGAGACGAGTCTTGTTCTTGCGGTTGATTTCAGTCCTGCGGGCTTCCGTGCGGACGCGCTTCAGCGATGATACGTGATTTGCCATTGTTCTAACAGTTTTCTAGTTTAGCACTAAAAATAGAGCTTTAGCGCTAACTGCAATTGCCGGGGCGAGTTCAAAAGATCGCCGCTGCCGGTAAGGTGACCCAAGCTTTGGCTCTGCAGTTGGGTGCTTCCCGTTCCGAAGCGGACTCGGTTGAACACATTGAATGCTTCCGCGCGGAACTCCAGACGAACCTGCTCGTGAATGGGGAACGTACGATTCACCGACATGTTCTCACTAAGATTCGGGAAAAGACGAACCTTTGGGTTATAGCGGGTAACATTGCCAAAGCCGTTGTACTGCGTATTTAGACCCTGGGTGGGGAATGGACCCGTGCCGTACGGGACAAAGAAGTTGTCCACCTGAGGGTCGAAATGGTCGCCCTTGTAGGGCGCGCGCCATCCATCATAGGAGGTGACATACGGTCTGGCGCCGCCGCCGAAGAGAGGAAGCCCGTAGCTGGTGCTGATTCCAACCGGCTGACCGCTCGAGTAGTAGTTTGTGCTCGAGATACGCCAGTTTCCGACTACGTAGCCAATCGGGCCCGAGGTCAAGAACTGTTTGCCTTTGCCGAAGGGCAAATCGTAAACCAATCCCAACTTAAAGTTATGGGTGACGTCGAATTGACCGATCGATTTCTCCAACCCGCGGTTGTAAAAATCGAGCGCGCTGCCGCTGCCCCAATAGCTGTCGGAATCAGTGAGGAGTTTCGAGAAAACATAAGAGGTCTGAAAGGTCAGGCCCTGTGCGTAGCGCTTTTCGAAACGGAGGACCATGGCGTGATAAGTGGAGTGTCCGCTGTGGTCGCCGCCCCCAGCATACGTATCGATCCCGTTATATTGCGGAAACGGCCGTAAAGCCTGCTTCACAGTCGCGCCGCCGTGAGCGTTCCAATATGTGGTGAAGCCGGGGTACGGCTCAACGATACCGTACTGATTGGCAAGCGCCGAACCAAGCCGGCTGTTCAAAACGGCCGTGCTCTGCTCCACGGTGCCGAACGCTGTCAGGTACTTGGTCGGGACCTGATCGTAATTCAGCAACTGAGTCTGGAGATGGGAGCCCATCACGCCGTTGTAGCTGATTTCCGCCACCATCGAAGAGCCCAGCTGGCGCTGGATGGAGAAATTGAAATTATTGAACTCGGGCGGACGGGTTGCTTCTTTACCCTGCCACCACGGAATGTTGTCGCCGTTCGCGAAGGACGGACTGATGAACGGCGGCACAGGATAGGCGGGAAAGCCGCCGTCGAGCGTGAAAGCGGGCTGGATGCCGCCGCTACCCTGGGGAGCGGAATAGGTCTGGGTAAATCCGCGCTGGTGGGTGGAGCCGCTGACGGTGGTGATCGCGCCATAAGAAAGCGCGTATCCGCCCCGAATCACAGTTTTGGCATCGCGGGAATAGGCAAAGCTCAGCCGCGGACCGAACGCGTCGAAAAAGGAATCGGCCAGGGTCCGTGAGCCTTGACGGCCTGGCCCGGAACCGGCGTAAATGAGCGCGCCGGGGATATTGCCCGCGCCCGGGTTCGGAGTCGTGGGAGAGAAGTCGCTCCACTTATCGTCGAGACCCGTCGGGGGCAGTTGGGTTTCCCATCGCAGCCCGATATTCACGACCAACTTGGGTGTAACGCGGAAATCATCCTGAATGTATCCTGCGAAGTAAGGCCACTGCTGGCCAATGAAACGAACCGTATCGATCGATCCTGTATCGGCGTAGCCGAGCAACAAGGAGGCGATCGGACTGCCACCCGCATTCGAATCGGTTCCGTTGGGAACGCCGGTTTCCGTGTAGCTGAACGTGGCGCAGCCGGAGATGCATTGGCGGCCCAGGCCATTGTAGTGATTCAGCTGATACATGCCGCCGAATTTGATGCTGTGCTTGCCACGAATCCAGGTAAAGTCGTCGTTATAGGAGTAAACGGTGTTTTCAGAACCGTTGTTCGCGGGAGCACCCCAAGTGCTGTAGCCGCCGCCGGTAAAAGCGAAGTTGACGAGATTCTGGTTACAATCCGGCACACCGCCCAGGCAGAACTTATCCTTCCAGTTGCCTATATATTCCTGGGGCGAATCGTGATTTTGACGCCAGTTGTTCCCGCCAGCGTAAAAGTGATTGAACTTAGTGGGGCTGAAGGTCCAATCCCAGCTAAATCGAACGACGTCGGACTGCTGGTGTTGATCGTTATAAGTGGTATACAGACCGGGAAGAGTTGCAGGGCCCTCCGGGCCTGGAGTGAATGCCTCGCGATCGTAACCATAGTAGCCGGAGATGCGATGGCGCTCGTTGAAAATATGGTCGCCTTTGATGCTGTCCTTATTCACGGGCTGCACCTGAGATCCCTGATTCACGAAGTAATTATTCGTCACGTAACCAGCCGTTCCCGGAATGCCGCCGTTATTTGGCTTTAAGATGCCGCTGGTCTGAAATACGCCAATCGCTTTGAGCGCCGCCGGACTGAACTTGCTCGCGGGAATCTTGTTACCCGGAAACACCTGACGGACAGTATTGCCACTCGCGTCGGTTGTCTGAGTCGTGGGGTCGTAGATTGGAATCAGTTTGCCGGTCGAGGTGACCCAATTACTGAAGTCGCCCGCGTACATTTCCGGGGTCGGGACGGTGAATGAAGCGCCAGTTGCGCCGTTGCGGTTTCGGAAACCTTCGTAGGAGAAGAAAAAGAATGTCTTGTTCTTGCCGCGGTAAATTTTCGGGATCCAGACGGGACCGCCCACGGTCGCACCGAAATCGTTTTGTTTATAGATGGGCTGGGGCTTGTTGATGGAACCATCCGCTTTCCGCCCGCCGGCGTTGTTGAAGAAGTTGTTCGCGTCGAAATCGTTGTTGCGCAGAAACTCATAAACCGAGCCATGGAAGCCGTTCGTGCCCGATTTCGAAGTGAAGGTCATAACGCCTCCGGCCGCATGGCCGAATTCCGCTTTATAGCCGTTGGTATCGACTGTAAATTCCGTGATGGCTTCGATGGAGGGTGCGTTCGAGGAAACCCAGCTTACTGTAAGTGCGCGCGTGGTGTTCGTCGAAACGCCGTCGAGCGATGTCCCGTAGCTTGCCGCCTGCCCACCGCCGAGCGAAAAGCCGTTATCCCCGCCCAGGTTTTTGGATTCTGGCGTAAGAATCGCTAAGTCGAAGGGGCTTCGAACCGCGCCACCAACAACCAGCGGAAGATCGTTCACCAGTTTGTTTTCAATCGTAACGCTGGTTTTTGCGTCTTCGGTGTGAAGGTTGACCGTGTTTGCCTGAACTTCGACGGCTTGCGTGTTGGAGCCGATTTCGAGAGTGGCGTCGGCGCGGACCGTGGTCGCGGCACTAAGTGTCAACGAGCGCTCCTCGGAGGGACGGAAGCCCTGTTTTTCCACGCGAATGTCGTAGAGACCCGCGGGGAGACTGGGTACTGTGTACTCACCGCTTTCATTGGTGGTCAGAGTATTGGCAATGTTGGTGCCCTTGTTGGTGATGGTTACGGTGGCGCCGGTAATCACCGCGCCTGAAGCATCACGAACCGCGCCGGTAATGGTGCCGCGCTCGGATTGAGCGGTCAATAGGGTTGTAAGGGCGAGCAACATCGCTGCAAGCCTGGTAAAACGGAACATACAGAGTTCTCCTGAAGGCAAGTTCACGCCAAAGCGCGATTTGGATCACTGTACCACCTTCGATAACTGTTGGCAATTAGGCCGATCGAGAAAAGCTATAGAGTGTTTGCCTCGACCAGGGACAAGCGGCAGGTCCTCACCCGATGTAACCCCACCGGAATCCAAGCGAGTCGCATGGGTACGCGGGCACGCGACCAAACGCAAAGCAGACCCGGAACGGCCTACAATGTCTAGACTGATCGGCTTCGTTTCCGATCGCGACACGTAGCTTATGCGCCTTTCTGAAATTTGCGTCAACCGCCCCGTTTTCGCGTTCATGTTGATCGCGTTCCTGGTCGTGCTCGGCATCTTCTCATTCCAACGGTTGGGCGTCGATCTGTTCCCCCGCAGCGATCCGGCAACGGTTTACATCAGCGCCCAACTGCCTGGGGCCACGCCCGAGGAACTCACCTCCCAAGTCGTCCTCCCGATCGAGGAAGCGGTCGCCGCGGTCAGCGGCATCGACGAAATGCGCTCCATGATTACGGAAGGCAACGGCAACATCGTCGTCACATTCGTCCTGGAGAAGGACATCTCGCAAGCCACGCAGGACGTGCGCGAGAAAGTCTCCGGCGTGCTTCGCAATTTACCGCCGAATCTGCTGCCGCCCGTGGTCCAGAAAGCCGATCCCGATTCCGACCCCGTGATCACGCTGGTGCTCGCTGGGAATCGCACGCCTCGGGAGCTTTCAGAAATCGCGGACAAGCAAGTGCGGCGCGCGCTTGAGACGGTCGATGGCGTTGCCGCGATTTCGATCAGCGGCGGACAGTCGCGCCAGATTAACGTGTTTCTCGACATCAACAAGCTTTCCGGTTACAACCTGACCGCGCAGGATGTTCGCAGCGCTTTGCAGAATGAGAATGTGGAAGCTCCGGGGGGCCGCATTGTGCGCGGCGCGAGCGAACTGGGCGTGCGCACATTGGGTCGCGTCGATCGCGTAGAAGACTTCAACGGCATGATCGTCAAGAACTCAAGTGGCGCGCCCATACGCCTGCGGGATGTCGGGTACGTAGAAGACGGCATGGCGGAGAAGCGTTCCTTCGCGCAGTACAAAGGCATCCCCGCCGTCATTATGGACGTCACCCGCCAGACCGGAGTAAATACGGTGCAGACGGTGGACGGCGTAAGAAAACGGCTGCAATCCCTGGAGGCGGAACTTCCGCCGGGCGTCCGCATCGAGGCGATCAAGGACCAGGCTGTGTACATCCGGGCTTCGGTTGCCGCGCTGGAAGAGCATCTGGTTCTCGGCAGTCTGTTCGCGTCTCTCATCGTCTGGCTCTTCATCCGCGATTGGCGAAGCGTGCTGATCAGTTCCATCGCGATTCCCACTTCGATCGTCACCACGTTCACGCTGCTCAAAGTGATGGACTTCACGCTGAACTCCATGACTTTACTGGGACTGACGCTTGCCGTTGGAATCGTGATCGATGACGCCATTATCGTGCTCGAGAACATCTACCGCTTCATCGAAGAGAAAGACATGCCGCCGCTTGAGGCCGCGGTCCGCGCGACGAAGGAGATTGCGCTGGCGGTAGTCGCGACTACCGTTTCGCTCGTGATCATCTTCGTGCCCATCGCGTTCATGACGGGCTACGCCCGCCGCTTCGTCAATCAATTCGGCTGGACCATGGCGTTCTCCATCATTGTTTCCATGCTCGTTGCGTTTACGCTCACTCCCGCGCTCAGTGCTCGCTTACTGCGCAAGAAGACCGGACCCAAAGCCGCGAAGAAGCATGACGAACATCATGGGTTTTTCGATCGGGCCTATGTAGCCGTGCTCGGATGGTCGCTCAATCACCGCTGGGCCGATTGTGCTGCTCTGCATCGCCGTATTCGGCTCGACGTTTGTAATCAACCGCTATGTGGGCCGTGACTGGATGCCGCAGGAAGATCAAGCGCGTCTCGGTGTTTCGACCGAGATGCCCGAGGGCTATTCGCTCGATGCCACCGAAAAGACCGCGGTTGAGATGGGCCGCCGGATTCAGGAGCACGTGCCGGAGGTGCTGGCGGTGATTCCCGCGTCCATGGGGTTTCTGAATCGCGTCACGATGGCCGACATGACGCTGCTGTTGAAAGATCCTTCCGAACGCGGCGACATCAACCAGGTTGCGGCGAAAGTCCGCGAGATCACGAATCTTTATCCGTACACCAGGCCACGCATCAATTTCCCAAATTCGCTAGGAGGGCGGGATTCGTTTGCGCCGATCCGCGGCCAGTTGCTCGGTCCCGATATTCGCGTGCTGGCCGGACTTGCGAAGAGTATCGCGCAAAAGCTGCAGCAATCGGCTTCCATTGTCGACGTCAAGGCAAACATCAATCTCAGCGACCCCGAGCTGCAGATCTCGATCGATCGGGCCAAGGCGAGCGACCTGGGCGTGCGCGTCGCCGATGTCAGCGGAGCGGTGCGTCTGCTCATGTCGGGCGAAGATCAGATCAGCACTTACAAGGAAGGGCCGGAGCAGTATCCCGTCATGATGCGGCTGATGCCGGGTCAACGCGACGATCCCTTGGTTTTGAGCCGACTCTTGGTGCCCTCAGCGAAGCTCGGTCTGATTCGGCTCGATTCCGTGTCGAATCTGAATCGTGGCCAGGGCCCAAGCCGCATTGACCGCTACAACCGGCAGTTTTCGGTGGGCATCTATGGCAACGTCGCCCCCGGGCATGCGCTTCAGGAAGCAGCCGATGACACGGCTGCCATCGTGAAAGGCCTGAATCTTCCTGTCGGTTACTCGATGAAAATGTCGGGCCAGGTGAAGGTGCTCGAAGAGACCACCACGAACATGATCCTGGCAATCGGGCTGGCGTCCATCTTCATGTACATGGTGCTGGCCGCGCAGTTTGAATCTCTGGTGCAGCCCGCGATTATCATGGCGACGCTGCCGCTTTCGATTCCGTTCGCGCTGTTTTCGCTGTGGGCCACGGGCCGCTCGTTGAATCTGTTCAGCGCGCTGGGAATCCTACTGTTGCTCGGCATCGTCAAGAAGAACGGCATTCTGCAGATCGACTACATGAACCATCTGCGCGGGTTGGGGCATCCCATGCGCTACGTCATCCTGGAAGCGAACCGGGTCCGTCTCCGGCCTATCCTGATGACTACGTTTTCCATTGTTGCGGGGCTGATTCCGACAGCCATCGGACTGGGTGCGGGAGCGTCGCAGAGGAGTGCGATTGCAGTGACCATCATCGGCGGACAGACGCTATGCCTGGCGCTGAGCCTCCTGGTAGTGCCGGTCGGATATTCGTTCGTTGAGGACGCAAAAGTCTGGTTAGGCAAGCGCGAGAAAGTTGCGACTTCGGTACAACCTTCCGCCGTCTAGCCGCGTCTGATTCGGTAGAGGCAAAGAGACATGGAAAGAGCTTATCCCGGGCAGGTATATTGCCCGATTTGTACCCACACGGTTGCCGGTGAAGTGAAGCTGACCGGGCCCAATTGGAAGCGGGTTCCGAAGGTGGTGCCGGGCCAGAAGTGTTCGCGGTGCGCATCGGCGCTGGATGCTGGAATCGTGCTCCAGATTGTGGAAGCGGCCTAGGTATTTGGTTCGGGTATAGTGGAGTCAGTGGAGAGTAAAGCTGAACCTGTGAAAGTCTACACCGTTGAGGACGTGCCCATCCCCATGGTGCCGTGCGTGGTATGCGGGTCCGAAGCGCGGTCGGACGGCGAAGACAAACTTTGTTGGGTTTGTAAGCGTCTTAAAATTAGTGCCTGGCGTGACTCGGAGTTAGTCCCCGCTCAGGAATGAATGTCGGAACAGGCGAGCGGTGAAGTCACTGCCATCACTTCACCGCTCGACTCGTAAGATACGCTTGGGCGTACCGCCTGCCGAATTCCCGTTGCCCCGCCGCATCGAAGTGTAAGCGATCCCCCTTGTCGTGAAGACCTTCCGCTGAGGCTACTTTTACTCCGAGAAGGTGCAACTGGCGATTGATCTCGGTGGCGTACGGGTATTTCTCCGGTTCCAGGAAGTAGCCCAGTTCTCCTACAACCACCACGGCGTCGGCCGCGTTCAGTTCCTTCCTAAGCGCGGACATCATCTCTGTCCAGCGGGAAGCATAACTTTCCGCCAACTCCCGCTTATTCGCATCAGCCTCCCCCTGATGCCATAAGATTGCGCGGAGCCGTCCCGATTTCATTGCAACTTTCGCGCGGCGCACCGCTTCGTTGAAAAGTGGAGATCCGGGTTTCCATTGGTCCAAACTGGTGCCGCCGAAAGCGGCGGGGATGAGTCCGATTCTGCCGCCTACGGTTTTCGCGAATGACCGGCCAAGGCCGACCCCCGCGATCTCCGGTTTGTCCCAATGCAGCGGGTCAACTGCGGGCGCCCAGGAATCGTCTTTCTTGAGCGCATACACTCCTGGAATCGGCACGCGATCTTCAGCCTCCACCACTCCCCTGCCCGCCATGTTCGATTGCCCGATTAGCAGAACCAGGTCAAGGTTCTCCGGTTGCTGGCTGAACGCCGGAAGCGCCGCCGCGAAAAGCGCGGCCACCAGCCGCCATCGAAAAGTCATCAATAAGAACAGAATAGCCGCATAAAGCAAGGGCTTCCGGATATCGGATTTCACCAGCCACCAATAGTGAACCACGGCGGCCACGGCACTCAGGTAGATGAGCCGGTGCAAAAGCTGCCAACGCTTGCCTCCGAGCCGCCGAATCATTCCTTTGGTGGACGTGACCGCCAAAGGAACCATCAGCATCAGGGCTGTGAACCCCGCGATGATGAACGGCCGTTTGTAGAGGTCGGCCAGGATGAGCGACCAGGCGAGGCCTTGATCGAGCGATAAGTAAATGCCGAAGTGGACTACGCCGTAGAAGAAGGCAAACAGGCCCAGCATGCGGCGGTATTGCAGAAGCCGCTGCCAGTTTGTCAGCGTGCGCAACGGTGTGATGGCAAGGGTCACCATCAGGAGAATGATGGCCCAATCGCCGGTACCATGTTCCAGGAATTCAACAGGGTTCGGACCCGCGCGATTCGTCAGTACCGTCCAGGCAAGGGCGGCCACCGGTGACAGCAGCAGGACAAAAACAAACGCCTTAATGAAACTTCTTAAGGTCCATCCCACTGTAAAGGTTTGCGACCTGGTCGCCATAACCGTTGAATGCCATTGTCTTCACGGGCAAAAAGCTGCCCAAGCGGTGCTCCGTGGCCTGGCTCCAGCGGGGATGATCGACCGCCGGATTTACGTTCGAATAAAAGCCGTATTCGTTCGGGGCCGAGAGATTCCAGGTGGTCCGCGGCTCTCCCGTGGTGAAGCGGATTTTGACGATGCTCTTGATGCTCTTGTACCCGTATTTCCAGGGCACGACCAGCCGAACGGGCGCTCCATCCTGCTTGGGCATGGTCTGGCCGTACATCCCAAACGCAAGAAGCGTGAGCGGGTGCATCGCTTCATCCATGCGCAGGCCTTCGATATACGGAAAGGAGATGCCCGCCGAGAACTCGTTCAGCATGATGCGCCGGTCGTAGAAGCTTTCAAAGGCGACGTACTTCGCTTTGGACGTGGGCTCGGCCTTCTTGATAAGCTCCGCCAGCGGAAAGCCGTTCCACGGCACCACCATCGACCAGCGCTCCACGCAGCGGTGCCGATAAACGCGCTCCTCTTGGGGCGCCAACTTCCGCAGTTCGTCGATATCCCATTTGCGCGGTTTGGCGCATTCGCCTTCCACTGAAACCGACCACGGCGAGGTGACCAGCTTCTGGGCTAACTGGGCAGGCTGTTCTTTCTGCGTGCCGAACTCGTAGAAGTTGTTGTAGTGGGTTACGTCCTGCATGGACGATTGTTTTTCGCCCGTGCTGTAGGCAGCTGCCAGAAGAAGTTCCCGCCGGGAAAGTTTCATAATTTATGATCCCACCGACGCCGCCATCGCTTCGATTTGGGAGCCGATTTGTTCCCACTCGGACATGACAGTCTGCAATTCCATTTTGCTCGATTCCACAATGCCGTTGACGCGCAAAGTTTCGTCGACGCTCTTGAAGTGCGCCAACTCCCGCTCGTTATTGGCGATCTGCTCTTCGAGCGCGGCGACCTTGTCTTCCAGCAGCTGATGCCGCTCCTTCAATTTCTTGACCCGGTTCGCGTCCTTGTTGCTCTGCTGCGGCTTCGGTTGCTGAAGAACTACAGGAGCAGCGAGGCTGACTTTCCCCGCCAGAGTTTCGGCATCGGCATTCTTCCGCCACAGATAATCTTCGTAGTTGCCGGGGAAGACTTCTACGCCGCCGCCGCCGACCTCGAACACCCTCGTCGCTACCTGTTCTAAGAAATAGCGATCGTGCGAAACGAACACCACGGTTCCGGTGAAGGTCCGGAGCGCCTCAAGCAGCACGTCTTTCGACCGCATATCGAGATGGTTTGTCGGTTCATCGAGCAGCAGAAAGTTTCCGGGCTGCATCAGCATGCGCGCGAGGGCGTAACGATTCCGCTCGCCGCCCGAAAGCACGCCGATTCGCTTGAAAACGTCATCCTCCGTGAAGAGAAACGAACCCAAAACGCTTCGCAGCTCGGTCTGGGTAGCGCGCGGGGCAACCTGGCCGATATCGTTCAGAATTTCGGCCGTGATGTCGAGTTCTTTATATTGATCCTGCGCGAAGTAATCGGTAATGACGTTGTGACCAAGGGTAAACTCGCCGGAGTTTACGGGCTCGGCGCCAGCCAGGAGCTTGATGAGCGTCGATTTTCCGGCCCCATTCACACCCACGAGGGCAACGCGGTCGCCGCGCTCGATGGTGAAGCTGACGTTGCCCAAGACGTGTTTCGAGCCGTAGGACTTCGAAACGCGTTCGAATTGAGCCACCACTCGTCCGCTCTGCTTTGGCTGCGGAAAGCGGAAATGGATGGTCTTTTCGTCAGGCGGAATTTCGATCTTCTCGATTTTTTCGAGTTCTTTGATGCGACTCTGGACCTGTTTGGCTTTCGTGGCGGTGTAGCGAAACTTGTTGATAAACGCTTCGAGCTGTTCCACTTTGTCGCGCTGATTCTTGAACGCCGATTCCAGTTGAGTACGGCGCTCGACTTTCAGAACCTCGTACTTCGAATAATTGCCGCTGAAGAAGTGAACCCGCTTGTTCCAGACTTCGACGATCTTCTTAACAGTGACATCAAGAAAGTAGCGATCGTGCGAGATCAGGATGAAGGCGTGTGGATAATCGTTCAAATAGGCTTCGAGCCAGTCGCGAGCTTCGATGTCGAGGTGGTTTGTGGGCTCGTCAAGCAGCAGCAGATTCGGTTGCATGAGCAGGAGTTTGGCAAGCGCGATGCGCATCTGCCAGCCGCCTGAGAATTCCTCGGTGCGGCGCTGCCAGTCTTCGGGGCTGAACCCAAGACCGCGAAGCACGTCCCCTACTTTCGATTCGATGTTGTAGCCATCGCGGGCGATGAATTCGTTCTGGATATGGTGAAAGCGATCGGCGACGTCGGAGTATTCCGGGCTTTCGTGATCCAGGGTTGAGAGCTTATGCGTCAGCTCTTCCTGCTCGACTTCCATGGCCTTCAGTTCGTCGAAGACGGAGAGACACTCCTCGAAGACGGAGCGGCCTGAAAGCGAGAGACCATCCTGCGGAAGATAGCCTGTTTTGACGCCCTTTTGATAACTAACGGAGCCGTAATCGAGCGTTTCAAAGCCGCCCAAAACTTTAAGGAGTGTAGACTTACCCGTGCCGTTCCCGCCGACGATGCCGGCTTTCTCTTTGGGCCCAATCATCCAATCGAGGCCTTCGTACAAAATTTTCGGGCCGAAGCGTTTGCCGGCCCCGGAGAGCGAAATCATGGAGTGTTATGGAGGTACCGCGAAACTGTATTAATTATAGCCAATACTGCCACTGCCCTTGAGTGATCACGTACCAGCCAAGGGCTGCATTGGTGACCCCGTGCATCAGGATGCAGGACCACAGGCTCTTGGTTCGGACCATCCACCAGTTATAAATGGCGCCTGTGAAAAGTCCGACGTCCCAGTACGAACCGTGTTCGGTGGCGAAGAGAACGGCAACAACCCAAAAAGCCTGAGTGTTGTACGTTCCCAACGGAACCTTAGTGAATGATTTGTCGATCAACCACCGCATCAGCCAACCGCGCCAGAACAACTCTTCGAGGATGGGAACCGCGACCACCAAGACCAGACAGCGCCAGACTAGAAAAGCCAAGTCGTGCTGATCGGCGGGGGGCGTTGCGGTGCCGGGGTGGCCGACAATGCTGTTTGAAAAGAGCCAGAAATGGTGGTAATTGGGAAACAGGTAATCCGGACCTACCCAGAGGGCAAAGACCGCCAGCCCAAGCAGGACGCTGAGCAAAGCCTGGCGCAGCTTGTCGGATTTCAGAACATCGCGGGAAACCGTAAGAATGGCCGCCATGGGCAGGACAAAACGAACCCAAACCGGGAGGGGAATTAGGCTATTGATTGCTAAGAGCGCGATGAAAACGCCGAAAGGCAGCGTGTAAGCAAGGGTTGAGGAGAGTGCCGGACTCACTTCGCGGCGGCCTTCCGATATGGTTCGGTTTTCGGGTTTTCCGGGTTCCAGCGGGGCGCGGTAGCGGAGCTGGCCAGGTCCAGCAAACCGAGTGTAACCATTCGGTCGACCAACGCCATGTTGTCATAGTCGATTTTCTGCCACTCGTCGCCTACGCCGTGGTAATCGGGAAATTCGAAAGCTACGGCAAGCGTGTGGGCGGGAATTCCGGCATCGGCCAGAGACTGGTTATCACTGCGGGCGAAGAACGCGTCGCCACTCTTTTCGTTGTTATAGACCCGAACTCCGGTCGCCTTGCCCGCCTTTTCGAAGATTGACGGGACGTCTGTAAAATGGAACCCAGTAAAAGTCGCGCTGGCGACTTGAGGACCGTCGGCATCATCGGTCCGGCCCAACTGCTCCAGGTTGACTTGGGCAACGGTCTGCTTCAGCGGGAAAAGCGGATGGGCGGCGTAATAGCGGGAGCCAAACAGGCCTTTCTCTTCGCCAAAGAAACACATAAACAGAATGCTGCGCTTGGGATGAACAGGCATTTGCGCCAAGGCATCGGCAATTTCAATGACGGAAACCGTACCACTGCCATCGTCATTCGCGCCGTTATTGATGCGGTCGCCCTCGCCTGGAGGGAGAATGCCGATGTGGTCGTAATGTGCGGTGAGCAGCACGTAGGTGTTGCGCAACGTCGGGTCGGAACCGCGGAGCAACCCAGCGACGTTGCGTAGTTCCACGGGCTTTCGGATGGCGGGTTTGGCATGTAGCGAGAGGGTGATCCCGTTGTTTTCGGTGAGGAATTTTTCGGCCGCTTTGTCGCGAAGCGTGATTGTGGGGACACTGTTTACCACCGAATCGGCCGTAACCAGCCGGGTGGCCTGCGCGCGCCGGCCGCTTGCGTGCGGCAAAATGACGATCAGCGCGGGATGAGCTGTTTGCGTGGCGCGCAACGTTTTCGTGAACTCTGCGTAGTGTTCGCGCGAGGGCATGTCGAGCAAGGCAGCTTTACCTTTCAAGTCGCCAGGCGTTTCCGATGCGACCTTGACGAGCGGAACCCCTTTCAGATCGAGCGGTTCGAAACTTTGAAGATCGACGTCTTTGGTTACGTGAAGCGGCGCGGTCCCATTCTCAAACGTGAGGTCTAAATCGGTCAGGTCCGCTGTGACTTGGGTATACGCGGCTTTTTGAAAGTAGCTGTCGCCCGATACGGGTTCCAGCCCGGATTTTCGGAAACGGCTGGCGATGAATTCGGCAGCAATATCCAACCCGCGAGAGGGAGTATCCCGGCCTTCCAAAGCGTCGGAGGCGAGAAACGAAAGATTTGCTTTCAAATCCGCTGCGGAGATGCGGTCCAACGCGGATTTCTGCTGCGCATCGGGAAGCGCGGCGGCGAGGAGAAAGAAGAGAATCATGCGAGGGCCTGGGCGATTTCGCTTGCCTTGTCGTGCAGCATCACGGTCTCATTCGCGCAGCCGAGGAAGCGCATGCCGCGCTCGCGCCAAAACTTCGCAAGCTTGAGCGACCGCGTCTGCGTTCCCGGCGCTACGCCGTGGGCGACGCAGGTGTCGCGGATTCGCTCCATCGCGGCTACCAGCTTGGGATGTTCGAACTCGCCCGGGACACCGAGCGAGATGGAGAGATCGGCGGGCCCGATCATGACGGCATCGATACCGGGAACGCTGAGCAGTTCATCCAGACGTTCTATGGCTGTGAGTGTCTCGACCTGCATCACGACCATGGTGTTTTCGTTCGTGCGATCGAGGATCTGGGCCATGGAGAGCGGCTCATAGTTGACGTGCATGGTGTTTAGACCGAAGCCCCGGACACCGAGGGGCGGGAACTTCGTCCAACTGACGGCGCTGCGGAGCAGTTCTGGTGATTCAACGCGTGGAAAAACAATCCCTTGCGCACCGCAATCGAGCGCTCTCGCGACAAGCGGATACTGTAGATCCGGCACGCGCACCAAGGGACAGAGCCCACAGAGATTCGCGACGCGGCAGATGTCCTGCACGGTTTCAAGATCGAAGCCGCCATGCTCGGTATCGATGAAGGTCCAATGGAGGCCCGCGGCGGCATAGATCCGCGCAACTTCAGGGGAACGAAACTGCCAGAACCCGGTTCCGAGCTGAACCTGCCCGGCTTTTAGGGCCTCTTTGACCGCATTTTGACGCATTCAATCAGATTGTCACTAACTGATGGTCGGGGCAACTGAGTTGGACGTGATTGTAGATCTCATCGACCAGGCCCAAGCCATGTTTGGCGAGCAGCGGAAGCACGGAATAGAAACGCTCTTGCAGGTGATTGTGGGGAAAAACCAAGTTGCTGAGTTGACGAGCATCAGCTTGGGCACGTTGATCGCGAAGGATGGTCTGGCGCGCGACCTTGCCGGCGATCTTCTCCATTTGATAGTCGATCTTGCGGCCGGAACGGCTGAGAGATTTCGCAAGAGTAGGGTCAAAGTGGAGCAATTCGGCTTTGAGCCGGGCAATGGCGGAGACCGTGGCCGCGCGGGTATCCTCCATTCGCCTGCCGAGCGTGGGCGGGACCAGAGTACGGGCGGCGCGTTCACGCACTGCTTCGGCGCCAGAAAAGAATGCGGGCAGATCGAGAGCGTAGCGCGAAATGAGCTTCTGGCTGTGATGATCGATTACCGTGAAACCGCTCCGGTGGACGGCCCGGGGCTGGCGATTCAACAGGTGTTTGTACAGCACGCTGGACTGCGCCAGGTAGGAGAGCTCGGCCGGACCACCAATATAGGTGTGGGTCGGGATTATATAATCCTGGATCACGGGGCGCAAAAGCGCGTTTGGAGACAATTTGGCGGCCAGAGAGGCTAGCTCTTCCGGGGTGAAGGTGCGGCCCTGGCCTGTGTAATTGCCGTTCTGGCGGCGCAAGGCGATTCGCTTACCGTCCTCAAGCAGAAAAAAAAGCGAGGTATGCGTTTCTACGTGGACCTGCGCGTGATAACCGGCGCTGTGGAGCGCCCGATTGCGTTCGAGGAGAGCTTGACTGAGGTCTTCGGAGGCGGCAACGGCTTTCGCCAGAATCGGCGCGGCCAGATTGCGGACCGCGGGAAAGAGCGGATCGATTTGCAGGATTCGGTGGCTGCCGAGGAGAGAGGTCAGCAGGGCGCCAAAGGCTTGTCCGAAGGTGGTGCCCGGGACGTAAGCCGCTTCGACTCGCTCGCAGATTTCCGTAGTCCACGGAAGGCCGCTCATCGATTTTCTTAATGCGGCAAAATCGAGCGGTCCCAATGGTACAGAACCCACGGGCTGGTTCGGATTTGGCTTGGCGGCGCTCTGCAGACGGTGCGGTTCCGTCTGGGAATCAAACATCCAGGCCTGGTCGACTTCGGCGAAATCGTGATCTTCAGTGGCGAGCCAGAAAATCGGAACCGCTGGCGTGCCGGCATCGCTTAGATCCTGGGCTAACTTGATGGCTGTTAGCGCTTTGTAAAGAGTGTACGCCGGGCCGGAATACAGGCCGACTTGCTGGCCGGTGACCACCGCCATTGTGGAGGGTTGTGCAAGTTTTGCGAGCAACGGCGAATCGGGGTTTTGCTCGCGAAGCGCGGAGACCAGGGCTGCGCGACGGTCATCCGGGAAGTCTATTGAGTTTTTTGGAGGAAGGAAAAACTGGGATGTGCGATCGGGGTGGTAGACCAGATCCGCGAACAGACTGGTGGTGCCCGGCAACTCGGTTTGGCGGATACAGGTACAGTCCATTGGCGGTCGCTTCAGGGTACCAGATGCTTGTTTGGGGTTAACGGGTGCAAAGGCGTTCCCTTACGGTCACGGCTCTGTCTGATTTACGGTGCTGAGTAATTAAGAGATTAACTTGCTGATGTCGTTGTAAAGCACCAGGACGACAATCATCATTAGAAAAACGAACCCAACTTTCAGGATATTCTCTTTCGCGGCCATGCTTACGTCGCGGCCCATGATCATTTCGATCAAGAGCAGCACAATCACGCCACCGTCCAGGATGGGGATGGGGAGCAGGTTGAAGATCGCCAGATTGAGGCTGACCATCGTCATGAGGAGCAGGAATGCTACAGGGCCCTGGCTTGCCGCCTCACCTGAGCGCCGGGCTATTCCGATGGGGCCTTCGAGCGACTTCGCCGGTAATCGCCGCTCAATCATTCCCTTCAGCGACTCTACAATCAGCGTGGCGTTCTTGGCATTGCGGCGTACGGATTCCGCGATTGCCGCGGGGAAAGAGAGCTTCCCACTGTAGATGTTGCGCTTCAGATCCGGGGCTACGCCGATCATAAATCTGCGGCTTGCCATCAGAATTCGAAAACATCGGCGTTACCGGGATCGTGAGCTGCTTCCCTTTCCGATTCAGGGCAATCGTCACCGTCTTGCCGCCGGATTGCCGGATGTTTTCCAGAAGAGTGAACCGCGAGCGCACCGGGTGGCCGTCGATGGTCAGCAGCAGGTCGCCCGCCTCAATCCCCGCTTTCTGTGCCGGCATTCCCGGAGAAACGCTATAGGCTTCTATGGGGCCATCTTCATCCCAGCCCGCTTCGCCGATACCCTCTTTGTCGTCCAGCACGGGCGTGATCTTCGTCGAAATTTCCTTGCCGCCTCTTGTGACCGTGATATCAAGCGTCTTGTACGCGCTCTCAAACGTTTTGAGCGTGATTTCTTCCCAACTCGGGTTTGATTTGCCATCGAGTTTCGCGATTACATCGCCGGCTTCCAGACCCGCCTTCGCCGCCGCCGAATTCTTTTCCACGTGCCCGATGACCGACGGTCCATCCTGGACCACCCGTTCGTAATGCACCATGTACAAGCCTGCGAGAATTCCGATGGAGAGGAGAATATTCATCGCCGGACCGGCTACCGCGATTATCAAGCGCTGCCAGCGAGGCTTATTCAGAAATCCGCGAGGATCGTCAGCGCCCTCTTCCCCGGGTTGATCGCCCGCCATTTTGACGTAGCCGCCAAACAGGATCGCGCTGAGGCGATAGTCTGTTTCACCGCGTTTGAACCCGAACAGCCGGGGTCCAAAGCCGAAGCTGAAGACATCGACGCGAACGTCAAAGGCGCGCGCCGCCCAGAAATGGCCAAGTTCATGGACCAGGATCATGACCCCGATTAGAACCAGAAGCCAACCGATATTATGAAGTGCAGCCATAAGATAAAGCCTTCGGAAACTAAGCCTTGGGAATCAACGCTCGAGCGGTCTCCCGGCTTTCCCTATCGATCTCCAGGATATCGCCAATCGAACGGAGCGGAACAGCGGGTACGCGGGCGAGCGTCTCTTCTATAGTTGACGCAATTGCCGGAAATGAGATTCGTTTTTCAAGAAAGGCTTCCACAGCGATTTCATCGGCTGCATTCAGGGTGCAGGTTGCGGAGCCGCCAGCCTCAAATGCGCGATAGGCCAGGCCGAGCGCAGGAAAACGGTCCAGATCGGGAGCGGCAAAATCCCAACTCTTGGGCTGTGTCCAATCAATTCGCGGAACAGGGGCTTCCGCGCGTTCGGGCCAGGTAAGAGCGTATTGAATCGGCATTCGCATGTCCGTGGCGGAAATTTGGGCAAGCACGCTGCCATCGTTGAATTCGACCATGGCATGCACGGAAGACTGGGGGTGAACCACGACCTCCACTTCCGACGCGGCGAAGCCAAAGAGCCAGCAAGCCTCAATCACCTCAAAGCCCTTGTTCATCAGCGTGGCCGAATCAATCGTGATCCGATTGCCCATCTTCCAGGTTGGATGCTTCAACGCCTGTGCGGGCGTAATACTCGCAAACTGAGAAGCCGGCAGAAGGCGAAAAGGTCCTCCGGAAGCAGTCAGCAAGAGGCGCGTGACCTCAGAACGTCGGCCCGCGCGCAGGCACTGGTGCGCGCCGTTATGCTCGCTATCCACCGGGATCAGCTCGGCACCAGACTCGCGAACCGCGGCCATGACCAGGGCCCCGGCAGAGACAAGCGACTCTTTGTTTGCCAGCGCGATCCGCTTGCCCAGGCGCGCAGCTTGATAGGTGGCTTCCAGCCCTGCCACTCCGACAATGGCGGAAAGCAGCGCATCGACTTCGGGGTCGGTTGAAATGGAAGTCAAGTCACGGGTGAGCTCAGGAAGCGGGATTGAGCGGGATTTTAAAAGCTCTGCCAGAGCATCGGGATCTGTGACCGCAACCCGTTTCGGGCGAAATTCCAGAATTTGGGAAGCAAGGACATCGTGGTTCCTTCCGGCGGCAAGGGCGTGGACGGAAAAGCGCTGGGGGTTGTTGCGGACTACGTCAAGGGTGCTCGTTCCGATGCTTCCGGTAGATCCGAGGATGGTGAGGTTCAACTTTCGAAGTTTAACAGCTGAAAACCCTTACGGGCGCCGGGGAGGTTTGCTTCAGGGGTCTTGATTTGAGGTTTAGTCTCGCTTTGGTGGGAGTTACCTCCCCGGCTTGATTCCAATATTAGAATACTGAAATCGGAATAGCAACCGTTTTTGGAAGAAACTTCCGAAAAAACGTATTTTCCGGCACTACTGAAACGTGATGTTCGCCTCACCGCTGAACTTACGATAGTTTCGGAACTCGATTGCATTGCGGCTGCAGAACGTAGAGCCGCGTTCGCAGCTCAAGGTTTCCGCGTGAAGAGGCAGCATGAACTGGTCCGCTGTCGCAAGCCGAACCAGCCCGTAATCATTGGCTGATTCCACGCGATCGAGCGGAAAATCTTTCGGGATTTCATCTGCCTGCATCTCAATGCGAATCACCCGAGCGGTCTTTTGATCAATCCACACGCGGCCTGAATAGGCGGGGACGATGGCCTGACTGCCGAGTTGAACGCGCCAATCCGAATATTCCCGTTTTACGGAGTAATCGTAGACGGAAGCAGTCATGCCGATGATCTGAGTCTGCTTCACATACTTGAAAATGGCTCTCCGGCCCGGGTGGAACAAGCTGCGCAGGGTGGTTCCGAACTCGCCTGTAGACCACGATCCGGGCAATTCTTCCATCTTTTTTGATTGGGCTTTGCCATTGATGGCGATGTTGCGGTAGTCCTCCTTCCCGTTTTCGTAGACCACGTTGGCGCTGACCACGTCTTTCGCCTGCCAATCGCGCTGGCCGGGAATTTTCAGGTAGCGGGTGGTGAACTGCTGGCAAACGTAATTCGGAAGCGTCTCTGTAAAAGAAAGGGCCCACTCTCGCGCGCGATCAATCAGATCCGCAGTTGGGCTGAGAGGCTTCGGACGCTCGCCTTCGGTAGCTTCAGCGCGGTCTGTGGTGCCTTTCAGGACCGAATCCGGGACCGCTCTGGCAACACCGGTATCCGGCTCATCGGCGGGAAGAGGTGGCGCCGGGACCGGGTTCGGCTGTCCGTGGCGCAGCCGAGGCGGTCCGTTGTCGTCTGGATCTGGCTTGGCCTTCTTGAGGATTACAGGAGCACCGGGAGGTTTGACGGATGCAGTTTCAGAGGTATCGGCCGCTTTGGGGTTCTTATCGAGCGAGACCTCCGTAGCGGTGAGATACGCTTCGTCGTCCTGAGTGCCGGAGACCTTAACGTAATCGCCCTCGACCGGAGCCGATGAGGGCATCTTCGTCGATTTAACAATTTTGAAAGTGAGGAATCGCTGGTCGCCCGCTTCAATGACCAATGACGTGGGCTCAAACGACTTCACAACGCCCGAAATTGAGATTTGTTTCGCGTCGAAATCGTCAACGGGTTTCCGGGTGAGGCGCGGCCGTTGGGCCGCAAGCTCCGAAATCGCGAGAAGAAAAAGAACGGACCACCGCATGGCTATCGACATTATAGGACGGCGATTTGCGCGCTTGGGGAAGAAACCCCATTTATGGTGAGCATCACCGCGTCGGAACCGGGCGGCGCGTTTTCAGGAACTATGACGTTCACCTGATACAGCCCAGTGAAGCCGGGAGCGAGACCGCTGAACTGCACTGTGGCGGGTATTCCGGCGATCGAAACCGTGGGAATTGTGTTCGTAACAGCCAAAGGCGACGACGGAGCGGGATCGCCTGTGCCGGGCGTATTCGAGACGGGGCCCAGGGCATTGGCGAATAAGCTGATGATATGGCCGCGCCGCGCGGGATTTACGGACCCGACGAGCGCGGCATTTTCGTCGAGCGCGGCGGCTTGCGACTGGCCATAGATGAAGAGTGAGGGAGAAGCGGGAGCTACAGGGACAGTGACCACCGTGCCCGACGAAGCGTCAATGGAGACTTTGATCTGCGTGGACGTTTGGCCGGCCAGTTCCCAGGGGACCTGGACGTTTACCTGCCCTGGGCTGACGTAATAAAGATGGCCGGGAACACTGATTCCGGGGGAATCGAAACTCACGCTGACACTGTCGAGTTGTAAGGGAAGCGTATTCGTCGTGGCAACGGTGTTGGAGTCGCTGAGGCCGGTGCCGTACAGCGTGATGTAGGAACCAGGAACGATGCCGCCCAAAAGCAGCGAACTGGCCGCATCGACGATTCCGTTAGGCGCGAGTGTGGGCTGCAGCCGCGCGGTATCAGTGAAGGTCACAGTCAGACTTCCCGCCCGCGCGACGAAGGTGTTTGTTCCCGGCTTCGGACCGAAAGTGGCCTCGGCTGCCGCGATTCCATAGGCGTCGGTCATCTGGTCGGCTTGTGAAATAGAACCACCACCGCTGCGGGCGGAGAAAGTTACGGGCAGATTCGCAACGGGGACTCCAAATCGATCGGTAACCTGAAAAGCAATTTCTCCGTCCGGCAGCACTTGGCCTACGGTTCCGATGTTGCTGTCGCCGGCCAGAGTTAAGGCGTTGTATGGGACGCCGTTACCTACCAGGTACGCGTAAGGAAGATGCAGCGCGCCGGATGCACCGGTGAAGGTTACCTGTCCGGAATAGCTTCCGGCCGCCGGGAGGCTGGCAGGCAGAGTCAAAGTCACGGTGGATGTCTGATTGGGCTGGAGAGTTACGTTGCCGCCCGCAAGGGAAAGGGGCGCAGGCGCCGTAGCGCTGAGCGTCACGGGCGCGGTTCCCGTATTGGTGAGTTGGACTTGCACCGGTCGCGGAGGGTTCGCGGCCGACAGCACGCCAAAGAAAACGGTGGAAGGCGACATCGTAATTGTGGCATTTACCGCCGCGTTTACGTCCAGTTTGCCGGACCCCTGCGCAATTACGGAAGCTTGCCCTGCACCATCGGTCAGGGCTGCGGCTACAGCGGTATTCACCAGCGCCGATTTAATTTGTGCGGCGCTCCAAGCCGGATGTTTCTGTTTGACCAGCGCTGCCGCGCCGGCCGCCATGGGGCTGGAAAAGCTGGTGCCGGAGGCGGCGGAATAGCCGTTAGGGCTGTAAAGATCGCCTGAGGGATCGACGCGTTCAGCCGCCATGTAAACGTCGGTGCCGACGGCGGTCAGTTCAGGCTTGAGCAGACCACCGTTGAAGGTGGGTCCGCGAGAGGAAAAAGTGGCGATCTGGTTGGGCGTGGATTCCTGGGCTACCAGAAAAGCGAAGTCGATTGTTGCCGTGGCGGAGGGGTTTTGTGCGGCATAGGCGCGGAGCGTTTGTCCCGCCGCCTGGCCGATCAGTAAAGAGGGGATATTCGTACTTCCTAAACCGCTCGGTTGCGCCAGAGAGTCTGTGGAATTCAACAGAGTGAATACAACGGCTACCGCCCCGGCGGTTTGAGCATTACGGACTTTCGCGGCAAAGCTGCAGCCGCTGCTTCGGGCCACGATGGCGATTTTTCCCGTGAGCGCGTTCGCGGGGAGCGCGGAACATGCAGTGGCATCGCCAACGGAAGCGCTGTCCTGCAAAGGAGCGATTATCGGCGAAGGGGGGATGGGACCATCGCCGAACTCCGCGGCAATTCCGGTGAGGGGACTGGGAACGTTGTTCCCATTGACAAAAATGCCGTTGAGAAACGTGTGGGAGTTGGTGGAGGCAGCTACGGAGATGACGCCCGGAGCAATCGAGGGGCTGGCGACGGTGGCGAGCGTTGGCGTAAGCTGTCCGCTATCACCGTCGTTTCCCGCAGAAACGGTAATGATCAAACCGTTACGTACGGCAGTGTCATAGGCGGTCGCGACCAGATCGCAAGGAACACCCGCGGGGTTGCCGCAAGCCGGACCTTGGTCTAGAGCGCCCGAAAACGGAAGCGAGCCGGAGGAGAGATTCACGACGTCCATGCCGTCTTTGAAGGCGTCTTCGACGGCTTGAATCAGAATGTCGTCCGTGGTACCGCCGTTGATCCCGTTTGTTCCATAAACTTTGTAATTGCCGAGATACGCTTTGGGCGCGATCCCTGTAATGGTCCCGTTCGGGCCGGTGTTGGTGATTCCCGCAGCGACCATTGCCACTGCCGTCCCGTGCCCGACCCGGTCACGAGGGGAAAAATCGTCAGGTCGCGAATCGGCGGCTGGATTTGAGCCGGTACCGGCGCCTAATTGCGAAACATAGGACCTGGCCACGATCACCTTATTGTTCGTGAATGCGCAATCGGCGCCGGCGCAGATGTGGGGCTGCGCGGGAAGCGTGGGGTCGTTGAAGCCTGGGTGAGTCTGATCGATTCCCGTATCGATGATGCCGATTTTGAGGCCTGCCCCGGCGTTGGGGATTCCGCCCAAAGCGTTCCATGCTGCCGGAGCATTGATGAGTGAGGCGGCGCGATCCAAATGTGGATGCCGCACGCGCATGAGGACAACAGCTTTCACACCAGGAAGCGAGCGCAGTTCCGCGGCTTGGTCCGGGGAAGCTTGAACGAAAACGGCATTGAGGAGCGTATCTACAGATCCGGTGACTTGAAACTTTCGGGCGGTCAAATTGGTCCGGAGCGCGGCTTGGGCGGCGGCGATGCTGACGCGGCGAGTGGAAACGGAAGCTTGTTCGGAGCGGGGCGTACCCGCTGGTTCGTCATTCAACAGCAGGGCGTAACGGGCAGCGGATAAGGGAAAGGACGAGACAAGCAGAATGGCGAACCACAGACGCATACCTATTTTCGACGGGCGGGAGAGCGGAGCGGGTTCCCGGAAACTACTGCACGCGATACTTCGCTCGAAGGGCAAAGGGAGCGATTTCGACCACGAACGTCTCTCCGTCGCCGCGGCTCATCAGATAGGTTCCGTGCATTACGCCGGTGGGAGTGGAGAGGGGGCACCAGGAGGAGTATTGAAAGTGGTCTCCAGGAGAAATTACGGGTTGCTGCCCGACAACGCCGTTGCCTCTGATTTCACGCACATGTGCGAAAGCGTCTGCAATGTACCAGTGCCGGCTGATCAATTGCATCGGGAGGTCGCCGAGATTACTGATGCGGACGGTGTACTCGAATACCCACTGGCCGTCATTGGCAACCGATTTTTCCGGCACATGGCGGGACATTGCCTCAACGCGAATACCGTGTGTCGTCGCGTCAGACAGGGGCGCGGCGGGCGCGGCGAGATCGAGAGCCATTACGGTTTATCGTAACTTGCTTTGTAATAGGTTGGTTATGGATGATGACGCCGGCGGAGCAGTTTGGAAACATCGATATCTACCTGTTCGACCAAATTCTGCGGGGCCGAATTGCTCCGGGGATGACGGTTTTCGATGCCGGGTGCGGCGGGGGACGCAATCTGGTTTATTTCCTGCGGCAGGGCTACAAGGTGTTCGCGGTCGACTCCGATCCGGATGCAATCCTATATGTAAAAGAGCTGGCCAGGATGTTGGCCCCTTCCCTGCCCCCTGAAAATTTCACGGTTGATCGATTGGAAGGGCTAATGTTTCCGGCAGCTTTTGCCGATATAGCCATCAGTAATGCGGTGCTTCACTTCGCGGCGGATGAGAAACAGTTTTGCGAAATGCTGGAGGGCACGTGGCGCGCCTTAAAGAGCGGCGGACTGTTCTTTTGCCGTTTGGCGTCTTCCATTGGCCAAGAACAATCCGTGATTTCAATTGGAAAGGGAAGATTTCTCCTGCCGGACGGTTCGGAGCGATTTCTAGTGGACCAGCCGATGCTTATGAGATTGACGCTGAACTGGAGGGCCGAACTGCTGGATCCGCTCAAGACCACCGTTGTGCAGGACCAGCGCTCCATGACTACCTGGGTGCTCAGAAAGCCTTAACAAGAACGCTTTACATAAGATTTACTTGAGACGCGCAACTACTCTGGTTTGAAGCGCGTTAGGAGATACATGGTTTACCGCCTTACCTCTTTCTTATTCATTTGCCTGGCCGTGGAAGCGGCAACCGTGCCCGGCCGCTTCATCGTTGAACTGTCAACAGAACCAGTAGCAACTCACGCGCTTTCTTCCACCGTCGGCCGCGCCAATTTGCAGAGCGCGGAATCCGTAAGCCATCGGGCGCGGATTCAGAGGGAGCAGGCCCTGGCACGCACCTCGCTCGAAGCGGGCGGCGCGACCATTCTGGACCAGGTGGACACGGTTGCGAACGCTTTGCTGGTTCAGGTGACGGCGGAGAACCCGACGCCCTGGTCCAACCTAAAAGGTATTCTGCAGGTGAGGCCAGTCCACACCGTGGATATGCTTCTGGACCGCGCCGTGGTGGTCAACAAGATTGCAAATGCCTGGGCGCAGATTGGGGGCTCGTCGAACGCGGGCCGAGGAATGAAGGTGGGAATTATCGACTCCGGTGTGGATGTCTCTCATCCAGGATTTCAAAACAGTCCGCTGAGCCTGCCCGCTAATTACCCTTTGGTGAACAACGCTTCCGATGTCGCCTTCACCAACAATAAAGTAATCGTGGCGCGCAGTTATGTATCACTCCTGCCGAATAGCGATCCGGATCTGTCCGCGCGCGATCGCGTGGGGCATGGAACCGCGCTGGCAATGATCGCCGCCGGAGGAACCGTTGCGGCACCCGCTGCCACGTTAACGGGCATCGCGCCCGCGGCCTGGATCGGCAACTATAAAGTTTTCGGGACGCCCAACGCCAATGACGGCGCTTCGGACGACGCGATTTTGAAGGCCCTGGATGACGCTGTGAAAGACGGGATGGACGTCGTGAATTTGAGCCTGGGTTCGGACATCACACAAAGGCTGGGCGACGATATCGACGTGCAAGGGGTAGAGCGGGCTACACAGGCGGGTGTTTTAGTGGTTGTAGCGGCAGGGAATAACGGAACGAATGCCTGGACCGTCTCGTCACCGGGTACCGCGCCCGACGCAATCACGGTGGGCGGGCAGAGGAATGACCGCACGTTCTCCGCCTCTGTCCAGACATCGGGATTGAATGCCCTCCTGGCAATTCCGGGGAGTGGTCCGAACACGAGCAATGCTTTGACAGCGGTGCTGGCCGACGTGACTGAGCAGGATTCGACCGGCTTGGCTTGCGGCGCCCTCCCCCCCGGCTCTTTCACGAACAAAGTAGCAGTCATTCTTCGCGGAAGCTGCACGTTTGCCACGAAGATTACCAACGCGGCGAATGCGGGTGCGGCGGCGGCACTGATTTACGCAGCAGCGGATTCTCCGGATCCGATTGCGATGGATGTGGGCACCACCACTCTTCCGGCAGAGATGATTTCCAACGCCGATGGGATTGCGTTAAAGCAGGCGATCGCGGCGGGTACGGCTTCTGTGGCAACTTTGACCTTCACGTTAAGGCCAGTCACCGTGGACGCGGCCAGGGTGGTGGATTTCAGCGCCGCCGGCCCGAATGTCGATTATTCTGTCAAGCCGGACTTAGTGGCGGTGGCGCAGGACTACTACACGGCCACACAGAGCTATGACCCGAACGGGGACATGTACGATCCCAGCAGATACATTCTGGTGGACGGAACCAGTTTTTCGACCCCCACGGTTGCGGGAGCGGCAGCATTGTTGAAATCCGCGCGGCCTGGATTGACAGCCGCGCAATATCGGTCCCTTTTGATCAACTCGGCGAGCCCGATCAAATTCGGGCAGGCGGTTGCGGGAGTGCAGCAGGCGGGAACGGGTTCGCTGAATGCGGGCGCAGCGCTGCTGGCCACCGCTGCCGCATATCCCACTTCCTTGAGTTTCGGGGCGGGCGGCGCATTTCCTCAAGGGACGATCAATCTTCAGGTTTCTAACGTGGGTACGGCGGCGGATACCTTCTATATCAACGTAGTTCCTACTGGGACAAGCCCTGCGCCGGTGGTCTCCACGCAATCTTTGCAGCTTGCGGCTGGCGCTTCAGACACGGTTGCGGTAACGCTTTCGGGATCGAATCTGGCTCCCGGTGGGTATGAGGGCTTTGTCGTGATCGGCAGCGCGAATGGCCAGGTCGATATGCGCGTACCTTACTGGTACGGCGTAACTTCGGCAACTCCGGTCCAGATTACGGATCTGGATTCTCTGACCAGTGCTCCGCGCCGCTCGACACAGCAGGATGCAATCACGTTCAACATTACGGATTCCGCCGGCGTACCAATTACGTCCATTATGCCGACCGCATCAGTGATCGCCGGAGGTGGCGCAATTGTGAGCGTGACAAATCTTGATGCCGATTACCCCGGGCTTTTCTCCGTAACGGTTCAAATGGGCAGACTTGCGGGAACGAATACTTTCCGCGTTCAGGCTGGAAGCCTGACCCAGGATTTTACGATCGTGGGTCAATAAGGGTTCAGCGGCCCGGGAGGAAAAGCGTCTGCGGCAAGGCAGTTCCGTTGACGCTTACCTCCACACTTAAATCCCCGGTGGGAGCGGACGCTGGGACGACCACGTTGAATTGGTAGACCCCCACTAGACCCTGGATGATCGTTGCAGATGTGACTGTCGCGTTAACACCGCCGATTTTAAACTGCACATTGGCGTTGACCTTGGCGGAAGAAGCAGCAATGGCTCCGGCAAAGACGACCGAATTGGGAGTCACCGCGCCGAACCCGATTCCATAGAAGATCAGCGTTTCGCCGGGCTGCGGAGGCGCGCTGGCAACCCCCGGAATCGCACCGTTCGAAACGAAGGTTCCGTTGGCGTGGGTGGCTCCTACATATTGCTTGCCCGCAATCTTAAAACTCAGAGGGGCTAGAATCCCGGCCGCGAGCGGTTCGACATCAATCGTGTTCGCTGTAGCGTCGCTTGATTGTCCGTTGTAGGTCACGATCACCGGTTGTGGCCCGGAGGCCAGACTGGGCGAGACCTGAACATTCACTTGAGTCGAACTGACGTAATTGACATAAGCGTTTTTTCCGCCTACGGTCACCGTAACGCCATCGAGTTGCGTGGGTGCGTTCCCATTCTTGAAGTCGCTTGTTCCCCAGCCTCGGCTGGAGCCTGCGAGTTGCTGGCCGTAGATCTCGATATATGAGCCCGGTGACACGCTGCTGGCGGCGCCGAAGCCGCTGGCGGAAATGACGGTGGAGACAACAGGCGCATCAACGCTATTCAGCTGGGTGACGGAAATAACAGTGACAAGATTGTCGCCTGACGGATCGTTAGCGATATTGATGAGCGGGAGCTGATCGAACGGGCGAATCGAGAGCTATTGGACGCAGGTTGCCGATCTTGTCCATTACGGCCAGACTGGCGGGATTGGCCACTCTGCCAAAGACAGTGAAGCCTCCATTCTGGTTATCCAGGTTGGCGCCGTTATCCGCCAGGTTGAAAAACCATTGATTGGTTGCGCTGTTCGGATCGTTGCCCAGCTTGGCCATCGCAATGGTGCCTCGCGTGTTCGAGAGGCTGAATTCGTTGGCGACGGGGGCATCTTGCGGTATGGCGCTGAAGTCCTGCTTGAAGCCTCCGCCCTGGACGATAAAACTCTTGACTACTCGATGGATAATCGAACCGTCGTAAGCGCCCCGTTGTTGGTAATTCAGAAAATTCTGGACAGTGTTCGGCGCGGTTGCCGGGAGCAGTTGCACGTCAATATCGCCCACATTGGTGTGCATGCGGATCAGTTGGCCGCTTTGGGCGAACGCGGGGACTGCCGCGGGAAGTGATAAAAGGAAAGCAGAAAGACCGGCGAGAAATTTCATTCTAAGATTCCTTAATTTACCGCGACCATGAAAACGAACGCCGCGCGCCTGCTGGACAAACTTCAATTGAAATACGAGCTGCGAACCTACGAAGTGGACCCGGAAGACTTGAGTGCTGAGACGGTTGCGGCGAAGATTGGGTTTCCGGTGGAACAGGTTTTCAAGACGTTGTTATTGCGGGGCGATCGGTCTGGCCTGATGTTCGCGGTAGCTCCCGGAAACGCCGAAGTGGATGAGAAGGCCCTTGCGCGGTTGACCGGTGACCGGCGCGTTCAGATGGTTCCGCTCAAAGAAGTGCACCCGTTAACCGGATATGTTCGGGGAGGAGTGACGGCGCTTGCGGCAGCTAAGCCTTTGCCGGTTTATCTGGACGAGACGGCGGAGTTGTTCGACGTCATCTCCGTCTCCGCGGGAGTGCGCGGCACGCAGATCCTCATTGCGCCGGCGGACTACATTCAAGCGACAGGGGCGGCGGTGGGCCCTATGGCGCGACTTTCATGAGCAGTTCTTTGGCGCGCCGGGAGAACAAGCCATTGCCGCGGGCCACGGCCGCCAAATAGTTTTCGGCTCGCGGCGCTTCGTTTTCCATCAGCGCCGCGTTGGCTAAACCCCAGAGAGCCTCTTCCCTGAAATCGGCATTTTTTGAATCCAGAACAATCTGAAAGTCACTGGCGGCCTGTTCCGGATGGTTTGCCAAAAGCTTCGCGGACGCAGCGTAAAACCGAGCGGGCACGAAATCCGGATCTTTCTTCAGAAACACGGTCCAAATCGGAACTCGCCGCCTCGAACTCTCCCTTTGTATAACTGTGCATCGCTTGCCGGAACCGCTTGTCTTTTGTGTCCGCTGCGCCCCGCATTGCCTGATCTTCATAGTGCGGCGGGTCGAATTTCGCGAGCAGCGCCAGGTTAGGCTTCGCAGCCGAAACCGCGGGTGGCGAGGCAGGCGGCGCGGAAGGAGGCCGATGCTTAAGAACCCACAAACCGGAGGAGGCGAACGCCACCAAAGCAGCGATTGCTAGCCAGGAGGAAAAGCGCCGCGTGTTGGACTTCCCAGGCGAAAGCGTCTTCTTCACCAGACGAGTTGCCTCTAATTGCTCGAAGCACCGGGCGCAGCCGAAGTAATGCAACTCAAAACCTTCGGCTTCGGAGGCGGTCAGCTCGCCAGCCAAGTAGCGGAGGGATAGATCGTCCTCCTCGGCCTGGTCGCAATAATTTGAATGATCAGCCACGATGTTTTCCTATTGCTTAGTCGCTCGAGGCGTCCGTTTGTGACAGCTTTTTTGTAAGACGCCGCAAAGCGCGGCTTTTTCTTTGGCGGACCGCAGCCACATCCAGCCGTAATTTGTCCGAAATCTGAGAATAGTTCAAACCTTTTAAGAGCAGGAGACTTAAGATCTGCCGGTCGATCGGCTCCATTGCTTCCAGGGCCTTCGCGACGATCCGCTCTTTGTCTTTTTCCGCAAACGAATCCTGGAATGTCGCATTTAGGGCCAACTTATCCGTCAGCGGCTCTGTCCGAACTCGCGTATCGTGCCGATAGACATCTAAGACCCGGTGCTTCGCTATGGAGTAAACAAATGACGACAGGCTCGCTGGATCCTCTAGTTTGCCTTCTCGAAGGGCTTGAATTGCCGCCCAGAGGCAATCCTGCAAAACGTCATCGACGGCCGGATGTTGAGGCAGGGCACGGAGAGCATACGTCCGGATGCGGGGAAGAAAATGTCGTGCGAATGCCGCCTCCCACTCCGGCGAACCCCGCCTGATGGCTTCGACACAAGGAATAGCTTCAAATGCCTGATGCTCGGAAGGTTGACTCAGAGATGTCACAGCGAAACGCTATCCAATTGTATAATTTCAGGAACATGCTTTGGCGCGCCACCGCAGTGGCCCTGCTGTTCCGCGCCGCCGGATTCGGACAATCGGAGCCGGAACTAGAAAAAATCCAGCGCCTCTCGCAGGAGTGGAAGTTGGCTGAAGCGGACGAGCGCGCCCATAAGCTGCTCGAAACGCTCGATCCGGGGTCGGCGGCGTATGCGGATTTGCTCAACACTCTGGCCGCGGTCGAACTTCGGGAGAGCAAGCCGATTCCAGCGATCCTCGACCTTGCGCAGCGGGCTCTGGAAGTGAAAACCAAGCTCCTGGGACCCGAAGCTCCGGAGCTTTCTCCTATTTGGAACACCTTAGGCGCCGTTCACTATGCTGCGTCCGACTACAAAACCGCCGCCACCGATTATGAAACATCGCTGAAGCTCAAGCCGGACGATATCGAGGCGAGGAGCGGACTGGGTCAGGTGCTGGCTGCTTTGCAGCAGATGGACCGTTCGATCTCGATTCAGGAAGAAGCGGTTCGCCTCTCGGAAGAACGGTTCGGGAAGGAAGACAGGAGAACGGGTGTCGCGGTCGCGTCACTCGGGGTTCCGCTTCGCATCTCCGGGAAGTATGAGCAGTCGGAACAGGCGTATACGCGCGCAATTCAGATTTTCAGCAAGATGCCGGCCGGCGGGGAGATGTATATCGCGGACGCAAAACAGGGCTTGGCTTCCACTTACCGGGAATTAGGTCAACCGCAGCGTGCGCTGCCGCTCTTTGTCGACGCGCTTCGCACGATGGAAACGGTTTTAGGCCCGTCACATCGAAAGCTGATCGGGCTCTTGAACAATACAGGTTTGGCTGCGAACGCGACCGGCGAAAACACGCAGGCGATGACCTATTTCCACCGTGCCATCGAGTTAAGCTCCTCAAACGGCTTGACGGAAACTTCCATCGGCGCAACCCTACGCGGCAATTACGGAATTGTGCTGCGCGGCAGTGGGCGCTTGGCTGAGGCGCGGCAGCAATATGAAGCCGCTTTGGCGATTCAAGAGAAGGTCTTGGGCAGGAAGCACGCCTTGGTTGCTTCGATCTTGTACAGCTTGGCGGCGTTGAGCGGAGATTTGGGAGATTTGGAAGCGCAACGCGTTTACCTGGAGCGCGCCTGTCCCATTGACCGGAAGGTGCTCGGAGCCGCTAACGCGAAAACCCTGGAGTGCGATGCCGCATATGCGATAAACCTCTCAGATCAGAAGCGGTTTGCAGAAGCCCGGTCTCTTGCGCAGAGTACGCTTGAAACAAGTGAAAAAGTACTCGGGGACGACACCGTTACCACAAGGGAAGCGCTGCACGCGGCCGCCACTGTAGAGAGATCTGAAGGCCGCTATCAGGACGCCGCCAGGCTTTATACAAGGTTGATAGAAAACCGCGAGAGAGCTGTCAACCACGGTGGCTTCACGGTAGCGGAGGAGTATTTTGAGCTGGGCCTGGTGCAGCAACATCTGCGGGAGAACCAGGTGGCTCTGGTTTCCCTCGAAAAGGCGGAACGCATTTGGACTGAGTTCTTCGGCAGCGACTATCGGAGAAAGGCGGAAGTTCTGGCCGCGAAAGCGGAGGTGCTTCTCGCACTGGGCCGGCGCGAAGAAGCCCTCACCGTGGCTCTGGCCAGCGTCGACGAGCAACGCCAACGATCGCTCGAACTGTTCTCCGGGCTTGCGGAACGTGAAGCCTTGCTGCTTTCGGCGAAGGATGTAGATGGGTGGGATCTGGCATTTGAGATCGCGTCCGATGGTCACGGCGAACGCCGCGAGATCACCGACGTATGGGATCGCCTGATTCGAAGCCGCTCCTCCGTGCTGGACACCATGAGTGAGCGGAGCAGGCTTGCCAACGCCAACGGAGAGGGCCCCTTGGGAGAGAAGGCGCGGGCGGTTTCCCAGGCACGGGAGGAGTTGGCGCGAGCGGTGCTTTCGCGTCCGGCAGGTAAGATCGCCGCCACTGAGGAAACGCTGCGGTTGGCGCGTATGCGGTTGGAGGCCGCGGAGCGGGAACTTGGCCGAGCCAGCACTTCGTTCGAACAAACGCGCAAGGAACGGATTGCGGGCTTCCGGGAGACGGCGAAGGCGCTTCCGCCCGGAACCGCGCTGGTGGCGTATGCGCAATCCCAGACAACCGCGCAGTTCGGCGTCTTTGTCTTACGCGGAGGGCGCAATGCTCCTTCGCTGATCAAGTTGGCGAATGCCGCGGCAATTTCGCGAGCGGTGAATGCCTGGCGCAAAACCATTGACGGAGAAGCAGGAAGTTTCGGGCGGCGCTCGCTTGAAAGAGATGCGGCTTACCGGGCAGCTGGGATCGCTTTGCGAAAAGCCGTGTGGGACCCGGTGCTTCCTCTAATTGCAGGCGTAAAGCGGGTGTATCTGGTGGCTGCCGGGCCGCTTCAGTTCATCAATTTCGAAACCTTACCGGTTGGGGCGGACTCATATCTGGCGGAATCCTCATTCGAACTCCGCAACCTGCAAACCGAGCGAGATCTAACCATCAGGCCGGTAAAGCGGGAGAACGGATCGCTCTTGGTAGTGGCGAATCCCGCGTATTCGGCTGAGCGCGGCGCGCGCAGTTCCTGCTCTGTGGGAGAGTTCGAACCACTGGCAGGATCAGAGGCGGAGGCGAGCTCAGTGAGGGCAAGTTGGCGGGCTGGATTGGGGAAAGTTACGGAACTGGAGGGAGCGTTTGCGACCAAGCCGGCCATTCGGGATGCTGCATCGGGCAAGCGCGTTTTGCATTTCGCAACGCACGGCTTCTTCTTGGGTGGAACTTGCAAGTCATCGCCGGGGTTCAGTGAGAATCCGTTACTTCGGTCAGGGCTGGTCTTGGCAGGCGGAAGAGAGAACGGTATTTTGACCGCCGAAGAAGCGGCGTCCTGGAATCTGGACGGCACCGAGTTGGTGGTGCTTTCGGGATGCGAGACGGGAAGCGGCGTCTTGCATCTGGGAGAAGGTGTGCTCGGATTCCGCAGGGCATTCCGGATTGCAGGGGCGGCCAACCTGGTTAGCAGCTTGTGGCCGGTTCAGGACCGGGAGACGCAAGCTTGGATGACCGCCTTTTATCGGGCGTTCTCTACCGGCATGGGCGTGCAGGGCTCAGCTCGCCGGGCAATGCTGGTGCGCTTGCGCGAGCGGCGCAAAGCGGGAATGAGCACCAACCCATTCTATTGGGGCGCGTTCCTGGCAGTGGGGACCAGCTGATTAAGGCTTTGTGAGGTAAACGTTGTTCACAGTAAGCGTACGGGCGGTCGCGCGGTCTAGATCCGCCTGGGCCCTGCCCACATCGGCGTTCGCGCGAATCTCGCGAGAGCGCGCCGCGGTGAGTTCCGTCTGCCGCTGCAGCACCAGGAAAACAGACGACGTCCCCGCCTGAAATTGACGCTGTTCGCTGCTGTATTGTTCTTCCGCGAACTTGCGGGCGTCAGTGGCCGAGTCAAAACGGGCGCGGGCGGTCGAGACAGATTGCAGCGCGTTGCGAACGTCGGCTTCAATGGCAATTTCCACCGATTGCTTCTGAATGCCGAGCCGCCGCTGTTCAGCCCGGCTATTTTCGAGCGCGGCCGACGCAGTGCGGTTGCGCAGGGGAATCGACATCTGCACGCCGATTTGTGCGGTCGGAAAAGTTCCGTTGACTAAGTTGTTCAGCGATTGCGAATAACCGCCTGGGAATATGGCGGGCAGCACACCGTTACCTATGCCAAACTGCTGCAGAAATGGGTTAGGTACCACCGGAACGGCTCGGCCCGCAAGACCCTGTGCGCTGAATGTGGCCACCGCATTGATTTGCGGACGCGCCTGCTCGGCGTTGAGCCGCGTGGCCAGTGCGCTCTGCTCGATCGAAATTTGCGATTCGGCGAGCTCCGGGCGGTTTGCGAGAGCTTCCTTGAGGGACACACCGAGATCCGGAAGAGTGGGTTGCGAACTCACCGGTGTCGCCGGAACCAGCGCGACTGCCCAGGTTGGGTCAAGCCGGGAGGGCAGCAGTAAGCTTTTGAGCGAGTTTTCCGCGCGGGTGAGCGCCTCCTGCGCGGTGAAAACGTTTTGCTGGAAGGTGGCAATTTGCGTCTGCGTCTGGATCACGTCGACAGGAGCGAGGACGCCTTGATCGACCTGGCGGCGGTTACTCTGGTCCTGGCTTTCGGCAAGACGGACGGCCTCGATCTGGACGGCGAGATTGCGGTAAGCGTAGTCGAGTTCCCAGAACGCGTCGATAGCTTGCGTGATCACTTCGATCACGCGCTGGCGCAACTGCTGTTCGGTGAACTGGATGTTGCTGCGGGCCACCTGAATCCGGTAACGCGTTTGATTGAAGCGCAATCCACGCCAGAGTGGTTGGGTTAAGTTCAGCGTGGCGGCTGTAGGGAACTGCGGGTTCAATGTTTGAAACGTGCTGTCCGTAAACTGGCGCGCGTTGGCGAAGTCAAACTTATAGGTGCCCCCAAGCCAGGGAAACTCCCCGCTCACTTGCGGATCGGCATAAAGCTGTTTGTTGGTGAGCTTGCCATTGGCGGCGCCGCCCAGAAGGCTCGCAATCGGCGTCACGCTCTTCACGCGATAGGCATTCAAGCCGAATACGGGGTCGTAATAGCCCTTCGCTCCTTTCAGATTGGTGACAGCTTCTTGGGCGGCGATGCGATAGACCAGAAGGTCGCGATCGTTGTTGAGAACCTGCGCGATTGCTTCCTGAAGCGTGAGTTGGTGCTCGCCCACAATGCCCACGCGCGGCGGAACGGTTTGCGCGCCCAGCGTAAAACACGAGAGCGCGGCGAGCACGGGGCGCAGCAGGCGCTTCGGTAAGAATGCGAGGTCTTCGAAGACGGAGTAGAAAACCGGCACAGCAAGCAGCGTCAGGATCAGGCAAAGCGATTGCCCACCCACCACCAACACGCCGATGGAACGATTCGTGGCGGAACCGGTGCCGCTGCTGATCACCAGGGGGAGCATGCCGGCCACGAGCGCCATGGTGGTCATCAGGATGGGGCGGAGCCGGTCGCGGTTGGCCTGAATGATGGCTTCCATACGCGGCATACCGGTGGCGCGCAGGCCGTTGGTGTGATCGATCTGGAGAATCGCGTTCTTTTTAACGATGCCGAAGAGCAGTAACAGACCCAGGGCGGAGAAGATATTCACGCTCTGGCCCGTGAGCAGAAGCGAGAGGATTCCGAACGGTACCGCAAGCGGAAGAGTGAGCAGGATCGTGATGGGGTGAATGAACGATTCGAACTGCGCGGCCAGCACGATGTACATGAAGATGAAGGTCAGCGAGAAAGCAAGAATGAAGTAATAGCCGGTCCGGTTCAGTTCCTTAGACGCTCCGGAGAGTCCCGTTCGGTAGCCGGGATCCATGTTGAGTTCGGCGGAGGCGCGGCTGAGGTCGGCCAGGATCGCGGCTTGGGAGCCACCAGGCAGCACATTGCATGTCAGCGTGACCTGCCGCTGGCGCGCGATGCGGTTCACCGAGGAAGGGCCGGCGCCTGTGCGCATATGCACCACTTCATCGAGACCGACAGAACCCCGTTTGCTGGACGCGGGGACAGTGATTTTGCTGAGGGCTTCAATGCTGCCGCGCACCTGTTCTTGGGCGCGGACGCGCACGTCATACTGGTCGTCGCCGGCATTGAAGGTGGAGGCAACTTGTCCGGCAACCAACGTGTTGAGAGCTTGTTCGATATCCTGCACGGAAACGCCGAGATCGGCGGCTCGAGCGCGATCGATATCGAGCCGTACCTCGGGCTTGCCGCTACGGAGAGTGGAATCTGCATCGGCGACGCCATTGATCTGCTTCATCTTCGCGAGCAGCGCGTCTGAGTATTGGGCGAGCTTGTCGAGATCAGAACCTTGAATGAAGTATTGAACTTCCGCGTTGCTCTGATTGCCGCCGATGGCGCCAACCAGTTCCACGCTGGTGTGAATCTCGGGCGGGAACGTGCGGAGCAGCGCGCGGGTGCGCTGCATCAGGTCCTGCTGCGTAAGACTGCGGCGATCGAGATCCGTGAGCTTAACGTAGATGTTGGCGTTGTTGACGGAAGCGTCGGCGCTGCCGCCCACGGTGGTGAGCGTGTCTTCCACCCCAGCGAGCGCGCGAATCTGTTGCGAAACGCGTTCGGCGATTTGCGTGGTAGCGGCAAGCGATGTGCCTTCTGGCGCGCGCAAGAGCACGTTGTACTGTGAAGCGTCGTCAGAAGGAAGAAAGTTCTTGTTGACCAGCATGAACAGCGGCACGCTGCTGATCATGGTGAGAGCGCTTAAGCCGAGCACCGTCTTGCGATGCCCCATGGACCAGACCAGCATCCGGGTATAAGCGCGGTCCAGCCATCGGAACAAGACGGTATCTTTCGATTGATGCTCCCCCGGGGCGCGCTTCGGGGCTTTCACGAAGCGGGAACAGAGCATGGGCGTCAGCGTGAAAGAGACGATGAGTGAAACGGCAATGGAGAAGCCCGAGGTGAAGCCGAATGAGCTCATGAAGCGGCCGACGATACCGCCCATGAAGCCGACGGGGAGGAAAACGGCAAGCAGTGAGAGAGTGGTGGCCATCACCGCCAGGCCGATTTCCTTGGTGCCCTGCATGGCGGCTTCGAACGGCGTCATGCCCTTCTCTTCGATGTAGCGATAGATGTTTTCAAGCACGATGATGGCGTCATCGATGACGATGCCAACCATCAGCGTGAGGGCAAGCATAGTGATCTGGTTGAGCGTGAAGCCCATGGCTGCCATCAACGCGAAGGTGGAGATGATGGACGTGGGAATCGCAATGGCCGCGATCAACGTAGTGCGCCAGTTCGCGAGAAAAAGGAAGATGATGACCGAAGCGAAGATGCTGCCTTCCACAAGGTGGTGCTTGATGGAGCTAACGGCGGCTTCGATGAAGACGGATTGATCTCCGATGACTTGCGTCTTGATGTCCCTGGGGAGCGCGGCGCGAATCTCGTTCAGGCGCTGTTTTACTTCGTTAGCCGTAGTCACGGAATTTTCGCCCGACTGTTTCGCGACGACGAGCGTAACCGCGGCCACGCCATCGAGACGGGCAGAGGTACGCGGCTCTTCATAGCTATCTTCGGCAAACCCGATGTCACTGACCTTCACCGCGTAACCATTGCGCGTGGCGACGGGGATACGGTTGAACTGATCGATGTCGATAACCTTGCCCGAGGTGCGGATGGTGAGTTCGCGCGTGCCTGCGTTGAGGTTGCCCGCCGGCAGTTCCAGATTCTGCTGGCGCAACGCAATAAAGACATCGTTCACCGTGAGATTGTAGGCGTGCAGCCGGTCGGGATCGACGACGATATGAATCTCACGACGAGCGCCGCCGACGATCCGAACCTGCCCCACGCCTTTTGCGTTTTCGAGCTTCTGCTTGATCTGCTTATCCGCAATGAGCGTTACGTCGCGCAGCGAGCGGGGGGCAGAGACGGCGATTTGCAGAATGGGCTGGGCATCGGGATCGAATTTCTGGACGACCGGAGTTTTCGCCGTCTGGGGAAGGTCGTTGATCACCAGGTTGACCTTGTTCTGTACTTCCTGCGCCGCGACATCGCCGTTCTTTGAGAGTTCGAAAGCGATGGTGACCAGCGACTGGCCTTCGGAGGAAGTTGAGCGGACTTCGTCGACCTGACTGATGGTGTTGACGGCGTCTTCGATTTTCTTCGTAACTTCTGTTTCGATCTCTTCGGGAGAAGCGCCGCGGTCAATGGTGAGGATGGAGACCGTAGGGATATCGACTTTCGGGAACAGGTCGACGCCGAGCTTGAAGTAGCTGAAGATGCCGACCACCACGAGCGAAAGAATCAGCATGGTGGCGAACACGGGCCTTCGAACACAAAGTTGCGCGAGCGAATGCATGGGTGGCCTTTAGTTGGTGACGGGCGCGCCGTCAAAGAGTTGAGACTGGTTGGAAATCACAACGGCTTCGTTGCCGCTCAGGCCGGACTGGATGCGCGTGGAATCTCCATCAGTACCGGCAGTGAGAACCACGCGAAGCCGCGCCGTGCCGCCTTCGACGATGTACACCAGGTTGGAATCCGTGGTTTTATCGCGGACCACGGCCCGTCTGGGGACAAATACAGCGTCCTCGCCACCGGGCAGAAGAATACGCGCGGTGGCAAACATGCCGGGTCGAAGCAAATTGCCGGGATTCGGGAAGCGGGCTTCCAGTATGAAGACGCGGGAGTTGGGGTCGATTGCGGGATTGATGGCCGAGACCTTGCCTGTGAAGTCGCGGTCAGGATAGGCCGAGACGCGCGCCAGTACGGTCATGCCCGTTTTTGCTTTGGCGGCCCGCTGTTCGGGAGTTTGCAGTTGCAGCTTCAGCGTCCCGATGCGAACCACGGTAGCGATGGTGTTGGTAAGCGCGACATATTCCCCGGCCGCGACAGGGCGTGCGCTGATATAGCCATCGAAAGGGGCGCGAATGTAAGTATCGGCAAGCCCTTTTTCAAATTGGGCGACCTGGGCGCGCACGGCATCCAGAGAGGCTTCCGAAGAGGAGATGCCGGTATAGTTCTGCCGGGTGGCGTTAAGCGCGGCTTCATATTGCTGGCGGCTGGCGTTGGCCTGCGCCTCGGCGGTTTCCTGCTGCGTGCGGGCCTTTTCGTAAGCGCTGCGGGAAACATCGCCGGAGGTGACCAGGTTCGAATAGCGCTGAGCGTCGGCGGCTGCCTGCTTGGCCATGGCCTGCGAAGATTCATAGTTGGCGCGGGCGGCGGCAACTTCGGGGACTTTGGTTTCGTCGAACTTGCCTGAGCCGAGCCCGATCCGCAGTTGCGCCTGCCGCACGCCTGCGGTCGATTCCGCCAATTGGGCGCGTACCTGTTGGAGGCGGAGCTGAGCGTCGCGATGATCGAGTTCGCAGATTACCTGGCCCGTCTTTACAAAAGCGCCAACATCGACGGGCGTTCGAATGACGCGACCGGCCACAGGCGGCGCAATGTTTGACGATTCATCCGCCACGAAAGAACCCGTTTCCTCGAAAGCCGCTTCCACGTGGCGGATTGACGCGCGACTGGTTTTCACAGGGAAAGACTTGGGAGCGGCGGTTTCGGCGGCTGGCTTTGTCTTCGCGCAGCCAATCAGCGCCAAGCAGGCGAGGCAAAGTAAAGAAGGTTTCATTTGGTTTTCGGTCTTTTCAGCAGGCCGGTGAGAGCGATCTGCGTGAAACTTTCGATCGCTTCCTCGTCGCTTAATTTGTCGTCCTGTATTCCGTGGATATAAGTGGTCTGAGCATAGTGAAAGGCCATGCCTACCAGGGCGGTCAGCGCGGCTTCGGGCATCATTTTGGCAAAGCGGCCTTGTTTTTGTCCCCGGGCAAAATAAGCGCGGAACTCGGAGACGACGCTCTCCGTCAATTTCCGCATGTGTTGCAGCGCGATTTCGTTGCGCTCCAGCGCGGCGTAAAGCATCACACGCTCGAACTTTGGGTCACATTGGTGAGTCGAGATAATGCAACTCAACAGTTCGCGGAACACCGCCTCATCATCGCCACGCTTCATGCAGGCACGGAGATCAGCCATCCAGCTTTCAAACAGGGGAGATCTGATTTTCCGGTCGATGATGGCCGTGTAGAGCTGTTCCTTCTTGGCAAAATGCCGGAAGATGACGGCTTCGGTGACGCCGGCGGCGACGGCAATCTCGCGCGTAGTGGTCCCGTCGAAACCCTTGCGCGAGAAGAGGTCGAGCGCGACTTCAAGGAGTTGCTCGCGGCGGTCGGCGGCAAGCAGGCGAGTAGGCACTTACTTACGGTAAGCGAGTACTTACTTACTTGTCAAGAAGCGCTTTGCAGCTCACGCTCTCTTTATTGATTCACTTACGCGCGGTACGATCAGTCCGATGCGCATTCTGAACGTCTTTTCACTGTTGGCCGGATTTGCCCTTTTGCTTTCCGGCGCCGACACCATGCGACCTCCCGCGGTGCCGCTGATCGCGCATGATCCTTATTTCTCTATTTGGTCCATGGCCGATCAGGCTACGGATCAGGCGACCAAACATTGGACGGGTACCGATCAGCGGATCGAGAGCCTGATCCGAGTGGATGGCGTGCCGTTCCGCGTGTTAGGTGGGAACCCGCGACGCGTAGCGGCCTTGAAGCAGGTAGGCCTTGAGGTGACTCCCACGCGCACGATTTACAAATTCGAAGGTGCGGGCTTGGGCTTGGAGCTCCTGTTTCTCACTCCGGCCTTGCCGGACGACTTGGATGTGCTGAGCCGTCCGCTGACGTATCTCGAATGGACGGCGCGCTCGCTCGATGGGAAGCCGCATCAGGTGTCGGTGTTCTTCGAAGCCACCGGGCAGCTTGCCGTGAACACTCCCGATCAGTCGGTCACGGCGTCGCGCTTGCACCTGGCTGGTCTGGATGCTTTGCGCATTGGGTCTACGGCACAGCCGGTTATGGGGAAGAGTGGGGACAATCTGCGCATCGACTGGGGCTGGCTTTACGTAACGACTCCGCCGAATCAAGGAGCACATACGCTGATCGCCAGCGCGCTTGCCGGCGACCAGTGGAGCAGAAGCGGCGCGCTTCCGGAGAGCGACGATTTCGACCTGCCGCGCGCGGCCGGCCAGAAACTTCCCGGGCTGGCTGTCGAGCTGCCGATGGGTGAGGTTCAGGGCGCGGTCTCTCGGCATTTGTCGATCGCGTATGACGATGGCTATTCCATACAGTATCTGCAGCGCAATCTGCGGCCGTACTGGCGGCGCAACGGGATGGGCGCGGCAGAGTTGCTGCAGGTAGCAGAAAAGCAATACCTTGCATTGCGTGAAAGGTCCGAGCGGTTCGACCGCGAACTCACTGCGGACCTGACGCGCGTGGGCGGCGAGAATTACTCCCGCTTAGCCGTTATGGCGTTTCGCCAGACACTGGCCGCGCACAAGCTGGTGGCGGATTTGGACGGGACGCCGATGTACTTCTCAAAAGAGAACTTCTCGAACGGCTGCATCGATACCGTGGACGTGACTTATCCCTCGGCACCGTTCTTTTTGCTGTTGAATCCGGAGTTGTTGAAAGCACAGCTTCTGCCGGTTTTCGAGTACGCGTCGCTGCCGCGCTGGAAGTTTCCATTCGCGCCGCACGATCTGGGCACGTATCCGCTTGCGAACGGGCAGGTATACGGCGGCGGCGAGTTGACCGAAGAGAACCAGATGCCCGTGGAGGAGAGCGGCAATCTTCTGCTTCTGGCGGCGGCGTTGTCGAAGGCGGAAGGAAATCTTGACTTCCCCCGGCGCTACTGGCCGCTGCTTACCCGGTGGGCTAACTACTTGCGAGAGAAGGGGCTGGATCCGGAAGAGCAGCTCTCTACGGATGATTTCGCAGGACACCTGGCACACAATACAAATCTTTCCATCAAAGCGATTATGGCGCTGGGTGCTTACGCGCAGATGGCGAAGGGACTGGGGCATAAGGAACTGGCGGCAGATTACGAAAAGTCGGTGCATGGGATGGCCGCGAAGTGGGTGACTATGGCCGCTGACGGCGACCATTACAAACTGGCCTTCGATAAGAGCGGTACCTGGAGCCAGAAGTACAACCTGGTTTGGGACAAGTTGCTGGACCTGAATCTGTTCTCGAAAGAAGTCGCGCGGAAGGAGATTGCGTTTTATAAGACAAAGCAGAATATCTACTCGCTGCCGTTGGACAATCGCGCGACTTATACGAAGCTCGATTGGACAGTGTGGACTGCTACGCTGGCGGACAACAACCAGGACTTCAACTCGATCATCGATCCACTTTATAAGTGGCTGAACGAGACGAAGACGCGCGTGCCTCTAACCGACTGGTTCGACACGATCAGCGGGGACAAGGTAGGCTTCCAGGCGCGGAGCGTTGTAGGTGGAATCTATATCAAGGCTTTGACGGATCCGGAGATCTGGAGAAAGTGGTCGCAGCGCGCCATGGCTGCGAAGTAGGCTAATGTTATGACCACGCTGAAGCTTCTCTTCTGTGCCGCGCTGGGGGCTGCCAGTCTGCTTGCGCAAGGCGTTCCGAAAAAAGACCAGACCCTCGGGTACGATGATACGCCGATGCTTCCCGGGCAGAAATACCGCGTGCATGATTCGTCGCGCCCGCATCCCCCGGTTGTGACACCTGCTGCCGAACCGGGCGCGCCGCCCTCCGATGCGATCGTTCTCTTCGACGGGAAAGATCTCTCGCAGTGGGAATCGAAGGTCAGCAACTCGAAGCACGGCAGGAACGGCGCCCCGGAGTGGAAAGTGGAGAAAGGCTATCTGGAAGTGGTTCCGCTCACCGGCGACCTGGTGACGAAACAAAGCTTCGGTGATATTCAATTGCATGGGGAATGGCAGGAGCCGGAAGATGTGACGGGCGCGGGACAGTCGCGGGGCAACAGCGGATTCTGGTTCCAATCGAGGTATGAGGTGCAGGTGCTCGATTCGTTCAACGCGCCCACCTATGCCGATGGGCAGGCCGGCGCGGTTTACGGCCAGTGGCCGCCGCTGGTGAACCCTGTAAAAGCGCCCGGCAAGTGGCAGGCCTACGACATCATCTTCGAAGCGCCGCGATTCGAGGGCGAAAAGCTGGTTAAGCCGGCTTACGTGACCGTGACACTGAACGGCGTAGTGGTTCAGAATCATCAGGCGTATCTTGGAGCCACCGTTCACCGGAAGGTGGCAGCGTACACACCGCATCCGCCCATGCAGCCTTTGATGCTGCAAAACCACAACAGCAAGGTTCGGTTCCGGAATATCTGGGTTAGACCGCTGGGGAGCTACGAGTAGCGTCTCTCCGAAAGTGGGCCAGGTGTTCTGGCGCGCTATAGTTAGTTGCATATGCAACTAACTTTCAAGACCCTGCTTCCGCTTGCGTTTGCCCTGGCTTCTTTCGGGCAGACCTCTCCCACTTCTCCTATCACGCGCGTAATGGCGACGCTGACCGTGAAAGACGGCTTTACGCAAGAGCAGTTCGCAAAGGTGATGCCGCAGGAGGTTCGCTCCACAGTGCAGATTTATCTGGACGGCAAGATTGAACAGTGGTGGGCGCGCGGCGATGGAAAGGGGGTGGTGTTCATTGTGGACTGCAAATCAGTAGAAGAAGCTAAAGCTTTGCTGGAAGGCTTACCTCTGGTGAAGGAAAAGCTTGCCACGTTTGAGTACATGCCGCTGCGGCCACTGACGCCTCTGCGGATTTTGATGCGTCCCGCCGGACAGTGATTCAGCTCGATTGCATCTGTGCAAATACCCGGCGGGCGGCGCGGCTGATCACGCAAGTCTATGGCCGCGAAATGGGCGCGGCCCTTGAGCCCTCTCAGTTCCTGCTGCTGTCCGTGTTGGCGAAAAAGCCGGGGCTGCCGCAAGTAGTTTTGGGCGACGCGCTCGGCTACGACAAAACGACGCTCTCCCGAAGTCTGCGGCTGATGAGCAAGAACGGGTGGATCGTTCCGGCGAAATCACCGGCGAAGACAGCAGACCGGCGTGCAAAGGGTTATCGCGTGACCGCGGGCGGCAAGGCACTGCTTGCGGCCACCCAGCCCCGTTGGGAAACGGCGCAGAAGAAAATGCTCAACGCCATGAACGAGGACGAGTGGAACCTGGTTTCGAGAGCTTTCGAAATCGTCAGCCGGGTGGCGGCGGACTTGCGCTGACTTTGCTCTCAAACTTCGCCGAATCCAGGCGCCTGGCCAAGTCCTCGAATTCCGGCTTCGGACCGTTCCAGCGCAATTGATCCACATCCTCGAACAGCGGGAGTTCGTGACGCAGAGTCGCGAGACGCCGAAACAGAAGTGCCAAATCGCGATGGCGGGCGAGAGTTTGCCCCAGTGTGCGGGTGGGCGTATCGGCCGGGATATCTTCGATGCGCCGGTACTTGATCAGTGTACTTGCGGTCGTCTTGGCACCCCAACCGGGCAGGCCCGGGTAGCCATCCGCCGTATCACCCACCAGTGCGAGATAGTCTGGTATGCATTCGGGTGGCACGCCGAACTTCTTCAGGATGCCGGCTTCATCATGGGTCACCTTTAACCTTCGATCGAGTTGCACGATGCGCCTCCCGCGAACGCATTGCGCGATATCTTTGTCCGGGGTACAGATCTGGATACGGGAGACAGAAGCGTCGCGGGCTGCCAGGTGAGCGGCGGAGGCCAGGGCATCGTCGGCTTCGAACTCAACCATGGGCCAGACTACGATGCCGGCGGCTGAGAGAACGTCCTCCAAGAGCGAGAATTGCCCTATCAAATCGGGCGGAACGCCGGCACCGGTTTTGTAGCCGGGCCATAGTTCGTTCCGGAATGACTCAATTACGTGGTCCGTCGCAACGCCTAAGTGCGTCGCGCCCTGCTTCAGCATTCCGAGTACGGATCGCAGGACGCCTCGCGCCGCCGCGACCTCGTGGCCGGCGGAATCGCGCGCCCGGGGCAGGGCGTGGTAGTGACGGAACAGTTCGTACGTGCCGTCGATGAGGAACACTTCCATGCTGCCACAAACATTGCACCACGTTTCTGTTTTCGTGTTATGTTGAGGGTGCTCTGGTTGTCAGTACGCGCGTAAACGATGAACGCTTCCGAAAGCGCTCTTACACGCGAAGAAATGGAACGAAGACGGTTGGCCGCCGCGCAACAGCTGCTGACTGGAACCTCACAGGCACGTGTCGCCCGCATGTATGGCGTAAGCCGCACGACTACGTCTCGATGGCATAACGCCTTAACCCGGCAAGGTGTGGACTCGCTGCGGAAACGTCGCGCTACGGGACGTCCCAGCCGGCTCACCGCTGAACAGTTGGGCGAAGTCGTTCAAATTTTTGGCGCGGGTGCGCTGGAATCCGGTTACTCCACGAATCGCTGGACCACGGCTCGGCTCGCCTCTGTCATCGAGAGCCGCTTCGGCGTGCGTTATGACGAAGACCACGTCGGGCGGTTGATGCATAAACTCGGGCTGCGAGCCACGCGCGAGGCTTTCTACGCGGATTCGCGGTACTCGCCGAACACTGTTTTGAGCGTATCAGAGACTTCGCCCACCGTCGCATAAGCAGCAGCCGCGGCCAGGATGTGAGGCATCAGGTTATCGGAGCCGCGAGCGGCGGTTTCAATCTGACTGAGAAGCCGCAAAACGTCCGTTTGGCTGCGGGAAGCACGGACTTCGCGGAGTCTGTCGGTCTGTGCCTTTTCGAGGGCGGGGTCGATACGAAAGGTGGGAATGGGCGCGGGCTGATCAATCTGAAACTTGTTCACGCCTACGATGATCTGTTCTCCGCGCTCGACGCGGCCTTGGAACAGGTAAGCCGCATTCTGAATTTCTGATTGAATATAGCCGGTTTCAATGGCCCGCAGAGTGCCTCCCATGGCGTCGATCCGGTCCAGATATTCCTGCACCTCCCGCTCAATTCGGTCGGTGAGCGCTTCGATGTAATAACTGCCGCCCAGCGGGTCTGCTTCAGCCGTAACGCCAGCCTCGAAGGCAATCACCTGTTGCGTGCGAATTGCGATTCTTGCGGACTCCTCGGTGGGCAAACCGAGGGCTTCGTCGCGCCCGTTTGTATGTAGAGATTGCGTACCGCCCAGGACCGCCGAGAGCGCTTCCAGCGTGGTGCGCACAACGTTGACATCCGGCTGCTGCGCGGTCAGGCTCGACCCTGCGGTTTGCGTATGGAAGCGGAGCTTGAGCGAGCGTGGGTCAAGCGCTCGGAAGCGGCTCACCATGAACTTGGCATAAATCCGGCGCGCCGCGCGAAATTTCGCGATTTCCTCAAGGAAATTGCTATGCGCATTGAAGAAGAACGAAAGCCGGGGCGCAAAAGAGTCCACATCCAATCCGGCTGCGATCGCCGATTCAATGTACGCAATCGCGTTCGCGAAGGTGAATGCAAGCTCCTGCACGGCGGTGGATCCGGCCTCGCGAATGTGATAACCGCTGATCGAAATCGTGTTCCACTCCGGCGTTTCCCGTGCGGCCCAGGCAAACATATCGGTGATGATGCGCATGGCCGGCCTTGCCGGGTAAATGTAAGTTCCGCGCGCGATGTATTCCTTCAGAATGTCGTTCTGGACCGTTCCGTTCAGTTTCCGGGAATCCGCGCCCTGTTCGCGCGCAACCAGGACGTAAAGCGCTAAAAGAATGGACGCCGTTGAGTTAATGGTCATTGACGTCGAGACTTCTGCGAGAGGAATGTCTCGGAACAGCCGGCGCATGTCGGCAAGCGAGGAGATGGCAACGCCTACGCGGCCCACCTCGCCCGCGGCGAGGGGATGATCGGAATCCATGCCCATTTGGGTAGGCAGATCGAAGGCGACGGAAAGTCCGGTAGTTCCCTGCTCGATCAGGTAGCGGTAGCGCAGATTGCTTTCCTCGGCAGTCCCGAAGCCGGCGTACTGACGCATCGTCCAGGGCCGCTTGCGGTACATTTCCGGGTAGATTCCCCGCGTAAATGGGAACTCGCCGGGCTTTTCAGGCGTCATGAACGGGAAATCTTGCGCGCCTTGCGAAAAGAAGAGATGCCGAATCCCGCCAGAATCAGGGTGAAACAGACGGAAAGGACAATGCGCAGAAATTCGCTGGGGTCGCCCGAATATCGGGCGTAGGCGCGAACGCCGAAACCGCCGATCACCACAGCCATAACAACGAACAAAAACCCGATAATCTCGTGCCAAAGACTGTGAACGGGGCGTACGGCGGCTGGAATTACATGCCGAACGAACAGCTTTGCCTGACCCGTGACGTTCTTTCGGAACATGCCACCATCGTAGCAGCGGCGGAGGGAGCAAAATCGAGACTAAAGTGTACCGGATTTTTCGCCGATAGTGTTGCATGAATGAAGTACAATCAAGGCTAATTCACGTATTGCAACCCTCGAGCGCTGAATCGCATCGAGAAGATGTGGGAGAAAGGGAGATCGACATGGAAGACCATCTGAAAACGTTGATGCGCGATCTCGGCAATGCTATCAATGATTCGCTGTCGGATTCCGAACGGATTGCCGAGGCGATCGGTGAGATCCGGCATGCCGGTTTTGACGTTTTCCTGATTCTGGAAGCGACTATCGGGTTCAACAAGCGGGAAGATTCCGAGACCCCAGGCTTACCCGCAGATGAGACGAAGGTTTCGTCGGGAAAGATGCGTTTTACAAGTCAGGATCACCGGTTTTTGAAGGCGCTCAGGATCGCGGTTCAGGAAGAGAAGTAAGCTCGCCGTACACGCCCCAGGTTTCGCGGACCGCGCGGTTCCACGAAAAATCTGCGATTCGTTCGTACCCTAGCTGTTCCCAGGGTCCGGGATCATTCGCCAATTGTTGGAGCGCGCAGGAGAGACCGCCCGTATCCGTTGGATCTACAAGGAGCGCGGCTCCACCGGCTACCTCGCGCATGGCCCCACGGTTTGAGGTAATTACCGGAATCCCGGCAGCCATAGCTTCCAGAATCGGCATTCCAAAGCCTTCATCAAGAGACGGGAAAGCAAAAATGGAAGCGCGGCTATAAAGGACCGTCAACTCGGCTTCGGAGACATACCCTGTGATCGTGACGCGCGGATCTTTGATTGAAGCCAGGATTTGTTCCGAGCCAAACCCGGCGGATCCGGCCAGTACCAAGCGCCAATCGGGCGGCATGCCGCGGAACGCTTCCAGAAGACGGGCAGTGTTCTTGCGTACTTGAATTGCTCCGACTGAAAGAACCAGCTTTTCGCGCGGTAACTTCGGATATTGGCGCGGCACAATGCCGTGCGGAACAACTCGAATGCGGCCTCGTTCCACCTTCAGCAACTCGTGAACCTGATCCGCCGTGAATTGAGACACGGCAATGATGCGGTCCGCCTGTTCCGCGGCGTGCCGCGCCTGCTTTGCGAATCGATCCCGGAACTCCGGTGTACTGTAATTACCCGTAAGCACGAACAGATCGTGAAAAGTCGCGACCTGCCGGGCATATCGGCGCTGAGGCAAGCGCTGGTTCAGACCGTGAAACAGGCCGCCGCGTGCGCCGAAGCTGTCCCACAGCACACCGGAGCTGACATTGCCCGGTATCCTTTGCTTCAGAGCCTTGGCGAACCGGTGCGGCCGGTACAACCACCGGAAGCGCTGATCGGGACAATGTGCTGCCAAGCCATAGAGCAGTTCTCGCGAATAGACGCCGACGCCGGAGAGCTCGCGCCCCAGGCTATAACTGGCATCGATGGCTAGATTCAACCTTGAGTTTATAGGTTTTCAGCTTGCAAGATTGTAGGCTTTCAGCTTGCGGTAAAGCGTCGTCCGGCCGATTCCCAACAACACCGCGGCCGTGCTTCGATCGCCCTTGGTGCTCTCGATGGCTTCGATAATCGCCTGTTTCTCCATTTGATGAAGAGGCACAATGGGCGCAGGCGTTCCTACGCGCTTCGCCAAGCGCCTGCAACCCCTCTGTGATTGGCTCCGCCGCCCGGCAGGCGTAGCGAACAGCGGACGGCAAATCGTCAGCACATAGCGACTCGCCATTGTCCATGGCGCTGAGGCAATCCATGCAATTCTGCAGTTCCCGCACATTGCCTGGCCAATCGTGGTGCATCAGAGCGTCCACAATTTCTGGTGGAAGCGCGGAGTTGCTGAACTTGGAAAGAAAATGGTTGGCCAGCAGAAGGATATCTTCCCTGCGCTCCCTTAGGGGAGGAAGGCGCAATGTGATCACTTTCAAGCGGTAGAGCAAATCCTGACGAAAATTACCGCGCTCCACTTCGCGCGCCAGATCCCGGTGCGTTGCCGCGATCACCCGAATCTCTACCTTCTGCCGATGGAGCGAACCCACGGGGCGGTACTCGCGCTCCTGCAGCAGGCGCAGCAGCTTCACTTGCAGTTCGAGCGGAAGATCGCCGATCTCGTCAAAGAAAGCGGTTCCGCCATTTGCCATCTCAATCAATCCGCGCTTATTTTCGGAGGCTCCGGTAAACGCGCCTTTGACGTGGCCGAACAACTCGCTTTCCATCAGCGGCCCGACGAGTGAACCGCAATCGATGGGAACAAAACTTCCGCGCGGGTTCTGGTTGTGCAGCGTGCGCGCCACCACTTCTTTGCCCGTGCCGGTTTCGCCCAGCAGAAGCACGGGGCTGCGCGACGTTCCGATTCTTTCTACCTGCCGGCGGATCGCTTCGATTTGCGGCGATTGCCCCACAAAGCCATGCGGAGCGTCTACTTGCGAGAGCTGCATCTGATGCCGTAAGTCTAATTCACCTTGGGTCCAGCCGAACCACATACGCCTCGGGGACGGAGATATCTCCCCGGATCCGCACGGCTAAGGCTTCGGCCGCTTCGGGTGTGCTCTCCGCTCCGGCAAGCACGCGAAACAAGGGGGCGGAACCTTCCCGTTCTACCAGGCGGGCCACTCCGTACAGCGCAATCAACTTGTCTTTCAGACGGTCCGCGTTTTCGCGATTCCGAAACAACCCGACCTGCACGGCGAACACCGCAGCTTCAGGCAGCGCAGCATTCGCAATTACGACTACGCGCACATTTGCAACGCCCGGGCCCGATCATCTCGATTTCGCGAGCCGCCGCATGAGAGAGATCGATAATCCGGTCGCCCACGAACGGTCCGCGATCGGTGATCCGTACTTCCACGGTCTTCCCATTCGAGATATTCTCTACACGCACCCAGGTATCGAAGGGCAAAGTGCGATGCGCGGCGGTGAGCTTCTCCATGTCGTAGATTTCACCGTTGGCTGCCTGCCGGCCGTGATAAGGATGTCCATACCAACTGGCGATGCCGATCTCCGTGGATCCCACCGGCGGGGGAGGACCTGCAGGCTTTCGGGGTGCCCGATTGCGGGCTTGGGGGACGGCGACCTTCGGCTTCTTGCGCCCGCACGCTGCCAGTGCAACGCAACTGATGACAAGAGCGCGCCTACTGAGGAACGGGTTGGCCATCGCTCGAATAGACGGAGACGGGACCGTACTTCTCCATGCCGCTCTTAATCTGAGCCGCATCGCCCACGGCAACCACCTGCAGGTTTGCGGGTGCTACATACTTGCGCGCCACACGCGCGATATCGTCCGCGGTCACGGAAAGAATGCGGGCAGGGTAAGTATCCCAATAATCCTCCGGCAAACCGAAGCGTTTGCGGGCCAGGGCGTAGCCGAGTATCTGGGACGGCTGTTCCAAAGAAAGTGCAAATTGGGCGACGATCGAGCGCTCCGCCTCCTGTAATTCCCCAACTGGCACCGCTTCGTCCCGAAGCCGGTTAAACTCCTTCACAAATTCCGTCATCGCGCCTTCCGTGACCGGGGTTCGCACTTCCGAAGTGGCGAACCAGGGGCCTACGTAATCGGATGGATTGAAAGCGCTGGAGGCGCCGTAAGTATAGGATTTCTCTTCGCGCAAATTCAGGAAAAGGCGGCTGCCGGGACCCCCGCCCAGAATGCGGTTCATCACTGTGTACGCGATGAAGTCGGGATCTTTCCGATCAATGGCTAGATTGCCCATCAGAAGGGTGGTCTGCACTGAGCCAGGCCTGTTCACGATATAAACCTTGCGCTCGGAGGGCGGTTTGGGCGAGGGCGCAACAGTGAACTGGAAGTCGGTGCGTTTCCACTGCGCGGTCGCGACCTTGAGTTTTGGAATCAGGAGTTTAGGATTGACATCACCTGAGATGGCAAGAATCGAATTTTGGGGAACGTAGCGCTTCTCCTTCCACGCCTTCATCTCTTCAGATGTGAGGGCCGCCACGGATTGAGGCGTAGCCGTGATGACTGAGGCGGGATATTGAGAATAGATTGCTTTGCGGAACAGTTCATTCGCAAGAAAGCTCGCTTGCCCGCGCTGCTGGCGCAACTGCGTGAGTTGCCGCTGCTTCAGTTTCTGCAATTCGCCATCGGGAAAATTGGCATTGTTGAAAACGCTCATCGCTAACGAAAACCACTCGTCGAAATTTTCGCTTAACCCGGAAGCGTTCATGCTGGCGTCGCTGACCGCGTAACCGGCAAAGAAGGACAAACTGGCACCTAGATTGTCCACTGCCTCTGCGATCTGGCGGCTGTTGAGAGTCAGGGTGCCCTCCTTCACCATCGCAGCCGTAAGAGAAGCCAGGCCGGCGCGGTCGGCAGGATCGAAGAGGCCGCCCGCGCCCTGAAACAGCAGTTGCACAGAGACTACCGGGAGCCGGTGGTCTTCCAGAATCAGAACCGTCAGGCCATTGTCCAGCTTGGCTTCGACGGGCTTCGGCAGTTTGACCCGGAGCACATCCTTTGAGACAGGAGCGCGATTCTTACGCTCTACTTTGCTCAGAGGAACGTCTTTATCGGTCCCCTGCGCTTCAGCAAGGCCGGCGAACAGAAGTAAAGCAAATGAAGCTGTTTCATTTGGCCGCCTTGGGCATGGTGATGATCACGGTTCTGTTGGCCTTCGTCAGGAACTGCTTGGCCACGCGCTGCACATCGGCCGCTGTAACCTGCTGGTAATGGTCCTCGTATGTGTTGATCCGGTTGGGATCGTTATAGAGCACCGCATCTTCGCTGAGGGCCTCGGCGCGCGACAGTGAGCTTCGCAGGCGATTATAGTGCGCCGTTTTCGCTTTTCGCTTTGCACGCGCAATCTCTTCAGCGGTCACGGGCTCGGTCTGCAACCGCGCAATCTCCGCCTCCAACGCAGTTTCCAGCGCGCCGACCTCCTTGCCTGGGGGGACGAAGGCCCCGAAGACCACCAGCGACGTTCCGCGCCGCGTATCCAGGCCGGCCCCCGGCTGCAGCGCAATCTCTTTATCTTTCACTAAGGATTGAAACAGGCGTGAAGATTGACCCCCCGCCATCACATCGGTCAGCAAATCGAGCGCGAAAATGTCGGGCGAGTTGCCCGGTGGAATTTTGAACGCGAGAGAGACTCTCGGGATTTGCGCAAAAGGATCGTCGAGCGTCGCGCGCCGCTCCCCGGTTTGTTGAGGCTCCGCCATATCGGGTTCGGGCGGGGCGGGCTGCGCAGGAATCGCGCCGAAGTACTGCTCCACTTTCTTCAGAGCGTCAGCGCTCTTGAAGTCTCCGACGATCGCGATAACGGCATTGTTGGGAGAGTAATAGCGTTTGAAGAAGTCCTGAACGTCCTTAAGAGAGGCGGCATTCAAGTCGTCCATTGAGCCAATCGTGGAATGCTTATAGGCGAAATCGTCGTACGCCGTTTCACTCATCGCCAGGTACGATTTTCCATAAGGCTGGTTATCGATCCGCAACCGGCGTTCCTCCTGCACAGCGTTACGCTGGTTATCGAGGTTCGGCTGATTCACCACCAGCGAGCGCATGCGGTCCGCCTCCAGAAACAGGCCGAGATCCAACTGGTTGGCGGGAAGCTCTTCGAAGTAGTTCGTGCGGTCCGAATTTGTTGTGCCGTTCATGTTACCGCCGTTGTTTTGAACCAGGGAGAAATGCTCGCCCTTGCCGATGTTTTCGGAACCTTGAAACATCATGTGTTCAAACAAATGGGCGAAGCCGGTGTGCCCGGGCTTTTCATCGCGAGATCCCACGTTATAGGTAACGGCGACGGAAAAAACCGGAGCGGTGTGGTCTTCAGACAGGATGACGCGAAGTCCGTTCTTCAGCTTGTATTCTTTAAAGACAACTTCGGAAGGCGAGGCGGCGGTAAGCAGACCGGCGAAGGCACAAAGCAAGGGTAAGAACTTCATGGATGCTACCGGATAGTATAGAACCCCTCGGGGCGCAAAGCTGTTGACTCCGGGAATGAGGCAGCATAGGATAGTCCCCAACAAAGGGGACCAATGTTAATGTCTCGATCTAGCCTCGGTTGTCTAGTGTTTTTCTTTCTTAGCCCCGCCCTTGTTTTGGCGCAAGGCTTGACCGGTCAGTTGTCCGGGAGCGTGATCGACCCGAGCGGAGCCAGTTTGGCCGCGGCCGACATTTCGGTTGCGAACGTTCAAACCGGACAGAGCCGCGCTACCAAGACCGATAACCAGGGACACTTCCTCGTCACGGAACTTCTCCCGGGAACTTTCACCCTGGAGATCTCAGCTGCCGGGTTCAAGAAATACGAACAGCGGGAAATCATGATCTCGGCAACCGAACGCGTCGTCCTGCCGCCCATCACGATGCAAGTTGGCGCGTTGAGTGACACGGTATCCATTACGGGCGAAGCCGCCCAGGTCCAGACGGAAAGCGCCGAACGCTCCGGCCTCATCAACACGCGCCAAATGCAGGAGCTTCCGCTGAAGGGCCGCTCGTATCTGGGGACCGCAAAGCTGCTCCCAGGCATCACCGATACCGCGAATCGCGAATCTCCCGGCTGGAACGATCTGGTAGGCATTAACATCAATGGAACTCGCGCGGGGTCCATTGATTTAAATCTGGACGGCGTCACCAGTCTTGACACCGGCTCCATGGTGGGCCCCTACCTCGCGCCCAGCATCGATGCCGTCGCCGAGGTGAAAGTGCTACTCAGCAATTATCAGGCGGAGTACGGACGAAGTTCGGGTGGAACGATTAATACCGTAATCAAGAGCGGCACGCGCGAGTTTCACGGCGGCGTCTATTACTACCTGCGGAATGAGGACTTCAACGCGAACGAGTGGTTGAACAATCGCAACGGCTTGCCGCGCCCGCAGTACCGCTTCAACAACCCCGGTTATTTCATCGGGGGACCAGTGATCCTGCCGAAGTTGCGCGACAAGCTTCGCGACAAATTATTCTTCTTCTGGTCGCAGGATTTTCTTCCGCTTACCATTCCCAGTGGCCAGGGCAACTATACATTCCCCACCGCTCTCGAACGCTCTGGCAACTTCTCGCAATCGGGAGTAACCGTGATTGATCCGCTCACGCATGCGCCTTTCCCCGGTAATATTGTTCCCACCAGCCGCATCGATCCGAATGGCTTGAAGCTGCTGAACCTGCTGCCTCTTCCGAATACCACCTCGCCCGGCAATCAATATAACTTCACCAGCATCAGCGTCAATAAGCAGCCCAGGCGAGATTCCATCCTGCGCCTGGACTACAACATCAGCCCCAATAATCTCTTTTATGTGCGGTTGATTCAGGATTACCAGGCTTCGAATGGCGCCTTCGGCCTGCTTGCCGGCCTGGGACAGACCCAGAACTGGGCGCAGCTGCCGATTTCCTATGAGATTCACAGCGCCGGTCTGGTTTCCACTCTCATCCACACGTTCAGTCCTTCGAAAGTGAACGAATTTACCTTCGGGGTGAACCGCGCAAAGCAGACCGTCGGTGCCCTCACGCAAGCCGCGCTCGATGCGAACAATCGAACCAAGGTCGGCCTCACCATCCCTCAGTTCTTCCCCCAAAGCAATCCGAATAATCTGATCCCGAACGCCAGCTTCGGCGGGATTGTGAATAACGGCAATTTAGGCATTGAAGGGCGTTTTCCCTTCTTTGGCACGAACACAATTTGGAACTATTCCGATAATTTCTCGAACATTGTAGGCAAGCACAGCATGAAGTACGGCCTCTTTGTCGAGCATGGCACCCGGAACGCCGCCCGGGCCACTTCGTTTAACGGTTCCTTTGCCTTCGACCGCGATGCCACCAATCCGCTCGACACAGGGTACGCCTACAGCAACGCGCTGCTCGGGGTGGTCGACAGTTACACCGAGTCAGATGGGCACCCAAACGCACATGGCCGCTACACCAACGTCGAATGGTATGCACAGGACAGTTGGAAAGTGACGAAGCGGATGACCGTGGATCTGGGGGTGCGCTTCTACCACGTCGGTCCCACCATCAGCGCCGGAGACAAGCTGGGCGCCTTCGACATCGCCACCTACAACGCAGCGCAGCAACCGCCACTCATTCAGCCCTATCTCGATCCCGCGACCGGTGTTCGTTCCGGCCTGGATCCAGTCACAGGTCAGCTTGTTCCTGCCGTCAAAATCGGAACTTTCTCTTCCGCCTCGGGAACGCCTTATCAGGGAATGAAAATTTATAACGAAGGAATCCTGAATACGCCTTCCATCCAGGTTACGCCTCGCATCGGCTTAGCCTGGGATGTTTTTGGGAATGGCAAGACGGCCATCCGAACGGGCTTCGGGATTTTTACCGACCGCTTCAGCGACGATCAGGTTTTGCAATTGGTGCAATCGCCGCCCCTGGTGAAAACCGCGTCAGCAAACTACACCACCATCCCCAATCTGCTCGCCACGCCCTTGAGTTTGAGCCCGACCGGTGTCTTCGGCGCGCAGCGAAACTTTTCCCCGCCCTCGGTCTACAACTTCAGCCTCGGAATTCAGCAGAATATCGGTTTCGGTACTGTGCTGGACGTCGCCTATGTCGGCAACACGCAAAAACATCTGCTGGATTTGCGGAATATCAACGCCGTTCCTTATGGAACGAACTTCCTGCCTTCCAGCATCGATCCCACGGTAACGGGCAACAAGCCATTGAACTCTAATTTCTTGCGTCCCTATCGAGGCTACGGGGACATCAACTATCTGGAATTCTCCGGCATCGGCAATTACAACGCTTTGCAGGTTCAACTGATCAAGCGCTTCTCCCGCCGCATGACTTATAACGTCGCCTATACCTACTCGAAGGCTCTAGACCTGGTCGATAGCATCGGCGCAGTGGTCAACCCTGTTTTAAACTACCGCTCGCGCAACTATGGTCCAGCCGGTTTCGACCGAACCCAAATTCTGATTTTGAACTACGTTTATAACCTTCCGGAAGTAAGTAAACACTGGAATAACGCGCTCACCAGGGTCGGTCTCGATGGCTGGGAATTATCCGGTGTGAGTACGTTCCAGACCGGTCCGCCGCTCAGCTTGCCTTACTCCCTGACCTATTCGGCCGACCTGACCGGAGGCACCGGTAACGGACTGGATAGCCGTAGCGTTCTGGTGGCGGACCCGCATGGACGGGGACCGCAAGGCCAGTGGTTTAACGTAGATGCCGTGAAAGCGCCGCTGCCCGGCCTGAGCCCCAACGGAATCGGCAACGCCTCAAAGGCGCCCATCTACGGACCGGGCCTGAATAACTGGGATGTTTCGCTGTTCAAGAACTTTCTTCTCAGCGAAAATGGCCAGCGCCGGCTGCAATTCCGCTTTGAAACCTACAACACGTTCAATCACACACAGTACAACGCCGTCGATAATGGCGCACGCTTCGATGCCAATAACAAACAGACCAACACGAATTATGGTTTCTTCACCAACGCGGCTCAGGCCCGCAGACTGGTGCTAGGGCTGAAGTTCTACTTCTGATAATTTAGACGCATGCGGAAATCGACGATCTGGGCGGGAATCGCGGCGGGTTGTAGCCTCGCCATTGCGGCTGAATGGCCCACAGACGGCATGAACAGCCAGCGCACAAACTGGCAACAGAACGAGACAATTCTCAACAAAGACAATGTCAAGGGCATGCAGCTCCTTTGGAAACTGCAGCTCAACAACAAGCCGGAAGAGATGCACTCGCTCTTCCCTACCCTGGTCGCCGATGGCGTTAAAACCGCGAACGGCGTCAAGCAGATCGCTATTGAAGCGGGCATCTCGGACAACATCTACGCCATCGATGTCGAGACCGGAACCGTAATCTGGACCAAACACTTTTCCTACCCTACTCCCGCACGCCGGGGCCGGGTCGGCGATCCCCTTTGCCCGCCGGGACAGACGGCAACACCCGCCATCGGCCCACCGAATCCGGATGGTTCCCGTACCGTCTACGCAATGGCTGGCGATGGTATGGTTCACTCACTCAACGTGGCCGATGGTGAAGATTTGCAGCCGCCTTTTCAGTTCGGATATCCGAACGGGAAAAGCTACTCGCTCAATCTGCACGACGGCATTCTCTACACCACCACCTCGCAAGGTTGCGCCGGCAACCCGAATCAGATGTGGGCAGTGAACGTGAAAGGTCCAGAGCATAAGGTGATGACCGCCAACCCCAAGAGCGGCGGAATGTGGGGACGCGAAGGCGCTGCCATCGATTCCTCCGGCATGGTCTGGGGACCCACCGGTGACGGCCGCTACGATGAGGCGAACCATGTTTACGGCAACGGAATCGTGGGCGGGAAGGTAGAGAACGGCGAGTTCACCATTCGAGATTGGTACATCCCCTCTAATGCCGTATGGCTGCAAAAGCGCGACCTGGATATGCAGGTCACTCCCTCGATCTTTCCCTTTAAAGGGCGCGAGCTGATGGTGACCGGCAGTAAAGAGTGCCGCGTCTATCTGCTCGATACCAAGAATGTGGGTGGTTCTGATCACCGCACGCCGCTTTACCGCACGCCCTTGATGTGCAACGAAGAGGTGGATTTCCAAAGCGCCGGAATCTGGGGCAGCATGGCGAACTGGCTCGATGGGAACGGCACTCGCTGGACGCTCACACCTTTTTGGGGGCCCTCGCATCCCGCATTCAAGCCACCTGTCTCTTATGGGAAGGTGGAGCACGGCGCAATCGTGGCTTTCAAGGTAGAAGAGAAGGATGGCAAGCCGGTGCTGAATCCCGCATGGATGTCGCGCGATATGGATCAGGCTGAGCCCCCGGTCATTGCGAATGGCGTGGTTTTCGCTTACGGCAATGGCGAGAACACGCGCCAATCCTACGCCGACCGCGGGTTGGCGGATTTTAGTCCGTTACGCATCAAAGCTTCCGGGCACGCGGTGCTCTATGCACTGGATGCGCAAACCGGTAAGGAGCTCTTCTCCAGCGGCGATACGCTGAAGAGCTTCGCCCACTTCAGCGGACTTTCCGTCGCGAACGGGCGAGTCTATATCGGAACGTTCGACAGCGTTCTCTATTGCTTCGGGCTTCCGGGAAAAACCAAATAACATGACCGAACTTTGCAGATTAACCGCGCTCACCCTGGGCGCCGTGACGATCGCGGGCGGGCAAGGACGGCCGCTCGACTGGCCCTTTTTCGGCGGAGACGCGCAACGCTCCGGCTGGGAGAAGAGCGATCTCCGCATCACCAAAGAGAACGTCAAAGATTTCCAACTTGTGCTGAAGCATAAGCTCGAAACCAAAGGCGGACCGCTTTCGCTAACGCCTCCGGTGGTGTTGGGCAATCTGATCTCCTACAAGGGATTCAAGGAACTCGGATTTCTTGCGGGCAGTTCCGGTGAGATGTGGTCGCTTGATCTCGACATAGACCGGATGTTTTGGCACAAACAGCTTACGTCCACATCGAAAGGCTGTGAGGGGGGCGCGATGGCCACTCCCACGCTAACGCCCCCACCCGATTTTACGGCGCGTCCCCGTCCTACGGCGGCACCAGCGCCTAGTCCCAGCCCGGGAATCCCGGCTTCGCCCGCCGGTTCGCCCGCCACCGCTGCGCCTCCCTCCATCCTGGGCGGCACAGGCTTCGGTGCGCCCCGCCCGGCGTTCGCGCTCGCAAAAGACGGCAAGCTGCACGTTCTTAATACCTCCACGGGAGACGATCTTACGCCGCCGATTCCCTTCGTTCCGGCGAACTCCCGCGCCTCAAGCCTGATGATTGCCGATGGCGCTCTTTACACCACCACCGCAGATTGCGCAGGGAGGCAAGGCACGGTCTGGGCGCTTGACTTGAATGGAGCGGAGCGCAAGGTTACCAGCTACCAACTGAAAGGCTCCGCGGCGGGCCTCGCAGGTCTCTCAGTCGGAAGGAGCCATACCGTTTACGTCGCCGGCTCTGATGGATCGCTCACCGCGTTGGCGTCCAGAACGCTGGCCGAGACTTCGAAAACATCTCTCAAGGCGGCGGCCCCGCCCTTGATCTTCACCGCGAAAGATCGCGACATGCTGATCGTTCCCGGCGCAGATGGTCGCTTGTCCCTGCTCGATTCGCAGCAGCTTTCGGCGCCGCTCTTTCAAACTCCTCCCATCGGTAAGCTCTGGGGCGGAATCTCCAGTTGGGTGGATGCCGATGAAACCCGCTACGTTGCCGTCCCTGTTTGGGGGCCCGTTGACGCGAACATCGCATTCCCCCTTTCCGATGGTGCCGCTCCCGATGGTTCCGTCGCGGTCTTCAAAGTGGAAGATGCAAAGCTGACGCCAGCTTGGATCTCGCACAATCTGCAATCGCCGGAGCCGCCCGTCATCACAAGCGGAGTGGTTTTTGCGCTCGCAGCAGGCGGGCCGCATGCCACCCTGTTTGCGTTTGATGGGGCAAGTGGCAAAGAAATGTACTCCACCAAAAACCAAGTGACGGCGCCCGCGAATCTGAACGGCATGAGTCTCGCTAACGGAAGGGTCTTCTTCACCACCACCGATGGCACGCTCTACGGCTTCGGCATCTTTCTTGAACGTCTTGGGGCGCTAAATCTCCATCGGAAAGCCGTAGCAATAGATTGTCTGTCCGGCGATAAAGTAAACGTGCCCATTCGCCAGTGCGATGCTGGCCGTGGCCGGTTCGGCCCCATTCGATTCACTGCGGAAAATCTGTCTACCCGTCGCTAAATCCAGCACGAGCAGCGTCGATCCCGATACCGCAAATACCAGGTTATTTGCAATGACCGGCGCCAAAGGATTCGTAAGATGAGCCAGGGTCCAAACCGTTTCTCCCCCGCGCTTGGCAACCAGCGAATCCGCCTTTGCGAATACCTGATAGCCGCCCGCCGTGGCGGCCTTTTCCAACACCGCCGCCGCATGTCGAGTGGGCTTGCCAGAACCATCCACGGGAATCGACCAGGTCTCACCGGAAACATCGGAACTCACGATGTTGCTGGTCAGCGTAAGGTCTGAAGCAGCGCTGCCCGGGGGGAGGAAGCCAAGGGGCAGAGCCAGATCGTGCCCGTCGGCCGGGCGAACCGTGTGAAGCTGGCCGTCACTGGTGAGCACGAACAAAGACCGGCGAGGCGTGGAGGCGTCGTCTCCTTCGGGCGGCGGTCCATAGTAGGGGGCCAGCACAGGCGCCGCAGTCAGGCCGATAGCGTTAGGCGAAGTACCTGTTTCGAAGTGGCGTTTCCAGACGATGCGCGCCAAGTCCGCGTCAACGGCATAGAGGTTGTCACCCGCGCCTCCGAAGAACACAAGTTCCTTTATGCCCCGATGCGTAAAGATGGGGCCCAACACCACGGGAGCCGTGATGCGCTCCTCGAAGCGCATCTTCCAAAGTAGCTTCAGGTCGCCCGCTGTTTCTTTTGAGAGTTCTGTTTCAGCCGGTTGAGAACGCGTGTGTTTCGGATCCGCCGAAGCGCTCAACCAATCGGCCGCGGGCAGCAACGAAGCCGCGGCAAACAGAACAAGAACCCGCATTAAGACCAGTCTACAGTTTCGTTCCGATCGATCACGAATACGTAACTAATGGTTCCCAAAACCGCGAAAACGGCGCAAACCATGAACGCGTAGTAGAACTGCCCCGTCTCGCGAACTACCCATCCGGTAAACCACGGTCCGATAATCCCGGGAACATTGCCCAGTGCGTTGGTGAGACCGGTCCACTTGCCCGCCGCCAGCGGACCCGCCAGCGTCTGCGTGAGAGCCCAATGGTTCGAACTGAAGAAGCCGAATGCGAAACAACCCAGGCTGAGAAGGATCAGTGACACGGTCTGCTCCTTCACCATGGCGGCCGGGAGGATGAGCGTGGAGAACATTAGTCCGCCGGCGATGAAGGCCTTTCGCACATGCACCGGCTGGCCGCCACGGGAGATCATGCGATCGGCAAGCCAACCGCCAACCGAGGAAGACGCGGCCACGGCCCAAAGCGGCAGCGAACCCAGAATCGCCATCCGCGAGGGAGAGTAGTGGCGTTCATTGACAAAGTAATAAGGCAGCCAGAGCACGATGAAGTACCAGACATAATTCGCGCACAGCAGCCCTATAAAGTTTCCCCACGCCGCGCGCAAGCCTAAGATGCGCGCAATTCCGGGCGTGGCCAGGCGATCCTTGAGCGCCACCACCTGAACGTTCGGCGCCCAAATGAACCAGGGAATCAACCAGAGCAGGCTGGCGAAACCCATGGCCCAGAAGAATACGCGCCATCCCAGCTGCGCCATGAAAAGCCCGCCCAGCAACACACCAAGCGCCGGCCCTAGCTTCGAGCCGGCATCGATCAACCCGTTTGCGATGCCGCGATGATGCTCCGGGAAGTTCGCCGAGATGATCTTCGAATAAGAAGGATACGCCACCGATTCGCCCATCCCCAGAATCAGCCTGAGCAGCAGCAATCCGGTTGCGGTGGTGATCGAACCGGTCAGCAGAGTGGCTATCGACCAAACGAAAAATCCAGCGGCATACACGCGATTCACATTGAAGCGGTCCACCAGCCATCCGGAGACGATTTGCATGGGGGCGTACGTCCAGAAAAACGCGGACAGCAATTTGCCGAACTCGTAAGGATCGAGCTTCAATTCCTTCGAGAGCAGCGGCCCAGCGATTCCCAGGCTGCCCCGGTCGACATAGTTGATGCAGACGGAGACCACCAACAGTAAAAGAAAGATCCATTGCGCGCCCGTCATGCGACGTGGCGGATGTGTGAGATGGGGCGCGGCGGTTGCCATGCGGGTAGCGCCATCTTATCATTCAACTTGATCCTGAACCGCTGGCGTTGGCTCCCCGTCGGAGTCTTTGTTCTCTCTTCTTCTCTCAATTTTCTAGACCGGAACCTGCTTTCGGCTCTGGCGCTTCAAATCGAACAGGAATTCGGGATTGATGACCAGGGCTTCGGCTTTGTTGTGGGCGCCTGGTCTCTTGCTTATGCACTGAGTGCGCCTGTTACCGGTTACCTGCTGGACCGCTTCGGGCTGAACCGCGGGGCCATGACGCTAGTCGGCTTGTGGAGCGCGATCAGTATGCTCACCGCGGCGACGCGCAACTTCACCCAGCTACTGGCGTGCCGGATTGGTCTAGGGATTGGGGAATCCGCGGGGATTCCCGCCGTCGCAAAAATGGGAGCCATTTATCTGCCGGCCGAAGAACGGGCGCTTGGCTCGGCTTTGGGGCAAGTCGGTATTACGATCGGCAATGTGCTCGCCACCACGGTTGGCGTGTTGCTCGCGGCGAAGCACGGCTGGCGGTTCCCTTTCCTGCTAACCGGCATTTTGGGCTTTCTTTGGATACCGGCTTGGTGGGTTACCGCACGCCGCCAAACCGGAGAACAGCGCGTGAAGACACAGCGCGTGCCGATTGACCGCAGGTTAGTTGTTCTTGTCGTCGCAAACATGATGTGGATGGGAATCTACTCTCTCTGGACTACTTGGGTCGGTCTCTATCTGCAACGAGTCCATCATCTGACTCTTGCCCAGACTGCTTCCTATGGTTGGGTTCCTCCGCTTGCTTCAACAACGGGTGGATTCTTTGGCGGATGGCTAGCCTTGCGGTGGATGGGACAAGGAGTAAGCCCAGTACCTGCCAGAATTCGCGTGATCTTACTCAGTGCCTTGGGCAGCTTGTCTACCCTCTTGGTACCCTATGCTCCCGGTCCGGCCTGGGGTGTGGCCGCCATCTCACTTAGCTTCTTCTGGTCGCTTGCGGGAAGCGTGAATCTCTATACTTTGCCTATTGATCTTTACGGTTCCCAGAATGCAGGCAAAGCCATATCCGCACTTGTTTTTGGGTATGGCATCTTACAAACGGTAATTTCACCGCTAATCGGGGGAATGGTAAAACATTCCGGATTCGGGCCAGTTTGCTGGATGGTGGCGTTCCCGCCTTTGTTAGCGTGGGTCATCCTGCGAACTACTTTGGGAGGAGAGGAAACAAGCCCGGCACTGGCTTCTTAGTTCCGGGCCCGGTATTAAGTAAAGATAAAAACTACTGAACTATTCCGATTGTGCTGTATTCTTCCGATGTTCCGCCCACCGCTTCTTTTGAGCCGCAGCGATCCTTTTTCTTGCTTCAGCGCTTAATGTTCGCTTTCGTCCGGTAGCGGGCTTAGAAGACGGCGCGGGTGATTCGGCTTGGTCACTGGATGACGCCGAAGACCGGCCTGTCCCCAATCGCGCCCGGATTTCACGAATCTTCAGGTCAATCTCGGCCCTCTTATGTTCATACCCAAGTAGCGCATGGGTCAACATGTCTGTGTCTTGCTTGGCTTTACCACGTGGCATTGATGATTCTCCCGTCACTTACTGTAACATATTACTAATTTGAAGCTTGTCATTCAGCGAGTTAGAGGAGCGGAGTTGTGGGCGGATGGCCACGCCTTCTCAAAGATCGGGAAAGGATTAGTTGTCTTTGTGGGTATCGCCCGGAGCGACACGGCCAAAGATGCGGACTTCCTGGCCACTAAACTTACTCAGCTGCGTATCTTTCCAGATGATACGGGAAAGATGAACGTAGATGTTGTAGAGTCATCGGGAGAAGTCTTGCTCGTCTCAAACTTCACTCTCTATGGAAATACGGCGAAAGGGCGCCGGCCCAGCTTTGACCAGGCAGCTAAGCCGGAACAAGCCAAAACTCTCTATGACTACTTTGTGAGCAAAGTAAGCGAGAGCGGCATTACGGTTGCCACGGGAGTCTTCCAGGCGGATATGCGCGTCCTGGTGGATAACGATGGCCCGGTAACTCTGATCTGCGACTCGCCCGCCTTGTAGATCAGAGCTCTGTGTAGATCAGAGCTCTAGGGCCGCGCTTTATAACGCTCGTAGAGCTGATGATGTTTGTTCTCAAGGTCCACTACTTTTCCTCGAATAAACAACTGTTTAATCTGAGTCGGCTCCTCCAGCGGGTCTCCGTTGGTCACCATGAAATCGGCTGATTTGCCTTCTTCAATAGTTCCTACCTGATTCGCGACTCCGAATATCTGGGCGGCGTTGATGGTGATCGCCTTCATAGCTTCTTCGCGAGGTAAGCCGAAGCCAATGGCAGCCGCGGCCTGGTACGGGAGGTTTCGTGAGAACTCATTGCTAAACGTACCAAAGGAGAACTTCACTCCCGCCTTATACAAGTTAGCGGGAGTATCGAACGGCCGGTCATAAGCCGCGTCTTCTTCAAGCGGCAAGGAGAGTGTCGGCCCCAGCACCACGGGGATGTCGCGTTTCTTGATCTCGTCAGAAACCTTATCGGCATCGGATGCCTGGCAAAGGATGATCTTGATCTTCTGCTTATCGGAAAAAGCGATCGCGTCGCGAATGGCGCGCTCACGAACAGCCGTAACCAGGAGCGGGGTCTTGCCCTCAATTACAGGAATCATAGCCTCCAGCTTCAAGTTCGGTTGGAAGCCAGGTTGCCGGGCCGTTTTGGCCTGCGCATAACGCCGGGCTTCTTCAAAGAAGTTATTCAACTCCACCATCTGCTTCTCGAAGTTCTTCTTCGCTTCTTCGTAAGGCAAACGTCCGGCTCCGAAGAATCGTCCTTCGCCACGGCCACCACCGCCGCCGATTGTTGGCATGTGCAGATGCATGGCGGCGGAGCGCTTCAACTCCATTTCTTCGGTGGTCCATCCATTCAGATCGATGAGTGAAGCTTGTCCTGAAATCATCTGCCCGTCCGGCAGAGCCAGCACCGTCGTAATTCCGTTCGCGCGAGTTACCGGGATATGTTCGCTATCCGGATTCACCGCAATCGACGCACGAAGCTGCGGATTGAAGTTGCCCAATTCCGCAACGTCCGATGTTTCGCGAACCGCGCTGATTTCCGAAAGCCCGATGGTAGAGGCCGAATCGATCATCCCCGGGTACACCTGCATTCCCACGGCATCGATCACGCGCACGCCCGCCGGAGGGGTCAGGTTTTCCCCCACGCCGGCAATTTTGCCATCCCTCACCAAGATGGAACCGTTCTGAATGTTACGGCCCGCCATGGTGTGGATCGTGGCGCCCTTCAGAAGGAAGGTGTCGTTTTCCGCGGCCAGAGCCGCACCGGTCAGGCTTACAAACGCTAAGGCAAAACGAATCATAGTGACGGTCTCCGCGAACCAGGGCCAGGTGCCGGTGCGTTCTTTTTCTGTTCTTCGGCAGCCTTGGTGATCAAACCTTTCTTCTCTTTTTCGTGCTCGGGACGCGCCGCCAGATCGGCATCGCGGTCGAAGTACATCTTTCCATCGATGAACACTTTCTCCACCTTCGCCATGGTGGAGAGTGGATGCGCATCGTAAATGACTAAGTCGGCGTCTTTGCCGACTTCAATGGAGCCCACCCGCTTATCGATCATTAACTGCTTTGCCGGGTTGATGGTAATCGTGGAAAGCGCTTCATCTTCGGTCAAGCCTCCATACTTAATGGTCTTGGCGGCTTCTGTATTTAAGTGCCGCATCAATTCCGCGTCATCGGAATTCAGCGAAACCAGCACGCCCTTCCGCATCATGAGCGCGGCGTTGTAAGGAATAGCGTCGTAAGCTTCCACTTTGTAAGCCCACCAATCGCTGAAGGTCGAAGCGCCGGCGCCATGCGCCGCAATTTCCTTGGCTACCTTATAGCCTTCCAGCACATGTTGCAGCGTGCGGATTTTGAAGCCGTAGTCATCCGCCACGCGAAGGAGCATCAGAATTTCATCCTGGCGATAGCAATGCGCATGCACCAGCCGCTTGCCGTCCAGCACTTCCACCAGCGGTTCCAGTTTCAGATCGCGCGCGGGAGGAATGGCCACTTCTCCCTTCGCTTTCTTCGCGTTGTAAGCAGCCCAGCTTGCTTTGTAAGCCTGCGCTTCCGTGAACGCCTCGCGAATCACGTCTTCGACGCCCATGCGCGTCGCCGGATAACGAGCGGCGGCCGACACCGGCCCGAACGACTGCGCCGACCCTCTGCGCTTCGGATTCTCCCCAAGTGCAAACTTGATGCCCGGCATCGCGCCTTCAAACACCAACTCCGGTCCGGTCTTTACACCCCAGCGCGTCTTCACCACCACGCATTTGCCGCCGATGGAATTCGCGCTGCCATGCAGAATGTTCGCCGTGGTTACGCCCCCGGCCAGAGCGCGATAAATTGCCACGTCCTCCGGGTTCAAAACGTCACCGATCCCCACCATCGAAGACACCGAAACCGACCCCTCATTGATTGCTTCCGCAACGATGTGCGAATGGCAATCGATAATGCCCGGCATGACGAACTTACCCTCGGCATTGACTACGGTTGCACCCGCCGGCACCGCCAGGTTCGTGCCCACGGCCGCGATCTTGCCATCGCGCACCAGCACGGAACCCTTCTCGATTGTTCCCTTGGTCACGGTCAATACCGTCGCGTTTTGAATCAGGATGGGCGGCGCGGCCACCGCGGCCGCCGTCCAGACTAGTAAGTTGGTAAGAGTGCGCTTCATTGTGTCTTCTCCGTATCTCTCTTCGCCGGGACAGGCTCCGGCGCCGGTTCGAATTTCATTCCATCCACGAACACGTACTTCACTTTGGTCTTGTCTTGAAATAAGTCGCCGTCGGTAACCAGCAGGTTCGCGATCTTGCCCTTATCCACCGACCCCAGGCGATCTGCGACCCCGTAAATCTCGGCGGGGCTCAGCGTCATCGCGCGTACCGCATCCGCTGGCGCCAGGCCTGCGTCAATAGCCCGCTTCACCGCGCGCATCATCTCCTTCGGCGTGGCAATTCCATCCGAATAGAAAGCGAACTTGACTCCTCCCTTCGCCAGGGCAGCGGGCGTGGAAGGCGCTTTGTCGCGCATTTCAAGCTCATGGAGTGAATCGTTCTGTGCGGGGTCGGCGTCCCGCGCGCGCTCCGGCCATTTCAGGCTGACCAGGATCGGCATCTTTGCTTTTTGTAGAATCTCGACGGAGCGCCAGCCCTCATCGCCGCCATAGAGCACTGCGTTCATATGCAGCTCATTTGCGAAACGAACCATGCGGTCGATCTCGACCAGGCGGCGCGCCGGCAGCATGGCGCGCGGAGAGGTGAGCACGGCATCGAGCGTCCTGTCATAAGCGGGCCGCTGCAAGCCTTGCGGATGCTTCGCGTAAACGTCGTTTGCCATCTTGTAGTGATCGGCGTCGAGATAGATTTGCCGGATATACGCAATCACGCCGAAAAGCGAACCGGGAAAGCTTCCGAAGCCTGTCGTTCGCGTGTCCAGATAGAGCCCGGCCGAAGGAACAATTACAGTCTGTCCGGCGCGTTCCGTTCCAGAAAGCGAGAAGAGCGCACCCTGCCCCGCGAAGATGTTCGCAGTGGGAAAGCTCGCCGCGGCTGTGAATCCGGCATCGCGCGCCGTCACGATCGCGGGGTCGGTCGCCACCAGTTGATCGGCTGCTTTGAGAAAACTCGTGTTACTGGGCCGGTCTTCCGGACCGTTGATCGCGGGCTGCGGAGCGGCGCTGACAGCGGCCACCGGCGCGCCGCCCCCCCGCCGTCCCCCACCGCCAGGCGCGGCGCCCACCATGGAAGCGGGCAGGCCCAAAGTGCTCATCGCATCCACCAACCCGGGATACACAGTGAGGCCCTTGCCCTCAATCACCCAAGCGTCAGCAGGGGGCGTGACATTCGCTCCCACAGCTTCAATCACGCCATCGCGCACCAAAACAGTGCCGTTTTCAAGAGGCGGTCCCGAAACGCGCACAACTCGCGCTCCGCGGATCGCGAAAATTTGAGGCCCTTCCGCCGCCGCGCCAGGGAGCGCCGCACACAGCAAGGGGAGAAGAATGAGAATCCGATGTTTCATAGGGGGATCGTTATACTGGTTCGTTCCAGGACGAAATGGTTACATCTTACAAACAAGCCGGCGTGGACATCGATGAGGGCGATCGCGCGGTCGCGGAAATTCGTAAAATGGCGCGCGCCACCTTCACTCGCCACGTTCTTACAGATATTGGAAGTTTCGGCGCATGCTTTCAGATGCCGGTCATGCGAAAGCCGGTGCTGATTTCGAGCGTCGACGGTGTCGGCACCAAGCTGAAAATTGCTTTCGCAACGGGCCGTCACGATACCGTTGGCGAAGATCTGGTGAATCATTGCGTGAATGACATAGCGGTGCAGGGTGCCACGCCGTTGTTCTTTCTCGACTATCTGGCAATGGGCAAGCTTGATCACCGGGTTGCTGCATCGGTGGTTTCCGGCATGGCGCGGGGTTGTTCGCAAAATGGTTGTTCGCTGATAGGTGGTGAAACCGCTGAAATGCCCGGTATGTACGCCGACGGAGAGTACGACCTTGCCGGAACCATCGTGGGTGCGGCGGAGAAAGACAAGATTATCACAGGTAAGGACATTCGCGCGGGCAACGTGCTGATCGCTCTTCCCTCCACAGGGCTCCATACGAATGGTTATTCGCTGGCGCGCAAGGTTCTGTTTGAGGTTGGCGGTTACACACCGGATTCGCGTCTGCCGGGATTAGAAGGCGCGCTCGGGGATGTCTTACTGAAGGTACACCGTAGTTATCTGGCGGCCATTCAAAGGCTGCGAAAGGGTTCCTGGCTGAACGGCGCGGCGCATATTACCGGCGGGGGTATCACGGACAACACGCCTCGCATGCTCCCGAAGGAGTTAGCGGCCCAGATTGATACTTCGGCCTGGCAGGTTCCACCAATCTTCGAAATCATGCGTAAAGTGGGCAACATACCGGAAGAAGACTGGCGCAGGACGTTTAACTTAGGCATCGGAATGATCTTTGCCGTCCACGAATCAGCGGCGGCAAAGGTTTTCAGCGCGCTGACGAAGCTAGGCGAAGCGCCGGTGGCAATTGGAACCGTGGTGCCGCAGACGCCTGGCGGACCCAGAGTGATCTACGTCTGATGCGGCTCGGCATCCTACTCTCCGGAAGAGGATCGAACTTCGAAGCGATTGCGGACGCGGGCTTCGAGATTGCGGTCGTGATTAGTAACAAGAAAGACGCCGCCGGCCTAGACGCTGCCCGGCGCCGCGGACTTACCGCGGTGGTAGTTCCGTTTTCGCCCGGCGATGCTGAACTGATTCGGACTCTGCGCGAGCATCAGGTGGAGTTAGTTTGCCTGGCGGGTTACATGCGACTGTTGTCGCCGGAATTTGTCGCGGCGTTTCGCGGGAGAATCCTCAATATCCATCCTTCGTTGCTTCCTGCGTTTCCCGGCCTGCACGCACAGAAGCAGGCGCTGGACTATGGCGTCAAAATCTCCGGTTGCACGGTCCATTGGGTAACAGAAGAAATGGACGCCGGGCCCATCATCCTGCAGGCAGCGGTGCCGGTGGAAGACTTAGATACGGAAGAAACGCTGTCGGCTCGAATTTTGAAGGAAGAACACCGGATCTACCCGGAAGCCCTTCGTCTTATCGAGGCGCGTGGTCCAGATACTCAATCCAGCCATCCATCATCTCCATCTCGCTAGCCGCGCCCCAGCGAACATCCTTGGTGGGATCGGGATTTAGCGGGTTGTTCGCCGAATTGTCAAAGTGCGAAATGATGGCCAGACGAGTACCCTTCGGAAGATATTTCGCTTCCACTAAGCGGTAAGTGATTTGCCAGTTGAAATTATAGTGCGGCACGAAAAGCAGGGTTTCCCGCTTGCCGTCCGGGTAAGTCACCTCGAACTTTGAATCTTTCCCGCGCAGATGCATGTGCGGCGTCAAACTTGTGACATACAGATCCTGCTTAAAGGTGTGGCACTCGGTCACTTCTACATTCGGATCACCGGCCGGCAGCCGGAAGAAGAAATTCGATAGATCCACGCGCTTCGCGGCTTGCTTTGGCGGTTCTTTCGCAAAGATCAGCCCCACGCTGGTTTCATCCACCTCGGGCTTCCCGGTCGTATGTGCGTAGTGAAGGTTAAAGACAAGCTTGGAACCCGCGGGTATCCGCCTCGCGGTTCCTTCGGGATACACATCCGCCTCGCGGCCCGGTAAGTAGGAACCTAACATTCCCCAGCTTCCGAAGTTTGCGTCCACAGGCTTCGCTCCGGGCCAGTAACTGTTGTCATCCACCACGCAGCCATCGTCAATCACCGGCGCTTCCGGACGAATCCAGTGCAGTGTGCCCTCATTGACAGTCAGCCACTTACGGTACTCAGCCTGCGGATCATTCGCGGCTTTCTTTCCCTCCGAAGCTTGCACGACTTGTACATGGCCATGGTGAACCACTTTGCGATTTCCCGGACGCAACTCCGCGGCAATCACCCAGCGGTCTTCTGTAAAGTTGGTCGGAACCGTAATGTTCTGGTACTCATCCGGACCGCTCGCTGATAACTGGTGCGGGGGTATGGCAATCACTAAGTCAGGCTTTCCGATTTTCCAGGCAGTGGAATACTCGGGCGGCCGAGGCAATTTCGCCTGATCCCCCTCCGGCTTGCCACCATCCACCCAAGCCTTTATGACAGCGATCTGCCCATCGCTTAAACTTGAGTCGTTTGAGAACTTGCCATAATGCGGGTCCGCTTTCCACGGTGGCATTTTGCGCGTCAAAACGGCTTCCCTGATTGCGGCGGCCCAAGGCTTGGTTTCCTTGTAAGTCAGAAACGACATCGGCGCCAGATCGTTCGGGTGATGACAAACGGTGCAGTGCTGATACAGAATCGGCGCGACGTCGGCGGTAAAAGTAGGAGTTTCCGCGCTTGCGGAAAGAGCAACGAAGGCGAACAGCCGCGAGTTTCATTCCACGGACAATTCTATCCAACCCGGCAGCGATGCGGGTTGGTTGCCCAGAAACACAATGCGGCGCGTCTTCGGAAACGGCAGGCCGGATTGAATGGCGCGTGCATAGGTATTCTGCGCCTGCAAGATCTTCCGAGCGTCCGGTGACGTGGTATCAAGCAGGGCAGACTTCCCTAAGAAGCCCGCTCCCCACCCGATCGAAAGCAAGCATGTCCCGCCCGATTCGGCCTTCGCCAAACGTTCGCGCAACGTCGAAATCTGGCCTGAGAGGGCCGCGATTCCGGTCCACTCCGCGTACTTCGCATGCTCATCCAACTGTTTCGCGGCATACTGGTTCGCGGCCTGAAACACAGCTTCCCGCGTCACCGGCTCGCGCCAACGCAAGACGCGCCGCACTTCCTGGTTGTCGAAGAAGTGATTCTCGCTCCACGCGCCTTCGAACGTTACACCCGGCGTTGCCATCTCGATAAACGCGGGCGTACTCTCCTCCGCACGGCTGACCGCTCCGCGTGGGGATTGCTTCCAGGCCACCTGATAACCGCCGCTCTTTGGCTGAAGTGTGGAAGTCCGCACCAGGTACACCTTGAATGCGGTAGGGGCAACGGCATTCGAATCCGCAGCACTGAAGAACTTCGTGCGGCTCCCCACCACCTGTTCTTCTATGGCTTCAGCGGGACGGCGGGGCGGCCGCTCCGTGCCGCCGTATCGACCGGCCAACTCCGTCAGAGAACCTTCGCGCAGACCCGCAACCAACATTCCGGTACGCAGCGCGCCCTTAATCGAGGCGCCCGGCAGGAACGACCCCTGCGTGCCTTCCGCAAACGTGGGAATGCTTAAGCTTTCGACCGGCGCCTTGTTCCAATACTCCGAATAAGCCGCATTCTCAAATGGAATCCGCCGCCCCGCGAAGTTTTGGGCAAACCCGCCCCAGCTTGCAAAATCGAGCCGCGTCGCGGTCTTCAGTTGCCGCAGATATCCTTCGAGGCGCGGACCCTTCGATAACAACCGGAAAATGCGCGTTTGATCGAGCACATTGACCTGATCTTTCCAGACCATGTAGTCAATGGGCGCAAGCTTCTGGCCATCGCCTACAAGCGTTGGCGTCAGGCAGGTGACCTTGTATCTCACGCGAACACCTCCTCATGCAGCGGAATCGCAAAAGCAAACCCAAACCGAAGTACCGGATGAGCGGAACCGTCCGGCGCAACATCCGGCGCCGACCCTTCCGGAGGACGCTTTGCCGCCAGCACCGACCCTTCCTCCACAACGCGAATCAGCTTCTTCAACGCCCCGGAACTCTCCACCCGACCCCCGCGCGTCGAGACAGAATAACTCCCTCGCCCCCAATCGATCTGATCCTCCGGCCCCGGAATGAACGCCGACAGCAGCCAGTAATCCCCCTCATGCGGCACTTCGTCATGCAGGTGGTTGGGCTTCGAAAAGTGCGGCTTTTCGGCGCGGCCCCAACCGTGCGAGCGGCGTCCTCCAAAACCGGAATCGGCCAGCAACCGGAAGGCAGCTTGTACGGGCTCCGTCCATCGTTCCATGGCTTCTTCGGATTCGAAAGAAACGCGACACCACAGACCGGAATTGGGCGCAAACTCGATTCCTGTCAACGAGTACGGGTCTGCCACCCCGGTCAACCGGTCGATTGCGGCATGTTTACGGACAATTTCGCGAAACGGACCCGGACGCCCCGAAGGCACCAGACACCGGCTGGGTCCATCGAGCGAATACGCATCGTCGTTCAGCGCCTTGCCTGCCACTAAATCGCGAACCGCCGAAAGCGGTACAAAGCGCGCGCCCTTCCATCGAACCTTCGCCGAAGGTGCAGGCGGCCACAAGGAACGCGGCGGCGTGATCAAACCGGTGTTCCCGATAAACGGAAAACACGAAGAGAAACGCACAGCCGCGCCCGCGTTCAACCACTCCTCGCGCTGAGCGAGCAGATGCATCGCACCGGTGATTGCGGAATAAAGGGCATCGCTGCGGTAAAACGTGTCGCCGCCGATACGCCACGGCCCCGTGGGCCGCAGCCGGACTGTAAACCCTGGTTTCATGGGCGGCTATTCAGTGAGAAACGAAGTGCCAGCGGTATTCATGTGCGTCTGGATCGCGGCCAGATCACCGGCCGGGACCAGCTCTTTCTGCTCGGATCCCTTCGCGTAGTAATCCTTATTCCGCCAGCCGAGCGACAAATTTGCGAAACGAACCCGTCCGCTGCCGCGCGAACCTCCGCCCCCCAAGGTGTCGTCTTCCAGCAGACGCAATCCCTGAATCAGCATGCCGATTAGCGGCGCATCCTCTTCGCAAAGCATGTCGACCACGAATCGCACTTTGAACCGCGCACCTGCCGGAACGCGCTCAATGGTGCGCGGATTGGCTTGTGACGTGATGCGATCGATCGCATTCTCGCTCTTCACTTCGGTCAGCTCATCGTCCAGGGTTTCGCGCATCTGCTGCGTGATGCTCTCCAGATCGAGCGGCGCATCAAAAACTGCCAGGCGTGCGGGTGAAGCGTTGTTGCCTTCGCTCGGGCTGCGTCCGAACAGGATGCAAATCTCATCGTCCGGCCGGTCGCTCTGGTGAATCCGGACTTCCTGGCCCTTGCGCTTGGAAATGAAGATCAACTCCGAAGGAACGGCCATTCCGGTGGCCTGTTCAAGCAGGGAGCGAACGCGCCCGCGGAGCGTGGAGCCCGGGACGTACGGACGGCCCAGCGAATCTTTGACAACGGGATTATCGGAACCACCGATCTCAAGCGAGCCCTTGCCCGCGCCGACATGAAGCCCGGTTTCGCAGTGCATCTCCCCTTCAAGAATCAGTTTGCCGATCAGTTTCAGTTCTGTTTGTGCGGTATGGGCGCTCATGGCTTCTTCTTCTACTCGTTGTAGGCAATAATGGCTTCGAACAGATCCTTGAACCGTTCGTAGCCGCGCTGATCGTTCTTGCGCGTGACTTGCAGCAGCAGCTTTTCAATCTGGTCCAGACTGCGCAAGCTGTGGCGGGCAATGGTGTACGCAATCCGCGCGCGCAGCATCACAAACTCATGCTGACGTTCGGTTTCGGGCGCGCGAACGGCGCGGCGCACGGCATTATAGAGCCGGCGCAACTGGCTCTTCGTTCCCGTATCCATATCGCGCATCCGGCTCACAATTCCGTGAGCCTGATTGTCCAGATACAGGCTGTCCGTCATCAATTTCTCAAGCTCGATTTCCGGCGCATCGAATCGGGACTTATCGCCCCCGCCGGGCCGGTCGCCACCGGGACGCCGGTCACCCCGATCTCCGCGGTCATTCGGACGCCCACCACCGCCGCCGCCCGGAGGACGGTTGCCCTGCGGGGGACGGCCGCCGCCTTCGCGAGGGGGCCGATTGCCGCCGCCACCTTGCGGTTTGGGTGCCTGATGTCGGAGCCGGAGGAGTCTGCTGTTGTTCGTCTGCCATTCTTAGTTGTCCTGCGAAAGCCTTGCCCACTCGAGCGCAACCACGCCCGCCGGACGCAGCTTCAGCTGTTTCCCTTTCGCGGGACGCACATTGCGCCCCACAATTTCATTGATCAAATGCGTCCGCAGCTTCCCGAATTCGCGTTCTTTCGAACCGCGCGTGGCGGCTGCTGTAAAGCGCCGCTGAAACCGGTAAGCCCGCCGGAGCAGCCTTTCCTGGTCGGTCAAAAGAGGCGAGGAAACCTTTTCATACAGTGCGTCCAACTCGGACAAGAACTGCGAACCGCCCCGGAATTCCTCGCTCACGCGTTCCACCGCTTCTTTCAATTCCGCGGCATCGCCCAACTGCTTCCATTCCAGAACGCGGCCCAGCAAATAGATGCAATCCTTGTCCGCGGCCTTCGCCAACGCCAGGTCCCGGCCGCATTCCGCATAGACTTCGTTCAAAGGCGTGTCGAAACCTTCAGCCAGGGCGCAAGCCATGGTCACCGTTTTCGCTTCCGGCCCAGGAAAATCTTTCAGGCTTTCTTCGGCAAAGCGCCCGAACATCCGCTGCAGTTCGCGAGCCAGCTGGATCAGCGCGTCCCAACTGCCATAAACCGCGAACGCATTCCCGCCCGAATACAGAATTGTCACGCGCCGCCAAAACTCCGGCATGCTGCAGAGAATTTCTAACTCGCCCGCGAAGAATTGTTTATACAGGAGCGACAACTGCACATGCTCTTCAATGCTGTGCAGACGGCGTAAGCGGATGCCGAAGTCATCGACATCGCCCCTCAACACGCCCCAAAGCGGACGCCCATTCGAGCGCGCGGCCATTTCCTGAACCGTGGCGTTCGAACCCTCCGCCTCGCCCGGCGCCGCATGACGCGCCAGCGCGATCCCTTCCGCCATCAGATCCGAAGTGAGCGGCCAGTTGTGCTTTTCCTGATTCGCCGAGATTACGGTGGTTAACCCCGGGGACCAGCCGACCGACGAGGCCGAGCGAAACTCCGGCAACACTGTTTCCTCTTTCGCTTCCGGAACAAACGGCGTGAAGTCCCGCGCGGCGGCCAAAGGAGCATCCCGGCGAGCTTGCAGCTGATCGGTCAAGCGCTTTCGCACCACTGTCCAATCGCCTAAATTCTCCGTTGCGCTCCAGACCAGCGTCACCAGTCCGCCTGTTGCCGCTCCAATCTGCCGTGCTGTTTCCGTAAGAAACTCATCCGCGCGCTCGCGGAAGGTATCGGGGATAATCACCAGGAACTGCGCCCCGCCGGATGACCCTAACAATTGCGCAGAGAGTTGCAGCTCCGCCAATAAGGCGCGAGGCACCGCCTCTGAGACCAGCGTGATCCACAGAGAGCGCGCATCAATGATTCCATTTCCTGCGGGAGTGGGGGACGAGAGAAACTCGTCGATTCCCAGCAGTTTCCCCTGAACGAGGAGCTGTTCGGACATTCGTTACTTGACTAAGGTAGCAGACCTTTAGAATCAAACGATATGGTTCGTTCGGCTGCTTTGTTCCTGGCGTTGGCAATTTCTCTAAAGGCGGAGTCTCTTGAGGCGCGCGTCCAATCCATCGCGAAGGAAGCGATCGCGCGTTTCGAAGCCGGCGGTCTCACCGCGGACAAACTTGCTGTGACCGTGCGGGATCTGAAAACCGGCGAAACAGCCAGCTACCGGGGCGATACCGCCATGTATCCAGCGAGCGTGGTCAAGCTCTTTTACCTTGTCGGGATCCACCAGCAGCTGGAAAACGGCAAAGCAGCGGATACTCCGGAACTCCGCCGCGCCATGCACGACATGATTGTCGATTCCACCAATGAAGCGACGGCATTGGTGCTCGACACGATCACGGGAACCACGAGCGGCCCGGAGCTTCCGCCGGCCGAAATGGCGCAATGGCAGGAAAAACGAAACTGGGTAAACCGCTACTTCGCCGGAATGGGCTACACAGGCATTAATACGAACCAGAAGACATTTTCAGAAGGCCCCTACGGCCGCGAACGCCAAGGCCGTGGCAAAAATTTCGAGAACAACAACCGGCTCACAACGGATGCCACGGCAAGATTGCTCGAATCGATCGTAACGGGCAAAGCAGTGAGCCCTGAGAGATGCAAGCAAATGATGGAGCTCCTCCAGAGAAACTTCACGACACCCTCCAAAGACCCCGATGACCAAGCCCATGGCTTCTCCGGCTCCGCCTTGCCCAGAGATGCAAAGCTCTGGTCCAAAGCCGGCTGGACCTCCACCACCCGCCACGACGCGACCTACGTCGAGCTCCCGAACGGCGCTAAATACGTCGCCGTCATCTTCACCACGGACAATGCCAAGCGGGCTGAAATCATCCCGTTCATCGCGGGGGAACTGGCGCGCCGGTATAACCGGGCGAACTAATCCGGAACCAAGGAAAGATGTCCCTGCTTCTTAGCCCGCGCGTGAAGACCCTTGTCGAAAGTGACCAGAGTTGCTTGACTCTGAACCGCGTGAGCCAGCAGGTAACAATCGCCAATCGATTTTGAAGCGCCCAGGAGCGCAACGGGTTGGGTAGCCCTTCTCAACGCCTCGTCCATGCCTCTCGGTTCCGGGTGCCACTCCACTCTCGGATCATCTAACCAACCATCGTAGACGCTCCAAGCTTTCTCAATCGTGAGTACTTGCTCCCCCATTACGGCTTGAGTCGTCACCAACCGAAGGAAACCGAGCTGCGTATAGCGAGAGAAGATCAAACGTGAGGCGCGTGGATTGTGGCTGAGCCAGTGCCACGCCCTACCACTGTGAATGTGCGATGGGTCGGTAAGAGCAAGCCAGACGTTTAAATCAGGAAAATACGATGTCATGGGGATTTTCATCAGTCGGGTAAGCTGGCCCTCGCTTACCGGTTCCTGGGATCATGGGTCCCGTCACATATTTTCCCTTGTTCTTATCTCTATAAACTGCTTCAAGAGCGTGGACGATTAAAGAACGAATCGATGATCCAGATTGCTGGGCTTTAAGCCGAAGCGTCTCGTGAAGTTGCTCGGGAATATCGACGGTGGTTCTTACGGCCATGACATGATTATGTCACGGCATCCGTAGAAATTCGCCCCTGCTAAACTGACACCACAGGAACCAACAGGCATGTTTGAATGGCTGTTCAAATATCCGTCCACCGCGTTCGCCAAGGGCCACATCATCCTACTGACCCCCTGGCCAAGCTACCTCCTTGCGCTCGCCGTGATCGCCGCCGCCGTACTGCTTTACCTGCATATCCGCCGGAACCGCGGCCTGCTTACCGGTACGCGCCCCCTCACGATCTGGCTTCTGCAAACCGCGCTCGTCGCGCTTCTGCTTCTTCTGCTCTGGCACCCCGCCCTTAGCGTTGCGACGCTCCGCCCGCAACAGAACGTCGTCACGATTCTCTTCGACCACTCCCGCTCCATGGCCCTGAGCGACCAGGGCGGCGTCTCCCGCCTTGCGCAGGCGCAAAAGGTCTGGCGCGATTCGCTGCTCACTCCGCTCACCACCCGCTTTCAAGTCCGTTCTTACGAATTCGGCAAGTCCCTGGAACGCATCGCCGACCCTGAAAAACTTGCCGCGGATTCGAACGCCACCCACATTGGCGACACCTTGAATCAGGTCGCCACGGAAGCCTCGAATCTCCCCGTTGGCGCCGTCGTCATGCTCACCGATGGGTCCGACAACTCCGGCGGAATCGACGCCGAAACCATCGCCCGCATGCGTCAGGCGCGTGTCCCGGTCTACACCGTCGGCTTCGGACGCGAAACACCGATCGACGATATCGAACTTACCGGCGTCTCCGTCCCCCTGAGAGCTCTCGCGAACTCCCGTCTCAGCGCGCAAGTCACCTTTCGCCAGTACGGATTCGCCGGACGTAAGACCCACGTCACCGTGCGCGATTCAGGCAGAACCATCTCCTCCGAAGAAATTACTTTGCCCGCCGATGGCGTTTCGCAGACCGAGAATGTCGTCTTCAGCGCTGGTGCTGCCGGTCCTCGCACCGTGCAGGTCAGCGTTGACCCTGTTCCCGGTGAGAACAACACAGCCAACAACCAGCTCACACGCCTGGTCAACGTCTCCGGCCACAAACAACGCGTCCTTTATATCGAAGGCGAGCCGCGCTGGGAGTACAAGTTTCTCCGCCGCGCTGTCGAAGACGATGGCAGCCTGGAAATCGTCAGCATGCTCCGCACGACGCCGAACAAAATTTACCGCCAGGGCGTTACTGGTCCGAACGAGCTTGAAAGCGGCTTCCCTTCAAAGCCCGAAGAACTCTTCGCCTACGATGGCCTGATCGTCGGAAGCGTGGAAGCGAATTACTTTACGCCCGTGCAGCAGGACCTGATCCGCCAATTTGCCGACCGCCGTGGCGGAGGCGTCCTTTTCCTTGCCGGGCGTTTCGCGTTCAACGAAGGCGGCTATGCCAAGAGCCCTCTCGCTGAAATTTTACCGGTTCACCTGACAACGGCCAACCAGACATTCCACCGCGATTACGTATCTGCCGATCTCGCGCGCGCCGGCCGCGACAGCGTCATCACTCGTCTGGAAGACGGCCGCGACCGCAATGCCGAACGTTGGAAGAAGATGCCGCAAATCGCCAACTATCAGGTTTTGGGCGATCCGAAGCCGGGCGCGGTTCTTCTTATGGAGACGCTCGCCCCCGGTAACCATCGCCTGCCCCTGCTGGTGACCGAGAATTTCGGCCGCGGCCGCACGGCTGTACTCGCCACTGCCGGTACCTGGCGATGGCAGATGTCCCAACCCGTCGCCGATATGACGGATGAAATCTTCTGGCGCCAACTGCTCCGCTGGCTGGTGACGGAAACGCCGGGCACGGTCACGGCGTCTACTCCGCATCAGGTGATGAGTGATGAGACCAAAGCAACCCTGCGCGTCGAAGTGCGCGACAAGAAATTCGAGCCTGTCGCCAACGCGCTGGTGCAAGCCCACATCGTAGGCCCGGAAAACCTATCCGACATGGTGACACTCTTGCCCGTCCCCTCCGAACAAGGCGTATACACAGCCGACTATACCGCCGTGAAGCAAGGCAGCTATCTGGCTGAAATTTCGGCAGGAACCGCCGGTGCTGACGTGATCATGTTCCGCCGCGAAGACGGAACCGCCGAAAATTTCCGCACCACGCAGGATAAAGAGCTGCTTCAAAAACTTTCGGAACAAACCGGCGGAAAATACTTCACCGCCTCAGACGCCCGCAAGATCCCCGAACAAATTAACTTCTCCGAAGCCGGCATCACCACCAGCCAGACGCTCGACCTTTGGGACATGCCCATCGTCTTCCTGCTTGCGCTCACGCTGCGGGGTGCGGAATGGCTGCTCCGCCGCAAGTGGAGCGTCGTTTAAATGCTGCGCGTTTTCGCCTCACTCGCCCTTGCACTTCCTCTGGCTGCCAACACGTTTTACGTCACGGTTTCCGGCCTGGGCGGCGAACCGGATTATGAAACGCGGTTCGCCTTGCTTGCCGCAGAAACCGAAAAGACCATCAAAGCCCACTCGCCAGACGCCTCCGTCCAAACGCTTTCCGGAGCCAACGCCACCCGCGCTAATGTAAAAGCCGCGCTCGAGAAGGTGGAGAAAGCCGCAACCGCGCAAGACGCCTTCGTGCTTCTCCTGATCGGTCACGGCACCTTTGACCGCGATTACAAAATGAATCTTCCCGGCCCTGACATGACCGCATCTGAATTGGCGGCCATGATGAACCGCATCCCGGCCGGACGGCAACTCGTCGTCAACACCACGAGCGCGAGCGGAGGGGGGAATGAAGCTCTAAAGCGCGCGAATCGCGTGGTGATCAGTGCCACCAAGAGCGGCTCTGAAAAGAATGCAACCGTGTTCGCGCGCTATTGGGTGGAAGCGCTGAATGACCCCGCTGCGGACACCGATAAAAATGGCTCGATCTCCGCTGGGGAAGCGTTCAAATACGCCGAGCGGAAGACCAAGTCTTTTTACGAAGAGCAAAAACGCCTCTCGACGGAACACGCTGTGCTGGATGACGCGACCAAAGCAAACACGTTCGCCGTCGTTCGCCTGGACGCGGAAACCGCCTCCGCCGACCCAGCCAAGCGGGCGCTTCAAGCCAAGCGCGATCAGATTGAGGCGCAGATTGATCAGCTGAAATATCAGAAGTCCCTTCTCAACCCCGACCAATACCGAGCCCAGCTTTCAAAGCTCCTGCTAGAGCTGGCCCGTACCCAGGAGGAGCTGGATAAGTGAAGTTTGCCGTCTTCTTTCTTGCGTCGCTCTGCTGTGCTCAAACTCTGGAACGTGCTGAACAACTCTGGCGCGCCCACGATTACAAAGGCGCTAATGATGCTTTCAAGCTTGCCGTAAAAGCTCACCCCAATGACCCGGAAATCCGCACCCGCTGGGGCCGTCTGTTCCTTGAACGCTATAACCGCAAAGACGCCAGCGATCTTTTCACCGAAGCCTTAGCCGCGAAACCGGGCTATGCACCCGCTTTGCTCGGGCTTGCTCTGGTTGCCGACGAAACGTTCGAAGGCAAAAGCCTGCAACTCGCCCAGAAAGCTCTTGAAGCAGATCCAAAACTCGTCGAGGCCCGGGAATTCATGGCCCGCTTGAAGCTGGAAGATAGCGATACGAAAGGTGCGATCTCCGAAGCCGACGCCGCGATTCAACTCTCGCCGAACGCCAAGGAAGCCTACGCCATCCGGGCTGCCGTCGAGCTTCTCGCCGACAAATCGCCCAAGGTATGGCTGGACAAGATGGGTGCGGATTACGGCCGGGGCTATGAGACCATTGCGCACTTCCTGGTGATGAACCGGCGGTACGACGAAGGTATTGACTACTACAAGAAGGCGGTTGCCGCCTCGCCCTATCTCGATTCCGCTTACTCAAACCTGGGGATCAATCTGATGCGCATGGGCCGCGAGGCTGAAGCGCGAAAGGCCCTTGAAACCGCGTTCAACCAAGGCTGGAAGGACGATGCCACAGTCTTCACGCTGCGCCTGATGGATAGTTACAAGAACTTTGTCACTTTCGAGACAGATAACACCATTCTGCGCCTCAACAAGAAGGAGGCCGACGTACTTCATCCCTATTTCGAAACTGAGATGAAGCGTGCGATGGCGGCCTATGACAAGAAGTATCAGATGCATCTGAACGCGCCGGTTCAGGTGGAGGTCTATCCCGATCACGAAGACTTCGCTGTCCGTACAACCGGCATGCCCGGCCTGGGCGCTCTCGGTGTTACCTTCGGGCGTGTTGTCGCGATGGACAGTCCCACAGGCCGCCGCCCCGGCGACTTTCACTGGGCTTCCACGCTTTGGCATGAAATGAGCCACGTCTACGTGCTCACCGCGACTCAGTTCCGCGTGCCGCGCTGGTTTACCGAAGGCGTCGCGGTTCATGAAGAAACCGCCGTGGAACCCGATTGGGGCGACCGCATGACGCCGGACGTGATTCACGCCATTAAGGAAAAGAAGCTGCTGCCCATCGCTGAAATCGATCGCGGATTCATCCATCCCTCGTATCGCGCGCAAGTTATCGTCTCTTACTTCCAAGCCGGAAAAATCTGCGATTACATCTCCGAACGGTGGGGTGAAGCGAAGCTGCTGGATATGATTCACGCGTTTTCTAAGACCACCACCACGGAAGCCGTGATCGAGCAGCAGCTCAAACTCGCGCCCGCCGAATTCGATAAACAATTCCTGGCCTGGCTCGACAAACAAACGAAGAATACGGTGGATCACTATGACGAGTGGCGTGAGAAATTCAAGGTCATGCGTGAGGCCGCTGCCGCCAAGAAGTATGACGACGTGATCCGCATCGGTCTTCAGATCCGCGACTTCTACCCCGATTACGTAGAAGCGGGCAGCGTTTACGCGGCGCTGGCTGATGCCTACGTGGCCAAGGGCGACAACGCCGCCGCTTTGACGCAACTGGAAAAGTATTCGAAAGAAGGCGGACGCGATCCGGACACCATGAAGCATCTGGCGAAACTCCTCATCGCGGCCAATCGCCCCAAAGATGCGGCTCTGGCCTTGAACCGGCTAAACTACATCGTGCCGCAGGATGCGGACGTCCATAAGGAATTGGGCTCCCTCTGGCTCGCTCAAAATAACGCGACGGGCGCGATCCGCGAGTTCAACGCGGTAGTCGCCTCAAAGCCGCTCGATCAGGCCGATGCACACTACAATTTGGCGCGCGCTTACCACGCGGCCAAGCAAGACGCCAAAGCGCGTGAACAAATCGAGCTCTCGCTCGAAGCGGCGCCCAGTTTCAAGCCCGCGCAAAAATTGCTGCTCCAACTCTCTACCGGTGCTTCCGACTAATTCATGACCCCATCCACCTCACCAGATGCATTGCAAGCGCGTGTCGCGCGGTTCCGGGACGTAGAACAGAAGATCATACAGCAGGTACGCCGCGTCATCGTCGGCCAGGAAGAGGTTCTGGAACAGGTGATGATTGCCCTCTTTGTGGGCGGCCACTGCCTGATCACCGGCCTGCCGGGCACCGCGAAAACGCTGCTGGTCCGGACTATGGCCCAGACTCTGGGCCTGGTTTTCAAACGAATCCAGTTCACGCCGGATTTGATGCCCTCCGATATGACGGGCACCGACATCATCGAGGAAGACCCTACCTCAGGCCGAAGAACCTGGACTTTCATCGAAGGCCCGATCTTCTCGAACATCTTGTTAGCCGACGAAATCAACCGGACGCCGCCCAAGACGCAATCGGCGCTGCTCGAAGCCATGCAGGAGCGCGCGTGTACAGTGCGCGGCAATAACTATACGCTGCCCAACCCCTTCTTCGTGCTCGCCACGCAAAACCCGATTGAACTCGAAGGCACCTATCCTCTTCCAGAAGCGCAGTTGGACCGATTTCTTTTCAACGTAATGCTCGACTACTTATCCGCGGAAGAAGAGCTGAAAGTGGTGGACCTGACGACACAGACAAAAGTCAACGCGGCCGACCCGGTGACGACAGCCGAAGAGATTCTGGACTTCCAGCAGTTAGTCCGCATGGTCCCAATCGGCGATTCGGTGGCAAAGTACGCCATCGAACTAGTCCGCTCGACCAGAACCAGAGACACGAGCGCGCCGGATGTCGTGAAGAAATACGTGAATTACGGCGCCAGCGTAAGAGCCGCGCAATTCCTGGTGTCTAGCCGCCAAGTGCCGCGCTCTGATGAAAGGAAGAACGGCGGTGGCGTATGAAGACGTAAGAGCGCTGTATGTGCCCGTCCTCAGACACAGAATCCTGCTGAACTTCCACGCCGAAAGTGACAAGTTGAGACCGGACGATGTTCTTCAACAAGTTCTGACCCTCAAGCAACCAAGTTCTTCCTAAACGGGAGGTCGGGCGCCGCAACGCACTAAATGCAAAGATTCCTGGACCCCAAAACGCTCGCCACAATCTCGTCGATTGACCTGGTCGCAAAGACCGTGGTTGACGGCTTTGTCGCCGGCCTTCACCGCTCCCCGGACTTCGGCTTCTCCCAAGAATTTGCCGAATACCGCTCTTACACCCCCGGTGACGACCTGCGCCACATCGATTGGAACGTATTTGCCCGCACCGAAAAAGCGTTTCTGAAACGTTATCGCGGCGAAACCAATTCACAACTCCTCGTTCTTCTCGATACCAGCGCCAGCATGGCTTATGGCGCCGATCCCATGCCCAAACTCGATTACGCCCGCTTCTTGGCTGCGTCGCTCGTCTACATGGGCAATCTTCAGCGCGATGCCACTGGCTTAATTGTTTTCGATGACGACGTGAACAATTACATTCCGCCCTCCACCCGCCAGGGCCAGCTAAACCGCCTGCTTCACGCCATCGAACACACCGCGCTCGGCACCCACACTGACTTCGCCAAGCCCTTCCTTCATTTCCAGCAATACCTGCGCCGCCGTGGCATCGTCGCCGTCATCTCCGATTTTTACGAGGACCCCAAGACCATCATCCAAGCCGTGGAGCCTCTTCGTTTCCATGGCAACGAAGTCATCCTTTTCCACATCCTCGACCAGCAGGAAATCGAGCCCACATTTCGCGCCTCCACCCTCCTTGTCGACATGGAAACCAAATCCGCCATGGAGGTGACGCCCGAATACAGCAAGAATGAATATCGCGCGAAAATGAAGAGTCATCTCGCGAACCTGAAAACCGCCGCGCAGTCCGCCGGCCTGGATTACTTCCTCATGAACACCTCGCGCCCGCTCGACGAAGGACTGCGGGAATACCTCACGCTCCGGCAGGGCCGCGATTAAATGTCGTTCTTCACTCCAGCTTTCTTCACGGCTCTACTCGCGCTCGGCCTGCCGATCTATATCCACCTGCTCAAGCGGCATAAAACCACGCCCACGCCGTTCAGCTCTCTGATGTTTTTTGAGCGCCGCACGCAAAGCTCCGTCAAGCACCGCCGCCTCCAGTACCTTCTGCTCTTCACGCTCCGCATGCTGTTGCTGTTTCTCCTCATCCTTGCTTTCGCAAAGCCATACTTCCGCTCCACCAGCATCGTCAATGCTGCCGGCAATCGCTCCGTGGTCATTGCGCTCGATCAAAGCTTCAGCATGCGGGACGCAAACCGCTTCGCCACCGCGAAAGCCGAAGCTCAAAAGTTTCTCGAGGGCCTTCGCAGCTCCGATCGGGTCCAAATTGTAACCTTTGCCGCCCAAACCCACGTCCTTACCGATCTCACGCAAGACCGAACCAAACTTCGTACCGCGCTCGATTCCGCCGAGCCCACCGACGCCGCAAGCTCTTTCGCCGACCTCACCCGCCAGCTTCGCGTTCTTGCACAGCCCGTCCGCGGCGCGCTTGAAGTCCACCTCTTCAGCGATATGCAGAAGACCTCCATGCCGGCCAGCTTTACCGACCTCGAACTCTCACCCAACATTCAGCTCACCCCGCATCCCGCGGCCACGAAAGGCGAGACGAACTACGCCGTGGAAGGCGTGATCACACCGCGCCATATTTACGACCCCAAGCGCGCCCGCATCCTCGCCACCATCGCCGCCTATAACGCGCCCGCTAAGCGCGTCCACGCCATTCTCTACCTGAACGGAAAATCCGCGGGATACCGCGATGCCGACGTCCCCGCCAATGGCCGCGTCGCCATCGAATTCACAAACTTCGAAGCTCCCTACGGGCTCACCCGCGGCGAAGTCCGCATCGAGTCAGGCGACACTTTCCCAAAGGACGATCACTTCTTCTTCTCCACCGAGCGTTCCGACCCAAGGCCCGGGCTCTTCGTTCACGATTCCCGCGACACCCGCGCCTTCCTGTATTTCCGCACCGCGCTTGAGAGCTCCAATGAGCCAGCCTTCACGCTCACCGCTGCCACGCCCGAACAAGCCGCGAACCTGACGCCCACGAAGTACGCCTTCATTGTGCTTTCCGACATCCCACCGCTCGCGCGCGGCCTGGAAACAAATCTTCGTGACTATGTCCGCGGGGGCGGCTCCGTTCTGGTCCTGTTGGGCCGGCAGTCCGCGGGAAAGGGCACCGCCGCGCTTACCAATCTGCCCCTCTCCTCGACGCGCTACGAAAGTCCCGAAGGCGGCCGATTCCAAACCGTAACGTCGCTCGACACCAGCCATCCCGCGCTTAAACGTACCTCGCAATGGGACGGCATCAAGTTCTATCAGACCGTTCCCGTTGAGCCGGGCACCGCGCGCGTTCTGGCGAAACTTTCCTCCGGTTTGCCGCTTCTGATCGAGCAACCGTCGGGCGAAGGCCGCGTCCTGGTTTTTGCCTCGCCTCTCGACAACATCGCGAACGACTTTCCCCTGAGCTCCGCCTTTGTCCCGTTCGTGGAACAAGCCACTCATTATCTGGGGGGTATCGACGAACGCTCCTCCACCTACACCGCCGGCGCCTATCTCGACCTTCGCGCAACGCAGAAGAATGGCGCGCCCCCCTCGGGCAGCGTCGAAGTCATCGCTCCCAATGGTCAGCGAGCGCTCTCGCTTTCTGAAGCCGCCAAAGCTCAGGGCCTCACGCTCTCCGACGAAGGTTTCTACGATGTACGCCGGCCCAACGGCACGCGCGAACTCGCGGCCGTCAACCCCGATCGCAAAGAGTCGAATCTGGAACCCATGTCGGCCGAAACGATCGACCTGTGGCAGAACACAGGCGCCACTTCTTCCAAGTCCGCGGTCAACAAAACCGCCGGAACGACACAAATCGAACCAAACACGATCGACCTTTGGTGGTACGTCCTTCTGGCGGCGTTATTATTAGCTATTGCTGAATCCGTAGTCGGCAACCAACATCTCAAGCAGGAAAAAGAGGCTTAATGAACCCGCTGCAACAACTGGATTCTTACCTTCGGAAGTTGGAGAGCAATCTCCGGCAGTTCTCCATCGCGCGCGGCGCGGCAATACTTTGCTCGGCCGCCCTGATTTTCACCATCGGCCTGGTGCTCATCGCGAATCAGTTCTCTTTTTCGCAACCCAGCGTGTTCTGGTCGCGCGTACTGCTCTTTTTCGTGGTCGCCGCGGCTCTGTGCGCAGGCTTGATCGTGCCTCTGCTACGCCTCAATCGGAAGCGTGCCGCCAATCGGGCCGAATCGCGCTATCCCGAATTCAAACAGCGCCTGCTCACCTATACCGAAAAAGCCAACGCGAACTCGCAAGATCCGTTTCTCCCGCTTCTCGCCGCCGACGCTCTCTCCGTCGCCGAACAGCGCGCATCCGAACCGCTTGTGCCGCGTTCCTTCATTGTCAGCTTCGGCTCAGTCGCCGCGGTCGCCATCACGGTGCTCCTCTGGCTCGGCATCTCCGGCCCGGGCTTCCTGGGCTACGGGACGGCGCTCCTCTGGGGCGGTGTGCCACGCGCCGATCGCAAACCGATTTATAGCATTCGCGTCGAACCCGGCACGCACCGCATCCGGAGACGCGCGGATCAACCCGTCAGCGCGATCCTGAACGGCTTTACTTCGTCCAAGGTCAGCGTTTTTGCCAAGTACGCAAGCTCCCCCAAATGGGAGGAAGCGCCCATGGTCGCAAAGCCTCAATCCTCCAGCTATGAATTCCTCTTCGCGGGCGTACCCGAAGATGTCGAATACTATGTCGAAGCCGGTGGCGTAAAATCCAACAGCTATAAGTTCACCGTTGTCGATCTTCCCGCGGTCAAGAGTATCAAGGTGACTTACCACTACCCTTCGTTCCTCGGCATGAAGCAGGAAATCGAAGATCCCGGTGGCGATCTCCGCGCCGTCGAAGGCACCGAAGCTGAAGTGGAACTCACCACCGATAAGCCGCTTGCACAAGCCAGCCTCATGCTCGATAGCGGCACGAAAATCGAGCTCACTCCAGCCGCAAACGGTCACCTTACCGCCCGCGTTCCCATCCACAAAGACGACATGTATCACGTCGCCACGCCCGATTCCGGCGAGATGGTGCGTTTAACCGAAAACTATTTCATCGAAGCTCGCCGCGACGACCCGCCCAGCGTCACCCTCACCCATCCTGGCAAGGACGCGAAGGTCAGCCCGATTGAAGAAGTCACTGTGAATGTGCAGGGCAAAGACGATTTTGGCCTGCAAGCTCTGGAACTCCACTACTCTGTCAATGGCGGCGATGAAAAGACTGTCTCTCTTCTGAATGGCAAGGGCCGCAAGGAAGCCGACGGCAGTACCACTCTTTCTCTCGAGGAATATAAACTCGTCCCCGGCGACGTGCTAAGCATGTACGCCGTTGCGAAAGACGCCCGCACAACGTCCCGATCCGATATCTACTTCGTCGAAGCACAGCCTTTCGAGAAGGAGTACTCGCAAGCGCAGGCAGGCGGCGGGGGAGGAGGCGGCGGCGGGGAGGAAGAGCAGAAGATCTCCGATCGCCAAAAGGAAGTGATCGCCGCCACCTGGAACCAAGTGAAGGCGAAAGAGAAAAAGTCCGACGCCGAAAACGCCAAGTATCTGTCTGAAGTTCAAGGCAAATTGCGCGACCAGGCGAAATCGCTGGCCACACGCATGAAGGCTCGCCAGCTTTCCGAAAACAATCCCGCATTCAAGAGCTTTACCGAAGACATGGAGAAAGCCGTCGAAGCCATGGGCCCGGCCGCGGACCAATTGCGTGGACAGCTCTTCAAAAACGCGCTCACGCCCGAACAGAAGGCGCTGCAATACTTGCTGCGCGCCGAAGCCACTTTCCGCCAGATTCAGGTTGCGTTCGGCAAACAGGGCGGCGGCGGGGGCGGTGGGCGGCGGAGCCAGCCGCGATCTGGAGAACCTTTTTGATCTCGAACTGGACACCGAGAAGAACCAGTACGAGAGCGGCCAGCAATCCGCGGCTGAGAAACAGCAGAAAGCCGTGGATGACGCGCTCGCGAAACTGAAAGAACTCGCCCGGCGCCAGCAGGAACTCGCCCAGCAGCAAGCCAATAAGCAGCAGACCGCGCAGCAGCGCTGGCAGCAGGAAATGCTTCGTCGCGAAGCTGAGGAACTTCGCAAGCAGATGGAACAGCTCACGCGTGGAGAGCAATCTCAACAGGGTGAGCAACAGGGCCAGCAACAACAAAGCCAATCCCAGCAAGGGCAACAGGGCCAACAAGGCCAACAGGGGCAGCAAGGCCAACAAGGACAGCAGAGCCAACAACAGGGTCAGCAGCAGGGGAAGGCTGGCCAACAAGGTCAACAAGGCGGCCAGCAACAAAGCCGCGGTCAAAACCAGATGAGCGGTTCCCAACAGCGCCAAATGGAACAAGCCATCAACCGGCTGAAGGAAGCAACCCGAGACATGAGTAGTTCAGCTTCCGCCCAATCCCGTGCCCAACAGCAAGGCCAGCAAGGTCAACAGCAGCAGGAACAAGCGAAAGGGCAAGCCGACGCCCGCAAAGCCGCGGAACGCCTCCAGGAGGCTCAGGACATGCTGGGAGCCATGCGCCAGCAACAAACCGGCGACCAGATGCAGAACCTGGTCCGCGAATCCGAGCGCCTCTCCAAACAACAGGAAGCCTTCTCCGAGCGCCTTCGGAAGAACTTTGGCGCGGGTCAGGGCGGCGAAGATTCCTCAAAGCAACAGCAGTCCGCCGGTCAAATGGCCCAAGAGAAAGAGGCCATGATGAACGATCTGAAGCGCCTGGAGCAGCAGATGCAATCTGCGGCGCGCGACATGGCTCAAACACAAGCCGACGCCGCCGGAAAGATCCGTGAGGCTCTGGGACGAGTTCAGCAAAACGAGGTGCAGGCCCGAATGAAAGCGACCTCCGACATGCTGAAGCGCGGGATGGGTGCCTATGCCGTGATGCGCGAAGCCCCTGTCACCAGGGCGCTGGGCGAAATGGCTGAAGATTTACGCAAAGCCCAGAGTGCGGTCGGTAAAGGCAAGGACGGAAAACCCGGTCAGGGCAACTCCGATCAAGCTGTGCAGCAGGCCGAGAAGCTACGCCAGCAAATTGAACAGATGGCGCAGGCGATGCAGCAGAATCAGCAGCGCGGTCAGGGTCAGCAACAAGGTCAACAAGGCCAAGGTCAGCAACAAGGTCAGGGTCAACAACAGGGTCAGGGTCAACAACAGGGTCAAGGCCAACAACAGGGTCAGGGCCAACAACAAGGTCAAGGCCAACAACAAGGCGAACAGGCCGGAGGCCAGCGGGGTGGGGGCGGACCCACCATCGGGGACAGCTATAACGAAGCAGTCCGAGATTTCAACCGGCTTCAGCAAGCCGCGCGCGGCAACCCGGAGATCTCGAGACAGCTCCAGGCCGTGGGTAATGATCTTCGTGGGATGAACCCGCGGCAGAATCAAAACAACCCGGAACTCCTAAACCGCTTGATCAACCAAGTTTTGGGCGATGCCCAACAACTGGAGCTCACGCTTCGCCGCAAGACTGACACAGCTTCAGCCCCGCACGCGGTCACGCCTCAACAGGTGCCGCCCGGTTACGGAAGCGCTGTAGCCGAATACTATCGGCGATTAAGCAAGTAACGCTGGTCTGGCCGGGAATTTCGCCCCGGCCAGTTCCAGTTCCACTTAGTACACAGTTCTTACGTTAGGCTCTCGATCGTAAATCCGTCCCTGCGCGGCGGTGTCCAGAAAGGCACTTGCCTTTCCCCCCACCAGTACGCCGGCGTCCGGCATAACTCCCGCTTTGTCGAGCAATGCCTGGGCTCCCGTGGAGGCGCCAATCACCTTGAGATGAGAGAACGCATCGTGTACCCAGCCCACAGCGGCCGCTTCCATCGAAAGCATCTTGGCGCCCTTTTCCGAAAGAGCCACGTAAACAGCGTCGAATAATACGGAAGGCCCGCCGGCCAGCTGCTTGTCCGCTTCCAGCAACTTGTCCATCGGCGGTAACAGCGCCCCCGATTTTAGGAGCTACAATCTGCACTTTCGCGCCAGCCTTTGCTGCCGCTTTCGAAAGAGCCATCACTTCCGCAGCATCGGTACCGTCGGCCACCAAACAACCAATCACCTTCGTCTCCAGCCCGGGCTTCATCTTTTTCAAGACGCTCAAAGCAGCCGAGGGAGCAAGATCCGTCCGCGCCGGCACAGTGGTAGCGATCTTCTTGATTGGTCCCACTACCCCCAGCCCGTCCGCGACGCGCTGGGCGATGGTTTCGTCTACGTTGGCCAGTTGTCCGAGCATTCTCTCCCGAATTGCTTTCGTGTCCACCTTACTCAATTCGAAAATGAAGGCTGAAATGATGTGGTTCTGCTCCGTCTTCGTCTGCGAATTGAAGAACTGCAGAGCTTGGCTGAAATGATCGGCAAAACTTTCCGGACGCACCCGCATCTTGTCGCCCTGCTCGGGCGCCGGGAACGATGTGAAGCCGTGCTTCGGATCTTCCCGCGGTGTGTCCATCTCGAGCGAGCTTGGCGAATAGGACACGCGTCCCTTCTGCTTGAACATCTGCATGTGTCCATCGCGCTGCATATTCATCACCGGGCAACGCGGCGCGTTCACCGGGATTTGCGTGTAGTTGGGCGAACCCAAACGCGTTAGCTGCGTGTCGATATAGGACAGATTTCGCCCCTGCAACAACGGGTCGTTTGTGAAATCAATGCCGGGAACCACGTTTGCCGTGGCAAACGCCACCTGCTCCGTCTCCGCAAACTGGTTGTCTACGTTGCGGTCCAGCACCATGCGCCCAATTACCCGCAATGGAACCAACTCTTCCGGAATCAGCTTGGTGGAATCCAGAACATCGAAGTCGAATTTGGTCGCAAAGTCCTCATCGAACAACTGCACGGCCAGTTCCCACTCAGGGAAGTTGCCGTCCTCAATGGTGTTCCACAGATCGCGCCGATGGAAGTCCGGGTCCGCGCCTGAGATCTTTAGCGCCTCATCCCAAATCACCGACGCCATCCCCAGCTTCGGACGCCAGTGAAACTTACAATACGTCGATTGATTCTCTTCGTTCAACAGACGAAACGTATGCACACCGAATCCTTCCATCAGCCGCAGAGAGCGCGGAATTGCGCGATCCGACATGATCCACATCAACATGTGCGTGCTTTCCGGCATCAACGAGACAAAATCCCAGAACGTGTCGTGGGCGGAGGCGGCCTGCGGGAAGCCGCGATCCGGCTCCTGCTTCACCGAATGAATCAGATCGGTAAATTTGATTGCGTCCTGAATAAAAAACACCGGAATATTGTTGCCCACAAGATCCCAATTCCCTTCCGGCGTGTAAAATTTCACGGCGAAGCCGCGCACATCGCGCGCTACGTCGGTCGACCCCATATTTCCCGCCACGGTCGAGAACCGCGCGAATACCTCTGTTTTCCCGCCAACACGATTGAAGATGCCTGCGCGGGAGATCCCCTTCAAAGAATCCGTCAGTTCGAAATATCCATGCGCGCCTACGCCGCGAGCGTGGACAATTCGCTCCGGAATACGCTCGTGATCGAAGTGCTGCGTCTTCTCCACCAAAAGCCGGTCTTCCAGAAGAACAGGGCCGCGAGGATTGGCTTTGAGCGAATTCTCATCGTCGGCAATCGCGAGGCCCTGCTGCGAAGTCATTGGCGGATGTGAACCGCCCGCGACCTGGTGGGATTCGCCACCCGTCCCTACGTCTACAGAGTTTCCATTTTCCTGGTTCTCTGATACAGCTTTCTTGGTCTTTTCGTTCTTCGTCATAATCTCCTTGCAAACCGTTCCTTACTGAATCCGAATGGTTCCGCCATATGATGTTTGCGGCCCCGCGGACAGCGTAATAATCACTTTTCCCGCTCCCCGGAGCGAACGGATCTGCAAGCTCGGCCAGAATACACGATCGAGCCAAGGGCGTGGTACCGGCACCGTCGACAGGGGGTGGCGAGACAATCTGTAAGAAGATAAATTTCCCGTCCTAAGAGCTGATGCAATTCCCCTGCCGTCAAGGCGGCGTTTAGTTCAATTACAGCCATCCCGCGCTCCATCATGCGTCCTGCTTCTCACCTTTGCCATTTAGCCCTTTTTGCCGTGTCTCAAGCCATCAGACCTGATCTTCACCTGCGTCTTGTAATAAACTGAGTCCAAACTCGGTGCTGTCCCTGGACAGCGCTGTGCTTTCAGGGAAACGTCTCCTCATGCCTAATTCGACATTGCTCCGCAGCTCGCTCTTATTCACGTTGGCACTTCTCGCGCCGACTGCCCCACTCACGGCCCAGGTTGCCAGCGCCGAAATCAGCGGTGTCGTTCAAGACACCTCCGGCGCTATTGTCCCCAACGCCAGCGTCACCGCCACCGCGCTCGCCACCAACACCACACGAACCGCCACAACAGGACGCGAAGGCGAATACGTTCTCACCCAACTTAAGCCCCGGCGATTACACGGTCACCGTTGAAGCGACCGGCTTCCGCAAACTGGTGCAATCCGGCATCACGCTCCAGATTAATCAGCAAGCCCGCCTCAACCTGACGCTCCAATTGGGCCAAGTCTCAGACACTGTGGAGGTCACCGGCGCAACACCCCTCCTTGAAGCCGAATCCTCCTCCCTTGGCACTGTCGTCAATGAACAGCTTGTCAATCAGCTTCCGCTGAACGGCCGCAATTTCATCCAACTCGCCACCCTGAGCCCTGGCGTCAATGGCGTGGGCTTTTCGGCGGGCGGCACCATCATGAGCGGCACCCGCCCCGACGATCGCCGTCCCGGCACCGAAATCTTCTCAAACGGCAACCGGGAAGGCTCCAACAACTTTCTTTACGATGGTATTGACGATAACGAACGCCTCACGCTCTCCATTGCCCTCCGTCCCGCCGTCGAAGCCGTCCGCGAATTCAAAATCCAGACGAATCTTTACAGCGCGGATATCGGCCGTAACTCCGGAGCTGTCGTCGATGTCATCACCAAGTCCGGAACCAACCAACTCCACGGCAGCCTCTTCGAATTCCTCCGCAACTCGGCCATGGACGCGCGCACCTTTTTCAGCCCGAAAGGTACCGCCTTCCCCTCATTCCGCCTGAACCAATTTGGCGGCTCCTTCGGCGGCCCTGTTTCATTGCCCAAGCTCTACCACGGCAAAGATAAGACTTTCTTCTTCGTCGACTATGAAGGCTACCGCCGCAGCTCCCAGCAGTTTGTCTTGGGGAATGTCCCCACCCTCAAAATGCGTTCGGGCGACTTCAGCGAAACCGCCGCGATCTATGATCCGCTCACTACCCGCGCCAACGATGCCGGGACCGGTTTCATCCGCGACCAGTTTCCCAACAACCAGATCCCCGCCTCCCGCTTCGATCCCATCTCCGTCAAGCTCCTCAACGCCTATCCAACCCCCACCTCACCCGGCCGCTTCAACAACTACGCCGCGAATCTTACCCAACAACAGAACTGGAACCAGGGCGACATCCGCCTGGACCATCAAATCTCCCCGAAGGACCAGTTTTTTGCCCGCTACTCCATCCAGAACACGTCCACCATCGTCCCCAGCACCTATCCCGCAACAACAATTCCCGGCATCTCCGGACCAGTGAACTTGAGCGACGAAGCCTCTTTCGCCGGCATCTCGTTCCAGCCCGCGCAACACGCGGTGGCCAGCTACGTCCGCATTATTTCCCCCACGCTGGTCAATGAATTCCGAGCCGGCTTTAGCCGTTACCGCCTTGATTACACGGCCAACCAATATGCGCCCGGTGCCGGGCTCGGCAACCAGTTGGGCGTCCCTAACGCCAACGTGACGCCCGATGAACAAAATCTCCCGATTTTTTCGCCCTCCGGGTATCTCGGCATCGGCCAGACCCGCTCGCTGCCGCTCTTCCGCCGCGAAAACACGTTCGAATACCTCGACAACATGACCAAGACCGCCGGCGCCCATACCTTGAAGTGGGGTGCCGATTTCCGCCGCCGCCAACTCACGATTTATCAGACCAACATGGGCAACGGCCGCTTCAATTTCAGTCAAGCTCTGACCGATTCCCGCAACCCCGCCGGCGTGGGGGGCGATGCCGCCGCCAGCTTCCTGCTCGGTTACCCCACGCTCATCGGCCACGACTACACGCTAAATTGGCCCGGCCAGCGCGGTAGCGAAATCGGACTTTACTTTGCCGACGACTGGCGTCTCACCAAGAAGCTCACGCTGAACCTGGGCCTGCGTTGGGACTACTACTCGCCCTTTTCCGAAGTGGCAAATCGCTGGGCCAACTTCAATCTCGTGACTGGCAAAATCGATATCGCGGGACAAAACGGCGTCGATCAAAATGCCGGTGTCCAGCCCTATTACAAGAACTTTGGCCCGCGCTTCGGTTTCGCTTACCAGGCCCTTCCCCACACGGTTCTTCGCGGTGGCTTCGGTCTCTTCTACAACCCTACGGGCAGCGAGAGCGGCGCGCTTCGGCTCTTCCGCCAGATCCCCTTCGGCCTCACCATCAGCAACAGCCAAAGCGACATCACGATCACCCCGGGCCAGCGCGTCAGCAACGGCTTCGGCCCGCTCCCCGCCCTCAACTTCGCGCTCGCCAACAACCCCAGCGGAGTTGTTACCGCGGTCGACCCCAAATTCCGCCCTTCTTACGCCGAACAATTCAACTTCACCATCGAGCAGGAAGTCACGCCGATCCAGACCGTCTTTAAGGCCGCCACGATCGGCAACCTGGGCCGCCACCTCTATAACACCTACAATGCGAATCAGCCTATCCCTGGAGCAACGGCCACCAACACCCGCCGCCCGCTCTATGGTCTCGATCCCAACTTGACCGATGTCAACTACTTCACCACTAACGGCCTGAGCGAATACTATGCCTTCCAGTTCACCGCCGACAAGCGCTTCAAGCAGGGGGTGAGCGTACTGCTGGGATACACGTGGTCCCACGCCATCGATAACGTGCCCTTGGAGTTTGGTGGCGGCACGGCCGGCCCACAACCGCAGGACCCCCGGTTCCTCTATCTGGAACGCGCGGATTCCATCATCGATATCCGCCAACGCCTCACTGTCAGCTTCCTCTACGAGATTCCCTTCCTGAAAACCAATCGCTACTTTGGGGGATGGCAAGTCAACGGAATTCTAGCTGCACAAACAGGCCTGCCCTTCTCCCCGGTCTTGCAGACCAGCACCACGAACACGGGCACGGGGAGCCGCCCCAACATCCTCGCCCCGGTAACTTACCCCGGTACGTTACAGCAATGGTTTAGCGTGGGGTCCTACGGAATCCCGGCCCAATACACCTACGGGAACGCAGGCCGCGACACCTTAAGAGGGCCGCACCGCACCAACCTGGATCTCTCGTTGTTCAAGAGCTTCGTGATCAAAGAGCAAACCCGCTTCGAGTTCCGGGCGGAAGCCTTCAACGTCTTAAACCACCCGCAGTTCGGTCTGCCGAATCCGAACATCGGCAACGGCCAGGCCGGCTCGATCACCAGCATCGTAGGCAACCCCAGACAGCTCCAAATGGGCATCCGCTTCCAGTTCTAGTGAAGCGAAGTCGGAATCAACGACATTCTGCACAATTTGATGGAAGCAGAATCCCAAACTCGGAGCAGTGACCGTAAGGGAACGCCTTAAGCCGAAGCCTTGCCCCGCCGCTTCTTCGCCGCAGGCGCATGCGCTTCGCTCTCTTCCGAACTCGAAGTCGCGCTGGTCGCCTGCCCCACCGGCTTTTTCTTCTGCTCCAAACTCCGCTTCAGTGCTTCCATAATGTCGATCACCGGCGCGATATGTGCCGCCGGAGTCTCCACCACGCGATGCCCGTCCACCTTCGCTTGAATCATCTCCTGCAGGTTCGCGCGATACGTATCGTGATATTTCTGCGGCTCAAACTCCGCCGCCAGTGAATCGATCAGCATCTTCGCCAAGTTCAACTGCTTCTCATTCACCGAACTGGTGTCGGTCCGGTATTCGTCCTGCTTCTTCACTTCATCTGCGTAGTACATGGTGTGCAGAATCATGCCGGTGGTCCCCGGCCGCACGATCACGATGTGCTCGCGGTTATGCATCGCGATCTTCGCCACGCCGCAAAACTTGGTATCTTTCAGAGCCTCGAACAGCAGCGCGTAAGGCTTCTCGCCCCCTTCATCCGGACCCATGTAGTACGAACTTTCCAGATACACCGGGTCGACGTCCTGTTCCTTTACGAACTCAAGAATTTCCATGGCCTTCGCTGTCTTCGGGGCCACTTTCTTGATGTCTTCGTCATCGATCACGACGTAGCGGTCCTTCTCGTACTCGTATCCCTTAACAATCTCGCTCCGGGGAATCGGCTTGTCCTCGGCTTGGCAGTAGATCATCTGTTTGACCCGGGAGTTATCGGACTTATGGAGCTGGTTAAAGCTGATTGTCTCGCCGCGCGCGGCGGTGAACAGGCGGACGGGAAACGAAACCAATCCAAAAGTGAGATGCCCTTTCCAGATGCTGGCCATAGCTCCTACACGTATATCATCTAAGCAGAAACATTTCCACAGGTTTATGTCCCTCGAAGAATACACCCGCAAGCGTCACTTCGAAAAAACGCCCGAGCCAAAGGCTGCGATTCCGGCGGGCAAAGCGGAACAGCGGTACTTTGTCCAACGGCATAACGCCTCCCACCTGCATTACGATTTCCGCCTGGAAATTGATAAAACGCTGAAGTCCTGGGCCGTTCCAAAAGGTCCGACGCTGGACCCCGCGCCCAAGCGGTTCGCCGCCATGGTGGAGGATCACCCCATCAGCTACGGCGATTTCGAGGGCAACATTCCCGCCGGCAATTATGGCGGAGGGAGCGTGATGCTGTGGGACCGCGGCACCTTTGAGTTGATCGGCGACACGCCGCCGCTCGAACAGATCGCGCGCGGCGACCTGAAATTCCGTCTCTCGGGCGAGAAGCTGAAGGGCGAATTCGCGCTGGTGCACATGAAAGGCAAGGGCAAGGGGAATGACTGGCTGCTGCTCAAAAAGAAAGATGCCGAAGCGCGCACCGGCTGGGACATCGAAGAGTATGCGCGGAGCGTGAAGACCGGCCGCACGCAGGAGGAGATTGCACGCGATCTTCCGGCGGAACCCGCCAAGCCGGTGACTCACCCCTGGAGCAAGATCCCTGGCGTGAAGCGTGCTCCCATGCCGGGCTTGCTGAAACCCATGGGCGCGGTACTTGGGCCGGATGCGCCTACTGGTGAGGAGTGGACCCTTGAAGTGAAGTGGGATGGAATTCGCGCGTTATGTTACTTGAAGGCGGGCAGCGTCGAAATCTATACGCGCAGTGGGAACCGTTGCGAACGGCAGTACCCGGAATTGAGCGCCTTGCCGCACAGCGTTCACTGCACCGAAGCCATCGTAGATGGCGAAATTGCCGTGCTCGATCAAAAGGGCGTCTCGCGGTTTGCTTTAATTCAGCCGCGAATCATGAATAACGACGCGGCTTCCGTCGCGCACATGGCAAAGCGCCAGCCGGTGACGCTGTTTCTTTTCGACATTCTGTACCTGGATGGACACGATCTGCGCGGCGCTAAATTGCAGGACCGAAAGAAGATTTTGGAGTCGGTCTTGGATGTGTCACCGCAGATTCGCTACTCCGAAAATTTCCCGAACGATAGAGGCGAGTTTCTGGAAGCCGCGCGCGAACAGGGTCTCGAAGGGCTCATCGCAAAGTGCCTGGACAGCACCTATCAGCACCGCCGCAGCCCGGATTGGATCAAGCTCAAGCTTGTTTCCCAACAGGAGTTCGTGATCGCGGGCTTCACCGAAGGCGAGCGCGATTATTTCGGTGCCTTGGTTTTGGGCGTCTACGAGGGGAAAAAATTAGTCCATGCCGGGAATGTCGGCACCGGCTTCGACCGGAAACAAATGGCCGCCCTCTACGCGCGTCTGGAGCCGCTCATCGCACCGAAGACTCCGTTGTCGGGTAAGGCGAAACGTTCCGGTTCGCGGCACCACGTGGGTTCGGCCGGAACTGGTGGCGCAAGTCAAATTTCTGAACTGGACGCCGGACGGTCACCTGCGCGCCCCGGTCTTTTTAGGCCTTCGCGAAGACGTGAATCCCGAAGACTGCATTCGCGAATCGGCTGAGGCTGAAGAAGCGCCTGAGCCAAAACCTGAGACAAGACCTGAGCCTAAGTCTAAGCCTGAATCTAAGCCCAAGCCGAACAAAGTAAAGCGCGCACCGCTGTTAACTGGCAATGTTGAGGAAGTTCGGATGGAGGTGGATGGCCACCCCCTGAAGTTCACCCACCTGAACAAAGTCTTCTTTCCCGGCGAGGGTTACACCAAACGTGACTTGCTAAATTTTTATAGTGGCGTGGCGCCGCTTCTGCTTCCTCATCTGAAAGACCGGCCGCTATCGCTAAAGCGTTATCCCAACGGGATTAACGAGAAGTATTTTTTTCAAAAAGACTCGCCGGACTCGTATCCGGATTGGCTTCGTTTCGAAAAAATCGACAGCGGCCACCGCGATCCGAAGAAAGAGCCGGGCCCCATACGCTATGTACTCGCCGAAAACACGGCCGCGCTGCTGTTTCTGGTGCAGCAGGGCTGTATCGATCAGAACCCATGGCAATCGCGCGTGGGGTCGCTCGACAATCCGGATTTCATTCTGATCGACCTCGACCCGCAAGGGTGCGAATACAGCATGATCGTGGAGACGGCTCTGCTGGTTCGCAAGACGCTCGACAAGCTGGAGCTGGAAGGCTATCCGAAAACCACCGGCGGCCACGGCATGCATATCTATATACCGGTGGTCCCGGAATATACGTACGACATCACGCGCACTTTCGCCGAAGCAATTTCGCGAGTGTGCGTGGCGCAGCGGCCCGATCTGTTCACCACGCCGCGCTCGGTGGAGAAACGGCAGAAGAACAAAGTCTATTTCGACTACCTGCAAAACGGCGAAGGGAAAACGATTGCGGCTCCTTACGTGGTGCGGGCGCATCCCGGCGCGCCGGTGGCGACGCCGCTGGCCTGGCGCGAAATCAAGCCGGGGCTGACGCCCTCGCAGTTCAACATCACCAACGCGATTGCGCGCTTCGATAAAGTAGGAGATCTGTTCGCGGGAGTACTCGAGAAAAAGCAGGACTTGCTTCCCGCGTTCAAAAAGCTGGAAGGGTTAACGGCGGGAAGGTAAATGGGCGTTGAGCCACTCCAGCCGTTCCACTTGCGCTTCGTAATAGCCGAGTGTGGTTTCCAGATTCACGTATCGGAATCCGCGCAGCGCGGCTTGGCGGGAAAGCGAACCATCGTCAGCCGCGGGCTTCTTGTTCTGAAGCACGACGTTGTAAGGAGACGCGGCGAGAGTTTCGTAATCCCGCTCATCGGTGCAAAGGAAGAATTCGTGCGGGCGGTTCGGTTCCTTGACGGAGGTCTTGTCGCTATCGGCCAGCTCTTCATTCACGTTATAGCCGCCGGAGTTGTTGTGTAAGGCGATCAGCAAGCCTCCGTGTGGCGGCATAAAGCGGCGCATCAGCTTTTCGCGATCCTGATCCAGTAGCGCCAACGCCTGCCGGATTTGGTCGGAACTCCAGGCCGGATTCAGCTTGCGCAGACTTGCTTCGGCACCCACGGCGGAGAACATTCGGTTCGGATCAATCACGCCGCCCATCAGCGGGACATTGCGAGTGGGCGTAACGGAGGAATATGCGATACCCGGATGAAAAAACATCCAGGTTTCAAGCACCTGGCGTGCGGTATTTTCATCGCCGTGGATCAAGAGATATCGATGACTGCTTCGAAAGCCTTGCCTGCGCGCGTGAAAGCGGATTCCGGCGGCTTCGACCGTTGCTTTATGAAACGGCAGCCAAGCAAAACCGGCCGCGAGAAAGGATCGTCTTTCCATCAACCTTCAACGTAACAGGTACCAAACTGGACTGCACGGAGTTATAAATCGCGTGATTATGTATGTAATATGCACGTTCGTGAGGGGACGGAGGCGGACCTCCCTGCCGTTCGTAGGATTCAGCAGGAAGCTCCGGAAGCGGCGCAGTGGGATTTGTCGGCTTACCCGCTCCTGGTGGCCGAAGGCGAGGGTTCCCTGGCAGGCTTTCTGGCCTGGAGAATCACGGCTCCGGACGAAGCGGAGGTTCTGAATCTTGCTGTTGCCCCAAGCGCCAGAAGGCGAGGCGTTGCGCTTGCTTTGATCCGCGCCTTGCCTTTAACGAACATATTCCTGGAAGTGCGGGAAAGTAATCGCGCGGCGCGGGCTCTTTATCAGAAAGCGGGATTTACGGAAGCGGGAATCCGCTTCGGTTATTATTCAAATCCGGTAGAATCCGGCATTGTCATGCGATTTCAATCGTGATAATTTTTGGTTGGGGAGAGTAGTCCGGCATGGAAAAAGACCAGGCAGCAGAAATTCGCAAGCACCTTCTCGAAACGAACCCGGAGTTCCGGGAGATCGCGCGCCAGCACCATGAGTTCGATCTATTGGCGCAAACCGAACAGGATGAGGTGGAAGAACACCGCCTGAAAAAGTTGAAGCTTCGTCTGAAAGATCAGATGGAAGGCATGGTAGTCCAATACAAGACGCAGACAGCGTAATCCGCATTCCCATCACGGACGTATTCGACCTTCATTCGGTGCCGCCAAGGGATGTCGAAGGGGTTACGGAAGCCTACCTCGAGGAAGCTCACAAGCTAGGCCTGCGGGCTTTGCGAATCATTCATGGCCGGGGTATCGGCGTGCAGCGCGAGACGGTTCGCCGGGTCCTTTCCCGGACGGAGTTCGTTTCGCAATTTTGCGATGCGCCGCCCGAAGCGGGGGGCTGGGGGGCGACTCTGGTGAGTCTTAGTGAAAATCGTGAGACGCCGATTTGATTTCCTGGAAAGGCAGCGGTTCGATTCGTTTCGCGCGAACGTGGATCACATTGTCGACATTCTGAATCGGCCCTTCCACCAGCAGCCAGGGATTTGAGATCAGCGTGGCGCGATCGGCATCGAACATTTCGGGGAGCACCACAATATTTGCGATTCCCGTTTCATCTTCCAGGCTGAGGAACACAATGCCCTTCGCAGTGCCGGGACGCTGGCGAACAATGACGCATCCCGCGACGCGCACGACTTTGCCGGAGCGGATTCCGGCTAGATCCGCCGCCCGCGTAACTCCGAGCGCATCCATCGTATTTCGGCGATGAGCCATGGGATGCATTCCGATATTGACGCTGGTGCCGCTATAATCGGCGTGCAAACGCTCTTCGACGGTCATGGGTTCAAGTGGGGAATCGATGGTGATTTCGGGTACTTCGTCAAGCAAGGGACCCACGCGTTTTACCGCTCGCGCGCCTTTCCAGAGCGCATCGCGCCGGTGTTTCGCGTAAAGCGGATTCAGCGCGCCGGTGTTGGCCAGCTTCGTCATCTCGTCCTGACGCAATTCGGGGACGCGTAGGGCAAGGTCATCGATATTGGCGAAGGGCCGTTCGGAACGGGCGGCAACGATGGCCTGACCCGCCACGCTGCGCAGCCCTTTCACGTACTTCAGGCCGAGCCGGAGCTCCCGGCTTTCGAGAGTACAGTAGCCATTCGGAGCGCGTAATATCGATGGGAAGCACGCGCAAACCGTGCCGTTGCGCGTCTTTGATCAGCACGGCGGGATGGTAAAAGCCCATCGGCTGGTTGTTCAGAAGCGCGCACGTAAAGGCGGCCAGGAAGTGAGTTTTGAGGTAAGCGCTCGCGTAAGCCAGCAGGGCGAAGCTGGCCGCGTGGGATTCCGGAAAACCATAAAGCGCAAACGAAGTAATGGATTGAACAATCACCTCCTGAGCGTGTCCGCCAATCCCGTTGGCCTCCATGCCGGCGCGCAACTTTTTCTCGATACTCACCATGCGTTCCTTGCTTCTCTTGAAGCCGAGCGCGCGGCGGAGTTCCTCAGCCTCTCCCCCCGTGAAGTTGGCCGCGACCATGGCAATACGAAGGAGTTGCTCTTGAAAAAGGGGGACGCCGAGCGTGCGTTTTAAGACGGGCTCCAGCAGCGGATGAAGATAATCGACGGGCTCCCTCCCCTGCCGCCGCGCGATGTAAGGATGCACCATATTGCCAACGATTGGACCCGGCCGGATGATAGCGACCTGCACGACGATGTCATAAAAACAAGCTGGCTTTAATCGAGGCAGGGTTGCTTGTTGCGCGCGACTTTCCACCTGGAATAGTCCGATTGTGTCTGCTTTCTGCAAAGCGGCAAAGGTCTCAGGATCCTGGGCGGGCAACTGGCCTAAATCGACATCGAGCGAATGATGATCGCGAATCAGTTCCAGGCTGTCTTCAAGGACCGCCATCATGCCGAGGCCGAGCAGATCGACCTTGATCAGCTTCATATCGGCGCAGTCTTCTTTGTCCCACTGCACCACGGTCCTGCCGGGCATGCTGGAAGGTTCAATTGGCACCACGGAATCCAGCTTGCCCTGGCAGATCACCATGCCGCCCGAGTGCTGGCCCAGGTGCCGCGGCAGATCCTGCAACCCCATTACGAGTTCCAGGAACTTCCGAATCTTGGGATGCTGAAGGTCCAGGCCTGCGTCCCGAAACTGCTTATCGGTAGTGTTGTTGGGATCCTTCCAACCCCAGACAGGAACCAGGCTTGAGACCTGCTCGAGCGTCTCGGTTTCAAACCCCATTACCTTTCCCACCTCGCGCGCGGCGGACCGGCCCCGGTAAGTAATCACGTTCGCGGTCATGGCTGCGCCGCGTTCGCCGTAGCGCTTGTAGACATATTGAATTACGCGTTCGCGGCGGTCACCGGAAGGGAGGTCGAGATCGATATCGGGCCACTCTCCGCGCTCTTCCGTTAAGAAGCGCTCGAAGAGAAGTTCTCCTTTGATAGGATCGACGGCCGTGATGCCCAGTGAATAACAGACAGCGCTGTTTGCTGCGGACCCGCGGCCCTGGACCAGGATGCCTTCGTCGCGGCAGAAGTTGATGATGTCCCAGACAATCAGGAAATAGCCGGCAAGTTGCAGCTTGCCGATAACAGCAAGTTCGTGGTCCAGCTGCTTCCGCGCGCGCTTATAGCCGCCTTGATAGCGAAGACGAGCTCCTTCATGCGTTCGCGCGCTGAGGAACTCGATTTCCGTTTGACCGGGAGGCAAGGGATATTGCGGAAATTCATAGCCCAGATTCGTCATCTGGAACTCAAGCTGTTGCGATATGTTCTGAGTATTGGCGATGGCTTCCGGCAAATCGTGAAACAAGCGCGTCATCTCTTCGGGAGATTTCAGGTGGCGCTCGGCATTTCGCATGAGAAGCCTTCCTGCCGAAGCTAACTTTACTTTGTGATGAAGACAGGTAAAGACATCGAGAATCTCACGTTGAGCGGGTTCTGCATAGCAGGGGCCGTTAGTGGCAACCAGGGGGAGCTTCATTCCGCGGGCCATAAGAATCGCAGCCTGATTTCGCTCTTCCTCTTCCCGGAGATGATGCCGTTGCAATTCGACATAGAGGCTGCCAGGTTCAAAAATCCGGGCCAGGCGCTCGAGACACGAGTGGCCCTGGTTTTTTCGAAGAGCGGCGGCGAGGGGTCCATCGCCATCGCCGGTAAGACAGAGTAAGCCGGATGAGAACTCTTCGAGTTCGGCGAGAGTAACGGGGGAGGGCTTGTTTTTGGAGGTGCGCATTTTCGCGCGGGTCAGCATTTGGCAAAGATTCCGGTAACCCGTTTTATTGCGCACCAGCAAGGGGTAATAGGCGCCATCTTCACAGAACACCTCGGCGCCGGTATGGGGTGTCAATTCGGCCTTCACCATCGCCAAGTAAAACCGGGGAGACCCGTAAACGCCATCACGATCCAGGAGCCCGGCTGCCTGCAATCCCCATTTGGTTTGCGAGCGCGACGTAATGTTCGGGCACGCAAGCCCCACGAAGAAAACTAAAAGCGGACCGGCAATGGAGTTCTACGTAGTGCATCGCTACCCAACATATGCAGAATAGCGAACAAAAGGCGAAAACGCAGAAGGGGATTTTTTAGGCGGAACGCGATATAGTGAGGAAGTCAGGCCGCCGAGCGGGAGTAATTCAGCGGTAGAATGTCAGCTTCCCAAGCTGGACGTCGCGGGTTCGAACCCCGTCTCCCGCTCCAATGCTTTCAATGACTTACCGCAAGACAGCCCTTACTGCGATTACTGCATTAATGATCTAATCCGCTGATTCCACAAGGCTTTAGACCACACTCCAGCCAGATGTACATCAGAATGCCAGCGTGAAGCACATTGACGAGGCACTTCGTCACCACTGCAGAACTGCTAATTCGGTGCGGGTTGCGGGGCGTGTTCTTATGTTGCCTCGCGCTGGCCGCGTTATTGGAGATCCCACAAATCGTAGCCGTGGCTGAATCACAATGCAATGGCATGTTTTTGCAAGGGGATCTGCGCCTATGACATTCTTGTCGAGTGTTGTGTTGATGATTTTTCCGAGCGGCGTTTGGCAGCAAGCGAAAGGGCGGGCGGTGACCGGTTGCGTTTTGTTACTTCAGATGGTTCAATTCGAATCAGCTTGGCCTCAGAACTCGTATGATCAAATTGCTAATCTGCCATTCGGCGTCGTATAGACTGCGCCTTTCAGCATTTCGGTAGTGAAGAAGTCCGCTTCGGTGGGCAAGTCGCTGATCCTCTACTTGTTGTTCAATCGCCCCGGAGGCTTTGTTCCATCGCATAACACTGGTCCCAAACTAAAACATCGAATGCTGCGAGCTTCGTTGACCACTTTGGCGTAAGCGTGTTCACGCACTGCACCATCACGCGATCAGTATAGTTGTCGAACAGCGCCCACGGATTAGCTTGGTCACGGGGATCCATCCCTTCGCCCAGCTTTGTACTGCCGAGTGCTTGAGCAGCCGCGCTTTTCAGATCTCTCAGAAAGTTGCTCTGGAGCTCCACGTCTGCCTTGGTGCCGGTACGTGCCACATGTCCCGATACCAGCGTGTCGAACGACATGTTCCTGATTTCCTCGACTTGGGCGAAGTAGCCAGGGATATCCGTGGCAAGCGAAAGTCTGCGCCATGGCATCCACCCGGGACAGATGACGTCCACCACCATCAAGACCTTCTGAACAGGCGCTTGAATGAAGATATTTCCAGGCTCGTGTGCGTTCCCGTGATACGAGAGCACCAGGGTCTGGCTTCCGGCCGTGAGCGTATAGCGATCTCGGAACGTGACGGTTGGTATTGGGCGATTTGGGTCGTTCGCCCGCATAAGCAGCCGCTTTGTTTCTTCCTGCGCAATGATTATCGGAATTACCCCCAGACCTTTGGCGCCTGCAATATGATCGATATGCGAGTGGCTGTAAATCAAATGCGTAATCGGCTTGTCGGTAACTTCCGCTACGACGCGGAATCAGCCCCGCATAGGATGGCGGCGCATCCACGACGACTACGCCGCGCTCATACGTCATGAACATGGACTGGTATGCGTTGTCCGTAATCATGTACAAGCCTTTGCCGAGTTTCTGAAGTCTGTAGCCCTTCGCCGAGTCAATAGCAGGCCCTTTGGCGGATTCAGGAACATCAACGTATTTGCCAATTCGTGTACCGATCGGCGCGATGTGCGGCATGTTCGGGTAGGGAGCACCAACAGTACCGGAACCGCTGTCAGTCGCGGTGGACGCAAAAAGACTAAAAGCACAGAGGGCAATTTTAGCCGGTCGAATATTTGTCATGAATTGCCTCTACTTCTTCCGGCGGCCAAGAACTGAATACACATACACACGTGAGCGTAGCGCGGGCAATGGATCGTCCGACAATTCGATGCCATCAACAAGGTGAGTGGGGTCGAACGCAAGCCGTCGCTCGGCGACGGTAGAGTCCGGGACCACGGAAGTAATTGTGATCACGCCAAGTTCCACCTTTTTCCGATCCTCGGGCCAGACCACGGAACCGTCGTTGGTTTGGTCTCCCGGTCCGGCAAGCTGCAAGAGCAGCCGAAACTTCACGGGAGTATTCGCGAGCCTGTCTCTTAGCTCGTCGCTGAGGAAATTCGAAGACTTGCCTTTTGCGTCGGCTTCGTCCAGGTAGTGAGATCCGCTCACGGGGACAATCTGATAGCGGCCCGCCTGCTTATCCTGTCTGTAATTTACGAATAGCAGCGCGTTGTTGCTGTAGTACGATTCCGCAGCGAAACTGGTGGGCACGCGGCTAACCTCTTGAACGAACTTGAAGGCTTTCGGGTGACTTTCCAGGAAAGCCTCAATGGGCGAGGGGTGCGGTTTGGCGGAATCTGTCGCTGCTATGGCCTGTTGGAATTCAAGAAACTCCTCGCCTGTTCCCACCAGGAACCCGTTATGTGAAATCGCCATGATATCCGTCCCGCGGCCGACATCAAATCGGATCGCCATCCCGCGCGGCGATGCATCGGGAGAGGTGTCTGGAATCGTGGTATCGGGCGCGCCGTCGGAAAAACGAACCGTCACAGCCACGCTTGCACCTGCCAGATGAGCGGCTCGCGAGACAGTTGAGGCCCCAGGCGAGGGCTGGAACGTGCCCGTGCAAACAATGCCTTTCGCATGAATGAAGCGATCGTGGGCTTTGCCACTCGGCCCCTGGCTCATGATTGCGGCGATTTGCTGAGCGACATCCGGCGGAGCTTGCGGAAGCAAGAGAGCGTGAGTTGCCGACATCAGCAACCCGCAACGGCAGAACTGGGTTCTTGTAAAATTCATCGAGTTTCTCCTTGTTTGATGACCAATGCGGCGGTAATCCCAGTTGGGCCGCCGCACAGATGTTTGGTTGTCGCGTGCTGCGCTCTGCGCGTGAGTAAGCGGTCGGTGGCCGAATAACCAAAAGTCATTGCAACCACCAGCAGTGCTCCGGGCAGCACCGGCGGGCTTGGAACTGGGATGTCGAAGTATCGGCATCCCACGCCCACCAGGCAAGCTACTATCGCACCGATCACGATCTTCATGTCACGCCGCTATGAACGCAAGCAACTCTTCATTCACACGGTCCTTTAGGGTGGACGGCATCCCATGAGGTGCGCCGGGATAGATCTTGAGCGTGGACCCTTTTACGATGGCGGCGGAAAGCGGTGCCGAGGCGACAATTGGAACAATCTGGTCGTCGTCGCCGTGCAGAATCAGTGTCGGAATATCGAAACGCTTCAAATCTTGCGTGAGATCCGTTTCCGAGAAGACCTTGATGCAGTCGTAAGCTGCATTATGCCCGGCCATCATCCCCTGCAACCAAAAGACATCGCGTAAACCCTGAGAGACCTGCGCACCGGGCCTGTTGATCCCGTAAAAGGGCACGCTCAGATCCTTAAAGCATTGCGAACGATCCTTCAGTACAGCTGCACGAAGCTCGTCAAATACTTGAACGGGCAAGCCCTTGGGGTTTGCTGCCGTTTTCAGCATCAGCGGCGGAATCGCGCTGATCAGTACGGCTTTGGCAACTCGGTCAGTACCGTAGCGTCCGATGTACCGCGTCACTTCTCCGCCGCCTGTCGAGTGGCCGATATGGATTGCATCGCGCAGATCGAGCGCGGTGACGAGTTCGGCCAGGTCAGCCGCGTACGTGTCCATATCGTTGCCGTCCCAGGGTTGCCCGGAACGCCCGTGACCTCTGCGGTCATGCGCAATGCAGCGGTATCCGCACGCGGCGAGAAAAATCATCTGGTCCTCCCACGCGTCCGCACTCAATGGCCATCCATGGCTGAACACCAGGGGTTGGCCCTTCCCCCAGTCCTTGTAGTAGATCAGCGTTCCGTCTTTTGTCGTGATAGTTGGCATAGTTTTTCCTTTTTGCTGAATCTTTAAACACCTTCGTAAACCAGAGTGGTAAACAGTGCGGGCGTAATCAGAAACTGCCCCCACTTGGAGTCGTAAACAGCTGTCGGCTTGGCCGCGATCGTCTCGTCCAACGACATGCCCTTCTTCTTCAGAGCCGCCACATTCTGACGTATGGCCACCAGCATGTCGCGAAACTCGGCTACTTCCGTTCGGCCGCCCACCGGTCCGTGTCCGGGAATAAAGATTGTATTCGCGCTGAAGACTTTGAGATTGGCTTCAACGGCTTGAATCTGCCCGTCGATGCTGCCCCCCGTCGAGTAGTCGATAAACGGATACACACCGTTCCACCACGTATCGCCCACGTGTACAACATCGGCCTCAGTGAAGTGAACCCAAGCATCGCTGTCTGTGTGTGCCGGCCCGTAATACTTCATAGCGATCCGCGTGTTGTTCCGCTGCAACTCATGCTCGGCGGCGAAGACGTTCACAGGCAGCGCACCGGCGGCAGCGGCGGGAAAAGTCCATTGCCATCCTTCCACGCGAGTCGCGACAGATAGGCGCTTCCGCGTGTTCTCGTGCGCCGTGATCTCGGCGCCCGCATCATGCAACCATGCATTACCGTCCGTGTGGTCGGTATGCCAGTGAGTGTTGATTAAGTGCCTGATTGGATCGTCATTGATCGATGCCAACGCCGCCGTGATTGCCGGTCGGGAAACCGAAAAGCCGGCTTCCACCAAAAGCTTTCCGTCACGGCCGGTGAGTACGGCGATGTTCCCGCCAGATCCTTCGAGGACCGATATGTTGCGTCGTATCGGCTGAGTGGTGATCTTGGCCCGTGCCGCCGCACCGATCATAGTTGGCACAATGCCAACGTCCTTTGCTAGAAGCGGCAGCCGCGCGAACATCGTAGCTGCCGCCGAGGAACCCGCCATCTTGAGAAGTTGGCGGCGTGACATCCCGATCAATTCTGTCTGTTTCATGTTGAATCTCCTTATTGGTTGACTGTTGTTTGTTTGAGATGCGCCGCCTCGCGAAGCATCCGGTTCTCGTTCTCAAGCTCTTCCATTCGGTGCTCGAAAGGTGCCAGGGCGTCACGAATCTGCTCCTCCGTGAACCTAGGTGTGATGTGTTGCGGGCAGTTCCAATCGAATGCTTCAACCTGGATCACGTACGCGCGCTCAATGACGTCTTTGCTGCCTGGCTCGCTAAGCCGTTCCATCCATTCCCGCCCGGTATCTCCCTCGAAGACTCGCGCACGACCCAGAATTTTCAATCGTGCCTGGCGCGGGTAATCGACCATGATCAGCGCCACCCGATCGTCGCTGCCTAGATTGCCCCGTGCTGATGTACTGCTTGTTGCCGAGGTAATCTGCGAATGCAATGGTGCGATCGTCAATTACTTTCAAAAATCCTGCAGGACCGCCTCTGTGCTGAACGTAAGGCCAGCCAGTCGCGCCTACCGTTGCAATGTAGAAGCTGTCCCGTTCTGCTATGAACGCCACTTCGTCCTGAGTGAGGCGGTCGGGTTTTGCGACGCCCGCCTCCACCCGCGCGTATTGGCGCCGGCTGCCGTGTCCTTCCTGTAGTGCTTTAACCAACGGCGTGAAAACCAGTGATCCGAAATTCTGTGGCATACCGGTTTGTGCGAGCCCTTGTCGGAAAGTGGCTTTATCGCTGCACTTTCTTCAGCAGAAAGCCGTGAATATAATTTGCGATCTCTTCGCAATGGGTTTCGAGCGCGAAATGGCCAGTGTCCAACATGTGCGTCTCCAGATTCTTCAGGTCGCGCGCATAGGGTGGAGCGCCAGGGGCCGGAAAGATGAGATCGTTCTTGCCCCAGACAATCAGTGTGGGCGGCTGATACTTGCGAAAGAATGCCTGAAACTCGGGATAGAGCGGCACGTTCGTTCCGTACGAACGCATTAGATCCATCTGGATATCGAGGTTCCCGGGACGGTCCAGGCCAACCTGATCCACCAGCCACGCAGTCGGATCGAGAAGCGAGGTATCGGGAACTCCGGTCTCGTATTGCCACCGGGTCGTCTTCGCCTCGCTCAGAAAATAAAGCGCGGCCCGATTCTCAGCAGTTGGTTCGGCCCAGTACTTCTTGATCGGGTCCCAGAACTCCAGGAGCCCTTCGTCGTATGCATTGCCGTTCTGCACAACCAATCCCTCGATGCGTTCCGGATGCAGCAGGGCAAGGCGGTAACCTATGGGTGCTCCGTAATCCATCACATACATCGAGAACCTGCTGAGCCGCAGAGACTCAACCAGCCCATCGACAATCCTTGTAAGGTGTTCGAAGGAGTACTCGAAGGACTTGTGATCGGGCATGCTACTGTAGCCGTAGCCGGGATAGTCGGGAGCGATCACCCGGAAGGGGCCTGCTAGGCGCGGGATGAGATTCCGGAACATGTTCGACGACGTCGGGAAGCCGTGGAGGAGCAGGATCACAGGTGCTGACTGTGGGCCCGCCTCACGATAGAAAATATCCAGATTGTCGATCCGGGTGGTTTCGTAGTGCACCGGATATTCAGTGCGTAGTCTCGTTTCAACTGCGGTCATTATTGTTCTCCCTTTCCTTTGAGATTTGGTGCTGGAACATCGACACAAGGTCCAATTTACGGATTTATTTCGATTCAATCTTCCGAAAAAGTGCGTTTTACAAGGGATGGTGCGGGGGCTAATTGCGACCACGAAACGGTTCCGCGCAGAATCGCTATTGCCGCAAGCTCGTCGTGTTCGGCCACGCAGTCCTCGCACGAATTACCATTCCTTCGGCTCGCGTCTGGAGTCGGTGTAAGGGCCGATCCAAAGAGCCATCTGTAACTGGATCGCCTTGCACCAGGAAATATGCATCTTCTCGATCTCATCCGCGGCATGTCCCTTGATTGCCAAGAAGGGTTTGAGGGTCTCGTTCATGACACTTGTAAAGGCGAGAACGTCCCGAAGCGGTACATAGGAACTTGACCGTACGCCATCCACCTGGTTCTTCTTGAGGCTTGTATGACGCAGCGCAATTTCCTGTTGGTAATCGATCCAAGCCTGGTCCCATGGCCGCAGGCATGTATCCAGAATCCACTGGCAAAATCGCGCATTGCTCTTCTCCAGGTACCCTGGAAGCGCTTCGTCCTCGGGTGTTCGAGAATGTCTTGCGAGGCTCGGAATGCTAGCGATGATCTGGCCGCGCCAGTGGTGAACGATCTGCTCGACCTGGTCTTCGAGCACCTTCCCCGCCAGCCTCAGGTAGCGCTCGTCCTCTTTCGTGAATCCCGCGCTGACTTTCATCTCTGCCAGTTGCTCCACCGAAACCGGCGACCTCGCCACGCTGGTCAGACCGTAAGAATATCCCGGAATCTCTATTGCATTGGTTCTCATGCCAGCTCCGTTCCAATCTCGGCGAGAAACCACGTCCGCCGTTCGGCTTGATCGATCCAGACCTCAATCAAACTCGCCGTAGCCACGTCGTGGTGCCGGTCGCACACTTGGTGAGTCAGTCGCAAAAAGCGTGTGAGTTGCCGGTTATCGCCAAGAAGTTCGTCGAGCATTGCCGCGGGTGTCAGATCTTCCTGGTCGTTATCCTTAAGCCGCTGGTATCGAGTAATGTCGCCAATGGACCGTAGCGTGGCCGCGCCTAATTTTCGTGCCCTTTCCGCAATCTCATCGGTGATAGCGAAAACCTGGTCGGCTTGCTCATCCAGTAAAAGGTGATAATCGCGAAAGTGGCGGCCTCTCATATGCCAATGGAAAGTTTTTGTCTTCATGTAAAGTGCAAAGCTGTCGGCGAGTAAGTGCCGCAGTTCTCGTTCAATCTCACGAACCGCACTTGGGTCTAGATCGAATGTGGTCTTCAAGTCAGCTGCAAACTGCTTGTTCGTGGCACTGGGCCTTTCCATGCGTGAATTCTCCAATTCGAAGTCCTTGTTCTCAAAAAGGTGAGGCATTGTGTTCTCCCATGCCGCGGGCTGGCTGGCGATACCAGCCCGCGACCGCCGGTAGTCTACGCCGCCTTGGCTTGTTGCTTTAGAAAGAACGATTCAATCCGGCTCGCAATCTCTTCTCCGTGTGTCTCTAGCGCGAAATGGCCAGTGTCCAGCAGATGAGTCTCAATATTCTTGAGATCCCGGCTGTAGGGGGTCGCGCCTTCCGGCGGAAAGACGAAATCGTTTTGTCCCCAGACAATCAGGGTCGGTGGTTGATACTCGCGGAAGAATGCCTGGACTTTCGGATACAGCGCGAGGTTCGTACCGTAATCCAACATCAGGTCGGCCTGGATATCTCCGTTCCCTGGCCGATCCAGCAAGAACTGGTCGAGAGTCCAGGTGTTCGGATCGAGCACCGTCTTGTCGCTTACGCCGTTCTCATATTGCCAGCGCGTCTTCTCAGGGGTCGCCATGTAGTAAATCTGCTCACGATTGCTCGGCGTCGCCCAATATTTCTTGATGGGGTCCCAGAACTCCCGCAATCCCTCTTCGTATGCGTTTCCGTTCTGCACGATGAGTCCGGTTACCCGCTCCGGGTGTAACAATGCCAGGCGGTATCCAACCGGCGCGCCATAGTCGAAAACGTAAAGTGTGTACCTGCCGATGCCCAGCCGCACGAGCAACTCGTCCATAATTGCGGCGTAATTGTCGAACGTGTAAGCAAACTCTTTGTGATCGGGCATGCTGCTCTGGCCGTAGCCGGGGTAATCGGGAGCAATCACGCGGAAGTTGGCGGCAAGCCGCGGGATCAGATTTCGGAACATGTGCGACGACGTTGGAAATCCGTGGAGCAGCAGGATCACGGGCGCTGACTGCGAGCCCGCCTCCCGGTAGAAAATGTCTTGGTCGTTTATCCGGGCCGTCTTATAGTGAACCGGGTATTCAGCGTGTAACTTCGTTTGAACTGCGGTCATTTTTTGTTCTCCAATGTGTTCAAATCTTTCATCAACACAAACTCTGCAGCCCAAGTTACCGGGACCTTTCTGCTTAAGCTTCCCGAAAAGTGCGATTTACGCAGGATGGTGCGGAGACTGATTCTTCGCGGCAAGAGTCTCTTCAAAAGAATCGCGAATGCCGCGTGCGAGTCTAGTGAGAAGCAGGTCAGGAGTGAACCATGACAACGAATCCGAACTCTGAAGTGGTGACACGGCGGAGCGCTCATTCCGTAGACGAGACCGTCAGTAAACTGCAAGACATTCTGATCGGCAAAGGAATCACTCTGTTCGCCGTCATCGATCACAGCGGCGCGGCTTTGCAGGCTGGATTGCACATGCCCAATACCAAGCTGGTTGTTTTCGGCAATGCGAAAGCGGGCACCCCGATCATGCTTGCGTGCCCGAGCGCCGCCATCGACTTGCCGTTGAAGATTCTTGTGAGCGAAGACAGTTCGGGCGAGGTTTGGATTTCTTACAACAGCACGAGCTATCTTCAGAAGCGTCATGGATTTCCGCCGGAGCTGGCAAGCGATATTGCCGGTGTGGAAGCTATCGCGAACAGTCTTTAACCCCGATTGCCGTCCGTGGACCACATCTGTTCAATGGACAGGTGCACGGCGTTTCGCGCTCGGAAGATGCGGCTTTTGGCTGCTGCCAAGATAAGACCCAGCGCGGCCGCTATCTGGGCAAGCGGCATCTCAGCATGGGCGTACAACAGGTAGGCTTTGCGCATGGGAGCGGCCAGTTGGGCAATTGCCCGCTCATGGGCAATGGCAACTTGCGACCACCAAGCCGATTTTTCAGGCGAAGGCGTGGGCGCTGCAAAGTCTTCAAGTCTTGCCGTGGTCAGGTAAAGAGACGTATTTATCGCAGTCCGGCGCCACGGTTGACACGCCGTGGCGAGGCAGCGATTCACCACGATGCGATGAATCCACGTCTTGAAGGATGCGTCCCCCCGGAAGCTGCTCAAGTGTTCGAAGGCTGAGCAATACGCGGATTGAACGGCGTCCTCGGCTTCGGCTTCCGTCCTAAGAATCCCGCGCGCCAGCCGGAGCGCGGACTTGTAATGGCGTTCGAATAATTCGCCTGTAGGGGCGGTGTTCCCGCTCAGGCCCTGGCGGATTAAATCCGGTTCGGATGCGTTGTTGTAACTGTAAGTGGATTCCATGAATCGAGACTAGTGAACAAGATCCCGTAAGCGCTTTCAGGAAAGTATCGGCCTTACGGAATCATGCCAAGTCTCGAATGATTACGACCGCCCTGGTGGGAACATGACGATTCGCCTCCCGAAAACGCGCGCGTCCACGGAAAAGGCGCCTGGACCCAAACCGGCCAGTATCCCGCTATTTAGCATGGAGATCATGAGGTGAAATACGTTCGCCCCATTACCGCCCAAAATAGCGGACAGCTGTATGAGGCAGGCAAAAAGGCAAGCATACGGCGTCAGAAATCCGATGATCATGAAGATTGCCGGAAGCGAAACCAGCGCGATGGTTCCGAAGAATGACGCAACGGGACCGTGCGGAGCCACATTTGCAACCAGAGTCGCGGCCACTGAGGCCCGCAAAAGCAGAAGTGCAACACCCGCCATTCCTGCGGGGAACATAGAAAACAGTCTTTGCACAGCTATAGATTATCGGTGGCAAGACCTCTAAACAAACACTATTGAGGGCTCAGAAAGTCATCCTTTTGGGGGAACGGAAATCGGCTGCTGTGCAGTATATTTGAGTCTCCCAGAGCCTTAATGCCCGCGCTAAGACAGAACAGGTACATCCTTCGACTGGTCATGAAGTGCGCCTCTGTCCTTGCCGTTTTATCCCCGCTTGTCTGGGCTCTCGATCCGAATAGCCATATCTCGCAATATTCACATAGTGTCTGGAGAACACAAGAGGGATTCTTTGGCGGTGCGCCGAATGCCGTCACACAAACCGCCGATGGCTATATCTGGATCGGAACGCAGAATGGCTTATTTCGTTTTGACGGCGCAAGATTTGTTCCTTTCCAGCCGCCCGCGGGTGAGCGGCTCCGCGTTCCGAACATAGTTTCCCTGCTGGGGTCTAAGGACGGAACTCTATGGATTGGCACCGGGAGCTATCTTGCACGCTGGAAAGATGGGCACCTCACGGGTTATCTCAAGACTCTCGGGTCGGTCGGAGCAATCCGTGAAGATCGAAATGGCGAGATTTGGATGGTGCGTGCGAGGACTTCAGATAATGCGGGGCCGCTTTGCAAAGTCGTTGCAAGTGAGTTGCATTGCTATGGCGAAAAAGCGGGAATTTCCTTCTCGAACGCCGGGGCGCTCACACAGGATGCCGCGGATAATTTTTGGCTTGCAGGCTCTAGCTACGCGGCACATGGCAAGGAGAATTCCTTTAAGGTGTACGCTCCCTCTGCACTGAGATCCGCTGATGGCCTGGACGGTTTCACGTCTTTCGCCGTCGCGCGGGATGGCTCTATATGGGCAGGCATCGGCCGCTCTGGTCCAGGTCTGGGTCTTCAGTATTGGAAGAACGGAAAGTGGGGAACTTTCCGCTCTAAACACATCGATGGCAGCCGTCTTTCGGTGACGGCGTTACAGATTGATCGCGAGGGCTCTCTCTGGATAGGAACGACGAACCAGGGGGTATATCGGATCGACGGGGACAGGGTCGATCGCTTTGGCGCGGCGAACGGGCTATCGAGTGACTCCGTAAGCGGCTTCTATGAGGATCGCGAGGGGAATTTCTGGGTAACAACATCGAAGGGGATCGATAAATTCAGGGACTTGCCGATGCGGACGTTTTCCACCGCAGAGGGCTTGAGCGCGGACCTTGCGGATTCGGTTTTGGCTACGCGCGATGGAACCGTTCTGGCGGGAAACCGGGACGCGTTCGAATCGATTCGCAAAGGGATCGTTAGCTCATTGCACAAGGGGTTGCCGGGCCATTCCGTAACATCTCTTCTGGAAGATCGAACGAAAACGTTATGGCTTGGCATCGACAATAAACTCTTCACCCGTTCGCAGGGCCGATTTTCGCAAGTTGCCGGACCGGCGGGAATCATGCTGAGTCTAACGGAAGATACGGAGGGGAATATCTGGGCCACGCCCGTCAAGTGGTCTGGCAAGCTCTTCAGGATCTCTCCTTTCAGATTGGTCGAAGAAGTAGTGGTTCCGGCCAAGCGGCAGGTTGTGTCCACAGCCAGCAGACCCTCGGGCGGAATTTGGGTCGGCTTCAGAGATGGCGATTTGGGTGAATACGCGAACGGCAAGTGGCAGATCTATTCTTCGCGGCCCACACCTGGACGCGCATCGGTCGTTGCCGTTGCGGGAACTCCAGACGGCGGCGTCGTTGGGGGCACTGTCGCCGGGGTGGTCGGCTGGCGGGATGGGAAGCAAGCTAGTTTGTCTACAGATAATGGGCTGCCGTGCAACCGGATCTATTCACTTGTCTTTGACAACAAGAAAATGCTCTGGCTCTACTCGGTTTGTGGATTGGTTGGAATTACCGACGCCGACCTGCAGCGATGGTGGCTTCATCCGGATGCGAAGATCAAGCCGGTTCTCTTCGACGTGCTTGATGGAGTGCAATCTGCCCGTGCCGATTTCTCGCCGGGCGCATCGTTGGCGCCGGACGGAAAACTATGGTTCGCCAACTCTATGACCATACAGGAGTTCGATCCAAGCCACATCCGCAAGAATGCAGTTGTGCCTCCGGTTTATATAGAAGAGATCATTGCAGACAGGAAGGAGTACCCTGCGCAGCACGAATTGCGAATGCCGCCGCTGACTCGGGAACTGGAGATCCGCTACACTGCGCTCAGTTTCGTTGTCCCGCAGCGGGTAAAGTTTCGGTACATGCTGGAGGGTTGGGATACCGAGTGGCAGGAGGCCGGTACCAGGCGGCAAGCCTTCTATACGAACCTCAGCCCGAAGTCGTATCGCTTCCGCGTAATGGCCTGCAATAACGATGGCTTATGGAATAGCGGAGGCGCGGCTCTGAGCTTCACCATTGCTCCCGCTTACTACCAGACAACATGGTTCTACTTGCTTTGCGCGGCCGCCACGGCGATTGTGCTGCTGCTGTTTTATCTGCTTCGGCTGCAGCAAGCCACTCGAACAGATTCAGCAGCGCATGGGGGCCCGGCTTGAGGAACGGGAACGTATCGCTCGAGAACTTCACGACACGCTCTTGCAGGGGTTCCAGGGCCTGGTCCTCCGTTTTCAGGCAATCATGAAGACACTGCCTGATGCCGGGCCCGCGCGCGAAATGATGGAGCAGGTGCTGGACCGCGCCGACGGTGTCCTGCTTGAAGGACGTCAAAGTGTGCGCGGCCTTCGCGAGGATGGAACTTCCCTCGACGAACTGCCGCTTGCCTTAAAAGAATGCGGCGAAGACATGGCGCGTGACCATTCCGCTCTCTTCACTCTTGCAGTGCTGGGCGAGCCGCGCGAACTGAATCGTATCGTCGTGAATGAGTCGGATCGTATCGCCAGGGAGGCAATCACAAACGCCTTTCTGCACTCCGGGGCTTCAAAGATTGAGGTGGAACTGACATACGAAACCAACCGCTTATGCGTCAGAGTGCGCGACAACGGAATTGGAATCGATCAACGCATCATCGACGGTGGAAAAGCCGGCCATTGGGGCTTGTCTGGAATGCGCGAGCGTTCTCAAAAGATCGGCGCGCAACTGAATATCTGGAGTTATGCCGCGGCCGGCACCGAAGTTGAGCTAACGGTACGCGCCAATGTAGCCTATCTCCGAAGCAACAGAACCACCTTCTGGAAATTCCTGAAACGCCGCGGCGGCGTGGTCGCTGGAGCGCAAGATGGTGGGTAAAAAGATCAAGGTTCTTTCTGTGGATGACCATCGCCTTCTGCTTGAGGGAATCGCGGCGGTGCTTGCGGGCGAGGAGGACATTGAACTCGCCGCCCAGGCCACTAACGGACAAGAGGCCATCGAATGCTTTCGGATGCATCGCCCCGACGTCACGCTCATGGATGTGCAGATGCCGGGCATAACGGCATCGATGCAATTCTGGCAATACGCACAGAGTTTCCCGCGCCCGGTTCATCGTCCTCACCACCTATCAGGAGATGTGCAGCTCTTCGCGCGCTCAAGCCGGCATCGGTTACCTTCTGAAAAGTAGCTGCGAAAGGAACTGCTAGATACGATGCAGTGCAGCCAGCGCCGCCGTATCCCCGCGAAATGCGATAACATGTTCTACTTGCTTTGCGCGCCGCCACGGCGTTGTGCTGCTCCTGTTTTATCTGCTTCGGTTGCAGCAAGCTACCGAACAGATTCAGCAGCGCATGGGGGCCCGGCTTGAAGAACGCGAACGTATCGCTCGAGAACTTCACGACACGCTCTTGCAGGGGTTCCAAGGGCCTGGTGCTGCGCTTTCAGGCGATTATGAAGACACTCCCTGACGCCGGGCCCGCGCGCGAAATGATGGAGCAGGTGCTGGACCGCGCCGACGATGTCTTGCTTGAAGGACGTCAAAGTGTGCGCGGCCTTCGCGAAGAGGGAACTTCCCTCGACGAACTGCCGCTTGCCTTAAAAAAGTGCGGCGAAGACCTGGCTCGCGACCATTCCGCCCTCTTCACCCTCACGGTATTAGGCGAGCCGCGCGAACTGAATCGTATCGTCGTGAATGAGTCGGATCGTATCGCCAGAGAGGCAATCACCAATGCCTTTCTGCACTCCCGGGCTTCAAAGATTGAGGTGGAACTGACATACGAAACGAATCGCTTATGCGTCAGAGTTCGCGACAACGGAATTGGAATCGATCAACGCATTATCGACAGTGGAAAAGCCGGCCATTGGGGCTTGTCTGGAATGCGCGAGCGTTCTCAAAAGATCGGCGCGCAACTGAATATCTGGAGCTATGCCGCGGCGGGCACCGAAGTTGAGCTAACGGTACGCGCCAATGTTGCCTATCCCCGAAGCAACAAAACGACCTTCTGGAGATTCCTGAAACGCCGCGCCGGCGTGGTCGCTGGAGTTCAAGATCGTGGGTAAAAAGATCAAGGTTCTTTCCGTGGATGACCATCGCCTTCTGCTTGAGGGAATCGCGGCGGTACTTGCGGGCGAGGAGGACATTGAACTCGCCGCCCAGGCCACTAGCGGACAAGAGGCCATCGAATGCTTTCGGATGCATCGCCCCGACGTCACGCTCATGGATGTGCAGATGCCGGGCATGAACGGCATCGATGCAATTCTGGCAATACGCACGGAGTTTCCCGCCGCCCGGTTCATCGTCCTCACCACCTATCAGGGAGATGTGCAGGCTCTTCGCGCGCTCAAGGCCGGGGCATCGGGTTACCTTCTGAAGAGCATGCTGCGAAAGGAACTGCTGGATACGATTCGCGTAGTGCATGCCGGCGGCCGCCGTATCCCCGCGGAAATCGCGGCTGAGCTAGCCGATCATGTTACGGACGATGCCTTGAGCGAGCGTGAGGTGGATGTGCTGAGGCGAGTGGCGCGAGGCACATCCAACAAGATCATCGCCTCACAGATCAGCGTTTCGGAGGAGACCGTGAAAAGCCATATGAGGAGCATCCTCTCGAAGCTTGGCGCGAACGATCGCACGCATGCCGTCACTATCGCGATGAGACGAGGCTTCATCGATGGGTAAGGCTGGACAAAACGCAACTAAATTTGCGCCAAACCGCCATCGACGAACAATTCAATTCCGTTGACGTAGCTGCTGTCTTCAGAAGCCAGAAACAAAACCGCTTTCGCAATCTCATCGGCGGTACCTGGGCGGCTCATCGGTATGTTGCCGATAGCGCCTTGTACATATTGGTCCACCTGCTCGTTCGTCATGCCAAGCGAGGTGTTGTAGCCCGGTGTGGGAACGATACCGGGGCTAATCGCATTTACCCTGATTTTGCGATCTTTCAAATCTACGCACCAGCTTCGCGCGAAGGAGCGGACTGCCGCTTTGGTAGCGCTGTAAACACTGAATGCAGCATTGCCGGTTATCGACACAATTGACGCATTCAACACGATCGATGAGCCCGCCTGCAGCAGCGGCAATGCCTGCTGCACGGTATAGAGCAGCCCTTTGACGTTCACGTTGAACTGCTTATCAAAATGGTCGTCCGTGATTTGGCCCAGCGGAGCGAACGCGCCGGTACCAGCGTTGGCGAAGACAATGTCCAGCTTGCCTTTGCGTTCCTTAATCTCGGCATATAGTCTGTCCACGTCCGCCAGGACCGACACGTCGCTCTGGATGCCGGTTACTTCCCGGCCGATTTCGGTCACTGCCGCATCCAGTTCGCTTTTGCGGCGCCCCGTGATAAACACGTACGCACCCTCGTCCACAAAGCGGTGCGCGGTCGCAAGACCAATCCCGCTACTTCCGCCCGTAATCACCGCGATCTTTCCCGCCAGTTTGTTCGACATCTTTCTTAGCTCCTTTGAGTTAAGAATAGGAAACCCTTGGGCGACATTCTTGCAAGAAAGTGCGAACCTCATTGATGGATCGCGGGAGTTTACGCCCGGAGTATGACTATGGCAGGCAGGCTACAGCTTGTAGCGGCGTCAGAACCGAGTCGCGGTTTATCTTTTCGTACTTGCATTGATATCGGTTTTCCATCCGCGTCTCGGCTTCAGTGAGCAATCGACTAATGACACTCAGGCTCAGGTACCTTTATCTTCGCGAGTCGATTCTCTGCCTCGGTCAATTGCTGTCAAGGAAGGGCGTGATCTACGCTTTCGGCGGCTAGCCCGTTCTTCGGGTCTGTCGCAAACCAGAGTCGCCACGGTAACGCAAGACGCCGTTGGCTTCCTATGGTTTGGGACGCAGTATGGATTGAATCGATATGACGGATACAAGTCCAAGGTATTCAAACATGAGTTGCGCCAGCCCGATAGCTTAAGCTGCGTGTACATTCGCGCGCTTTTGGTCGATCATGCGGGCCGGCTTTGGGTGGGCTGCGACCGCTTTCTCGATCGCTATGAACCCGCTACGGAAACGTTTACTCATTTTCCCATCGATCCGAATCCGTCCGAGGCGCTTTCTCTGATGTTGCGCATAGACGAAGATCACGCGGGAGATCTTTGGATATCGACAAACAGGGGGCTCTACCGGTTCAATCCGCTTACCTTGAAGCGCACCCGGTACGTACACGATTCAAAGGACCCCTACAGTATTTCCACCGAACTTGATTTACAAAGCAAAAGAAGATCGGCAAGGCCGGTTCTGGATTGCGAGCAGCGGCGGATTAGATGAATTTGACCGCGTTGCAAGGCAAGGTGAAGCGTCACGCCCCAGTTCAAATGTCCGTCGGCTGGTTTCACCAGGATAAGTTCGGCGTGTTTTGGATCGCCGGAGACAATCTGTCATGCTCTTTAGCCAGTTGGGATCTGACCAGTGACGCGGTCCAGTGTCACTCGATCCTATATCAGACGGCCAAGGATCCGGAGAAGATCAACGTCGGCCAGATCGTCGAGGATCCGGACGGTACCCTTTGGATAACTTCATCACACGGACTACTTAGACTGGATCCGAATCGACAGGAGCTTGTTAGATACCACAACAATCCGCTGGACTCGGAAAGTCTGGAATCTGACGAAATGGTTTTCATTTTTCAGGATAGGGAGGGGAACACTTGGACGTGTTTCCAGGTCACCGAACCCAATTACTTCACAAGAGGCCCGCTAAGTTTCGAGAACTTTACTTATCGCAGGGGTGAGCTTGTCGATCCGCTAGTTACTTCAATCTACGAAGATCGCGAAGGAATTCTTTGGATCGGATCTATGGGCGGATTGAACCGCATTGATCGGCGTACCGGAAGCAACACCGTGCCGCCCGGATCGGGTGTACGGAACGAGATTCTCTCGATTCGTGAAGATCCTTCGGGGGCACTGTTCGCGGGAACTTTCCACCGCGGCCTCGAACGAATCGATCGTCACTCGGGGCAGATGAGCGCATATGTAAGCGGCGCCAACTCAAACGTAGCTAAGAACCCGATCATGAGGCTGATTTATGATCGGGCCGGGAATCTTTGGGCCGCAACCTATGGCGGAATCAGTCGTTTCGATCAGCGAACCGGAAACTTTGTTAACTTTATGCCGGATACGCAAGACTCGGTCGGCTATCAATCGATCGCCGAGGATGTGGACGGCACCATATGGGCGGGCGCCCAAACGGGATTGCATCACTTCGATCCTAAGACGCTTCGATTCACTTTGTTTGCAAACAAACCCGATGATCCCACTTCGCTTTCCGATAACCGTGTCAATTCCATTCACATCGACCGGAGCGGAACCATGTGGGTCGGAACCCAGAACGGATTGGATAAGTACGATAAAAAAGCAGGCACGTTTTCGACGTATACCGAAAAAGATGGCTTGGCGGGTAATGTCGTTAGCTGTATTTTCGAACAGAATCAGGGTGCCCTCTGGATGAGCACGAATAATGGCGTCTCCAAAGCTAAACCCGGCTAACTGGACAATTCGAAAACTACTCTGTTGCGGATGGCCTGCCAGGCTCAGACTTGTCTGGATGGGGCGCTTGTTACCAGAGTCCCGATGGACAGATATTCTTCGGAGGATTTAGTGGCGCCACGGCTTTCTATCCGGATCGGATCACCCTTGATAAAGGTGTACCCAATGTTGCCCTGACCGATTTTCGACTTTCCGGTGTCTCTGTTCATCCTGCTCGGAAGTCTCTTTTACCAAACTCAATTACAGTCACCAAATCGATCAGCCTCAGCCACTCGGAGAGAGACTTCACGATTGAGTTTTCCGCATTAAGCTTTTTCGATCCTGAGACGAATCACTATCGCTACAGACTCGTCGGGCATGACGATCGCTGGAAGGAGGCGGGAAGCGATCAACGCATCGCAACCTATACCACTTTGCCAATTGGAAGATATACCTTCGAGGTGGAAGGTTCCACCAACCACGGACGCTGGAGTGACCCGGCTAGATTAGGTATTGAAATACTTCCAGCCTGGTATCAGACGCAAGCTTTCCGTGCGTTGGTCCTGTTCGTACTCGTCGGATTAACATGGTTGGCTTACGTGCTACGCATCAGGAGCCTGGAGCATCAATTCGGTGTCGTGCTGGAGACCCGTGTCGCTGAACGAACGCGCATTGCGCGCGAGTTGCACGATACTTTGTTACAAAGTCTTCACGGGCTGATGTTTCGGTTTCAGGCGGCTCGCAATATGCTCCCCCGGCGTCCGGAAGAAGCCATGGAAGCTCTGGATGGCGCAATCACAAGAACGGAACAGGCAATCGCGGAGAGCCGGGACTCAATCAGTGATTTACGCAACCAGCCCTCCACTGCAAACAATATTGCTGAGGCTCTTACCGCAATGGGTAAAGAGTTGGCTAGTTCTCATGAGGCTGACAAGCGGTTCGCCGCTATTTAGCGTGACAGTTGAGGGCCAACCACGGCCGCTATCTCCAATCGTCCAGGATGAGACGTGTCGAATGGCACACGAGGTATTAACCAACGCGTTTCGCCACGCCGAAGCAAATCGGATTGAGGCAGAGGTTCGATACGATCGCCACTCACTCCGGCTGCGATTCCGCGATGATGGAAAGGGGATCGATCCAGAGATTTTGAAGATGGGTGGACGGCCTGGACATTGGGGGTTGCCGGGGATTCGAGAGCGCGCCAATCGAATTAGCGCAAAAGTAGATTTCTGGAGCGAAGCCGGCGCGGGCACGGAGGTTCAGGTATTTGTTTCTGGCGCTGTAGCTTATGAAGGAACGGGCAATCACGCTCGATTCGGCCTATTTCGCCGTTGGAGAAAACATGTCCACCGGGGCTAACTTGATCCGGGTTCTGTCGGTTGACGACCATCCTGTTCTGCGCGAAGGAATTGCAGCGCTTGTCAACGCAGAAAGCGATATGAAGGTAGTAGCGGAGGCTGCTAATGGGCAGGAAGCCGTCGAGAAGTTTCGATTGATTCGACCCGATGTAACTTTATTAGATCTGCAAATGCCCGTGTTGAATGGCATTGAGGCTCTGACCCGAATTAGAACTGAATTTCCTAATTCGCGCGTTATCGTTCTGACGACTTACTCTGGCGACGCACAAGTGATGCGCGCTCTTAAGGCGGGTGCGAGGGGCTACTTGCTGAAAGGACACGTGCACCGAGAACTCGTGGAGAACATACGTGGCGTTCATGCGGGCGAGAAGCGAATTCCTCCTGAGGTGGCAGCCGAGTTGGCAGCTCACGTCACCGTTGAAAATTTGACTTCAAGAGAAATGGAGGTGCTCCGGCTGATCTCCACTGGCAACGCGAATAAAGAAATAGCCGGCCGGCTTTCCATTAGCGAGGAAACTGTAAAGAGCCACGTGACCAACATTCTTGGCAAACTTGGCGCAAATGACCGTACACATGCCGTGACCATCGGGGTGAAACGAGGAATCATTGAACTCTAGATCCCCTGAATGGGGGACAGAACAAATAGACGAATCGGTGTGTCGATTCTCTTAAGGACCTAATAGCTTGTAGAAGGGACGATTCTGCAACGGCTATTCTCGAATTTTGCTAACGGATGGCCGGGCCGGGGTTTGCTGTTGCTGAGGGTAATTACCACCGCCGCTCTGATTCACAATGCGGGATCATTCGCCTCTTATGGCAGCCCCCAAGTAATGGCAGCTATTGTGTCAAGCCTGATTCTGATCGGCTTATGGACCCCATTAGCGGCCACCATGGTTGCGCTAATCGAGATGTGGATCGCAGTCTCGCTCTATCGCCAATCTGGCCATCCCGGTGTCTCCCTCATTCTTGCCAGCGTCGCGGCGGCTTTGGCGATGCTTGGACCCGGCGCACACTCCGTGGATGCCAGACTGTTCGGCAGGAAGCATATCGATGTACGGCAACGCAGACCGGATGAGCTCTAGCTTACCCAAAAGTGGGAGTGATAAGCGCCGCGATTTGATGAACCGGGTACTTGACCAATTGGGGTTTGATGCGCCCGGAACCGGCGGCACAATTAGCTCACGAATGTCGGATAGACATTCCGAATCGGACCAGAGGTCAGAGCAATGGAAGTTCAGCATCGCACTACAAATGTCTCAGCCAATCCCGTGTCCCCGCTGCTGGCCATCGCACCGGGACCCACGCGCATCATCCGCACCAGCATGCCCCTGCAGTGGCAGGGCCTTCTTCTTGAAAAGCATTCGACTTCTCCAGGCCAACGCGCGGCAGCTTCAATTGACCGCGCCGTAATTTCACTCAACATCGGGCCGCCCTCGCGGTTCGAACATCGCACCGCATCGGGCGATTATGTGGCTTGCCTGAACCGGCCGGGTTCTATCATGACCACACCGCCGGGGCCGGTTCCGGATATCCGGCTGCATACCTCCTCGGAATTCATGCATTGTGCGCTGGAAGAAGAGTTCACGCGTGGTGTGATTGAAGAGTTGGATAGCCGCTGCCAACCTGCGTCAATGTTCCGGCCTGGTATACAGGACAAGCCAATCCGATGCCTGCTCGGGATGCTGACGGATGAACTTGAGGCGGATGCGCCCATGGGGCGGCTCTACGTCGACTCACTCGCACACGCGCTTGCCACACGTTATGTCTGTCTCGATTGCGGCATCAACCCTCGCCCAGAAGGCGGTGTCTCGCCTCTTCCGTTGCGCATACTGAACCGAGTGCGTGACAAAATTGAAGCTCAATTGGATACTGGCTTAAGCCTGAAAAGCCTGGCGCAAGAAAGTGGCTATAGCCGCGCCCACTTTCTGCGGATGTTCCGCGCCGCTACTGGCATGACTCCCCACCAATATGTCCTCAGTTTGCGTCTCAAGCGGGCTCAGGATTCTCTCCGGACAAAGAATGCGAGCATTATCGACGTGGCGATGTCGTGTGGCTTTTCCAGCCAGTCACATATGACCAATGTCTTTCGTCAGCATCTCGAAATGACCCCCGCGGAGTATCGTCGCAATGCTTAGCTCCGGTGTTCTGCCGAGAGGCACTGATCGCTATGATCTAAGCGATCGGTTTTACGTTGAGGCGGCGCGGGGGACTGACATGGAACTGGACAGAGCGTTTCTCGTTTCATATCTTCTTACCGGCAATATGGAGGCAGCCGAGGCCGCGGTGTTGTTAGCCCTGGAATCATGGAAACCCGCGATTGAATCCGCCGAATGCCTGTTCCTGAAGATAGTACAGACCGCCGCAGGCACCAGCATTGAAGGAGTATCCTTTGCGGCCGCTTCTTACTTGCCCCCCGAGTTACAGAACGTGCTGAAACTGGCCGGTCCTCTCCGGCGTTCGTTCGTACTGAGAATTCTCGCTGGACTACCGGCCGAGCTATGCGCAAAGTTGTTGAATGTAGACTCACGATTGTTAGAAGCGTATTTGCGCCGGGCGTTCGTCTGCTTGGGCCATCGCGTTTCGGAAGGTCGCAGAGGGCACCATGGCGAAGCTTATCTCAGTTAACGCAAGTCTTCCCCGTGACGTCGCTTGGCGCGGCGAGACCGTTCACACAGCCATCTGGAAGCAGCCGGTTCAAGGGCGGCGATTGGTTCGGCGGCTCAACGTGGACGGAGATGGACAGGGAGACTTGGCCGGGCACGGCGGCGAACACCGCGCGGTGATGGTGTACCAGCAGGACTCTTATCGCTACTGGGAGCAGCAACTGGGGCGGACTGATTTCACCTTGGGGCAGTTCGGCGAGAACTTCACGGTGGAAGGCTTGGCGGACGATGAAGCCTGCATCGGCGACCGGTATCAGATCGGGACAACGCTGCTGGAGGTGACGCAGCCGCGCGTGACCTGCTATCGGCTCGGCATCAGAATGGACCAGCCCGATATGGCCGCACTCGTGGTCGCCCATCACCGCCCCGGCTTTTACTTCCGGGTACTGCGGGAGGGTGACGTAGGCGCGGGCGACGAAATCATCAAAGTATTCGAGGGTCCTGAGCGCATGACCGTCGCCGAGATCGATGCGCTGTTGTATCTGCCTGGCCATACGCCGGAACAACTGCAACGAGCGCTGCGGATTCCCGCGTTGAGTGCGGGCTGGAAAGGTTCCTTCCAGGCTTTAGCCGATGAGTCCTCAAGTGATGCGGGCGCAGTGCCAGCTTGGTCCGGCTTCCGTCCCATGCAGGTTTCCAGAGTGGATCGAGAGACGGCGAGTGTCGTTTCGTTGTCGCTCAGTGATCCCGGCAAAGCTCTTTTGCCGCATGCGCTGCCCGGGCAGTTCATGGTTTTGAAGCTGCAAGTGAAACCCGATGCTCCGGCGATTCTGCGGAACTATTCGCTCTCAAGTGCCCCGGGTGCGGACGCCTATCGCGTGAGCGTGAAGAAAGAAGCCAACGGAGTGGCAAGCAGCTACGTGCATGAGCAAGTGAAGGCTGGCCAAATGCTTGAGGTAAGTGCGCCAAGGGGAAACTTCGTCTTGCGGCCTGGAAACAATCCAATCGTGCTCATTAGCGCAGGCATTGGCGCCACCCCGGTCCTGGCCATGCTCCACGCAGTTGCATCCGGAACAAGCCGCCAACTCTGGTGGTTATACGCAGCGCGGAATCGAGAGTCACATCCCTTTGCTCATGAGTGCAGCGAGTTGCTGAAGTCAATACCCGGTGCTCAGAGTCATGTGGTCTATAGCAAACCTGAAACTGGCGACCGGCTCGGCATCGATTATGATTCCGCCGGACACTTAGATGGCGCGTTGCTGGACAGACTGCACATACCGATAGACGCCAACGTTTACATGTGCGGGCCTTCGTCGTTTCTGCGGGATATGAGGACCGCGATTGTGCAGCGTGGCACTGACTCGTCGAAAGTTCATACCGAAACCTTCGGGCCGGATCCGTCTCTTACGCCTGGAATCGCCGCAGTCCCAGAACATCGGGCACATCCGCCGGCGGGCGTTCCGGGCGCTGGTCCCTTGGTATCGTTTACTCGAAGCGGGTTGACGCTTCCCTGGGACGCGCGCTTCCATAGCCTGCTAGAGTTTGCGGAAGCTTGCGAGGTCCCCGTCAGGTGGTCTTGCCGTACCGGTGTGTGCCACACGTGCGAGTGCGCTCTTGTGGGAGGCGCGGTAGATTACGACCCTGACCCGCTCCAGATGCCAGCCGCGGGCAACCTGCTGATATGCTGCTCACGGCCGAGAGGCATCGTGGAGATCGACCTTTAAATGGACGCGTATCTATGACTACTGAGCAATATGACGTATTGATTATCGGCAGTGGAGAAGCGGGCAAGTATCTGGCGTGGACACTGGCCGAGGCGGGCCGCAAAACCGCACTGGTGGAACGCAAACTGATCGGCGGTTCCTGCCCGAACATAGCTTGTCTTCCGAGTAAGAACGTCATTCACAGCGCCAAGGTCGCCGCTTACGCCCGGCGTGCGAAGGAGTTCGGGTTAATTGGTGAACCGCTGACAACGGACATGAAGGCAGTTCTGTGGCGCAAGCAGCGCATGGTGGATGACCTGATTGCCGTTCATATGAAGCGGTTCCACACCAGCGGCGCCGAACTCATCATGGGTGAGGCGCAATTCATCGGCGAACGGACAGCGGAAGTGAAACTGAACGCCGGGGGCATGCGGTTGGTATCGGGCGAGATCGTAATTCTCAGCCTGGGCACACGTGCGGCTATCCCAGATGTTCCCGGGCTTCAGGCGGCGAAGCCCATGACGCATGTTGAGGCGCTTGAACTGGATACCTTGCCCGCCCATTTGATTGTGATCGGGGGCGGCTATGTGGGTCTTGAATTCGCTCAGGCAATGCGCCGGTTCGGATCGAGAGTAACGATCCTGGAGCGAAGCCCGCAAATTGCCGCACAGGAAGATCCCGATACCAGTGCGGCGATAGCGGATTTGTTTCGGGACGAGGGTATCGAGATAGCTTTGAACAGCAGAATCCATAACGTACAGGGGCGTTCGGGCGAACAAGTTTCGCTCGATCTGGAGACGGCGGAGGGCAGGCGAGAGATGACGGGCACTCATATCCTTGTGGCTGCGGGACGTGTTCCGAACACATCCTCCGCGGGTCTGGACAAGGCGGGTGTGGAACTCGGGCCTAACGGATACATCAAAGTAAACGAACGCCTGGAAACCACGGCCCCTAACGTTTGGGCTGTGGGCGATTGTGCCGGCACCCCACAGTTCACCCACGCGGCATTTGACGATTTCCGCATTGTACGAGACAACCTGAGCGGCGGCCATCGAACCACGAGCAATCGCCTGATTCCCTACTGTATGTTCACGGATCCGGAGTTAGTGCGAGTCGGATTGAATGAAACTCAAGCGAAGCGCGACGGCATAGCGTACCGGCTGGCGAAGCTACCCATGGCTGCTGTGCTTCGGACCCGGACTGTCTCTGAACCTCGCGGCTTTATGAAGATGTTGATCGATGTGAATTCGGATCGAATACTGGGGTTCACCGCATTCGGAGTAGAGGCAAGTGAACTCTTGGCGGCCGTGCAAACAGCCATGCTGGGCAACTTGCCGTATACGGTTTTGCGCGACGGCATCTATACCCACCCAACCATTGCGGAAGGTCTTGTATTTCTTCTGGCAAACGTCGAGAGGCCGCCCTTATGAACATCTACTTGGCCACAGATCACGCCGGCTTCGCCCTGAAAGAGCGGGTGAAAGCATTTTTAACTTCTTGCGCAGCCGGAAACGTGTACCAGATTGTCGACTGCGGGGCGGCAGCCTTTGATGCCACGGACGATTATCCCCTCCTTGTCGCTCGGGCGGCGGCTGCCGTGGCGCGCAACCCCACTCAAGACCGCGCCATCGTATTCGGTCATAGCGGACAAGGCGAGGCAATGGTCTCGAATCGCTTTCCAGGAGTTCGCGCGACCGTTTGGTATGGCGGGACAAACGAGTGCAATAGAGGCATCATCACTTTGTCGCGTGAGCACAACGACGCTAATGTTTTGTCGATTGGCGCGGGGTTTGTAACCGCGGAAGAAACCGTCACCATCGTCGCCCTATGGCTGGAGATTGGCTTCTCTGGCGAAGGACGTCACTCTCGCAGGATCGAAGAAATAGAACGAGTCTTGCTGGACCATCCAGATCTGAGCTGTCCACAAACAAATAAATCCTCGCACGATCTAACAACCAATCGCACTATTGCGTAAATGCTCTACGGCGCATTCGAATAACGTGGTTATCGTGACGGAAACGGCATTCCGCCACAAGAGGAACCTCAATGTTAGTCAAAGTCTTAGCAGCAATAAGCCTCTTTTTCTTGGGCTTCCAACTGGTGCGGCCCGACATACCCAGCGGGCCGGCCACCGCAGAACTTCAGGCTCCCGCCGAGGTGAAGCAGATCCTTTACACATCGTGTTATCCGTGCCATTCCACCGAAAGGCGGCTTTCGTGGTTCGACCAAGTCGTTCCAGTCTATTGGCTTGTCTCAAGAGACGTCACGCAAGCGCGAAAGCACCTGAACTTCTCTGATCTGGGCGCGCAATCGGAAGAAAAGCAAAGGGCTGCATTGTTTCAGGCGGTGAACTTCGTCAAGGATGGCAGAATGCCGCTCCGTTCGTATACGCGGCTCCATCCTGGGTCAGCTGTGACCCCGGAACAACTGAGTATCCTGCAGAACTACTTGCGTCCGAAAGCACTTGTAACTGCATCCGAGAGCGCGGCTAAATTCGCGGACATGGAATTCGTCGATTGGGTGAAGGCCTCGGACAAAACGGTGAAGGTAAAAGATTCCCCGAATGGAATTGCGTTCATGCCGCAGTACAAAGATTGGAAGGTCGTGAATTCAACCACCCGGTTTGATGCCAATACGCTGCGAGTCATTCTCGGAAATGAGGTCGCGATGAAGGCGATTGCCAACAACAACACCAACCCGTGGCCGGACGGAACAACATTCGCCAAAGTGGGGTGGCACCAGCAGACCGATCAACGCGGTGTCGTGAGAGCTGGAGCATTTCTGAAAGTTGGCTTCATGACGAAAGACAGAGTAAGGTTCGCTTCCACCGCAGGGTGGGGTTGGGCGGAATGGGAGGGTATGCAACTAAAGCCTTACGGCAACAGTCCCGATTTTGCCGCCGAGTGCGTCACCTGCCATATGCCCCAACGACAGAATGATTACGTATTTACCATCCCAGTTCGCTTTGCGAGGAGTATCCAATGAACCGGCTGTTGCTGCTGACGACGCCAATGATGCTCTTGCTTCTCGCCAACTGTACAGATTCTCGTTCAGTAGGTGGAGCGATGCTTAAGAATAAGGCAGCAAGCAGCGGTGAACTTCCTATTAACCCGCTGCAATGGCGTGTGATCACGTGCGGGACCGACCAACAGGAATCCACAATGTCCACCTTATTCGGAAATGACACGGCTGTTAGCTATACCAGGAAACACAGCGAAGGGGACTACCCGCAGGGCTCAATGTTGGCTTTTGTAACATGGCGGCAGCAAGACGACAACCGTTGGTTTGGAGCTAGACTGCCAGCTGAGACAAAGTCAGTGGAAATGCTTACTGTCGGGGTGTCTGATACAGGGCAGCCTTTGTACTCATACGAGGAATACGGAGGCTTGCCCTTGAAGAAAATTGCGGTTGTTGAGACGCAAGCGAAAACGCGTGTGGCCTACCTTCTTTCTCAACGTGCGGCGGTCATGCCCTAATTGAAGGACTGCCACGAAATTTATGCAAAAGGTATTCATTAGGGAACCTAAACCAGCTCGATCCGCAAGTCGCGCCCGATCGCACGGGCGGCACGGGTTAGGGTCTGCAGTGTCACTGAAGCGCTACCGGGTGCAAGGAATCGGTCGAGGGCTGCTCGGCTCGTTTTCATCCGACGGGCCATTTCGATCTTGCTGATTTTCTCCTTATGCATTGCTTGTTGCACCTGAAACGCGACAGCTTCTTTGATGGCAACGGCACGGGCCTCTTCTAGAATCCCCTCTTCCCGTAAAAAATCTTCTATTGAAGTTCCGATGTGCGGATTATTCTTGGTCAACCTGTCACCTCCATCATTCTTCGTCGAGCGAGATCCAAATCACTCGCTGGTGTCTTCTGAGTTTTCTTGATGAATCCATGCAGCACAATCAGCTGGCTCTGGTGAAAGCAAAGCAAGAGACGTGATGTCTTATTGCTTTGGAGATCGGAGCGAAGTTCCCAAAGACCGTCTTTCAGACTACGCACAAGCGGCATTCCGATTGGCCAACCAATTTGAACCCGCATCAGATCTTGACCAATGGTCTGCCGATCCTCTACGTCGAGTGTCCGCAGCCAATCACGCACTGGCTCCTTTCCTGCGGCAGTTTGAAAAAACTGAACCGGTATTTCCGGGATCAGCTTCGGCAACGCCCATCTCCTGACTGTACCACGATTGGTACACTATGCCTTTCCAATCCCGTAAGTCGCTCAATGACCCGCGAAGCGACAGCGTCTACAAGCAAGGCTCTGGTTCCCGAGTTGACGCCGGCCATCTGACTCTGTTCGGGTTCAGGCGCGAGTGCCATAATCAGATCCTCGATGAGCAAATCGACCGCTCGTTCGCTCCGTTTCAGTACTTCAATCTTCTCAACGGCGTGAAGCACCGTTGTGTGGTGGCGGCCGTTATAGAAGCGGCCAATCTGTTGCAGACTCCAACAGCCCACGTGCCGCGCCAGATACATAGAGACTTGCCGGCTGAAACAAGCGGGTTGAGCGCTACCGCCAACCCGCCCGGGCCCGAGGTGAGCCGCCACGGTCTGTTCGATTCTTTTCAGAGAGACGGGCCAGATTGCATGCGCTTGCTTACTTGCGTGCATTCGCCACCTCCGCCGTCAATACCGCGTTTGCCCGGTCCACCCACAATCCACTTCCGTCGGAATCGATTCTCGCCGGGCAGTCAGGCCATAACGCGCGAACTAAGTCCAGCCAGCCTTCCAGTCTTTCCCTGAACTTCCTCGGCCTGGTGTACTCGGCACTCCCGAGCTGGTTTACCAATCCGGTCTCTCCAAAGAGCGGAACACGTTCTCTGCCCTTTGCTACGAAGCACCGGTAAGAAAGCCATGTAAACAGATCGAGCGCCGCCGGCGAACACGACAGAGCTTTCGCCGCTTCCATGTCCGTCGGAATCGGGTGTTCCAGGATCTCCTTGAAGAACTCTTCGCTGAGTACGATCTCGTTCTGAAAACCGCACGGAAGCGTCTCTTGTTCGGAAGTCGCGGGAGTACCAGATTCGGGCCTCGCTCATAAAGTTGAACCTGGCGCGATGCACGACCGTTGCTCTCTCTCGCTGAGTGTCGGTCCCGAAAAATATAGTCGCTCCGAAAATACGTTGAAACGCCGCGACTAATCGCCGATACTGCGTACCCCCCTGCTGCATGCCGAAAGTGTCCAGCATCTCGGCCGCACTGCGGAAGTGAATCACCCGGCTTTGCTGGCGAATAGCCAAGGTTGCCAGGAAGATCGGGACTAGCCGATCCTGTCCCCACGGCAACCCATAAGATGGATGACCAGTAACCTGAAGGAGGAAACTTCCGTTACGCCGCTCGTGCAGGAGTTGACCAATCTGAGGCTTCTTGACCGGCAAGCCGCAGAGTACGAAAGGCCTGGAAGCGAAGCCGAGTTTCTGGGTAGCCTGCTCGCGCTTCAACCTCACGCAAGCAACCGCCTCGGCTTGACGAAGCTTCTGCTTGGAAATGATCAGGTTCCCTGGAAGGTTTTGAAGGACTGTTCTGGCAGGCTGAAAGCCTCTATTGAGATCGCCATGTTTAGCGATCCATCTACTTTCCTTTTCCAAAAGATTACCTCGCTCAACGCCACGCCGAATAGGCGCGTCAAAGGCGAGACAATTCAAGCTGAAGGAGAGGAGCTAAAAACAGTTGCCTTCCGTTACTGCGATTACTGCGTTAAGGCCGACAAACTCGCAACTTGCTGATTCTGCGTGGTCCGTGATGTTCAGAAATCACCGCCAACGGCCCATAAGTTCTTTATTGTCAAACGACCTTTGGATTCCCAAGCTGGACGTCGCGGGTTCGAACCCGGTCTCCCGCTCCATCTTTTCAATAGCTTACAAGCACATTGCAGATCACAATTTGACGGAAAACGGAGTAACGGTTTTCGGGGCAGTTTGGAACTGATTGTATTCCTAGGACTTGCACCGAGCTGAATGCCAGCGCCTCCGCTGGCACTCTACGAACGGCATCTGCAGTTGCACCTTCGATCTGCCCTTCTTATCCCGGTTCGAACTTCGAAGGGATCGATTCCCATCACATTTAATTTGTCCACGGCAGAACCGCTTCTATGTGTGCGACTCAGAGCGTCTTAAGAAAGGCAATCAGAGCCTTGCGATCCTCAGCCGCGAGATCCAACCCGAAAACGTAGCCCGTTACAGCAAATGTCTCGGCTCCGTACGGCCTAAATCCGGTTGGCACGTAGTCATCTCGCTCGCAGTGCGGCGCTACAGCTTTCCAGCATCTGTTGTGCTGCAATTTGTAGCGGCCCGGGTCTCCCACGTTTTTGAGACCCGCGAGCGCTTTTACACGCACCCTATATTCGTTCACGAATGCCGC